>JAZPZD010000022.1:0-24101 GCA_045544515.1 Clostridia bacterium | reverse complement strand
ATTCACGATTACCGAAAGCGAAAAATCAAAGACATATCTGCTTTTGGAAAACATGTTACTCTCATCCACAACCACAGAAGATATGTATGTAAGCATTGTGGAAAAAGATTTGCCGAAGATAATTCATTTGCACCTAAATATTATCGTGTTACTCTACGCTTAATCAATGAGATATTTAAGAAAACAGAATCTGAAAGGTCTTTTACAAGTATCGCTAAAGAAGTTAATTTATCTGTTTCCACTATTATTCGTTTCTTTGATATGTTAGCTTATGATGTACCCAAAGAACTTCCAAAGGTACTTTCTATTGATGAATTTAAAGGTAACACAGGAAAAGAAAAATATCAAGTAATACTCACTAATCCCGCTGATGGAACAGTGTTGGATATATTACCTGACAGAAAGCAAAGTCACCTCGTTTCATACTTAAAGCAATGGAATCGTGACGAAAGAAATGCAGTTAAATTCTTTGTAAGTGATATGTGGAAACCATATTCAGAGCTATCCGAAATATACCTAAAAGAAGCTACCCAATTAGTTGATAAATACCACTATATACGGCAGATAATTTGGGCATTTGAAAGAGTGAGGAAGAGAATCCAAAAGAAATATGGAAAAGAAAACAGACTACTATTTAAGCACTCAAAAAGAGTATTAACAATGCGTAGAAACAAGCTGAATTCCAAACAATTAGAACAGGTTGAATATCTCCTGTACTTTAATGATGATTTAAGAAGTGCCTATTATTTAAAAGAATTATTCTATGAAGTGCTTGATTGTGAAGACAAAAGCAAAGGGAAAGACCTACTTTCCAAATGGATTTTAATAGCTCAAAACAGTAGATTAAAAGATTATCAAGAATGTGCTACAACACTGCAAAACTGGTCTAAATCCATATTTAATACATTTGATTATCCATACACCAACGGCTTTACCGAGGGATGCAACAACAAAATTAAAGTTTTAAAAAGAAACGCTTACGGATACCGTAATTTTAATAGATTCAGAAAAAGAATACTACATATGTTTAACTACAAAAAATCAAACACTGGAAAGGCAGCTGCATAAACTGCAACTGCCATCAAAAATTCCATTATTCAATTTTGACCCCAACTATTGACAAAGAGCCATTTTTTGGGGCTTAACCCAAATTTTTTTTGGAATATTCTGTGGAAAAAGCTTACATTCTCATACCCTACCGAGCGTGATATGTCAGCTATCTTCATATTGGTGGTCTTTAGGTAGAACGCCGCCTGCGAAAGCCTCTTTTCCTGTACAAGCTCTATATAGTTCTTGCCTGTCTTTCGCTTGATTTCTCTGGAGAGAAAGCTCGCATCGTGGTGGAACAGCTATGCCGTCTCATTAAGAGTTGTGCTCTGGTAGTTTGCCTCGAGATGTCTTAATACCTTTACGGTTATTTCGTCATCGCCTTTGGCATAGCTGATGCACTCGGTGTGGTTTAAAAGCTGCAAAAACAAAAGCTCCATCGTAAGACGGTTGGTGCTTCGCTTATTCGGGGTGTCGGTAATTAATGTCCAGATAAGGTTTTCCACCAAATTCTGCACAGGAAGCACATCCGACACCTTGAAGTGCAGATAGCCCTCGCTCTTTTTTCCACCGCAAAGACAGTCTACTATAAATCTCTTTAGCGGACAATCCTGCTCTCCTATCACAGAAAGGCTGGAGCCAAAAAACTCGGGAAGCACGATAAAGTTTACCGCGATATCGTCTTTGCCTGCTTTTTTGATTGCCTGACGCACACTCTGACCGAGAAAAAGCAGCTCGCCCTCTCCCAGCAGTATCTCTATGCCGTTAATTATATGGGTGGTTGTGCCCTTTACCATATAGACAACCTCCACATAATCGTGCGTGTGCTCGGGAAAAGGAGCAAACCTCGTGTGCGGTCTCAAGGTAATTAGTTTACCGCTGTCCAAAAGCTTTCGGCTGTTTACCACATTGGCGGCACTTTCCATATACAGCTTTGTGTCTATTGAGGTGCCGCCGTCTAATAATTTTCTTTCTTCTTCGGTAATGGGCAAAAGTGTATCCACTATCCTTTTGTCTGTCATAAAATCACCGTTTTTCTATATCATCGAAAAGAAATCCATCTGACTGCTCTCGGGCATACCGTCTAATATCCCCGATTTGCGCATAACCTCAAGAACTGTCTTGTTGACCTTGGAACGCTGCTGCAAGTCCTCTATGGAGTCGAATTTGCCCTTTTGCCTTGCCTCTTCGATGGCCTTTGCCGCATTTGTACCAACGCCCGGCAGAGCATTAAGAGGCGGTATGATGCCTGTTTCTGTGGGCAAAAACTTTGTGGAATGCGATTTGTACAAATCTATCTTGTCAAAGGTAATCCCTCTGGCGTACATCTCCACCGCAACTTCCAGAATTGTAATCATTCTTGCCTCTTTGTCGCTTATTTCCTTGGCGGCTTCCTTGGCTTCGAACATTCTCAAATTGTCCTTGGCACTATCCAATCCCTGTGCCATTACCTCGGAGTCAAATTCGTCTGCTCTTACGGTAAAGTATGCACAGTAGAACTCCTTGGGATGATGCACCTTGAAGTAGGCTATTCTGTAGGCACTGGTTACATAGGCAACGGCGTGTGCCTTGGGGAACATATATTTTATCTTCTTGCAGGATTTGATGTACCAGTCGGGGACATCATTTTCCCTCATAATTGCCTCCTGCTCTTCGGTAAGACCTTTTCCCTTACGAACACTTTCCATTATCTTGAACGCCTTGGCGTTTTCCACACCGTGATGTATGAGATATACCATAATATCATCACGGGTACAGATGGCATCCTTAAGGGTGCATATTCCCTGACGGATGAGGTCCTGGGCGTTATTTAGCCACACATCTGTTCCGTGCGAAAGTCCCGATATACGAACAAGCTCGGAAAATGTGGTGGGCTTGGTATCCACAAGCATCTGACGGACAAACTTGGTGCCAAACTCGGGTACGGCAAATGTACCCACTGGACTTCCTATGTCCTCGGGTTTTACGCCAAGTGCCTCTGTACCTGTAAAAAGGCTCATCGTGCCTTCGTCACCCATAGGGACTTCTACGGGGTCAATGCCCGTTAAATCCCTTAACATTCTGATAACGGTAGGGTCATCGTGGCCGAGAATATCGAGCTTTAACAGGTTGGTATCTATCGAATGGTAGTCAAAGTGCAGTGTGATAATTCCGCTGTCGGCATCGTCTGCGGGATGCTGAATGGGCGAAAACTCGTGCACATCTCTGGATTTTGGCACTACTATTATACCGCCGGGGTGCTGACCTGTGGTTCTCTTAACACCTGTACAGCCTTTGACAAGGCGTTCTATCTCGGCGTTGGTTATGTACTGACCCTTGGCCTCGAAATATTTCTTAACAAAGCCGTATGCCGTCTTTTCGGCAACGGTGCCTATGGTTCCTGCTCTGAATACATGCGTGCTTCCAAAAAGCTCTTCTATATATTTGTGTGCTCTGCCCTGATAATCTCCCGAAAAGTTAAGGTCGATATCAGGCTCTTTGTCTCCCGAAAATCCGAGGAAGGTTTCGAACGGTATGTCGTGTCCGTCCTTTAGCATCTTTTCTCCGCATTCGGGGCAGGTCTTCTCTTCCATATCGCATCCGCTGCCCACCGAGCCGTCGTTAATAAACTCGGAGTGCTTGCAAACGGGGCACACATAGTGCGGACAGAGCGAATTAACCTCGGTGATGTCACTCATATATGCCACAAGCGAAGAACCAACCGAACCTCTGGAGCCTACGACATAGCCGTCGGAGTTGGATTTTCTAACTAACTTTTGTGCAATAACATAGAGCACGGAATATCCGTTTGATATTATGGAGTTAAGCTCTACATCTATTCTGTCCTTTACAATCTGCGGCAAGTCTTCGCCGTAGAGCCTTCTTGCCTTTTCGTAGGTACTCGAACGCAGTATTTCGTCGGAGTTGGGTATTTCGGGCGGTGCCTTGTCGGGAGGAACGGGAACGATGCCGTCGTCTATCATATCTGCAATGAGATTGGTATTGGTAATTACAACCTCGCGCGCCGTTTCCTCGCCAAGATATTCAAATTCCTTTAGCATCTCTTCGGTAGTTCTTAAATACAGAGGTGCCTGCTGGTCTGCATCTTCAAAGCCCTGCCCTGCCATAAGCACTCTGCGGTAAACCTCGTCCTCGGGGTTTAAAAAGTGCACATCGCAGGTGGCAACGACCTTTTTGTTTGCCCTTTTGGCAAGCTCTATTATCGATTTGTTTATAAACTTTAAGTCCTCTACGCTGTCCACTCTGCCCTCTCTTAATAAAAAGGCGTTGTTTCCGAGAGGCTGTATTTCCATATAATCATAAAAATTCACAAGACTCATTATACCGTCGTAGTCCAGATTGTAGGGGTTTTCGAGTATTGTGCGGTATAGTTCGCCCGCCTCGCAGGCAGAGCCTACGATGAGGCCGTCTCTGTACTTTTGGAGAAGGCTCTTGGGAACTCTGGGTCTTTTGTAAAAATAGTCAAGGTGCGATTTGCTTATAAGCTCATAGAGATTACGCATACCCTTTTGCGTTTTTACAAGGAGTATGCAGTGATAGGTTTTGAGCGATTTTACATCTGCCTTGCCCGAAAGGGAAACATTTATTTCGGAAATGTCCTCTATGCCCTTTTCTTTCATAAGCTGTACAAGATTTATAAAAATCTCGCCCGTTGCCGCGGCATCATCTATGGCTCTGTGGTGATTGGCAAGCTTTACGCCAAAGTACTTTGCCAATGTGTCCAGCTTGTGGTTTTTGGTGTCGTGAATGAGGCACCTTGCAACCTCCAATGTGTCTATATGGGTAAACTTGTATTCCATATTGTTTTTCTTTGATGCCTCTTTGATAAACGAGGTGTCAAACGAGGCATTGTGGGCAACGAGCACCGAGCCCTCGCAAAAAGCATAAAAATCCTTTAACGCATCACAAATAACGGGTGCATTTTTGACCATATCGTCTGTTATGCCCGTAAGCTCTGTGATATTGTGCGGTATGGGTCTTTCGGGGTTTACAAAGGTCTGGAAACGCTCGGTTATCCCGCCGTTTTCCACCTTGACCGCACCGATTTCGGTGATGGCATCCTTGTCCGCACGAAGACCAGTAGTTTCTATATCAAATACAACAAACTTGCCGTCAAGAGCCATTTTTGCCGTACCCGAAACGGCATTGGTGCTGTCATCTGCAAGATAGCACTCAACTCCGTATATAACCTTGATTTTGTCGCCTGCTGTATGCATAGCCTCGGGGAAAGCCTGTACATTTCCGTGGTCGGTAACGGCTATCGCCTTGTGACCCCAGTCCATTGCGGTCTTGATAAGTGTCTTTGCCTCTGTCATACCGTCCATTGTGCTCATCTTGGTATGCATATGCAGCTCTACTCTCTTTTCCTCGCTGTTATCCATACGGCTTTTCTTTTTGGCTTTGTTTATGGAATTTACCATAAGCACATTTTCTTTGGAAAAGTTATCGTACTGGACATTTCCCTTTACCTTTACATACATACCCTTTTTTATTTCGCCAAGGATTGCCTTTGCCTTGGTTTTGGGCAAAAACGCCTTGCACGAATAGGCACTTACATTATCTGCAATTATAAAGGTAAAGAGCGTCTTTTCGCTCTTTAGTTCGCGGGTGTCGAGCTTGATTATTTCGCCCTCGGTGACAACAGATTTCATATCCTCGGCGATATCTCTTATTTTGCACAGAGCATCCGAAGATATATCCTTGCCGTAGATGACATTTTCTTTCTTTTCTTCGGCGGGGATATCCTCGCCTTTGTGAAATACCTCCAAAGGAGCTGGCGGAGGTGCAATTTTAAGGGAATTAAGGGTTTCTTCTTTGAGGCGTTGCATCTCTTTTTCGTCGCTGTCGTCTACAAAGACAACCTCGATATCCTCATTAAGCTGTGCCTTTACAAGTCGGCAGATGGTTTCCTTGCAGTTAAGCACTCCAAGCATCTCCACGCCGTACTTGCAGTGGATACGGAGAACCCCCCCATCATACTCTGCAAAGGAGTCCAGAAACAGATGCCTTACACCGCCGATAATTTCGTTTACATAGAAAACCAGATTTTTGTAATAAAGGTCTATGTCAATTTCGTCCAAAAATACATTTTCGTATTTAACACGAAGTATGAATTCGTTTAGAGAAAATTTGCTGCAAACTGCCTTTTTGTAATCCTCTATGATGTCATAGGGGATTATTTCCTCCGAAACTACGGTCACCGTCATCTTTCGGCTCGAAGAGTCGGCATTAGTCTGATAAACCGCCGTATTCTCGAGCTCTTTGGGAACGGATACACCTTTTATTAAATTTTCCAATTTGTAGTTGGTAGGTGACATTTGCTTTTTTCCTCACATATTATCTATTTCTTCTTTAAGGCAGTCAAAGAGGCACTCCTCGGGGACTTTTCTTATGATTGAGCCTTTTTTAAATATCAGTCCCTCGCCGTTTCCGCCGGCAATTCCTATATCTGCCTCTCTCGCCTCACCTGGACCGTTAACGGCACAACCCATTACGGCAACGGTGATGGATTTGTTCACATTTTCCAGATACTCCTCCACCCTCTTTGCAAGGGGGATAAGCCCTATATTTGTTCTGCCGCAGGTGGGACACGAAATAAAGGTGGGCATATTCTTCCTTAAATCGAGAGCCTTTAGTATCTGCTTGGCAACCTTTACCTCTTCTACGGGGTCATCGGTCAGCGACACCCTTATCGTATCGCCTATGCCGTCTTTTAAAAGTGAGCCTATTCCGATAGCGGATTTAATCGTTCCGCCAAGAAATGTCCCCGCCTCTGTTACTCCCAGGTGCAAAGGATAGGGACAGCTTTTTGCCATAAGGCGATACACATCAATCGTTTTGTTTACATCCGATGCCTTGAGCGACACCACTATATCGTCAAAATCATACTTTAAAAGCATATCGATGTGCCTGTTGGCACTTTCTACCATAGCCTCGGGTGTCGGCCCGTATTTTTGCAGAAGCTCCTTTTCGATAGAGCCGGTATTTACACCGATGCGGATGGGCACTCCATAGGATTTGGCACACTCTGCCACAAGGCGTACTCCCTCTTCCTTGCCGATGTTACCGGGGTTAATGCGAACCTTGTCCACACCGTTTTCCATACTCTTTATGGCAAGATGCCAGTCAAAGTGTATATCTGCAACAAGGGGGATATGTATATTTTCTTTGATTTCCTTTATGGCTTTGGCACTGTCCTCGTCGGGCACTGCAACACGGATTATGTCGCATCCTGCCTCTTCCAAAGACAATATCTGCTCTATTGTAGCTTGGGCATCAGAAGTACGGGTATTGCACATAGACTGTATGGCAATATCCTCGCCTCCGCCAATAAAGATGTTTCCTACTTTGACTTTTTTGGTATTATTCATACACATCACCTCAAAAACGCACTACATAAGCACTATAAACACAAGGTACATAATGGGAATGGTAATTACCGAAAGTATACTCGAAATCATAGCCATAGATGCACCTGTTCTGGCATCTCCGCCGTATGCTTCGGGAAATACAATGGTGTTTAGTCCAAGCGGAGTAGCATACGCCACAAGCACAAGTATCATAACTTCCTTGGAGGCATTTAAGCCCAATAGAATAAAGAGCATAACAGACGGAATTACTACTAGACGCATAACAGATGCAAGGTAGACCTTTTTGTTTGTGATGAGCCTTTTGAAATTGTATCCGCCTATTACAAAGCCTGCAAGCACCATTGCCACAGGGCCCTGACACTGACCTGCCTTTTCGAATGCACTTATAAAGAAGTCGGGTATGTATTTAGTAGCACCGACAAGTCCCAAAACGATACCAAGGACAACCGCAACAAGAGGCGGTGTGATAACCCGCTTTCTGAAATTTGTCCATGCATCTGCCCCCTCCTGCTTGGGAATAAGGATAGAAAGTCCCCACGCATATGTAGCTATGGTCATAGGAAGACCAAAAAGCGAATACTTGTAGAAGAGGTCCTCGCCCCATACACCGAGTATCAAAAAGTTACCCATAAATCCCCAGTTGGCAAAGGTCATGGAGTATTTGTATATGTTTTTCTGATACTGTTTTTCGGGGCTTTCGCCTGCTTTTCTTACAAAAAGCGAAGAGAGAGGATACGACACAAGTATTGCACCTACAACAAACAAAAGTCCGTACAGCATAAGAACCCAATCCTTTGCAAAGGTCTGCGTCGTACATTTTGTAAGCATATTGTGTAGTGACAGCGCAGGAGTGAAAACAAGCGTTTCCAGTCTTGCCATAGTTGTACCCGAGCTTTCGGGAATGAGCTTTCTTTTTCTAAGAAAAAAGCCCGCCCCGATAAGAGTAAACATCATCAGCATTTGTCTTAATGTGAGATGAAATATGTCCATTATTTAAGCCTCACTTTTGTTATTACACAAGTTTTTTGAGCCTGTTTTTTGCAGGCTCCAGAAGTATTATTCCAACAAACTTTACAACCGCCATAATTACAGTAGACGGTATTCTGGTTATAAATGCGGCATAGAACTTGCCGCCCATATACATATGTGCCAGAAAGTATGTCCTTATTACATTGACACCGTACTGCAAAACAACGCACAAAGCGGCACACAAAACTATTGTTTTAATCGGTCTTTTTACATCTTTGGGTGTGTAAAAAAAGAGGCCGAACAAAAAGCCGTTTACAAACTCAATGACGGTAAACACAGGTACAAAAGGCCCTGTGGGGTTTATAAGCCACGACACAAAATCCGCCATGGCACCGATTACTCCGCCTGCAACGGGGCCAAAGAGTGCTCCGCCTATATATACGGATACAAAGCTTACATTAAACTTACTCATACTGCCGATCCTTAAATATCCCGAAACAAAGGACAGTGCCATAGTTATGGCGACAAGCATCGCCATAAAGCATAGGTTCAGTGTGGATAATTTTTTTAACTTGAGTGCATCTTTAAACATCAAAATCACCTATTTTATAAACTTGTTTTGCATTTTGCATTGTGATATGAGCTACCTCCTGATAGTCCATACCCTTAATCTGCGCAATCTTTTTTGCGACTTCTGCCACATATACAGGACAGTTTCTCTTGCCTCTGTATGGTACAGGTGCAAGATACGGACTGTCTGTTTCTATTAACATTCTGTCCTTTGGAACATAGGCTATTACATCCAGAATCGAATTTGCATTTTTGAATGTTACAGGGCCTGCAAAGGATATATAATACCCCATATCCAGAAGGATTTTGGCACTCTCACAGCTGCCTGAATAGCAGTGTATTATACCCTCGCCGCTGCCGTGAGATTTAAGTATGTCTATGGTGTCTGCCATAGCGTCACGAGTGTGTATGATAACGGGGCATTGGATTTTCTTTGCCAAATCGAGCTGCTCGGCAAAGCGTTTTCTCTGTATGCTTCTGTCGGAATTGTCGTAGTAATAATCAAGACCGATTTCGCCCAGTGCCACAACCTTGGGGTAAGACATCAGATTTTCCAAAGTGTCAAAATCCGTATCTTTCATATCCTTGCTGTCGTGGGGATGAACGCCTGCTGCCGCATATATAAATTCATATTTGTCGCTTAAAGCCTTTGCCTTAAGAGAGCTCTCTATATCAAAACCTATCTCGCATACATAGGATATGCCGTTGTCCTTAAACGAGGCAATAAGAGCATCTCTGTCGCCGTCAAACCTCTCGTCATTTAAGTGTGCGTGTGTGTCAAAGAGCATAGTTATCTGACCTCTGCACCGTCGGGAATGTCACCGTCGGGTGTTACTATACAAAGTCCCTTGTCGTTAGAGGCACAAAGTATCATACCCTCGGAGAGTACGCCTCTTAACTTTACGGGCTTTAGGTTAGTTACGACAACTACCTTTTTGCCGACAAGTTCTTCGGGCTTGTAGTATTCTGCGATGCCCGACACTATCTGCCTTACTTCACTGCCAATTTTTATCTTGGATACGAGAAGCTTCTTTGCACCCTCTACATTCTGGCTTTCGAGCACAAGACCAACCTTTAGCTCTACCTTGGCAAAGTCGTCTATGGAGATTTCCTCTTTCTTGTCTTCTTCCTCTTCTTTTTCGGGTTCGCTCTTAAAGAGGGCGTTTTCTACCTCTTCGAGCTTTTTCTTTTCGTCATATCTTGCAAAAAGAGGCTCTGCCTGTCCCACAGATATATCCCTTATCTCAAAGCTTTCAAGAGATGCGTAGTCGGTATTTTCGGCATTAATCTGCTTTAGTATCTTTTCTGCGGTTTCGCTCATAAAGGGTGATATAAGCACGCCTATAAATCTTATAGCTTCGGTAAGGTTAGAAAGTACCGCCTTCAGCCTGTCTTTTTTGCTTTCGTCCTTGGCAAGTGCCCAGGGCATGGTTTCGTCTATATATTTGTTGCTTCGTCTTGCAAGGTTAATTACACATTCTATGGAGTCGGCAACCTTTAGTTCGTCCATCTTGGCATTTACTTCTTTTACGGTGTCTATGGCAAATGCCTTTAACTCGTCATCAAATTCGCCAAATTCCACCTTGGTATCCATCTTTCCGCCGAAATACTTGTTTATCATAGCAACGGTTCTGTTTACAAGGTTGCCCAGTGTATTTGCAAGGTCAGCATTGTAGCGGGCAATAATGGTTTCCAGCGTGATGGTGCCGTCCTGTGCAAAGGGCATTTCTCTTAAGAGATAGTATCTTATGGCATCTACGCCAAAGTGTGCCACAAGGTCATCTGCATAGAGCACATTGCCCTTGGATTTACTCATCTTGTCCCCTCCCGACAGCAGCCACGGATGACCGAATATCTGCTTTGGAAGAGGCTCGCCCAGTGCCATAAGGATAATGGGCCAGTAGATAGTATGAAAACGCAAAATGTCCTTGCCTATGATGTGCACATCTGCAGGCCAGTACTTGGAATAAAGCTCTCCCTTTTCGTCTACGGAGTATCCCAGTGCTGTGATGTAGTTGGAAAGTGCATCTATCCACACATAGATTACATGGTCCTCGTCAAAAGGCACCTGCACGCCCCATTTGAACGAAGAACGGGAAACACAAAGATCCTGAAGTCCCGGCTTTAAGAAGTTGTTTACCATTTCCTTCTTTCTGCTTTCGGGCTGGATAAAGTCGGGGTTTTCCTCAATGTGCTTCATAAGTGCATCGGCGTATTTGCTCATCTTAAAGAAATATGCCTCTTCGCTCGTCTTGGTTACAGGTCTTCCGCAATCGGGGCAAAGGCCGTCTGTAACCTGTGTATCGGTAAAGAAAGACTCACAGGGCACACAGTAAAGACCCTCGTATTTTGACTTGTATATATCGCCCTTGTCATAGAGCTTTTTGAATATCTTTCTTACGGCTTCTTCGTGATAGTCGTCGGTAGTTCTTATAAACTTGTCGTAGCTGGTGTTCATAAGATCCCAGATTCTTCTTATCTCGCCTGCAACACCGTCCACATACTCCTTGGGGGTGATGCCGCTTTCCTTGGCACAGTCCTCAATCTTCTGTCCGTGCTCGTCTGTGCCTGTGAGGAAAAACACATCCTTGCCGATTAATCTTTTGTATCTGGCGATAGCATCGGTCAATACAATTTCGTAAGTATTGCCTATGTGAGGCTTGCGCGATGTGTACGCAATAGCGGTGGTTATATAGTACTTATTGTCCACTGTTTTTTCAGTCCTTTCAAAGAAAGTTATATATAAAAACATTCTACCACAATTTGCGCTGTTTTACAAGCAGAAATTGCAATAGAATGTATCAAAAATCAAACTAAAACACTCTTTGTCTTAAACTTTTGATCATACATCTCTCTGTCGGCACGGATAAAGGCTTTTTCCACTGCATTCTCCTCGGAAAAATCAACCTTGGAAATGCCTGTTGCAAGAGCACATTTTACCGTTTCTTCGAAGAAGATTTCAGTTATTTTTTCCACCTTTTCTTTAAGAACCGCTTCGTCTGCATTTAACGAAATAACCGCAAATTCGTCTCCGCCTATTCTAAAGACAACATAGTCATTTCCGTCAAAAGTCTCTTTCAGAGCCTTTGCAACATTTCTTAATATTTCGTCACCCCTGTGATGACCGAAGGTATCGTTTACCTCTTTGAAATTATTTGTATCGAGCATAACCGCATAGATAACATCGGCATTGCTTTGTATTTGTACAAGGTTTTGACACATATCCATAAATGCCATACGGTTTTTAAGCCCTGTCAGTGCATCTATATATGCGTTTCTGTGCCACTCCTGCTCTTCCATGAGCCGTACATTTAGGTCAGACAGGTTTTTCTTTTGTAAAAGCGACTGTAGGAAAACCGCATAAAATCCCAGAATGGTAACTGACAAAAGTCCATACGGCAAGAGGTACTCTGTTCTCTCTATCAGAGGCTTGGGATACGATGCGGTAAAAACTAAAAGTATGTATACCAAAAATACCGCGATTGCCATAGAAAGCCAGCCGTCATTGACATTTCGCATAAGGTGACGGTATGTCCTAAAGAAATTTTTGCCCTTGATATATGCAACAAGCATCACAATGCAGGACAAGACAGATACAATAATGCCTGCTATATCACCATATGCAATGCCTGCACTTCTGGCAAAGAAAGCTAATATCAGGGTTACGGTATCCAAAAAACAAAAGGTTACAAAAAACCTTGAGTCCTTATATCTGGATAGCGACCAGAAAAGTATTGTTGAGGGTATGGTGACACATACAAATGATGCCATAGCCTCGGGCAAAATCCTGTTTGATACAACAAAGAAGAATACCCCCAAGATGACCGCACTGCCTATGTACATAATGGATTTTGAAACGAAATTGTTTTTCTTTAGCTCGGTAAGCTCCATAAAAATAAGTATATTAAAAACAAGAATTGCAACATCTGCAGTTACTCCGATAATATCGTTCATTAAAAATCCCTTCCGCTTGTGTAATATTCTAATAGATTGTACCACATTTCTCCCTTTATCACAATGGTATAAATACATTGAATTGCAAAGGTTTTTCTATGAATATTAAGCATTTTTACTAAAACATCAGAGCACAGACAACCGAGGATAAAATCATACTGAAAAGGTCTGCCAAAAGTGCACAAAAAAGCGTGTGACGGACATTTTTGACACCCACCGCACCAAAGTATACACTTGCCACATAAAAGGTGGTCTCCGTCGAGCCCATCATAACCGATGCCACCCTGCCTGCATAGGAATCGGGGCCGAATCTTTTGAAAATATCGGTTGCCATAGCAAGAGAGCCGCTACCCGATACAGGGCGCAAAAGTGCAAAAGGAAGTACCTCCTTTGGAAAGCCGAAAACCGACGCAACAGGTGACAGTGCCGACACTGCAAAATCCATTGCCCCCGAGGCGTTAAACGCCTTTACTGCAACCAGAAGCCCCACAAGCTGCGGGATTATTTTTGCCGCGGTTTTAAGACCGTCCTCGGCACCCGAAATAAAGGCAGGGTACACCTCTACCCTTTTTGCAAGCGAAAAAACTATCACAAAGCCTACAAAAACACAAATTGCAACATCTGATATCCTCATATTTTTCTCCCCATTATTTTGCACATTGTAACAGCGGCGGCAAATGTTATAGCTGACACTATCCATATAGGCACCGTTATCTCCGATGGGCTTTGGCTGCCGCAGGCTGCCCTTATTGCGATAAGGGTGGAGGGTATAAGCTGGATTGATGCACAGTTGATAACGGCGAGCATACACATAGAGTTAGTGGCTTTGCCGTCTTTGGAGTATTTGGAGAGCTTTTTCATAGCGTCAAGTCCCAGAGGGGTTGCGGCATTTCCCATACCAAAAAAATTTGCCGTCATATTCATAGCAATGCTGCCGCCTGCATCGGTATCCTTCTTCGTTTCGGGAAACATCAGCTTTGTAAAGGGTCTTATTATCTTTGCCATAACAGACACAAGTCCGCCCTTTTCTGCAATGCGCATAATCCCTGTCCACAAAGCCATAACTCCTGCCATAGAAATGGCAAGGCTTACCCCCTCCGATGCCCCCTCGCCCAGTGCAACACACACCTTGGGGGTTGTTCCGTTAAAAAAAGATACTGCAATAGATACAAGTATCATACCCGACCATATGTAATTAAGCATAAAATCACCCGATAAATATATATTCATCGGGTGATTTATAAATTACTTTAATTCTACAACTGTTACTCCGCTGTCGCCCTCGCCGAAAACGCCCAGACGGTAGCTCTTTACATACGGACGGCTCTTTAAAAATGTGTGTATGCCTTTTCGAAGCTGGCCTGTCCCTTTGCCGTGGATTATCCTTACAACGCCCACCGAGGACAAGAGAGCATCGTCCAAAAACTTGTCTATGATAAGCTCTGCACTGTCCACCGTTTCGCCCCTTACATCTATCTCGGGCGAAAGGTTCATAGTCTTGCCGAGGGTGTCGCCTCTGCCGCCTTTTTGCTTTTGCGGTTTCTTGACATTAAGAAGGCGTATATCCTTTAGATTGGTTTTTATCTTCATTATGCCGACCTTGACCATAAGATTGCCGTTATCATCGGGCACAGAGCACACAACGCCCTGCTGCTTTAGTGTCATAATCTCCACATCGTCGCCCGATTTTACCGTCTTTGGCGAAGAATATTCTTCACTCGGTTTAAACTGCATTTTGCTGAGCTTGCCTGCATTATCCGATATCTTTTTGTTAAGAGATGAGCGCAGCTTTTCTATCTCCTGCTGTGCCTTTTTGGTATCGGTTATCTCCTTTGTCTTGCGGATCTGGGCAATTATCTCATCGGAACTGCGCTTTGCTTCTTCAAGAATTTCCTTGGCTTGTGCTCTGGCTCTCTCTATTATTTTGTCGGTTTTTTCGCTCAAATTCCTGCTCTTTTGTGCGGTGTCATCTTTTAGCCTTTTGGCTTCGGTTTCGTAAGCCTTGGCTCTTTCCTTTTGGTCGATTGCTTCCTTTCGGCTTTTTTCGAGCTCTTCCAGGATATCCTCAAACTTTATCTTTTCGCCTGCTATATATGTCTTGGCATCCTCTATGATGCTGTCGGGCAGTCCAAGCCTTTTGGATATTGCAAAGGCGTTACTTTTTCCAGGTATTCCTATAAGAAGTCTGTATGTGGGCTTCAGAGTGTCTACATCAAATTCGCACGAGGCGTTTTCTACCCTGTCGGTGCCCAGTGCATAGGTCTTTAGCTCGCTGTAATGTGTGGTGGCAAGGGTTTTGGCCCCCATTGAGCGTACCCTTTCCAAAATGCTTACCGCAAGAGATGCACCCTCTATGGGGTCTGTGCCTGCTCCAAGCTCGTCAAAGAGGCAAAGTGACCTATGGTCTGCATTTTTTAAAATCTCCACGATATTTACCATATGCGAAGAAAAGGTAGAAAGCGACTGCTCTATGCTCTGCTCGTCGCCTATATCTGCAAAGATATTTCCAAACACCGAAACCACAGAGCCCTCGCTTGCAGGAATGTGCAACCCCGCCTGTGCCATAAGTGTTATAAGTCCTGCAGTCTTTAGTACAACTGTCTTTCCGCCTGTGTTGGGGCCTGTGACAACGAGTGTGTCAAAATCGCCCCCGAGCTCTATGTCTACGGGAACTACCTTTTTGGCGTCTATCAAAAGGTGCCTTGCCTTGTAAAGACGGACAAGACCTGTATCGTTTAAAATCGGTCTGTAGCAATCGTATTTGAGCGAAAAATGTGCCCTTGCAAAGATTAAATCCAGCTTTAAGACGACTGAAAATGTCATATCCAAAAGCTCGCTCTCATCACCGATATGTGCAGAAAACTCGGTCAGAATCCTCACTATTTCGTCTCGCTCGCGGTCGGAAAGCTCTCGGATTTCGTTGTTTAATTCCACAACAGCCATAGGCTCTATAAATACCGTAGCACCGCTCGACGAGGTATCGTGCACGATGCCTCTTATATCGCCCCTGTGCTCTGCCTTTACGGGAACTACAAAGCGTCCGTCTCTCATAGTTATTATCTGCTCCTGCAGACATTTGGCATAGCTTGGGGAGGATATTATCCCGCGAAGAGTATCGCGAACCTTGTTGTTGGCAACTCTTATTTTTCTGCGGATATCGGCAAGCTCGCCCGATGCCGCATCTGCCACATTTTCGTTGTCCTCCATAGAAATTTCTATGCGTTTTTCGAGGTCTTTGTTGGTATAAAGGGCATCAAAATGCTCCCAAAGGGCACTGACCTCTGTTTCTTCGGGGTAGGCTTTGAGACGGCGGGCACTCTCCAATAGCTTGCCCACAGACACAATCTCCCCTACCGAAAGCACTCCGCCCATTTTGGCTCTTTTAAGAACGGGGCGGATATCGGAACTGCACATTATGGGTGCACTGCCCTTTTTGGTAATAAGGGTTATTGCATCTGCTGTTTCGTCCTGCATTCTGTTTACTTTTTTTATACTGTCGGATACAGACGGAGTATTTATGGCGTCTTTGGTTGCATCTATTACTGCAAAAGATGACACCATAGACAAAATCTTGTCAAACTCCAGTGCTTTGTATGAGAAATTACTAATCATTTATTCTCCTCATTCATTAACAAAAGTGCTATATCGGCATTGCTCTTTGCCTTTTTGATATGCTCGGGTATTTTTTGCGATGCGGCACTTCTGTAATACTCTCTTTTGGACATAAAGCTGTCCAAAGTTTCTTTGTATGTGCCCTCTATTATCTCGTTTGGCTCTATACACTCGCCAAGACCGAGCCCCATAATATTGCTCTTAACCTTGGGGTCATAGTTGATGCCAAATACAGGCACTCCCAACAACGCACCAAAAAGAAGCATATGAAGTCTTACCGCAACGATTACCTCGGAGCGTTTAATTATTCCGAGGGTTGCAGACACATCGATGTCCTCTTCTATAAGATACGCTTTTTCTGTCATCATAGATATGATAAGTCGGCTTATCTTTTTGTCCTTGCTCTGCTGCATAGGTACAAACACAGGCACAAGGGAATACTCTCTTGCAATATAGTCTGCCATTTTGGCGAACTTTTTGGCAAAGTCCACCGTATCGGTACGGATGTTTCGGGCAGAAAACGCAACAATTTTGCCCTCGATATTATATTTTTCGAGGATTTTGTCCGCTTTTTGGGTATTACATTCGCTAATGCCGAGTGCAGGGTCGCCCGTTACAAAAACTCTCGGCTTTGTAACGCCCATAGCCTTGAGATAGTCCATACTTGCCGCATCTCTTAAGGTTATTATATCCACGCCGTTTAGCACCTTGGCGGCTTTTTTGCGGTTGGAGTTTTTGTTTACAGGGCCTATGCCGTTGCCGTAGAGCATAGTTTTTAAGCCAAATCTCTTTGCCGCCTTAAGACAGCAAAGATAATATATAAGCGAACGGGTACTGGTAACATCCTGAATAAGACTTCCTCCGCCTGCTATGAAAACCTCGGCATTTTTAAGTGCGGATATGACCTTTGGCACATTAAAGCGGTTTATGCTCTTTACGCCGTAGTTCTTCTTGGTTTCGCAGGGGTTTTTGGATAGCACCACGGGTGCAAATACGGAAAGCTTTTCGCCAAGGTCATTAAGGATAGCCTCCAGAAGTGCGTCGTCTCCGCAGTTGCCGTAGCCGTAGTATCCGACCATAACCACATTGTTTCCGTGGCTTTTTATTGCATCCTCGTACATTTTGAGGTTGTCCGATGCCATCTTGTCTATGCTGTAGTCGGTGTCTACAACACTCTTGCCGAAAAGGGCAACAGATTGCACCTCGTCTTTGGGCATAGTAAGAAGCTTAATTATATCGCCGCACAAAACATCGCTGTCAAGCGGTGCACAGTTTCGGCAGGTAAAGTTACTCATCTTTGCCTCATCGAGATTGTCCTCGGTAAGTATACCTATATACCCCTCTTGTCCTGCTATGATGCAGGGCTTTGCCATTGCCATAGGCTCAAGCACAGCACGGCTTACACCCACACACACATCGGCTGCGGCGTGGATGCGGTTTATGTCTGTCCTCTGACCTGCAAGGATAACCGCCTCTCTGGCAAGCTTTTTGTTTATTATATCAGCTTTTCTCTTTATATCGGGGTACGCGTTGCCGTCGCCTGCTATTACAAACTGCACCCCGCCGATTTTTTCTGCTATTTTTTCAAACTTTTCCAATATTGCATAGCAGGGTGCACACACATCTTTTTCCAGACGGCTTACATACACTATCTTTTTGGCAAGGGGATTTAAGCCAAATTCTGCCCTTATCGCATCGGCGGATACATCGGGATTAAAGGTGGCATCATCTATGCCGTTTATACTTGTGTAAATATTTCTCGGGGAAACATTGTAATATTTAACAAGATAGTTTTTGAGGTCCTCGCTCACAGCAAGTGTCTTTTCGCCCCAGCAGGTGAGGTTTCGCACCAGAAACGAAGTGTCAAAAGCACCGTGAACGGTTGTGACATACACAAATGAGCCTTTCATCTTGCGGTGGATTGCACCTATGACAAAGCTGGGTATTCTCGCGTGAGAATGAACCAGGTCGGGCTTTTCCTTTTGGATGATTTTTTTTATCGCAAAGTATGCCTTTATTATTTTGAGATAATTTCTGTCTTTTACAGGAACGGTATAGTGCCTGATGCCGTAGTCGTCAAGAAGCTCGCGGTACACTCCGCCGCCCGAAATCATAACGACCGTGTGACCTCTTCGAACCATCTCCTTTGACAGTTCTACAACATGGGTTTCGGCACCGCCTATATCAAGTCCTGCCAATGCCATAATAATTTTCATAAGTTTTCCCCTTTGCATTATTACATATATTATACCTTTTATTGCCAAAAAAATCAATACATCTCAAAGTTCTTTGTTGATTTTTCGTCTGCTTGACATAAACACAATAAATATGTTAAACTTTAATTGTAAAAAAGGAGTGATACTATGGCTGATTTTGATGCAAAAAACACACCTGAAACTAACACAAATGATGACTTTGGCGGAAAACAGCTCTCCGAAAACGCCACATATACGATGCATATGGAGGAGTATGTGCCTACCCCAAGCACCAAAAAGCCCGATTATACAAAAAGGCGTATTTTGGTTGGCTCACTTGCACTAATCATAGTCATACTTTTGATTACGGCGGTATGCTCTGCTTTTTCAAAAAGCGACCACGACGCAGAAAACCTGTTTTCCGACGGTATGGCGGTATTTTCCAAGATAAATGCAAAAGACTTTTCTCTTACGCAAGGCGTGATAAACAAAAACGGCAAGGTAATAACCGACGCCAGATACACCTCTCTCGAATTTGTAGGCGAAAAGCTCATCAAGGCGAAAAAGCCCGTAAAAAACAAGGGCAATTCCATAATAATGACCGCCCTTTCCAAAAGAAACGAAAAGACGGTTACCGACTTTAAATACACCGAAATGTCTGCCTTTTCCGAGGGGATTATCGCAGTTCAGAAAAACAACAAATGGGGCTATATGAATAAAAGAGGCAAGTGGGTAATTGAGCCCAAATACCTCTACGCATCGGACTTTTCCGAGGGTATGGCAGCGGTAATGGCGGAAACTGACGGAAAGTACCTGTACGGATATATAGACAAAAAGGGTAATTGGGTTATCAAACCCAAGTTCGAAGCCGCAGGAGAGTTTGACGGCAAAAGGGCAACCGTTTGCTGTGACGGCAAATGGGGCGTAATAGACCGAAACGGCAAATGGGTTATTAAAAACAAATTCTCTTCAATAGGCAATTTTTCCGAGGATATGGCAGCAGCTCTTAATGACAAGGGCAAATGGGGCTATATTGACAAATACGGCTCTTGGGTGATTAAAGCCAAATATGCCGCAGCCGCACCGTTTTCCGACGGTCTTGCAAGAGTACTTAAGGGCGACACCTGGGGATATATCAACGAAAAAGGCAAGTGGGCTATAGACAACGACTTTTCCGACGCGGGAGACTTTTGCGGCGGCATAGCCTACGCCAAAGAGGTTGACACCGACAAGTACGGATATATAGACAAAAAAGGCAGATGGGTAATTGAGCCACAATTTGACTTTGCATCTTCCTTTGACGGCTCTCTCGCACTTGTGTCTGACGGAAAGCTCTATGGCTATATAAACAAAAAAGGCAAGTGGATAATTAAACCCCAATACAAAAACGCCACCGACTTTTACAAAGACGGCTATGCAATAGTATGTACCAAAAATGACAAATGGTTTGTAATAAACAAAAAGGGCAAAAATGTTCTCAAAAAAGAATTTAACGGAATAAGAGATTACTATTAATTAAACTCAAACTCCCGAACCGCAGCAAAAACGGTTCGGGAGTTTTTTAGTTGTCCTGGGATTTTTCCTTTGCAATACTTCCCTCTTTTAAGAGGTTATACAGCTTTTCTTTGTCTTTTGCTTTGATGGCGTCGGAATACTTTTTGAGTTCTTCTGCCATTCGGTCTATTTCCTGTGCAAGAAAGTCGCCGTTTTCCAAAAAGAGCTCTGTCCACATCTCTTCGTTTAATTTGGCAACTCTTGTTAAGTCCTTAAAGCTGCCTGCCGAAAAGCCCTTGTGTGCATTGGATACGGGGCTTTTTACATAAGCACTCGACACTGCATGTGCAAGCTGTGAGGTGTATGCTATCATCTTGTCGTGGGTCTTGGCATCGGTAATGGTAATGCTTTTAAAACCGATTGCGGTAAAGAGCGATTTGACATAGTCGAGCTTGTATATATCGTCGGTGTCCTTTGGCACGATTATCATTGATGCCCCGTTAAAGAGATTTTCCCTTGCGGCAGCAAAGCCCGAAAACTGCGTGCCAGCCATTGGGTGTCCGCCATAGAAACAAAAACCGTTTTTCTCTGCTGTTTCAAAAAGGATTTTGCACACATTTCCCTTTACACCGCAACAATCAATTACGGTTGCACCTTTTTTGATTTTGTCTGCGTTTTTTACAACAAAGTCCACCGCAGAGCCTGGATAAAGGGCAACTATCAAAACATCGCACTCGCCTATGGTGTGGTCATCAAGACGCCCGTCTACCGCACCTACGAGGACCGCCCTTTTAAACGATGCCTCGTCTTTGTCATAGCCAAATACTTCATTGTCTGTATAGAATTTGTACGCCTTTGCCATAGAGCCGCCTATAAGCCCGAGACCTGCTATTCCTATCTTCATTTTTTACAGCACCTCTCTTACCTTTCTGACAGCACTTATCACATCGCCAAACGCCTCGGGTGTAAGCGACTGCGGTCCGTCACAGAGGGCTTTGGATGGATTATTGTGCACCTCTATCATAAGTCCGTCTGCACCGCAGGCTGCTGCCGCAAGTGACATTGGCTTTACCAATTTGGACACACCTGTGGCGTGACTGGGGTCTACAATCACAGGCAGATGCGAAAGCTCCTTTAGCATTGGAACTGCCGAAATGTCGAGGGTGTTTCGGGTAGCTGTTTCAAAGGTGCGTATACCTCTTTCGCAAAGGATAACCTTTTCGTTGCCGCCTGCCATAATGTACTCCGCACTCATTAAAAGCTCCTGCATTGTGCTCGACAGTCCTCTTTTTAAAAGTACGGGCTTATTTGTCTTGCCAAGTGCCTTTAAGAGTTCAAAGTTCTGCATATTTCTTGCACCAACCTGAATGATATCCACCTTGTCAAAAAGAGGCAGATGAGATGCATCCATAATCTCTGTAACAATAGGCAATCCTGTTTTTTCTTTTGCTTTCAAAAGAAGTTCTATCCCGTCTGCCCTCATTCCCTGAAAGGCATAGGGCGATGTGCGGGGCTTAAACGCTCCGCCTCTTAATATATTGGCACCCAGCTGTTTTGCCTTAACCGCTATCTCTGTAAGCTGCTCCTCGCTCTCTACAGAACACGGACCTGCCATCACAGCAAAGCTGCCCCCACCGATTTTTACACCGCAGACATCTATCACAGTGTCATCGGGGTGGAACTTACGGTTTGCGTTTTTAAACGGCTCCGAAATCCTCTTGACACCCTCCACGATATCAAGGCTTTCTATGAGGTCTGTGTCAATATTTGAGGTGTCGCCTATAAGTCCGAGTATTGTCTGAAACTTACCCTCGCTTAAGTGGATATCAACACCGAGCTCTTTAAGATAGCTTATAAGATTTTGCTTTTTTTCTTCCTGCACATTTGTTTTAAGTACTACTATCATCTTTTATATCCTCCATACAAATAATTTTCGAAATTAAAAAAGGCTTATCGGTGATTATAGCCGATAAACCTTTGAAATTTAATTAACAAATCAATTTATTACAGCACAATCATCCTTATTCAGCTTTTATGTGAATAAAGATAATAATAGTATGCTCCTGCAAAAACAAACTTTGCCATAACAAAAAACTCCTTAATGTTTTGTATAATTATGCACCTTTTTTTAATATTTGTCAAGAGTTTTCAAAATAAAATTTGCAAATCTTGATTTTTGACTGTTTTTGTGTTAGAATATGCTCGAAAGAAAGGTCTTGATAATATGATATTGGCTTTAGACATTGGAAACACAAATATAGTTCTGGGCGGTTTTGAAGAGGACAAGCTTAACTTCGTTGTCCGCATTGCCACAAACCCATCCAAAACAGAGGATGAATACGCAAGCAAAATCCGAAGCATCCTCTCTATGCACGGCGTTACCGAAGAAAGCATAGACGGTGCCATTGTATCATCGGTTGTGCCGCCGCTTAACCCTATTGTCAAAAAGGCTCTTAAGATTGTATATAATGTGGATGCTATTATGATAGAGCCCGGCATCAAAACGGGAATTAACCTAAAGTGCGACGACCCGTCGTCTGTGGGAGCAGACCTTATATGTGCGTGCGTTGCCGCAAAGGAAATCTACGCAAGTCCCTCGCTTGTAATAGATATGGGCACAGCTACAAAGATACTTCTTTTAGACGATAGCGGAGCTTTTTGCGGTGCGTCTATCATACCGGGTGTTATTATGGGGCTAAACTCTCTCTCGTCGGGTACGGCACAGCTTCCGCAGGTTAACCTCGAAGCTCCCAAATCCGTCGCAGGCAAAAACACCATCGACTGTATGAAGTCGGGCGTTGTATACGGCAACTCTGCTATGATAGACGGTATGATTGACAGATTTTTTGCCGAATACGGCAAAGAAATCCCCGTTTATGCAACAGGCGGTCTTGCCTCTACCATAATACCTCATTGCAAACACGAGATAACTGTAGACGACAATCTCCTGCTAAAAGGTTTAAATATAATATATAACAAAAACAAAATATAATCTCTCAATAGAGATTTTATAAAATTTTTATGCGTTGCACTGCAGTTGCAGGCGACAGCAAGGAGGAATTTTTATGAAAGAAACACAGTCAACAGCCCTTAACACAAGGGAAATGGTCTTTGGTGCAATACTAACCGCACTTGTGGTTATACTGCAGCTTATGGGTGCGTTTATCCGATTAGGACCTTTTTCGGTATCGCTTGTCCTTATACCTATCGTAATAGGTGCAAGTGTGTGCTCCGTAAAGATCGGAGCCTGGCTCGGATTTGTATTTGGCGTTACGGTACTCTTATCGGGTGACGCCGCAGCTTTTCTAGCGGTGGATATCTTCGGCACGATTGTCACCGTACTTTTAAAGGGAACGCTTGCAGGACTTTTGGCTGCACTTGCCTACAAAGCACTAAAGAGCACAAACACATATCTTGCGGTAGCGTTTGCCGCCGTTATATGCCCTGTGGTAAATACGGGTGTGTTTTTGATAGGCTGTCTATTGTTCTTTATGGATACTGTTACAATGTGGGCAGAGACGGCAGGCCTTGGCACAAATGTGGCACATTATATGATATTTGTCCTCGTTGGAGCAAACTTTTTGTTTGAGCTCGGTACGAATATCATATTAAGCCCTGTTATAGTAAGGCTTATAAACTTTAAAAACAAATAACTTTTGTGGGGTTCGGCGGTTTTCGGCGAACCCTTTTGTTTTGTAAACATTGACATTGTCACCATAATAATGTATAATGGTGTGTAACATTAGATGTAAGCACACGAGAGTTGAACCCCGTATGGTTTTAAATCACCAATTTGGTCTAATACTGCGTAAAAACTCTTGAAAATATGTTCAATATTCTCTGCGAGTTTTTACTTGTCTTATCCAAAATTGGTAGTTTTAAAACTCTT
>JAZPZD010000021.1:0-278587 GCA_045544515.1 Clostridia bacterium | reverse complement strand
ACACCAAATGATTTTTCGCTCTTTCCACAACTCCGTGTCGATGTTTCCCAGGTCCGCGAGGGTGTCGAGTATCTCCGCCGCCGTTTCGGGGGTCGTCTTTGCGTATGCACACAGATAACGCATATTCGCCTGTGTCGATACGTCGAAACTGTGTCCGTCGTTCTGACATAGCAGTTCGAGCAGCTTAAACCAAAAGGCGTAGCCGTCGTTCCTCCAACCCTCCTCCAAAACATAAATCGTCCTGCGGCTGCCCGTAACAAAATGAGGGAAGTAATCTACCGTTTGCTTTTTTGGTCGTCCCATAGGTTTTTCACCTCCAATTCCCGGTGAAGCCGGGGAGGGACGCTCCCCGGCGGACCGTTTTACTGATAAATCACTTTGCTACCCTCTGCCGTCTTGACGACATCGACGCTCTGCGGAAATCTTGATTTCATCGTAGGGTCGTGGGTGATAGCCATAATCTTTAATGCGCTGTATCTGCTCTGAATAGCCTCCAAAGCGTCGCAGTATGCCTGTACGCCCTGCGTATCGAGGAAAGGAGGCTCGTCGATGAACAAGAAACCGAGTTGCACCCCTGCTTTCGTACTCTTGATTTCCGAAAGGGCGAGGATAACGGAAAGAGCCGCCTTGACTCTTTCGCCTCCGCTCCTGCTCATATACGGTAGTCTGCCTGTGTTGGTGTCGTTGATGATGATGTCGAGGGTTGTTACTTCTTTCTTGTTATTGGATTTGAGGACTTTCTCGGTAACAAATTCGACGCTCATTTTGCCTCCGCTCATCTGTCCGAGAATGCCCGTCGCTGTTGCCTCAAAGATAGGAATGAGGGAGCGGATAACATTGTGGGGAATACCGTCCTGTGAGAATGCCTTTTTGAGGTCCTCGTCAATGGCGGCGAGTGCGCCGAGGGTCTCCGTCTGTTCCAACAGGTCCTTGACCGTCGCTCTGTCTGCCGTGGCGTTTTCCTGCTGTTTCTGCAACGCACCGAGCCTCATAGAGGTCTGCTTGATTTGCTCCTGCAGGGAGGCGATAACTGCGTCTGCCTCTCTGACAACTCTTTCGAGGTCAGCTGCGCCCTCGGAGGTCGCCTTTTCGAGTGCGTATTCCTCCTGCTTCTCGGCGATTTCCGCCTCCAACTGTGCGATTTCCGCGTCGAGTTCTGCGATACGGCTCTGTGCCGTTGCGAGTCTTTCACGGGCGGCCGGCAGTTCCTTTTCCTTGTCCACCCAAGTACGGGCGTTGCGGATTTGTACTACGAGGAGGTCGTAGCCCTCTGCGGCGGTTTCGGCTGCGGTGAGTTTGTCGCAAATGTCGTCGCGTTCTGCCTCTACCGCTTTCTGTTTTTCGAGGAGGTCTGTCTGCTTTTGGGTGAGTTCCTCAATCTGCTTTTTGAGGGTTTCTGCTCTCTCTTTGGAGCGGTCGAGAGTGGCATACTTTTCTTCGTATGCTCTCAAAGCCTCCACAACGGCTCTCAAACGGCTCATTTCCTCCGGGGTGTACTTGTTAGCCTGTACCGCTTCTCTCGCCAAATCGACGGCTTTCTGTGCCTGTGCGAGGCGTTCCTGCGCCTGTGTCTGATATTCGGTGAGTTCTGTTCTTAAAGTGGGGAGTTTGTCCCTCGCGGCGATTGCCTTTGCGAGGAATTTGCAAGAGGCCGTTTCTGCCACCGGGCAACCGCTATTTTCAAGGAGGGCGGCCTCCTGTTCGTAGGCGGTGATTTCCTGCTCTCTGCGTTGTGTCCCGGCGTTAATTTCAAACTTAACCCTTTCGAGGTTGCCCTCTGCGTCGGCTCTTGCCCGGTCGAGGGTGATGTGAGCGTCAGCCTTTTTCTGCATTTCCTCAACCGCCTTGACCGCCTCTGTGTATTCGGCGTGTTTTGCGGTGAGCGCAGCCTCGTCGCCGAGGGTTGCCTCTACCTCTGCAAGAGAGGCTCTCGCTGTCGCCTCATCAGCCTTTGCCTTTTCAAGGTCTGCGGAGATATCCATAACCTCTGTCGTGAGTTTTCCTCTCCGTGATACGAGGTCGTCCCGGCGGTCCCTTGCTGAAATAAGCGATTTTTCCTTTTCGAGAAGTGCCTCATATTCCGCTACACCCGCCTTGATTGCCTCCTCCTCACTCAATGTCGCCGTCGCACCGTTGACGATGAGGCTCTGCGTGGTCTTGTTCGTGGTCGCCGTCATACGCTTTGTGGAGAGTGTTGCGAGGTTAGTCTGAATTCTGACCGCTCTCTGCGCGGCCTCTACTTTGGTATTGAGGCGTACCTTTGTGCCGTCGATTTCCGCCGTCTTTGCGTCCGCCTGTCCCTGCAACTCTGTGAGGGTGGTCTGCGCTTCTACGATAGCGTCGGAGAGTTCTGCCTCGTCGGGCAGCTTTGCGGTGATGTCCGTTACCTTGTCCTGCAATACGCGGATTTCTCTGTTCCTGCGGGTAAGAGAGTCAGCTGCGAGGTCTTCCATTCTCTCGTAAATACCCAAACCGAGGATATTGCCGAGGATATTCATACGAGCCTCTTTGTCAGCCTGTAAGAATAGACCGTATTGATCCTGCATAATGAGCGCACACGCCTTAAAGGTGAGGCTATCCATTCCGATAGTGTCGCTGATAATAGCCTGTGTGTCCTTGTATCTTTCGGCGGAACGGTCCTGCCATTCGCCCTCTACCATTTCGGCGATATTGAGGGTTGCTTTGCCGCTCTTGGTACGGGTGCGTGTTACGCGGTAGGTGCTTTCACCGATACTGAATGTAAACTGAATTGAGCCGCTTCTGATGTCCGGGTCATTGCAAATCCAACCCGTGAGGTCGCCCTCACGCGGCTCCTCGAACAGAGCGTCGAGCATAGCGTCCATAAAGAGGCTTGATTTGCCCGCCCCGTTTTCGCCGTTGATAGTGCAGAAACGAATACCGTCATAGTCAAAGGACTCCTCTCGGTAATTGCGGTAGTTCTTTACCTCGATTTTCAATGGGGTAAATACGCCGTTCTGTCCGCCGTTCTTTGTCTTCTCGGTCGCCTCTGCGATAATCGGGCGGGCCGCCTCGATAATCTCTGCGATACGCTCCGGGGCGTAGCCCTTTTCCTCGAAATACTGACGGAGGTTTTCCTCCGGGCCGCTTTCGTCGGATAGGCTGTCCTTATTGACCGAAACGGTGATTTTCTGCGGGGTGATTTCCTGTACCCAAAACGCCCCGTTTGCGTATAAGAATTGTTCGAGGGCGGCTTTGTTGAACGCCTTGTTATGGTCGTCTGTGCAGTTGTAAAGCACTCTGACGATTTTGTTCTCGTAATTCGGACCGATACGGGGCGTTCCTGTTTCGATAAAGTCCGCAATATCTCCGTCTTGGAAATAAAGCGTTCTGAATTCTCTTGTAGGCAGGGCGTAGAATTCGCTGTGTACGCTCTTGTCGCGGAGGTCGATGTCGTGGATATAAAATCCGCGCTCCTGCTCCTCATCGTTGAAGTTCATCGCCGATACCGCTCCGCAGTAAAATGTGTTCTTTGCGTCCTCAATTTTCTGCGGTCTGTGGATATGACCGAAACAGTTGAGGTCGAAGTCTGCGGCTGTTAGAGTAGCGGGGTAAACCACAGGCTCAAACTGCGAGAAAAACTGTGTCTGTCCGCTCTCCATATTGCAACCGGGGATAGTGAAGTGGGAAACGAATACCGTCGGTGCGTCTGCGTCGCATTGCGCTTTGAGTCCCACGATGATGTTTGCGAGTTCCTCGGTGAATACCTCGTTTTCCTCCTCTTTGGAGAGTCCGGGGTGCTTTGCTCTGTAAACGCCCCTGTCAAAGCCGGGGAGTCCTGCAATCTGTACCCAACCTTGCCGCCCGGTGTAGGTCTTTACCACTCCCGGCTCGGTGATGATGTGTACCTCTCCGTCGCCCTCAAAGGTGTTTTTGAGTAATTCAAACTGCTGCTCGGAGTCGTGATTTGGTGTGCCTCTCACCACAACAACGGGGCATATCTTTTTGAGGAGGCGAATATAGTGTGTTGCGGTCCTGTTCTCGCGGAGGCCTCTGTCGCTCCATACCTTTGCTTGGTGGAACACGTCGCCCGCTATCACGATGATGTCCGGGCTTTCCTCCGTCGCTTTCGCCACAAGTGCGTCGAGGCAACGGCAAAGGTCAAGAAATCGCACGTTTTCGCCGTTCCTCTCCGGGCCAGGGTAATTGCCGATGTGCCAATCGCCTGTGTGCAATATCTTCATTTGCCGTCGCCTCCTTTCATTTTTTCAAGAAATTCTTTTAATTCGGGGGAAAGGTCAACGGTCGCCGTCGGCTGTCCCTCCGCTTTCCTTGCTAACATCGCCTTAATGAAGTTCTCGGCGATCGCCTTGTCGTTTCCGACTACCTCCTCCGAGGGCATAACGATTGTTTTGCCGCCCTTTTCTTCCGAGGAGGCGAGGGAAAACGCAATATAGTTCATAACCTTTGTTACGCTCTCCGGCTTCTTATATGTGCCGATTGTGATAACCGCTCCACCGAGGGTGTGGGCGCAAAGCACTCCCGCGTCCACGCTAATTCTTTCCACGGAGTCTGCGTTAATGATGTTCTGTCTGTCCTGCGTTAAAATGCACGTCATTACTGATTACCCCTCTTTCTCTGACAGTTCATACAAAGCGGTGTCCCGAAGTTCTCAATGGAGTAGTCAGACACTCCGTTGGAAATCTTTGCTCCGCAGTCGGTGCAGATGTTAGGGTCTGCCGGTCCGTTGTCCTGCTGACGAGCCGGGGCGGAGGTGTTCACAGCTGCGGGGAGTTCCTCGCGGTGCTGTCCCTCGATAGGAGTCTGTACTGCTTCGTATGCTCCTGCGTCGTATTCCTCCGGGTCTTCTGAAACGAAAACGGTCTTTCTCGCGGACTCGTTATTGTTACCGCCGTAGAGTTCCGCTTTTGCGGCGAAGAAACTCTCAACCGCCTTTTCCTTTACCGTCGGATTGTCGAGGTTAGGGACGAGGTAAGCAACCACAAAGGGCTTTTTGAATTCGTCGAGGAAGTAGGTCCCCTTGATTTGCATAGCCGTTCTCAACGCTCTGTTGAGGGCCTTACTCTCGCACATTTCGGCTCTGAATTTGAGGAATTCTCGCGCTTGATTTTCGGACATCCCCTGTACCACGTCGTCCACGATAATTTCCTTATGGGCTACGACATCAATATTTTCGCCCGTAAGCTGCGGTACGCTGATACGCACCTCATACTTGACATCTTTGTTCGGACAAGCACCACAGCGCACAGGCTTACCAATTCCTGCGTTGATTTGGGCGCATTTCTGACAAGTCGAGGGGACGACCGGGCGGGAGGAAACGATTTTAATTCCTGCCGCTCTCATCAGTTTTGTAAGGCCCTTTTTGGTGATTGCGTACTTCGCGGGAGTGTCCTTGTAGGCTTTCTCCTGCAAGTAGATTTCTTTGTCGTTGAGGTCCGTGCTGATGTAAACCACATTCATTACGGGCTTGTGAATTTCGGCGATTTCTGCCACAGTCTGCATTGACACGAGCAGATTGTATTTGTCCGCCGGGTATTGATTTGTAATAACTAACGAATTGTTTTTTGACATTTTTGCAACCTCCTATTGCATTTCTCAAAACTTTGTGATACAATAGAGATACGGATTTAGATTTGCCCTGCGGCTTTGGCTGCGGGCATTTCTTTTTTCTCTAATGCTTTCAAATAACAATAAAGTGAAAACCGCTCTGCGGTGATCGCTTCTGATATGAGTTGGACGAGATAGTAGGGTTTCAGCCTCTCTCCGTCCGCGTCGCCCTCTCGCTCGATTATTCGGGCGAGTTTTCTTTTTGCCGAGGTTTCTGCCTCCTCATACTCGCTGTCCGACAAGGACACCGACAACTGTTGTTCTACGCTTTGTTTCAGTAATTCCGAGGGCGGGTAAATCGCTGTTGCTGTCTGCAATCTTCCTCACCTCCTTTGCCTCTCTTTGGCAATCACAAGTTTCGCCGGGGTCGAGGCTACCGCCACAGTTGGGACATTCGTGCCAATACGCCATAATTAACTCCTTTCTACGTTATCAAATAGATATTTATTGAACGCGGTATAGCCCGCGTAGGCTGCCAAGATAATCAAAAACCATTCCGAGCCGATTTGGAAACAACCTCTCTGTGAATAGCAAAGCGGGATAAGAATTGCGGCTACAATGCCTCCGGCGAAAATTCCCGCCAACAGCATTACGCCAAATAATAAAAGCCTGTCCGACGTCTTCATTGTCCGTTTCCTCCTATGAATTTAAGAGCCTCTATGTGTTCCGCTACCGACCGCGTGTATTCGGTCGAGGAGTAACCCTGCGCCCAAAGGCGTTTCGCTCCTGCTTCTCCGCAGTTGTAACACATCAGCACCTCCGCCGTTGTGTCGTACTTATCGTAGAGGCGGGAAAGCATATACACTCCGCACAGTATGTTTTGTTCCGGGTCGTAGAAATCTGTAATTCCGAGTTCCTCTGCGAGCCACTCAAAGTTGACGGGGTGTATCTGCATATATCCCTTTTCTCCGGCGGCCCCGGTTGCGTTGGCTCGGTAGTTTGTTTCCTGTCTGATAATTGCTATCACCACATCACACGGCACGTCGTAAGCCTCGGTAATGGCGAATATGTAGTCCTGCATTTCCTCTGACAGCGGGACATCGTAGTAAAGGGTCTTGGGCTTGTCCTCCGTCGATGTAGCCGGGACGGTCCCTGTCGGCTGAAATAACTGCGGGTTGTAATCGTCCTGCTTGGGTGTTACCGTGATATAGACCGTCTTTTCGACTCCCTGTGCAGACGCTTCGTAGAGTCCCTGCGTGTTGGTGGCGAGTCCGATTATCATTACGACTATCATTACCACCGCAAAGAAAATCGTTCCTGCAATTTGAAATCTGCGTTGCTCTCTTTTAATTCTTTTGTGTGTCATAATCGCTGTTGGCCGCAACGGTCAGAGGACCGATTGCGTTCCGGGCGATACGCCGTAGTATTTCTTCAATATCCTGCTTTGTTTTCTCCCGGCAGTAATCATCACAAATCCTCACGCGGGTTTTTCCAATGTTAAATTCCTTAACCACATTTCCTGTTGCAACCATACATACACCTCCTCTTGATTTTATTTTGGTATCACTTTGTCCTATGACCGTATTGCTTCATAAAGTAGATTTTGAGGGCTTGGATTTTGTCTGCTGCTCGGTCAAGGCTTTGCAGAATATTCCCCATACGATCCCTCTCCGTCCCGTCGATAACTCCGTCCGCCGCTATGCTTATCAGTTCTACCTTGATTTCGGGTAGGGTCTGAAACGACGACAGCAGTTGCAAGACCATTTTTTCGAGTTCCTGTACCTCCACCTCGTTCACCGTCTTAACGCCGAGCGGACACATCTTTGAGCAGTAGTGATTACATAGTTCCGGGGCGTTGTAGGTTTCCGAGAGTATCAGCACCTCCTCCGGGTGGGGGTTTATCGTTCCGAGTTCTATGTAAGCGAGGCGGGTGCGGTCAACGCCTGTTTCCTCGGCTGCGCCCTCCCTCGACTTCAAAGAGTCGTTCCACGATGAGGCTTCCATTCGTGCTTTGTAAAAGACATTGTTAGCGGCTTTCGTCGCCATTTTAGGCATTTATTTATCGCTCCTTTCGCAGTAAAATATTGGTGTAAGAAAGAGATATGACGCTTTCGGCGGCGTTCTTTATCTCTTTTGTCCCGAAACGGGGCATTTGTGATTAAAAAAAATATCGTCGTAGTGGTAATCAAGTACACGCTTGATTTTCATACCAACTTTGAGGGACGGCTCTTTCTCTCCCGTTTCAATCTGCGAGTAATGGGAGCGGGAAATACCGACGGCTTTTGAGAATGTTTCCTGTGTGTAGCCGCGTCCCTCGCGCAGCTTGACGAGTTTGACTCGCATTTGTTTTTCCTCCTTTCGGGTTTCGTTTTGGGTCGTTTTGTCCGACTGTAACTATATTATAGCCCCTTTTAGGGGCAAAGTCAAGTTTTTTCGGAAAATTTTTTCAAAAAATTTTTCAAATTGCCGATTTTAGGGGCATTTGAACACAAAACGGGGCATTTATGCTATAATATTTAAGATTGAAAAGGTGGTATCGCTTATGAAGATTTTTTCTCAACGGCTCATCGCTCTCCGTAAAGAGCGAGATATGACACAGGCTGATTTGGCAAAAGCCATACATAAAACCCGCTCTACCGTTTCCGGGTACGAAACAGAGGGTAAAGAGCCGGACTACGAAATGCTTTGCTCTTTGGCGCAGTTTTTCGGGGTGTCCGTTGATTACCTCCTCGGTGTAGAGGATTGCCGTACCCACAGCGACGTCGTTTTTGTGAACGACTCTATCAATTTCAAAAAGCATTACGACGCTCTGCCTCCGCTCCTGCGTCATAAGGTTGCACAGATATACGACAGTTTCTACCTCCTGCTTAACCGTGATATGGTGAAGCAAAACGAGGACCGTTTGGCTCTCTGCGGAGAATTGATGTCCGTTTTGCAGTCCGGGCGGGCTGAAATCAAAAAGGCTGTTGACGGCTGCGACGGACAAGTTACCGATCCGCTCCTCCTGTCAAACCTTATGGCTCTGCAAAACACCTTGAAAAACGATGTGTGCGCCCTGCTCGATAAACTTATGCAGGCCGACATAGATACTGCCTTTGAGGTGAAAAAAGAAGACCTCGCATACTCCGAAAGGAAGGCAACATAATCTACGTCGATTGGGGCGAATACTATAAAAAGGATTGACCGCCGTTCCGCTCCTCCGGGGCGGGGCGGCTTTTCTGTTGGAGGTGCTTTTATGCCATATTGTCTTTATGTTCGTAAGTCCCGCGCTGACGCGGAGGCGGAGGCTCGCGGTGAGGGCGAAACCCTCTCTCGTCATATAAACACTCTGCTTGACCTTGCAAAGCGTCGGCATTTGGATATTACTCAAATATACCGTGAAATCGTTTCGGGCGAAACTATCGCTGCGCGCCCCGTTATGCAACAACTCCTTTCGGAGGTTGAGCAGGGCGTGTGGGACGGCGTTCTCGTTATGGAGGTTGAGCGTCTTGCCCGTGGCGATACCGTGGACCAGGGAATAGTCGCACAGACTTTCAAATTCTCCGATACCAAAATCATTACTCCCATAAAGGACTATGACCCGAACAACGAATTTGACGAGGAATACTTCGAGTTCGGTCTGTTTATGTCCCGTCGTGAATATAAGACTATTAACCGCCGCTTACAGCGCGGCCGCCTCGCCTCTGTCAAAGAGGGTAAGTATGTCGGCAGTCAGTCGCCGTATGGCTATGAGCGAGTCAAAATTAAGGGTGATAAGGGGTACACATTAGAGCCGTTCCCGGCGGAGGCTGATGTCGTCCGTATGATTTTTGATTGGTATACGCACGGTGAGGAACAGCCCGACGGCTCTTTCCGTCGCCTCGGTGTTTCGCTCATCGTCCGCCGCCTTAACACTCTCAAAATCCCTCCTCGTAAATCCGACCATTGGGTTACCGCCACGGTCCGGGATATTCTGATAAACCCGGTTTACATTGGCAAGGTCCGTTGGAATTGGAGGTGTGATGTCAAGAAAATGGTAGATGGGCGTGTTGTTGTCGAGCGTCCCCGAAACTCAATAGAGAAATGCACCGTCGCCGAGGGACTTCACCCTCCGCTCGTCAGTATCGAGGTTTTCAATATGGCACAGGAATTGATGTCAAGCAATCCTCCGCGTCCGGTCGGTGAGCGTGGGACGGTCAAAAACCCTCTCGCTGGTATTGTCGTTTGTGCCAAGTGCGGACACCGTATGACCCGCCGGCCGTATTCGGGCGGCTATCCCGATACCCTTATGTGTGCCGATACCGCCTGTGATAATATCAGCTGCGCCCTGCATTTTGTCGAGAGGCGTATTTTGGAGGCTCTTTCTGATTGGCTATCCGATTACCGCCTACAATGGGAAACGGGCGGAGAGGAGAGCCGAGTGGCCTCTGTCGTGGCTATGAAAGAGAAAGCCCTCCGGCGTTTATCCTCTGAATGCGATACACTCAAAAAGCAGTTGGATAATACCCACAACCTCCTCGAACAGGGTATATACACGACGGAGCAGTTCCTTGAACGGTCCCGCGTTCTGTCCGAGCGTATAAAGGAGAATGAGGAGGAGCGTGTGGCTCTCGGTACTGATATTGTCGCTGACAAGTCGCGTGAGCAAGGACGGAAACAGATTATACCAAAGGTCGAGAAGCTGCTCGAAGTATACGACGAGTTACCTACGCCAAAAGCGAAAAACGATATGCTCAAAGAAGTGTTGGAAAAGGTCGTCTACCTCAAAACAAAAAACGGTCGTTGGAATAACGCTCCCGATGATTTCGAGTTGACCCTCTATCCAAAAATACCGATGTCCGGCGAATAATCCTGCGGACGGTCCTCCGGGGCTGTCCGCTCTCTTTCTCATTGACAACCTATTGGGACAGACGAATTGGCACATTTGGAAATGGTGGGTGCACTCGTTTATCAGCTTACACGCGACTTAGATTCTGACCTTGTAAAAGATAGCGGATTTTATAATTACTTTATAAATCATTCAACCGGTGTGTACCCTGCAAATACCAATGGAACTCCATTTAGAGCAGAATATCTTGCTGTTTCCGGTGACCCTCTTGCAGACCTTAATGAAGACCTTGCAGCAGAACAAAAAGCAAGAGCAACCTACGACAACATCCTCCGTCTTTCCGATGATGCAGATGTAAATGATGTAATCAAATTTTTAAGAGAAAGAGAAATCGTTCATTATCAAAGATTTGCCGAAGCATTAAGCAAAGTTACCGACAAGGTAAATGAAAAAAGAGTAATGACAAGGGGAATGAATTTTTAATATAAAATAGCAAAAACCTGCCCTTGAATAATAATCAAGTGGCAGGTTTTTGTTTAATCTAACCGTTTGTCAAATATTTGTTTTAATCAATCTAAATACTTGATAAGCTGTATCTTTTAAATTCTTATAGGCATTGTCCACATTTATTGCTTCTTCCAATGTACACGGCTTTCTTACTATTGGAAAAAATGCATCAATTCCATGCTCGTTACAACCAACTGCATCATCAGTTACGCATCCCGAAAAAGCAATAACCGGTTTGTTGTGTTTTTTTGCAAGTTTGGCAACACCAATCGGTGCTTTTCCCATATATGATTGACCATCAAGGCGCCCCTCACCTGTAACTACCAAATCCGCACACAATATTTGGCTTTCCAGTTTGGTTTCTCGCATTACCAAATCAATTCCTGGTTCAATTGCAGCATTCAGGTATGACAACAAGGCAAAGCCCAGTCCGCCTGCCGCCCCTGTTCCGGGAGCGTTTGCATCAGAAAAAGGAATGATTTGCTTTGTTAAGCGAGCATAATTTTCGAGCCACAAATCCATATCCCTAATCATTTCGGGTGTTGCACCCTTTTGCGGACCATAAATTGCACTGCAACCATCTTTACCACAGAGAATATTCTTTACATCACATGCGACACAAAAACTACATTCATCAAGCTTTTTAAGTTTATTTTCTGTCCTTATAGTAACAATATCCTTAAGCCCTTTTGCACCGGCGGAAACCTGATTACCATTGCTATCCAAGAACTCAAATCCAAGAGCCTGAAGCATACCGACTCCGCCATCATTTGTTGCACTGCCGCCTATTCCAATGACGAACTTTCTGCATCCTTTGGAAATAGCATCCAGTATCATCTCGCCGACGCCAAAGGTCGTTGTATTCAATGGATTTCGTTCATTTTCGCCTATCAGGGTAATACCGGCTGCTGCAGACATTTCAATAATAGCTGTTTGATTTTGAGGTACAATACCGTAATAAGCCTCAATCTTTTCCCCTAATGGATTGCAAACAGCTATCTCTACCATCATCCCATTCAAAGAAGAAACAATAGCTTCAACAGTTCCTTCTCCGCCATCTGCAATCGGAGATACGATAACTTCTGTGTCCTCATAGAGCTGCGAAATTGCCTCTTTTACGGCATTGCCTGCTTGAAATGTCGAGAGACTGCCTTTGAACGAATCTATAGCAACTACTACTTTTTTCATTTGATTTTCCTCCGTTTTGAAGAAAGCGATAGTTTTATATCTATCTTATAAAATTTGTTCTTATCTGTTCTTCCTGTTTTGGAAGCTCAATACCTGCTTTTTCTCCGGCTTCTTTGAGTTTTAAAAACCAAGCCATATTTCTGCCTAATGCACGCATTACACTCATACCCTCTTCGTCCTTAAGGACATCTTCGGGCTTTGAGCCGTGCACCATATTCCAGTATTTAGACGAGATAACAGGCATCTGCGATATTGTAAAGAATTTATTTAACTGGTCAAATGCAGCTGTTGTTCCGCCTCTTCTGGCAGAAAGTACAGCTGCAGCGGGCTTAAATAAAAACGCACTCTTACCCGAATAAAATGTTCTGGACATAAAAGACGCTATGGCACCTGTCGGTGCTGCAAAATGCACAGGAGAGCCAAAGATAAATCCGTCTGCCTCTCTCGCCTTTTGTACAAAATCATTAACGCAGTCTGCAACAACGCATCTTCCGAGTTTGGCACATGCACCGCAGCCTTTGCAAGACGGTACATCTGTTCCAATATTAAAGATTTCGGTTTCTACACCCTCTTCGTTTAGTGTTTTGGCAACTTCCATAAGGGCTGTATATGTGCAGCCTTGAGGATGCGGACTTCCGTTTACAAGCATTACTTTCATATTATTTCCTCCCATATATTTGTCAACCGCTGCGGTTAGTACGCAACGGTTGCATTATAGTATAATATTATATATTCTCAAGCGATTTGTTTAAGAACAGCTTTGTTCTCTCGGATTTGGGATTGTCAAATACCTCTTCGGGTGTTCCCATCTCACAGATTACACCATCTGCCATAAATATCACCTTGTCGGATACATTTTTGGCAAACTCCATCTCGTGTGTTACTATAATCATGGTGCTTTCGCTATCCTTAAGGCCTTTTATAACCTTTAGTACTTCGCCTGTGAGTTCGGGATCAAGTGCACTTGTGGGTTCGTCAAAGCAAAGTATGTGCGGATTTAAGGCAAGGGCACGGGCAATAGCCACTCTCTGCTGCTGACCGCCCGAAAGCTGACATGGGTAGTTTTCTATCTTGTCCGAAAGGCCTACACGCTCGATTAGTGCTCTGGCATTTTTTTCAATATTTTCCGGTGTATCAAACTTTAAAAGTGTGGGTGCCAGGGTAATGTTCTTTAAAACATTGTACTGCGGAAAAAGATTGAACGACTGGAAAACCAATCCGAAATGAAGCCTCATCTCGCGTATATGGGCATCGGACAGTTTCTGGTTGTCTTTGCCGTCGTAGATGACCTTGTCGTTTACCTTTATGGTGCCTTCTTCGGCAAATTCAAGGAAATTGAGGCAACGAAGAAGCGTGGTTTTGCCGCTTCCGGATGAGCCTATTATGGACAGCACCTCGCCTTTTTCAAGCGAAAAATCTATTCCCTTTAACACTTCGGTTTTGCCAAAGCTCTTTTTTAAATTATTAACTTCTAATATTGGCATAGTATTAACTCCTGAAATAACTCATTTTCTTTTCTATGTAACCAAAGAGCAGTGTAAGAACTCCGCAGAACACAAGATAGTATACCGCCGTATAGAAAAGAGGCCACAAGAGACCGTCGGACTTGATGAATTTCTGGGCGTTCCATATGATTTCGTATACCATAATTATTCTTGCAAGCGAAGTATCCTTGACCAAAGTTATGATTTCGTTGCTCATAGGCGGAACTATTCTTTTGACTACCTGCAGAAGTATAACCTTGAAGAAAATCTGGCTTTTTGTCATACCGAGAACTTGTCCTGCCTCGTACTGACCTCTGCTTATGGACTCTATACCGCCTCTGTAAATCTCGGAAAAATAGCAGGCATAGTTGATTACAAACGCCAGAAGCACTGCGAAAAATCTGTCAAACACATGCCATGTAGCAAGGTGCTCAATCAAAAATCCCGATGCACCGTTTGAAATCATTCTTAGTGCCCAAGTACCTACAAGTCCGGGACCGTAGAAGAATATTATAAGCTGAAGCATAAGAGGGGTTCCTCTTATAATCCATACGAAACCCTTTACAAGCCATTTAAGCGGTGCAAAGCGGCTCATTGAACCGAAGCTTATTATAAGACCTAACGGCAGAGCAAAAAGCAGTGTAAGCCCGAAAATCTTGAATGTTACATAAAAGCCTTCCAGAAGTTTAAGCGAAACTTCTATAAATTTGGGGTCGAGAGAAAACATTGTATTACCTCATAACATTAATCGGGGGCTGCAGAATATCTGCAGTCCCCTGTAAAATTAATATATCTTGTAGTGATTATTTCTTGAGCATTGCATTTGCCATTGTGAGGTCGATAATGCAAGCGTCGCACGCACCGCTCTGTACTTCGAGAAGAGCATCTGTCTGTGTGCCTGCTTCAAGAACATCTTCAAATCCGCTGTCTTTTGCTGCGGTTGCACCTGCAGAGCCGGATTCTACAGCAAAGGAAAGTTCCTTCATAGCTTCAGCATCTTTGTAGTCTGCAATCTTGTCTTCTGCCATTACAACAACCTGTGCATTTTTAACATATGCTTTGGAGCAGCTTGTGTTCTTTAATACTTCTTCGGAAATTGTCATTCCGTTCCAGATACAGTCAATAGCCTTGGACTCTAATGCGATAAACTTGTTATCCCATTCGATTTCTACAAATTCTGCCTTTACGCCGAGCTTTTCGCATACAGCTTCTGCAAATTCTGTATCAAAACCTGTCCAGTTGCCTTTGTCGTCTTTGTAGTTCATGGGAGCATAGTCGGTGATACCGATTATCATCTTGCCGTTTTCGGTGATATAGTCGATGTCTTTTACAGTTGCTTCAACAGCATCGGGTGTTTCTGCTTCGGACAATGTAAGCTGATACTTTTCTGCTAAAGCATCGAGAGTACCGTCTGCTTTGAGTTCGTCGATAAGAGCGTTAACCTTGTCTGTAAGGTCGGAGCCTTTTCTAAAACCGATACCGTATTCTTCGCTTGTAAGCTCTAATGCGATATCAAGACCGTCATAGCTTGTTTGTTCTGCAACATCGTTTTCAGGTGTTTGCACATCGTTACCGCATGCAGCAAACACAAAAAGCATTGTAAAAACGAGTAAAAGTGTAAGTAATTTTTTCATAATAAATTCCTCCAAGAATTCTTTTGATACATACATTATACTTTATTATGCTAAAGTTGTAAAGTACTTTTTGCAAAAAAAGAAAAAAATCCCTGCAAAAGCAGAGATTTAATATATATCATAATGTGAGCAAAGCTATAAGCCGAGTTCTGTATTGGACAGTTATCTATCTACGATGTATATTTCTATACACCTCCAGCCACCTTAAGAAGACGCCGAGCAAGCTTAACCTTCCATTACGGTGTTGCATCGGATGGGGTTTACACGGCTGCAGGATCTCCCCTGCACCGGTGAGCTCTTACCTCACCTTTTCACCCTTACTGTATAAAACAGCGGTATATCTTTCTGTTGCACTTTCCTTAGAGTCGCCTCCACCGGGAGTTACCCGGCACCCTGCTCTGTGATGCTCGGACTTTCCTCGTGCAGAGCCTTTCGGCTTCTGCCCGCAACTGTCTGCTCTGCTCACATATATATGATAACAGATTTTACTTTTTGTGTCAAATATGATAGCTTTTGATTAAGTTTACATTTGCAGTCGATTTTGCGGTTTCTACAGACACAATATTATCCGAAAACCAATTTTCAAAAAGCTCCTTGCAAATCTTTTCGCTGTCAAAATGCATTATATCCACTATCTTAAGTCCGCAGGATAGTGCATCTAAATATCCGTTGTATTTGACATCGCCTGTGATTAATGTGTCACAGCCCATTTCTATGCACTTATCTATTATCCCTGCACCTCCGCCGGTGTTTATAGCTAATTTTTTCACCTTGTCGGTGAGATTTCCTGTATACTTAAGTCCGTCTGCATCAAACACCTTAATAACCTTGTCCATAAGTTCTTTCATTGTAACAGGATTATCGAGAGTGCACATTCTGCCGTATCCGGAAACTCCTCTTTTGTCCTCGCAGATGACATCTATCACCTCGGTTTTTTTCATACCGAGAAGATACGCCATATAGTCATTGAGACCGCCTTGTGCGGTATCCAGATTGGTATGTGCACTGTATAAAGAAATACCATTTGCAATCATAAGCCTGATTGCACGCATCTCGGCATTATCCTCAGTAAGTGCAGATATGGGATTAAACATAAGCGGATGATGGCTAAAGATAAGGTTTGCATTCTTCTCTATTGCTTCTGCCACAACTTGCTCGTCTACATCGCAGGTAAGAAGCACCTTGCTAACCTCTGCAGTTTTATCTCCTACTATAAGACCCACATTATCCCCGTCAAAAGCATACGATAGCGGGAATTTCTGTTCAAAAAGCTCTGCTATATCTTTTATCGTCATATGCTAAATCTCCTTTTTAAGCATTTCTAGTTCTGCCTTTGCGGTGTTTAGTGCATCTGTATCCCTGTTGGATGCTTTGCATTGACCGTCTATAATTTTGTTCAAAATGCGTATGTTTCGTTCTATGTACAATTTATATAGTTCGGGAGAATTTGATTTTATGTTTCTGCCGATTACTATATCCTCCTTATTATAGTCCGAATTATATCCGGCTTTTGCCACGATGATATTATATATCTTGTCGCCTTCGCGTGCAAGGTATTCATTCGTTACGGCATTTTCCGAGGTATAAAGATACTCCCTTAGTTCCTTTTGTGCAAGCATTGGCTGGAGTATAAGGGTTGTCCCTTCCTTTATAAGAGAACTATCCTTTGACAAAATATTTTTGATAAGAAGTCCTCCCATACCTGCAATTACGATTACATCTGTTTCTCCCTTGTTGAGCTTTGCTATACCATCGGACAGCCTTAAGTCTATTTTGTCTGTTAAAGAGTAATTACTTACTGTCTGTGCGGCACTGTTTAAAGGACCCCTATTTATATCCATAGCTATTGCACTGGGAGATATAGAGTTTAATACACAATATGCAGGAAGATATGCGTGGTCTGTGCCGATATCTGCAAGCGTACTGCCCTTGGGTATTAAATCTGCAATCTTTTTAAGTCTTGGGGTTAAAAGCATAAATTCACCTACTAAAAAGGGCTGTAAAATTACAGCCCTGTCTTATATTATAGCCTTTTTTCTAATTCTTCCTTTTCTGCCTCGTATCCGGGTTTACCGAGAAGTGCAAACATATTCTTTTTGTATGCTTCAACACCCGGCTGGTTAAAGGGATTAACACCTAAAATATATCCGCTTACACCGCAAGCCTTTTCGAAGAAGTACACAAGTGCACCAAAGTTGTAGGCATCGAGCTTGGGGATATTTATGATAAGGTTGGGTACATTTCCGTCTGTGTGAGCCAAAAGTGTGCCCTGGAACGCCTTGGTATTAACATAGTCAAGGGATTTTCCTGCAAGGAAGTTGAGCTTGTCAACATTTGCCTCATCATAGGGAATTTCTATATCGCTCTTGGGTGCTCCTACACTTAAAACAGTTTCAAACATAAGTCTTGTTCCGTCCTGAATGTACTGTCCCATAGAATGCAGATCTGTTGAAAAACTGCAAGACGCCGGGAAAATTCCCCTCTGGTCCTTGCCCTCGCTCTCACCATAGAGCTGTTTCCACCATTCTGAAAAATAGATGAGTGCAGGCTCGTAGTTAACCATAATTTCTACACTTTTGCCCTTGCGGTTTAAGATATTTCTTACGGCAGCATATTTGTAGCAGTCGTTTTCGTCATATGGCTTACTATATTGCTTCATAGCGTCATATGCACCCTGCATAATAGCGTCTATATCTATTCCGGCTGCAGCTATGGGCAGCAGTCCCACTGCTGTAAGAACAGAAAATCTTCCGCCTACATCATCGGGAATTACAAATGTCTCGTAGCCCTCTTTGTCGGAAAACTCTTTGAGTGCTCCTCTCTGTTTATCCGTTGTGGCATATATTCTCTTCTTTGCTTCCGCTTCGCCGTATTTTTCTATAAGAAGTGAGCGAAGCATACGGAAAGCTATAGCTGGCTCTGTTGTTGTACCCGATTTGGATATGATATTAACAGAGAAATCCTTGTCCTTTACATATGAAATAAGGTCAGAAAGGTAGGTGGAGCTTATTGTGTTGCCCGCAAACAAAATTTTTGGGGTCTTTTTGTCTTCTCTCAAGTTATAGAAGCTGTCTGTAAGCATTTCTATCGCAGCTCTTGCCCCAAGATACGAACCGCCGATACCTACAACTACCAAAACTTCGGAATCCGAGCATATCTTATCTGCACACTTTTTAATTCTTGCAAATTCTTCTTTATCATAGTTTTCGGGGAGATTTATCCAACCCAAAAAGTCATTTCCTGCACCGGTTCCCTCTGTGAGAGTTTTAACAGCGGTTTCTGTGATAGATTTCATATTCTTGATTTCTTCATCAGATATGAAAGAAGCCGCTTTTGAATAATCAAAACTGATCATAGTTTTGCCTCCTGAAAAATAAATTATATACTTAATTTTACAATAATTTTCTTATATTTTCAATACAATAATATATATTTTTTTCCAAAACGCGATTAAAATATATATTATTTTCTATTTTTTGAAATTGAGTTTGGATTCTGTACCCTTTATTAACCTTGCAATATTGGTTCTGTGCTTAACAACTGCAAGAAGTGCGATAATTACAGATACGATTATCAGCACTGTATTTTCAGTATGAAAAATCGCCGCAAGAACTGGAAACATCACCGCACCTATGCACGAGCCGAGCGATACATATTTGGTTATAAGCATTATTGCTATGCAGATAACAAAAAGTATTAGACCCATTCTCCAATCGAGCATAAAGACAACAGCAATAGATGTCATAATGCCCTTGCCGCCTTTAAAACCGAAATACACAGGGTAAATGTGGCCAAGCACTACAAGTAGTGCACTGATACAAACAGGGATATTGGCATCTATACCTGCAATAGACGATACAACCCTTGCAATTATAACAGCAAAAACACCCTTTAGAGCATCAAAAAGTGCCACAAGAGCTGCAGCCTTTTTGCCCATTACTCTTAAGGTATTGGTAGCACCGGCATTGCCGCTGCCCTCTTTTCTTATATCTTTGCCGCTTAAGGCAGAAATTATTATTGCGGTGTTAATACTGCCCAAGAGATATGCAATTACACCTGTTATGATATACGAAAATAGTTCCATATCATTCATCCTTTCCGCGTTCTCTTATTATAAACCTTACGGGCGTACCCTCAAGACCAAAAGATGTCCTTATCTGGTTTTCTAAATATCTTATATACGAAAAATGTGCAAGCTCTCTGTCGTTAACAAAGAGTATGAATGTGGGCGGCTTTGTAGTAGCCTGTGTGATATAGTAGATTTTGAGCCTTTTGCCCTTGTCGGAGGGTGGCTGAACCTTGGTAATAGCCTCGTTTAACACATCGTTTAATACACCGGTGGAAACACGCATAGCGTGCTGAATATTGACATACTTAATAAGCTCAAAAATCTTATTTAGTCTTGCACCTGTTTTGGCAGAGAAAAAGGCAACAGGGGCATATGTCATATATGCCAGGTCGCGTTCTACATCCTTGCGATAACGCTCCATTGTGTTTGTTTCTTTGTCCACCAAATCCCATTTATTAACACATATTATGCTTGCCTTGCCCTTTTCATGAGCATAACCTGCTATCTTGGTATCCTGCTCGGTTACACCCTCCTGGGCATCTATAAGTATTAGCACAACATCGCATCTGTCTACCGCGGCAAGAGAACGAATTACGCTGTAACGCTCTACATTTTCGTCTATTTTGCCCTTTTTACGCATACCGGCGGTATCTATAAAGACATATTTTTGTCCTTCGTGCTCGTAGGGTGTGTCTATAGCATCTCGGGTAGTGCCTGCGATGTCGCTTACTATTACTCGGTTTTCGCCAAGAATTTTGTTGATAAGAGAAGATTTACCGACATTGGGCTTGCCGATTACGGCAACCTTTATCGCTTCTTCGTCCTCATCATCTTCTGCGTCAAAATCTATATAACTGTACAATTTGTCAAGAAGATCGCCTGTTCCAAGACCGTGTATGGAAGAAATCGCAATGGGGTCGTCCATACCCAGATTGTAGAATTCGTAAAACTCCATAGGAACATCGCCCACATTGTCGACCTTGTTACATACAAGAACGATTGGTTTGCCGCTTTTTAACAGCATAGCGGCAACATCCTTGTCCGCAGAGGTAAGACCCGACTTTACATCCACCATAAATATTATGACATCGGACATCTCTATTGCCATCTCTGCCTGCAGACGCATCTGACCGGGGATGACATCGTCGGTTTTGAGTTCTATTCCGCCTGTGTCTATAAGGATAAACTTCTTGCCTACCCACTCGCCCTCGGCATATATTCTGTCGCGGGTAACACCGGGGGTATCCTCGACGATGGATATTCTCTCTCCTATTAATTTGTTAAAAAGTGTCGACTTGCCTACATTTGGTCTGCCGACTATTGCAAAGGTTGGTTTCTTCATTAAAATCAATCCCCTCATAATAAAATTGACCTTACAAAATCCCTGCCTGTATTGTCGTTTATGATAACTTGTACATTAAGTTCTCTCTCTATTTTCTCCTTGGTGACATCATCTAACAAAATGTCACAATCAGATTTAAACATACTCCCTGACAAAAGAAGCTTTTCGCCAAGGTCTTTATCCTTTAGCTGGTCTATGATGTCGCACCCGCACAAAAGACCTGTTACGGTAATGGCACCGCCGAAGAAGTTGTTTTTTATTTTATATATATTTATATCCAGAACAGGATATTTATCCTTTATCTTTCCTACGAAACTACAGATATAATCATATGCTATTTCTGATGTTGCGATGGACTTTTTGCAAGGGGTGGCTTTGCCCGTTGGCTCTAATAAAACCTCGTCTATTTCACATTCAAGTGTTTTCATCAAGCCAACACCGTTTTCTATCTGCAAAAACTCCTCATAGCTTTCAAAGTCGGGCAGTTCTAATCCGCCTTTAATATAAAATTCGTCTGCAAGAAATACAAGTCTTGTACCGAATTTGTGTATAAAATCCTTTTGATACTCCTCGACCTCTTGTATAACCTGTCTGCAATCATCTTTTTCAAAAGATTCAAGAGGATATAGTCCGTCTCTAAAACCCGTAAGACCTACAGGAACAACAGAAATGCTTCGTATATACGGGAACAAAGATGCAAGGTCGTACAAAGACTTTTTTAAATTTTCTCCGTCATTTATGCCCTTGCAAAGCACAATCTGGGCATTCATAAATATGCCTGCTTCGCTAAAGCGTTTCATTACAGAGAGCAAATTTCCTGCAAAGCGGTTATTTAGCATTTTGCATCGTAAAAGCCCATCGGTTGCATGAACAGAAACATTTATCGGGCTTACCTTAAGTGAACAGATACGGTCGATATCATCATCAGATAAGTTGGTTAAAGTGACATAGTTGCCCTCTAAAAAAGACAGACGCACATCGTCATCTTTAAAGTACATAGTCTTTCTCATATTATCGGGGAGCTGGTCCATAAAGCAGAATATACACTTGTTATGACAGGTTTTGGCGTCATCCATAAGTGAATTTTCAAACTCGCATCCAAACTGTTCATACATATCGTTGTACACTTCTATTTCTTCCAGAGTTCCGTCGGATTTCTGAACTTCAACAACATAATACTCATCAGATGTAAGATAGCGAAAGTCAAGCACATCCTTGAATTCTTTGTTATTAATTTTGGTAATTATATCGCCTTTTTCTATGCCGCAGTCCTGTGCAATAGAATCGGGATCGACAGATTTTACAATCGCTTTTGACATAAAGCTACCTCACAATCATTAAAGATAAGTGCCTATTTCCTCCACTGTATTGGCAAGTGCAATGCTTGGATAGCATATAAGCTCATCATACTTTCCAAATCCGTAAAGTACTCCCAGTGCATCAATATTGAACTCTTTTGCACCGGCGAGGTCGTATTTGGTATCGCCTATCATAAGGCATTTAGAAACATCGTCTATTTCGAGAGTATCTATGATATAACTTAAAACATCCTCTTTGTTGCAGATTTTTCCGCCTATTTGAGCACCTGCTATATAGTAAAAGTATTTGTCCAATTTTTTGTTTTCAAGGATTTTTTTGGCATAAACTTCGGGCTTGCTTGTAGCCAGGACCAACTTGTAGCCTTTGTTATACAAGCTTTCCAAAAGCACATCTATACCGTCATAAATGCTGCACTCAAATAAACCCGTGACAGAGTAGCGTTCTCTGTATTTTGCAACAGCTTCAATGGCCTTGTCTTCATCAAAATTATACATACCCATAAAGCAATCCTTTAAGGGCGGTCCTATTACTACCCTTAAGTCGTTTAAATCCTCAACGGTTATGCCATAATGACTTAGTGCATATTTAAAAGATTTATATATACCCTCGGAAGAATCGACAATCGTTCCGTCGAGGTCAAATAACAGATACTCATACTTTTTCATAAAATAACTCCGACTGCTTAAAAGACCTGCCCTCTTTTAAGGACAGGTCTTCGGAAAAGCTTATTGTTCCTTTATTACTTCTTTGCCATCATAGTAACCGCAAGCTTTGCAAACTCTGTGCGGTAATTTGTATTCCTGACACTTGGGGCATTTTACCATACCCGGTAAAACGAGCTTCCAATTTGCTCTTCTTTTATCTCTTCTTGCTTTTGATGTTTTTCTCTTGGGTACTGCCATGATTCCACCTCCCGATATTTTAAGAAACTAATCTTTTAAAAATTGTTTTAGTACTGCCAGTCTCGGATCTATGTTGTCGTCCTCGCACGAGCAGGTTTCCTTGTTGAGATTGCATCCGCAATGTTTACAAAGTCCTTTGCAATCATCGCTGCACAGGTAATTTATAGGCACAGTGCCTATAAAAGCCTTTGTAACAACCTCGTCCAAATCGATGTTGCCCGAGTCGATAACGGTTACATCATCCTCCAAATCTGCAATCTCGGTTTTGGAAAAAACCTCGCTTACATCAAAAGAATGATGAACTGTGACACTATCTAAGCATCTGGCGCACTGAGTTTTAAAGGATACATCTGCATCGAGCTCTAAATATAAAACCCCTGCAATGTTTTTTACTGTTCCTTTAAGATGAAAAGGTGTTTCAAAAACAATATCCTGACCGCTAAAGGAAAAGTTGTCCGCCTCAACGGAAAAATCCAATTCCTTTACTGCGCCGTCGTTCTGTATTAGCTGTGATACATCTAAAACCATAATACACCTCGACATAACAAAACTATTATATATATTTATTTGCAATTTGTCAAGTTTTTTTTACCAATATTATAATTATTTTACTAATGCTGCAGTATCTAATGCAATCATAAGTTCTTCGTTGGTAGGAATAACCAAAGTCTTTACTTTGGCATCGGGAGCAGATATGTCTCTCTGCACTCCTCTGCAGTCGTTTAATTCGCTATCAATCTTGATACCCATAAATTCAAGACCCTCTGTTACATCGGCTCTTGTAATCTTGGTGTTTTCGCCAACGCCTGCTGTAAATACAACAGCATCTACTCCGCCCATAGCAGCAGCATAGCTACCGATTAACTTCTTGACACCATATGCAAACATATCGAGTGCAAGCTTTGCTCTCTCATTTGTTTCCATATTAGCTTCGAGGTCTCTGAAGTCGCTGCTTATTCCGGAAATACCAAACACTCCGGACTCTTTGTTCATAAGAGCATCAACGCCTTTTGCGTCAAGGCCCTCTTTTTCCATAATATAGGTTACAATAGCAGGGTCAATGTCACCGCAGCGTGTTCCCATAGGAACGCCTGCCAAAGGTGTAAATCCCATAGAAGTATCAACGGAATGACCGTTCATAACTGCAGCAACAGAGGAACCATTGCCAAGGTGTGCTGTGATAATCTTTAATTCCTCGAGGGGTCTGCCCAGCATCTTTGCAGCCTGCTGTGCAACATACTTGTGGCTTGTACCGTGGAAACCGTATCTTCTTACCTTGTGCTTTGTATACATTTCGTAAGGAAGAGCATACATATACGCTTTCTTGGGCATCTGCTGATGGAATGCAGTATCAAATACACCTACCTGGGGTGTGCCGGGCATTGCCTTCTGACAAGCTTCGATACCGATTATATTTGCAGGGTTGTGTAATGGTGCAAGCGGAATACATTCTCTTAATGCATCCATAACCTTGTCATCTATTACAACAGAACCGCTGAATACTTCGCCGCCGTGTACAACTCTGTGACCTACTGCGTCAATCTCTTTCATATCGGAGATAACATTGTGTTCAGGGCCTGTAAGAGCTTCGATAACCATCTTAATTGCATCAGAGTGGTCGTTCATATGTTCTTCTCTTACTAAATTTTCTTTGCCTTCTACCTTTTGAGTAAGCATTGAGCCTTCGATGCCTATTCTTTCGCAAAGACCTTTTGCAAGAACTGCCTCTGTTTCGATATCGATAAACTGATATTTAAGCGAGGAGCTGCCTGCATTGATAACCAAAATTTTCATTATAAATCAAATCCTTTCAAAGTGATATATATTACTTGTTGCCCTGTGCCTGTACTGCTGTAATTGCAACAACACCTACGATATCGTCTGCAGAGCATCCTCTTGAGAGGTCGTTTATAGGCATTGCTATACCCTGTGTTACAGGACCGTATGCTTCTGCCTTGGCAAGTCTTTGTACGAGTTTGTAACCGATGTTACCTGCATCAAGGTCAGGGAACACAAGTACATTTGCCTTACCTGCAACATCGGAATCGGGAGCCTTGGAAGAGCCAACGGAAGGAACTATTGCAGCATCCAACTGGAGCTCGCCGTCTACTTTAAGTCCGGGGTTGTTTTCCTTACAAATTCTTGTAGCTTCTACAACCTTGTCTACATCTGCGTGCTTTGCACTGCCCTTGGTAGAGTGAGAAAGCATAGCTACGATAGCTTCCTTTTCTGCAAGAAGTTCAAAAGATTCTGCAGAGCAAGCAGCGATAGCTGCGAGCTTTTCGGGGTCGGGATTCTGTTCAAGTCCGCTGTCTGCAAAGATGAATGTGCCGTTTGCACCGTATTCGCAGTCGGGAACAACCATAAGGAAGAATGCCGACACGAGCTTGACACCGGGTTTGGTTTTGATAATCTGCAGACTCGGTCTTAATGTGTTTGCAGTAGAGTGGCAAGCACCCGATACTACACCGTCTGCATCGCCTGCTTTAACCATAAGGCAGGCATAGTACATATAATCGCCAAGTGCAGTCTTTTTGGCTTCTTCATATGTAAGACCCTTTGACTTTCTGAGCTCTACGAAAAGGTTCAAGTACTCTTCGGTCTTTTCGTATGTAAAGGGGTTTATTATTGTTGCCTTGGAAATATCCAGACCTTTGCCGTTTTCTTCGATTTCTTCGGGTGTACCGATGATTATGATATCGGCAATGTCCTCTTTAAGAATAGTTTCAGCAGCTTCGAGTGTTCTTCTGTCCATAGATTCGGGAAGAACTATTGTCTTTCTGTCTTGTCTTGCTCTTTCTTTGATTCTCTCAATAAAACTCATTGTTATCCTCCTGTATTTTAAATGTTTTAAATTATTAACCCATAAATTATATTTTACACCATTTTTTTACTTTTTACAATAGTAATTTAGCGGATTTTTTGATTTAAAAGTTTTTTCGCAAGTTTATTTACTTTCTCGTTATTGAGCGTGTTTTGAAATTCAACCTCGCCCGGATAATCTCTGTCTGTAATAAGATCTGATTTTTCAAGAAGTCTCTTTACCTGTCTGGCTGTCCCCTCTCCTCCGTCATATATAGTTGCGTTGGGAAGGATAGCCTTTAGGCTGTCCTGTACAAACGGATAGTGCGTGCATCCCAGTACAACAGCATCTACAGAAATTAAGTCTATGCCGCTAAAACATTTTTCGAGAAACTGCCTGGTTTCATTTTCGTCTGCAGCACCCTTTTCTACAAGCTCCATAAGACCCGGACAAGGAAGCGGAATGATAGTTGACTGGCTTCCGTATGTTTCGCAGAGCCTTTTGAACTTGGTTTCTTTAAGAGTAAGAGGTGTTGCCATTACCACGACAGTGGCACCTTTTTTTGATGTTACTGCCGGTTTTAGTGCAGGCTCTATACCCACAACTATGGTACCTTCATATTTTTCCCTCAAATTGTCAATACATACACTTGTGGCAGTATTGCACGCAACAACAAGAGCTTTGATGCCTGTCTGAAGAAGCTGCGATGCACACTCCTGTGCATGCAGAAATATCTCCTCATGGCTTTTGGTGCCATAAGGAGCATTTTTGGAATCACCCAGATATATATAGTTTTCGTTGGGCATGATGCGTATAAGGTGCCTGAGCACACTGACACCGCCCACGCCGGAATCAAATACACCTATTGGAAGATTGTTTTTTTGCATAAAAAATTACTCCGCTATTATAGATAAGTCTGCTTCAAACGGCTCATCAAAAATGTAACCGCCAAAGATTTCCACCTTTTCGCCGTCGATTAAAAACTGTACGCTCTCTACGCTGTCCATATTACAAAGTGTGTTTACAACCGAATACACAGCCATCTTTTGTGTGGCAGTACCCTTAATATTTAAGAAAGCCTTGTTAAAATCAACAGTGCATATGCCGTCTTTAACAGAGCACGAATTGAGCCTTGTATCTGGTGCAATCACACTTAAGTATTTGCCATCCTCGGATCCTTTTACCTTTAAGAGCTCTGTCAATACAAATTCTTCATCAGTTACTTTTTCTTTGATTGCTTTTTTCACAACCGGGTTTAAGGTCTGTGCCTGAGAATCGGGATAATAGAGCACATACTCATAGAGCATCTCCTCTTTTTCCTGTAATACAACCTCTTTGTCATTGGAAGGTGTCTTTGTCGGTGTGTCCTTACCTAATGAGCAGGAAGTAAGCATCAAAACAAACACAAGTGTTAAAACTAAGCAAAGCTTTTTCATAATACACCAGTCCTTTTTTATAACCAATCCACCAAAGGAAGCACAATCCTAAATTCGCTTCCTTCCCCGGGAGTTGACGAAACTTCTATTACGCCATTGTGAAATTCTATTGCAGAATGTGCTATGGAAAGCCCAAGACCCGTACCGCCTGTTTCGCGGCTTCTTGCCTTATCCACACGATAAAATCTATCGAATATTCTGTGTATGTCCTCCGATGATATTCCCACTCCGTTATCTTTTACGGAAATTATAGCTTTTTTGGGTTCCTTGGTAAGAGTAACCTCTACCTTTCCGTTTTCGGAGGTATATTTAAGTGCGTTATCTACTATATTGTATACCGCCTGCCAAAGAATATCCTTGTTTGCCATAATGAGAATATCTTCGTCAGCATTTAGTATGATTTCTTTTTCTTCCATTTCTGCTATAGGTATAAGGTTCTTGTTGATACCCATAACAACATCCTTGAGATTAATAAGTTCAAGTGTTCCCGACATATTTTCGGTGAGGGTGTCGAGCTTGGTTATGTAAAGGAGCTTATTTACTATACGATTGAGCCTCTCTACCTCTTCGTTCATATCAGAGAGAAATTCCCTTACATAGTCCATGGTAATTTCGGGTGTCTGAATAATCGAATCTGCCATAAGCTTAATAGAGCTAAGCGGGGTCTTTAATTCGTGCGACGCATTGGACACAAACTCTGTACGCTGTTTTTCAATAATGGCAAACTTGTCGCTCATTTCATTAAAAGCGTTCGCTAAATCCGATATTTCGTCGCATCCGGAAACAACAAGTTTTTCGTCGGTGCGGTCCTCTTGCGACATAATCTGTATGGCATTTGTATATTCGGTAATACGCTTTCTTAACGAAACTACCGATACAGTAACCACTATATCTGTGAGAAAAGTTGTAACAAGGGATATGATGAGCACATTTGCAATAAGATAAAACGCAGATGCACTGGACAGCGATGCGCCGTCGGACACATTCATAGCCACTGTGCTCATAAGCGTGCAGGCTGCAAGTATCACAGGAAACGCCACCATGAAATATACAACTGCGATTTTTACAGACAAATGCTTATTTATCTTGTATTTTAGTTTATGTGATATCTTTGAAATAGTAACCAGCTCCCCACTTTGTAAGCAAATATACAGGCTCTGCACTGTTGGGCTCAATCTTTTCTCTTAATCTTCTTACATGAACATCAACAGTTCTTGCATCGCCGGGATAGTCGTAACCCCATATGAGATCCAAAAGATTGTCTCTGGAATACACCTTGCCGGGATTGCACACAAGAAGATCCATAAGGTCAAATTCTTTACTTGTTAAATCAATTGTTTTGCCCTCTATTGTAACTGTGCGCTGATTGTAGTCAAGCTCCACCGCACCCATGCGGATTTTGGAACGGTCTCCCTCTTTGGCAACGGGTGTGATACGACGCATAATAGCCTTGACTCTCGCCTTTAATTCCAAAATATTAAACGGCTTGGTTATGTAATCGTCGGCACCGTATTCAAGACCCATGATTTTGTCCATATCTTCGGTTTTTGCAGTAACCATAATAATCGGTATACTCGAAAATTCTCTGATTTTCTGACATACAGAAAGTCCGTCTATCTTGGGAAGCATAAGGTCGAGAATAATGATATCCAAGTTTTTGTCGTGTGCAAGCTTTAGTGCTTCTTCGCCGTCGTATGCTGTTTCTACAACATAGCCGTCCTGTTCAAAATTGAATTTCATACCCTTTACAAGAAGCTTTTCATCATCAACAATCAAAATTTTCATTTTTGAGTTTCCTCCGTTATAATATAATCCTTAATTTCACTATATTTCTTTTCGCCTATTCCGTTTACCCTTTTGATATCGGAAATATCCGAAAACTCTCCGTTTTTATCCCGATAATCAACGATGCGTTTGGCAATTTTTGGCCCGATACCGGGTATAAGACCTAGTGCATTTTCGTCTGCGGTATTGATATTTATTGCAGGCAGTATGCCGTCTTGGTAAGGCGAAGATGGAATTGTGATAACTGTTCCCTCTGTAACTATAGCGGACAGGTCAACACTCTCTAATCTGGCTCTTTTGGTAATTCCTCCGGATGCATATATCACATCGCAAACCCGGGCGCCCTCCTCTACAGAGTATACACCTTCGTTTTTTACCTCGCCTTTAATTTCGACTTTAAATCTTTTGGCATCTTTTGTTTGATTTTGAACTGATACATCCTTTGGAATTAAAGTTCGGTTTATCACAAAACCCACCGTTGCAGTGATGCTTATTGCCAGAAGAAGAATTACGAATTTTTCAACAATTCCTTTTTTCATTACTCAAGAAAGTCCTTTAGTTTTTTGCTTCTGCTGGGGTGTCTTAATTTTCTTAACGCCTTTGCCTCTATCTGTCTTATACGCTCTCTTGTTACATTAAATTCCTTGCCTACCTCTTCAAGAGTGCGGTTTCTTCCGTCGTCAAGGCCAAAACGGAGTTTTAAAACCTTGGCTTCCCTGGGTGTCAGAGTGTCAAGAACTTCTATAAGCTGTTCTTTGAGAAGAGTAAATGCAGCCATTTCAGACGGTGCAGGTGCATCGCTGTCCGGTATAAAGTCTCCCAGAATGCTGTCCTCTTCTTCGCCTATGGGTGTTTCGAGCGAAACGGGTTCCTGTGCTATCTTCATAATTTCGCGGACTCTGTCCTCGCTCATATTCATTTCTTTGGCAATTTCGTCAACATGAGGTTCTCTGCCCAGTTCCTGGAGAAGCTGACGGGAAACACGGATTAGCTTGTTGATTGTTTCTACCATATGAACAGGAATTCTTATAGTTCTTGCCTGGTCGGCGATAGCTCTTGTGATAGCCTGTCTTATCCACCAGGTAGCATATGTCGAAAACTTAAATCCTTTGGTGTAGTCAAACTTTTCTACAGCTTTTATAAGACCCAAGTTACCCTCTTGAATAAGGTCAAGAAAGAGCATTCCGCGTCCGACATACCTCTTGGCGATGCTTACAACAAGTCTTAAGTTGGCTTCTGCAAGGCGTTTTTTGGCACGCTCGTCACCATGATGCATCATTTCGGCATAGCGGGTTTCGTCCTCTGCAGAAAGAAGCGGAACCTTTCCTATTTCCTTAAGATACATTCTTACCGGGTCGTCAAGACCTATACCCTCGGGAACTGTTAAGTCTATCTCTTCCTCGTTTGCCTGGATTTCTTCCAATTCCTTGTCCAAATCCTTTACAAGTTCAATACCCATACTTTCAAGATTTTCATAGACCTTTTCTATGTCTTTGACCTCCAGGTCAAATTCCGAAAGTGCGTCCTCAATTTCCTTGTATGAGAGAATACCCTTCTTTTTGCCGGTTTCCACAAGTTCCAGTATGACGGCTTTTTTGTCTGTCACATTCTTTTCTTCTTTTATGTCCACTATAATGCTCCTTTCCCTACTTCGAAAGTATCATTGGTTTTTGATAATTTTGTTTAATTCATTTATCTTGTCGGGGTTATTTCCCGATAATTTACTTAAAATCTTTTTTCGGTTCATCCTGTCTGTGATAACCTTGAGATAATCATCAAAGGCTTTTTGCGAGTTGTCAGTTTTGTTATCAATAGAAAGGATTAGCGAAATTTCTCGGATTTCCTCGTCAGTTGTAAAGTAATCCAATACTGCCGACGGTTCTACTATTTTGCCTATATCATAAAACGCCATCACATAGTCAAGAAGCTTTTTGTGTGTTTCGTTTTCAAAAAGTTCTCTCGTTATATACTGCTTGTTACGGTTATAGAGAGCTTTGTCCGAAACAAGAAGAGCCAAAAAGCTCTGCCTTGTCTTTTCCAGTGCGGCGTCCGACGATGTGGGTGCTTTTCTTTGAAAAAGCGATGTAACATCGGGTGTTTCCGTCTTGGGCGAAGATTTGGTGTTTACCGCCTTTACGATACCGAGCTGAGAATATATGGCATTTGAGGAAACCTTGGTCCTTGTTGACAGCTCCTCCACATAAACATCGAGCTCAACAGGGTTTCTGATTAGTTTGAAATATTCAAGAACCTCAGATATATAGCTTACTCTCTCGGAATTTTGCGTTATATCATATTTTGACTCCAAAATGTCAATTAAATACATCATATCCGTTTTTCGCTTTGAAAGTGCATTGTTAAACCTCGTAACGCCAAAGGAATTGATATATTCATCGGGGTCTTTTTTGCCGTTTAAGTTTACAACAGATATCTTGATGTCCTGCTGACGAAGTATTGTGATGGCTCTTACTGTGGCTTTTTGCCCTGCCTCATCACTATCATAGCAGATTGCAACTTCTTTAAAGTCGGCACCGATTAACTTTGCCTGCGATGAAGTAAGTGCCGTTCCAAGTGTGGCAACCGTATTTGCAAACCCGTTTTTGGCAAGGGATATAACATCCATATACCCCTCTACAAGTATGGCAAAGTCTTTGCCAGTACGCCTTGCGGCGTTTAAAAAGTAAAGGTTCCTGCTTTTGCTGAAAACGGGCGAATCGGGCGAGTTTAAATATTTTGGCTTGCTGTCATCTAACACCCTGCCTCCAAAGCCTATTACCCGGTTTCTTGTATCAAATATAGGAAACATCACTCTGCCTCGGAAGGCATCGTAGTATTTTCCGTTTTCACTTGACTTTATGAGCCCTGCACTTAAAATATCACTCTCGGTGTAACCTTTTTTCTTCAAATGATTGAAAAGTGCATCCCAGCTATCCTTGGAATAGCCTATAAAAAACTTCTTGGCATCGCCGCCGGTGAGAGTTCTTCTTTTCAGGTATTCTACGGCATTTGGAGCGTCCTTTAAGTTGGAGTAAAAAAACTCTGCCGCCTGCATATTGATTTCGTACAAAATATCTCTCTGGCGCGCGGCAAGTGCGTGGCGTTTGCTCTCTTTCTCATCAATTTTGGGCAGAGATATACCCGCACGCTGTGCCAGCTTTTCGACAGCCTCAACAAATGGCATATTTTCAATTTTCATAAGAAAGTGAATGACATTGCCGCCTTCGCCGCAACCAAAGCAATGGAAGATGCCCTTTTGGGGCGATACAGAAAAGGAAGCCGTCTTCTCATTGTGAAACGGACAAAGTCCTACATATGAGTTTCCGGCCTTCTTTAAGTTAACATATTGAGAAATAACATCGCGGATATCGTTTTTGTCAGCCACTTCACGGATTAAATATTCAGGATATAAAGGCATAATCATCCTCCTATGTATCCAATTCGACAAAAAACAAAAAATCCCTTTTTTTATTTAAAACTTTATTACAGAAAAATTAAATTTAGTATCTGGGTATAGGCATAAACAAATCCTCAAAGATTTTGACACAATAGTTGTCCGTCATACCCGATATATAGTCGCATACAACTGTATCTGCATCCCAACTGAGCAGAAGTTTTTCGTATTCTTCGGGAAGACGCGACAAATTGGCTCTGAAATGCTTGTACAGCTTTTCTATAACCATAAATGACTGATGATCGCCGACTGCAAGTTTTTTGTATACGGCATCAAACATAAACTGTCTTAATGCCATCATATCGTCTTCTATGGTACTGCTCATACATACTATGCCGTTTTTCTCCGTAGCAGATACGATGTCTGTTATCATAGTGTTTATTCTTGCAGAGTGGCTACTGCCAAGCGATGCAGTCAGTTTTGCCGGGATATCGCCAAATGATATTACTCCGGCTCTCAAGGCGTCGTCTATATCGTGATTGATATACGCAAATCTGTCTGCATATTTTATAACCTTGCCTTCTTCTGTTGAGGCAACATTTGTACCCGAATGGTTTAGTATACCGTCGCGCACCTCGTAGGTCAAATTCATTCCGTTTCCGTCTTTTTCAAGGACATCTATAACCCTTAAACTCTGCTCGTAATGTTTAAAGCCCTTTGGGTTTATCTGGTCGAGCGCCCTCTCGCCCGAATGGCCAAAAGGCGTATGTCCCAGGTCGTGTCCCATTGCAATAGCCTCGGTCAAATCTTCGTTTAAGCCGAGTGCTCTGGAAATTGTCCTTGCTATCTGGTTTACCTCAAGGGTATGGGTAAGACGCGTTCTGTAGTGAGCATTGTACACCGCAAGAAACACCTGTGTTTTGTGCTTGAGGCGTCTGAATGACTTGGAATGGATGATCCTGTCTCTGTCGCGGGCAAAGTCTGTGCGAAGATTGCACTTTTCTTCAAATCTTTCTCTGCCACGGCTTTCTCTTGCCTTGCACGCTATATCGGACAAAAACTTGTATTCGTTTTGTTCGTATATTTCCCTCATTTGCAGCATTATATCACTTCCATACAATTAAATTTGTGTCTTATTATTGTACATCGTATCCAGGTTTTCTCTGTGAAGATGCGACATATCGCTATAGCAAAGACATCTTGGTGCTGTAAAACCATCGGTGTTATTTTCGAACTCTATAACGGTAACGCCAGTATGAGTATATTCAAAAGATGACCACATAATATGCAGCGGAATATGGAGCAGAACTGATATCCATGCCCTTGCAAAAGCAGCATGACAAAACAGGGCTACTTTTTCCTCGTTGGGTTGGAGTATTCTATATACACCGTTTTCTTCCTTGTATCCCAGACGCATTAGGAAATCCTTGCCGTTTTTTTCTATATATTCTACAGCCGACTTCATATCTGACTCGCAGATGCCCGTACATTCAAAACTCTTGTCATATGGCAAATCTATATTGCCGTTTTCTCTGTAATATGTGTTTTGCAAAGCTGTAATGGACTTGAGTTTTCCATCGGGAAAGGGCGTGAGCCTCTCGTCGCCTATTTCGTGTGCCCAAGGCTCTATTTGCTTTTCAAGGCCCAAAAGCCTGCACGCAGGCTCTGCGGTGTCTTTTGCTCTGCCCATTGGCGAAGAAAAAATCCTGTCTATCTTGGCATCATACATTCTCTTGCCTACTGCCTCTGCCTGCAAAAATCCTCTGGGTGTAAGGGTATCTGTTTCGTATATGGGATCACCATGTCGTATTATGTACAAAAGCATTGTTATTCCCTCTTTATATTATTCGCAAAGGACAGCAGCTATTCTGTGTGCAAGCTTTGCCTTTGTTTTGGGGTGGATATCGTCATTTTCGCACACATCACGGGAAATGACGCCTTTTAAATTGTCTCTCATTGACAGAACATCAATCTGAGCCTTTTGGATATTTTTCCACGCTTGTCCGTCTCTTGCGTTATTATAATCTGCTATCTGCACTATAACAAAGGGCAAATCCTCACGCATAAAATCCTTTCGCCATGTATCTATAAGTATGCAAAGCTCGTCTGCATATACTTTTGATTCCCCAAGATTTGCATCACTCTCGCCCTGATACCACACAGCAGAAGTAAGCGAATACGGAATAGCCTGGGAAAGCACCTTGCTATAGAGTGTTCCATGGGTATTCCACTCACCATTAATTGTGTATGTATGGTCGGGATGCTGAACATTATTTGCCTTGGATATCTCATCCAATATGCCTTCGGGTACCCAACTTTCTATTATTGAAGCTCCCTGATAGCATACAATTATACCTATGGCAACATTCTTTGTTTTTGCAATTTCGTTACCTGCAAGATAGGCAAGTGCAGACCACTTTTCTGCAAAATCTTTCTGACAGGTAACCCATCCGTCAGAGGCAACATAATGATCTGTCTTTTCTATTCTGTCGGGCGAAAAGAGTCTTAACATATCGTTGGACTCGTATTCGCTCTCGGGAGTGGTTGAGGCACCCAACTTAAACTGCATGTTTGACTGACCTGCAAAGAGATACACTTCGCCAACATAAATATCATCCAAAACAACCTTGCTGTCCTCAAAAACCGCCTCCAGAACATACGGTCCGCCGTATTCCATCGGTTCAAATTCTATAAGCCAGTTGTCACCATTGGCAACTACTGTTTTTTCTTTTCCTGCAAAAGTAATTTTTGCAACTCCTTCGCCTTCGCCGTATACTCTTATAGGCAGGCCCTTGGCAAAGACCATATGGGAAGAAAAAATTTTGTTTAACTGCATTGTTATCTCCTCTTTTCGACTTTCTTTTTGTTTCCTTTTTCGTCCATTATATACACATTGTTTAGTGTGTTTTCCATACCTTGACGGAATTTTTGTATGTATTGTGCTCTTAAAGCTGCCTGCTCGGCTTTTTCCAAATCGGTAAGACCTTCTTCTCTGAATTTTTTGGCAAGCTCATTAATTCTTTTTACAAGTTCGTCCATATTTTGCACCTCGTATTTACTGTCATTTCCTATAAAAATAATATCACTCATACAAAATATTGTCAACAATAAACGGGTTTGTGAAAATCATTTAAAATTCTTCTATTATTCCATAATCCGCATATTCAAAGATGCGTGCATCTCTGTCGGGATTAATGGCGATAACATACTTGGCACCCTCAATAGCACAGGTATGGTGTATGGCACCCGATATACCTACTGCAATATATACCTTGGGACTTACGGTTTTGCCGGTAAGACCTATCTGGTTTTCGTAGGGCATCTTGTCCATATCAACAAGTCCTCTGGATGCACCAAGCTCTGCCCCGAGCTTATTTGCAAGGTCATTTAGCTTGTCGATGGAAGAACCAACTCCCTTTCCGCCCGATACGATAATATCCGAGCTGTTAGACTTTGTCCTCACAGTTGCCATCTGCGGATATGTTACGCATTTGATTTTGGCGGTTATGTTACCCCCCTGTGCAGGTCTGTACATATAGAGGATTTTGCCGTCTGTTTCAAGTGCTGTACAGTCCGCGCAAAGACCGGTGTTGAGCATTGCGGCAACTATGGGAGCGTTTTTCCTGCCCCACAAATCCGCATTCCACAAAATAACCTCGGGTTTTTCTTCCATTGCTTTTTTGGCAATTTCTTCGGGCGGTAATTTGTCTATTTGGATTACCTCTTGGCTTATTTCCAGTGCCTTTTGATATACCTCATCGCCCACTGCCCAAACGCTTTTGAGTTTGGTTTTTACCTCGTTTTTTTCCTCGGTATCAGTTGTCTCTTTTTCGAGTTTTTCAACAAGCGGGATAAGTTCATCATAGGTAATAAACTTGCACTTTCTTCTTCCGCGTTCGTTTTCAAACGCTTCCAAAACCTTTGTCGGCGAACCATTCAGACCTATTCTTTGTGTGTCGCAATTAAGAAAAGTATTGTCTACAATCTCTACCTCGCCCATTTTAGAAAAGATGCTCGGAAACCTTAATACATATCCTCTCTCCAATGTAACAACTGCCGGAAGAGATACGCTTTCCTCACAATCTCGGCATCTGGCAAAGACGCTCTTGCCGTCTGACTTTACTTCCAGGACATTTGTAATAACGGGAACAGAAAGCATATTAGACAGCATAGGTCCTACCTGTGCAGTATCGCCGTCTATACTCTGTCTGCCGCATATTACAAGGTCATAGTCCTTTTTCTTTATAGCCTCTGACAATATATATGCAGTACAGAGTGTGTCCGAGCCTGCATAGAGCATATCGCTTATAAGAACTACCTTTGCACCGAGTCTGGTAAGGGGTTTAAGCACATTTTCGCAGCTTTTTGCACCCATAGAAATTACAGTGACATCGTCAGATAATGACAGCGCACACTCGAGTGCCGATTCGTCAAACGGATTAATCTCGCCTTTTACTATTTTGACACAGACAATTATCTTCATAATATCTCTCCGTTATAAATTGGCTCCAAAGCCTTTTGAACAGCTTTGTACCTTTTGAATAACTTCATATACTTACTGGTGTTTTCCGGTATTGGATTGGTTTCGGATACAACCTCGTTGCACTTGGAAAGTGCATCTTCGAGCGAGGAGAACACCCCTACTGCAATACCTGCAAGCATAGCACTTCCAAAGGAAGAGTCGGCGTACTTCATCTCTTTGAGTTTAAGTCCCAATGCGTCGCTTATCATCTGACGCCACAGAGGGCTCTTTCCGCCGCCGCCTATTATTACGGCACAATCCTCGTGCTCAATATTAAGGCTGTCAAGCGTTGTCTTGCAGTCGAGCATACTCATAGCAACACCCTCCAACACACTCCTTACAAAGTGTGCCTTGGTATGTGATGCCCTTACGCCTACGAAATCCGCGCATAGCTTGGGGTTGGCATAGGGTGTAAGCTCGCCGTTTAAATATGGATGAAAAACAAGTCCCTCCGAGCCTATTTCCACGCTCTCTGCGAGTTTGTCAAGCTCCATATAATCTCCGCCAAAGGTATCTCTGAACCATCTGTATGACGCAGCACAGGACTTGGTCGCAGTTCCGGGATAGAACATACCGTCTGCAACATGAGAATAATTGATAAGATTAATATCTGGGTACGCTCTGTCTGTAACAACGCATATTCTGCCTGCTGTTGCCAACTTCAAGGTCATCTGTCCCTTGGATACGGCACCTGATGCAAATACCTCCATAACTGTGTCTGTAGTACCGCAAAGAACGGGTGTACCCTCACAAAGACCTGTAAGCTTTGCCGCATCGGCAGTAATAGTGCCCGCAATATCTGTGGGCTTTACGATCTGGGGCATCACAGATACATCTATATCCAATATGCCGCAGAGTTCCTTGCTCCAGGTAAGCGTATTTATATCAAAGAGCATACTTCCCTCTGCCTCTATGTAATCTGTTACATAATCGTTTGTTAGCTGATGTCTTACATAGTCCTTGGCAAAGAGGATTTTTTTGGTTTTATTCCAGTTTTCCGCTTCGTTATTCTTGATCCACAAAAGCTCGGGAAGCGACCATATTGTATCGGCTTTATGCAGAACCATCTTGTCAATGATATCCTGATAGTTTTCTTTCAGGTATTTTACCTCGTCTACACTTCTGGTATCGGTCCAGTAAATTGCAGGGCGGATTACATTGAAGTCCTCATCCATTATTACGGCAGTATGTGTAGCCGCATCCAAGGACACCGCACAGATGTCTTGAGGATTAATTTCGCTTTTTTTGAGAACGCCTGCTATATTCTGTATAGTAGCATCTACCCAATCGTCAGGGTTTTGTTCCGACCAGCCGGGCTTGGGATAGTAGGTTTTGTATTCCGTTGTATTGGTTGCCATTATTTTGCCATCTTGGTTTAAAAGTGTAGCTTTAGATGCTCCGCCGCCAAAATCTATTCCAAGTAAATATTTCATAATCTATACCTCTAAAAATTAATTTCGTAGTTAGTTCCGTATATTCCGCCTACAACACCTTTTTTGATAAGTGCATCGTTATCTTTGTGTGCAATAATCCATTTGTTTTTGCGGAAAAGGAGTTTATCTTCGGAAACAAAATCTATATCTGTATTTGTTCCCTTTGTTAAACCAACAACACAGCCAAAGCCTTCGTGTGTGGTTTCTATGGGGCAAAAATGGAGAGTTGTAGCATAAATTTCTACCGCTTCGCCTTTTTTTATTATAAATGCTTTTATTTTTGAAGAATCATATTCATTGGTATCTTCAATATCGCGTACATCTCCCAAAAGGAGTACCAAATCAGTAACCGCTATATTAATTTCCGAACATTTGTGCCATTCAACTGCATTTAGCTTGTTATTATGTCCATGACAATATCCAATCTGCACATCAAGTCCGCCAAAAAATTCGTTTTGAATTTTTTGGGCAACAGAGAGCTCTTCAAATTCAGGGCAAGACGCTATGTATGCGCTCCCCTCAACAGGTCTTTCTATCTTTTGCGCTGTTTCTATAATTTCGTCAGTATCAAGGTTAACAAGTTTTCCAAACTGCTTAAATTCTTGGTCTTTAGTGGTATAAAATTTCACAACATCACCTCATAAATTAATGACGCAGGCACGCAGTTTTTTTACTGCGTGTCTGCGTATTTGAAAATTAGTTATTAAGCCACTTGTGGTCTTCGTCGGTTGTCATATAGAAACCTCTGTCCTCGCCTGCCATTATCCACAGATAATAGCTGTCATATCCGGGAGCAGCGTGGAAAGGATGATAGCCTCTGGGAATTTCTACAAAATCTCCGGACTTAACGGTATAGGTTTCATCTATATCGCCTTCCATTGTGTATACCTTCTGAATACCAAAGCCTTCGCTCTTTTTGAATTCGTAGTAGTAGATTTCTTCTGTTGCAGCCTCCACAGGCATATTGTCATCATCGTGTTTGTGCGGGGGATAGCTTGACCACTGACCGCCCTTAACAAATGCTTCACCTATGTAGAGCATATTGGCATCTACTCTTTCATCAAGGATAAAGTGTGCCTCTCTCTCCCAACCGGGTTTACCTAAGTTTTTGATTATTACATCCTCGGGATTTACGATTGCGGGTTTATAATCCTTTGTTGAGGGAGATTTGCAAACAGCTATTGATACCTCGCCTACTGCAGTTATAGTAAAGGGTTTATTTGCAGGAATGTATATACAGGTTGCAGCACCGTCAAATACATCTTTTCTCTTACCTGCATCTTTAAATTCAAAGCCTTCGCCGGAAACGGTACACTTACCGCCAAGGATAACAAGTGCATATTCTTTGTTTTCTTCTCTGTAGCTCTTTTGGTCGCCATCAGCAAGGCGGAGCATATCCATCTCTACCTTCTGGCAAAAGCTGTCTTCTTTTGTAAAGATTTCGGATTTTCCGTATTTTTTGTTCCAACTTCTTTTATACATCAATATCACGCTCCTTTAAAAATTCTATTGTTTCATCATAAGTAGGCACGCCTTCTCTGGCACCGACCTTGGTGCATTTTAGTGCAGAAACAGCACTGGAAAATACACACGCTTTATTATAACTCATTTTTCTTGTTATTGCAAATGCAAATGCTCCGTGAAAAACATCTCCCGAACCGTTTGAGTCCACTGCATCCACCAAAAATGCAGGATATTTTTCTGTTTTCTTGCCGTCAAATATAATTCCGCCGTTCTTGCCTTGAGTAATTACAACTACATCGGGCGAGTATTTTTCGTAGAGAATTCTTGCGGCATCCTCTGCCGTCTTGGCTTTGGTATGACCTAATGCAAATTCTTCTGACGGGATTAATATATCGGCATACGGAAGAAGATTTTCTACCCCTTCATACAATCCGCCGGCATCATAGAGAACCTTTGTTCCGTTTTTGCGGGCAATCTTTGCACCCTGTATGGCAGCGGCCATATCATTACCGTCAACCATCAAAACCTGTGCATCAGCTATTGCTTTTTCAGAAGATGCATCTATTTCAGTTGGCGGAACATTGCCACGGAAGAACACACAGGTTCTCGATGTTGTTTCTTTTGCAAGCCAGATACACGAGCAAAAGGTATCGTAACCGGGCAAAACTTTGATATATCCGGTATCAACGCCGTATTTTTCAAAGTCTTCTTTGAGGAATTTTGCACCGTTGTCGTCTGTAGAATTACCGATAAAGGCACAGCTTTCGCCAAGCTTTGATGCGGCAACCAATCCTGTTGCACATGGTCCGCCGCCGCTTGCCTTTACTGCGTTTGCACGCATTTTGGTATCTTCGGTGGGATATGTGTCTACGGAGTAGAGAGTATCGAATACATTAGCACCTATTCCAACAATTTTAGCCATAATCTTATGCCTTTCCGTTTGCACCGACAAGTTTAATTCTTGTAATGCAGAACTCTTTTACAGCCTCTATGGGTTTCTTCATAAAGTTGTCTATTGCAACCACTCTGTCGGGCTTTTGAAGTTCTTCCAGACAGCAATCCAAAAATGCATAGCAGATATCTGTGGCAAAATTCATTTTGCGGATACCAGCCTTTACTGCCTTTTTGATTTCTTCGTCGGGAACACCGCTGCCGCCGTGGAGAACAAGAGCCACATTATTAGTTGCTTTGCGGATTGCTTCGATACGCTCTATATCGAGCTTTGGAGGTTTGGAGTATCTTCCGTGTGCAGTACCTACCGCAACCGCAAGACAAGCCACCCCTGTTTCTTCTACAAACTTTTTGGCATCTTCGGGTGTTGTAAATTCGTCCATATCGCTATCTGCAGTAGTACCAACATGTCCGAGCTCGCCCTCAACCTGAACATTGAGATATGATGCAGTTTCTACCACTCTTTTTGTAAGTGCAATGTTCTCATCAAAAGGAAGTGTTGAGCCATCGAGCATAATGCCTGTTGCACCATAGCGGAGCGAACGCGTGGTTTCAAGCTCCGACGGACCGTGGTCAAGGTGGAAGCACACAGGAACGCTTGCTTTTTCTGCCGCAGCCTTTATGATTGGCGAAAGGAAATATCCTGTTTCTTCTTTCATAAGACGGGGATAAACCTGCATGATAATCGGTGCTTTTGTTTCTTCTGCTGCCTTTAACACACCCATTACGCTTTCCATATTGTACACATTGAACGCGGGTATTGCAAAATTGCCTTTTTCTGCTAAATCCAAAACATATTCAAGATTTACAAGCATTCTGCAACAACCTCCTCTAATTTCTTGAGTTCAATGCCCTCGGGTTTTGTGCTGTTTAACGCATTGTACTCGCAGTTTGATGCGGTAACAACTATCTTTGCGTTTACATTTTGTGCATTAAACCATCTGTTTTTTGCAACCTTTTCTATAACATCGGGCATATATTCATTCATAATATACTGTCCTGCAAGCATTGTGTACTCTTTGTTAAGAAGCATTTCGTTAACCTTACCGCAAGCGGAGAGGATTTCTCTTATAGGCTCAACTTCTTCTAAATCTCTCGCAAGAAGAGGACTGTCCTGAACGGTATATTCAAGTCCGGAATTCTTTACAGCGAGCTTGCCGTCTTTGATAAGAGAAGCTAAAAACTCGGTAAATGTAACTACTTCTGCCTTTAAGTCTATTGCCCACTCTTTGTATTCACGCTTCATAACCTTTGCATCTGCAGGGTCATAGCAAACAACTTTCTTGTAGTTATTAAGTGTCTTTGCACAAGTTTCCATAACTGACTTTGTTTCTGCTGCAGCACCGATAAGGAAATCCATAGAATATCCGCTGTTGGGTTCGTCTTTTAAGAGGGTAAAATCTACGCCTGCTTTTTTAAGAAGGTCTACTGCAACCTTTGCACAGCCTTTTGCTCTTGTGTCTTCGCCAAGGAAGAAAAGGATATCTCCGCCGTTTATTTCGGGGATGTTTTCGTTTTTGTCTGCACCGTAGATATTGCCCTTTTCGTTTATGTTATTAAGCATTGTCATAACATATTCGGGGAGCTTTCCGTCGAGTGCAGCACCAAGGCGTGCTTCCTTTGTAAACATAACGGGATCCCAGCCTGTTACACAGTCTGTCATACATCCGCCGCAAAGCGAACATTCGTAAACATTGTTTATAATATCGTCAGAATATTCTATAGCATCTCTCATTACAAGCGAAAGTCCGAGTGCTCTTGCTCTTGCAGTGTTTCTTTCAAGTCCTGTTGCGTTTCCGATAGGACATACATGGTGACACATCCAACAAAAACGGCAGCTATCTATGTGTTCTTTTGATTTAGCTGAAAATTGCATTGTTTCTACCTCCTATTATAATCCAAGCTTGAACGGGTTCATAATACCGTTGGGGTCAAGCTGCTTTTTGATTCCTTCGAATACCTGCATTGCAGGGCCGTACTGTTCTTTCATAAGTCTGCCGAGCTTGATACCTACGCCGTGATGGTCATTTACAACACCGCCGTTAGCAAGGGCTGTTCTTACACCGCAGTTCCAGATTTCCTGGTGAAGTCTGAATGCTTCGTGAGGATCCTTGGGAACATATTGGCCATCAACAATAAATCTGTCATAAATCATACAACCCCACTCATACCAATGCGAGAAATGTGCTATGAATTTTGCATATGGGAAGTTGGTTTCGATAGCTTCCTTCATTGCCCAGTAAATTTTTTCAATTTTTCCATATGGAGCAATTGTATCCATTGTTCCATAACATTGAGGAAGATCCATCATGTGACCGGGATAGAAGAATGTAATCTTTTCTTTCCACCATTTTTCGCCGTATTCGGATCCCAAATCTTCAGCACCATACTTACCAAAGGTTTCAAGAAGTATTTTCATTTCGAGGTCTGCCATTTCCTGAACACCTTCAACAGCGATATTCATAAATGCACCCGGCTTTTCTACACCTACAATTTTCTTTATTAACGATGCGGTTTCTGCTTCATCATAAAGACGCATAACAGATGGCTTGAATTTCTGAAGAAGTTCTTTTCCTGCCTTGAATGCATCATCCATATTATGGAACAAGAAACCTCTGAACTGTCTTGATTCAGGCTGATCGTAAATTCTCATCTGTGCCTTTGTCATAACACCAAGTGTACCTTCGGAACCGATGAATAACTGGTTTAAGTCAGGTCCTGCAGCATGCTTTGGTGCAGGTGATGTTTCGATAATATCACCATTAGGAAGAACAACCTCCATCTGCAATACCATATCATCTATTTTTCCATACTTAGTTGAACAAACTCCGATACCACGGTGTGCCAAAAATCCGCCTACAGTTGAACAAGTAAGTGATGATGGATAATGCATTGTAGCATATCCCTTTTCATTTGCTACCCATTCTACATGTTTGTATATCGCGCCTGTACCACATTCTATGTACATTGCTTTATCGTTTATATCGTAAATCTTATTCATTCTTTTTGTATCAAGAACGATACCACCGCATACCGGAAGCGCTCCTCCCTGAGAACCGCCACCTGCACCCCATGTTGTTACAGGTATTTTATAATAGTTTGCAATCTTTAAAACTGCCGAGGTTTCCTTTGCATCTTTGGGTGCTACGATAAAGTTGCCCTCGGGCATTCTTAAGCCTCTGTCTGCCCACATTCTGGAAAGCCAGGAATAGTCTACACTGTGTGTGAGCTTGTCAATTGTTCTGGTGGAACAATTTTCTTTTCCGACTGCATCTTCGAGTTCAGTTGCAATCACATCAAATAAAAAGTCTGTCATCGTTTTTTCTCCTTTTTTATATTATTCTAATTCCGCATCATATTTGAGATTTGGAAAATATTTACAGAATTCTTTGATTTCTTTTTTGTAGTCGCCTTCCATTTCAACAAAGTGATGAATGTAAGGCCCGTCTATCAAACGGTCTTCAACCTTTTGCAAATCTTCAAATTCTACCCATATATATGTACCGTGTGTCTGCGGTCCCTCTACTGTATCTGCTACAAGAGGCAAAATCATATAGTTGCCGCTTTCCTGGTCGAGACGGGCAATGGTGTACTTGCCGTCTTTTGCTCTGAACCAGGAACGCTGATTTACAAGGCGTGCCTCGCAATCAGTGCCGCTCTCTGCTTTCTGCGAAATGGGGAAAGGTCCGCAATGCCACAGAAGTTCTGCATTCTTGTTTTCGGGGTGGCGAACTGTAAATTCTCCAAAGAGCGGTTTGCCCTCTCCGAGAGTTGCACACTTCAAAAGTGCCATTGTCATTACGCAGTGCATATCGCTTTCGCAGGATACCAGATATCCCATATCGTTAAGAAGTCCGTAAACCGTACAAGGTGCAAGTCCGTCGAACATAACAGGTGTTGCAGTCCAGCACTCTGCAGAAATTACATCAAGATTAAATTCTTCAAAAAGACGCTTGTACATAACAGTCATAGCTGCCATACGCTCAATATACTGCTCTGTTAGGTCATCTAACTTGTAGTTATTTCGGATATAGTCCGCAATTTCGTAGAGTTCTTGCGGTTTTTCTTCCATAACTGATTTCATTCTCTGTTCGATTATAGCAAAGTTAATAGGAATGATTTTGATGCCGAACTTTTCCATAAGCTCGCCCTCGTTCCATATAACAGAGAAGAACGGTGCAGGACGGGCTCCTACCTGTCCTATACGCATACCGGTAAAATTCTTTACCATACATGCAACTCTTACAAAACTTTCAAAGCCGTCTTTGAATTCCTGGCTGTCTACCTCACAGCAAGGCAGGTGCGAAAACGGAATGTGAAATCTCTGCATCTGTCTGGATACGCCGAAAAGACCGCACTGGGAATCTGTGGGACGCATACCGTCTACATAGTATTCATCATCAAGCGGTGCCCACAAAAGAACCGGCTTTCCGATTGCTTTGGCGATATCTGCCGCAGCCTCTTCGTTGCCGAAATTACAGTTTATGATAAACACTGCATCAACATCGCTGTCTTTAAAACGGTCTATGATATCCTGTGCCGATTTATCATCATAGATGAGGTCTTTGTGACCGAGACCTTTAGAATCCACAAAGGAAACCTTTTCGTTTGCAAAATTTTCTTCGATATATTTTACAAACTTTTCTCCTCTCTGTTCTGCGGAATACCAGGTAAGAAATGTACCCTTTGGTCTGTCTGTGGTATTACGACGCATTGGTACAAGACCGATTTTAACACTATAATCCAACATCAAACTCTCTCCTTTTTGAAAATATTTTTCATTTTTCTTTTCAAAACTTACAAAAATTATATCATATGGCGAAAATAATTTCAATAGTTTTTTTAAAAAAAGTCTGAACTTGACAAAAAAAATTAACTAATGTATATTATGGTTATAGGTTGATTTTGAAAATTGAGGTATTTTATGGACAAAACTTTACTAAACATTAAACTTTTATATAGCGAAATGGGCAAAGCCGAAAAGCAAATTGCCGATTGGATACTAAATAATCCCGGACAGATTATATCACTTTCGATAGTGGAACTTGCTGAACAGTGCGGCTGCAGCGAGGCAACTATTGTGCGGTTTTCCAAAAGGCTTGGCTTAAGCGGATATCAGGAACTGAAAATTTCTCTTGCTTCCGAAAGCGGCACATCTACAGTAAATGCCAACATCACCTCTTCGGACAGTGCATACGAAATGTTTGAAAAAGTTTCCAATGACATTTACTTTTCGCTGGAGCTTACCAAAAAATCTTTGGACCCCAAGAGTATGTCTGTTGCCGCAAACAAGATATGTTCGGCAAACAAGATTGTCGTTTTTGGTCTGGGGAACTCTGCATCTATTGCAACTGATGCCAGCCACAAGTTTTTGAGAGCAGGACTTAACTGTGTGGCATATTCGGACAATCATATGCAGGTGATTGCGGCATCGCACCTGGAAAAAGGCGATGTGGCAATAGCTATCTCCCACTCTGGTTCATCAAAAGACATAGTAGACGCACTAAAGATTGCCAAGGAGCACGGTGCTACGACCATCACAGTTTCCAACAAAGGAAAGTCCCCTATCCTGAAGTTTTCTGATGTGGTTCTTGCCACATCGGCAAGCGAAACCCAATACAACATCCTTGCACTTAACTCCCGTATTGCCCAGCTTGCAATAATAGATGCACTGTACTTTTTTGTTGTATACAATCTGTCAAACAAAGCATTGGAGTCTATTAAAGATACGGAACATTCGCTTCTTACAAAGAAATACTAATACAAAAGCCAACCCGTAAGGGTTGGCTTTTGTCGTTAATTTATATATGTTCTTAATATTGTTGCATTTCCTTTAAATGTTACATTTCCTATGTATGCAGGCAGAATTGCCGATTCGCCTTTTTTAAAAGGCTCGCCGTTTATGGTGACATCGCCATCGCAAACAACAATAATTTCAAAGCGGTCTTTGTCTACATTCCAGGACATTTCGCCATCTATACTAATCTTTTCGACCTTGAAATATTCGCAATCAGCAATAACCGTGGAGTTAGCGGTTTTGTCATCGTGTGCTTTGCCAAGTGTTGTAACTTCTATCGCCTTGTCTATGTGCAAGGGCCTTGGGTTACCGTTGGCATCGTGTCGGTCATAATCATACACACGGTATGTGGTATCGGAGTTTTGCTGAATTTCCGCAATAAGAAGTCCCTTGCCTATGGCGTGGAGAGTACCTGCTTTAATAAAAAAGCTGTCACCCTTTTGACATTTGGCAAAATTTGTGTATTGAAGAAGGGTGTTTTCCTCTATAGATTTTCTGAATTCTTCTTTGGTTATTTCGTCCTTAAAGCCGTATATTATTCCGGAGTCTTCCAGAGCGTCCATTATGTACCACATTTCTGTCTTTCCATATTCGCCGTTTTCATTTTCAAAAGCAAACTTGTCATCGGGATGAACCTGAACGGAAAGATTATCCCTTGCATCTATAAGTTTTACAAGCAGAGGAAACTTGGTGTCATCGCCTTTGTAAACTTTGTCACCGAGAAAGCTTTATTTTAATTCTGCGGTAAGCTGCTTTATGGTCATATTATTATATTTACCGCCATCTACGGTGCTTTCACCATTTTTGTGGGAGGCAACCTCCCAGCTTTCGCCGGTTATTTCATAAGGGGTGTTCTTGCCGTATTCTTCTTTTAAACGGCTTCCGCCCCAAAGATAATCTTTAAATATCGGTTTCATTTTTAACGGATACATATTTTTCCTCCCTGATATGTCGTAATATTAAGACAATTATACCAATTAATACATCAAATATCAACATTTTTAATATATATTTGCATTTATTTGGCTTTATTTTTAAACGAAATGTAAACCTTTTTGTTTTTTTGGCATAATTAAATTGATTTTTTAAAAATTTGTGATATAATTAGTTAGGATATAGTAAATTCGTATTTTTTACTTTTAGATGAAAGGATTTAATTATATGGGACTTTTTACACCCAACTTTAACAAACCCGGTCCGGGAGTTTACAAAGATGCACCCGAAAAGCACAGAATTTGGCAGTTTTTTGAAATCTTTTGGAACCAGTTGTCAAAGCTCTCTCTTGCCAACATCATATACTTTTTTGCGATGCTTCCATTGGCTTTGGGACTTATGCTGTGCTTTAAGATAGACTTTGCATCTCCGAGCCTGATTGCACTAAAGACTCCCAACCAGATAGATTTGATCGGATTTATACTTATTATAATATCGGTGTTTGTTTCTTTTCCGGCTACTCTTGGTTTCACCTTTGTTTTGAGAAACATTCAAAGAAGAGAGCACGCATGGATATGGCACGATTTTATTAAGCACATCAAGGCTAACTATGTAAAAGGTGTATTAAACGGAATAATCGTTCTTGTAACATATTTCCTTTTGTTTAACGCATTCGGTATGTACAGAAGCAAGATCTTTAATTTGGGAATAGCAAATACTTTTCTGTCTTCATTTATAGTGGTCATAGGCGTGCTTTTTACATGGATGCAGTACTATGTAAACACTATGATTGTTACATTCGATTTGAGCCTTAAGGATATTTACAAAAATGCTCTGCTTTTTGCTATAGGCAGACTTCCGCTTAATATTCTTATAAGTGTTATCGGTATCATCGTTTTTATACTTGTACTTATGATACCGTCTGTTATACTCTATATACTCTGGTTTTTGATACTTTATTCGCTCTTTGGCATAATAACTGTTTTTATGGTATACCCTACCATAGACAAATATATGATCAAAGCTAACGAAAACAAAGAAGAGAGCATTACCGATAATAACTAAATAGCAAAAGGATGCTGTTTAAAATGAAATTTGTAGAAATTTATACCGATGGTGCCTGCAGCGGAAACCCCGGCAAAGGCGGATTTGGTGCTATTTTAAAATACAACGGAAGTACAAAGGAAATCTCGCAGGGATTTAAATGTACAACAAACAACCGAATGGAGCTTCTGGCGGCAATAACTGCACTTGAAATGCTCAAGGAAAGCTGCAAGGTGGACCTTTACAGCGATTCAAAATATCTTGTGGATTCTGTAAACCTTGGCTGGATAAAAAAATGGCAGTCAAACGGTTGGAAGAGAAAAGGCTCTGAAATGGCAAAAAACATCGACCTTTTAAAAAGGCTTGTCTGTCAGCTTGAACGCCACGAGGTAAGCTTTGTATGGGTCAAAGGTCACGACGGCCATGCGGAAAACGAAAGGTGCGACCACCTGGCAACATCTGCTATAAAATCAAGTGACCTTAAAGACGATTTTGGTTATGACGGCAATTAATATGAAAGAAGGATTACTTATGAGCAAAAACATATACTTCGACCACGCAGCAACAACCTTTGTTAAAGAAGAAGTATTAAACGAGATGATACCCTATTTTACCCAGGACTTCGGAAATGCATCTACTGTATACTCTCTGGGTCAAAAATGCAAGGAGGCACTCACTGATGCAAGAAAAAAGGTAGCCGATGCACTCGGCTGCGAAGAAAATGAAATATACTTTACCGCATCGGGCTCGGAAGCTGACAACTGGGCTATAAAGGGTGCCGCAAGATTTAATAAACACAAGGGCAACCACATAATAACAAGTGCCATTGAGCATCATGCGGTACTGCACACATGCAAAGCACTCGAAAAAGAGGGCTTTGATGTGACATATCTTCCTGTTGATGAATTTGGTATGGTTTCACCCGAAGATGTAAAAAATGCTATCAAGGATACCACAATACTTGTTACTATAATGTATGCAAATAACGAAATCGGCACTATTGAGCCTATAGCGGAAATAGCAAAGATTGCCAAAGAAAAAGGCATACTTATGCACACCGATGCTGTACAGGCTGTGGGTGCTGTGCCTATTGATGTAAAAAAAGAGAATGTAGATATGCTATCGCTGTCTGCACATAAGTTCAACGGCCCCAAGGGTGTAGGTGCACTCTATATAAGAAAAGGCGTGCGTATTGATAATTTAATCGAGGGCGGTGCACAAGAGAGAGGCAGGCGTGCCGGAACGGAAAACATCCCCGGTATTGTAGGACTTGCGAAGGCTCTTGAAATAGCTAATAACTCTATAAAAGAAAAATCTCAAAAACTCTGCGAGATGAGAGATTACATCATAAAAAGCATTGAAGACAAAATCCCCTATTGCCGCCTTAACGGACACAGAGAAAACAGGCTCCCCAACAATGTAAACTTTTCTTTTGAATTTATCGAGGGAGAAGGACTTCTTCTGTGGCTTGATATCAACGGTATTGCGGCATCCTCGGGTTCTGCTTGTACATCGGGCTCGCTTGATCCGTCGCATGTTCTGCTTGCAATAGGACTAAAGCATGAAACAGCTCACGGGTCGCTGCGAATAACCCTTGGTGAAGAAAACACATACGAAGAGATAGACTATATGCTCGAAAAATTATGCGAAATCGTAGACAGATTAAGACAAATGTCACCTCTCTATGAGGAAGTGAAGGGAGATAAATAATATGTATTCAGAAAAAGTAATGGACCACTTTTCCAATCCGAGAAACTGCGGCGAGATAGAAGATGCCAATGCAGTAGGCCAGGTAGGAAATGCTAAATGCGGCGACATAATGAAGATGTATATGAAGATAGAAAACGACATAATCGTTGATGTCAAATTCAAGACATTCGGCTGCGGTGCGGCTATCGCCACAAGCAGTATGGCAACAGAGCTCGTAAAGGGCAAATCCATAGACGAAGCACTTAAACTTACCAACAAAGCGGTTATGGAAGCATTAGACGGACTTCCGCCGGTTAAAGTGCACTGCTCTGTTCTTGCGGAAGAAGCCATAAGTGCTGCAATTCAGAACTATTATGACAGACAGGGAATTGACAAAAAGGTGCTAAAGTGCGACGGATGCTGTGAGCATTGCGGACATTAATATATATAACAAAGAGCTTTGCAGAAATCAGTCTGCAAAGCTCTTATTAATTTCTATTGCTCTTTGTTTGTCTTTTTCTATTTGAGTTTTTAAATCCCAAATGCTGTCAAAAGCTCTTTCTTCACGAATAAAATCAACAAACTCAACCGTTATCTCCTCGCCGTAGAGATTACCCACATTATCTAAAATATGTGTTTCCAGTTTTATCGACCGGGTATCCTCAACTGTGGGATTAATGCCCACATTGGTAACAGAAAAGTAACTTTTTCCGCTATGATGTGTTACAGTTGCGTAGACACCTCTTTTGGGAAGATGAGTATCTATGTCGGGATATAGATTTACTGTGGGAAAGCCCAGCTTTGTGCCGAGATGCTTACCTTCGGACACAATACCCTTTACCGAGTATGCTCTTCCAAGATAGGCTTTTGCCTCTTGCATTTCGCCGTTTGACACGAGAGAGCGGATTTTTGTAGAACTTACATCACAACCGCCTATCTTAACAGTGTCGATTACTATAACCTCTATACCAAAATCTGCAAGAAGATGCTTTAAATCATGGCAATCTGCCATACGGTTTTTGCCAAAGCGAAAATTTTCGCCCACTACGACATATGCGGCATCAAGCTCTCTAAAAAGGATTTTTTCTGCAAAATCCTTTGCGGACATATCCATAAATTCCCTATCAAGTGTGCGAAACACCACGAGATCTATCCCCTGCTTTTTCAGGATTTCTTCCTTTTGCTTTTGGTCCGTAAGATTAACCGTGCCGGTTTTCTGCATAGAATAAACAAGTGTTTTTTTATTAAATTTTGCGGCAATTTCCACAGCTTTTTCTACAAGACACATATGTGCTATATGAACACCGTCGAATTTGCCAAGTACGACTACATTATTTTTATTCATTTGAAAACCTTTCAGAATGCTTTGATAATTTTTATTACATTTCCTTTTTCGCCTTTAAAAACTTCGGCTACTCCTATGAAAGTTCCGTCCTTGTCATATGATCTGTATGTGCCCAAATCAGTATCAACAAGCGAAAATGCTCCGTTTTTGAGCCTTTGCTTTACTTTGTCTGTGACCATTGTCTCAGGATAATTCATAAACACCCTGTCAACACAAGAGAGCACACTTGTTTTGCCGTCTCTTTCCACGGCAGCTTTTATTTCGTCAAGACGCAAAGAATTTTCTATATCAAAAACAGATGACTTTGTTCTTACAAGCGAAGTCATACAAGCTCCGCAGCCAAGACACTGACCTATATCGTGACAAATAGAACGGATATATGTACCTTTTGAACAGCGAACCCGTATTTTGAATGTATCGCCGTTAAAATCCATAAGCTCACATTCATAAACCGTGATTTTCCGCTTTTTGCGGTCTACCTCTATTCCCTCTCGTGCAAGTTCGTAGAGCTTTTTCCCGTTTTTCTTGATGGCACTGTACATCGGCGGAAGCTGTTCTATGTCACCTACAAAATGTCCTATCGCATTTTCTAATTCGCTTTTACTTACATTAACCTCTTTGGTATCGGTGACACTGCCCCATATATCATATGTGTCTGTCGTAATACCGAGTTTAACCTCGGCAATATATTCCTTGTCCGAAAATGTGAGCATATCGCACGCTTTGGTGCTTCTGCCAACACATATCGGAAGAACGCCCTCTGCATTGGGGTCGAGTGTGCCTGTGTGGCCTACCTTGCGGGTACCTAATATCTTTCTTATTACATTTACAACATCGTGCGAGGTGTAGCCTTTTTCTTTGTTTACAACAACTATTCCGTTTAAATCTTCCATATTACAATACCTTTTTTACTGCGTCGATGATAGTATCCAATGCTTCTTCTATGGGAGCACTTATTGTTACGCCCGCAGCTCTCTTGTGACCGCCGCCGCCAAGAGATGCGGCAACAGAGCTTACATCCACATATTCATTGGAACGCAGGCTCATTTTTACCTCGTTTTCACCTTTGACCTTGGCGTAGATGCCAACCTCCACGCCGTTTACAGACCTTGGGAGAGATGCGAGGTCGTCTGCCTCTTCAAAAGCCATATGATATCTTTTAAGCATTGGGGCATCTACCACAGCTACGCATATTCTGCCGTCTTCAAAAAACTTAAGGCTTTGAACCACTTCGGACTTTAGCATAAGCTGTTCGATGCTCTTTCTTTCAAAAAGTACCCTCATAAGATTAGGTGCATCTATGTCTTTTTTCAAAAGCTCTGACGCAACAAGGTGTGTTTTTGCCGTTGTATTGGAATACTGAAAACTGCCTGTGTCCGCAGCGATTGCCGCATATAATCTTTTGGCAATTTCATCGGTAATATCTGCCTTTAAATAATCCTTTAAAAAGGTATATATCACTTCGCCTGCGGCAGATGCCTCGGCATCCACACAGTTAAAATCGGCGTAACCTGCATTTGTTTCGTGGTGGTCAATACAACACTTGATTCTGGCTTTGTCATAGACCTTTTCCTTCATGGCACCCATCATATAGGTAGCAGCCACATCTACTGCAATACATACATCGTAAGCATCGTCAGTTTGTCCAAAAAAACTCTCGTCTGCATAAAAGCTTAACCTTTTGGGGATAGAGCCGTCTACAAAAAGATGTGCCTTTTTGCCCATTTGTTTTAGTGCAAGAACAAGACTGGAGCCCGAACCCAAACAATCGCTGTCGGGATTGATATGGATTACAACTGCTATATTTTCATTTTCTTTTATCGCATTTGCAATTTTTTCAAAATCCATTTATTTATCCTCATTATTTATCTTGTTAAGGAGCTCATTTATGTGCATACCGTAATCTATCGAGGTATCGAGCACAAATGTGGGATGCGGAACACATCTTAAATTGAGGCGGTTTCCTATCTCACGCTTGATATAGCCTGTAGCACTCTTTAACGCCTGCATGGTACCGTCTTTTTCTTCTTGAGTTCCAAGGACAGATATATACACCTTGGCATATTTTAAATCCTTGGTTACAGTTGCCGAAACGACACTTGCCATAGAAGAAAGTCTGGGATCCTTTACGGTTCTTATAATAGAAGAGAGTTCTCTCTTATACTCCTCTTGTATTCTTTCTACTCTGTTAAAAGCCATATTTTTCATTCCTTTTACAAATTACTTTGCCAAGCTAAAAAATCCGCCGCAATAGCATTTGATATTGCGGCAGATATAGTGTTATTGTTTTTCTTCTTCCATTACAAAGGATTCGATTATATCGCCCTCTTTGATATCGTTAAAGTTTTCGATACCGATACCGCATTCGTATCCTGTAGCTACTTCCTTAACATCATCTTTGAATCTCTTGAGGCTGGAAAGAACTCCTTCGTGTACAATGATACCGTCGCGGACAATTCTTGTCTGGGAATTTCTTGTGATTTTGCCATCAAGTACATAACCGCCGGCAATGGTACCTACTCCGGAAACCTTGAATGTACTTCTTACCTCTGCATGACCTAATACATTTTCTACAAATTTAGGTGCAAGCATACCCTTCATAGCGGCTTCGATTTCTTCTATTGCGTGATAGATAACTCTGTATAGTCTTATATCTACATCGTTTTGCTTTGCAGAAGCCAGAGCACCGTTGTCGGGGCGGACATTAAAGCCTACGATAATAGCATTGGATGCTGCTGCAAGCATTACATCGGACTCACTTACACCGCCTACGCCGCCGTGGATACAGCTTACTCTTACCTCTTCGTTGGAAAGCTTGGTAAGTGACTGCTTAACAGCTTCCACAGAGCCCTGTACATCGGCTTTTACTATGATATTTAAGTCCTTGACCTCACCTTGCTTAATCTGGTCAAAGAGTGCATCAAGAGATACAGCAGAACGGGATTTGATGTTTTCTTCTTTAATCTTTTCCTTACGCTTTTCTACAACTGCCTTTGCCTTGCGTTCGTCATCTACTGCATAGAGTACATCTCCGCCTTCGGGAACTTCGCTAAGACCTATGATTTCTACAGGAACCGACGGGCCTGCCTTTTTGACACTGTTTCCTCTGTCATCAACCATTGCTCTTACTCTGCCGGTAGCTGTACCTGCAACAATTATATCTCCAACCTTTAAGGTACCGTTTTGTACAAGAACAGTTGCAACAGGACCTCTGCCCTTATCAAGCTGTGCCTCGATTACTGTACCCTTTGCTCTTCTGTTGGGGTTAGCCTTTAATTCCTTCATATCGGCAACAAGAGTTACCATTTCAAGAAGTTCTTCTATATTCTGGTTGAACTTTGCAGAAATCGGAACACAGATTGTATCGCCGCCCCATTCTTCCGGAACGAGCTCGTATTCCATAAGCTCCTGCTTGATTCTGTCGGGGTTTGCACCCTCTTTGTCTATCTTGTTTATAGCTACGATTATAGAAACACCTGCCGCTTTGGCATGGTTGATAGCTTCTACTGTTTGAGGCATGATGCCGTCATCTGCAGCAACAACTAATATTGCAACATCTGTTACCTGTGCACCACGCATACGCATTGTTGTAAAAGCCTCGTGACCGGGTGTATCCAAAAATGTTATCTTTTTGTCGTTTATTCTTACTCTGTATGCACCGATATGCTGTGTGATACCGCCGGCTTCTCTTGCAGTAACATTGGTGTTACGGATAGTATCCAAAAGCGATGTTTTACCGTGGTCAACATGACCCATAACAACAACTACGGGAGAACGGGGCTGTAAGTCCTCGGGGGCATCTTCTACATCATTAAATAGTCTGTCCTCGTCGGTGATTATTATTTCTTTGTTTATTACAAAGCCCAAATCTGTACCGATAAGTGCTGCGGTATCAAAGTCTATTGTCTGACTGATTGCAGCCATTATACCGAGTTCAAAGAGTTTCTTTACAATAACAGTTGCAGCAAGACCCAGCTTCTGTGCAAAATCGCCCACAGAGATTTCATCGGGAATTTCTACCACTGTGGGTTCTTTTTCCTTTTCTTGCTCTTTGGCTTTCTTTTCTTTTGCCATCTGCTGCTCGTTTGCCTTTTTGTCCAGCTTTTTGGATGGCTGTGCGTTTTTCTTTATCTTCTGTTTCTTTTCGGCCTTTTCTTCAATATCGATATCAACAAGCTTTTCTATCTTGTCTGTATCGAGCTTTTCCAAATCTACGGTGTTTTGTCTGGTGTCTACCACCTTTTGCTTGCTTTCTTTTTTGATTTCTATTTCTTGAGGCTCTGTCTGTGCTTCTTCGGGTTCTTTTGCCTCTTCTTCCTTGGCTTTTTTTGCCTTGGGCTTATTAGCTTCTTCTTCCATATGGAGCTTTGTATAATAGTCCTCTATGCTTGAGCCGTCATCATACTTGTTAAGTAACGCTGTAAGCACGATATCTGTCTGGTCAAGTTCAAGAATTGTCATATGGTTCTTTACGGTTATTCCGTACTTTTCCAATAGTTCTATAAGCACCTTGCTTGTTAAATTTATGTCCTTTCCTAATTCGTGTACTCTCGGTCCGGTCATAATTATTCACCCCCATTAATTCGTTTTAATATTGCCTTGGCAAAACCTTCATCTGTAATACATATTGCAGCATTGTATTCATTTCCTACCGCATTTCCGAGTGTGGTTTTTGTAAGGCTTATGTAGTAGGTTACATCATAATACTTGCAACTGTCGGTAATGTTTTTCTTGGTATTATCGCTTGCATCCTCTGCAATTATCACAAGATATGCTTTATTAAATCTTATGGCTTCTTTTACTGCACTTTCGCCGGTTAAGACCTTGCCGGCTTTTTTGGAAAGACCTATTAGTCCCAATGCCTTTTCCATCAGATTATTCCCCTTTTACATATACTTCCAGTTTTTCATAAATTTCTGCATCAACCGCCGTCTTTAAACCTCTTGCAAAGGTATTTTTCTTTTGTGCCATTTTGATGCAGGCAGCATCCGGACACACATAAACGCCTCTGCCCTTTGCCTTATAATCTGTATCTATGACAGATTTGCCATTATCCAAAGATACTATTCTTATAAGTTCGCTTTTGGGTCTTCTTTGTCTGCATCCGGAGCACATCCGTACAGGATACGGATTTTTGCTCATTTTATTCACCTCAAATTATTAGTTGGCGTCGCTCTTAATGTCTATCTTGTAGCCTGTAAGTCTTGCAGCAAGGCGGGCATTCTGGCCTTCTTTGCCTATTGCAAGCGAGAGCTGGTTCTCAGGAACGACAACATATGCTTCCTTATTTTCGGTGTCTACCTCGAGGCTTATAACCTCTGCGGGATTAAGGCTTGCTGTGATGAATTCTCTCGGGTCCTCGCTGTATTTTACTATGTCTATTTTTTCGCCGTTTAATTCATCAACAATGCTCTGAACTCTTGTACCCTTTGCACCGATACAGGAGCCTATCGGGTCAATGTTGGGGTTATTGGAATAAACCGCAAGCTTTGTTCTGGAACCCGGTTCTCTGGAAATGCTCTTGATTTCTACAATTCCGTCGCGGATTTCGGGGATTTCTTCTTCAAAAAGCTTAACAACAAGTCCGGGTCTTGTTCTGGATACAGTAACCAAAGGACCTTTTGTGGTTCTCTTAACCTCGGTTACATATACTTTCATTCTCTTGTGGAAGTTGTATTCTTCTGTGGGAACCTGTTCACCGGGAGCAAGATACGCCTCGGTCTTACCGATATCGAGATAGATGTTCTTCTTTTCGATACGCTGTACAACACCTACTACTATCTTATGCTCTTTTTCGGAAAATTCGTCAAAAATGAGTGTACGCTCTGCTTCTTTAATCCTCTGCATTACTACCTGTTTTGCAGTCTGTGCGGCAATTCTGCCAAAATCTGCGGGCTTTTCTTCAATGCTCACAACATCGCCTACAGAATATGTTCCGCTTATGGATTGTGCTTCTTCAAGGCTAATCTGTGTAAAGTCGTCCTCTACAATTTCTACTACTTCTTTTTGCTTATATACCTTGATTTCGCCGCTTTCACGGTCGATATTAACCACTACATTGCTGTGATTGGTATTGTAGTTTCTTTTGTAAGCAGATACCAAAGCAGCATCAATGGCATCCAAAAGAATGTCCTTGCTTATACTTTTGCCTTTTTCGATTTCGTCTAAAGCGTTAAGAAATTCACTGTTCATTTTTTATAATCATTCCTCTCAAAGTATTTTTAATTAAAATATTACTGCAAGACGCACAAAAGATGTTTCGTCTTTTTTGACTGATAGTTCTTCTTTTTCTGTCTTTATCTTTATAAAACCGTCTTCTAAACCAACAAGTTCACCGCATAGCATTTTGGAACCGTTTAACTTGTTGTACAGACCGACTTCCACCTGCTTGCCTGCAAATCGGACAAAATCCTCATCTTTTTTAAGCGGTCTGTCAAGACCCGGAGATGTAACCTCGAGCATATATGCATCTTTTGTAGGATCGTTTTTATCAAGGGCTTCGCTAAGTGCACGGCTCACATTTTCGCACATAGAAATGGAAACCGACTTGTCATCATCCTCCATATCGAGTATAACCCGAAGTACATAATCGGAGCCTTCCTTTTTGTACTCGACATCATATATAGTGCAGCCGTTCTCCCTTGCAATGGGAAGTGCCATATCATATACAATGTCTGCAATCTTGGAATTTTGTGCCAAATTATTCACCTCTCATAACAATACGAAAGAGTGGGTTTGTCAACCCACTCCGATAGTAAAATGTTATAAATCATATCATCATAAGATATTCTAACACAAGACAAACAAAAAAGCAAGCCTTTTTTGTAAGTTTTTGATAAATTTACTTTTTTATTACAATTATATATAAAAAAGATTGAAGTTATGAAAAAAATGAGCTATAATATAATTTATATGTGAATAAAATTAATTTAGAGTGTAGAGAGGTTGATACAAATGAAACTCGGTATAGTGGGTCTTCCAAATGTTGGAAAGAGTACCCTTTTTAATGCCATAACACAGGCAGGAGCAGAAAGTGCAAACTATCCTTTCTGTACAATTGAGCCAAATGTGGGCGTGGTAGCTGTGCCCGACGAAAGACTGGAAAAATTAAGAGATATGTATAATCCCCAGAAATTCACTCCCGCAACGGTTGAATTTGTGGATATTGCAGGTCTGGTAAAAGGCGCAAGCAAGGGCGAAGGTCTTGGAAACAAGTTCCTTTCCCATATAAGAGAGGTTGACGCAATCGTTCATGTTGTGCGTTGCTTTGAGGACCCCAACATTGTACATGTAGACGGCAAAATCGGACCCTCCAGAGATATAGAAACCATCAATATGGAATTAATCTTTGCCGATATGGAAATGGTTGAAAAAAGAATAGACAAAACCAAAAAGGCAATGAAAGGCGGCGACAAAAAGTATCTGGCTGAGCTTAATATGTTAGAGAGGATTTATGCCGCTCTGGAAGAGGGAAAAAGTGCAAGAGCACTCGAATATTCCAAGGAAGAAAAAGACATATTAAAGGAAATTTCCCTTCTTACATTAAAGCCTGTAATCTATGCGGCAAATGTGTCGGAGGATGACTTTATAAACGGAATAGACGACAATGCTTTTGTAAAGGAACTTTCCGAAATTGCAAGTGCCGAAGGCTCGGAGGTACTGCCTATCTGTGCCAAGATTGAGGAAGAATTAACAGAGCTTGACGAAAGCGAAAAAGGACCTTTCTTGGAGGAACTTGGCATTGACGAATCCGGTCTTAACCGCCTTATAAAGAAGAGCTATCATCTGCTTGGTCTTATAAGCTACTTAACTGCAGGCGAGCCCGAGGTAAGAGCCTGGACAATAAAGCAAGGCACAAAAGCACCTCAGGCGGCAGGCAAAATCCACACAGACTTTGAAAGAGGCTTTATCCGTGCGGAAGTTGTATCCTTTGATGACCTTATGGCGTGCGGTACATATGCCGCTGCAAGAGAAAAAGGTCTTGTACGACTTGAGGGTAAGGAATATGTGATGAACGACGGTGATATCGTTTTGTTCCGTTTTAATGTTTAATTAAGAAAAACAGAGAATTTAAGAGATTAGTAGAGCTATTTTGATATAATCCCAAATTTTGGTATTTGATTTTTTTGTATCAAATAGTTAAGATTAGTAATAGTTTTAGCACTCGTATCAAAAGAGTGCTAAAATACAAAAAATAATAAATAATGTGCCTCCAAAAGGCACCGAAAGGAAGTAATATAATGACAATCAAACCATTAGCAGACAGAGTTGTTATAAGGATGGTAGAATCCGAGGAAACAACAAAAAGCGGCATCGTATTGCCCGGTAGTGCAAAGGAAAAGCCCCAGGTTGCAGAAGTTGTTGCAGTAGGCCCCGGCGGTCTTTCTGACGGCAAAGAAGTTAAAATGGAAGTTAAAATCGGCGACAAGGTGCTTATAAGCCAGTATGCCGGCACAACCGTAAAGCTTGACGGTGTGGAAAACATCATCGTAAGACAGGGCGATATTCTCGCTATTGTAGAATAATTTGGAGGTAATTTAGTTATGGCAAAGCAGATTTTATTTGGCGAAGAAGCAAGACGCGCTCTCCAGTCCGGTGTAGACCAGCTTGCAGATGCAGTTAAGATTACATTAGGACCCAAGGGCAGAAATGTAGTATTAGACAAAAAATTCGGTTCTCCCCTCATCACTAATGACGGTGTAACCATTGCAAAGGACATCGAGCTTGAAGACGCATTTGAAAACATGGGTGCACAGCTCGTTAAAGAAGTTGCTACAAAGACAAACGATGTTGCAGGTGACGGTACAACAACCGCTACCCTTCTTGCACAGGCAATCATAAGAGAAGGTCTTAAGAATGTTACTGCCGGTGCTAACCCCATGATCGTTAAAAAAGGTATCCAGAAGGCTGTTGATGCAGCAGTTAAATATGTTCTTGACAGTGCAAAGAAAGTAAGCGGAAAAGAAGATATTGCAAGAGTTGCATCTGTTTCTGCTGCAAACGAATACATCGGTCAGCTTATAGCTGATGCTATGGAAAAAGTAACCGCTGACGGCGTAATAACCGTAGAAGAATCCAAAACTGCAGAAACATACTGCGATGTTGTAGAGGGTATGCAGTTTGACAGAGGATACATCTCTCCCTATATGGTTACAGATACCGAAAAGATGGAAGCAGTACTTGATGACTGCTACATCCTCATTACCGACAAGAAGATTTCCAACATTCAGGATGTACTCCCCGTTCTTGAACAGATTGTACAGCAGGGCAAAAAGCTCCTTATAATCGCAGAGGATATCGAGGGCGAAGCTCTTACAACATTGGTTGTAAATAAGCTCCGCGGAACATTTACCTGTGTTGCAGTTAAAGCTCCCGGCTTTGGCGACAGAAGAAAAGAAATGCTTAAAGACATTGCTATTCTTACAGGCGGTCAGGTAATAAGCGACGAGCTCGGCCTTGACCTTAAGGAAACCACCATTGATATGCTCGGTAGTGCTAAACAGGTTAAGGTTCAAAAGGAACTTACAATCATCGTAGACGGAAACGGCGATACAAACGCAATAAGCGACAGAGTTAATGTAATTAAAGGTCAGATTGAAGAAACAACAAGCGAATTTGACAAAGAAAAGCTCCAGGAAAGACTTGCTAAACTTTCCGGCGGTGTTGCAGTAATCAAGGTTGGTGCTGCTACCGAAACAGAAATGAAAGAAATGAAACTCCGAATAGAAGATGCTCTCGCAGCTACAAAGGCTGCAGTTGAAGAAGGTATAATCGCAGGCGGCGGTACATCATACATCAATGCTATCCCCTCTGTTGAAGCTCTCCTTGCAACTACAGAAGATGCAGACGAAAAAACCGGCGTACAGATTATCTTAAAGGCTCTTGAAGAACCCGTTAAGCAGATTGCTAAAAATGCAGGTTTAGAGGGTTCTGTAATCGTAGACAAAATCAAATCCAGCCAGCCCGGAATAGGATTTAATGCACTTATTGAAGAATATGTAAACATGGTAGAAAACGGTATTGTTGACCCTGCCAAAGTTACAAGAAGTGCACTCCAGAACGCTGCTTCCGTTGCAAGTATGGTACTTACAACAGAAAGCATTGTTGCAGACAAGATTGACCCCAATGCAGCAGCTGCAATGCCCGCAGGCGGCGGTATGCCCGGCGGAATGGGAATGTATTAATTTAATACTTGTTTTCCGGACACCTGTCTTTTCTTTGAAAAAGGCAGGTGTTTTTTTGCGTTTTTTGTAAATTATATATAGAGGAGGGATAAATATGAAAAAATATACCAAATACCTTGCCTTTGGCACGGCTTTTTCTTTGGCAGCAACGGCGGTTGCATCGCTCGTTTCCCGCAGAATAAGTAAATATGTGGTGGATACCGCACTCGACAGAAAAGAACCAAAGCAATTAAAAAGTGTATCCATCAACACAGAAAATATATGCCCCGAAAGCATAGTGCCTCTTCTTAGCGAATACAGCGAAAAACTAAAAAACTCACCTACACAAGAGGTAGAAATCTATGCCGACGACGGCGAAAAGCTTGTAGGTCACTGGCAACACTGCCCGGACAATCAAAGGGTAGTTATTGCTATGCACGGGTGGAGGTCGTCGTGGTCGAATGATTTTGGAGCAATATCCCCCTTTTTGACAGAGAACAAGTGCAGTGTGCTCTATGCTGAACAACGCGGACAGGGAAACAGCGGCGGAAAGTATATGGGATTTGGAATGATAGAAAGGTTTGACTGCCTCTCCTGGATTAAATGGGTTACAGAAACCGTTGGCAAAGATACTCCAATATATCTTGCGGGTATATCTATGGGTGCATCTACCGTACTTATGACGGGCGGATTTGATTTGCCTGATAATGTAAAGGGAATTATGGCCGACTGCGGATTTACCTCGGCACACGACATATGGAAGCATGTCTTTGAGGATAACACCTACCTGATATACGGAATTCACCGCAAAACAGTAGACGAAATGTGCAAAAAGAAGATAAGTATAGGCTCTAAATTCTACTCTACCATAGATGCTATGCAAAACTGCAAGGTTCCTGTTCTTTTTGTGCATGGCACTGATGACAAGTTTGTTCCGATAGATATGACATTTAAAAATTACAAAGCCTGCAGTTCTAAAAAAAGGCTCTTTGCCGTACCCGGTGCCGCGCATGCTATGAGCTATCTGGTAGACAAAGAAGGCTACGAAAGAGAGATAAAAGATTTTTTCGATTGGAAATAGAGAAACGCCCTCGCGTTGAGGGCGTTTCAGACTGTCGAAAAAGAACGCACCGCAAAGTGAATATAAAAAAATTAATGCTCATCAGTAAGGAATATATATTATGATAACATTGAGCGCACCTGTAACCATAGCGTGTCTTGCAACGAGCTGACCAACATTGGAATATCCGGGGTAGTTAGGGAATTTTATATCGTTAAGCCATGGTGAACCGGGTTCAACATTAACCCGAGCATTGTAAGTTCTGTGCCTGTACTGACCTGATAAACCAATGTCTTAACAATAACCAGGTCTTTTTTAAATTCGGGCATGGGAGCTTCCTGAAACTCAACCATGCTTTCGGCGTCTTTTGTTCTGTTTTTCATTCTTACAAATATTTTTTAAAAAACAACAGACTTTTCTACTGTAAAACTGGACTTTTTAATTCTTTGATATTATTCCATACTTAATCTTGACACGCTCGATTTTTTCTATCATAGGTTCTGCTATAAACCAAAGGAAAATTGCCGTTGACAAGGAATGAATCAAATCAAGCGGTACACCCATAATATAGGCTGATATAATCATTTGCCAGGTGATTTTGTTTTGATACATAATAACGGAGGCAGGATTCATAATACCGCCGTAAATAACCAATGTTGCCGCAAATCCAAATATGCACATAGATGCCTTTGTTTTTCTTAACAAACCTTTTTTAAAAAGTATTCCCGCCATAAAACCTATAATCCCAAATGCAAACATCTGCCAGGGGGTCCAGGGCCCTTGCCCGTAGAAAAAGTTGGAAACAAAACCTGTGATACTGCCCACCAAAAAGCCCGTCTCTGCCCCAAAGCATACCCCTGTAATAATCACAATTGCAACAACGGGCTTAAACTGCGGCAAGCTAAAGAAAGCTGCCCTGCCTGCAACTGCAATGGCACATAATACACTTATCACGATAAGTTCTCTTGCTTTTGGCTTTGCCCACTCAAACGCCATACAAAATGGTATCATTGTTTCGAGAATTATAAGAAGGCTTATAAAATAATACTTTCTGTCACCTAAAAAAAATACGCCAATGTAAATTGTAGAAGGGATTAAAAGAAGTATCAAAAATGTTGCCGCAAGGGTTCTCTTTGTGAGCTTTCTGTCCCGTTTGGGCGTTTGTATCACATCTATTCCAATACTTTTTTGAGGAAAAAAGCAAAAAAACGCAAGCACGATGCTTATAATTTGCAATGCCGATATACCAAAAAATCCTAATTTTGCAACGCCCAAAATATCAATATCTGTCAAAAAAGACATTGATATCAATGCAAAAACAAGTGCAAATATACATCCCGAGACAATCCTTGCAGGTGTCAGCTTTTGCATCTTTTCCTTTTCGGGTTTGATTTCGTTTTTTATGTTAAATTCTATCTTCCGGACTTGACTTTCTCTTTTTGGGGCATTACCGCCACAAGCGAGTATTATATCTTGTGCCAGAACCGCATCGGGAAGTAGTGTTCTCGCCATACGATTTGCCGATGTAGTATAGAAATTCTTGCCCCTGAAAAACTCTCTGGGTGTATCGACAGATGTTATATTGCCGTCAAAAACAAGAGCACATTTATCAGCATTCTCTGCACAAAACTCTATGTCGTGCGACACCATAAGAACTGTAACACCGTTTGCCTTAAGGTCCATAAGAATGTCCGCAAATTCTTCTTTGAAATGTGCATCCATTCCTTTTGTCGGCTCATCAAGAAGCAATATTTGAGGCTCCATAAGAAGTATTTTTGCAAGTGCGGCTCTTTGCTGTTCGCCGCCGGACAAATCATAAGGATGACGCTCCAAAAGGTTTTCAATTCTGCAAACTATAGAGATACCTCGTATCTTCTTTTCTTTTTCTTCCATAGTGAAACTTTTATCGGACAATATTTCCAATAAATCCAGATAAACAGTTTTCTTTACAAACACACTCTGCGGATTTTGCGGAAGAACGCCCAAAAGCCCGTCATACAAATTTTTGATTTCAGAAACGCTTTGTCCTTTTATCAGAACATCGCCTCTGTATGGCGTGTTAAGCCCTGATATTAGCGAAAGTGCTGTTGTTTTCCCTGTGCCGTTACCACCCACAAGGCAAACCAGCTCGCCTTTACATACACTTAAATTTAATCCCTTTATAGCATCAGGCAAGTCCTTTTCATATCTGAACCAAACATCATTAATTTTAATAACTGTATCATTATTAATTTTAAAATCATCTTGGGAAATTACTTCGGGGTTTAGTGTATTGGATTTTAAATATTCTTCAAGCCAAGTTCTGCCATCTCTGACAGTTAACGGACAAGGCAGAGAATTTTTCACTTCGCCGTGAACTTTCATAGGCGTTGGAAGTGCTTTGTACATATCGTGATTTTTTGATTTGAGAATTTTGCCGACCTCAACGGGCACCTCGTCGGCAATGATTTTGCCCTCATCCAGAACTATAACTCTGTCTGCCATCGGAAAAGCATCTTCCAAACGATGCTCGGTGAGAATAACGGTTGTCCCAAGCTCGCGGTTGATCTTTTCGAGGGTTTTCAAAAATTCACCTGCGGCGATTGGGTCGAGCTGACTTGTGGGCTCGTCAAGTATCAATACAGATGGTTGCATAACCATAACAGCTGCAAGGTTTAGTAGTTGTTTTTGACCGCCGGAAAGCTCGGTTACATTTTTATAAAACCAATTCTGTATGCCAAAGAATGACGCCATTTCGGATACTCTTGTTCTTATTTCAGTTTGTTTGCAGCCAAGGCTTTCCAAACCAAAGGCTAACTCGTGCCAGACCTTGTCGGTTACAAGCTGATTGTCGGGATTTTGCATAACAAACCCTATTGACGATGCCTGCTCCCGTATGTCGCAATCCTTAAGCAATTTGCCATTAAAACAGATACTTCCGTATATATTGCCAAAAGGCGACAAAGAGGATTTGAGAAGTCGCAAAAGCGTGGTTTTTCCGCAACCCGACTTTCCGCAAATAAGAACAAATTCTCCTTGTTTTACCGAAAAACTTATATTATCCAGAACCTTATCCATTCTGTTTGGATATGTAAAACTCAAATTTTCGACCTTAAAGCTTTCCATCTTCTCACCTCCCGGATTTCAATTATTACAGGGCATATGCAAAGTAATGAATATGCCACAAATACGCTTGTGCCAAACACAGAAGCATCTGCCCAGTTTATCGATGGGAAGAAGCCGAAATACATTCTGCCCATTAAATTCCCAACAAGCGTATATATACCCAAAACCAAAATGCAAATCAGCACTTTTTTGTCTCTTTTATCGAATGCAAAGATTGAAAACGCAGTTCTTCCCGGTAAGCCGTAACCACGGGATTTCATACTGTCTGCCGTTTCTATGGCATTCTCCAATGACCAAGTTATCATAATCGACAGGATATTAAGCGCTCTCTTTGCCCGTTTTACTATGCTCCCATTTGAAACATCGCGGCCCATACACCTTTGTGCATTTTTAACCACCTTGAATTGTGCGGCAAACTTTGGCACAAAGCGAAGCGTCATAGAGATTATAAGCGACATACCCGGAATGATTTTACCGAACAGATAGATGAATTTATCGCTCGTCATAACCTCGTTGTAGCAAGAAAAATGACAGATAACACTCACTATCATTGCCGATGCACAAAGTCCGTAAATAATTGATTCAAGGGTCAGCGGATTTCCGCTTGGCAGATACCCTATAACGGTAACACCCTCGTGATTAAATGCGGGGTTTATAAGTGCCATCATAAGTAGCATTGGTATCATATATATTAAATTTGTTTTAATTGCTTTTTTTCCTTTTAGCATCACAGAATATGTAAAACCGCTTGCAAGCGAAATACACAGACACACAGGATGCAAAAATACACAACTGAACCCGATTACAAACACAAAATACACAAAATTTACAATCGGATGATATGTTTTGAATTCGTTCATTTAGTACTCAATTCCCTCTCGTGCTAAAACACCTTTTGTATATGGGTGTTTTATCTCATTAATTTTAGAAATATAGTCTGATATATTTGAAATCTTTTCTGTAATATTGTGTCCGGTAAGTATGATTTCCGAATTTAGTTTAATTTCTGAAATCAAAGATAAAAGTTCGTCTTCTGCTATATACCCAAACTCAACAGCATCAAGTATTTCATCTAAAACTATCATTTGATAAGAGCCTGCTTTTCTTTTTACATCTTCAAAAAGCAGCTTGCTATATGCTTTGGAAAGTGCAAGTGTACGGTCTTTATTCAGGTTGTCATAAAGCTCGTAGTGTTCGTCCGAACACAAAACATCAATGTTTTTGATTTCTTCCAAAGCCTTGAATTCCGCAGAATTATTATTTTTTAAAAGCTGCACAAACAGTACCTTGTTACCGCATCCTATACATCGTATTGCCAAGCCCAAAGCAGCAGTGGTTTTGCCCTTCCCGTCTCCAAAATAAGTTTGTATCATAGTTCCAATCTCCCCACTTTAATTTCTGTTTCCCGAAGCATACTCTCCTCCTACATCCGCACCCAAATCACAGGTGTATACAAATTCTACCCTATCCCCCGGTTTAAGCTGATAGCGGGAACATCCGTAATTTGGAAACCGGTCATTTACCTTGTACATCCATCCCGAAAGTTCACCGCAATCGAATTCGTAAATGTTTGCGATACCTTCAATATATGTGCTTTTATACATAGGCGTGTTTACAAATTCCAGATGTATTTTGTTTTGTTTCATCTCCCGCACGAGCAGATCAAATACACTCTCCCCCTCAAAGAAGGTAGCTGTTTTTTCTGCAAATATCACACCGTCTTTAGGTACAATATCAATCTTTTCACTGTCAAGACTTGCTATATTATCTAAAATTGTATCACATCTTACAGACAATGTGCAAGTAAGCTCTTTATATTTGTTTTCTGTGTTTTCGGATTCGGCAGGTACCGGCACATCCTCTTGAGAGGGCTCTGTATGATTTTCCCCCTTGAGTTCCTCTTCATTTATCACCACAGCCTGATTATTTGTTATGGGGTTTTCTTCCGTTTTGTCTGTAACCATTGCAGATTGCGGCATTTTTGCTACATCCTGCTTCGCCTGATTAACTTGTTTGGTGTCATATGTCCCACCTTCAAATTCCGGTGAATTACCGCCATACCAAAAAGCAAAAGCTAATACAATTACAATAAAAAAAGCCGCTATTATTTTGTTTTTGTGTTTTTTCATTTTAATCCCCCTCACATCAGGTCAGAAAAGCAGAGCATATTATAAAGCATAGTTGCTATCTCGGCTCTTATAACAACGATATCAGTTTTTCCCTATATCCAATAATATCTGCAAAAGTCTGCCCGGATAGATGATATTCATTTTCCGTACATCGGCATGCTTTTTGGAAGGACCTATAATATCCGATTTGTTATCTTGCAAAACAACATCGCTCATATCATATAGCGAAGTTTTATTTTCGTTTGCGCGTTTTAATGCAACAAGAGCATAGAAGCACTGCTCTGTTGTCATTTGGTTTGTGTCCTCTGTGTGTGTATGTTTAAAGCCTTTTCCTCTATCATAGAATGTAATAAGATTATCGTAAACAGACTTGCCATTTTTTACAAAGCGTTCATCATATACCGAAATGCCCAATTCGCAAAGAGCAACTATCACCTGAACACTGCTCTCTGTGTTTTCTGTTTCATAACTTGAAAATCCACCGTTTTCGTTCTGCATATCAGATAAGCAATCAAGGGCTTTTGCTGTTGCAGACTTAACCGTGTCATTATCCTGATATTTTGAGAGTGCCTGAAGTGCCATTGCGGTTATATCGGCGTTCGCCGCATCTCCTGACAATGCCCATCCCCCATCTGATGTTTGCTTTTCGAGAATGTAATTTATGTACATTTCCCGTGTTGCCTGGGTTTTTGCATCGGGATTTTTGGGAATATCATAGTTACCGCAGTCAAGTGCAATAAGTGCCCATATGGCACCGTTTATCCCTTGCCAAATAGTTTTTTCATAATCTCCAAGCGGTGTTAAAAGATTGTATCCTGCAACATCTTGGGGATTTTTGTCTATAGAAGTAAGAGCAATAATAGTTCGTGAATATTCTGTATATTTCCTGCTGTGCAGTACTCCCTCTCTGTCTTTTAAATATTTTTCTGCCATCTGATAGTAATTCTCAAAATAATCCTCGGGAATTTCCACATCGCTTCGTGCAAGACCTAAAACTGCCCATTCGCCTCCAATGGAACCAATCTGTGGTTCTGACACGGTTTTATATATGTATGATGCTGTATCTGCTATAACTTGATTAATATCCAAATCTTTTGCAAATGATATTGTAAAAGTTCCCGAAAGTATTATTAGAGTTAAGATTATTGATACAATTTTTTTCATTTTTTAGCTCCTTATTAAATCGGCAAAAACGAGCAACTGACTGCTTGCAATGTGCCTTGATTTGTTATTTTTTGTTCGTTTCACAAAAACGCATAAGAATTGCAGCAAGCTGTGCTCTGGTTGCAGCAGCTTTCGGGGAAAGCGCGGTTTCACTTGTACCGTTTATAAGTTCTGTTTTGTTTGCCCAACCAATTGCATCAAGTGCAAATTCGCTTATTTCATTTACATCAGTAAATTCAGAAAGGTCGGCAGCATCGTCCGAAGTATATCCCTTCATTTTAGCATAGCGATAGAATACAGTTGCCATCTGCTCGCGGGTTACATCTTCGTTTGGAGCAAATTCTGTTTCGCTGGTACCCATTACTATTCCATTGGTCTGAGCCCAAATAACTGCTTGTGTGTACCATTGTCCGTCAGGGACATCGCTGAATTTATTTTCGGCATTTCTGATATCCGGATTTTCCATTCTGTAAAGAACAGTTACGAGCATCGCTCTTGACATTTTGCTTTCTGGCTCAAAACCATTTCCGGTTCCTTGCATAAGATTGTTTTCATATACATACTTTACATATTCATAATGCCAATCGTCTGCCTCGACATCGGCAAAGGTCACTTCTGTAAAAGTTGGTTTTGTCCGGGTTTCGATTTCTTCTTTATCTTCATTTTTGTTGTTAGATGAAAAGCTGCTGCCATACCACTTTTTCGAGCCTTGTTCCTTTGTATAATCATCTGTATAGTAAAAGACTATCTTATCACCATCTTTTATACTGCATTCTCTTATTCCCAAAGCAGGTTCTTGTCCGTTTAATTTGTATAGCCAACCCGAATTTTTGCCTGCATCAAATTCTTTGAGAGTCTTGTTTCCTTTCGAAATAGAAGAAACATATCCTTCGTCTGCTCCTTCGTATGTTATATTGTTCTCTCGACAGCCTTTTACAAACGCATGATATACAGTTGCACCGCTTCCCGGAAGAGTTACAGTATATGCACTAATCCAATTACCGTTATCCGCCTTAATTGTGAGCAAAACCGAAATATCATCTCCTTGCGGTTCGGATGGGCCATTTCCTCCTGTATATGCGTCAGTTGCACGAGCAGGAGATAGGGATATTCCGTTAAGGTCATATACATTATACGGTGCTTTAGTTTTTTTGGCTCCGGCAAGTGCAATAAGTGCACGGAAAGCCTGTTCAGTTGAATAATCACTCACCGTGGTATTGTCTGTATATCCGAAGCCGCTGTTATCTTCAAGTGCAAATGATAAAAGCCCATCTGCGATATTGTTGCCACTCTTTATAAAACGGGAGTCTTCTTCCGTGTCTACACCTGCCGCCGCAAGTGCTATCGCAACCATTGAGGTTGAATTTGAGTTTCTTCCTGACCACGAATCAGAAAAGCTTCCGTCTGCATTTTGCTGTGCAGACAAGTATGCAAGTGCATTATCAATTGCTTTACTTACATTTGCCTTTACTTTGGCATCTTCGTCGTTTAAATAGAATGCAAGACCTGCGATTGCGTTAGCCGTTGTATCTATTGTTCCGTACTCATCCCACGCTCCGTCCTCGCCCTGTGATGCAAGCAGTGCATTGACGAGGTAAAGCTCCTTTTCGCGGTTTTTAAACTCATTCCTGTTATATGCTGCAATAGTGTATGGAGCACTCCAGACACTTGTTGAGAATGTGGCGTTATTTAATTTTTCAACTCCATTTATCGGTTTGTTACTGTTGACTGTATAGAGGGTAGTTGCATCCTTGCCTTGTGCTGTAAGTGCAAGAATTGCCTTTGCCAAATCTGTGTCTTTATCACTTTTCAAAATACACTCAACACTTTCATTGATAAGCAGTTGTTTTGCTTTTCCGGACAAAACAGCTTCGGTTTCGGGTAAGTACTTGTTGTAGGCACCCATATCCATTGCTTCCCAGTATGAGCTTTTATTGGTATACTCTTGTGCAATGTTATAAAGCAAGGTGTTAATTTGCTCATCGCGGAATTCTTTTTTCGTTGGAGGAAGAATAGTCAGTTCAAAATTACAGATATCGCTGCTCTCTCCCGAAGTGAGCGTAGCTGTAAGAGTTATTTTTGTTTCATTCTGCGGGCGTGAAATAAGCGTTCCGTTTTCGCTCAATATTTCTCCATCAAAGCCCGACCATAACACATAAACCTTACCAATATCCGTCAGTTCTATTTTTGATGGCAGAACAAGAGAGCTTGTAACTTTAGCGGAACTTTCGTTCATTCCCTTTATTTTATCCCAGGTAAGGACTTCTTTTGCAAGAGAGACCTTCTTTTCATCAGTAAGTTCACTATAGATTTTTACGGTATATACTGTTTCACAAAGTGTACTTTCCTCCGGAGGAGTAACCGCAAAAGTAAGTGTGTTACATATTCTGTCTGTCCAATCCAGATTGCTATACTGTTTCCAGTTGTCTGTAAGCTCTGTCACCGAAACATTCTCCCCATTGAGAGATACGGAAACGGTTGCATCATCTTGCGGAGCAACACACTTCCACTTTATAAACTTTGAAAGAAAGTTATCCTTTGTATAATCCTTTATGACATATTCGTACTTATTGACCTGAAAGTCCGTAATGAGGTTGTCATCCGCAGTGCCAAAGAGCGTTGTAACACATAGTTCGGAAAGCAAGTTTTCGGGAAGGGGATTAATTGCATCTTCCAATTCCTTGGCCGCTATTTCAAGTTTTTCCGATGGAGAGCCCGTTCCCCAGAAAGAAATTCCCTTTTCCTCCATATATCCAATCCACATACCGCCATTTGTTTTGAAATCGGGATAAAGTTCAGTAAGAAGTGCGGAGACTTCCTCATTAAGAGAGGCTTCGCTGTAAATCTCCTCAAGAAGAATTTCTGCCTCTTCTTTTTGTTCGTTATACTTCTGTTTCTGCTTTTCGCTGAATAAAGTTGTATCAACATCCTTTTGTGTTAATTCTTTCAGTTTGGCATAGTTTTCAAGAAAAATTTCGTCATAATGAATTGCATTCCAGTCAGAATCCCATCCTACCGCAAGAGAAAAACGCCCCTCAATAACCGCACCTTCTTCATTTACTAATGCGTCTCCAATACCTGTCGTGAGGCCTATATCATCTATATAAAAGCTCCACCCTGCAGAATTGAAGATGTTACCGCTGTAATAATCCCCAACGGAAAGAGTTACAAGGTTTTCAAGAATTTCACTTCCTACATAGCCCACTTGAGTAACATATCCATCATCAATTCCAACAGCAGTAAATCCGAATTCGGCTTGTGCAGTTTCTAAAACTTTCTGCACAGAAGAGCCCTTTGGAACACTGACAGTTACATCCGAAGGGAGGTTTGTTGTTTCTTCATCAATAATGTTTGATGCGAGAAGATCGCAATACAATGTATCCATATCTGCCGCTACAACAGACGCGTCGAACCTAACCGTAATGCTTATATTTTCATCCGACGCAAAGCAAGATTGCGTCATCACACCAAGTAGCATTACAACTGCCAACAATAAACTCAAAATCCTTTTTTCTTTCATAAAAAACCAACCCTTTCTTTGTGCCGCAAATAAAAAAGCTGCGGCAATTTTTTAATTAAAAAATTACCACAGCTGAGTTTCCCTGTGATTAATCACAATTTGCATGCACAAAGGAATGAACCTATCATTAAAGATAAGTACATACAAAAACGCCATTCCTATACACAAGTATTTTGCAGAACAACATCAAAGCAGGTCTTGTGGCTTACATCATATATACCTCAAAAGGTAAGCATTTTTGTATCCTGCCTTCTCAGTTTCCCAATGACTATCTTTCGATAACGGACACAAAAACTTCGATGCACACACCGACAGTTATCACTGGAGATTTGCACTCCATTCCCTTTTCATCAGTTATGCCTTTGGCGGCACAACCGACACTCTGTGTGAATATTTATTTTTTGCTATTATATCACGACAACACCAAAAAATCAATAGCTTTGTCGGCTTTTATGTATCATTTGACCAAAGACAAAAGCAGCTTTTTTGTTTTATTATTCTTTTTGTCAAAAACCCTGCATTTTTGTTGCAATTTACATTATTTTGTGATAAAATTTTGAAAGAGTAGGTTTTTGGGATTTGTGTGATTTTACGAACAAAAACTTACCTTTCAGACATAAGTATATACAAAACAAGAATGCGAGGGATTTTATGCACAAGATTACAGTAATTGGTTCAGGAAGTGTTGGTTCTACCATAGCATACACTCTAACTGTTATGGGCCTTTGCTCCGAGGTTGTTATGATAGACATAAACGGTGAAAAGGCACTTGGCGAAGCATTGGATATAAGGCAGGGTGTTCCCTTTTGCAACCCCACAACCGTATATGCAGGCAGCTACTGCGATGCAGCAGGTTCCGACATCGTTATAATAACCTGCGGCGTGGCAAGAAAGCCTGGTCAGACAAGACTGGATCTGGCGCAGACCAATGTCGATATCTTAAAATCCGTTGCGGACGAAGTTGTAAAGTATGCTCCGGATTCGACATACCTTATAGTAAGTAACCCTGTCGATATCCTCACCTATGTGTTTTGCAAGCACACCGGACTTCCTGAAAAGCGTGTAATCGGTTCGGGTACAATCCTTGATACCGCAAGGCTTCGTGCAAGAGTTGCAGAGTACTACACCGTAAACCAGAAAAATGTTCACGCATATGTTTTGGGCGAGCACGGCGACAGCGCCTTTGTTCCCTGGTCTATTGCAAACATTTCCAATGTTCCTATAGAAGATTACAGAAATGCCCTTTTAAACTCCGCCGACTATCCCGAATTTGTCAAAGACGATGTAGAAAACTATGTCCGCAAATCCGGTGCCAGAGTAATTTCGCAAAAGGGTGCTACCTTCTATGCAGTTTCTATTTCTGTATGCCATGTATGCAAGTGTCTTCTTAGCACAATAGATACAACCCTCACAGTTTCCACAATGCTCCATGGCGAGTACGGAATAGACGATATCTGCTTGAGTTTACTCAATGTAGTTGGAAACAAGGCGGCACACAGCAAGATTATGTTGCCTTTGAATGACAAGGAAATTATGGACCTGCACAAAAGTGCGCAGAGTCTTAAAGAAGTTATTAAAAATATTAATATATAAAATTTTGAAAGGATGTATTAAAAATGGATTACCGTATTGAACACGACTCAATGGGCGAGGTTAAAGTCCCCGCAGACCGTCTTTGGGCAGCACAGACCCAGAGAAGCCACGAAAACTTTGAAATTGGTGTAGGCATAGAAACAATGCCTGCCGAAATCATTCACGCATTCGGCGTTCTTAAAAAAGCTGCCGCTATTGCAAATAACTCCCTCAAAAGCGAAAAAATGACCGACGAAAAATTATCTGCAATAAAAGAGGCTTGTGACGAAATAATGGCAGGCAAGCTCTCCGGACATTTTCCCCTTGTTGTATGGCAGACAGGCTCGGGCACACAGTCCAATATGAACGCAAACGAAGTTATTGCAAACAGAGGCAACCAGATTTTAAATAAGACACTTCTTCATCCCAATGATGATGTAAATATGAGCCAGTCCTCAAACGATACATTCCCTACTGCAATGCACATTGCCGCAGTTCTTGTGCTTGAAGATAAGCTCATCCCCGCAGCTAAAGAATTAATCGAAACCTTTAAAAGACTTGAAAAAGAAAACAAAGGTATCGTAAAGAGCGGAAGAACACATCTCCAGGATGCTACTCCGATAACATTTAGTCAGGAAATAAGCGGTTGGAGATCCAGCCTTGAAAAAGATGTTGAGCTTATAGAACGCTCTGTAGCTCCCCTTTATGAACTCGCGCTCGGCGGTACAGCAGTAGGAACAGGTCTTAACGCACCCAAGGACTTCGACACCAAGGTTGCTGCCGAAATCGGCAAGATTACAGGCAAGCCCTTTAAAACTGCAGAAAACAAATTCCACGCTCTTACATCAAAAGACGAGCTTGTTTTTGCACACGGTGCAATTAAGGCGCTTGCTTGCGATATGATGAAGATTGCAAACGACATCCGTTGGCTTGCATCAGGCCCCAGAGACGGTCTTGGCGAAATCTTTATCCCCGAAAACGAGCCCGGTTCGTCCATTATGCCCGGTAAGGTTAACCCCACACAGTGCGAAGCTGTAACCATGGTTGCCGTACAGGTAATGGGTAACGATGTTGCTGTTGGTATGGCTGCATCACAGGGTAACTTTGAGCTTAATGTATTTATGCCCGTATGTATATACAACTTCCTCCAGTCTGCAAGACTTCTGGCAGAGGCTATTGTATCCTTTAACAAAAACTGTGCAGTAGGCATCAAGGCAAACAAAGAAAAGATGCACCACAACCTGCACAACTCCCTCATGCTTGTAACAGCACTTAACCCCTATATAGGATACGAAAACGCTGCAAAGACTGTAAAGAAAGCGTTTAAGGACGACATATCTCTTAAACAGGCTTGTGTAGAACTCGGATTTTTGACAGAAGAAAGATTTGACGAAGTATTCCATCCCGAAAAAATGGTATAAACATTTATCTAACGGAGGTAATCAAATGAAAGTTAGTTATTTCCCCGGATGTACTCTCAAAAACAAGGCAAAGGACCTGGATAACTATGCAATAAAGTCTGCCGAAGTTTTGGGTATTACTCTGGAAGAAATTGATGCCTGGCAATGTTGCGGCGGCGTATTTACCACAGCAAAAGACGAGGTTGCCACAAAGCTCTCGTCTGTGCGTGCACTAAAAGACGCCAATGATAAAAATCAGCCGCTTGTAACAGTATGCTCGGCTTGTCATAATGTAATTAAACAAACAAACCACGCCATTAGAAACGACAAAGAATTTGCAGACAAGGTTAACAGATATATGGCCGAAGATGCTTATATGGGCGAAACCGAGGTTTATCACTATCTCGAAATGCTCCGCGACCTTGTGGGCTTTGACAAGATAAAGGAAAAGGTAGTAAATCCTCTTAAAGACAAGAAAATCGGTGCTTATTACGGATGTCTGCTGCTTCGACCAAGCTCTGTTATGCAGATGGACGATGCCGAAAATCCGACCATTATGGAAGATTTTATAAAGGCACTTGGTGCAAATCCTATAATATACGCAAAGCGTAACGAGTGCTGCGGCGGATATATTTCTTTAGAGAGCCCTACCCTTGCCAAGAAAAACAGTTTGGATATCATAGAAAATGCAAAAATCCAGGGTGCCGAAATGATAATTACTGCCTGCCCCCTTTGTAAATACAACCTTATCAAAAACGGTGCAGATATCCCCGTATTGTATTTTACAGAGCTTTTGGCAGAGGCACTCGGTATAAAGGAGGATACAGATGGAAAATAAGTATCTCCACGAACAGATAGTCCGCTCAAGCGGAGTAAACCCCAAAAAGTGTATGCGTTGCGGCAAGTGCTCGGCTACCTGCCCTGCGTATGACGAAATGGAATATCATCCCCATCAGTTTGTAAATATGGTTGACTCGGGCGATATTGAGCCGCTTGTTAATTCAAAATCCATATACAAGTGTCTTTCTTGCTTTGCATGTATAGAAAGATGCCCCAGAGGTGTAGAACCTGCGAAGCTGATAGAGGCTGTGCGTCTTGCTGTAATAAGACAGCAGGGTGCAAACCACCTGGATTTTAACGATGTTGCAAACCTTACAGATGAAGATATTCCTCAACAGCTACTGGTTAGTGCATACAGAAAATATAACAAATAAGGAGGGAAAGATTAATGCAAAGAGTTGGTGTTTTTGTATGTTGGTGCGGCAGTAATATTGCAGGAACCGTTGATGTTCAGGCAGTATCCGAAGCCTTGAAAAACGAACCCGGCGTGGTCTTTTCCACCAATTATCAATATATGTGCTCTCAGGCAGGTCAGGATATGATTATAGACGCGGTAAAAGAGCATAACCTCACAGGAATTGTTGTGTGCTCCTGCTCACCCAGAATGCACGAGGCGACATTCCGCAAGACCGCAGCAGCTGCAGGTCTTAACCCATATATGGTTGAGATAGCAAACATAAGAGAACAGTGCTCCTGGGTACACAAGGACATCCCCACAGGTACCGAAAAGGCAATCATTCTCGGCAAGGCTGCCGTAGCAAAGGTAAATCTAAACGCTCCCCTTACCCCCGGAGAATCCCCCGTTACAAAGAGGGCTCTGGTTATAGGCGGAGGAATAGCAGGTATACAGACTGCATTGGATATTGCAGATGCAGGCTTCCCTGTTGATATAGTAGAAAAAAGCCCCACCATCGGCGGAAAGATGGCTCAGCTTGACAAAACCTTCCCTACTCTCGACTGTGCGGCGTGTATCCTTACACCCAAGATGGTTGATGTAGCTCAAAATGACAAGATACGCATCTTCTCATACAGCGAGGTTTCCGAAATTAAAGGTTTTGTGGGTAACTTTGATGTTAAAATCAAGAAAAATGCCCGTTATGTAAAAGAGGATATCTGTACAGGCTGCGGTGCTTGTCTTGAAAAATGCCCGATGAAGAAAATTCCAAACGAATTCAACTTGGGTATGGATAACCGCAGTGCTATATATATTCCTTTTGCACAGGCAGTGCCCAAGGTTGCAACAATAGACCCCAATGCCTGCAATATGATTAAAAACGGCAAGTGCGGTCTTTGTGCAAAGGTTTGTGCAGCAGGTGCAATAGACTACACTCAAAAAGACGAATATATCGAAGAAAAGTACGGTGCAGTGGTTGTAGCAACCGGATTTAACCCCATTAGTATGGATAAGTTTGACGAATTTAGCTACAACCAGTCCAAAGATGTAATTACCTCTTTGGAATTTGAAAGACTTACAAACGCAGCAGGTCCGTCTAACGGAAAGCTCGTTCGCCCATCTGACGGAAAGCATCCTCACACAATCGTATTTGTTCAGTGTGTTGGTTCGCGTTGTGATGCATGCAGCGAAAAAGGCAAGGAATACTGCTCCAAGATATGCTGTATGTACACAGCAAAGCACGCAATGCTTACAAGAGACAAATACCCCGACACAGAGGTATATGTATTCTATATTGATGTAAGAACTCCGGGTAAAAACTTTGACGAATTCTACCGCAGAGCAGTAGAAGAATACGGCGTAAAATATATCAAAGGTATGGTGGGCAAGGTTACACCGCACGGCGATAAGTTAAAGGTACAGGCATCTGACCTTATAGCAAACAGTCAGCTCCACATAGACGCTGACCTGGTTGTACTCGCGGCTGCCATAGAGCCGGATAAATCTGCAAGACCTTTAGCTACTATGCTTACTGCAAGTATGGATACAAACGACTTCTTTACAGAAGCTCATCCCAAATTAAGACCGGTAGAGAGCCCCACAGCAGGTGTGTTCCTCTCGGGTGCTTGTCAGGGACCAAAAGACATACCCGAAACCGTATCTCAGGCAGGTGCGGCGGCATCAAAGGTAATAGGTCTTCTTGCCAAAGACAAGCTCACAGGTAACCCCTGTATAGCACAGTCTAATGAAAATATGTGCAACGGCTGTTCGCAATGCGAGAGAGTTTGTCCCTACGGTGCAATAACATATGAAGAAAAAGAATTCCGTATGCCGGATAGAACAACCAAAGTAAGACGCGTTGCAAAGGTAAACCCTGCAGTTTGTCAGGGCTGCGGTGCATGTACTGTTGCGTGTCCTTCGGGTGCTATGGACTTAAACGGATTTAAAGGCTCACAAATTATGGCGGAGGTGGATGCTATATGCAAGTAAGTGAATACAAACCATTGATAGTTGCATTTTGCTGTAACTGGTGTTCATATGCCGGTGCAGACCTTGCAGGAAATAACAGACTCAACTACCCTGCCGATGTAAAAATCATTCGCGTGCCCTGCTCGTGCAGAGTAAACCCAATGTTTATTCTCCGTGCATTCCAGAGAGGTGCAGACGGCGTTATAATCTGCGGCTGCCACCCCGGTGACTGCCACTATACCTCGGGCAACTACTACACACGCCGAAGAATGACGGCACTATTCTCTATGCTCGATTATCTTGGCATAGAAAGAGAGAGAACCCGTCTTGAATGGGTTTCTGCTGCCGAGGGTGCCAAATTTGCAGCAACGATGAATGATTTTGCTGAAAAAGTAGCCTCACTTGGTGAAAACAAGAGATTGGAGGACCTACGATGCAAAAAATAACACAAAACGAATTAATCGAAAAAGCGGTTTCTCTTTTGAATAACAAAACTGTCATCTCCGTTCTCGGTTGGGCTAAAGGTGAATTTGACTACGACATAACTCCTCATATATTTACAACCGAAGAGGATTTGAGAGAAAACTTTGTCTGGAACGATTTTAGCGGAGCTAACCTTTCTAAATATCTTGTTAAAAAGACAGACAGATTAGACGGCAAAATGCTCGTCTTCTTAAAGCCTTGCGACACATACAGCTTCAATCAGCTCCTTACAGAGCACCGTTTTGACAGAGAAAAGGTATATGCCGTTGGTATCCCCTGCGAATGTATGGCAGATATCTCCAAGATAAAGGCAATAACAGGCGAAGGCATATCCAAGATAGATTTTGACGGTGACAAAATAATAGTTACTACATTATATGATGATGCTCCTGTTGAAATCAATTTAAAAGATGTCCTTTTGGAAAGATGTGTAAACTGCAAGAGCAAAAAGCATGTTGCATATGATGAGCTCTTGGGTGAAGACGGCGATGTTCTTGAAAGCAATCGTTTTGACGAGGTTGCGAGGATTGAAGCAATGACTCCGGACGAAAGATTTGCATTCTGGCAGAGTGAACTCTCCAAGTGTATTCGCTGTAATGCTTGCCGCGATGCATGCCCTGCCTGCACCTGCGAAAAATGTGTGTTTGACAATCCCGAATCGGGTGCGGAAAACAAGTCCCCTGCAAACGAGTTTGAAGAAAAGCTCTTCCATATAATAAGAGCATACCATGTGGCAGGAAGATGTACAGACTGCGGAGAATGTTCCAGAGTTTGCCCGCAGAATATCCCACTCCACCTTCTTAACCGCAAATTCATAAAAGATATAAATGAATTATACGGCGACTATCAGGCGGGAGATGAGGTTGGCCAAAGACCTCCGCTTGTTGACTATACCACCGAAGATTTGGAACCCGGTGAGGCTCTTGTTAGGAGGGATAACAATGCGTAAATGTTCTCTTGACAAATTAAATTCGGTATTTAAGCTCATTGCTGATACAATGGATTTGTATTTGCCCTCTGACAATGCAGATAACACCGCCTCCTACAAAAAGTGGGAAGACGGCACCAATTTAAGCGACAAACTAAATACCGTAAAAAGTCCCAAGGACTTTTTCTTCCCTCAGACAGAGGACCTTATGAGGTTTAAAACCGAGGGCAAAAACATTGAGGTTATAGACACAAGAGAGGAAAAAGACGAATTTGTAGTATTTGGTGTAAGAGCGTGCGATGTAAAGAGCTTTGAAATACTAGACAGAGTATTTTTGCAAGAGCCTTGCGACAGCTACTATGCGTCAAGACGCGAAAAAGGTACTATCGTTTCTCTCGCCTGCAACAGACCATCGGAAACCTGTTTCTGTACCACTTTCGGTATAGATGCATCCAAACCCGAGGGCGATGTAAGTGCATGGAAATCGGGCAGCGAAATCTTTTTTGAGGCTAATACCGATAAGGGTGCTAACCTACTTAAAAAGCTCGAACCGCTTACCGAAGAATGCGGCGATGATACAGTAAAAGACGAGCAGGAAAAAATAAAGAAAATTATGGATAAACTTCCGCTTAAAGACTTGAAAGCTGATGCCTTTGGCGGCGGTAAGACCGAGAAATTCTTTGATTCTCCCCATTGGGACGAATTATCCCAGGCTTGTCTTGGATGCGGTACATGCACCTTTGTGTGTCCTACCTGTCAGTGCTATGACATAAAGGACTTTAGCACAGGAAACGGTGTAATCCGCTTCAGATGTTGGGATTCGTGTATGTACTCCGACTTTACAAAAATGGCTCACGGAAATAACCGTCTCACACAAAAAGAGCGTTTCCGCCAGAGATTTATGCACAAGCTCGTGTACTATCCCGAAAACAACGACGGACTCTTTAGCTGTGTAGGCTGCGGAAGATGTCTTTCTAAATGTCCTATATCTATGAATATAGTAAAAGTAATGAAAAAGATTGGAGGAGAGGTAAATGAATAATATAAACGAAACCTTAATTCCAAAAATAGGTGTTATTACCGATGTGCGTATAGATACACCCGATATAAAAACTTTCAGAGTAGTAACCCCTGACGGTAAGAAAGCCTTTGACCACAGACCCGGGCAGTGTGCTATGCTCTCCGTACCCGGTGTGGGCGAAGCTATGTTTTCTATAACATCCTCACCTACCAACGAAGAATATATGGAATTTTCCATCAAAAAGTGCGGTTGTGTTACAGACTGGCTGCATCAGGCAGAGGTAGGTCAGCAGATTACAATCAGAGGACCTTACGGCAATCCTTTCCCTGTTGATGATGTGTTCGCAGGCAAGGATATGCTCTTTATTGCAGGAGGTGTCGGTCTTGCACCGCTTCGCTCTGTGATAAACTACTGCAGACACTACCGTGACAGATACGGCAAAATCGACATCGTTTACGGTTCCAGAAGCAAAGATGACCTGCTTGATTACAAGGAAATCATAGACGAATGGTCAAACGATGCAGGCGTAAATGTGCATCTTACCATAGACAATCCCCAAGATGGTTGGAACGGTCATGTTGGATTTGTGCCCAGTTATGTAAAAGAACTTGGCTTTGACACAAACAAAACTGCAGTTCTCTGCGGTCCTCCGATTATGATTAAATTCACACTCGAGGGGCTTTGTGAAATGGGCTTTGACAAAACACAGATTTACACCACACTTGAACTCAGAATGAAGTGCGGCGTGGGTAAATGCGGAAGATGTAATGTAGGAGCCAAGTATGTTTGCAAAGACGGTCCGGTATTCCGATGCGATGAATTGGACGAACTTCCGGATGAGTATTAAAGGAGAGGTAACTATGGAAAAGTTAGTAAATATATATCTTTTCGGCAAAAAGTATGAAGTGCCGGAGAATTTAACCATTATGACCGCTATGGAATATGCGGGCTATCAGCTTGTAAGAGGCTGCGGATGCCGTAACGGTTTTTGCGGTGCATGTGCTACTATTTACCGCATCAAAGGCGACAGAGAATTAAAGGCTTGTCTTGCTTGTCAGACAAAGGTTGAGGACAATATGTATATTGCAACACTGCCGTTTTTCCCTCTTGTTAAGGAAGGCTACGACATAGAAAACATCCCTGTAACAGAGGCGGTAATGATGCAGCTCTATCCCGAAATATATGCTTGTATAGGATGTAATGCTTGTACAAAGAGCTGTACACAGGGGCTTAATGTAATGCAGTATATCGCATATGCACAAAGAGGCGATTTTGAAAAATGTGCCGAAGAGTCATTTGACTGTGTAATGTGCGGTGTATGTTCTTCCAGATGCCCTGCAGGAATTTCGCATCCTCAGGTAGCTATGCTTGCCAGAAGAATTAACGGTAAGTATTTGGCGCCGAAGTGCGACCACCTGGAAGACAGAGTACAGGAAATAAAAGACGGAACATTTAATGACCTTATAGAAGCTCTTATGCAAAAACCGATAGAAGAAATGAAAGAGCTCTATAATACAAGAGATATAGAAAAGTAAGGAGGAAAATCATATGTATTCGGAAAAATTTCAAAATTCCATCTCTGCTGTAGAAGCGGCAAGAGAAAAAAATATTGCATTAGAGCCGGAACGTATGACTGCAAAGCAAAAGGAAGACTTGCTTGCAGCTTTCCATCCGGACTACAAACAGGACGAATTTGACACACTTAAAATCGGTCCAAACAAAGGTGACAAGGTTCCGACAGAGCTTGCAGAAATACTCCAGGCTCACAGCCGTATATCTTCAAAAGATATTGACCTTAGCAAAATTGATTACGAAACCGATGTTCTCATAATCGGTGCAGGCGGTGCAGGTACATCTGCCGCAATCGAGGCTCACGAAGCCGGTGCCGATGTAATGATAGTGACAAAACTTCGAATGGGCGATGCAAACACAATGATGGCAGAGGGCGGTATTCAGGCGGCAGATAAGCCAAACGACTCCCCTGCAATCCACTTTGTAGATGCTTTTGGCGGTGGTCACTTTGCAGCAAAAAGAGAACTGTTATCCAAGCTCGTGTGCGATGCTCCCGAGTCTATCAAATGGCTTGGCGATTTGGGTGTTGAATTTGACAAGGATGCAGACGGCACAATGGTTACAACACACGGCGGCGGAACCTCCAGAAAGAGAATGCACGCGGCTAAAGACTACTCCGGTGCAGAAATTATGAGAACTCTGCGTGATGAAGTATTAAACCGCGACATACCTGTTGTTGACTTTACTTCTGCTATCGAACTTATATTAGACGAAAACGGCAATGCCGCAGGTGCTGTTCTTATGAATATGGAAACCAAGGAAATCCTTGTTGCAAAGGCAAAAACTGTAATCATAGCAACAGGCGGTGCAGGAAGAATGCACTATCAGGGCTTCCCCACTTCCAACCACTATGGCGCCACTGCAGACGGACTGGTACTCGGATACAGAGCCGGTGCTAAACTCCTCTATGCAGAAACACTTCAGTATCACCCAACAGGCGTTGCATTCCCCGAACAGATTTTTGGTGCTCTTGTTACCGAAAAAGTTCGTTCACTCGGTGCGAAACTTGTAAACGCAAAAGGCGAAGTATTTATGCATCCGCTCGAAACGCGTGATGTTTCGGCTGCATCTATCATCCGCGAATGCTCCGAAAGGGATAACGGCGTTGACACAGGAAACGGCAAGGGTGTGTGGCTCGATACTCCTATGATTGAAAAAATCGGCGGTGAGGGAACTATCGAAAAGAGAATTCCCGCAATGATGCGTATGTTTGAAAAATACGGCATAGACATAAGAAAAGAGCCTATTTTGGTATATCCTACACTCCATTATCAGAACGGCGGTCTTGACATTAATGCAGACTGTATGACAACAAATGTGGAAAACCTTTTTGTTGCAGGTGAGGCAGTTGGCGGAATACACGGCAAAAACAGACTTATGGGTAACTCTCTTTTGGATATTATCGTATTTGGAAGAAGTGCAGGTAAAAACGCCGCTAAAAAGGCAAAAGATGTTAATGTCGGCACTCTCACATTGGGCCACATAGACAGCTTTGAAAAAGAAATATCGGCTGCAGGAATTGATACCGATGTGGTATCTCCCAAGCTTCTGCCCGACTATACAAAGAAAAGATAAGAATCGAGGTCTTTATAATGAATTTATTTGGCGGTGTTATCCCGATTTCCGGGATTACCTTCCTTGTGTTTTGCGTTTTTGCAATAGCAACAATCGGATACGCACTCGGAAGAATTACAATCAAAGGTGTATCCCTCGGTACTGCAGGCGTATTTATAATAGCACTTGTGTTTGGTTGCCTTTTCTATGATGATTTAAGTGCCAACCTGCCCGACTATACTACCAATGCCCTTAAAATCGTAGAAAATATGGGACTTATACTCTTTGTTTCTTCGGTGGGATTTATTGCAGGTCCAAAGTTTTTTAGCAATATGAAGAAGAATTTTACCTCGTATGTGCTTTTGGGACTTATAATTATTATAACAGGCGGTCTGGCTGCCTTTGGTTGCATATATATCGGCAAGATAATGGGTGAAACCGATATGCAAAAGCTCTCTGCCATAGTTTCGGGCCTTTTTGCCGGTGCACTTACCTCTACACCCGCATTTTCTGCGGCAAAGGCTTCTGTTGCATCTCCCGAAATGGAACAGCTTGTATCTGTCGGATACGGTATAGCATATATTTTTGGTGTAATAGGCGTGGTACTTTTTGTACAGCTTATGCCCAAAATACTAAAAATCAATATAGATGAAGAAAGAGCAAAACTTGTTGCAGCTCAAGGAGCTGACAGTGCGAAAAGAAAGGTTATTAAGCTTGTAGAGCTTGACGATTTCGGCATTGCACCCTTTGCCATTGCGGCTGTAATCGGTATATTTATAGGTATGATCAAGATACCGCTATCGTCAAAAGGTTTAGATGGTACCACTTTCTCACTTACAACAACAGGCGGATGCCTGCTTTCTGCTCTTGTATTCGGTCATTTTGGCAGAATAGGAAGAGTAAGCATTATGCCTTCTGTTACCACACTTAAGGTATTCAGAGAGCTTGGTCTGATGCTGTTTCTCATTGGAGCAGGAATTTCGGGCGGTGCAAGATTTGTACAGGAATTTAAGATTGACTACTTTGTATACGGTGTAGTTATGACAATAGTACCCATGATTGTAGGCTTTGTATTTGCTAAATACATACTGAAAATCAGTGTACTCAACATCTTGGGCTCTATTACAGGCGGTATGACAAGTACTCCGGCACTTGGAACTCTCATACATGTTGCAAAAACAGAAGATGTTGCCGCAGCTTACGCCGCTACATATCCGATAGCACTTGTTGCTGTTGTGCTGGTATCACAATTTATTGTAATATTATTTTAGTAAAATATTGACATTTTCGGTATTTTAATGTATCATTATTTTGATTGTGCTCATATAAGACTATGTATGTGTGCATAATGATAATAGTGTATTATTTACAAATATAAAAAAACAGAAAAGAGGTTAGTTATGAAACAATTGGATTTAACCAAATACGGAATTACAGGAGTAAAAGAAATCATTCATAATCCTTCTTATGAAGAGCTTTTTGCTGCTGAAACCGATCCTACTCTCGAAGGCTACGAAAAAGGTGTTGTAACTGAACTTGGTGCAGTTAATGTAATGACAGGTATTTATCCCGGTCGTTCCCCCAAAGACAAGTTCATCGTTATGGATGAAAACTCCAAAGACACTGTATGGTGGACATCTGACGAATTTAAAAACGACAACCACCCCTGCAGCGAAGACACATGGGCAACACTTAAGGATATCGCTGTAAAAGAATTATCCGATAAAAAGCTCTATGTTGTAGATGTATTCTGCGGTGCTAATGCAGACTCCCGTATGGCTATAAGATTTATTATGGAAGTTGCTTGGCAGGCACACTTTGTTAAGAATATGTTCATCAACCCCACAGCAGAAGAATTAGAAAACTTTGAGCCTGACTTTGTAAGCTACAACGCTTCCAAAGCAAAGGTTGAAAATTACAAGGAATTAGGACTCAACTCCGAAACCGCTTCTGTATTTAACATTACATCACGCGAGCAGGTTATCTTAAACACCTGGTACGGCGGAGAAATGAAAAAAGGTATGTTCTCTATGATGAACTACTTCCTCCCCTTAAACGGAATGGCTTCCATGCACTGCTCCGCTAACACAGATATGAACGGCGAAAACACCGCCCTCTTCTTTGGTCTTTCCGGTACAGGTAAGACTACCCTTTCCACAGACCCCAAGCGTCTTTTAATCGGTGACGACGAGCACGGCTGGGATGACAAGGGTGTATTTAACTTTGAAGGCGGATGCTATGCAAAGGTTATCAACCTTGACAAAGACTCCGAACCCGACATCTACAATGCTATTAAGCGTAACGCACTTCTTGAAAATGTTACAGTAGATGAAAACGGCGTGTGCGACTTTGCAGACGATTCTGTTACAGAAAACACTCGTGTTTCCTACCCCATCGACCACATCGAAAAGATTGTTCGTCCTGTATCTGCAGCTCCCGATGCTAAAAATGTAATATTCCTCTCTGCTGATGCATTCGGCGTACTTCCCCCTGTTTCTGTACTTACACCCGAACAGGCACAGTACTACTTCTTATCCGGATTTACATCAAAGCTCGCAGGAACAGAACGCGGCATTACCGAACCTACTCCTACATTCTCTGCTTGCTTCGGTCAGGCTTTCTTGGAACTTCACCCCACAAAGTATGCAGAAGAGCTTGTTAAGAAGATGGAAAAGAGCGGTGCTAAAGCATACCTCGTAAACACAGGTTGGTACGGCACAGGCAAGCGTATCTCCATTAAGGATACAAGAGGCATCATCGACGCTATCTTGGACGGTTCTATCTTAAAGGCAGAAACCAAGACTATCCCCTACTTTAACCTCGCAGTTCCCACAGAGCTCCCCGGCGTTGACACCAACATCTTAGACCCCAGAAACACCTACGCTGACGCTAAAGAGTGGGATGACAAGGCAAAAGACCTCGCAGCTCGTTTTGTAAAGAACTTTGATAAGTACACAGGCAACGATGCAGGTAAGGCTCTTGTTAAAGCTGGTCCTGAATTATAATATTTAAATATGGCATAAAGAAAGGCAACTACCAACTCGGTAGTTGCCTTTTTGATGTTTTCCGGGATTATGCCATATTGTATTTTTTGAGCATTTCCTTTTCAAAGTTAAGAAGATAAGCTGCTTCTGCATCAATGCCTGCTTCTGTAGGATTATCCACAAGATTACGATATACATGGATGTCGCGGCCAACCTCTCCGCCTTCCATTACGAAAGGTTCGGATACGATTCTGCCCTTGTAGTTGATATCGGAAAGTGCACCGAAGATTTCATCCCAATCGAGATGGCCTCTGCCGGGAGCTGTTCTGTTGTTTTCGCCTGTGTGGAAGCTGGTGAGCTTGTTACCAACTAATCTTATCGCATCGCCGATGTTGTTTTCTTCGATATTCATATGATATGTATCGAGAAGAACACCGATGTTGGGGCTGTCAATTTCTGCTACATAGTTAAGAGCTTCCTGTGCAGTATTGATAAGGCAGGTTTCAAAACGGTTAACTGCTTCTACACAGTATGTAACGCCGCATTCCTCTGCTACCTTTATGATTTCTTTCATACTCTTGATGCTCTGCTCCCAATAAGGACGCTTGTCACCCAAGAAGTTGTCGGGTGTTCCCCAACCTGCATAGCTTACACCGGACAAAAGTGTACCTCCGCCTACATGCATCTTTCTTACGATATTCTGCAGATACTCAACTCCGCCTTTTCTTATGCTCTCATCAAGAGAGGATACATCGTATGCTCTGTCAAGACCCAAGCTGTATGTAAGCTCAATGCCTACCTCATCTGCAAGAGCTTTGAGAGAACGGATCTTATCATCTGTCATTTCGAGGAGGGGCTGAGCCTGGAATTCGAGAACATCAAAGCCGATTTCTTTAGCTTTTTTGATGTACTTTGCATGGTCTGCGTCCCAGTTCTTCTCCCAGAAGTTCATAAAAATACCTAATTTGTTCATTTCATTTTCCTACCTTTCGATTATATATTAAAACAAATCTGTTTCTATTCCAAGATATTTTTCAAATGCTTCATGTACAGCCTTGCTGTAGTCGCCGAGAGTTACGCATACATGGTGCTTGTATCCGTTTAATGCCATGTAGTTGCAGATGTCATATATACCATCTTTTTCTACTACCTTACCGGAGCCAAAGAATTCTGCATCGAACTTGTCATCGGTAAACTTACCATTGGATACAAACGCTTTAACCTTACCGTTTTCTGTTCTTACACTACCAAAGGTAATTGTGCCCGATGGCATCTGTCCTTTGTTAACGCCAACACCTGTACCGTCACCAAAGGTCTTTTTGAACATAAGGTGTTCGATAGTTTCGCCTTTGCCTTCCATAAGAGAAATCGGCATAGGTCCGCAGTGGAAGAATATCGCTTTAGACTTGTCTTCGCCATAGTTATTGTTAAAGTCAAGAAGAGTTGTGGGTCTGTTTGCTGCAAGAGATACTGCACGCATCATAACAGCGTTTGTGATATCTGTTTCGCAAGCTGTTGCAATACCCTTTTCGTTTAAGATACCAACATTTGTACAGGGAGCTACTGCGAGTTGAGTTTCAAGCTCGGGCCAGCATCTTACACCCATTGCCTGAAGGTCATATTCTTTTGCAATATCTTCTAACACAACCTGCATCTTGCAGATTTTAACAAGCTTTTCTTCGGGATAGTTCTGGAATGTGGTAACAGCGAGGATTTCGTCTCTTTTAGCTGCAGCCTGTTCGTCTGTAACCTTGGATATTCTGTCGATAACTTCGCTAAGGTCGATAGTTTCTACATTGATACCAATCTTTGCCATAGCGGATTCGTCTACACGAACTGTCTTAAATGCAGTAGTTCTTGCACCGATCTGACCCACATTGAAGTTCTTCATACCCCAAACAACACGGCAGATAGCACCAAAGTGCTCCAAGTCCTTTTTGAAAGAGTCATCGGAGGGCTTGCATACAAAGTCTGTTGTGAGTGTAAAGGGAATGTTTGCCTGACGCAGTACATTGCACATAGCAAACTTACCGCACATAGCATCTCTTCTGTGAGAAAAATCCATAAGACCGAGTTCATCGGGATATGCCTGAACGAGCACGGGAACATCGATGTTTTTGAATGCTTCGAGTGCACCGTTTTCGTCACCGAAGTTGGGCATACAGAGCACGATACCCTGGTACTTGCCTTCGTTTTCCTTTAAAAATTCAGCATAGAGCTTGCCCTCTTCACGGGTTTCGATAGCACCGTAACGGGTTTTGCTCTCGTCCATGGATATGTAGTCATATCCTGCATCTGTGATTGCTTTTGTAATTTCTTCTCTTGCGGTAGCGATTACTTCTCCGGGGAAGAAACCTCTGTTAGCAATAAAAAGTGCGTATGTAACTTTCATTTTACAATTCTCCTTTTTGATATATTTTGGTATGATATAATTATACAATATTTTTGCAAAACAAAATAGCAATATTACGCCCCGAAAATAGTAAAATTGTTTAATAATAAGACAATTTTTCGGTTTTTGTGTTGACTTTAAAACATTAAAAATATATAATTATATATGGTGAATACTATGGTTATAAATTATGATATCGAAAAAATACAAAAATTTCTGCTGGATTTTTACAAAATAACGGGACTTACAATAAGCGTATGGGATACCGATATGAATCAGCTTGCATATGAGCCGCAAAAGATGAGCGAATTTTGCAAACTTATTAAAGGCTCCCCGCTTGGCAAGAAGAGGTGTCTTTGTTCAGACAGAAAAATAATATCCGACTGCAACCAAAAAAAGTGTGCCACAACTCACAAGTGCCATGCAGGTCTTGTGGATACCGCTGTTCCCATACTATACGGCGAGCAGGTACTCGGATTTATAATGTTTGGTCAGGTAAAGGACAAGGATTTTCCCGAAATTACAAAAAAGGAAATTGACAAGTTAAGCCGAGAGCTTAAAATCCCGCAAAAAAGGCTTAACGACGCCTACAGCAAACTGGCAGGATTTGATACTGATATAATAGAATCTGCATCAAACATACTGAATTCCGCCCTTTTGTCGCTGTATTTAAACAACTACATCAGTTTTACCGAAAACGAGCTTGTAACCGCTATACATACATATATTAACTCAAATATCCAATCTCCCATTTCGGTGTCCAATATATGCGAAGAATTCTCTATTGCCAAAAACCGTCTTTATACGCTTTGGCGCAAATGGTTTGGACTTACTGTAGGTGACTATATACTAAACATCCGTATGCGAAGAGCAAAAAACTTACTCGTAAATGAGGATATGAAGATAAAGGATGTGTGCGTGGAGGTAGGCATACCCGACTACAACTATTTTTCCAAAGTATTTAAAAGGTTCTATGGCGTATCGCCCAAGGAATACAAGAAAGGGTATCCCATTCTGTCAGCAAAAAACAATATATCAGAATAAAAAAGTCTCCTGAAATCAACTGATTTCAGGAGACTTTTTTATTCTGCTTTAGCTTCGCAGTACATACATCTGTAAAGTCTTTTTTCTTTGTCTTTTAATTCAAATACATGGTGTATACCCTGCTCTGTTGTAGTGATACAACGGGGGTTTTTGCACTTTATAACATCTGTTATTTTTTGAGGGAGTTCCAGATGCTTTTTCTCCGACAGAGCTCCGTCTTTGATTATATTAACAGTAATGTCCGGATCCATATAACCAAGTACATCAAGGTCAATCTTCATATCCGAGGCAATCTTTATTATATCCTTTTTGCCGAGCTTTTTGCTGGATGCATTTTTTATTATTGCCACCTGGCAATCGGTATCTTCCAACCCCAACACCTTGTATATTTCCATCGCCTTGCCGGATTTGATATGGTCTATTACTATACCGTCTTTGATAGAATCTATTGTCATTTACTCCACCCCCAAAAGTTTCAAAATAAGTGCCATACGCATGAGCTTTCCGTATTTTGTCTGTTTAAAGTAGCACGCTCTCTTGTCTAAATCAACATCAACAGAAATTTCGTTTACTCTGGGAAGAGGATGCATAACTATCATATCATCCTTTGCCTTTTCCATCTTCTTTGTATCGAGGATATATGTGTCTTTGAGTCTTAAATAATCCTCTTCGTTAAAGAAGCGTTCTTTTTGTACTCTTGTCATATATACAACATCAAGCTGGTCTATTACCTCTTCCAAAGATGTTGTCTGCTCATAGGAAATCCCCTTGCTCTTTAAATAGCTTTCCTTGACATAGCCAGGGAGCTTTAACTCTTCGGGAGAAATAAACACAAACTTTATTCCCTCATATCTCGAGAGTGCAGCAACCAGAGAATGTACTGTTCTTCCAAACTTCAAATCTCCGCAAAAGCCAACAGTTAAGTTATTTAGTCTGCCCTTTTCCATCTTGATAGTAAGAAGGTCGGCCAAAGTTTGTGTGGGATGGTTGTGTCCGCCGTCTCCGGCGTTTATAACAGGTATCTCACTCTTTGCTGCAGCAACAACGGGAGCACCCTCCTTGGGATGACGCATTGCTATGATGTCCGCATATCCCGATACAACCGCAACGGTATCAGATACGCTCTCGCCCTTGGTAGCCGAGCTGGAAGTAGCATCCGAAAATCCGAGCACATTGCCGCCCAATTCCATCATAGCCGCCTCAAAACTGAGTCTTGTTCTTGTAGACGGTTCAAAAAAGAGAGTAGCGAGCTTTTTGTATCTGCATTTTTCTCTGTAATTGTCGGGGTTTGCAATGATATCCTTTGCCGTTTCTATAAGAGAGTCTATTTCTTCTACACTAAGGTCCATTATATCTATAAGGTGTCTCATAGCGTCTGTCCTTTCTTAAATATTATTTTATCCAGCTTTCGTCAGAGGGGTTGTTTCTGAATGCGATAAGTCTTGCCACATCTTCTTCTTTGATATATCCGATTTCTGCCGCAACCTCGGCTACTACATCAAAATTTGTAAGGCTTACATTTTTGACATTAGCTTCTTTAAGTCTGTCTATGCCCTTTTGCATACCATAGGTATGTATAGAAACAATTCCAAGTACCTCGGCTCCTGCTTCTCTTAAAACATTTACCACCTCGATAACGCTTCCGCCTGTGGAAATAAGGTCTTCTACTACTACAACCTTCTGACCTTTTTCAAGCTTGCCTTCTATCTGGTTGCCTCTGCCATGATCCTTGGAAGAAGAACGAACATAACCCATTGGCAAATCGAGAATGTGTGCAGTAATTGCTGCGTGTGCAATACCTGCAGTAGATGTACCCATAAGGACCTCTGCATCAGGATACTCTTTCTTTATAGTTTCTGCAAGAGCGTTTTCTACATCGTCTCTTACCCTGGGGCTTGTAAGGGTTAATCTGTTGTCACAGTATACGGGGCTTTTAATTCCGCTTGCCCATGTAAAAGGCTCTTCCGGTCTTAAAAACACTGCTCCGATTGATAATAAATCCTTTGCAATTAACTTTTCCATAATATATATCCTCCGTATAAATTAATCTACAAAATCAGCTACACATCTTCTGTAAGCGGCTACCGGGTCATCTGCCTGAGTTACGGGTCTGCCCACTACTATGTAATCCGAACCAATCTTTTTAGCCTCTTGGGGTGTCATAATTCTTACCTGATCGCCTACCGATGAATCAGCAAAACGGATGCCCGGTGTTACTGTAAGAAACTTTTCCGAGCAAACAGAGTGAACCTTGCCTGCCTCAAGTGGTGAGCATACTACACCATCTAATCCTGCTTCCATAGCATTTTTGGCATAGTGCATTACAACCTCGTCTATCGGCTTATCTATAAGAAGCTCATTTTGCATTCTCTCTTCGCTTGTAGAGGTAAGCTGTGTTACCGCAATAAGAAGAGGTCTTGTGCCGTCCTCTCTTGTAAGTCCTTCAATAGCTGCTTCCATCATAGCCTTGGTGCCGAATGCGTGCAAGTTGCACATATCAACATCGAGGTTAGACAAAACACTCATTGACTTTTTTACAGTATTGGGAATATCGCAGAGCTTGAGGTCTAAAAAAATCTTGTGACCTCTCTTTTTGATTTCCTTTACAATTTCGGGACCTGCCGCATAAAACAGCTCCATTCCAATCTTGACATACGGCTTTTCTTCTTTGAACTTGTCCAAAAAGTTCATAACCTCGTCCTTGGAATTAAAGTCGCAAGCAATAATTACATCCTTACCCATTAGTGAGCACCTCCAATTATATCCTTTAAACTACTAATATTATACTTTTGCATTACCCTTGGCAAATCTTCGATTATTTCTTTTGCTGCATAAGGGTTAACAAGGTTTTGAGCACCTATCTGAACGGCTGTGGCACCGGCAAGCATAATTTCTATTACATCTTCTGCCGAGGACACACCGCCCATACCGATGATGGGAATTTTAACTGCTTCGTATACCTGATAAACCATTCTTACTGCCACAGGGAAAATCGCCCTGCCCGAAAAACCGCCCATTTTGTTTGCAATAACGGGCTTTTTGGTCTTTAAATCTATTCTCATACCCATAAGAGTATTAATAAGGCTTATGCCGTCTGCACCTGCGTCCTCGCACGCTTTGGCTATCGATACAATATCTGTGACATTTGGACTTAATTTAATATACACAGGCTTCTTTGTAACCGCCTTTACCGCCTTTGTAACATCTGCCGCACACTTGGGGTCTGTACCAAAGCTCATACCTCCGTTGTGCACATTGGGACAGCTTACATTGACCTCGATTATGCCGACACAGTCCTCTTTGTCTATCCTCTCACAGCAATAGGCATATTCCTCTATGCTAAAACCGCTGATATTAGCCACAACCGGCTTTTTAAAGCATTTTTTGAGCTTGGGTATTTCCTCGGAAATAACCTTGTCTATGCCGGGGTTCTGCAGTCCTACAGAATTAATCATACCCTCGGGGCACTCTGCAATTCTTGGTGTAGGATTACCAAATCTTGGATCTTTGGTAGTACCTTTAAACGAAAATGAGCCGAGTATATTTATATCGTAAAGTTCTGCAAATTCGTATCCGTAGCCAAAAGTACCGCTTGCGGGAATAATGGGATTATCAAGCACAAGTGATGATAATTCTACCTTTGTATCTACCATATGATTTCCTCCCTTTCAAGAACGGGACCGTCCTTGCAGATTCTTTTGTTGCCATATTTAGTCTTGCACGAGCAACCCATACATGCACCAAAACCGCAGCCCATTCTCTCTTCAAAGCTATACTGACCGCTTGTAGCGGCAATAGCTTCTATCGCTTTAAACATAGGTTCGGGTCCGCATGTATAAAAGTACGAATATGTAAGGTCTTTCATTACATCTGTTACAAATCCCTTTACTCCATAGCTGCCGTCTGCAGTTGTTACATATACCTTGGTACCGATTGATTTGAATTCGTCTTCATAAAAGACATCATCACTACTGTTGAAGCCCAAAATTACAGTTACATCCTTGCCCTCTGCTATAAGCTCTTTGGCAAGTCTGTACATAGGCGGTACACCTACACCGCCGCCGATTAAAAGAACATCTGTGCAAGACTTTGATGTATCAAAGCCATTGCCAAGACCTGTTAAGATATCGAGCTTGTCCCCCGCTTTAAGCACAGACATATCCTCTGTGCCGCCGCCTACTACCTTGTATATAATAGTTATGGTTTTGTCATCATAATCGCATACGGATATGGGGCGTCTTAAAAATTTGCCGTCTAACCGAATGTTGATAAACTGACCGGGTTTTGTGATATCCGAAGTATCGCCCAAAAGAATCATCTTGTAAATATCCTTGGCAATACGGACATTTTCCGTAATTTCGTATATTGCCTGTTTCATCATTTCACCCCTATGTACATATTCAATCTATTGTACCACATTTTGAGAGTAAATACAATATATAATTTGGGTTTTCGCAAAATTTAAAAAGCAAGGGGTAATTGCCCCTTGCTTTTACAGTTCCAATTCATTTATAAGTTTTTCTTTTGTCATATACCCTACAGCTTTTTTTGTTATTTCACCGTTTTCAAACTTAAATACTGCAGGTATGCTTGCTATCTTATACTTTATTGCAAGCTCGTTTTCTTCGTCTACATTGATTTTGCCGACCTTTAATTTTCCCTCGTATTCATTTGCGATTTCCGCCAATACGGGAGCGAGCATCATACAGGGACCGCACCAGGTTGCCCAAAAATCAATTATCACAGGTATATCGGAATTTAATACCTCGCTATCAAAATTCTCCTTTGTAATTTTAATTTCTGCCATAAAATTTTCCTCCTCTTAAATATTAAATAAATAACCAAATATAATTCCTGCCAGAGCTGAAAGTGAAATTATCATTACAGGGTGCTTTTTCTTAAATGCCAAAATGCACATGACACCAAAGAGCACAAGCGAAAACCAGAATGCAGCATCATATACCACAGACAAAGTTATACCCAACGGAAAAAACACCGTCTTGCCGACAGATACAACTGCCGAGCCCATGAGACCGATAACAGCAGGCCTTAAGCCCGACATAACACCCTCTACGGTTTTGTTGTTTTTGAACTTTTCGAAGAATGTTGCAATAACTGTAATTACTATAAAAGACGGCAAAACAACACCGGATGTTGCACAAACAGCTCCCCAAAAGCCTGCGGTTTCCATACCCACATAGGTTGCCATATTAATTGCAAAAGGTCCGGGGGTGCTTTCGCTAACCGCAATAAAATTGATTATATCTTCTAACGGAAGCCATCCTTTTTGAAGAACCTCGGACTCGATAAGGGGAAGCATAGCATATCCGCCGCCAAAGGTAAACAGCCCTATCTTGAAAAAAGTGAGAAGTAAGCTTAAATATATCATCTGTCTGCCCTCCTCGAAATATACATAGAGCTAATAAGACCAAACAGAGCACAACCTATTATTACATAGAGAACACTGATGTCAACAAATGCCGCTACAACAAAGGATGATGCCATTACAATATAGCTTATAATCCCTTTGGGACATTTTTGATACATTGTAAATACTGCCTTTAGTATTAATGCAAGCACTCCTGCCCTTATACCCATAAATGCGTATTTAACAGCCTTGTAATCCGAAAATTGTCTCAAGACAGTTGCAATAATTGATATAATAACAAAGGACGGAAGAACCACACCGAATGTCGCCGCAACTGCACCCCAGAGGCCTGCAACCTTGAGTCCTACAAAGGTGGCAGAATTAATGGCAATGGGACCCGGTGTAGACTCTGCTATTGCTATGATATCCAATATGTCGTCTTCTGTAATCCAGCCTTTGTTTTCGGCAATTTCTCTCTGAATAAGAGGCACCATTGCATACCCTCCGCCAAAGGTAAAGGCTCCTATTTTGAAAAAAGTTGCAAACAGGCTTGTTATTTTTTTAATCTTGGTTTCTTTTTGTGACATAATAAAGCTCCATAAATTTATTTAATATTATTTTACAATATATTCTGCCCAAATTCAAGAGCAGTCACAATTATTATGGTTTATTAAATAGATTTTTCTATTTAAAATTAGCATATTTTTGTTTTTGCTTTGCAAAAAAGGGCGGCTTTTCGCCGCCCATACTTTTTGGATTATTGCATTATCTTGCCTGGGTTAAGGATATTCTTTTCGTCAAATACCTGCTTGATACCACGCATAAGGCTTATCGGAGTTTCGCCGTATTGTCTTCTTAAATAATCCTTTTTGGCGTAGCCTATGCCGTGTTCTCCCGACACAAGACCGCCAAGCTCATCAGCTTTCTCATACATACGGTCGAAGCATATTTCAAGAGTTTGCTGCCAGTTTTTCTCATCGAGATTGTCTCGGCAGATATAAATATGCAGATTGCCGTCGCCTGCATGACCAAAGCTGGGTATACGAACGCCCACCTCATCTGCAAGAGTATGGGTAAACTTGATAAATTCGTCTACCTTGTTTACCGGAACTACCACATCGCACTCGTCCATCTCGGTGGTTGAGGCTTTTATAGCTTCGAGGAAGGCTCCCCTTGCCGACCAGACAGATTTTTTTCTTTCCTCTGTATCTACTATATACACATCGAGTGCACCGATTTCAAGGCAAAGCTCTGCAACATTTTTGATATCCTCATCTACCTGGGCATCGGTGTTGCCGTCAAAGGTAAGAAGGATATATGCATCGCTCTTGGTATCGGGGAATTTTTTGCCAAGATAGCTCTCCGAAAACAGAATGGTATCTCTGGACATATATTCTATTGCTGTGGGGGTCACCTTGGAACGGAATATCTGCGGTACGGCTTCGATGGCACTTTTCATATCCTCAAACGGCACAAGAAGGCTAACAGAAACCTTTGGCAGAGGAACGAGCTTGAGCACTGCCTCCGCAATGATGCAGAGAGTTCCCTCCGAACCTACAACAAGGTCTTTGAGGCTATATCCCGAGCTGTTTTTGGCAACCTTGCCGCCGAGGTTGAGTATTTCACCATTTGGCATAACAACGGTGAGAGAACGGACATAATCTCTGGTAACACCGTATTTAACTGCTCTCATACCTCCGGCATTGGTGGATATATTTCCTCCGATTGTAGCGGACTTTTCGCCAGGGTCGGGCGGATAGAGGAAGTCGTTGTCCTCACAAAACGCCGCAAGCTCCATAAGAAGAACACCCGGCTGAACGGTAACGGTGAGGTTGTCGCGGTCAAGCTCGAGGATTTTGTTCATAGCGGTGGTTTCCATAAGTATACCGCCCTCTACCGCAACAGCAGAGCCCACAAGACCTGTGCCGCTGCCTCTTACAGTTACGGGTATGCATCTGTTCCAGGCAAGCTTCATTACAGAAGAAATCTCTTCTGTAGTATGTACTCTCACAAGGACATCGGGCATTTTTTCTATTCCGCCGAGTTCGTCGTGTGCATAGTCAGAATTAATTGCATCGCCTGTAAGAACTCTGTCGCTGCCCAGTATATCAACAAGGGCATTTATATCTTCCGATGTTATTTTGTTATACATTTTGTTTGCCCTCCTTTATCTTTTCTATAAGACGGGGTACTATATCTGCCACATCGCCTACTATCTGGTAGTGTGCCACATCAAAAATCGGTGCGGATTTGTCGGTATTAACCGCAACGATACAATCCGACGCCTTCATACCTGCGGCAAACTGAACAGAGCCCGAGATACCAAGACAAATGATAAACTTTGGCTTTACAGTTCTGCCGGAAAGACCTATCTGATGCTTGGCATCAAAAACGCTACTCTCCACAAGTGGTCTGGTGCAGGCTACTACACCGCCAAGTAAATCCGCAAGCTCATTTATCTTTTCTCTCATAGCCTCGCCCGATGCACCTCTGCCCACGGCGACTATTACATCGGCTTCTGAGATATCTATATCCTTGGGCTTGGATGTGGTGGATATCACCTTGATATCCGACTTTTTCTTGTCGTCAGAAAGGGTCATATTTACTATTTCTCCTGATGCATCATCCATAGGTGCAGGCTCGGAGAAGACCTTGTATCTTACTGTGCAGAACTGCGGTCTGGTGTTTGGCGATATTATCTGTGCCATAATATTTCCGCCAAAGGCAGGTCTTATCTGCACGAGGTCGGTGTTTTCTTTCATTTCCAGAACGGTACAGTCCGCTGTAAGTCCTGCTCTGCATCTTGCGGCAACTCTGGGGGCAAGCTGTCTGCCAAGATTGGTTGCACCAACAAGGATGGAAGAGGGTTTTACCTTTTCTATAAAATCGCAAAAGGCTGCTGTATAAGGTTCTATTCTGAAGTTTTCGAGCTCTGTGTCATCATATACAAAAACCTTGTCTACACCGTACTTAAGGAGTTTGTTTGCTTCCAGGGATATGTTGTGTCCTATCACAAGGGCATAGACCTCGTGACCTGTAACCTTGGCAAGCTCCCTTGCTTTGCCGCAAAGTTCGTATGTAACTCTGTGGATTTTGCCGCCGGAATGGTCTGCATACACGCATATACCATTCCAGAGGGATTTGTCTACGCCTAATTTTTCTTCTTCAACATATTCTATAACCCCTGCGGACTTTTTGACGCACATCTTGCACATTTTGCAAGCGGAGGAAATGTCGAGCTTTGAATTGTCATATGCTATTGCACCAAAGGGGCACACGCTTACAAGCTCCTTGGCAACTTCCATGGTGACTTTGTTATGATTGATTATTAATTTACCCATATGTATCCCCTCCTTATATCAACTTGCGGTCCAGAATAAGATTGTACAGACTATCTGTCTGCTCTATGCTATCACCCGAAAAAACACATCTCTGGGTATTCTTTTCGGGTGGGAATATCCTCTCTACCTGTGTGGCAGAACCGGAAAGACCATAGTTATCGGGGTTTTGGTCGTCGAAATCATCGAAGCTTAAGAACTTTATCATATCGTCGGTGACGGTCTTTCTTACCTTGTACGAGGGAAGTCTGGGAGAATTGATATCACCGTCTGCAGAAATGAGGCAGGGAGTGTTTATCTCCATAGACACAATCTCATCGCCAAGCGAAGCAGTAAGAGTAACTGTCTTGTCTGTTACGGCATCTATGCTTGTAACATTGCTGACATTGGGGATTGACAAAAACTCACTGACTTCAGCACCAACCTGTGCGGTATCGCCGTCGGTGGTCTGTTTGCCGCATATTATGATATCGTATGAGCCGCATTTTTTGATACCCTGCGAAAGAGTATACGCAGTGGCAAGAACATCTGCACCGGCAAACTTTCTGTCCGAAAGTACGGTACCTCCAGAGGCACCCATGCAGATAGCTTCTACTATGATATCCTTTGCCTGCGGCGGTCCCATAGTGATAACATCCACCTTGGCACCGTATTTTTCGGAAATGCAAAGAGCCATCTCAAGTGCATAAAGGTCATACGGATTAAGTTTGCTTTTTACTCCGTCACGCTTTAAAACACCGGTAATCGGGTCAACCTCAACATTGCTTGAACCGGGAACCTGTTTGATACAAACTAAAATTTTCATCTGAAATACCCCTATATCAAAATTTATATTAACTAACATATTAATTCTTATATTGCATTATATCACAAAAGATATATAAAATCAAGAGGTTATTCCAATATTAAACAGTAAAAATACGAAAAAAAGGCCGGCTGTTAAGCCGCCCCTATGTGTGTTAAAAAATTTATTTATCACCAAAGCATATGCCCATTGTTCTTGCAAGCTCCACAAGCTCGCCGTTTACATCAACAGGGCGGAAGTTGGAGTGCATATCGTCAGAGGGAATAACCTCCTCGAGCGAAACTGTTGTAAGAGTGTCTCCCTTTAATGCAACCATATCGCCTTTTTTGCCTTCCATAAGAGCTTCGACAGCCTTTTTGCCGTATCTGGAGCAGAGAACTCTATCAAAGCCCGTGGGTGAGCCGCCTCTCTGTACATGGCCTACAACTGTGCAGCGAGCCTCTACATCCATAATGGTTTCGCTTATTGCATAGCCGTCGTCATCTCTGTTGTTATTGATTATTTCCTGAACGGCAGCAGCTACAGAATCACCTGCACCTTTGAACTTGAAGCCGTCGGGCGAAAGGTCTGTAGAGACGCCTGTCTTGCCGCCTGTGGGAGAAGATATGCCTTCTGCAACAACCATGAGACAGTACTGTCTGTCGCTACTAAGTGCCTGTTTTGCTTTCTGTGCTACAACGGAAATATCGTATGGAATTTCGGGGATAAGGATTACATCGGCAGCTGAAGCAATACCTGCGTGGAGTGCAATGTGCCCTGCCTCTCTTCCCATAACCTCCATTACCATAACTCTGTGATGTGCAATACCTGTGGTGTTTATGCTGTTTGATGCATCTACACAACGGTTTACCGCAGTATCAAAACCAAAAGTGGTATCGGTGGAGTTGAGGTCATTGTCTATTGTCTTGGGAACGCCCACTACCGGGACACCGAGCCTTGCAAAGTCTCTGCCGGAGGTAAGAGTTCCGTCGCCGCCTATTATGATAAGAGCGTCAATGCCCTCTTTCTTAAGATTTTCTACTGCTATATGCGAGAGGTTGTCGTATATGGGCTTGCCATCCTCGTCTTTGATAATTCCCGATTTGTCACGGCGAGGATATTTAAAGAGGTTGTCCTTGTTTGAATTGTAAAGGATGGTACCGCCCTCGCCTATGATATCACCTACTGTATCAGCATTGAGGGGAACTATCTGGCTTTTGCCGAGATAAAGTCCGCGATAGCCGTTTTTGATACCGACTACCTCAAGGCCGTATTTGTTAACCGCAGTTTTGGCCGCTGCAGCTATTACAGCGTTTAGACCCGGGCAATCTCCGCCGCCGGTGAGAATACCTATTTTTTTGATAGACATATATTGTAAATCCTCCTAAAATACTCAAAATAATACTTATACCTAAAAGTATATCAAAATATGCCAGTATTATACATTATATATGCAAAAAAGTCAAGTTAATCAAATTGAAAAAAGGTTCCGGATATGTTTTGTCCGGAACCTTTTAAAAAGACACAAATGTTTAATTATTTTACCATGCTTGCAACTTCGTCTGCAAAGTTGTCTTCTTTCTTTTCGAGGCCTTCGCCTTTTTCAAATCTTACGAATTCAACGAGGTTAACACCCTTGGATTCAAGATACTTTTCTACCTTGAAGTCGGGGTTTACGCAGAATTCCTGCTGCATAAGGCAGTTTAACTCGTAGAACTTGTTGATCTTTCCGCCAACCATCTTTTCGATGATATTGTCGGGCTTGGAAGCATTCTTGGGATCTTCCTTGATCTGTGCAATGATGATGTGCTTTTCTTTTTCTACATCTTCTACAGGAACTGTGTCCTTGTTGAGATAGAGAGGATTGATAGCTGCAATGTGCATACATACTTCTTTTGCTGCGTTTACATCGTCGCCTTCTATTTTAGCAAGTACACCGATTCTTCCGCCGCCGTGAACATATGCTGCAACCTTGCCTTCAAATCTCTGGAATCTTCTTATCTTCATATTTTCGCCGATTGTGAGAATCTTGTCTTTCAAAGCTTCTTCTACAGTCATAGCATCGTCATATTTAAGAGCATTGAATGCGTCTAAATCTGCAGGGTTCTGTTCTGCAACGAGCTTTGCAAGGTTTGCAACGAATTCTTTGAATTCTGCATTCTTTGCAACGAAGTCTGTTTCGGAGTTAACTTCGATAACAGCACCTACTGTAGCGTCTGCATTTACATATACATCTACGATACCTTCTGCAGCTATTCTGCCTGCTTTTTTAGCAGCAGCAGCAAGGCCCTTTTCTCTTAAAAATTCTATTGCTCTTTCTACATCGCCGTTTGATTCTGTAAGAGCTTTCTTACAGTCCATCATACCGCAACCTGTTCTTTCTCTCAAATCTTTTACATCTTGTGCTGTAAAGTTAGCCATTTTGGTATTCCTCCGTATCAAAAATTATTCTGCATCCTGAACTTCTTCAGCTGCTTCTTCTTCAACAACTAAAGCTGCATCTTCGCCCTGGTTGCCTTCGATAATAGCATTTGCTATTGTAGAAGCAATGAGCTTAACTGCTCTTATAGCGTCGTCGTTACCGGGGATTACATAGTCAACTTCGTCGGGGTCACAGTTGGTATCAACAATAGCTACTACGGGGATACCGAGCTTGTGAGCTTCTGCAACTGCAATCTTTTCTTTTCTGGGGTCTACTACAAAGAGTGCTCCGGGGAGCTTCTTCATATCTTTGATACCGCCTAAGTATTTTTCGAGTTTTTCGATTTCAAGCTTGAGCTTGGTAGCTTCTTTCTTGGTGAGAAGGTCGAATGTACCGTCTTCTTCCATCTTCTTTAACTGATTTAATCTTTCGATTCTCTTCTGGATTGTCTTGAAGTTTGTGAGCATACCGCCGAGCCATCTTGCATTTACATAGTACATACCAACTCTCTCAGCTTCTTCCTTGATGGAATCCTGAGCCTGTTTTTTGGTACCTACGAAGAGAATGCTCTCGCCGCTTTCTGCAACTTCTTTGATAAAATCATAAGCTTCTACAATCTTCTTAACTGTTTTCTGAAGATTGATGATATATATACCGTTTCTTTCGGTATAGATATACTCACTCATTTTAGGGTTCCATCTTCTTGTCTGGTGACCGAAGTGAACACCTGCTTCCAACAACTGTTTCATAGAAATAACTGACATATTAAACACCTCCATTAAATTTTACCCTCCATATACATCAACTGCAAAAGAGACGCCAGAACTATGTCGAATTCCGACGCAATCCTCTGATACATCCGCATATGTGTGTATTAACCGCATAATATTGTAGCACAACCACTTATAAAATGCAAGCTTTTTTTATAAAAAAATGGAATTTTTTTGTTTTTTAAAATACTATTGTTTTTTCTGTATTTTTTGGTATAATTATATTATTACAAAATCATGAGGTAAATTATGCGAAGAAAAGGCAAAATATACTTATTTAAAGAAATCGATTATACACTTGTGGCTCTGGCGCTTTGTTGTGCAGTATTTGGCATTGTTGTAATCTCCAGTGCCGTAAAAGCCATGGGCTCTTCGAGCTTTGTAATTATACAATCAGCTGCTGCGGCTATGGGCTTTGTACTTATGGCGGTATTTACTGCCATTAACTTTGAAAAGGTCGGCTCGGCTTGGAAGTTTATATATGTGGGATGCGTGTTTTTGCTTGTGCTGGTCCTCATCATAGGAACAGGAAAGGAAGATACCGGAAGCAAAAGCTGGATTAGATTCGGCCCCATAGGTATTCAGCCGTCGGAGTTTGTAAAGATAGGCTTTATACTGACATTTTCCAAGGTTGTTTCGGATATGGGTGATGACATCAACGAGCCCAAAAATATCCTCAAACTGTTATCTCACCTTGGCATACTTCTCGGTCTTATTATGCTTCAGCCGGATTTCGGTACGGCTATGGTATTTATATTTATATTTGCAGGGATTGTTTTTGCGGCAGGGATATCGTACAAGTACATAGTAACCGCCGCAGGCACCATAATAGGCATAATACCTATGGTGTGGTTTTTCCTCTTTAAAGAGTATCAAAAAAACAGAATACGGGTTTTCTTCAATCCCGAAAGCGACCCCTTGGGTTCGGGATATCATGTGATACAATCCAAGATAGCCATAGGCTCGGGAAGGCTCTTTGGAAAGGGCCTGTATCAGGGCACTCAAACTCAACTCGGATATCTGCCTGCAAGGCATACGGACTTTATTTTTGCGGTAATCGGCGAAGAACTTGGACTCATTGGGTGTGCTGTTGTTACGGCACTATTATTTGGCATCGTATACAAATGCCTGCACAATTCCACAAGGACAAAGTCGGATATGTCCAGATACATCTGTATAGGTGTTGCGTGTATGTTTTTGGCGCATATATTTGAAAATATAGGAATGTGCATAGGGCTTATGCCGGTAACAGGAATTCCTCTGCCGTTCTTTAGCTACGGTGGGTCTTCCATCATTACAAACTTTGCGGCGATTGGGCTTGTGTTAAGTGTTTATATGAGGCGAAAGTCCTTTAATTTCAATTAAATTTAAGCAGTTGAAACTACGGTTTCAACTGCTTATTTTTTAAATCCCTCACCTATTACCTCGCGTGCATCGGTAATAACCACAAAGGCATCGGGGTCTATTGATTTGATTTCTTTTACAATCTTTGGCAATTCTCTTGGACTTAAGGCACAAAAAAGCATGAGCTTGTCCTTTGAAGAATACATACCTCTGCAATATATCCCCGTTGCTCCACGGTTGAATTTTTGGGTAATACACAAAGAAACCTCATTGATACTTCTTGAAATAACAAAAACCATCTTGGCACGGTCTCCTACAAACAGGACAAAATCACTGACCTTTGCCGCTGTTACAAGAACAATCGCCGAATAAAATGTGATGGTGATACTCCCAAAAACAATGCCCGATAGGATGATTATAAAGCAATCTATAAAGAGAATAATAACAGGAACCGAAAAATGCGGAAAGAGTTTACTTAGCATAAGTCCGGCAAAGTCGCTGCCGCCCGTTGATGCCTCGGTTCGAATTACTACACCTACACCAATACCTATGAGTATGCCGCCAGCAAGAGAAGATATCAGGATATCTTCTTTGTATATATGCATATATGTGGTTAGATGCAAAAAAATTGTAAAAAAAATTATGCCAAACACCGTTTTAATAAGCGTAGTTTTGGAAAGGAAGCGATAGCCGGCAACAAAGAGAATTGCATTTAAAACAATATTGGTAACCGAGAGAGGAACATTGAAAACATAAAGAAGAACAGTACCTATAGAGCCGATACCGCCCGACGAAAGTTTGAGCGGTATCAAAAACACATTGACTGCATAGGAAATCAAAAAGGTTCCCAAAGCAATCATCATATATTCAAAAATTATTCTTTTGGTTTTTTGCATAATTATTATAGCTCTCCGTTTTTATTATAGAGCTATTATTATACAATTACGGCAAAAAAATTCTAATCCATTAAAATTCTTCCTTTGTATTTATCAGGATTAATTCCGTATATCTGCACAAGTTTTAGCTTGTCCGACATTGCAATATCCTTTGGAATGACAAAGGCATCAGAGGTGCTGTCTATATCCGCACCCACTGCCTTGTACGCCTGCCACACAATATGTGCGCATTGAGAAGATGGGTTTTGCTGTCCTGTTTTGTCCTTTTTTATCATTCCTGCAAATACATCGTAGTCTATCCCGACAAGATGATTTTCGGCGTAGTCTGCAGCCTTTTGGGCAATATTTTCATCTGGGTATCTTAATACTGCAAATCCGGGATATTCTCCCCAGTATTTGATGTTTGTAATACACGATAGATTACCTATGGACATATGCTCTAAAAGAAGTCCGTTTTTTTCGTCTATGACAATGGCACAATGACCGTGACGCCAATCGAGAGTATGAGTATTAAATGTAACCAATATATCCCCTCTTTTTATATCGGCAAAGGGTACAGTGTAGCTTGTGTTTACCTCGCTTGCCGTTACGGGAAGGGCTATATAGTCTTTTTGTATTTCGGGTATTTTAAAATACAAATCATTCATATCCTGCAAAAAGTCCAAATCGCCTTTTTGGACAAGTTTCTTTGCCGAGTGCGGCGAAATGCCTGTTTGCCTGAATATAAGCATATAGTCAGCATCTGTCAGATTGTCCTTTTGAAGAACCTCTGATATATCTTGTTTTGGATATTTCGCCTTATAAAAGCAAAGACTTGTGCTGTACAGATGGTATATTGCAACTGCAACGAAAGATGCCAATAATATAAATATTAATTTTTTGTTTATCTTGCGTTTCATACAGACACCGCTTTCTTTGGCTACATTATATCTTATTATACAGTATCCGATGCAAAAAAACAACGCTTTTTATTTATACGAATATTCGACTTGTTTTTTTGTTTGTTTTGTATTACAATATAAATATATTTTTTTGGAGGTAATATTATGGAAAAAGTTAGTTCCTGGACTAAACTCTCACAAGGTGATGTGATGAGCTTTTGTGACGGATATATTGATTATTTAAACGCTTCGAAAACCGAACGCCTTGCAGTAAAAAATGCCGAAGAAATTGCAAAAAATGCCGGTTTTAAATATTTTGATGATGTTACAAGTTTGAAACCCGGCGACAAAATTTATTACAAAAACAGAGGCAAAAACATAGTCCTTGCAGTAATAGGAACAGACGAAATAACCAACGGTACCTCGATAGTTGCCGCACATATAGACAGTCCGCGTCTTGACATAAAGCCGTCTCCTCTGTACGAGGACAGCAATATGACACTTTTTAAAACGCATTACTACGGCGGAATAAAGAAGTATCAATGGACAGCAATCCCCCTTTCTTTAATCGGTGTGGTTGTAAAAACTGACGGCAGTATTATAGAAGTTAATATAGGCGAAAACGAAGGCGACCCGGTGTTTACGGTGACAGACCTTTTGCCGCATCTGGCACAAGAACAGATGGTAAAGAAAATAAGTGAGGCTTTTACAGGTGAAGATTTAAATCTTCTTGTGGGCTCTATCCCGTCTGAAAGCGAAAAGGACAAGTACAAAGCAACAATCATAGATATACTGAAAGATAAATACAACATTTCCGAGGAGGATTTTGCAAGCAGCGAGCTCGAAGTTGTACCCCAGTTTAAAGCGGCAAGTGTGGGACTGGATAAATCGATGATCGGTGCATACGGTCAGGACGACAGAGTGTGTGCATATACTGCTCTCAAAGCCATTACCGATATTAGCACTCCCAAAAAGACCGCCATATGCTTCCTCGCAGACAAGGAAGAAGTAGGCAGTATGGGCAATACCGGTATGCAGTCAAGGTTTTTTGAAAACTTTTTGGCAGAATTGATAAACAAAGTTAAAGGCGAATACAATGACTTGTATTTAAGGAGACTTCTCTCTTCTTCGATGTGCCTGTCGTCCGATGTGGCTGCGGCTGTGGACCCGAACTACAAGTCTGTAAATGAGCCACTAAACAGTGCTTACTTTGGAAACGGAATATCCATATGCAAATACACCGGTGCAAGAGGAAAATCTTCAACATCTGATGCCAATGCCGAATTTGTGGGCAAGATACGGAAAATCTTTGACGAAAACGGCATTGACTGGCAAATGTGCGAACTGGGAAGATGCGACCTCGGCGGCGGCGGAACAGTGGCACAGTTTATTGCAAATCTTGATGCGGATACCATTGATGTCGGAGTGGGACTTCTCTCGATGCATGCTCCATACGAAATATCAAGCAAAGCCGATGTATACAGTGCCTACAAGGCATACAAGGCTTTTTATAATAACTGACAAAGAAATAGTGGCTGTAAAAAATTCAAATGAATTTTTTACAGCCACTTTGCTCTATATTAAGTTTACAATGTTGTATATAACAGGTGCATATAAGATTGCGGGCAAAAAGTCTGCGACTTTGATTTTTGTGATGCCCATCAGGTTTGTGCCAATCATAATAATAAGTATTGAACCGACACAGGTCATTTCGTTGATTGCTTGCGTACTCATAAACGGAGCGATAAGCCCTGCAACAAGCACAAGACCGCCCTGTATGATAAATACCGATACAGATGCCATCATTACTCCAAATCCCAGACTTGATGCAAGCATCATAGAAGATACAAAGTCAAGCATCGCCTTGGTTATAAGCACTGAATTATCCCCGGTAAGTCCTGCCTGAATGGAGCCTGTAACCGTCATTGAGCCGACACAAAACAAAAGTGTCGCAGTTACAAGAGCTTCGGCTATTGAAGAATCGCGGGTGTCTTTTTTAAATTTTGTTTCCACACTTTTTGCAAGTTTGTTTATTGCACCGTCGATATTTAAGAATGTGCCCGATATTACACCCAGTACCACCGAAGCAATAGCTATGAAGACATTTTCTCCGCAAAGGCTTCCCGATATTCCGATATACAAGGTGCAGGCACCCAAGCCAATCATTGCAGCTGTGGTAACTTTTTCGGGGATGCCTTTTTTAAACAGCAAGCCCATACACGAACCGAGTATCACAGTTATAACATTTACAATAACTCCCAGCATTGCACTGACCTCTGTTAAAGCTTGTTGATATCCGCTTCTGTAATGAGTTTGAAGCCTGCATCTGAAAGTGCCGCCTCCGCATCAGCGTTGTTTTCTACTCTCAAAACAACATAGGCGTGCTTTTCGGTACGGGTCATAAATGCATAGAGATATTCTACATTGATATCCTTTTTGTCGAGTACATCGAGTGCTGCTGTAAGTTTGCCCGGTGCATCGCCGATTTTGACACCTACAACATCAACCACCTTGATGAGATAGCCCTGCTGTTTAAGAACCTTTTCGGCTGCATTCTCATCATTTACGATAAGACGGAGAATACCAAAATCTTGTGTTTCTGCAATAGAGAGTGCTCTTATGTTAATGTCGTTTTTGGCAAGGATATCTGTTACTGCAACGATTGTACCTTTTCTGTTCTGAACAAATACTGTTAACTGTTTGATAGCCATTTTTTTTGAATCCCCTTCCTTAAATTAACTTACGCTTATCTATAACACGAACTGCTTTGCCCTCGCTTCTTACAATGGTCTTGGGTGCTACGAGATGTACTGTCGGATTGATACCAAGCATCGTCTTCATAGCATTTGCAAGAGCTTTTTCCATTTTGAGAACATCGCTTACCTTGTCTGTAAATTGTTCAGGAGACATTTCTACATTAACCTCAAAGGTATCTGTGTTATTTGCTCTGTCTACGACAATCTGGTAGTTTGGCTGATAGCCTTCGTTAAGAAGAACTGTTTCTATCTGGCTCGGGAATACATTGACACCTCTGATGATGAGCATATCGTCTGTTCTGCCCATGGGCTTTGCCATCTTGATAAGTGTTCTGCCGCAGGAGCACTTCTTTCTGGAAAGAACACAAATATCTCTCGTTCTGTATCGGAGCAGAGGAAATGCCTCTTTGTCAAGAGAAGTAAATACCAGCTCGCCCTTTTGTCCTTCGGGAAGAACCTCGCCTGTATCGGGGTCGATAATCTCTGCGAGGAAGTGGTCTTCGTTAACATGCATACCTGTCTGTTCGCAACATTCAAAAGCAACTCCGGGGCCGCTTGTTTCTGTAAGACCATATATATCATAGGCTTTGATGCCAAGTGTTTCTTCGATACCTCTACGCATTTCTTCTGTCCAGGGCTCTGCACCGAAGATGCCGGCTTTTAGCGGGATATCCTCGGGTTTGTATCCCTGTTCCTTTAATGTTTCGCCGATATATGCCGCATAAGAGGGCGTACAGCAGAGAATTGTAGCACCAAGGTCTGTCATAAACTGTATCTGACGCTCTGTGTTACCGGAGGACATAGGAAGTGTAAGACAGCCAACCTTGTGCGAGCCTCCGTTAAGTCCGGCTCCACCTGTGAAAAGTCCGTAGCCGTACGCAACCTGGCAAACATCCCTGTTGCTTCCGCCGGCAGCAACGATTGCACGGGCACAGCAATCCTCCCAGAGGTCAATGTCTTTTTGTGTGTAGAAAGCAACCACGCGGCGACCTGTTGTACCAGATGTGGACTGAATACGCACGCAGTCTTCGAGCGGCTTTGCCAAAAGTCCGTAAGGATATGCTTCTCTTAAATCTGCTTTGGTAAGAAATGGTAGTTTGTGCAAATCCTCAATTCCATTGACATCTTCGGGTTTAACTCCTTTTTCGTCCATGAGGTTTCTGTAATAAGGAACATTTTCGTAAACATGTTTAACCTGTTTTTTAAGTTTTTCAGATTGAAGCTTTTTCATTTCTTCAACCGGCATGGTCTCGATTTCTTCTTGATAGTAATTGTGAGCCATTGTTATTCATCCTTCCTTTAATTGAATTTTGATTTTGCAATTACGGCGGAAGCTGTTTACTTAAAAATAAAAAACGCCCTCCGCAATCCCATTTAAGGATACAGAGGACGAAAATATCATTTCCGTGGTACCACCTCAGTTCGCCGCTATCTCACGGTAGCGACCTTATCAGGTACAAACATACCTTAGTTCTGTGACGGGAACACCCGTTGCCTCCTACTTAAGATAAATCTTGTTCAGTGCACTGCTAACAGAAGGAATTCGCGAAGGACGCCCCATTTGCCTCGCAACAACCGGCAACTCTCTCCATGTTCTTTCCAACCTACTGGTTTCTGCTCTCCGCATTTAGTTACTTTGTATTTTACTACTTTAGTGCAATAAAGTCAATAGTTTTTTAAAAAAAATCATTCGATAAAAATCGCGTTTCGTTGCTTTTGTCTTAATTCTATGATATAACTGTGTGAGAAAATGTGCGTCCCCAAGTGAACCAATATCAAAGCTTTCTCAAAAACAAACTTCCGCAAATCATACGAAAGCTTGTTTTGTTTGAATTTTTATAATTATTTCTTTGCCACTATCTTCTTGGCAGAATTTGCAATATCTTCTGCAGTAAGGCCATATTCTTTGAGAAGCTGTGCAGGAACTCCGGATTTGCCAAAGATGTCCTTAACTCCTACTCTTTCCATAGGAACGGGGCACTCTTCACAAAGAACCTCTGCAACTGCACTTCCGAGACCGCCTATTACATTGTGCTCTTCGCAGGTTACGATTGCACCTGTTTGTTTGGCAGCCTTTACAATTATTTCTCTGTCTATGGGTTTAATGGTGTGAATATCTATTATTCTTGCATTGATGCCGTCTTTTTCGAGGATTTCTTTAGCTTCGAGTGCCTTTTCTACCATAAGACCGGTTGCAATGATGGTAACATCTGTTCCGTCTTTTAAAAGAACACCCTTGCCAAGCTCGAATTTGTATGTATCTTCGTCATAAAGAACGCTCGTAGCCAGTCTGCCAAATCTCAGATACACGGGACCATTGTGCAGAATTGCAGCCTTAACAGCAGCTCTTGCCTCCACATCGTCTGCGGGGTTTATTACAACCATATTGGGTATTGTTCGCATAATACCGATATCCTCGATGCACTGGTGTGTGGCACCGTCCTCACCTACAGAAATACCTGCGTGTGTTGCACCGATTTTGACATTTAAGTTAGGATAACAGATAGAATTTCTTATCTGTTCAAAGGCTCTGCCGGCAGCAAACATAGCAAAGGAGCTTGCAAATACAATCTTACCGCAGCTTGCAAGACCTGCTGCTGTGCTCATCATATTCTGCTCTGCTATACCCATATTGATAAATCTGTCGGGGAATTCCTTTTTGAAAGTTTCGGTCTTTGTAGATTTGGAAAGGTCGGCATCAAGAACAACTATATCGAATTCTTTGCCATACTGTGCAAGTGCCTTGCCATATGATTCTCTTGTAGCTATTTTCTTATCAGACATTATGCTCTCTCCTCCAACTTATTAATCTTTGCGTTAATTTCTTCCATAGCCTGTGCATACTGCTCATCGCCTGGTGCATTTCCGTGCCAGCCGGCTTCGTTTTCCATAAAGGAAACGCCCTTGCCCTTTACGCTCTTTGCAAGTATGAGCGTAGGCTTTCCTTTGCAGGTTTTTGCCTCTTTAAGTGCATTTTTAATCTCTTCTACACTATGTGCATCTATTGTAATTACATTCCATCCAAAAGCCTCAAACTTGGCATCAAAGGGAGTTGGGTTCATAACCTTGGTTATATCTCCGTCTATCTGCAGACCATTGAAATCAAGAAAAGCAACGAGGTTGTCCAGCTTATAGTGTGATGCAAACATTGCAGCCTCCCACACCTGACCTTCTTCACACTCACCATCGCCCAAAATTGTGTACACTCTGTACGATTTGCCGTCGAGCTTTGCAGCCAGAGCCATACCGTTTGCAGCACATATACCCTGACCAAGAGAGCCTGTGGACATATCTACTCCGGGGATGTGCTTCATATCCGGGTGTCCCTGCAGATAGCTGTCGGCACTTCTTAAGGTAGCTATGTCCTCCTTGGGAATAAAGCCTTTTTCTGCAAGTGCTCCATAGAGTGCAGGTGCACAGTGTCCTTTGGAAAGAACAAATCTATCCCTGTCTGCATCTTTGGGATTTTGGGGATTGACCTTCATTTCATCAAAATACAACACCGACATAATCTCTGCAATAGAGAGCGAACCGCCGGGGTGTCCGGACTTGGCACTATGTACGCCGTTTAGTGCGTGCCCTCTGATTTTGTAAGCAATTAGCTCCAGTTGTGTGTTAGTCATTTAAAGTTCTCCTCCGTTTTCCGTTTTGATTGTTTCTATGGATAATTTAATTAATTCTTCAAGACGGTCAAATCTTCTCTCTATAAAAAGATATCCTATCACAGCCTCAAAGCCTGTGGCGTGTCTGTAATCCACAATGTCTGCATTCTTGGCAGAGGTGTTGGAGTGGGCGTTTCTGCCTCTTTTGTATACGCCAATCTCTTCTTCTGTAAGATGCGGCTCGATATTATGAATAATGTTACTTTGTGCTCTGGCACTTACATAGTGCGTTGTTGTCTTGTGGAGCTTATTGACGCTGGTATTTGCCTTTTCCAAAACATATGAGCGTACATACACCTCATATACCGCATCGCCAATATATGCAAGTGCAAGAGGCGAAAACATCCTTGCATCCTGATTTACAAAATAAGGAAAATCCATATTATACTCTCTTCCATTTAACGCCCTGTCTGGTATCTTCAAGAACAATTCCCATATCCTTTAAGATATCGCGGATTTCGTCTGCACGGGCAAAATTTTTGTTTTTCTTAGCTTCTGTTCGCTCATTTATAAGAGCTTCGATATCGCTGTCCAAAACATCATTTTCCTTCGCCTTTAATATTCCGAGAACATCGCAAAGTTCAGTAATAAGGTTAAGGGCGTCTTTTTTGGATTTTTCGCTTATGGTATCTATTACTGTATTAATTTCTTTGACAAGCTCAAAGATAACCGAGATTGCATCTGCGGTATTTAAATCGTCGTCCATTGCGGCTATAAACTTTTCTTTGTACATAGAGAAGTCTGCCTCATCGGCACCTGCCTCGCCGTTTAAAGAAAATTCGATATTTTCTATGCATCTGTCTATTCTTTCAAGGCTGGTCTGTGCCTGTGCCAAGAGCTCATCCGAAAAGTTGATGGGGCTTCTATAGTGTGCAGTAAGCATAAAAAATCTGATAACTCTGTGCGGAAAATGCTCCGCAATATCTCTTATGGTAAAGAAATTACCCTTGGACTTGGACATTTTCTCATTGTCTACATTTATAAAGCCGTTGTGCATCCAATATCTTGCAAAGGTGCAGCCGTTGGCACATTCGCTCTGTGCGATTTCGTTTTCGTGGTGGGGGAACATCAAATCCTTGCCGCCGCTGTGAATATCTATAGTTTCGCCAAGGTACTTATTCGCCATAGCAGAACACTCAATATGCCAGCCCGGTCTTCCCATACCCCAGGGGCTCTCCCAGGCGGGTTCGCCCTCTTTTTGCTTTTTCCATACAGCAAAGTCAAGAGGTTCTTTCTTTAGTTCGTTTATGTTTATTCTTGCACCGAGCTCCAAATCCTCAAGGGGCTGCTTTGAAAGCTTGCCGTACTCTTTAAACTTACTTGTCTGGAAATACACATCTCCGTCTGCCTCATACGCAAAGCCCTTTTCGATAAGGGTGGAAACAATCTTTATGATTTCTTCTATATGCTCGGTAGCTTTGGGATGGTGTGTAGCCTCTTTGATACCAAGAGCCTTTGCATCCTTGAAATACTCTTCTATATACTGCTCGCCGAGTTCTTTTACGGTGATGCCCAGTTCGTTTGCCTTGTTTATCATTTTGTCATCTATATCTGTAAAGTTCTGGACAAAATTAACCTTGTAGCCTCTGTATTCAAAATATCTTCTGAGCTGGTCAAAAATTATGAAAGGTCTTGCGTTTCCGAGATGGAAGAAGTTATATACAGTAGGTCCGCAGGAATACATATTGACTGTGTTTTCGTGGAGAGGAACAAATTCCTCTTTTTGCCTTGTCATAGAATTATATATCTTCATATCAATCTTCCTTTCCTATATCATTATGTTCTGTATGTTCAAGCTTTTCCTCTAAATCGCGGACAAGCTTATTAAGTCTGCAGATTTCCTGACTTGTGGGATCGGGAATGTGTATCTGGTCAAGATCCATACTGCTGACTTTCTGATTGTTAATCCTTACTATTCGGGCAGGAACACCGACAGCGGTGGAATTTTCGGGGACTTCCGAAAGGACTACTGCATTTGCCGCAATCTTGGAATTGTCGCCCACACTAAAAGGTCCCAACACCTTGGCTCCGCTTCCTATGAGGACATTGTTGCCTACAGTTGGGTGACGCTTGCCCTTGTCCTTACCGGTACCGCCAAGGGTAACATTCTGATAAAGTGTGCAGTTGTCGCCTATTTCGGCAGTTTCGCCGATTACAATGCCCATACCGTGATCTATAAAGAGTCCCTTGCCGATTTTTGCACCGGGATGTATTTCGATACCTGTGAAAAACCTTGTAAACTGGGATATAATTCTGGCAAGCAGATAAAACCTGCATTTGTAGAAAAAGTGTGCATATCTGTGTGCTACTACCGCGTGAAGTCCGGGATAGAGCAAAATTACCTCAAAGTAATTTCGTGCGGCGGGGTCTCTTTGCAAAATATTGCTCATTTCCTTGGGAGCAACAGCAAAAAACAAAACTGCCCACAAAACAAACACGGATAGAATTATGTATAAAATAATCATAGGATTATCACATCCTTACCATCAGAAATTGTAAAAGCACATACTATGCCATATTATAAATTATTATATCGTTTTTTTAGTCAAAATACAACTGTTTTTTAAAGTTTTATTAAAAAATATTGAATTTAATTGTAACATCTGCTAAAATAATGGTTAAATGACATATAAGGAATGAAAACTATGATATATTCAAAACCCGACAACCCAAAATGTACCCTATGCGTATTTGCAGAAATTGACCCCTCCTCCGGCAATGTCAAGTGCGAGCTTAAGGGCTCTGTTCCGGGAGATTTTTGCTGCAAAAAGTTTAAGTACGATATATTCAAAAAGACCATCCGTCCAAAAAAGCGTTTTTCGGGTGGGAATTTTTCCAAAGATGATTTTGTATTATAAAAAAATTAAAACCTCAAGGTTGCCATAGATACGGCACGCCTTGAGGCTTTTTTATTAATGGATAAAGTCAATTTTGCATTGATACGGAATGGATTTGATAATTTCCTCTTCTTTTATGGATTCGGGCATATCGAGATAGAAGGTATAGTCGTATGTGCTGTCCTGTATTCTCTTGATGGATACATCGCTTATGTTTATAGAGTTGTCGTTCATCTGTTGTGTAAACCTGCTCTGGTAATTGTCCTCATTTACTGCATATATTACAAGCGAGCGGGTTTTGTGCTGTGTCATAAACTTTGTCTTGTGATGGAAGAAAAACTGAATACCCAGAATAATTGCGGTACAGATGATACCTATTACATACATACCCGCACCTACTGCCATACCGATACCCGAGGTTGCCCATATTCCCGATGCGGTGGTGAGACCTCTTATACTTCCTCGCTGAATGTAAATCATACCTGCACCGAGAAAGCCTACGCCCGTTACAATGCCCTGTGCCATACGCGATGGGTCAAGACGGACATCTATGCCGTTTTCTATGGCGTTTTGTATTATATCATTAAATCCGTATTTTGATATTATCATCATAAGTGCCGATGCACAGGCAACTATGCAGTGCGTTCTTACGCCTGCCTCTTTGGCACGGTTTTTCCTTTCGAAGCCTATTGCAATACCACAAATACAAGATACCAAAATTCTTATAATCATATTGATGTGATAGATTTCAAAAAATTCCATTACCTCTTCTCCTTTGTATATTGTATGAAATCATTCTATCACAAATTCCACAAAATGTAAAGATTAAATTTTACATTGATTTAAGATTGATTTAAGATTGGTACTGAAAAGTTAAAAAGCTGTAAAACCGAAGTTTTACAGTTCAGCGTGTCGACTTTATCGACACGTTGAGAGATGCTTTCGCATCTCTACTTTGAAATATTTGACTTGAATACATCTGCAACCTCTGTGATTGTGATAAATGCTCCCTCGTCTATATAGTGAACGATATCTTTCATTTTGGAAATCTGAAATCTGTCTACTATGAAATAAACCAGTGTTTTGTCCTGATTGGAGTATCCGCCCTTGGCAGATATTTTGGTAACTCCGGTTTCAAATTCTTCCATAAGTGCGTCGCAGACTTCTTTTGGTTTTGAGGTAATTATCATAGCTGCTTTTGAACGATCGATACCCTCTACAATAAAGTCTATGGTTTTGAGCCCTGCGGCATAGGTTACGATAGAATACAAAGGCAAAATCCAGCTGTTTAGCATAATTCCGCACAATACATACAAGATGACATTGTATATCATTACAAATGTACCTACGGTTATGCCAATCTTTTTTGCAAAGATAACCGCCATGACCTCTATTCCGTCTATAGCACCACCAAAACGAATGGTAAGACCGCTGCCGATACCGGAAATCATACCGCCGAAAAGTGCACACAAAAGCAGGTCATCACCTGCAAGCGGTGAAGCCAAAGACACATCCAGGGGCAAAACATCATTTATAAGCCACGCTCCCAGCGAGTACATCGCAACCGTGTAGATAGAATAAAATGTAAATGCCCTGCCCTGTTTTTTGTAACCCAATATAAAAAGCGGAACATTTAGTATCAAAAGGAAAAACGACAGAGACATATAGTCGGGTGTAAGCTGTGACAAAAGCATTGATGTACCCGAAATTCCACTGTCATAAAGCTTAACGGGTGACAAAAACACCGTTACGCCAAAGGCGTTTATAAAGCCTGCTATTGTAAGCAAAAGAATTCTGCTTTTTCGTATTCTCTCTGTAATAACTTTCTTCAAATTAAATCATCCTTTTTGTATCAAAACAAGCTTTGGTTTTCCTATATAATTGAGCTTGTACTTTTTTACCAAACTTTTAGCATATTCCAGGCTCTCCCCGTCATAGCTGTCCTTGGCAGTGTGGGCATCACAGCCAAAGGTTACAGGTGCTCCCGTTTTGCCGACCATTTCCCAAAAGATTTCGTTGGGATAGTGTCTACTCTGCCGTATACCCAAAAAGTTAAGTTCGAGAGGGATGTTATATTTCTTGGAGCACATACAAATCTTTATCATATGCTCCAGGTAAATATCCTTATTTCCTGTAAAATTCAATATATCGGGATGGGCTACATAGGTAAAGACGCCCCTCTTCATCGCTTCTGTTACGAGGTTTGTATATTTTGCCAAATCCTCTTCGCTTGGCGTTGCATATACTGATGCGGTATATTCTATGTTTTCGGGGCAGAGAAAATGCTGTCCCAGAATAAGATACTCTGCACCATAATTTATCGCATCCTTGTACATAGTATCAAAGTACTCGGGGTAATATTCCATTTCGAAACCGACAGAAATATCTATCTTATCTTTGTATTTTTCTCTTAACTTTTTGATGCAATCGCAATACTCCTTGCCCAGAGATACATCTACTCTGTGAGCACTCTGGGTTCCGTCATCAAAAACAAGCGGTATATGGTCGGAAAAACCCATATGCTCTATGCCGTTTTCGATAGCTGCTTTAATATATTCTTCCTCTGTGCCGTCGGCGTGGTTGCATCTTATAGTATGTGTATGGAAGTTATATTTCATTTTACCTGGCTCCTTATAGCGCATAATATTATATGTCCATTTCCATAGTTACATGGACAACACCTTCTTCTAAAAACTCATCAGAAACCACATGGAAACCTGTTTTTTCATAAAACTCTACTGCCTGTTTTTGTGCATGAACACTTATTTTTTTGCATTCAAATCGTTTTTGGATTTCTTGGATGCTTCTTTGCATAAGCTCACTTCCGAGCCCTTTTCCATGCTCAAGAGTCAGCACCCGTCCTATTGTTACAACATCTTTTTCCAAGCAAAACGCTCTCAAATATGCTCTTATCCTTTTGCCGTCAAAGAAAAAACAATGTATACTTCTATAATCTATATCATCGAGATCCTGGCAAATAATATTTTGTTCCAGCAAAAAAATCTCTGACCTTGATTTTATGATTTCATATAACTCAATTAAAGAAAGCTCCGAAAAGCTTTTTGCACTAAAATTCACATTATCACCCCATATAAGTTTGAAAACAACTCCATTATACAACAAAAACTATACAATTGCAATGTGCAGTTTCTGTACAGACTGTCGAAAAAGAACGCACTGCAAAGTTAATATAAAAACTTCAAGCTCATTGGTAAGGATTTCTACAACCTTTACCGATGCGCTTTTTCATTTATGTAGCTTTTGTCATAAATGCCAAAATATAGTATTTCATACACTTTGCTTACTTCGTCATCGCTCATTGCTTATGCCTGTACTGCCTGCTTCGCGCTTCCTCGTCTGCGTACATTTTCGTTCGTCTCATCAGCGTGTCGACTTTATCGACATTCACAAATAACAACTCCTTTTGTTTAGTTTGATAATTCAATTATATTTAAGTTTTTTGGTTAATCAATGTATAATACACCTTTAAATTAGTATAAAACGACTTGAAAGATTTAAAATATAAATAAAATTGATACTATCGCATATACAAAATTTTATAAAAATTTTATATAATGCTATTCTTTGTGAAAATTACTATTGAAATATTTGAAAAAAAGTGATAGAATTGTAAGGTAAAAAATCCATTTAGAATGGAAAATCTTTTTTTAAGCGAGTTGATAAACTATGGCAAACACAGAAAGAAAAGTCGGCACAATCTCCAGAGGTATACGCTGCCCTATTATAAGAGAGGGAGACAATCTGGTGGATATAGTAACCGATAGTGTACTTGACGCTGCAAAAAGCGAGGGCTTTGACCTGCGCGACAGAGATATAATATCTATTACAGAATCCATCGTAGCAAGAGCACAGGGTAACTATGCATCTGTTGACAACATTGCCAAAGATGTAAAAAGCAAACTTGGCGGCGGTACCGTGGGCGTAATATTCCCCATACTTTCCAGAAACCGCTTTGCAATATGCTTACGAGGTATTGCAAGAGGCTCCAAGAAGATAGTACTTATGCTGTCTTATCCTTCTGACGAAGTAGGAAACGAGCTTGTATCTCTTGACAAAATCGATGCTGCAGGCGTTAACCCCTACTCCGATGTACTTTCGCTCGAAAAGTACAGAGAGCTTTTTGGCGAGAACAAGCACGAATTTACAGGAATTGACTATGTAGATTACTATGGCGGCATCATCCGTGAGGAAGGTGCAGAGGTTGAGATTATATTTGCAAATCAGCCAAAGGCAATCCTTGACTACACAGACTGTGTTTTGACATGTGATATACACACAAGAGCACGCACCAAGAGGATTTTAAAAGCGGCAGGTGCAAAAACCGTTCTCGGTCTTGATGATATATTAAATACATCTGTTGACGGCAGCGGATACAACTCAAACTACGGACTTTTGGGCTCCAACAAATCTACCGAAGATACTATAAAACTCTTCCCGCAGGACTGCAAACAGCTTGTTCTTGATATTCAGGAAAAAGTTCTCAAAGAAACAGGCAAGCTTGTGGAAGTTATGGTATACGGCGACGGAGCGTTCAAAGACCCGCAGGGCAAAATCTGGGAACTTGCAGACCCGGTTGTATCACCCGCTTATACAGACGGTCTTATTGGTACTCCCAACGAGCTCAAACTCAAGTATCTTGCAGATAACGACTTCAAGAACTTAAGCGGAGAAGAGCTTAAAAAAGCGATTTCCGAAAGTATCAAAGCCAAAGACGGTAACCTTGTGGGCAACATGGCATCTCAGGGTACTACACCCAGAAAGCTCACCGACCTTATAGGTTCACTTTGCGACCTTACAAGCGGCTCGGGCGACAAAGGAACTCCGGTTGTATTTATACAGGGATACTTTGACAACTACACAAACTAAAAACTTGATTATAAAGGGCCGATGTCACCATCGGTCCTTACTTTGTTTAGAGATATGAATACTTTTGAAGCAAATTTACTTATACAAATTAATAACTTTTTGTCCTGTGCTTTTCTCGACGGGCTATTTTCCTTTGTTTCCTTTTTGGGAAACAAGGGAGCAATTTGGATTGTAACGGCAGTTATTCTTTCCATAATTCCCAAAACCCGAAAGTGCGGTTTTTGTATGATGATATCCCTTGTACTCTGCTTGATCATAGGCAACGGGATTTTAAAACCTTTGTTTGCAAGGGTTCGCCCCTACAATCATTCGGATTTGATTGTGCTTATAACAAAGCCTCTTTCGGACTATTCTTTCCCGTCGGGGCATACTATGGCGTCTTTTGCCTCGGGATTTTCGGTATATGCTTTTTACAAAAAAAGCGGTATTGCAGCTCTCCTGTTTGCACTTGTTATGGGATTTTCGAGGATTTATCTGTGTATGCACTATCCGTCCGATGTAGTAGGCGGAATTATTTTTGGATTAGTGTTTGGATTTGTTTCGTATACTATAACAAAAAAGTTGAGGGTAGGTATATGAAGAAATCCAATATATTTAATGTTTATTCAGACGGCAATGTGGTCTTTTTGCGTCACAAGATTTTAGACGGTTTGGACGGAGTAAATCATGCTGTATCCACAAGACACGGCGGTGTTTCTACAGGTGAGGATGTCCGTTCTATGAATCTGGGGTTTAATACAAGCGACACAAGAGAAAATGTAACAGAAAATTACAGAATTTTTTGCAAATCTGCAGGCTTTGATGACAAAAGGCTCGTCTTTGCATATCAGACGCACAGTGCCAATGTAAGATATGTAACAGATGCCGACTGCGGCAAAGGAATATACAAAGAGAGGGATTACACCGATGTAGATGCACTAATCACCGACTGCAAAAATGTGCCGCTTGTCATACACACAGCCGACTGCGTTCCTGTGGCTTTTTATGACACCGTAAGCGGTGCAATAGGAAATGCACATTGCGGTCACAGAGGTACATTTGCCCGTCTGGCAGTTAAAACTCTGGAAGAAATGGAAAGCAAATTCGGCACAAATCCAAAAAATGTAATATGTGCAATCGGGCCTGCCATCTGCGACAGCTGCTACGAGGTGTCATACGATTTATACGCCAAATTCAAAGCAGAATTCGGCTATGACGACGCAATATATACCAAAAACTCAAGGTATTATCTTAATCTTATGAAAATAAATGAGCTTATGCTGAAAGAAAAAGGTGTAGAAAAATTTTCGGTAAGCGACAAATGCACCTGCTGTGAAAAAGACGATTTGTTCTCTCACAGAGGTCTTGGAAAAGGCAGAGGACTGATATCCTCTATAATCGAAAGAAGGTAATTACATTATGAAAAAAAGCAAAAGTATGTCGAGCTTTCGGCTTTTTCTGCCGTATTACAAGCCGTATATATGGCTTATCATATTAGACCTGTTGTGTGCGGTGTTCTCCACAGTATGCGAGCTTGTACTTCCGCTTATTGTACGCCACATTACAGACACCGCCATAAATACACCGCAATACCTTACAATAAATCTTGTACTTCGTCTGGGCGGAGTGTATCTTTTCCTAAAGCTCGTAGATACAGGTGCAAACTATTTTATGTCGTATACGGGCCATATCACAGGCACTATGATAGAAACTGATATGAGGAGGGATTTATTCAGCCACCTCACCAAGCTCTCGTACAACTATTTTGACAACACCAAGGTCGGACAGATAATGACGAGAGTAACCACAGACCTGTTTGATGTTACGGAGTTTGCACATCACTTTCCCGAAGAGGTTTTTATATCCGGTATCAAAATAACAGGCTCATTTATAATATTAAGCCACATCAATGTGCCGCTCACACTTATGCTGTTTGTTATTCTGCCTGTTATGCTCATTGCGGTAAAGCTGTTTCGAAAGAAAATGAAACAGGCATTTGCCAAGCAAAGAGAGCAGGTCGGCGAGCTCAACAGCTCCCTTGAGGACACACTCCTTGGCATAAGAGTTGTAAAGAGCTTTGCCAATGAGGAATTTGAAAACAAAAAGTTCCAAAAGGGCAACAGGATATTCTATGAACGAAAAAAGATTTCGTACAGATATCTTGCAGGATTTCAGGCATGCACAAGGTTCTTTGACGGGCTTATGTATGTGGCGGTAATAATACTCGGTTCTCTGTATATGATAAAGGGTAAAATCTCCCCTGCCGACCTCATCGCTTATCTTCTCTATATACAGACACTCATAACCTCCATACGAAGAATTGTAGAATTTACCGAGCAGTTCCAAAGAGGTATCACAGGTATAGACCGTTTTAACCAGATAATCTCACAGGATGTGGATATAAAAGACAATATTAACGCCAAGGAGCTCCAAAATGTGCAGGGCGATGTTACATTCAAAAATGTAACATTCCGATACAATGACAAAGACGAAAATGTGCTCACTCATATTGATATAGACATCAAGCAGGGAGAAAACATTGCCATAGTAGGCCCGTCGGGAAGCGGTAAGACAACACTTTGCAACCTGATACCAAGGTTTTATGAAATAACCGACGGTAATATACTAATAGACGGAACAGATATAAAGGATGTAACCCTTAAATCTCTGCGAGAAAACATCGGCATAGTTCAGCAGGATGTGTATCTGTTTTCGGGCACTGTAAGGGATAACATCGCCTATGCAAAAGAGGGTGCCACAGACGAAGAGATACAAAATGCCGCACGCCTTGCAGGTGCACACGAATTTATAGAAAGTCTGCCAGATGGCTACGACACCTATATCGGCGAAAGAGGTCTTAAACTCTCGGGCGGACAAAAGCAGAGGCTGTCTATTGCAAGAGTGTTTATAAAAAACCCGCCTATACTCATACTCGACGAGGCGACATCTGCTCTTGATAACGAGAGCGAATATATAGTACAAAAATCTCTGGAAAAATTGAGTCAGAGCAGAACAACCCTTACCATAGCACACAGACTTACAACCATTAAAAACGCCGACAGAATAATAGTGCTTACCGAAAAGGGAATTGAAGAAACCGGAACTCACGAGGAACTGCTCGAAAAAGGCGGCAAGTATGCCGAATTATATAAACTGTATACGATTTAAGGAGGAAACCAAAATGAAAACCGGAAGAATAATCGAAATAATTGTACTTATCGTGCTTATCATCATAACGGCTCTTGCCTACATCAAAGCACGAAAAGAGGCTTATCTCGCGGCAAAGGCACAGGATGAAAAAGCAAAGTCGGACATAAACGAAGAAACAAAAATCGTACTCGTAGTAAAAATCGACGGTATGATGTGCGAAAAATGTGCTGCCAGAGTAACAGAGGCACTTAATAAGTATGGCGATGTAGAAATAAATCTCGAAGAAAAAACGGCTGCAATAACCGCCGACACACTGCCCGACACCGAAGAAATAAAGGAAGTTGTAACAGAACTGGGATACACATTTTTAGGTATTGAATAATAGAAAAATCCTACCCCGCAGGGTAGGATTTTTTATATTCACTTTGCGGTGCGTTCTTTTTCGAAGTCTGAAAAATCCTACCCCGCGGGGTAGGATTTTCTATTAATAATCTTTGCAGAGCAGTGCTCTTATATAATCTCTTTCTTTGCTTGTAGAGTCTATGTAGAAGCCTCTGCCGTAATAGAAGCACACAAGAGATTTAATCTTGGATGCTGTATGCAGCTGGAGCTGCTTTACGCCGAGCACCTTCATATTGATATCCACAAGGTTCATAAGAGCCTTGCCTATGCCCAAATTCTGAAAATCGGGGCTCACTCCGAAACGGCTCAAATAGCCTATCTCACCGTTTACGGCAACTCTTACACTGCCTACCACTCTGCCGTTGATATACGCCACAAGCACGAGCTTGTTTTTGATATCGTCTGCAATCTGCTCTTTGGTTTCCTTGAGTGCAGGCAGGTCGTAGTCCGTCTTGGCAAGGTTTTTGTAGCTTACAAAAGCCTCTTCGGTAATCTTTAGTATCTGGTCTATGTCCGCTTCGGAAGCGTTGCGTATTTCAAATCCGTTATTGTTCATTGTAAATCTCCTTTGTCAGTCTGCCATAGTAAGTGCCATTACAGCCTTTTGTGCGTGAAGTCTGTTTTCTGCCTCGTCAAATATCACAGAACGCGGTCCGTCTATGACCTCGCTTACTACCTCATAGCCTCTGTATGCAGGCAGACAGTGCATAAATATCGCCTCACTGTCGGCTTTGTTAAACAATTCCTCTGTAACTGTATAGTCTTTGAATATCTTTATTCTCTCCTGCTTTTCACTCTCTTGGCCCATACTTACCCAGGTATCTGTAATTACCACATCGGCGTTTTTAATAGCTTCAACGGGGTCCTCGGTAAGCATAACCTTGGAGCCTGTCTTTTTGGCGGTGTCTATGGAACGCTCACAAACCTCGCTGTTACATTCATAACCCTTGGGAGTTGCTACATTTATATTCATACCAAGCTTTGTGCATCCGTAGAGAAGTGAATTGGATATGTTGTTTCCGTCACCTACATAGCATACGGTTTTGCCCTTTAATCTGCCCTTGTGCTCATATATTGTCTGGAAATCTGCAAGTATCTGACAAGGGTGCAAAAGGTCTGTAAGTCCGTTTATGATGCTTATCGAACCATACTTTGCCAAATCCTCCACATCCTTCTGGTCGTAGGTTCTTATCATTATACCGTCCAGAAACCTGGAAAGAACATTGGCAGTATCATAGATGCTCTCGCCTCTGCCGAGCTGAATGTCGTTACTGCTCAAAAAGAGTGCCTGACCGCCGAGCTGATACATACCAGCCTCAAACGATACTCTTGTTCTTGTAGATGATTTGGAAAATATCATACCGAGGCTCTTGCCCTTTAATAAGTGATGTTCTCTGCCTGCCTTGTTGTCAGCCTTTAGTTTAAGAGCAAGTTCCAATATGTTTTCTATTTCTTCTGTGGTTAAATCATACAGACTTAAAAGATGCTTCATTTTTATCTAATCCTTTCATTCTTCCAGAGATTTTTTAAGTGCCGACACAAATTCCTCGGCATCCTTTTTGGTTATGATAAGAGGCGGAACAACTCTAAGTACGCTATCTCCCACCGCACCTACGAGATAATGCTTTTGGAGCATTTTTGCATTTATCTCTTTGGCGTTTTTGCCGTTTAATTCTATTCCTATCATAAGTCCCATACCGCGGACTTCCTTTATGTAATCTCCGCCGATATTCAGTAACAGTTCTTTGAGATATGCACCGACTTTGTCTGAATTATCCAAAAGGCCTTGCTTTTCGATAATATCAAGAACCGTTAATGCCGCCCTGGTGCACAGGGGATTTCCGCCAAAGGTTGTGCCGTGGTCACCGGGCTTAAAGGCATCTGCCACAGCCTCTTTTGCAAGAACTGCACTTATGGGAACGCCACCGCCGAGAGCCTTGGCCAAGGTCATTATATCGGGGACTATGCCGTAGTTCTGGTATGCAAACATTTTTCCTGTTCTGCCGATACCTGTCTGTACCTCGTCATCTATAAAGAGAATTCCCTCTCTGTCGCATATTTCGCGGATTGTCTTTGCAAATTCTTCTGTTATGGGGTTTACTCCGCTTTCGCCCTGAATAAACTCTATCATAATGGCTGCTGTGTGCTCGTTTACGGCTTCTTTGAGGCCTTGGCAGTCATTTATATCCACATGTACAAAACCGGGAGTAAGCGGCTTGTACGGCTTTTTGTACTTTTCCTGTCCGGTAGCCGTTGCCGTGGTAATGGTTCTGCCGTGGAATGATTTATTAAGTGTGATAATCTCGTATCTGTCTATGTTTTTTTCGTAGAAATACTTCCTTGCAAGCTTAATTGCACCCTCGTTTGCCTCGGCACCTGTGCTTGCAAAAAATGCTCTGTCAAAATCCGAAATTTCGCAAAGCTTCTGTGCAAGATATGCCTGGCTTTCTACATAATAAACACTTGATGTATGAATAAGCTTTGACACCTGGTCTTGCAATGCTTCCACCAGTACGGGATGCGAATGACCGAGGGCACTTACAGCGATACCGGCAAAAAAGTCCTTGTAGACCTCGCCCGATATATCGGTAAGCTCTATCCCCCTGCCCTCTTTGAAGCACAGAGGCGTTCTGTCGCCAAAGGTATTCATATAGTATTTTTTGTCGATAGATACAATATCATTTAAAGGCATAATAATCTCTCCTTGATAACATCTTGTATAATTATACAACTTTTATTCATAAAAATCCATAGTAAAAAGTCACAAAATATCCATTTCAGGTGAAAAATATATGTAACTCTATGCAAAAATATGCATAAATATTGTTTTTATACAGCAAAGCACTCCTTATAGAATAATTTCGCCAAAAACAACCAATAACTATAATAACAAAGAAATTGGGTTTTGTAAACTTATTTTGTTAATAAATCTATAAATTACCGCAATTTGATTGACAATATATGCCATATTTGATAAACTGACTTTGTTTTTGTGAAAATAACAGAAAAGAGGTAATATTCTTGTGTTAGCATTATTAGCTTTTCTGCCGATACTGGCAACATTAATTCTTATGATGGTATTTAACTGGCCTGCAAAAAGATGTCTTATGATATCTTGGATAGCGGCATTTATCTTTGCCGTTTTGTTTTGGGGTATTGACATATTGTCACTTGCAGCGGGGTCGCTCTACGGTGTACTAAGCTCTGTCGATGTACTGATAATCATAACAGGTGCCATTCTGGTTATGAATACTCTGAAAATTTCGGGTGCAACTGCCTCCATTAACAGAGGTTTTATGAACATATGCCCCGACAAGCGGGTTCAGGCGTGTATTATTGGTTTTTCGTTCTGTTCATTTATAGAATCCGCCGCAGGTTTCGGAACCCCTGCAGCACTGGCGGGACCGCTGCTGGTCAGTCTTGGATTTCCGCCTATGGCTGCCGCTATGATTACGCTGGTTTTTGACTCCACCGCGGTTTCTTTCGGTGCTGTGGGAACTCCTGTAACTGCCGCACTAAATGCACTTGGTATGGCAGATAACAGTGCTTTTGTTTCGCAGTTCTCATTTTGGACAGCTCTGCCCCACGCAATTGCCGGCACAGTTCTTCCGCTTGTTGTTCTTCTTATGACTACAAAGCTCTTTAGCAGCGACAGGTCCTTTAAGCCGGCACTAAAGGCAGCACCGTTTGCGCTGTTTACGGGTCTTTCGTTTGCGATTCCGCTTTTGCTTACATCGATATTTATCGGTTACGAATTTGCCTCGCTTATTGCGGCGTTAATATCCATTTTGGCTACTGTGATTGCAGCGAAAAAAAGATTTTTGGTACCCAAGGAAACCTGGGATTTCGGCGATGTGTCCAAATGGGATAACTCCTGGCTTGCAACAAGCAAGGTATCCCCCATTAAAGAGTCCGATATGCCGCTAATCAAAGCGTGGATACCATACATTTTAATCGCAGTTGTGCTTGTTATTACCCGCATACCCCAACTTGGCATAAAGGCTCTGCTTACAGGAGGCAGCCCCTTTGTTATCAAGATAAACAACATCCTCGGATTTGAAAATCTTGACTGGAGTCTCAAATGGGCATACCTGCCGGGGACATTTTTTGTACTGGTATCGCTTGTTACCAATGCCACTCATAAAATGGACAAAAATATGGTAAAACGCTCCTGGTCAGACACAATAAAGCAGGTATCCGGTGCAGCTCTTGCCCTTATTTTCGGCCTGGCACTTGTCGAAGTTATGAAATACAAAAATGCCGCAGGAACGAGCATGCTCGACGAAATGGCAACGGCTCTCTCAATGGTCGGCAAAAGTCTGTTTATGATAATTTCGCCTTTTATCGGTGTTCTCGGTGCATTTGTGTCGGGCTCTGCCACAGTATCTATGAACCTGTTTTCCAACCTGCAGTTTAATACAGCTACGGTGCTGGAGCTGCCGACGGTGTTCATTATCTCCATGCAATGCGTAGGTGCCGCCATTGGAAATATGGTTTGCATCAACAATGCCGTTGCCGCGAGTGCCACAATCGGCACAATCGGCAGAGAAGGCAAGCTGATTAAAACAAATGTCATACCTATGCTGATATATGTATTTATCACAATCGCTGTTTTCTATGTTGCACTAGCCCTTGATATAAATCCGTAAAAATTACCCCTCTTGTTATAAGAGGGGTTCTTCATTATATATCGTAACATCTAATATATCTGGCATATATTTATCGAGATTTCCGCCGTCCTTTATAAGCAGTTCTTTTTTTGCTTTGGGCAGCTTTTTAATATAATATTCGAGCTTTTGTGCAGTTGACCTGTCGGGTGCACTCCACAGAGCTTCCACAGTAAGTGCCTGCCTTGACTTTGTATATTTAGCCGCCACGGGTGCCTTTGAACGATGCTGCGAAAACCTTTTGTTTAAATCCGTTGTTATCCCTGTGTAGAGGGAATTGTCGTCACATCTTATGACATACACAAAATACATCTTTTATCACCTTTTAAAATACATAAAAAAGCACAAAGAAATAGTGAAGTATGCTTCCGCCCAACACAAAAAGATGCCAGATAAAGTGCATATATTTCTTCCTTAATTTATAAAAGACTATACCGCCTGTATAGAGCAGTCCGCCTGCTGCAAGAAGAACCATACCCCAAAACGGAGTGATATCTATGACACGCTTGATGCTTATTATAACAGACCAACCCATAAGCACATACAGCACAAGAGATGCCTTTTGGAATTTCTTTAAATCTATGGCATTAAATACGATACCCACTACTGTGCAAAAGGTATTGATGCCAAAGAGTGTCCAACCCGTTGCACCCTTTATCATAGCGAGGCAAATGGGGGTATAGGTACCGAGTATCAAAAAGAATATCGAACAATGGTCAAATATACGAAAAACAGATTTTGCCCTTACATTTGTAAGCGAATGATAAAGCGACGAAAATGTATAGAGTAAAATAAGAGATGCCCCATATATACTTGCCGAAACCACGCCTATTGCCGTACTGTTAAATGCTGCCCTTACAATTACGATAACACATGCGGCAATAGCCAAAAGGGAACCTACCCCGTGAGATACGGCATTTGCTATTTCCTCGCCCAAAGATTGTGTCCTGTCCTTTATTGATGTCATAAAATCATCTCCATTTAATGTTTGACATTAGATTTTGTAATGTACGACATCATTATACCATAATTTTCCTTAACTGTCAATTATCAAAATCAAAAACCGCTCTGCCTTTTTCGAGTTTAAGCGACGCGGAAAAGGTCTTGCCTGTTTTGGCAGATACAAACCCGTCTAATTTTGGCGATTTTCCGTCTTTGAGCATAATTTCGACTGCACTTTTTGGAATGACGCGTGAGCAGATTGTGCTACTTATGCCAAAGCGGCATTCGTTTTCTCTGTAATTGGTGCATCCGTAACCAAATGATGTCCTTACCACATTGCCGTTGCAAAGAGGACACTTACCGACTAAATCTCCGATAAAGCCGTCGTCAACATCATTTTGCAAGGTATAGTGTTGTTTTTTAAACACCTCGGATATTTCAGTCTTTGCAAGCTCTACGCTGTCGCCAACCGAAATTTCGCCCCGATATACTTGTTTTAGTGCTTTGCCCAGGGTTGCAGTCTTGTATTTATCCATAGATATATTCATTCTCTTTATGGCTTCTATAAGCTTTTCGCCTGCAGGGAGAATGTAGTACACATCTTTTTTGAGCTCGATATATCCGCTCTGACGGGCATTTCCGATAATTCCTGTACGGGTAGCCTCCGTTCCAAGCTCCAGACCCTCAAAGATAGCCTTGTATTCGCTCTCGTCATCTTCGGTTTCTATATTTGCCTTATCCTCTCGGAAGGGGTTTTTGAGATAATTGTTTAGTGTTTCTATGGTATAGTGCTTGGGCGGTGAGGTTTCCTTTTCTGTCGGAACAAAGTTAAGGTTTACCTCATCTCCTTTTTTTAAATCAGGGAGAATTTTGTCCTTTTTGGTATAATCATCATATTTTGTCCAGCCGGGCTCGGTTATTACCATACCTTTTACTGTATACTGCTCTTTTCCCGAAGCATCTATGGTTATTTCTGTCTTTTGTGTTCTGCATTCCTCCGAACAAAAAACTGCCACAAATCGTCTTAATATAGTTTTGTATACAAGGGTTTCCTTTTCATTCAGGGCGTCTTTTGACGGGATTTTTCTCGTGGGGGTAAGGGCACTGTGCGATTCAATCTTGGTATCGTCAAATATTGTCTTTTTGTTTTTGAATTCCACAGGATAGCCCATTTTTGAAACAAGGGATATAATCTCCTTTATCTTGCCCTGTTCATTGGTGGCAAGGTATTCCGAATTTGTTCTGGGATATGTAACATATCCCTTTTCGTACAAATCCTGGATTATCTTGAGGCTTTCGTCCATAGACATCTTGTGTTTTTTGCCCAGGACATTCTGCAGTTTGGACAAAGAATAGAGCTTACCTGCCGAAAGGGTGTCCTTCTTGGATTTGACTTCGGTCACAACTCCCGGATTGGCATTTAGTACATTGCACGAACGCTGTGCCCTGTCCAAATCGTTTTTGTCGAATTTGTGCTTGCTTGTAAGCTCGAGCTCAACTCCATTTACAACAGTCTTGCTCACCAGAGCATAGTATATGTCGCTTTTGAAATTGCGTATGGACATATCTCTGTCGTAAATAGCCTTGACTATGGGGATTATTACCCTGCCCACACGCATCAGCGTGCCTGTTTTGAGCGTTGCATAGCGTGTAAGATTAACACCGTAGAGCCAATCTATGTATGTTCTGGCAAAGCCCTCATCTGCAAGGTTGTCGTAATTTGATGCGTCTTTCATCTCCGACAAGCCCTCGAGAATGGTTTCTTTGGTCTGGTCGGGAATCCAGAGCCTCTTTAGAGATTTGTCCGTCTTTAGGGCATTGGTAACACAAAGCCGTATGATGATTTCTCCCTCGCGGTCGGCGTCGCCTGCGTTTATTATGACATCGACATCTTCCCTGTTGCAAAGAGCCGATATAATATCAAACTGCTTTTTTACACCGGCATCGGTGGTTTTGTCCTTGTTCTTTTTGAGTTCAAAAAGAAACTTGCCCGGAAAGCACGGAAGATTGTCCATAGTCCACCCGGGGTTATCTTTGCTTCCGGTGTATTTCTCCACATCACAGAGAGAAAACAAATGCCCGAATGCCCAGGTAACAAGATAGTCCTTGCCCTCATAAAAACCGTCGCGGCGTCGCATATTGCCTATTGAATTTGAAATATTTGCAGCCAAACTGGGCTTCTCCGCAATTATAAGTTTCATTTGATTTCTCCCTATGAAATATATTTTAATTATATCACATATCCCCCGTTTACGCCCAACACCTGTCCTGTGATAAAAGAGGCTTTGCTGTCTGCCAGAAATATAAGAGCATCTGCTACCTCCTCGGGTTTGCCGATACGCATAAGAGGGGTATCCTCGCATATTGCACTTATATCTTCCTTGGTATAGGCTGCGTTCATTTTGGTATCTATAAATCCCGGGGATACACAGTTTACTCTGATGTTTGAAGGACCCAGTTCTTTGGCAAGAGCTTTGGTAAGACCAATTACCGCAGCCTTGGTCATTGAATATGCCGCCTCGCACGAAGCTCCCACCTCGCCCCACATAGAAGAGATATTTATTATTGAGCCGATTTTTTCTTTTATCATATATTCCGACGCAGTCTGCGACACATAGAACACGCCCTTGATGTTTACATCTATGATTTTGTTTAATTCTTCCTCTGTCATATCCTGAAAAACACCGGTTAAAGATATCGCGGCGTTATTTATGACAACATCAATACTGCCAAAGCTTTCGTATGCTGTACAAAAGAGATTTTTGACATCTTGTTTTTTTGATACATCTGCCTTGACATATAAAACCTTTGAATTTTTTGCATACTCTTCCAAGGGTCTGACACCATTTGAATTGTACACTGCTACAACATTGTATCCGTTTTGTAAAAATGCTTTGCACGAGGAAAAACCGATATCCCCCGAAGCACCTGTTATGATAACTGTTTTCATATGTAACACCTCTTAAGCAAATGCTTAAATCTGCCGCACCATGACAAGATGCGGCAGATTTACATTATTCAGTCTTTTCGTCTATTATATTTTTAAGTGACGATGCAAGTCCGGCTATGCCCTGTATCTGTGAGGGAACAATAATTTTGGTTGCTTTGCCGTCTGCGGCTTTTTCAAAACTTTCGAGTGCTTTCATTGTGAGATACTGCTCTGTGGGTTTTGCCTCGTTAATCTGTCTTATACCCTCTGCAATAGCAGAATTAACCTTGATTATGGCTTCTGCCTTACCCTCGGCTTCTTTGATTGCCGCCTGCTTTTTAGCCTCTGCGTTTAGGATAGCAGATTCCTTTTCACCCTCGGCAATAAGGATAGCAGACTTCTTTTCGCCTTCTGCCTTTAAGATACTTTCTCTTCTTTCTCTTTCGGCTTTCATCTGGCGTTCCATTGCATTTTGGATTTCCTTGGGCGGCATGATGTTTTTGAGTTCAACTCTGTTTATCTTGATACCCCAGGGGTCAGTCGCTTCGTCGAGGATTGCTCTCATTTTGGTGTTTACTGTATCTCTCGAGGTAAGAGTTGCATCAAGCTCAAGGTCACCTATTATATTACGAAGTGTGGTTGCAGTCAGGTTTTCTATAGCCATCATAGGTCTTTCCACTCCGTATGCAAAAAGCTTGGGATCAGTAATCTGGTAGTATACCACTGTATCAATCTGCATAGTGACATTGTCTTTGGTGATTACAGGTTGCGGCGGAAAGTCCACCACATGCTCTTTTAAGCTCACCCTGGTTGCTATTCTGTCTATAAACGGGATTTTGATGTGTATTCCCACACCCCAGGTAGCCTGATATCCCCCGAAACGCTCAATGATATAAGCGTGTGCTTGAGGAACAATCTTGATATTAGCTATTACTATTACAAAAAGTACCGCTATTACTACATACAAATCAAACATTTTCATTCTCCTTTCGATTTTGAAACAATGAGTTTGACACCCTCTATTTTTTTGACATACACACTCTCTCCTGCGGAAAGCATTTGGTCATCTTCGCTCTTTACAGACCACTCCATGCCGTTTATCTTGCCTGTAGCCATACGGGTTGAGCCGTCTGTATCAGAGGTTATAACAACACTGCCTCCAACAAGAGAATCGGTGTTTGTTTTTTCAGTTTTTCCTTTAAGACATTTAAGCCACACAGGTCTTAATGCCAAAAGGCACAAGAGAGATACGCATATAAATATTGTTACCTGCCAGATATTTGTCATACCCAAAGCTGCACAAAAAGCTGCTGCAACAGAGCCTATTGCAAACCATGTACTTACCATCTGGTAAGTGCACGCCTCTGTGATTACAAAAATCACAAAGAGTACAATCCATACAGTAGTATTCATAATACTGCCTCCTTTAATATTTATTTGTAAGCTGCACACCCCATACGCCTGCAATTATCATTATTGCAGAAATAACGGTGACAACACTTAATTTTTCGTCAAGAAAGACTATTCCTGCCGCAACCGAAACCAAAGTGGTTATATTGGAAAACACTGTCGTTTTGGAAACAGGCAGATGTGTGTTGGCATAATTCAAAAGCAAAAATGCCGCTACCGAGGATACTGCTCCCAAATACAAAACAGAAACCGTGTACAAGGGATGTTTAAAAGACGCAATCACATTTGCAGGATTATCAAAATTCTCTGCAAAAGAGATAGATGCAAATACAACAAGACCTATAAGCATCATTGCATAGGTACGCTCCAAAGCGGTAAACTCTTTGGAAATCTTGCGGCTTAAGACATTGTACAAAACCGAAGATACAACCGCACCCATAAGAAGTACTACCCCCAAAGCGGTAATGGTACCGTCTGCCTTGCCGCTATACACCATAATAACAACACCCAAAACAGATACAAATGTAAATACATACTGCATAAGAGATGGGATTTCCTTTAGAAAAATTATACCTGCAAATATTGACACTATAGGTATTAAAGAAATCATCACCGATGAAAACCCGCTTGTGGTAAGTTTAATCCCGTAGCTTTCGCAAAGGAAATACAAAACCGGTTGAAAAAGCGACATCAAAACAAGCTTGAAAATATTTTTCGACGGTTTAAATTTAATTTTCTTAAACAGCACAACTATCGTCATAGTGGCAAACGCCACAATGTATCTGTCAGCAATAACTGTTATCGGCGAAGCATACCCAAGTGCGATTTTTGTAAACATAAAGCTGAAACCGAATATAAACTGTGCGCACAGAGCCGATAGCATAGATAGTCTTTTTGTGTTTTGCATAAATACTCCTCTTTGGCAAGTTGTTAAATTCACTTTCATTATACAATAAAAATACTGATTAATCAAGTTTTTAACTAAATGTTCACAAAGATAAAAAGGCAATGCAAACTATATTGTTTACATTGCCTTTGTAATTACAAAACCTTATTCAAAAAGTCGATTGTTCTGGGGTGTTTGGGCGAAGAGAAAATTTCTTCCGGAGTGCCCTCCTCCAAAATAACACCGCCATCCATAAAGAGAACCCTGTCTGCAACCTCACGGGCAAAGCCCATCTCGTGAGTTACAACAACCATTGTCATACCGTCTTTGGCAAGCCTTTTCATTACATTAAGTACCTCTCCTACCATTTCGGGGTCAAGTGCACTTGTGGGCTCGTCAAAGAGCATAATATTAGGCGACATTGCCAGAGCTCTTGCTATGGCAACTCTCTGCTTTTGTCCGCCCGAAAGCTGCGACGGAAAGCTGTCCGCCTTGTCCGAAAGACCGACTGTTTCAAGAAGCTCCATAGCCTTTTTGCTTGCTTCTTCCTTGGTAGCTTTCTTTAAATCTACAGGTGCAAGCATCAGGTTTTTTAAAACATTCATATTGGCAAACAGATTGAAATGCTGAAACACCATGCCGATATTTTCGCGGACTTTGTTAAGATCTATCTTCTTGTCGCTTATCAGGTGTCCGTCAACAACGATTTTGCCCGATGTGGCACTTTCAAGCCTGTTTAAACAACGCAAAAAGGTGGATTTGCCCGAACCGGATGGTCCGATTACGCACACAACCTCTCCCTCATAGATATCGGTTGAAATACCCTGCAAGACCTTGGTCATGCCAAAGTCTTTGGTTAAATTTTCTACATGTATTTTGATATTATTTGCTTTCAAGGCTAAGTCTCCTCTCCAAAGCGTTTGCTACCTGCTGCAATGCAAGAATAACAACAAGATACATCACTGCAACGATAGCCCACATTTCGAAAGATTTGAATGTAATGGCGATAACATTTTGTGCTTTGTTAACCAATTCCGGAAAACCTATAACAGAAAGAATAGAAGTATCCTTGAGCGTTATTATAAACTGGTTTACAATGCTTGGAATCATATTTTTTATCGCCTGCGGAAGAACAACGCGAAACATCGAACGCCAATACGAAAGGCCCAGGCTTCTTGCAGCTTCCATCTGTCCGGGGTCAATAGCCTGTATTCCGGCACGGATGATTTCGGACATATATGCACCGCAGTTTAACGCAAGACATATCGTACCCGCCTGAAGCGATGTAAGTACAAATTTTGTGCCAAAAATTGACTTTAATCCATACGGAACCCCATAGAACACGAAAAAAGCCAGAACAATCATAGGAACGCCGCGAATGACATTTACATAGATTTTGGATATTATTCTGGACACTTTGTTATCTACTACACTTGCCAATCCAAAAACTATTCCCAGTATACATCCAAAAAACAGTCCAAAGAGTGCAAGCAGAAGTGTTTGTCCCATAGCAGCCATAAGAAGCGAGCCGTATGTGCCTATAAGTTGAAACATCGAGCAACCTCCATCTTACAAAGTTAAAGGGCACCGGATAACCCAATGCCCTTTCAGTTAATTCTATTAACCGAGATACTTAGCAATTATCTCATCATATTTTCCGTTTTCACGAATATTTTTAAGTCCGGCATTGAAAAGGTCTACAAGTTCCTGCTTGTCGGCATCAAATATAGCAAATCCGTACTGAGCGGGCTCGTTTTCTGTTCCTTCGACAAATTTCATATCGAGTTCGCCGATTTTGATGTTGTACTTGAGTATCGGAGTATCATCCATACAAGCGTCAACCTGACCGCCTGTTACAGCCTGGTACATATCAGGTGATGTGGAGAATGTTACAACCTCAAAGCCATACTCATCCTTGATGCTTTCTGCATACTGGTTGCTCATTGTGCCGTTTTTAACAGCAACCTTTTTGCCTTTCATATCTTCAAAGCCTTTGATGTCGGAATTTTTTGCAATAGCCATACCCTGTGTAGCATCATAATAGCCATCGGAGAATGTCCAGCCGTTGTCTTTTCTTTCCTGTGTGATAGAAGCACCGGCAATCATACCGTCTGCCTGACCTGCCTGGCAAGCTGCAATAGCTGCATCCCAGCCTATATACTGCAAGTCATATGTAAATCCCTGATCTTCAGCGATAGCTGCCAGAATATCCATATCAATACCAACTATATTACCCTCTGCATCCTGAAATTCAAAAGGACTAAAGCCTTTGTCGGTTGCAATGATAAAGTTCTTTTCTGAATCATTTTTGTTTCCGCAAGCAGCAAAGCTGAAGCAAATAAGTACTGCAAGCATAACTGATAAAATTTTCTTCATTATCAATAACTCCTTTTTTGTAATATTAGAGTATATTTTACATTATTTTTATCAAATTGTCAAGTAATATGGTTCAGTATTGACTATAATAACCGTATGTTCCGGTAACAGGGTCTCTGAAAAGAGGGATTTGAGGCGGATAAAAGGTAAACCAGACATATATTAAGACCACAAAAATAAGTATAGGAGTTACCGTTTTTGTTGAAAGAGAGCAGATTTTCTTTTTTCGCAAATTTACGGTTTCTGTATAATAAACTGCAAAATCCACAACAAAAAACATAGCTATGTTTATCCAATCGGGTGTTTTGCCAAAGACACCGTTTATTGTATAGTACAAAACTATAGTGCCTCCTATTGCCTTTAGCATTCCAAAAAGCTTGGTGCAGCAAAAATCAGTATAGTTATTTCCTATATACCTTTTTTGGACAAAAGCAAATATCAGCATCGGGAAAAACAAAAGTTTGGTATGCTCCCATATTGATTCATTAACTGCCGAAAAAAACGACACTGCAATGTTTCCGCCCGTCCAATCAAAAAGAAAATGCAGTACAACACCCATTATACCCGTAAAAATAAAACCTGCCGTCTGCCACAATGTCAATGACCTTTTCATACACAACCTCCGCAAAAAAATATCTTATAAATCATCATATGCACACCTCGGCATTTTTAATATATTTTGACAATTATGTTTTTTTGTGATAGAATATGATAATAACTATACGAAAGGCAGTAAATCAAATGAAGATACAGGAATCTGCAGAAAATTATCTCGAAACGATACTGATGCTCACAAAGAAAAATAGTTTTGTAAGAAGTATAGATATTGCACACGAATTGGAATTTTCAAAAGCCAGCGTGTCTGTTGCTATGAAGTCGCTTCGCGAGGCGGGATACATTACGGTAAATGACGGCGGTGCGATAGTGCTTACCGAAATGGGACTTGAGGTGGCGGAACGAATGTACGAAAGGCACGAGATTATTGCAGAAATTCTCATTTCCATAGGGGTAGACAAAGAAACCGCCTACGAGGACAGCTGCAAAATCGAACATGTGATAAGCGACCTGACATTTGAAAAATTGAAACAGTATATAGAAAATACAAAACCCGAACGAATTTGACCGTTCGGGTTTTTGGTTTACAATAACTTTATCAAATCAGCAGCAGTAATTGTTGTTGCTGCCCGAGCAAGCCCAGAAAATAACAATTGCTATTATTACCCAAATCCATATATTGGAACCGAAGATGCCGTTTGAACCGCAGCACGAATCACAGCAGTTGTTGTAATTGTTGCAAGGATTACAGGGATTGCAGGAATTGTCAAACATATTATTTCACCTCATAAAAACATTAGCAGCCACAGTTGTTCTGATAGCAGTTGTTGTTATTATTTCTGTGGTTGCAGCAATCGTCTTCGTTATTCATGAAAAGAAGAATAACTAAAATGATAAACCATAAGATTGTGCTTGTGTCTCCTTCGCAGCCGTTTCTGCCTCCGAATAAGTTAAACATACTTTTTGCCTCCTTTTTTAAATCATTTACAGCGTGACTCGGTATTGTCACAGCATCCAAACAAGAGTAAGAATACTAAGATAAAGAAAAGTATTCCGTCGTTTGAGCCAAAGATATTACCACAGCATTTATTACCAAGCATCAAAAACACCTCCGTTATTTTGTTTCACTTTATACTATGCATGTAAGGCCCAAGGTGTTACACGATAAAATATTCATTTGATGTTGACTGACTGTGATTTCTGTGGTACAATATTTTTGAACCATTTGAAAGGTGATGACGGATATGAAAGCAATTATTCTTACAATGTCAACTGGCAACGGACACAACATTGCCTCAAATGCCCTCAAAAACTATCTCAAAAGCCAGGGCGTTGACGCAACTGTTGTAGATGCATACAAATATTTCAACAAGCTGCTTAGCAGGCTTTTGGAAAAGGGCTACCTTTTGGGAACAAAATACACCCCGTATGTGTACGGAAAGTTCTATACCAGTTTAGAAAACCGAAAAAACGATTCAAAGCTCTCCTGGTCAAAATTTTGCAACAGCTTTGTGGCACATCAGTTTGCCAAATATATTTCCAGGCAAAATCCCGATATAGTAATTTCTACACACTCTCTTGCCGCTACTCTTATGACAACATATATGGACAAAAAACTGGTTTCGACAAAAACAATCGGAATAGTTACAGACTTTTGCGTGTTGCCGTACTGGGATATGGCACATATGGACTACTACATAAGTGCAAACGAGCTTATCGGTCATCAGCTTGAAAAAAAGGGTATTGAAAAAGAAAAAATCCTTCCCTTCGGTATTCCCGTAGACCTTAAATTCAGCCTAAAAACTGACAAAGAGGAAGCAAGAGCAATTCTTGGAATAGAAAACAAAACGACAATTTTTATAATAACAGGAAGTATGGGCTACGGTAACACCGAAAAATACATTCGCTCTCTTGATAAAATGGATGAGGATTTTCAGATCGTGTGTGTTTGCGGCAATAACAAAAATATGAAAAACCGCATAGACAGGATGAATACAAGAAAGAAAATATACAACTTCGGCTATGTAAATAATGTCGATGTCATTATGGACGCCTCGGATATCATTGTTACAAAACCGGGAGGTCTTACCGTAAGCGAAGCCATAAGCAAGAATATACCTATGGTTCTGGTAGATCCCATTCCCGGTCAGGAGGACAGAAACAGAGAATTCCTTATAAATGCGGGTGTTGCGGTAGGAGTATCCAAACTCATGCCGATAGATGATGTTATTTCCTCTCTGCTTGTGTACGAAGAAAGGCAAAAGCAGATGTGTGATATGCAATCTATCCTTGGTAAACCTATGGCAGCAAAGGAGCTTGGAGATTTTATAATAGATTTTGTAGGAAAGAAGTGATATTATGTACAGTCAAAACGCTGAATTTGCAAAAAGAATACAAGAACTCAGAAAAAAATATAACCTTACGCAACAACAACTTGCAGATAAAATATCTGTTCGCAAAACTACCATATGCAATTACGAAAAGGGCTATTCCACTCCTACTATTGCTACAATACAAAAACTTATGAAGTGCTTTAACCTTGAGGCGTCATACTTTATACCGGAAAATGATTTTAACAAAAAAAACATCACCAAATTGCAAGGAAGCTCAATCCCCTATTTTTCACCCGAAAACACAGAAGGGCTTATTTTGGGCAAGAACAGTCACGCGGATTCTTCTGTTACATTGCCGTCACTTTTAAAAATCCCCAGAGATGACTGCATCGCGACATGTGCCCCCGACAACTCCATGAACCTGTGCGGTATCAAGAAAAATTACTGCGTGATAATAAACAAAACCCGACTTATGTACGACGGTTGTATATTTGCTGCAATATGGAACAATGAGCTAGTATTAAGAAAGTATCATCAAAACGAGGAAAAAGCTTTTATGTGTGCTGAATCCACCAAAATTCCCTCGGGCGAATCCATACAGATAATCCCCGAAGAAAATTTTAATGTTTTGGGAATTGTTACCAATTGCATAATAGGATTTTAGTGCAGTATGACAATAAAATTTGACAAACGATAAAAAATAGTGTATAATGGTATTTGTATTGGCTTTTGCCAAATAAAAATTGGAGGAAAGCCTCACTAATTGAGGTATGTATAACAAATGCTGAAAAAACTATGTATGGCGGTTGCAGTTTGCGCCTGTACCCTACTGGTTACATTCACAGCAAATGCTGATACTGTATCATTAGGTTGGGTTAATGCAGATGCACTCAATGTACGAAGCGAGCCTTCCACAGAGTCAACTGTCATAGGGCTTCTGCCTACAAACCACGAGGTAGTAATTACAAGCACTGAAAACAACTGGCACAAGATATCATACAACGGCTCTTTTGCCTATGTAAGTGCTGATTATGTGGTAATTACACAGACCGGGGTAGAACATACATTCACCGCACCCGGTAATTCTAATCCTACGCAATCTGATGTTCCCGTGTACACTGAGTCTTCGGCTCTCGGAGAGGTACTCGTAGAAAAAGCAAAACAGTATATAGGAACTCCGTATGTTTACGGCGGTATGTCTCCGGCAGGATTTGACTGCTCGGGATTTGTAAAATACTGTTACAGTCTTATGAATGTGGACATCAATCGCGTTGCCTGCGACCAGGCGTTAAATGGTTATGAAGTTCCTGCAAGCGATATGCGTGCCGGCGATATACTGTGTTTTTCTTCTAAAATCGGAGGAGATTACATAGGTCACACCGGTATTTATGTGGGCAACGGATACTTTATCCATTCCCCCAGCACAGGGTACTCTGTGGAAATACTCCCGCTTGCTACCACATCATATGGCAAGAGAATCAAAAACATAAGACGAATATTCTGATCTAACCAAAAAAGGCGATGCCGATAAATGCTGTCGGCGTCGCTGATTTTTATATCAAAATATATTTTTTGCTAAAATATTTTGTTAAATTCGCTATTTTTCCCGTCAAAACATTGACTAAGCGAAAAATTTGAGATATACTATTATAATAATACTAATCGACAAACACATTTTGAAAGGGGATATATTATGGCAGAAAAATTTGCTTACGAAGGACTTACATTTGACGATGTACTGCTTATACCGCAGCAGTCCGATGTACTTCCTAACACTGTTGAAATGAAAACCAACCTCACACAGAGCATACAGCTCAACATTCCTCTTATGAGTTCCGCTATGGATACTGTTACCGAATCCTCTATGGCTATTGCCATTGCCAGAGAAGGAGGTATCGGTATTATTCATAAGAATATGACCATTGAGCAGCAGGCAACAGAAGTAGACAAGGTAAAAAGAAGCGAACACGGTGTTATAGTAGACCCGTTCCGCCTTTCTGAAAACCACACACTTGCCGAAGCTGATGCTCTTATGGGCAAATATAAAATAAGCGGTGTTCCGATTACCGAGGAAGACGGCAAATTAAAAGGTATCATTACAAACCGCGATTTGCGTTTTGAAACAGACTTCTCCAAGAAAATCAAGGAAGCTATGACAAGCGACAACCTTATCACAGCTCCCGAGGGCACAACTCTTGAAGAAGCACAGCAAATACTTAGAAATGCCAAGATTGAAAAGCTCCCCATCGTTGACAAAAACGGTTACCTTAAGGGCTTGATTACAATCAAAGATATAGAAAAATCCGTTAAATATCCCAACGGTGCAAAAGACTCAAACGGCAGACTTCTTGCAGGTGCCGCTATAGGTATTACCAATGATGTTTTGGACCGTGTGGCAGCACTTGTAGATGCCAAGGTCGATGTACTTGTACTTGACTCTGCACATGGTCACTCTATGAACATTATGAAGTGCCTCAAAAGAGTTAAAGAAGCATATCCCCATATCCAGGTTATCGCCGGAAACATCGCTACAGAAGAAGCTGCCGAGGCTCTTATCAAAGCCGGTGCAGACGCTATCAAGGTTGGTATCGGACCCGGTTCGATATGCACAACAAGAGTTGTAGCAGGCGTGGGTGTTCCGCAGATTACTGCTATATACAATGCTTACCAGGCTGCGAAGAAATACAATATCCCCGTTATCGCAGATGGCGGTATCAAATACAGCGGCGACCTGCCCAAGGCTATCGCTGCAGGTGCAGATGTAATAATGGTTGGCTCGCTTCTTGCAGGATGTGAGGAAAGCCCCGGAGATACAGAAATCTACGAAGGCAGACAGTTCAAGGTGTACAGAGGTATGGGTTCTATCGCCGCTATGGAAATGGGCAGCAAGGACCGTTACTTCCAGAACGGCACAAAGAAGCTCGTTCCCGAGGGTGTCGAGGGCCGTGTACCCTACAAGGGTGCTGTGGCTGATACCATCTATCAGCTTATGGGCGGATTGCGTTCGAGCATGGGCTACTGCGGTACACAAACAATTGCAGAACTCAAAGAAAGAGGCAAATTTGTAAGAATTACCGCTGCCGGCCTTAGAGAAAGCCATCCCCACGATATTTCTATCACCAAGGAAGCACCTAACTACAGCAGAAATTTCTAAAGCAAATAATATCATAAGAGATTGTTCATATACGAGCAATCTCTTTTTTTGTGTCGTTATATAGCGTAACTTGCGATGTCTTTTGCTGGAATTTACTCTTCCAAAGGCTTATAATTAAATTATGATATAAGAAAGGAAGTTGACAATGCAAAAAATTCATTCAAAAAGACGATATGTTCCGCTGAGTCCCGAGGGTATTTTTTCCGGGGGATATTATCTTGACTACTATATAATAAAATCCGAAATCAAAATACCCCGCTCCGATATTCGGGCAACCGTATACGGAATTGAAATAGAAAAAAAGTACGAAGAAGACGGCACCGAAAAGCTAATCGAGCAAGCCCTTATAAATGACATATTTGCCTCTATGGAAAACACCGAAAGGCTGATTGTAAGGCTTGCAGATAGGCTTATTATGCCGTCTACACTGGAATTTGTAATAGAAGATATGCTTGGTGAAAAGGGCTTTGAACCGCCCGAAATAACGCTGAATATTCTATCAAATCACATAAGCGATGCAAAAAACCTGAATACTCTTCCTGTTAATCGGTAGAAGAGATTTAACTTTTTGTAGTCCTCGTAGGTAAAGAGCTCGCTTTTTTCAAGAGTTTTTCTAAAATCCTCGGCTATCTCTTCTACAGTAGGATTTTTATAGATATAAACTCCGCATTCGTAATGCAAAAACAAACTTCTGTAATCATAATTTGCAGAACCCACATATGCCCTTAATGAGTCCGAAACTGTACTCTTTGCGTGCAAAAATCCGGGAGTGTATTCGTAAATTCTGACTCCTGCCCTGATAAGCTCGGGATAGTATGTTCTGGCAAGTGCAAAGGCATACCACTTGTCCGGAATGTGCGGCATAAGTATCCTCACATCTATCCCCCGCTTTGCCGCAAAGGTAAGAGCATGCAAAAGACCGTCATCCAAAATCAGATACGGAGTGCTGATATACACATAGTCTTTTGCGGTATTTATCATATGAAGGTATACATTTCTTGTTACTGTTTCGGTATCCATGGGCGTATCGTCAAATGCTGCCAGATATCCCCCTGTGTGCTCTTTTTTGGGCACTGCATCAAGATAGCTCTTGTAATCATCATACGAGCGTTGCATCAGATTCCATATCTTGAAATACATCAGCAAAAATCCCCTTACACCCTCGCCCTCTATCCTTATGGCAGTATCCTTCCAATGACCAAACCTTTCCTTTTTGTTGATATATTCATCGGCAAGATTAATTCCGCCGGTGTAGGCACACCTACCATCTATGATAACCATTTTTCTATGGTCGCGGTTGTTGTGATATGTTGACACAAATGGTTTAACAGGCGAAAAAGGACTGCATTTTATACCTGCGTTTGTTACATCATCTGCAAAGTCTTTTGATGTCGAAATGAGCGAACCCATTGCATCATACATAAGGCGTACCTCTACTCCGCAAGACGCCTTTTCTTTTAATATTTCAAATACAGTCTGCCACATCATATCCTTTTCGTTTATTATATAAAACTCCAAAAAGATATATTTTTTGGCATTTTTCAAATCCTCAAGCAAGCTCTCATACATTTTTTCGCCTATATCAAAGTACTTTATGTGCGAACAATCAAAGCAAGGCGAATTGGCAGTATTACACAGGTAATTAAAGATACCGTATTCCGCATTGTCCTCTTTACCTACAATTTGTGACGGAGAGGGCATTTTTTCAACATACTTTTTGGATTTTATATCAAGCTCGCACAGATGCTTGCGTATTCCCGTTGTAAGTAAATCCATATGAACATAAATATACAGAAATATTCCAAACAAAGGAACTATTGCCATAAGTGCAATCCATATTAGCTTAAATCCCGAGTCGCTTTCTCTGTTGATTTCGTATATGATAAGAAGGCAGGCAACGACCTTCATACCGCCGTTTATAAACATATTGGAATCATAAAGACCCATTGCCGGCATTGCAAGTATCACAAGCTGTATGACAAAAAACAAAATACCGAATATCTTTTTGCTGAAAAATGGTTTGATTAGCTTACGCATCGTTGCACCTCCTGACTTTTTTGTACATTATATTAATAATACACGATTTTCTCGCCATATGTCAAGTCGGAGTACAATGCTTTTCTACTGTTTCAGCATTTTTGCAAGTCCTTCGCCCAGTATTCTTGCACTTTCAAGAGCTTCGTCGAGGGTGTTGCCGCTGGCACCCACCTCAAAGAGCAGCGACCCTGTGGTAAGATGCATATTAAATCTCTCTTTCCTTAAATTAAGAGGACGGAAAAAGTCAGAAATGCGGGAATTAAAATAGCTTTGAATATGCACTGCAAGGCTTAAGTTTTGACGCCAAAGCGGATTTGTGAGATTGGTATCTGTTCCGCATACTATCATTATCTGTGCCGCCTTTTTGCCAAGTGCATCGCAGACAAACTTTTCGTTTTCGCCTACGGCATCGCGGTGTATGTCAAATACATAGACTATATCGGGGTCGTTTTTTAAATGCTTTTGTATAACCTTTTCGGTTTTGTTGTAAGAGTCGTTATAGGCGGGATAATCATTTATACTTTTGTCGTGGATAACATCTATCCCGCCTTTTTTTAGCTGATTTGCTATCTCCTCACCTACCCGTATCATATTATATGCCGTGTCGCCTGTCCGGTAATTTCCGGTCTGCTCGTAAGAGTATTTTTCGCTCGGGGTGTAGCTTTCGCTGCCGTGAGTATGTACAATAAGCACCTTGGGATTTGCCGGGTGCTTATATCCATCCTGTAATATTTTGCTTGTATCTACTGTGTAATCGGTTTCGTTTTTTACAGATACTTCTGACAAATACAATTGTTTTTCGGGCAGCGGTTCGGGCAGATTTGTTTTCTGATTGGTTTTGGCATTTTCTTTTTTTTGCATATCGAAATCAAGAAGCGGCGATACTGCCAAAAGGCACAGCCTGTCTTTGTCAAAAAAATGTTGGTGGGATATATCGTCAAAAAAAGGTGTGCTGTGATACACAAGGGATTGTCCGAAATATTTAAAAGGCAAAGAAGAAACTGCCCAAAAAAGCACTGCAACAAGCGTCATAACAAATGCAGCCTTTTCCATATATCTGCCGCTAAAGGTTACAGAAACGAAGGTGCGTTTGGTTTTGCGTTTATTTAAAAAGGTTTCCACATCATAGGTGTGTGTATATTTCTTTTTTTTCACAGGTGTATCGCCTCCCTACTTGCATTTATATGGCATTTATATCCTGTTTATGCCCTCGGAAATTATCTTGGCCACATTGGATATCACAGAATCTATCTGCGACGGCGTCACGATCAGCTCGCCAAAGTACGGGCTCAAAACCTTTTTGATAAGGCTGTATCTGTTGTCATCATCAAAGAGAGAAATATCTGTAATCTTATCTCTTAAAACCTCGTTTAATATGTGCTCCACCGAATCATTTGCAACAGTTGCCGCATCTACAACAGTTGGCACACCCACCGCTATTACGGGCACACCCATTGTATCAAAGTTAAGCTCCTTTCGGCGATTGCCCACTCCGGCACCGGGCGTAATTCCGGTATCCGCTATCTGTATGGTGGTACAAATCCTCTCCATACTCCTTGCGGCAAGGGCATCTATTGCAATTATGATATCGGGTTTTATTCTGTCGGTAACACCCTCAATAATTTCTCCGGTTTCTATGCCCGTAATACCAAGCACTCCCGGACTTACTGTGCAAAGTCTTACTCCGTCATCTGAAATATGACGGTTTGCGTTGATGCCGTCTGATACCTTTGGACCCAATGCATCAGGCGTGATAAACCTGTTGCCAAGTCCTGCAACAAATACCACCCCCTGTCTGTACGGGCGAATTATGTTTTTTAGCTCCTCTTCAAATATATCCGTTACAATTTCTTTGGTAGCATCATCGCAATAACGAAGGTCGCTGCACTCTATTGTAATATAGTTCCCCTTGGGCTTGCCTATCCTTTTTTCGCCGTTTGAATTTGTTATTTTTACTCTTGTGATTTTGACATTATCTTTTTGACATATGTCCGTTTCTACTCCGTCAATCTTTTCGTCGGGTTTTTTGACGCTGAGCATAGCTGCTTCGAGCACCAAATCAGTTCTGGGTACAAACATTAACTATCACTCCTTAAGTCTATATTATTTGATTTAATTAATTGTTTTATGTTGAAAAAATGCAAAAAATATGATATAATAACTTTGTATTTGCCCCAAATATTCAAGGAGGCTTTAGCTTATGAGCAAAGAAGAATTTATCAAAATTTATACCGACAATATAAAAAGAGAAGGAGCAGACAAACTGCTTAACTATCTCACAAGCGACTCGTGCGACTTCTTCACCGCACCTGCAAGCACAAGATTTCACAGTGCCTACGCAGGAGGTCTTTGCGACCACAGCGTAAATGTGTACCACTGCCTTAAGGACTATATGCAGCGAAGCAGGGTAAAAGAAGTCTACGGTCTTAATCCCAGTGATGAAACGATAGCTATTGTGGCACTGCTCCACGATTTGTGCAAGATTAACTGCTACAAGCCATCTACCCGTAATGTAAAAGATGCTCACGGTGTGTGGCACAGCGTTGCGTCTTTTACATTTGATGATGAGCTTCCCTACGGTCACGGCGAAAAGAGTGTGTACATAATATCCGGATATATGCGTCTTACCCGGGAGGAAGCATTTGCCATAAGATATCATATGGGCTTTTCCGGCAGTGACGACAAATTGAATGTGGGCAACGCATTCGAAAAATTTCCGCTCGGTTTCTGCCTTGCCACTGCAGATATGGAGGCAACATACTTTATGGAAGAAACTCCCGTTTTACCTTGAAATTAAAATGCTTTTTGCATTTTAATATATTATTTACTGCACCCTGGTGCAAAGGAGGAATTTTTAATGAAAAGATTAATCAGTATTTTGACTATCGTGTGTATGCTTATGTGTACACTTGTTTCGTACGCAAACGAACCTCCTTTAGAAAACATTAGCTGGAAAGTGGAAAACGGCACACTAACTATATCGGGTACAGGCAAAATGCCCGACTACAAAACCGAAAACTCTGTTCCCTGGGCATCCGCCAAGGATGAGGTTACCAAAATCATTGTGGAAAACGGCATTACTCACATAGGATCGCTTTCGTTTTACGGTTTCACAAAAGCTACCGAAGCTGTGATTGCAGACAGTGTGGAGAGCATCGGACTTTGTGCATTTGACTACACAGAGGGAACAAAAACAAGTATATCATCTATTACATCTGATTATGCTTTTTCTCTGAATTCTGATGCAAACACAGTTAAAGCGGGTGATGAGTTTACAGTTTCTATAATCTTAAATGCAGATTTCAAAAATCTTGTAACTGTTCAGTCCATACTTGTATACGATGACGAAAAGATTGCCATCGATCAGAAAAAAACCTTTGACGAAACCTGGATAAATTCCATTGACGACACCAATCTCGGGTATATCTCCGACCCTCTTTTCGGATTTGTGGCAAACACTTTGAGAATTGCGTATCTTTCCGGTGCGGGTGTAAGGATTGATGAGGCATCTCCCCTTTATACCGCAGGTAAAACCGATGTTACTATTGCAAAGATTAAATGCAAGGCTCTTTGTGACATAAGGGACATAAACACAGAACACTTTATGATAAAAGAGAGCGAAGTTCTTGTTGCCGGTGAGACACTCTATACTCCCGTATGCTCCGAAACACAGCTTGCATGTGCTACAAGAGTTCCTATGAAAACTATCACTTTAAAAAGCGATTCCGAAAGTATAGAAGCCTATGCAAAAAATTTGTTTAATTTTGAAAAGCTTTCTTCCGCAGAAAAAGCTCCTGCTGTACAAGTTCCTGAAATAACACAGGTTGTTGCAGACGGCAATACCATAGCATTTCCCGATGTAACCGCTTACAAGGAAAACGGTACAGTTATGATACCCATAAGAGCCGTATACGAGGCTGTCGGTGCAAATGTAATGTGGGATAACGACACCAAAACCGTATTTGTGGCTTACGGCGGCGACTTCTTCGCTATGCAAATAGGCAAAGCTACAATGTTTAAACCTGCAGGCAACACAGAAATTGATTTTCCGGCAGGGGTAAAAGACTCAAGGACTGTGGTTCCTGTTTCGGTATTTGCCAACGCATTTGGCTTTGATGCCGTTTACTCTCCCGAACTCAACCGCGTTTCAATAACTACAAAATAAAGGATATGCTTAAAAAATGACAAATGAAATTTATCTTAAACTTGGAATTAAAGAAGATGTACTTAAGTATTGCGAAAAGATACTATCTTCACTAAAAGACAGATTTGATGAAATAGACAAAGTTTGCGAATACAATCAGGCAAAAGTTACATTAAGTATGCAAAAAAACAGAGTAAGTGCAGAGTGCTTTGCAGGCTCTACCGGTTACGGCTACAACGACCTTGGACGGGAAACACTCGAAAAGGTCTATGCAGACTGCTTTAATACCGAGGCGGCGTTGGTACGCCCGCAGATAACCTGCGGAACTCACGCATTAGCCATCGCACTTGGTGCCAATCTTTTGCCCGGGGATGAGCTTTTGTCCCCTGTAGGAAAGCCATATGATACCCTGGAAGAGGTAATCGGTATAAGAGAGTCCACATGTTCTCTAAAAGAATACGGTGTGTCATACAGACAGGTGGATTTGCTTGAAAACGGCGAATTTGACTACGAAAACATTAAAAAAGCGATAAATGAAAAAACCAAGCTGGTAACAATACAGCGTTCCAAAGGCTATCAGTCAAGACCGAGTTTTTCGGTAAAGCAGATTGGTGAGCTTATCAAATTTGTAAAAGAAATCAAAAGCGACATAATCTGTATGGTAGACAACTGCTACGGCGAATTTGTAGAAACCATAGAACCATCCGATATGGGTGCAGATATGATAGTAGGCTCACTTATCAAAAATCCCGGCGGCGGTCTGGCACCAATCGGCGGATACATCTGCGGAACAGCAAAATGTGTGGAAAGATGTGCATATCGCCTTAGTGCACCCGGATTAGGTCAGGAGGTTGGTGCAAGTCTTGATACCAACAGAGCTCTCTATCAGGGATTTTTCCTTGCACCGTCGGTTGTGGCAGGAGCACTCAAGGGTGCTGTATTTGCCGCCAATCTCTATGAGTCTCTGGGCTACAAAGTTGTTCCCAACTCTACCGAATCCAGACACGACATTATTCAGGCGGTAGAGCTTAAATCGGGCGAGGCAATGGTTGCATTTGCAAAAGGAATACAGGCAGCGGCACCGGTAGACAGCTATGTTACCCCCGAGCCGTACGCTATGCCCGGATACAACTGCGATGTAGTAATGGCGGCGGGTGCCTTTATTCAGGGCTCTTCCATTGAGCTTTCGGCAGACGGGCCGATAAGAGAGCCATACACGATATTTTTCCAGGGCGGTCTTACCTGGCACAGTGCCAAGCTTGGCATTATGATGTCGCTGCAAAAACTTGCAGACGGCGGTTTTGTGAACATTGAAAACTAAAGAGGAGGAACAAAAAAATGTGGATTATAGCAATTATAGCAATGTTATGTTGGAGCGGCTCGGATATTTTTTCCAAAGTCGGCTCCAGACAAGATGATAAATTAAGTCATTACAAAGTAGGTATTGCGGTTGGTCTTGTAATGGGTCTTCATGCAATATTTGAGGTTGCCGTTCGCGGTGTTCCGTTTACTTTTTCGGACATTATCACCTACCTTCCGGCATCGTTTTTCTACATAGTTTCTATGGTAGTCGGCTACATCGGATTAAGATACATCGAGCTTTCCATATCATCACCGATATGCAATGGCTCGGGTGCAGTTACCGCGATTATGTGTATGCTGTTTTTTGGTGTTACATTCAATCCCGAATCCGACTCCAATGCGGTATTTTTGAATGCACCCATCATTATGGGTATTGTGATGATTGTGGCAGGTATTATTTCCATAGGCATAATTGACAGTACCGAAAACGATGAATTAAGATATCAAAGACAGCTCACAGCAAACAGAAAATATGCAAAGAGCATCTGGGCAATACTTCTCCCCGTACTATACTGCATACTTGACTCTTGCGGAACTTTTGTTGATACTCTTATTGCCGATGGCTATGTAGCTAACCTTTTGCAGTCAGGTCTCGATGCTGATGCAGCAGACACCCTTGCAGGAGATGTGCTAAATGTTGCATACGAGTTTACATGGTTTTTGGTAGCAATCATTTTTGCAATATATGTATTTGTATTCAAAAAGGAAAAGGTTACCAAAGACAGCGGCAAATTCGAGCTTGCAAAGCTCGCAGGCGGTATATGCGAAACTGTGGGACAGGTATTCTATATGATGGTAATTGTAAAGGGATATGTTCCGGGATATGTAATAATATCGGCATACTGTGCTGTATCGCTCGTATGGGGAAGAATTTTCCTCAAAGAAAAGCTGTCATACAAGCACTATATTGCACTTGCAATCGCCTTTGCAGGAATACTGATACTTGGATTTTATGATGTGTAAAATTTTAATTCGACAGAAAAAATAATTAAATATACAAAAAATTACCTGTTTAGAAACCTCTATTTTGACGCAAATTAGAACCGACAAAACAAATGGAGGTGATATTATGTCAAGCAAACACGTAGTTCCCGAAGCTAAAGATGCAATGGAAAGATTTAAAATGGAAGCTGCATCCGAAGTTGGTGTAAACTTAAAGAACGGTTACAACGGTGATTTAACATCCAGACAGGCTGGTTCTATCGGCGGTCAGATGGTTAAGAAGATGATTGAATCCTACGAAAATTCTATAAAGTAAGAATTTTTCTAAATTAAAGTAACTAATCGCAAAATCTCAAAACATAGGACATATTTGTCTTGCGTTTTGGGATTTTTGCGTTAATATGTATATTTTGCATATTAAATCAAATAATACTACTGCACAAAAATTTAACAGTGGAAAGGATTTTGAAAATGAAAAAATTAATAGGCGTAACACTCTGTGCACTTCTTATTATGGGTGCAATGTGTTCCTGCGGAAACACAGCAGGAGAACAAAACATCGGCGAAGACGGCAAGCTGCAAAGCGAGGACACCATAGACGACAAAGACAATGTAAACGATAAGACCAACACAGGCGGCTCTCTTATGGACGAAGCTGACGATGCTGTTGAAGATACAAAAGACGATATCAAAAACGGTGTTAATGATATAAAAGATTCCGTAGACGATACATTAAGCGGAACAAATAATAACAATAATACCGCTACAAAATAAATCAGATATGCAGACGGACTTTAATTAGACCGTCTGCATAGTTATTTTTTAAATATGCTGGACTTTTTTGATAATTTATAGTAAAGTTATAGTATAGGAGAAGATACATATGAAAACTAAAACAAAATTTGTATGCAGTAATTGCGGATTTGACAGCCTCAAATGGCTTGGAAAGTGTCCGTCGTGCAACAGTTGGAATACATTTATCGAAGAAGCCGAACAGACGCAAGGCAAATTTGATGTAAAGGTGAGTTCTGCCGTCGTTCGTTCTGTGCCCCAGGAACTTAAAGACATAGGCAACGACGAGGGCGAGAGAATTGCCACCGGCACAAACGAGCTCGACAGAGTCCTGGGCGGCGGTGTGGTTCGCGGTTCTCTGGTACTGGTTGGCGGTGACCCCGGCATAGGCAAATCTACCCTGCTTTTGCAAATTTGCGAGTGTCTGGGCGAGGGATATCCCATTCTTTATGTATCGGGCGAAGAATCGGCTCAACAAATTAAAATGCGTGCCACAAGGCTCGGTGTAAAAGGCAAAAATCTAAAACTTTTGGCAGAGACTAACCTCGACAGCATAATCTATCACGCAAACGAGATAAAACCTGCCGTTATGATTGTGGACTCGATACAGACTATGTACCGCGAAGATGTTTCGTCAGCACCGGGAAGTGTAGCACAGGTGAGAGAAGCCACACACTTTCTCATGCGTCTTGCAAAGGAAAATAACATTGCGATATTTATAGTCGGTCATGTAACCAAAGAAGGCAGCATTGCAGGTCCGAGAGTGCTTGAGCATATGGTGGATTGCGTGCTCTACTTTGAGGGTGAAAGACAGCAGAGCTACAGGATACTGCGAACAGTTAAAAACCGTTTTGGCTCAACAAATGAAATAGGCGTGTTTGAAATGAAAGATACCGGACTTAAAGAAGTGCCCAATCCATCGGCAATGCTCCTTTCGGGAAGACCGGATAATATAACGGGGTCGGCGATAGTTTGCTCTCTTGAGGGCACAAGACCTATGCTTGCAGAAATCCAGGCACTGTCTGCACCTACAAACTTTGCAATAGCAAGGAGAACCGCAAACGGAATAGATTACAGCAGAGCTACTATGCTTGTGGCTATACTTGAAAAAAAGCTTGGTTATTCTATGCAAAGTCAGGATGTGTACATAAATGTTGTAGGCGGACTTAAGCTTACGGAAACTGCATCGGACCTGGCACTTGTGCTGGCGGTGGCATCGAACTACAAGAACTTCGTGATAGATGCAAAAACACTCATTCTCGGTGAGGTTGGTTTAACCGGCGAGGTTCGTTCTGTGAGTTTTATCGAAAAGCGAATTTCCGAAGCCAAAAAGCTGGGATTTAAAAAATGCATTATACCAAAAGAGAACGCCAAAGAACTAAAAGAAACAAAGGGTATAGAAATAATAGGCGTAGAAACTGTGGCAGATGCCATAAAAGCGGTAAAATAACAAACAACGCAGAGGCTTAAAAGCTTCTGCGTTTTGATTATCATACAATCTGATCCGGTATGGTCTTGGCAAGGGAATGGTTGGTGTACTTTTTGTCCAAAGTAACATCGCAAACCATCTCAATAAAGTCGGGGATTTTATAATCCTCTTTTTCGTCTTCGAGTTCTATTTCCAGATACGCCTGTCTGTCCCAAAATGGAAAAACATCAATCTCTATCATATGATTTTGGAAAGGGAAAACATAGCGTGTTTTGTATATTACATTAAGATTGGGGTCTGATTTTTGCCTCAAAGCCTCGTACTCTTCTTTGGTAATGAGACTCTCGTCCTCTACCCTGGTCATATCTGTAAGGTGGTATTTTACTGTGTGATAGTACTTGAAATCGCCGCCTGTACCGCGTTTTCTTATCCTTTCGGATTTTCCGTCTTCGCTTACAAGATATATCTGCTCGATATCGGAACAGCTACATCCCTCCAACGATTGCAAAAACTCGGTGTCGGGATAGCGTATTATGAATTTCTTTTCTATTTCCAGATTGTTTGGCATAGTTTCCTCTACATAAGTTCTAAATTTTTGAGAAGTGTCGCCACTTGATTTTTCTTTTCTTCGGATATTGAGGCATTATGTTTTATAACAGCCATCTGCTTTTTTGCTTTGTCCTTGAAAATAATCCTAAACCAGCGTACAACTTCGAATACGGGTGTTAAAATCGGGTATTTTTCAATAATCGGATATATTATTTTAAGGCTGCTATAAGACATAAATATTCTTTTGACAAGTGTTTTAAATCTCGAACCATTTTTCGCTTGCGACAAAGCAACATGGTTTTTTACACTGCCGTACAATCCCGAATCAAACACATAATCAGCCATAAGAAGAGTAAAATCATCTTCTGCATCTGTTCCAAACCACACCTCTGCAGTTTTAAATATACCTTCGGCAAATTTTGTAAGTTGAGATTTCGAGAGCATATCACTGAGTTTTGAAGCATCATAACCCAACTCGTTTTTTAGAATATATGTATCCAAAAACAGTCTCAGACCGCAACCGCCTGTTTGCATATGTTTAGCCATATGAACAAAATGGTAAAACATAAAGAATTCTTTGTCAAATTCATAATTATAATTAAATCCATCTGCAAGATAAGTATGTTCCCACACTTTATCAAGTAGATCTTTTCCTTTAAAATCATACTCCAACAAAGTATGGTGCAACTCAAGTTTAGACTGCGACGGTGAATAAAAACTGATATCGTGACCGCATTTGTCATCATATTCATATCCAAGAGTATTCTTCAATAATTCAGAAGCTTTTTCCAAATTTTCTTTGTGAATTAGGATATCTGTATCGCAACTTACACGCATTTCCGGTTTGGGATAAAACTGACGAATAACAGAACCTTTTAATGCAACAGAAGGTATTTGTTCTGCTTCAAAAAGGGAGCAAACGCACTGTAATTCGTGCATGAGCTGTTCACAGCGATATACACTTGCAAGCTGCTCATTAAAAAACGCCGCCTTGATATCACCCGACAAAAGTCCGAGTTTATTTAGTGCACAACCCACAATGTATGCCACATCCTGTTCAACAGAAAATTGGTATACCAAGGAGAGCACATCATCGGTAACGGAGTCCAAAAGCTCTTGATCTACCGGTATTTGTGCAATCTCATAGCGAATTAATTGAATTGTGAGCTTGTGCTGTAAAGTCATATCTATCACCAATTAGTCTCTAAAATACAAATCTCTTGTATAAACCTTATCCAATACATCGCTTATTTCTTCGTTGTAACGGTTAGCGATTATTATATCGGATATGTTTTTAAATTCATTTATATCTCTTATAACTCTGCTGTTAAAGAATTTATCTTCTCTCATTGTAGGCTCATATATTACAACTTCTATGCCCTTTGCCTTAATTCTTTTCATAACACCCTGAATAGAGCTTTGGCGGAAGTTATCAGAATTAGCCTTCATCGTAAGTCTGTATATACCTACAACATTAGGATTCTTAGAAATTATCTGATCTGCTATAAAATCCTTTCTGGTTGTGTTGGCATCAACGATTGCACCTATAAGGTTCTGCGGTACATCATTGTAATTAGCTCTTAACTGCTTGGTATCTTTTGGCAGACAATAACCGCCATAACCAAACGAAGGATTATTGTAATGATTTCCTATTCTCGGGTCAAGACACACACCCTCTATTATAGACTTGGTGTCAAGACCTTTGGTTTCTGCATAAGTATCGAGCTCGTTGAAATATGCAACTCTCAAAGCTAAATAAGTATTTGCAAAGAGCTTGATTGCCTCAGCTTCTGTAAGGTCGGGATACAAAATATCTATATCTTCCTTTATTGCACCGTCTTTTAGCATATTTGCAAAAATTTCTGCAGCTTTTTGCAAACGGACATTCCCCTTTGGCACACCGACAATAATTCTGCTCGGATAGAGATTATCAAAGAGGGCTCTTCCTTCGCGCAAAAATTCGGGACTAAAGAGAATATTATCACAACTGAACTTTTCTCTTATTGATTTTGTATACCCTACCGGCACAGTTGACTTGATAATCATAATAGCATTAGGATTTGCCGCTATGACCTGTTCTATAACGCTTTCGAGTGCCGAAGTATCAAAATAATTCTTGCTTGGATCATAATTTGTAGGTGCAGCTATTACAACATAATCTGCATCTGCATATGCCTTGTCACCATCTGTTGTTGCAACAAGATTAAGAGTTTTGTTTGCCAGATAATCTTCGATTTCCTTGTCTACTATAGGTGACTTTTTGTTATTAATAAGTTCTACTTTTTGGGGCACTATATCCACCGCTGTTACGCCATTGTTCTGCGAGAGTAACACTGCAATGGAAAGACCAACATAACCTGTTCCTGCTACTGCAATTTTCATAAGAACATTCCTCCATTTATACTTTTATATTCATAAGGCAAAATACACCCTGTATAATCCGCTCTCACGAATACTACAAGATATAAAACAAACTGTAGAAAGTCCCTATGGTGTGTCCTATGGCAACTTCTTTGCAGTTATTTATTATTCAATTATATATTATAAAACTTTTTGTACCAAATTGCAAACCTTTTAAGCCCTTCTCTCAAGGAAGTATTTGGCTTAAAGCCGAAATCCCTTTCCAGAGCAGATGTGTCTGCATATGTAACGGGAACATCGCCCGGTTGCATAGGTACAAGCTTTTTATGAGCTTCAAAATCATAATCCTCTGGCAATACTCCCGCAGATATTAGTTCCTGTTGGAGTATATCCACAAAGTCAAGAAGATTTTCGGGACTGCTGTTGCCTATGTTGTAGACTCTGTACGGTGGAAGCGGAAGACCATCCTCACCTAAGCACTTTTCGGGAGCACAAGACATTACACGGCTTACACCCTCCACGATGTCATCCACATAGGTAAAATCTCTCTTGCAGTTACCAAAATTGAAAATCTGTATTGTTTCGCCTTTAATAAGCTTGTTTGTAAATCCAAAGTAAGCCATATCCGGTCTGCCTGCAGGACCATAGACAGTAAAAAATCTAAGCCCTGTGGATGGGATATTATAAAGCTTGCTGTAGGAGTGTGCCAAAAGCTCATTTGACTTTTTGGTAGCAGCATAGAGCGATACAGGATTGTCTACCTTGTCGTCTGTGCTGTAAGGAACCTTTTTGTTACTTCCGTATACACTGGAGCTTGATGCGTATACAAGGTGCTCAACACCTTTTGCACCATTGTCATATGAATGACGGCAAGCTTCAAGAATGTTATAAAAGCCAATGAGATTTGACTCTATATATACATCGGGGTTAGATATCGAATACCTTACCCCTGCCTGTGCGGCAAGGTTTACTACAACATCGAATTTGTATGTATCAAACATCTCGTCTATGAGAGTTTTGTCTGCAATATTTCCCTTAACAAAAATCCAAGACGATTTTGAATTATGGGTAGCCTTTTCGATTTCTTCAAGTCGAAAATCCTTGAGAGATACATCATAATAATCATTCATATTATCCAAGCCGACAATTTTGGAATCATCAAGCTCGTTTAATAGTTTAAGAACAAGGTTTGCACCCACAAAGCCGGCAGCACCTGTTACAAGAATGGTTTTTTTGTTTAAATCAACATTTGGTGTCAACATATTGTAATCCCCCTATATTCCTTTTGGACTTTTTCGTAGCTTTCCAGATTGCCTATATCGTAACGGCTTCCGGGCATCTGCATAGCGTTTACAGATGCTTTTTTGCATAACCACGAAACATAGCTGCCTGGAGCATCCGTTCCGCAGCCGTCTTTGATAGCCGAATCTATATCTGCAATATCCTTGTATTTATAAATATAAAACGGTGGACAACACCAATTGGATTTAGGATTTTCGGGTTTTTCTTCCATTTGGATTATTCTATCCCCGTCAAGCTCCAAAACGCCACCCTTGGAAAGACGCTTAATATCCTCTTCGTAATAACGCATAACACAGCTTGTATCCTTCTGCAAAGCATAGTCTACAAATTTGTTAAGCGAAAAATCAAGCACATTATCGCCTGCTATAATAAGAACATCATCTTTGATATTAAGCTTGTCCATAGCAAACTTTATATCCATTACTGCACCAAGACGGGTTTCATTTGTTTCGGTTCCGTCATCAACTACAGTAATTTTGTAATCTTTGGTTTTTGCCCACTCTTCAAAATGATGGGCAAACTTATGGTTGGATATAACCACAAACTCTGTGACAACACCTCCTAATGAAATGTCATCTGTGAGGTGATCCAAAATCGTTTTTTCGCCAACCTTTAAAAGTGGCTTTGGAAAATTTTCTGTTAACGGATAAAGCCTTGTGGCATATCCTGCTGCCAAAATCAAACAAATCATACCCTATCTCCTTTACACCGACACTCCGTCTGCACTGTCACAAAAATGAACCGAAAACTTATCTTTGAGATTAGGAAACTCTTTTAGATATTTATCGGTAACCTCTTTTTCTATACTTTCGGCAAATGATGGATCCACAAGTGCCATACAGCACCCCTTGAATCCTGCACCCGAAAATCTTCCGCCATAGATACCGTCTGTTTCCAACATAATCTCATAAAGTTTTTTGAGCTCCGGAGAACCTGTTTCCCAACTGTATATTGAGCTTCTTCCGCTTTCGAACGAAAGCTTGCCGTATTCCTCTATATCTCCGTTTCTCCAGGCAAGTACTGCTTTTTCTACTCTGTCGAATTCTGTATACCAATGCTCTGCACGCCTGAACCAATTTTCCGGCAGCTTATGCTTGTACTCTTCAAAGACTTCCCTTGGTACCTCTCTTAAATATGTATCATTAAATTTGCCATAGTCCATACCTGCATACGCCTTTAATGCATAAGCGGCACTTTTACATTCATCAACACGCATATTGAACTTGCTTCCTGCAAGAGTTCTCTCCACACCCGAAAAGAAGATGGCTATTTTATAAGGCTTCATATTTGGATTAGTCGGTATAAGTTCATACGAATCATCAAGAGTATCCAGGTACAATAAATGATCTTTTTTGGAATAAACCTCACACGATTGGTCGAGCTTGCCACAGGCAACACCTACATATTCATTTTCTGCAGCAAGAGCCGTGAGGATAAGCTCACTTTGAGAAATCTTTAGCCCGTTTACCTTGCACAGTGCGGCAAGAAATGATATAATAACTGCCGCAGATGAGGACAATCCACCTATTGGGAGACTACCCTCTATAACACCGCAAAGGCCAACAGTGAGAGTGTGTCTTCTCTTCAGCGCCAAAGTAGCTCCTCTGAGATGGTCCGCCCAGTCAAATTCTTTATTCTTGGGAGTGCTGTCTATGTGCCACTGTGCACGCTTATTGAACTGAAGTGAGCAAAGCTCAATAATACCATTCTGTTTGGAATGGTATGAAATATGTATACCCTTATCGATTGCAAGGCCTGTTATCTTGCCAAGATTGTGGTCTACATGAGCACCAACAGGGCAAATTCTGTACGGACAAAATGCTACTCCCTGTGGATCTTTTAAATATATTTCATTGAATTTTTTTATGCAGTTCATATTGTAATCCCTCTTTATTATTAAATCGCATTAACGATTAAAAAAAGTCTTTACGAGATATTTAAATAAATCCCGCCTGAAAATCCATAACAAAGCCACATAAGATGCGATACCAACAAGCACCTGCAAAGCCATAACTAACCATGGGTTAAATGACAAAAGTCCTACAAAATAAACTATAATGCCCATTACCAAACAAATCATTATAGGTATAATTAAATCAAAAAACTGTTCTTTTAATTTGTAATCTATTACCTTTCCAGAAAAATACATATAGCTTAAAAGACTTGTTAATGTTGCAAACAAAGTACCTACAGCAACCATAAAGACATTTTTAAGCACAAAAGTTGCTATAAGCAATGTGGATATATTAAACACATTGATCACAATCATTATTCCGACAATCAGTCTGCTTTTCCCAAGAGCTAAAAGCACTTGCCTGCTTGCTGTTTCTAACGGTCTCGACAGATAAGACAAACAAAACAGCCTTATATACAAAACAGATGGAAGCCATTTATCAGTCAGCACAGCTTCAACAAAAGTATCTGCAACAACCCCAAAACCAATTAATATTGGTCCTAAAACAGTTATTCCCAGTGTGATGGTTCTTCTAACCATGCTTTTAAGCTGAATCAAATTATCCTGATAACGCGAATAAGATGGAAGCATTACTTTGTTGACTGCTGAATTTACATTGTTAACAAAAAGCGCAGGAAATTTATGTCCCTGATCATAATATGCCAATTCAGCAGAACCAAAGCATTTACCCACAACTAAGCTTCGAATATCATTAGTCCCTGTAGCAATAAGCTCCGATAAAAGAACCGTAAATCCAAAAGGAATTATTTCCTTTGCTCGTGATATGGAGAATCTGAATTTTGGAATCCAGGAACTAACCATAGTAAGTGCTATTGTTGAAACAAGCGTATTTGACATATACTGCCCTACGATAGACCAAACACCAAATCCCATATATACCATAGAAATTCCTACTATTCCAGAAATTATTGTACTGCAAAGCGTAACAATAAAGAAACGCTGGAATTCCATAGTACGCTGAATACTTGCATATTGAATCGTATTAATGGAGGCCAGGGGGAGCCTTAAGGCCATAACTCGTATTATTGGAGACAGTATATCCATATCATAAAATTTTGCAATATATGGTGCTGTAAAAAACAAAATTCCATAAAGAATAATAGACAGAGAAAATGAAACAACAAAGGTCGTATTAAAATCAAGCTCATCTGTAGCTTTTTTTCTTACAAGCGCGGTGCCAAATCCATTTGAAACAAAAACATTGCAAAAGGTTATGAAAACCATAACAATTGATATAATACCATATACCTCAGGAGCAAGAAGCCGGGCAAGAATTATTGATACCAGCGTAGTCACAAGCTGAGCACTAATGCGTTCTCCAAAGGTCCACATCAAGCCTGACAATACCTTTTTACCTGTGAGATTTGTTTTTTCATTTCCCATTTCTTACTCCTTTGTTTTGTACAGCTGAACTTTATCAGGATTATGTCTTGTAGTACTAAAAAGCTTTAATACTATATACATGTATATAAGAGACATAAAATATTCTGTTGGCATAAGTAATTGAACTGTTTGTAAAAATAAAATTGTTGAAATAAAAGGTATGTACGCTACCTTAGGTATTTTTTTGTCACTAGTAAATAAAGTCATTGCCATAATAAGTGCAGATATCATTATAACAAATCCAAAAAGTCCGTAAGATACCATAACCTGCTGAAACCCATTGTGCGGTGATCCAAAGCCCGACAGCTTGACATGATTCAATGCGCCAACACCGAAAAGCAAATATAAAGAATTTGACGACTGCCAATCAAAATAATTCTTCATAATATCCGTTCTGCCGCCACCACTTTGTGTTGTTGAATCCTTAAACCGCGTTTCATAACCTTCGAATATTGTGGTGTTTTCCGCAAGATAACCAACAAAAAAGGCGACCAAAACAAGTGCCAATATCAGTGTGAAAAAGCTTTTACCACTAGGATTAAATCCACTAAATAAAAATAAAACAACGACAAGTGCGAGAAACACAATATAGCTTCTTGAAACTGTTAAAAGTCCTATAAATAGATTAAGTGCGATTGACGGAATGTACAACCATTTTAACCCTTTAGTAAGCTTCATAAGTATGAGGCAGACGCTTATTGACAAAAGGGAATAAAATCCTATGGTGTTTGCATTTGTACCAAATTGAATTGTTCTCATTCCTGGAACTTTAGTTTCGCCAAGGCGAAATTCACCACTGATAATATACTCAAATTCTACCAACTGTGTAGTGATACTAAATACCATTACGAGAAGAAAAGTAGCACCAAGCACAAAGGCAATAAGGTGTTCATTGCACCTATTGTCTTTTTGGTCAAATATTATTCCGAATGTCAGAAACACCTTAATGCAATACGCAATAAGTTCCACAATATCTGACCCAGAAAAAAGTAAACCAAACAAAATCTCCTGACCGATAAATATTGACGAAAATATCAGGTGATATTTAGAAAGAGTTGGGGTTTTTAAAACATATAAAATTGCCAGAATCATAAATATGTAGTTGCCCGGAATACCACAGGAAAGAGGTATTAGAAACGATATAAAGCTTATTAAATTTGAATAATTAAGAAATACTGCAACTGCTCCTGCTAAAGCCACAAGAATATACTTGCTGTATCCAATGTGCATAATATCTCTTATTATTACAAAAAGGCAGAACATAACGATTCCTGCAATCAAAATTCTTCTGTTTGTCTTTTCACTGTACATTCCGTTAACGGAAGATAAACTGCTCATAATTTACTCCTATGATTATTTTATAATGCTTTCATACAGTCTGCAATACTCTTCTGCCATATTATCGGCAGAATGAGACTTTACTAACTTCAAAGATTCTGTTTTATATTTATTCAATTTCTCAGAAGCTGCCATATACAACTTTTTCATCGACTCGTAAAAATCATCTTCATTACCCGCATCAACTAAAATACCGTTATCTTTTACTACATCTTTGAGACCACCAACATCTGTAGATATTATGGGAAGACCTGCCGCCATCGCTTCAAGGACTGATAAAGGCATAGCTTCGCGATAAGATGACTGAACATAGATATCGGACCTTGCATAGTAGTTTTCCGAATCCGAAACCATACCGGGGAGTTCAACAAAATCACTTATTTCTAGTTCTTTGGATATTTCTATCAATGAATTATGAGTGGGTCCATCTCCTGCGAGAATCATTCTTACAGCAGGATACTCATCGTGTAATCTTCTAAAGCACCTTAAAAGAAGAGCCTGATTTTTGTTTTCATCCTGTCTTGCAAGATTTATAAAAACAAATCCCTCATGTTCCTCCCTATAAAACCTGTTAACATCTATTCCGTTATTTATACAAAAGCATTTGTCATCGTCAATGTCAAAATAATCTTTGCAAGCAACATGGTTTTCCTCAGATACTGCAACAAGCTTTACAAAATCTTTTCTCAGTCCTATTCTAAGTTGTTTTTCGTTCCGTTTACTAAAAGCCTTGTCTGGTTTTGTATGAGCTGTAATTACTATTGGCTTTCTAAAAGCCATTGCCCACGGCAAAGCAAAGGTTATTCCGCCAAGATGTGCATGAAGAACATCAGGTTTTAATTTTGATATTTGCTTCATTACCTTTAGCATATCAAGCGGAGTTATATGCCCTGTTATATTCATATATATAACCTTACAGATTACTTCGAGATTTTTCTCTATTGCAGTGTTTCTTTTTATTCCATAGCAAAGTATCGTAACAGAAAACTTTTCCGAATCAATATTTTTTACCAATTCATAAACCATATTCTGTCCGCCACCTACACTCAAGTTATCTATCACAATTAAAAGATTCTTCATATAACCCCCATTAAAATTCTTATAACAATATTTCTTTCAAATAATCCTTCTTATCCATGTCATATTTTTGCTTATCAAAGTTTTCGGGCATTTGTTCTCTACATCTTTTTGCATATTCTTCTGTTGTACATACGAATCTAGCAGGAACACCACATACAAACACTATTATCAGGTATGTTTTTTGTAACAATACTTCCTGCTCCAATCACACAATTATTTCCAATATCCACTCCGGGCATAATTACACTTCTACAGCCAATAAAAGTATTTTCACCAACTGTAATACAACCATACTTAACAACTTTGCTGTATTTTGGATATGTATTTCTAAATGCCCATGTTCCTCCATCATGAGTTATAAATGCAACATCAAAAGAAATACGGCAATTATTTTTTAATGTAATAAGATAAGGTTCACTACCAAAATTAACCCCGCCCATTACTGTTACACCACTTCCAACAATCATCCCTTCTTCTTTAGCAACCTGTAAACTACCCTTAAACTTATTTCTAATCAATTTCAAAACACCTAAAACACTCATATAATCACCTACTATAAGCTACTTTTGTTCGTTTATGTACTCATCCCATTGTTTGAAAATATATTCTGGTTTAAATGTAGTGGCTTTTTCCTTTGCCCGATTAGAAATCTGATTTCTAATGACGGCGTTGCTCTCTATCATACAAAGCACATCGAAAAGTTTATCTTCGTCACCAACAGGAATAAGGAAACCATTAACCCCATCTTCAATTACCATCTTTGGACCACCACAAGGGCAGTCAGTAGATATACAACATACTCCCATCGCTAATGCTTCAAGTAATCCATTCGGCATACCCTCATAATCAGATGATAGAATAAAACACTTTGATTTTGAAAGAACACTTGGTATATCACTACTTGGACCATTTAAAAAAATACTGTTGCCAACATTTAATTTATTTATAAGTGCAACAAGTTCATCCTGCTTTCCATCACCATAAATATATAATTTTTGTTCGGGATAATGATTTAAAAATCTAGCAAAAGCCCGAATCATCATTGGATAATTTTTTTGTTGATTTAATCTTCCAGTAGCAACATAGTACTCCTCCAATATATGTTCTGTCTCAAAAAATTGATTATCCACTTGATTCATAATTATTCGTGATTTCGCTTGTAGACTTTTTGGAAACCACTTTTTTGCATCGGGAGTCTGAAAGACCATTCCATCCGCTAATCTATATAATATGCTTGCTAATACTTTTTTAAATAATGTATTGTATTCTCTGTTTGGATCATTTCGAACCGAAATAACCTTTCTAGTTTTCAAGCCGAGAGAAGCAATCAAAATTTTAAAATTAGGGTGTGGCAAAAACGAAACTAACACGTCCGGTTCTTCATTCTTTATCAGCTTCCTGAGATTCTTTATCTGTCTGATAAAACTCTTACCTTTTATGGACACATCAATATACACTTTCTTCACATTATCCGTGACTAAGTATTCGTTGCTTGTTTTATAAGATGCAACAAGTATTACATCATTATTAATAGAAAACCGATTTGCCAACTGGCACAAAACTCGTTCTGCACCACCGCCTGACAAAACACTTGTGTAAAAAAGAATTTTCATTATATCACACATTCCCTCTATAAATATCCAGTATTTTTGTTTTATATGTTTCTACATCATTAATATTCTTTGATTTGTCAAATTGTCCACTTGATAATTTACCATACAGGGTATCGTCGTCTAATATATGATTAATATATTGAGCAAGTTTCTCATCAACATTTGACAAATATCCATTGTTTCCATTAGAGACAAGCTTGTTCATACCATCAGTTGGTGTACTCACAATTGGCAAACCAAGTCCCATAGCCTCAAGCGCACACATGGGTGTTCCCTCCCAACGAGATGTCATAATCATCACCTTGGCATCATGCATAATCTTTAGTGGGTTGGACTTATAACCTAACATATCTATGTTATTTTCCAATCCTCTCTGTGAAATAATTTGTTTAACTGTATTCTCCAAATCACCTGTACCTACTATTGCCACTCTGGTATCAGGCTTTTCGTCTATAACCTTAGTTAATACATCAATTAATCGCTCGGGATTTTTTTGATATGTTAATCTGCCTACATAAACAACATCATAATCATATATATTTGTATCTTGCCCCATTTTTTTATATAAATCGTCAATATCTATTATGTTATAAAGGACACTGCTTTTTTTTGAAAATGCCAAATGAAAAGCATAACCATCAAATGAAGATTGCGACACCCAATTTCCGCTTATAAAAGATATCTTCAAAATTTAACAACTCTTTTCATAATTTATTTTTCAATTACCGCTTCCCACTCTTTAATAACTTCTTCTATGCAATATTTTTGGGAAGTTTCTTTTGCATTCTTTCTTAATGTATCAAAAAGTTCTTTGTCAGTAAAAATATATCTTAGTTCATCTGCCAGCTTTTCTGCATTACGGCAAGGTACCAAAAGACCGTTTTTGCCGTGAACTATAACCTCGTCTGCACCTGGATAATCGGTGGATATACACGCAAGACCTAAAGTCATTGCCTCAATCAATGCATTTGAAAGTCCCTCAAATTCAGAAGTCATTACAAATGCATACGCATCGGCAATTCTTTCGTGAATGTCGTTAACATTACCCCAAAGTGTTACAATATCTCCAAGATTCATAGAATTGATTTTTGACTTGATCTCTTCCATCAAAGACCCGTCGCCGTATATATCGAGTTTAATATTGGGAAAATCTTCTTTTAATATTGAAACAGCATCAACAAGCATTGCATGGTTCTTTTGCGGAAGAAGTCTTCCTGCCGTCACAACCCTTAACCCCGATGGCTTCTTTGAATCCGCATATACTTTTACGGGGTTTGGAACTATATAACTCTTTGAAGAAAGGCTTTTGGAAAAGCAGGATTCTTCATATTTTGTCTGATGGACAATTGCAGAGGCTTTCTTGTAGGACTCATTACATAGCCAAAGCATTACATTTCCTCTGCCGTCATGTCTGGGGTCATTTCGTTCGGAAACGATAATCGGTATCTTAATACCTCTGCAGGCATTAAGCACAAGAACATTTATTCTGCCTATAAAGGACACAATTCTGTCGGGTTTGGAATCTTTTACATATCCCCGTATCTTTTTAATCCAGAGAGGCATACGCTTAAAATAAGAGCCTTTACCTGCTGTTAAATCATGTATCTTTATTTTTTCATCGAGTTCATAGCCTACAGCTGTATCCAAAAGAAGCGCAATCTCCACATCCCACCCCTTTTTACTGTAATGGTTTGCAAGAATTGATATAACGCGCTCCGCTCCACCTCTGCGCATACTTCCGATAAAGAAAGATATTTTCATAATGCCTTACTCCTTGAACATTATTTTAATACTTCGTTGTAAATCTCTTTCATTTCTTTTTCCACAACCGAAATATCAAATTCTTTAATTTTTCCGATATTTGCTTTTGATATTTCCTTTCTTAACATCTCGTCCGAAGAAAGCGTGTTTATTTTTTTTGCAAATGCTACATAGTCCATAGTATCACACAAATATCCATTAACGCCATCTTCTATTATATCTACATTGCCACGAATTTTCGAAGCTATACAGGGTAATCCGCAAGCCATAGCTTCCATCATAGAACGGGGCATTCCTTCCTGTTTTGTTGTAAACAAAAATATATCTGCTGTTTTGGCAAGTTCTTTAATATCTGTTCTAAAACCAAGGAAATGTATCTGATTTTCTACACCAAGTTCGTTAGCCAATGCTTTTAGGTTATTTAATTCTGGTCCTCTGCCACATATCAGATAATGCAACTTGTCATTTTTTGCCTCTGCAACAGCCTTTATAGCCACAGAATAATTTTTTCTTGGTATCAGATCTCCCATTGATATTAATATAATGTCGTCAGCCTTGAGTCCAAGTTCATCTCTTTTTGCCGTAGTGTCGACTTCAACATTAAAAAAGTCTTCTGTGTTAATACCCACACCATGAACCAAATACGCTTTTCCGCCTTTTCTCAACTTAAGACTATTTGCAAATTCATAATCCTCTTGGTTCATAGTAATTACAGCATCTGTCCAATGTGCCATAATCTGTTCTGCCCATTTAAGAACCGTTCTATTAAAAAGTGGAGCTCCTTTGTAGCAATGAAAACCATGAGCTGTATAAATTACCTTTTTTACTTTTTTTATCTTTCCGCATACTCTACCAATTGTGCCACCAATAGGAGTGTTACAATGTATTGCTTCAATATTGTTTTCGTTAAGAAGTTTCATAAAATTTCTGTATGCAATACAATTGTCTTTGAAATTTGTGATACTTCTGTATGTATGTGCTTCGAACAGTTTAACGGGCATATTGCACTCAAGTTCTTCAGGTCGTGCACGATTTACTCCATGAAACACTTCATATCCCAAGTCTAATGCTGCTTGAATACATGGTTTGCTTACATTTTTGCATATGATTTTTTCTCTGCTTTCATACTGTTCTTTAGAGGGTTTCGAACTGTTTGAAATGAAAACATATCCCTTCAAAATAATCACCTACTCTAATTTTATAATATTTTATCTCTCTTCCTGTTTCTCTGCCGTTACACTCTTAACAGAAAGTCCCTCAAGCTTACCTACATACATTGCAATAAGACCTACTACAATGGCAACAGAACCTATGACAATTACCCATGGATAATACTTGTCGTACAAAAATACTGATATTGCCTCGCCGGTTTTACCGCCGACAACAAGTGCAATTATAAAAGGAATAAGCGGAATACCGCCGGCAAAAAAGGATACAGACATAAGTATTCCATAAGTTTTATTTAAGGCATTATATATTTTTTCTCTCATATATATCCCCTCCTTAACCTATAAGTCCCCATACGGGTAAAAGTTCAAGCATAATAACTACAGAAAGTACATAATGAAGAGTAATCCATATCATACAGTTGATTAGTGTAGGCTTAAGCTCCGACTGAGCTATACCCATACCTGTGTATACGCATGCGCAGTATGGCGGAGTAACACCGTGCATTGCTCCACATATACAAGGCAGCATAGCAGCTGCCATCATTGGATTAACTCCTGCAGCGGCTGTGATGGAAATGATAATACCGCCAAAAATCTTTACCTGTGTAGAACCAGGAAGTAACATTCCAAGGAGTGCGGTAAACAGTGGTATAATAATGCAAAGAGCATATTTGCTCATATTCAGCGAGCTTATAAATTCGCCTATTGCAACTTCTACATTGAGGTCTTCAAAAACATTGCTCACAAAGTACGCAAAAAGCACCAATGCCGCTGTGGGCACAACCTTGAGCATACCTTTGGAAATACCATCGACCATATTTTTTAATGTCATATTCTTTCTTGTTTCCTTATTGGAAAGAAAAATACCGAACACCACGATAAGTGATGGTATTAAAAGAAGTAAACTATTGTTAAAAGCCTTTGTACCCAAGCCAAGTCTTGACTCAAAGAAGAAGTCAAACTTACTTGTGATAAGAAAAGGAACAAAGACGATAATAGGTAAGAACACCGCTTTCCAACCATTTTTAACCGATTGTTTAAAGCTTGGTATATCCTCTTTTTTCATAGGCTCTACCTTGTAGTATCTGCACATAAAATACATAGTTATAATTCTTTGTGCAACAAACCAAATGGCTACTCCCCATAAAAGAAGCCAATACTGCGAAAATGTATATGTATTGGGATAGAGTGTATCCAAAGCAGCAAAAGCAATACCTATCATTCCTGCAGGGGGAATCATATTTCCCATAGTACTTGCGTGTGCCTCAACATTGGCAGCCAAATGCGGTGGGAATCCCGAACGAATCATTGCAGGGATGGTAAACACGCCTGTTGTAGCAACATTTCCAGGGCCCGAACCTGAAAGCGAACCCATATATGAGCTACCTATTATTGCCACAAAGCCTGCACCGCCTCTTAATCTTCCGAATATCGAAAGTATGATGGCTATGCAGTCGTCAATAACGCTTGTTTTAGAAAGCAGTGCTGCAGAAATTATAAACGCAAAAATTACATACAATGTGGATTCCTTTAATGCATCCCAAATGTATGTGCCAGCATTTGCCCAAGTACCTGTTATAGTCATTAATACAACAAAGGCAGCTATCATACATTCATACAGCGGACGTTTAAGAACGGTAAAGCCAATTATTGCAACTATAAAAACTGCAATTAAATACCAAAATTCTACTATCATTAGTTGGTCTCCTTTTTTATTGATTTCCTAGTCTTGCTATATCAAAATCTTCGTCAAGCATATAATTTCCAGCATCGTCGTATACACGAATAGTATCTTGAATTTTCTTGATTGTTCTCTTAAGTTGCTCAAGATCATCTGCCACAAGGAAAATCCTGTAATGAACCATTGTTACATTATCAACAACAGGAATTGTGTCACCAACAGTATAATGCTGTTCAAAGCTAACAACCTCGGACATGTTTTTAACAACATCTATTCCCTCTTCTCTAGCTATAGTACCTCCTTTGCTTATTAGCTGTAAAGTTCCACATTCCTTCTCAAAATAAGGATTTTCACTATATTCTTCATCCGTCATTTCACCTGTAAGTGCATAATTCATTATGAGAAACATATTGCTTTTACCATAAAGAGCTTTTGTATAATTCTGCTGGCTTGTACCACCAAGTCTGTATCCCATTTCTGTAAAAACAATATCCTTTCCATCACAAAATCCCTGAATTCCAACAACACCATTGGTGATATTAAGATTTTTTATAAGTCTTTCCATAGCGGGAAAATACTTGTCAATACAATCCTGAAGATGACGAGAAGGATAAAGATAAACTTGTGCTATCGTCGGCATAACTGGCCTTCCGTCAGGTGAAGGCTTGGAATATTTGTCAGCCATAGAAGCAATATGTATTTTTCCATCTATTATTGTCATATAAAATACAGTAATAAATCCTGACATAAATTTCTCTATCATCAAAGTTTTGCTTCTGGAAAATTTGAGTGCTTCTTTTTTAGCTTCCAACAATTCTTCAATGCTTTGACAAAGATATACTCCTTGGCTTCCTGCACCATCGACAGGTTTTACAACCACCGGAAAATCAATAGCATCTATTTCTTCTTGTTTGGGATTTTCAGACAGTATAAATTCAGGAACAACAGGGAGTCCTGCCTTTTTTGCGGCAACCTTGAACTCTCTTTTTTGACCGGTAATATCCCATTGCTCTCTGCTGGCATAAAATTTAATTCCTGTTTTATCTACAACATCAAAAAGTATAGATATGACATTTTCATTTCCGCCTGGAAAAACACCATCAATATTATATTCTTCAATTATTCTAATTAAATCTTCAGCATTTGTAACATTAGCGGAATATGTTTCATCAGCAATCTTGAAAGATGGATGGTTTGGATTGTTTCCAACTGCAATAAGAACAACACCATTTTTATCGGCATATTCTCTAATGTCTTTCGTGTTGTATGCTCCACCTAAAATAAGTAATCTTTTTCCCTTTAAATCCATTTTTATCCTCCTAAATCATAATATTACATTGAAAGTTTTTCGAATTGGTGTTTTCCAAGTCTTTTGAGTATTTGATTTGTTTCCTCAAGAAATCCTTTTTGCCTAGGCATCTGCCAAACAAACTGACCTCTTGAATTACCTTCAACCATTACCCAGCCCTTGTCCGTAAGCGCCAAATCCCAGCCTGCATATCGATTACCTTTAACTATCATAGCAAGTTCCTTTGCTAGTTGTTTAGCCTCTTCCCAATTTGGAATAGAAAAACCCAACATTTTAATATCTGTATCCGGATGATTTATATAGTTGTTTCCATATTCATCACCGACAGCATCAATTATGCCTGTTTCTATATCGATAGTACCAAAAACACCTCCGGCTCCAGCATTATCAACAATACTTCCCTGTCTTCCTGTCCTAAAAAAACCAGCTATAACATCAACGGTATCATCATATTTAACAGTAGCTAATCTAATAGAATTAACCGATGTAGGATTAAATTGAGCCATTTCAGATATTTGAACAATTAGCTCTTCGGCTATAAAACCATTTTTGTTTCCTGCACAATATGTTACATATAATTCATTAAAGAATGATTTTAAATCACTTTTTTCCGATATATCAACAATCTGTATTCCCTGTCCGCAAGTTCCCAACACCGGCTTTATAATAATTCTTTCATGTTTTTTGAAGAAATTATTAAATTTATCGTAGTCTTTGTTTTTCTTTACAAAGCAAATTTCTCTGCCGTAGTACTTTCCAAACACTTCATATGTATACATTTTATCATCAAATATAGCAAGGTTCTTCGATTTATTGAGCGATTCACAAAAATCTACTCTATTCATATCTGAAATAAATGTTTTTCTCTCATCTTCGGGCTTATCCTTGAAATGATAACAGAAATACTCTTCCGCACTAAACCTGTATTTCTTTGCCATATTAAGTATATCATTTAAAATTTTTTCTCGTTCTTCTGAGGAAATATCGCCCATATATTTTGTGATAGTTTTATTTATTGCACCTTCACTTAGTAATCCTTTGTTCCATCTGTATTTTCTAATTAATGTACCAAGCTTGGTACACTTCAATATACTTTTAATTTTAATAGATATATGTCCCATGTCTGTCACCTCTGCGTATAATAACTATTGAATTCCTTACAACACTAATTTTTTGTATCTCCCCACACCATTTTTTAATGTGTGCATAAATTTTCTTATAAAGTCATGCTTTTTCTCAAAACCTATATGCTTTATCCCGACGTATCAAACAAGCTTGTCATCTATAAATGAATACTAACAAGATTCACTCAAGGGCAACTAATATATTTCTTCACTGATAAAGCCTCATTCTATTGTGATTTTTATTGTATTTCTAGCTTTTTCGCAGATTTCTACCGCCTCTTTGGCACTATCTGCCTGAGCGATTACAAAACCGATTCTGTCGGTGCTGCTACCTATATCGCCTGCGGTATCGCCGATGCCTTTTACAAAGGATATTTCCATTACACCGTCTATATTCTTTTCTTTAATAAGCTCAACCAAGCCGTCTATATCGGTTGTACTTACCATTGCGCTTTCATCTGCAATTTTTTTGGAAATTCTGTCTTCACAATCATCTGTAACTATGGTATATACGCCCATTTCCTTTGCGTTTTTTACAAGGTCATAAGACGCAGTTGTACCGCCTAACACAAGAAGTCTTTTTCCCGCAACATCAATACTCATTTTTTATATCTCCCTTAAGCATTTTTTTATTAAATGTATGTTTAAACCCTCTTACAAAGCCATATTCCTTTACAAACTCAAATCCAACCTTGGAAAGTCCATTTTCGGAAGAAATATTTCCTCTTTCCACCCCTATGTAAAAATGGTTAATGTCTGTTTCTCTTTCTATCAAGTTCGATATGATTTCGGGATATACATTGTGCCCCCTCATACTATCGTGCACAAAAAATCTGCAGAGATAACACGCTCCGCTTTCTATATTATAGAAGAAATCGTCCGAGCCTGTATGCTTTGCCCAGCCATAACCTATGGGTTTGTCCTCATAATATGCATAGTAGCCAAAATCACCCAAGGATAGCTGATACTTAAATTGTGCTACAAATTCTTCGCCTCGAAGAGTGGAAACCAAATCTATGTTGTCCTCCGTTATTTCTACCATTTTAATTGGCAAATCAGACTCTATCGGCTCAAATCTATTTCTGTTTAAATAAAACAGTCTTTCGTGCCAGCATTTAAACAAAAAATACATCTATATATCCTCCGGCAATATAAACCTTGCTGCAAGCATATCTTCTCCCTTATCGGATATTACGCTCACATAGTCGGCAACCTTTTTTACAGCGTTGCAAAGATTATGGTAGTTTTTTGCAACCATATTTACTCTTATAAGCATATGAGAATAATCTCCGCTTGCACTTACCACATCTGTTTCCTTATGTGTGAGGTTGTATGATATAACCTCATCTATCTTGTAAACCTTTTCAAGCCCTGAAATCTCCTTAATTGTACCGTGATTTAAAATAACTGCCAGATTGATAGAAGGTTTATCAAAACTTTCGTCATCAAGCAGAGATGTATCATAATCTGATATATCCTCTCCAAGTGCATGCATTATCATCATTTGAGCAAGGCTTACACCATGCTGTTTTTCTAACAACCTGTAATGCTGTTCACCTGTAAAGCGGTACGCCATCTCATATACAAAGTAGTCCTCACCATCATATAATGCCTGAATAAGCACAAGTCCATTTTTTATGCCGATGCCATCAAGCATTTTTCTTATGTTTTTATCAATTCGGCTTATCATATCATCTCTGTGACGCGAAGGAAATACCTCCGCCACAGGAAGAGGAACTGTTGTGTTTCCGTTTCGTACAGTATATCGGTCTGCCGTTACAGTAAGGTGGATTTTGCCGCTTACTACTGTATAAAAAAGCTCTGTTCCATAGCTATAATCTATATATCTTTCTATAATCGCTGTGTCTGTTTTGGATATCGAAACTGCCTTTTTGTAGCCTGTTTCAAGTTCTTTGTCATTTCGGCAGATTGTTATACCTCTGCTTCCATAACTGTCGGCAGGTTTAATTATGTATGGATACTTGCCCTCGAAGAGTGCTTGGTTCAGGCTGTACTCTTCTATTACAGGAACTCCGTAATTTCTGCAGGTGTCCTTAAATTTGACTTTGTTTGTGACAATTTCAAGCTGCTCCCTGGTCGCATAAAAAGCCAACCCAAGACGATTGCATAGCTCACACGCAATATGGATATTAAAATCCTCAAAACCCGTAAAAACTCCGTCTACACCCTCTTGTATGCATAGGTTTTCAAGAAAGTCAACATTATCTGTACTTATGTCTACAGATTTGTCCGCAAAACGTTTAGCAGGAGAAGCAGGATTGTTATCTGCAATGATTGTAAAAACACCCATTTGCTTTGCTGTCATCACAATATCTATCATCTGCGGAAATCCGCCAAGTATAAGTAATTTCTTCATTGATAAAGCCTCATTCTACTGTGATCTTTATTGTATTTATAGCTTTTCCGCAAATTTCTACTGCCTCTTTTGCAGTATCTGCTTGAGCGATTACAAAACCAATTCTGTCGGTGCTGCTACCTATATCGCCTGCGGTATCGCCGATACCTTTTACAAAGGATATTTCCTTTACACCGCAAATGGCTTTTGCCTCTTCTACACCGTCAATGGCTTTTATAGTTCCGTTTGGAACATCAAAGTATCTTATGGCAGAGCCTTTTTCAAACTTTTGTTCTATATCGGGTTTTCTGCCGCAGGCAGTTTCTATCGTTGCCTTTATCATATCAATCCCTGTGGATAGAGGCACTAGGTGAGTTGTGATACAATCTCCGCCCATTCTGGCACCGAGTTCTACCATCTTGGGACCGTCTTGTGTAAGCATTATTTCCACATGAGCGGGGCCATCTTCTATGCCAACAGCCTTTACGGCTCTTATTGCCAAATCTTTGATTTTATTAACATTTTCATCACCGTGGTTAGACGGCTGGGAATGTCCCATCTCTACAAAGTGCGGTGCACCCGTTGTGAGCTTGTCCGTTACCTGAAGTACATGGGGTGTGCCTCCTACTGCCATTACTTCAACGCTTACCTCACTGCCTACCATATATTCTTCTACAATGACAGCACCGCCGCGTGAGTTGTTTTTGGTGTAGCTGTATTCGTTTTTGAGTTCTTCTTTGTCACGAACGAGTACAACACCTCGGCTGCCAGAACTGTCGGTAGGTTTCATAATACAAGGGAAACTAACCTTGTCCAGAATTTTATCAAAATCATTTTCGTCATACGCTATGTAATACCACGGATGCTCTACGCCGTTTTGTTCAAAAGCTTTAATCATTTCGCCTTTGTCGGTGGATTTTATTGCGGTATCCATACTTATACCCACAAGAGAGCAGTCCTTTGCCGCTTGGGCAACAGAACGCATAGGCATATCGGTGGCAAGTGTCATTATACCCTCGGGTTTAAACTCTTTTGCAGTTTGGGCAACTTTGTCAATATCGATAGTACTTACATTAAAAAATTCGTCTGCAAATTTAACACCTACAGCGTTTGGGTCATAGTCCACCACGCCCACATAGTAGCCCATTTCTTTTGCCTTTTTGATAGCGGGGAGCTGAAGAATAGATGCACCTATTATGAGTAGCTTTTTCATTTACCTGCACCAACTTCCTCTTTTTCAGGTGTACCCTGCTTGTCATTTAAAGACTGGGCAACATATATGTTTTCGCTTTTTATTACAGATGCTATTGTTTTAAAAATTATCTTAATATCCATAACAAAGCTTAAGTTTTCTGCATAATAGCAGTCGTGCATAAACTTCTCTTCCTGTGTAATGGAATTGCGGAAATATGCCTGACTGTAGCCTGTAATACCAGGGCGTACATCGTATCTTTTGATTGTCTTGGGGTCGCACTCGGAAAAAGGCTTTTTGGCAAGTGTGGGTCTTGGACCTATCAGGCTCATATCACCCTTTAAGACATTTATAAACTGCGGAAGCTCATCTATACTGGTCTTGCGCATTATCCTGCCTATTTTGGTAAGTCTTGGATCGTCATTGCTGTTATATGTAGAACCGTCTGTGTTTCTTATATCGGGGGCATTTACTATCATAGAACGGAATTTGTACATTTTGAATGTTTTTCCGTTTTTTCCGCGCCTTTCTGCGTTATAAAAAACAGGTCCCTTGTCTGTAAAATAGATTATCGGTGCAACAAATATAAAGGCAACAGCAAAGCCTATGCAGCCTACAAAACCGCAGATTATATCTATAAATCTCTTAAAAAACAATCTATACATACTATGTACCCTTTCTTAATACAAATTCTTTATGTTCTCCACCACATACATTGCATCTTCTTCGCTCATTTTGGTATTAAGCGGAAGTGTAACCTCGTTTGCAAACTGGCTATATGCATTGGGGAAGTCTTTGATATCAAATCCCAGGTTCTTATATGCTGTATGCATCGGCAGAGGTTTGTAATGAACATTACACGCAATGCCCTGTTCTGCCAGCTTGATTATGAATTCATTTCTAAAGTCCGCATCTTTGCCCACAAGGCGTGTAAGATACAGATGTCCGCTGGACTGATACTCATTTGTATAATGGCAAAGAGGCTCAATAGCCAAGTCTTTAAGTCCGTCATCATATATGCCGATTAATTTCTTTCGTTTAATAAGCATATCGGGGTATCTGTCGAGCTGTGCAAGACCGATTGCCGCCATAATGTCTGTCATATTGCATTTGTATGCAGGAGATACTATGTCGTATTCCCAGGCACCGAGCTGTGTCTTGGCAAGGGCATCCTTGGACTGACCGTGAAGTGACAAGAGCATAAACTCCTTGTATATTTCTTCGTCAGAAATTCCGACAAGCGGTCTCCATGTAAGTGCACCGCCCTCCGCTGTGGTCAAATTCTTAACAGCGTGGAAAGAGAAACTTGTAAAATCAGCCACCTCGCCCGCCGTTTTGCCGCCTTGCTTTGCACCAAAGCCGTGAGCACAGTCCGCAAGAACGAGTACTCTGCCCAGAGCCTCCTGATATTTATTTTTTGCTGAAAAAATTCCTTTTTTGGAATTAACTATTTCGAATATGGTTTGGTAATCGCACATAACACCTGCTATATCTACAGGGATTATTGCCTTTGTCTTTTCTGTAATTAAATTGGGCAGCTTGTCATAGTCCATTTCGTAGCTGCCTTCCTTGGTGTCGCACAAAACGAGCTTGGCACCCACATGGCACACAACACTCGCACTTGCAGTATATGTATATGCACTTGTTATTACCTCGTCGCCCTCACCTATGCCAAAGAGCCTTAACACAAGCTCCATACAAGCGGTAGCGGAATTAAGGCAAACTGCTTTGTTAGTGTTGCAATACTTAGCAATCCTTTGTTCAAAAAGTTTGGTCTTGGGTCCCGTTGTAATCCATCCGCTTCTTAAAGCCTCGCTTACTGCCTGTATCTCTGCCTCGGACATATCGGGAGGCGAAAAGGGAATATTTCTCATTTACAATGCACCTTCTGTCAATATATTTTATCAAAAATGTACATAAACCTACCATTCTATTATATCAACTATTTTAATAAATGTCAACAAGATAAAGTCAAATAAAATTTGACAAAATACCCGTTTTTTTGCAATGATTTGGGGCATAATAAAGGCAAAAAAACACGGAGGAAAATTATGAAACAGTCATTATGGTCAAACGAGCCTATTCTGCCCCGGTTTGAAAGCCTCAAAGGCGATATCAAAACCGATGTTCTCGTTATCGGCGGAGGTCTTTGCGGACTTCTTATTGCATATCATCTGCAAAGTCTCGGAGTGGACTGCATTGTGGCAGAAGCAGATACAATAATCTCGGGCGTAACTATGAATACCACTGCCAAAATAACCTATGCACACGGCTTTGTGTACGACTACCTGATTAAATCAAAGGGTTTAGAGAGTGCTATGCTCTATGCCAAAGCACACCAAGAGGCACTATTTAGCTACAAGAAGCTACTCAAAAACATAGACTGCGACTTTGAGACCAAAGACCTCACAGTCTATTCAATAACCGACAGACAAAAAGCACAAAACGAGGCTCTCGCCATGCAAAAAGCGGGGCTTGATGCACAGTTTTGCACATCGACGGAGCTTCCGTTTGAAGTGGCAGGCGCGGTGAGGTCAAAAAACCAGATACAGATAAACCCGATTAAATTCATTTCGTACATTGCGGGCAAGTTAAAAATTTTTGAGCACACATTTATAAAAGACATCACTCCGCAGGGTGCTGTGTTTAATGGCGGCACTATCAAGGCAAAAAAGGTTATAGTCGCCACGCACTTTCCCTTTGTAAACCGCTACGGTGCGTACTTTCTTAAACTCTATCAGCACAGGTCGTATGTTTCCGCATACGAGGGGATAAAAGGCATAGACGATATGTATGCCGACGAAAATTTAAAAGGTCTTACATTCCGCACTCAAGGGGAGCTTACCCTCATTGGCGGCGGCGGTCACAGAACGGGCAAAAGCGGCGGCTCGTGGGATGATATAGCATCGTTTGTTAATGAATACTACCCCAATGCCAAGCTCAAATACTCCTTTGCCACGCAGGATTGTATGAGTCTGGACAAGATAGCATATATAGGCAGATACTCACCCAAAACAGATAATGTGTTTGTGGCAACGGGCTTTAACAAGTGGGGCTTTACCTCGTCTATGGTTTCTGCCAAAATTCTGGGCGACTTGGTTTTGGAAAAGAAAAACGAATACGAAGAGCTCTTTTCTCCGCAGAGGAGCATCCTTACGCCTCAACTTTTTGCAAACGGTATAAGCTCCGTTTTAAACCTCGTAAACCCCAAGCCAAAACGCTGCACCCATATGGGCTGTGCTCTTAAATGGAACAAATACGAGCACACCTGGGACTGCCCCTGCCATGGCTCACGGTTCGAAGCCGACGGTTCTGTAGCGGACAATCCTGCCACCAAAAGGCTTGATGTATAAAATTTTGAATTAAATTCCTTTTTGGAGAAACAATAGTAAATAATTATGCAGGAGGTATGAAATGGATATCAAAAATCGTCTTGAAGAAAAAACAAAAACACCGCTTGACAAATGCAGCGACGAAAAAATATATCTTGCCCTCGCCAATCTCATAGACGAGCTCAAGGACAATAAGGCACAAACCGCCTCAAAAAAGAAGCTCTACTATATATCAGCGGAATTTCTTATAGGAAAGCTCCTTGTGTCAAACCTCATCAATCTGGGTGTTTATGACGAGGTCAAAAAGGTCCTCTCCGATGCGGGCAAGGACATAGACCGCATAGAAGAGATGGAAACCGAGCCCTCACTGGGCAACGGCGGTCTTGGCAGACTTGCGGCGTGCTTTATGGATTCGGTGGCGTCATTGGGCCTTTGCGGTGACGGAGTGGGGCTATTGTACCACCTGGGGCTTTTTAAACAGGTATTTAAAGACAATATGCAGTCCGAAGAAGTAAACCCCTGGCTTGATACATCGGCTTTTGTAAAAGATACTCCCCTTTCGTTTACCGTTCATTTCAACGGATTTGATGTTGTATCCGCACTAAAAGAAATAGATGTTATAGGCTCTGCGGGAACAGTAAACAAGCTACGCCTTTTTGATATACAAACCGTAAGCGAGAAGATAGTTTCCAAGGGAATAGTGTACGACAAAACGGATATCCCCCGCAATCTTACGCTCTTTCTCTACCCCGACGACAGCGACGAGGCAGGCAGAAAGCTGCGTATATATCAGCAGTACTTTTTGTCAAGCTGCAGTGCTCAACTCATCATAAAGGAATGCAAGGAAAGAGGCTCCAATCTGTACGACCTCCACGAGTATGCGGTGATACAGATAAATGACACCCATCCGTCGCTTGTAATCCCCGAGCTTATACGCCTACTTACCAAAGAGGGCATCGGTATGGATACAGCCATCTCTATAGTGCAGAAAACCTGTGCATATACCAATCATACCATCCTTGCCGAAGCGTTGGAAAAGTGGCCGATTAAATATTTAAACGACACCATAGAACACATAGTTCCTATAATAGAGGTTTTGGATAACAAAATCCGCCGAAAAACTAACAAAGGCGAAACCTATATAATAGATGCCGAGGATCGTGTTCATATGGCACATATGGACATACACTACACATTCAGCACAAACGGCGTGGCGTCTCTCCACACCGAAATACTAAAGGAAAACGAGCTAAAGAGCTTTTATGATATGTACCCAGACAGGTTTAACAACAAAACCAACGGCATCACATTCCGCCGATGGCTTACTCAGTCCAATCCCGAGCTCGACAAATTTCTGGAAACTCTAATAGGCCCTGCCTACAAACAAAACTCCGAAAAGCTAAAGGACCTTTTGAAATACAAAGACGACATAGATGTACTCGAAAAGCTGTTGCAGATAAAGCAAAACAACAAAATGCGGCTCAAAAAATATTTCAAAGACGATGCAGGGATAGTGATTGACGAAAACTCTGTATTTGACATACAGATTAAGCGTCTGCACGAATACAAGCGGCAGCAGTTAAATGTACTCTATCTGGTAAATAAGTATCTGGACATAAAAGACGGCAAACTCCCCCAAAGACCCATAACCGCCATCTTTGGTGCAAAGGCGGCACCCGCCTACACCATCGCCAAGGACATAATCCACCTTATACTCTGCCTTGGCGAATTGGTAAGAGGCGACATAGAAGGCTCAAAGCACCTAAATATCGTAATGGCAGAAAACTACAATGTTACCAAAGCACAATATATTATCCCCTCTTGCGACATATCCGAGCAGATATCGCTCTCGTCCAAGGAAGCTAGCGGAACAGGTAATATGAAGCTTATGCTAAACGGCGGTATAACCCTGGGAACAGAGGACGGTGCCAATGTGGAGATACACTCGCTCGTGGGCGACGAAAACATCTATATCTTCGGTGCCAAAAGCGATGAAGTAATAGAAAAATACAAATCGGGTTCGTACAAGAGTGCGGACTTCTACACCGCCGACAAAAAGTTAAAAAGAGCAGTTGACTTTATTACAAGCGACAAAATGCTATCCATAGGAAACAGAGAAAATTTAGAACGGCTCAAAAACGAGCTTGTAAACAAAGACTACTTTATGACATTTTTGGACTTCGAAGATTACTGCAAAACCAAGGACAAGGCTCTGGGCGACTACGAGGCAAGACATCTGTGGGCAAAGAAAATGCTTGTAAACATTGCAAACGCAGGCTACTTTTCCTCGGACCGCACAATCAAAGAATACAACAGAGATATCTGGAAGTTAAATTAAAAAAGGAGGCTTTTTTATGTCGGACAAAATTTCGATAGTATCCCCCGTAACGGGCAAAACAGTTTCTTTGGACAAGGTGCCCGACGAAACCTTTTCGCAAAAAATTCTCGGCGACGGCATAGCCGTAATGCCCGAGGACGACGGAACTGTGGTAAGCCCAGCAGGCGGCAAAATAGTGTCCGTTGCAGACACACTGCACGCATACACAATACTCTCCGACGACGGACTAAACATCCTGGTGCATATAGGTATTGACACGGTTTCGCTCAAAGGAAAGGGTTTTGAAGCATTTGTAAAAGAGGGCGACACTGTAAAGGCGGGCGAACCTATTGCAAAGGTCAATCTGGCACTACTAAAAAAAGAAAACATTAATCCTATGACAGTGGTGCTCGTATGTGACGCTCCCGAAGCTACAAAAATCGAAAGCTACGAGGGCAAAACCATAGCAGGAAAGACCTGTATCTTTGATGTTGTGGATATGGTTATAGAAAACGCGGAGGAAAAGCATCTTATACAAAAAAAGGAACGCGGCTCTTCCTTTGACTTTTTGCAGAAATTGGGCAAGGTGCTGATGGTGGTTATTGCCGTAATGCCAGCGGCAGGTATTATGATAAGCCTTGGCAAGCTCATTTCTATGGCGGGTACTGATGTACGCCTTGTATCGCTCGTGGGTTCCATACTGGAAAACATCGGTTGGGCGATAATCAGTAACCTCAACATCCTCTTTGCCGTTGCCATAGGCGGCTCGTGGGCAAAGGAACGCTCGGGCGGTGCTTTTGCGGCACTTGTTGCATTTATTCTTATAAACAACATCACAGGAAATATTTTTGGCGTAACGGCTGATATGCTAAACGACCCCGACGCCGTAACCACTACCCTATTTGGCAAAGAAATTGCCGTTAGCGGTTACTTTACCTCTGTTCTCGGCTCGCCTGCACTCAATATGGGTGTGTTTTCGGGAATAATTGCGGGCTTTGCAGGAGGTATAATATACAACAAATACTATAACTTCCGCGGACTGCCCGATGTACTCTCTTTCTTTAACGGCAAAAGGTTTGTGCCTCTCGTGGTAATTCTCTGGTCTGCAATAATTGCTCTTGTCTTTGCTGTTGTATGGCCTGTAATTCAGCTTGGTATCAACTCATTCGGTATATGGATTGCAAACTCCTCGTCGAGTTCGCCTGTTTTTGCTCCATTCTTATACGGAACACTGGAACGACTTCTTCTCCCGTTTGGTCTGCATCATATGCTTACCATTCCTATGAACTACACCTCGTTTGGCGGGACATACCTCATACAGACAGGTGCCAATGCGGGAACAGAGGTTTTTGGTCAGGATCCGTTGTGGCTTGCGTGGGTTACAGACCTTATCAACCTCAAAAATGCGGGCGATATTGAGGGCTACAGGGCTCTCCTTACAGGCATAACCCCTGCACGCTTCAAGGTGGGTCAGATGATAGGTTCGTCGGGACTTGTTATGGGTGTGGCTCTTGCTATGTACAGAAGAATTGACCCCGACAAAAGAAAGAACTACCGCTCAATGTTTGTATCGAGTGCTCTTGCGGTATTTCTTACAGGTGTTACAGAGCCGCTCGAATTTATGTTTATGTTCTGTGCGATACCGCTGTATATCGTATATTCGCTCCTGCAGGGGCTCGCCTTTGCATCTGCGGGCATTGTAAACCTAAGGCTTCATTCATTTGGTAATATTGAGCTTCTTACAAGACTTCCCATATCTATCAAGGCAGGGCTTACGGGCGATATAATAAACTTTGTACTGTTTGTGTTTATATTCTTTGCGTTGGGATATTTTGTGAGCTATTTTATGATAGGCAGGTTCAAATACGCTACACCGGGCAGACTGGGTAACTACTCCGACGGTTTGGAGAGTGACGCTGTATCGGACAGCTCGTCGTCTATAAATCCACAGGCAGAGAGAATAATTTCGCTCCTTGGCGGAAGAGAGAACATCGTGCTGGTGGATGCGTGTATGACAAGGCTTAGAATTACGGTAAAAGATGCCGACAAGGTGGCCCCCACCGACGACTGGAAAAAAGAAGGTGCCCTGGGACTTTTGAAAAAAGGCAACGGCATCCAGGCGGTCTACGGACCCAAGGCGGATGTACTAAAATCCGATATAAACGATATTCTGTAACAAGGTGCAATATATGAAGATTTTGACACTTAACACTCATAGCTATGCAGAGGGCGAAATAGACAAATCCATTTGTGCCCTTGCCGATGCGATAAAAGAAATCTCGCCCGATATCGTGGCGTTACAAGAGGTTAATCAGTTAAGAACTGCAAAAGGCATAAAGGATATGCGTCTTGTGTCGTGGCAGTCTGGCATTGAGCTAAAAGAGGACAACTTTGCCCTTTGTATTGCAAAAGAGCTATCCAATATGGGCTGCAACTACAATCTGGTCTGGCTGGGCATAAAGCACGGCTATGTGGTATTTGACGAGGGGATTGCATTTCTTTGCAAGGATGGTCTGGACAGTGCATCATCTGTGCTCCTTTCGCAAACGGACAGCCCTGACGACTGGAAAAAGAGAATGGCTCTTGTCATACAAAAAGACGGCAAGACCTTTTGCAATGTGCATATGGGCAGATGGGACGATACCAAAGAGCCGTTTGAAAAGCAGTGGCTCAAATTAAAAAACTACCTCAAGGGCAAGGATAATGTGTACCTTATGGGCGATTTTAATCAGATATCCACTTCAAAGGACGAGGGGTATGAGCTCATATTGTCTGACGGGTGGTATGACACATACCTCCTTGCAAAAGAAAAAGATGACGGATATACCGTTGCAACATCGATAGACGGCTGGAAAGACAAAGAGGTATCTGATAAGCGGATAGACTATATCTTTGCAGACACAGAGCAAAGCATAACATCATCATATACAATTTTCAACGGCAAAAACAGAGACATTATCTCCGACCACTACGGGATATTGGTGGAGTTTTGATAAATTTCATTAGGAGGCGGTATCTATCAAAAAATCCGGAATTCTTCTGCCTGTTACCTCTCTTCCGTCAGATTACGGCATAGGATGTTTTTCCAAGTCAGCATATGAGTTTGTGGATTTTCTTAAAAGTTCAGCTCAATCGTATTGGCAAATACTCCCCCTGTGCCCCACGGGATTTGGCGACTCGCCGTATCAGTCTTTTTCCACATTTGCAGGAAATCCCTATATGATAAGTCCCGAGGCTTTAAGGGAAGAAAACCTCATTACCAGAGACGAGTGCGAAAGTCTGGATTTTGGAAACGACGAAAAAAGCATAGATTACGAAAAGCAATTTTACAACCGCTTTGAGCTGTTAAAAAAAGCTTTTTCCAGATGCTCGCTCTTGGGAAATATGAATTATGACATATTCACAAAGGAAAACGCCTTCTGGCTCGACGACTATGCCCTCTTTATGTCGCTAAAGTACAAATTCGGTCAAAAAAGCTGGCACCTGTGGGACACAGACATAAAGTTGAGAGAAGATGGTGCTCTTGACCGCTACCGCACCGAGCTGAAGGATGAAATACAATTTTGGAAATTTGTTCAATTCAAGTTTTTTGAGCAGTGGAAAAGGCTCAAAGCCTACGCAAACGAAAACGGCATTTCTATAATAGGCGATATACCCATATATGTCTCCTACGACAGCTGTGATGTGTGGGCAAACTCCGCCCTTTTTGACCTCGATGACGATTTAACCCCAAACTTTGTGGCAGGATGCCCGCCCGACGGATTTTCAAAGGACGGTCAACTGTGGGGCAATCCCCTATACAAATGGGAAAAGCACAGAGAAAACGGGTATTCGTGGTGGGCAGAGCGTATGAGGTTTGCATACGGAATGTATGATGTGGTAAGGATGGACCATTTTCGCGGTTTTCACAAATATTATGCAATAGAGTACGGCTCCCCCACCGCCAAGGACGGCGTATGGAAAGACGGTCCGGGTGCAGAGCTCTTTAGATTTATATACCAAAAAACGCTGAAACAAAGCATCATAGCCGAAGATCTGGGGTTTGTGACCGAGGGGGTAAAGGCTCTTTTGCAGGAGTGCTCATTCCCGGGTATGAAAGTGCTGGAATTTGCCTTTGATGCAAGGGATACAGGGTTTTCGGGCGACTATCTGCCCCACAATTACCCCGAAAACTCTATTGCCTACACGGGCACCCACGACAATCAGACCATATCCTCCTGGTTCGAAACCATTTCAGACGAGGAACGCTCGCAGGTAAGAAGATACCTTTGCGATTTTTACACCCCGATGAATAAAATGCATCTTCCGCTTATAGCACTCATTATGCGGTCAAATGCAAAGATATGTATTGTTCCTATGCAGGACTGGCTGGGTCTTGACGACGATGCAAGAATTAACACCCCCTCCACAAACGGTGGGAACTGGAAATGGCGTTTGGAAAGGGATATGCTTACAAAAAATCTATCCGACAAAATAAAAGAAATGACGACAATATTTGGAAGAATATAAAAAAATCCCGAAAGCGTTTTTTGATATCGCTTTCGGGATTAAATTTTTGTACCAATCAAGCAGAATAACTGTTTGCAAACAGTTCGCACTCTTCCGGCGGAAGTGCCTTCGAATAGTACCAGCCCTGAATATAGTCGCACTTGGTTTCGGATACCAAGGTGTTTTGCCCCTCGGTTTCCACACCCTCGCAGACAACCTGTGCACCTATGCAGTGTGCCAGAGCAATGATACCGGAAAACAGGTCCCTGCCCCTTTGGGTTTCGGTTTTAAGCAAAATGTCGCGGTCAATTTTTACAACATCGATGGGATAATCGCACAAATTGGACAGTGATGTGTATCCGCATCCAAGATCGTCGAGATATACCTTGAAACCAAGCTCTTTGCAAACCAAAACATTTCTGGTAGCAATACCCATATCCTTTTCCATTGCATCTTCTGTTATCTCTATGGCGAGTTTGGACCTGTCGAAATCGTATTTTTCGCAGATGTTTTTGAGATTTTCTGCAAAATCCTCCTCCGAAAGAGTTATCCTCGTAAAGTTACAAGAAATGGATATATCCTCGTACCTTGTGTTTTTCCATTTTTCAAGCTGTCTGCACGCCAAAGAAAACATATAAAAATCGTGCCTCGTTATAAGACCGGTATCTTCCATAATTGAGATGTAATTACCCGGACCGATGATGCCTTTTTCTTTGCTAATCCACCTTGAAAGTGCTTCGGCAGCTACAATTTTCTTGGTTTTGTTGTCCACAATAAATTGAAGATACATCTTGAATTCATCATTTTCAAGACCTTTCAAAATATTTTGAATATTCTCATTTACTTCCATATCTGCATGTTCAAAATATGTGTCAGGTTTTTTGTTAAACTTATAATTCATTTTCCATTAGTCCCTATCTATTTAATAATTACAACTGATGTATAATATTCGTAGTGTAGGGTTATTGCTATTTTGCAGCGTTTGACAAGATGCATTTTTTTCAAAAAAAGCATTAATCCTTTGCAAAAACCCAAAGGGTTTCATTGACATTGTCTGTTTCTTCGCCAAGCGGATAAATAGTAAGTGTCACTTTTTCATCGTTAACCTTCTGGTATGTAATAGAGGGTGTTTTGCCTTCGGACAGTTGTCTTTTGATTGCGTCATAATTAAGAAAGCTTATTACTGCTCTGTGATAATCGGGATGCACCAACTCGTCTATATACTTTTTGAGAAGATTCGAAAAGTTTTCTTCGTTTTCCTTGTATCCAAGATACGACGGCATCAGAATTCTTCGCGCGTTGTCCGTTTCGAGAGAAACTCGGTAAATGCCGTTGTAATGCTCTTTGAGGACAGATATCATAGCATCAATCTCCAAAATACCTGTCTTTAACTGGGTATATTTTTCATCATCTTCTTTTGACATATGCAAATTGTTTTTTTCCTGGTAATATTGAGCCTTTGCTTCGTACATTCTCTTTTCGGCTTCGCGTACTATTTCGTCACAATTTACATTTTGTGTTCTAAACGATGTACCGATGGCAACATGGTAGCCTTTAGTTTTTAACTGTTCTATAAATATTCCAATATTATTTTTGATGCGTTCCTGGGTAGTGTTTTTTGCAAAAACCAAAAACTCGTCGCCGCCCATACGGTAGATGCTGTTACCAAAAAATACTTCCTTGAGCGTATTGGCGATATATATAAGCATTTCGTCGCCTGCGGCGTGTCCGTATTTGTTGTTTCGGATATGAAGCTCATTGACATCTATATATATGCAAGCAAAATTCTCGGGTTTTTCTTCGTCCAATGTCAAAATATCCTTTTTGTAAGAAACCCTGTTAAGAGCTCCTGTAAGCGAATCTGTCGTAGCGGCAAGCTCGGTCCTGTTGAGATGGTTTTTGTTGTATATCGCAATTGAAAAACAAACCGCAACATCTTCCAACAGCATTCTCGAGGTCTTGCTCTTTTTGGGGTTAATAACGCCAAGAATACTCATGTGATTGTTCTTTTCGGTAATAATTGCAAGGGAAACCTCTCTGATGTCATTGGTTTTCAAAAACTTGTATAGTCTTTCATTTGTCTGTTCAAGGTGTGCGTTTGGAATTATACACATAATCCCAACCAGATTTTTGTTTACACTGTTATAGCTTGCTGCATATCTGAAAAGCTCGCCTACAAAAAATCTTCTTTCCTCGTTGCACAGAAGTTTATCCGTTAGAGCCGGCAAAATGTAGTGATAGTCTTCGCCGTCTGTATCCACAAAGAAAGATGACCTCGAATTAGAAAACTGGCATATAGTCTTTAACGCCTCAAAGGTGCTTGTGTGCTGTTGATTGATTTCCAGAAGAAGCTTTCTTATGCTTGATGATTCATATGTTACCTTTGCTCTTAATTTCTCGGTGTTTAATATAAACATCAGGTACAAAACCATAACAAGTACCATCGCCAGGAAGAAACAAAGCAAAACTCTTGATATAACATGAGTTTTTGCAAACACCTGTGTTTCGTAGCGGGCAAGCATTATGCCCCATCCGAAATCTTCCAAAGTGGAATAATGAACATACAAATCTTCGCCGGTAAATATTGATTTAAACGAAGTATATCCCTTATCTTCGGTTACTAAATCCTCATACGAATATCCTTCGTTGTATTCACGGGTCTCAAACTGCGAGAGCTCGCCCGGGTTTTTGTCGATAGTATCTATGACAAATTTCCCCGTGTCTTTATCGTACACAAAAAGCTGTGCATCAAGCTCTTTTGCCATAGTGTTGTATTTGTTGCTCAAGGTTTCGAGCTTGATAACCCCGTACAAAACTCCCACAACTCTGTCATCAACTTTGATGGGAACGGCACTTCTTACGATTTCTTTGCCGCCATTGGTAAGGTCTACTACTCTTCCGCTTATGTATTCGCCTCTTTGTGCCTCGTCTTCAAAGGAAATCTTTCCGCTCAAATCGATTGTGCCGGCCTTGGTGACAAAGATGTTATCGGGATTTAAGATACCGATATTTGAAAACAATCCTATCGGTTTAAAGGACTCAAACATCCTGTCATATCCCTTTCCGTCAGCATACAGCCTTGATGCAAAGTTGGCCATTGTTATAAGGTTCTCTCTGTCAGACTTTATCTGTAATACCAAATCGTCCTTAATCTGCTTGGTCTGCACATGGAGCATTTCATAGGCTTCGTCTTCTGCCTCGTTATAGAAATAGCCCACCATAGACAGAAATACAGAACAGATTAAAATTGCGGTAACCACCGTATACAAAATATTGTTTTGTTTGTGTTTTGTCTTTCCGTAGCTTGTTGCCATCTACATTATCTTCTTTCATAAATTAGTATATATAACCATTATATTACAGAATTTCACAAATTTCAAGTAATATAATGTTCAAATTCAATCTGCTGTTTTTGTTGGATTTTTCCTGCTTTTGAGCTTTGTTATATTTTTGATTTTTTAAACATATATTTTACCAATACGCGTAAATGTCAGGAAGGACTGATTTTGTTGAAGGATTATATATCCGAAAGGGCCGTTACAATAGGACAGTATATGGTTAAATACCGCTTAACCGTACGCAGTGCCGCAAAAAAGTTTGGTGTATCAAAAAGTACCGTACATAAAGATATAAGCGAAAGGCTTGCCAAAATAAACCCCACCCTTGCATCTGAAGCAAAAAAGCTTTTGGATATAAACAAAGCAGAAAGGCACATAAGAGGCGGCATAGCTACCAAAAACAAATACAAATCAGGCATATAAATTGGTGTTGCCAACTCGGAAATTATGTGATATACTGATAAAAAAACAAACGGAGGAAAATTATGAAAGCTATAATTCTTGCAGCAGGCTATGCAACAAGGCTCTACCCTCTTACGCTAAACACACCCAAGGCACTTTTGCCAATTGCAAATAAGCCTATATTAAACTACATCACAGACGAAATCGCCACCATAGATGCGGTTGATGAGATAGTGATTGTAAGTAACAAAAAGTTCTACAATAATTTTGTGGAGTGGAAAAACAATTACGACAGCAAGCTCAAAATAACCGTTCTTGACGACAACACAACAGACGACTCAAACAAATTGGGTGCAATAGGCGATATATACTTTGCATTAGACACACTCAAAATAGATGATGACATACTCGTAATGGCAAGTGACAGTATATTCTCTTTTCCTCTTGTCAATTATTACAACGAATTCAAGGCAAAAAATACCGATATGCTTCTTACACAGATAATCGACTCGGAAGAAGACCTCAAACGAATGGCAAATGTCATCCTATCACCTGACGGAAGAGTAATCGATATGGTAGAAAAACCGCCTGTTCCCGTTAGCAATCTTGTGTCCTACGCTGCATACATATACAAAAAGGATACAATACCGATGTTTAAAAAATATTTAGACGAGGGAAACAACCCCGATGCTCCGGGGCACTTTCCGTCGTGGCTTCATAAATTAAAGCCTATTTACACCTACTCTTTTGAGGGCGAATTCTATGATATAGGCACACCGCAGTCTTATGAAGAAGCCAACGAAATTTTCAAAAACATAAAATAACCGCAAAAACCGCTGCAGAGCAATCGTTTTGCAGCGGTTTTATTTGAACATTGCCAGAATTGACTTTTTTCTGGCGTGTCTTACTGCAGAGTATATATAGTCCTCTGTCGCTATTCTCCCAAAGGAAAATATACCGTAGCCATATCTGTTATCCCTGCCGTAGCTCCCGTGTTTTTCTGTATAGATATTAAGCAGAAGTCTTATCTCCTCGGGAGTTAATCTTCTGCCGTATCTCATATAGCCTTTTGACTGTAAGATGGCAACTGCACCTGTTATAATCGGACAAGCCATAGATGTTCCGCTAAGGAGAGCATATCCACCGCCTAAATATGTGGAATAAATATCTATCCCCGCCGCACAGATCTCTGCCGCTTTTCCGCGAGAGCTGAAATCCGCTATGTTTCTGTTAATATCCACTGCAGATACTGCAACAGTTTCGGGAAAGTTTGCAGGGTAGCCTATCGTATTGTTGCCAAATTCGCCCTCGTTGCCCGCTGCACAGATGATACTTATCCCTTTCTCGTGTGCGTTATATATCAGCGAACGGTATCCGGCAGAGGTATACCCCGAAGAAAACGACATATTTATTACATCAACCTTTTTGTCTTCCATCCACCTCACACTTTTTTCTATGGCGGTGTAGTCCGTCTTTCCGCCTGCACCAAATGCCTTGGCGATATACAAATCCGCCTTTGGTGCAACGCCCACGACGCCTACCCCGTTTTTTTCTGCGGCAACTATCCCTGCAATGTGTGTTCCGTGACCGTTTTCGTCCTCAAAATTGTCTTTTTTGCCTCCCGAAAAATTGACCCCGTCTTTTATTCTGTTTTTCAGTTCTATATGGTCTGTATCTATTCCTGTATCTATTATCCCTACCTTTACATTTTCTCCCTCTGTTTCGTTCCATTCAAGCGGAGCTCCGACCATTCTCACACCGTAATCTACTATTTCTCTTTCGGTTTTGTCTGCGACCTTTATCACTTTGCAGCGGCTTACTTCAAATTCGTGCACAAAAAAACACCTCCGCACTGCCATAATATGCAGTCAAAAGGTGTTTTGTTAGCTCTTATTTAAGTTCTTTCGCAAGAAGTTCTATTTGTTTCTTGCTATCTTCGTTTAATGCAGAGAGGATTTTGACCTCTGTCTGTGCAAAGTCTAGATTTTTGCACTTTTCAAGCATTTCTTTCATCTTTTTTGCAGCTACCGGTGCCCAACTGCCGTTTTCCATAAATGCTACGGTTCGGTTGGAATAGTTTCGCTCGGTTAAATGATTTATAAATTCCCTCATATGCGGGAATATGTCCGCATTGTATGTGGTGGTTGCCAGAACCATCTTGGATAGCTTAAAGGCATCCTCCACCGCCTCTGCCATATCATATCTTGCAAGATCGACAAGTGCAACCTTGGGGCATCCAAACTCCTTTAGCTTGTCGCCAAGAAGCATTGCTGCCTTTTTGGTGTTGCCGTATACAGAGGTATATGCAATAAGCACGCCTTCTTGTTCAGGTTTGTAGCTTGACCATATGTCATAGAGATTTATATAATATCCCAGATTTTCTGTAAGCACAGGACCGTGCAGAGGGCAGATAATATTTATGTCAAGAGCTTGGGCTTTTTTGAGCAGAGCCTGCACCTGTGCACCATACTTGCCCACAATACCGATGTAGTAGCGTCTTGCCTCGCAAGCCCAGTCCTCGTCGGTATCAAGTGCACCAAATTTGCCGAAGCCGTCTGCGGAAAAGAGTACCTTGTCCAAGCTGTCATACGAAACAATAACCTCAGGCCAGTGAACCATGGGTGCTGTTAAAAATGTGAGTGTACGCTCTCCCAAAGAAAGTGTGTCATTTTCGCCTACAACTATTTGTCTGTCAGAAAAATCCGTGCCAAAGAAGTTTTTCATCATTACAAAAGCCTTGGTGGAAGATACAATTTTTGCATCGGGATACGCATCTGCAAAATGCCTGATACTTGCAGAGTGGTCGGGTTCCATGTGATGTACCACAAGATAGTCGGGACATTTGCCGTCTAATTCAGTTTTTATATTATCAAGCCACTCATCTGTAAATGCGGCATCTACAGTGTCCATTACGGCTATCTTTTCGTCCAAAATGACATATGAATTATAGCTGATTCCGTTTGGTACGATGTACTGTCCTTCGAATAAGTCAATCTTTTTGTCATCTACGCCAATATATTTGATAGTATCTGTAATATACATATAGTCACCTCTATCTAAAATAATTTACAATTCCCGCAAGAAATATTACAATGACAATTGCAGGCAGGATATATGTGTAATATACTTTCATCCAGTTTTTAATTTTAAGTCCTTTGCCCATGTTGGCTTCAACTGTAAACTTGTCCCATCCAAAGCCGTTTTTGGATACACAAAACAGTATAAACACAACCGAACCTAACGGAAGAATAATATTTGATACAATGAAGTCCTCTAAATCCATTATGTTTGTACCTGTTCCCAAAGGCTCAATGTTCTTTAAGAGATTAAAGCCGAGTGCACAAGGAAGAGAAAGAACAAACATAATTATACAGTTTATCACACACGCCTTCTTTCGGCTTACCTTGAACAAGTCCATTGTGCAGGAAACGATGTTTTCGAAAACGGCAAATACTGTTGATAATGCCGCAAACGACATAAACACAAAGAAAAGTGTTCCCCATACTCTTCCAAACGGAAGATTGTTGAAGATGTTGGGAAGTGTTACAAAAAGGAGTTTTGGCCCGCTTCCTACATCAACACCGTATGCAAAGCAAGCAGGGAAAATAATAAATCCCGATGCAAGAGCAACAAATGTATCAAGCAGTGCCACATTTAACGACTCTCCCATAAGAGAACGCTCTTTGCCTATATAGCTTCCGAATATTGCCATTGAGCCTATGCCGATACTCAATGTGAAAAATGCCTGGTTCATCGCGGCTATTATTACACTTATTACTCCATGCTGTTTAAATGCATTAAGATTTGGCTTCAAATAAAATTCAAGACCTTTTTCCGCACCGGGAAGCAACGAACTGTTAACGGCAAGCACCACCATAATGCACAAAAGAAGTGTCATCATTACCTTGCTTACTCTTTCGAGCCCGTTCTGAAGTCCGATACCGCATACCAAAAATCCCAAAACAACGGTTATTCCCATATAAAAAATCATAGTCTTCGGGTTGGCACATACCGCATCAAAAACTCCACCTATCATTTCGGGAGAAAGGCCGTCAAAGCTGCCCATAGCACTAAGAACGAAGTATTTTAGCATCCAGCCTGCAACTACTGTGTAGAACATCATAAGAAGATAGTTTGCCGCCATTGCCACATAACCGTGAATGTGCCATTTCTGACCGGGTTTTTCCAGCTGTTGATATAGCATTACGGGGCTTTTGCGTGCTGCTCTGCCCAGTGTAAATTCAACAGTAAGTGCAGGAACTCCCATAATAGCAAGACAAATTAGGTACAAAATTACAAATAGTGCTCCGCCGTACTGTCCTGCCATATACGGAAACTTCCACACATTGCCTATTCCTATTGCACAGCCGGCACTGATTAATATAAAGCCGATACGGCTCTTTAGTGTTTCTCTTTGCATTTTTGTTTCCTCCGTTTAATAAATTCCAACGGTAACTTCTTGTGAACAACGCTTTGGAACACAAAGAGTGCCGTTATTATCAAGGTAATACTTAATGTCTGCTTTTTCTACCTCTACCTCACGAGGACTTTCCATTGGGTAGCCTAATGCGATAACACAGCTCACCTTTAAATTATCAGAAAGATTCAAAAGTTCTGCCGTTTTCTCTCTGTCTACCGATGCAATCCAACAGGTGCCTATGCCGTCGTTGTATGCAGAAAGTATGATGCTCTGTGCCGCCGCACCCACATCCATATCACAGCCTGACTTTCTTATATTATCATCAGTAAGTATTACTATATATGCTGTTGGTCTTTCGTCATCCTTGGGGTTGTATTGCGGTGCTAAATATCCTGCCCACTTGGTAAGGTCAAAGAGCTTATCTGTCATTTCTTTGGTATGAACTATTGCATACTTGATTGGCTGAAGATTTGCAGCCGATGGGGCAAGTCTTGCCAAATCAACATATTTTTTAAGAAGTTCTTCAGAAATCCTGTCCTGTCGGAACTTGCGTATGGTGCGTCTTTCCTTCAAGATATCATCTATATTCATAAACATTCTCCTTTGCTGCAACATCTCTAAATATTGTATCACACAGGCACAAAATAGTCAATTAAAAACCTGTGCAGAAAACTCTGCACAGGTTTTTATACATCGTTATATAATCGGGGTTACAATTTCCACATCCTGGTATACAGGCAGTCCTGTACCTGCAGGAATAAGTTTACCAATAATAACATTTTCTTTAAGACCGATAAGCGGGTCTTTCTTACCCTTGATTGCAGCATCGGTAAGAACTCTTGTTGTTTCCTGGAAGGAAGCAGCAGAGAGGAACGAATCTGTAGCAAGAGCTGTCTTGGTAATACCAAGAAGAACACTCTCGCACTCCGGCTCTACGCCGCCCTCAGATGCCACTCTTCTGCGTTCGTACTCGAACTCTGCTCTGTCGATAAGAGAACCTATAAGAAGGTCTGTATCGCCGGGTTCTGTAACCTTAACCTTTCTTATCATCTGTCTTACGATTACTTCTATATGCTTGTCATTGATATCGATACCCTGGAGTCTGTACACTCTCTGTACTTCCTGGATAAGATAATCTGTAACAGCTTTTATACCGTCTTTGCCCATAACTCTGAGTAAATCCTGCGGATAGATGGAACCTTCTGTAAGTTCCTGCGCAAGCTCTACCTTGTCGCCGTCAGATACTTTAAGTCTGGAGCCGTATGGAATGAGGTAATTGTGAGTGATGCCGTCTTCTGTTGTGATAACAGCCTCTCTCTTCTTCTGTGTTTCCTCAATCTTAACGGTACCTGCCTCCTCGGCAATGATAGCAACACCCTTGGGTCTTCTTGCTTCGAAGAGTTCTTCAACTCTGGGCAGACCCTGTGTGATATCGTCACCGGCAACACCGCCGGCATGGAATGTTCTCATTGTAAGCTGTGTACCGGGTTCACCGATAGATTGAGCTGCGATAATACCAACTGCTTCACCGGCATCAACCATATCACCGGTAGAAAGGTTGGAACCGTAACATTTAGCACAGATACCAATTCTTGCTTCACAAGTTAAGATACTTCTTATCTTAGCTTCGGTAACACCTGCATCTGCAACCTTGGTTGCGATAGCTTCACTCATAAGTGAGCCTGCCTCAACAAGAACCTCGCCTGTTTCGGGATGAACAATATCCTCGAGTGCTGTTCTGCCGACAAGTCTGTCTCTGAAGCTTTCGATAGTTTCTTCACCGATGGCAATCTTCTTAACTGTGATACCCTCTGTTGTTCCGCAGTCATTCTCACGAATGATAACTTCCTGGGATACATCAACAAGTCTTCTTGTAAGGTATCCGGAGTCAGCTGTTCTAAGAGCGGTATCTGTAAGACCTTTACGAGCACCGTGTGTAGAAATGTAGTATTCCAAAACGTTAAGACCTTCACGGAAGTTAGCCTTAATCGGAATTTCGATAGCATTACCGGATGTATCCGCCATAAGACCACGCATACCGCAAAGCTGCTTAATCTGGTCCTTACTACCACGGGCACCGGAGGTAGCCATCATGTAAATGGGGTTATACTGGTCAAGGTTTTCCATAAGAGCGTCAGAGATATCATCAACCGCTTCGTTCCATACTGATATAACCTTGTTGTATCTTTCTTCTTCAGTGATAAGACCGCGCTTATACTGCTTTGTAACCTTATCAACTGCTGCCTGAGCATCATCTAATCTGCCGTACTTGGACTCAGGTATCTTCATATCAAATACGCTGATTGTAAGCGCACCCTTTGTGGAGAACTTGTATCCAAGAGATTTGATAGCATCGAGAACTGTAACAGAATCTGTGGTTCCGTGTGTCTTGATGCAATTGTCAAGGATTTTGCCAAGACCCTTCTTGTCGGCGGTAAATTCCATACCGACTTCAAGAGTGAGCATTTTTCTGGTTTTTTCTTCTTCGGTGTCGGTATCAAGGATAGTTCTGTCTACAAGACCGATATCCTGGGGTACCTGCTCATTGAAGATAATCTTACCTGCAGTAGCATCAATGATGCCCTCGTATTTAACACCGTCTACAACGCGTGTGTTTATAACCTTGATGGGTGCATGGAGTTCGAGCTCGCCTGCATTGTACGCCATAAGAACTTCATCATAGTTCTTAAAGTACTTGCCTTCGCCCTTTTCTCCGGCAAAACAACCTTCTTCTGTAAATTCGGCTGCCTTTTTGCCTTCTGCCTCAAGTTCTGCATTAATCTGCTTTAAGGATTTGCCGCGTCTTATAGCTTTCTTGTTATTTTTGTTAAATTCCTGATTACTTAAGTAGCATACTATATCGCCCTTTTCAAAGCCAGAATCACCGGGATCGGTAATCATAACTTCCTTGGGTTTGTTTATAGTAAGGTAGTAACTACCAAGTACCATATCCTGTGTAGGAACTGTAACAGGTTTACCATCCTGAGGCTTCAAGAGGTTGTTTGCAGAAAGCATAAGGAATCTTGCCTCTGCCTGTGCCTCGGGTGAAAGAGGTACGTGAACAGCCATCTGGTCACCGTCGAAGTCGGCGTTGAACGCTGTACATACAAGGGGATGGAGCTTTAATGCTCTTCCTTCTACAAGGATAGGTTCGAATGCCTGAATACCGAGTCTGTGAAGTGTAGGAGCACGGTTAAGAAGTACGGGGTGCTCTTTGATTACATCTTCCAATATATCCCAAACTTCGGTTTTAACTCTCTCTACCATACGCTTTGCACTCTTGATATTGTGGCAAAGACCGTCGGATACGAGCTTTTTCATTACAAAAGGCTTAAAGAGTTCGAGTGCCATTTCTTTAGGAAGACCGCACTGATAAATCTTAAGTTCAGGTCCTACAACGATAACCGAACGGCCGGAATAGTCAACACGCTTACCGAGAAGGTTCTGACGGAAACGACCCTGCTTACCTTTAAGCATATCGGAAAGTGACTTAAGAGGTCTGTTTCCGGGGCCTGTAACGGGTCTGCCGCGTCTGCCGTTGTCTATAAGTGCGTCTACTGCTTCCTGAAGCATTCTCTTTTCATTGCGGACAATGATGTCGGGAGCTTCAAGCTCTAATAATCTCTTTAAACGGTTGTTTCTGTTAATAACTCTTCTGTATAGGTCATTTAAGTCTGATGTTGCAAATCTGCCGCCGTCGAGCTGTACCATAGGTCTGATTTCGGGCGGGATTACGGGAACCACATCGAGTATCATCCACTCGGGGCGGTTGCCTGAAAGTCTGAATGACTCTACAACTTCCAGTCTTTTTGCAATTCTTAACTTTTTCTGTCCTTGAGAGTTTTCGAGTTCTTCTTTCAGTTCTTCGGACAGAGCATCGAGGTCAATTGCTGTAAGAAGTTCTTTGATAGCCTCTGCACCGATTGATGCATTAAAGCCTTCTTTGCCGTATTTCTCGATTGCTTCCTTGTATTCGCTCTCGGAGAGAATCTGCTTTTCTTCGAGATTGGTCTTGCCGGGGTCTATTACGATATATGAAGCAAAATAGAGTACCTTTTCAAGTATTCTGGGGCTTATATCGAGGATTAGTCCCATACGGCTGGGTATACCCTTGAAGTACCATATATGAGATACGGGAGCTGCGAGCTCGATGTGGCCCATACGCTCTCTTCTTACCTTGGCGCGAGTAACCTCAACTCCGCACTTGTCACACACAATACCCTTGTAGCGAATTCTCTTGTACTTACCGCAAAAACATTCCCAGTCCTTTGTAGGTCCGAAAATTCTTTCGCAGAAAAGTCCGTCACGCTCGGGTTTTAAGGTTCTGTAGTTAATGGTTTCCGGCTTTTTAACCTCGCCGTGCGACCACTCTCTGATTTTTTCGGGAGAAGCCAAACCGATTTTGATGGCACTAAAGCTCTTTTCTTCAATCATAGTTTCTGACATAGCTAATCTCCTTTCTTAACCTTCGCTGCCAAAGTCGTCAATGCTGCTGTCGATATCGCCGAGGTCATCATCAAAATCCATTGAAAGATCCTCTAAATCGAGCTCGAGCATTTCTGCTTCGGGTGCGTCTTGTATATCGTCTAAATCTGCGGGGAATATATCCTCTTCATCTTCGTCATCCTTGCCGAAGTTCTTCATAAAGTCGCCAAAGAGGTCGTCTTCTTCCTCGTCTTCGTCGTTATCCTGTATATCGTCATCAGGATCTGCCATTTCGTAGAAGTCATCGCCTCTGTCAAAGTTGAACTTGAAGCTGTCATCATCGAGGGATTCCTTTAGGATGATTTCTTCATCGTTTTCGTCAAGCACCTTAACATCAAGGCCGAGCGACTGGAGTTCCTTGATAAGAACCTTGAATGATTCGGGAACACCCGGCTTGGGTATGTTTTCGCCCTTGACGATACTTTCGTATGTCTTGACACGGCCGACAACATCGTCGGATTTAACTGTGAGTATTTCCTGCAAGGTATATGCAGCACCGTAGGCTTCGAGAGCCCAAACTTCCATCTCACCGAATCTCTGTCCGCCGAACTGTGCTTTACCGCCCAGAGGCTGCTGAGTAACAAGTGAGTATGGACCTGTACTTCTTGCATGGATTTTATCATCAACAAGGTGGTGGAGTTTGAGATAGTACATGTAACCAACTGTTACAGGACCGTCAAACGGCTCACCTGTTCTTCCGTCATAGAGAACGGTCTTACCATTGGGGTTTTTGCCCGCCATTTCGAGTGCCTGGCAGATATCTGCCTCTGTTGCACCGTCAAATACAGGTGTTGCTATCTTCCAGCCAAGAGCCTTTGCAGCATAACCCAAGTGAACTTCGAGCACCTGACCGATGTTCATACGCGAAGGTACGCCCAAGGGGTTAAGTACTATCTGAAGCGGTGTACCATCGGGTAAGAATGGCATATCCTCTTCGGGAAGTATACGCGAGATAACACCTTTGTTACCGTGGCGGCCCGCCATCTTGTCGCCGACAGAGATTTTTCTCTTTTGTGCGATATAGCATCTTACGAGCTGATTTACACCGGGTGCAAGTTCGTCGCCGTTTTCACGGGTAAATATCTTGACATCTACTACAATACCTGCCTCACCGTGAGGAACACGCAGTGATGTATCTCTAACATCTCTTGCCTTTTCGCCAAAGATTGCACGAAGAAGTCTCTCTTCTGCAGAGAGCTCGGTTTCGCCCTTGGGTGTTACCTTACCTACAAGGATATCCCCTGCTCTTACCTCGGCACCTACTCTTACGATACCTCTTTCGTCAATGTCTTTAAGAGCGTCTTCGCCCACATTGGAAATATCGCGTGTGATTTCTTCCGCACCGAGTTTGGTATCTCTGGCTTCGCATTCGTATTCTTCTATGTGGATAGATGTAAATACATCTTCCTTAACTAATCTTTCGTTAATTAAGATAGCATCCTCGTAGTTGTAACCTTCCCAAGTCATAAAGCCTATGAGAATGTTCTTTCCGAGTGCTATTTCGCCGTCTGCAGTGGACGGACCATCAGCGATTATATCGCCTTTTTTAACCTTTTCGCCAAATTTAACGATAGGTCTCTGGTTGATACATGTGCTCTGGTTGGAACGGAGGAACTTGGTGAGCTTGTATGTTTCTATCTTGCCGCCTTTTTCCTTGATGGAGATTTCGTCGGCATCAACAGCTACAACCTCGCCGTCTTCCTTGGCAAGTACGCAAACACCCGAATCCTTTGCAGCTTTGTATTCCATACCTGTACCAACTATAGGAGATTCGGTCTTTAAAAGCGGAACTGCCTGACGCTGCATGTTGGAGCCCATGAGTGCACGAACGGCGTCGTCATTTTCCAAGAACGGTATCATAGCAGTAGCTACAGATACAATCTGTCTGGGCGACACGTCTACATAGTCAACCTGTGAGGGGTCTACTTCGATAAATTCGTCTCTGTATCTTACGATAACAGTCTTGTTTTCGAAAGAGCCGTCAGCTTTTATCTTTTCGCTGGCGGGGGCAACCTTGTAGTTGTCCTCAATGTCAGCTGTCATATATTCAACTGTATCTTCTACCTTTAAGGTTTCTTTGTTAAACTTTCTGTAAGGAGCTTCGATAAAGCCGTACTCATTAATCTTTGCATAGGATGCAAGTGAGTTAATAAGACCGATGTTGGGTCCTTCAGGAGTTTCGATAGGACACATTCTGCCGTAATGAGAATGGTGAACGTCTCGAACTTCGAAGCCTGCTCTCTCACGGCTTAAACCGCCGGGACCAAGTGCAGAAAGTCTTCTTTTGTGTGTAAGCTCAGCCAAGGGGTTTGTCTGGTCCATAAACTGTGAAAGCTGTGAAGAACCAAAGAATTCCTTGATAGCACTTACTACAGGTCTGGAATTGATAAGTCCCTGAGGAGTTACAGATTCCAGATCCTGAATAGTCATTCTTTCTCTTACTACTCTTTCGAGTCTGGAAAGACCTATTCTGAACTGGTTCTGCAGAAGTTCGCCTACTGCACGCAGTCTTCTGTTACCCAAGTGGTCGATATCATCTGTGGAGCCGAGACCGTACTGCAATCCCAAGTGGTAGTTGATAGATGCCAATATATCGTCATTTATGATGTGCTTGGGAATAAGCTCATCTCTTCTTTCGATAATAGCGTTTTTGATATCCTCTTCGCTTTCGAATGTGTTTAATATTTCATCAAGCACAGAGAAACGCACAAGCTCGTCTATTTCAAGTTCGGAAATGTCAAAAGAAACAAAGTCTTTAATGTCTACCATCGCATTGGAGAACACCTTGACCTCTTTGCCTTCGATATTAAGATATGCTACGCTTACGCCGGCTTTCTGGATTTCCATAGCCTTGTCGGAATCAATAACATCGCCTGTCTTTGCAAGGATTTCACCTGTTGAGGGGTCTACGATATCTCTTGCAAGAGTTCTGTTCTTAATTCTGTTGGAAATAGCGAGTTTCTTGTTGAATTTGAAACGGCCAACCTTGGAGATATCATATCTCTTGGGGTCATAGAAAAGTGCACTGATAAGAGAAGTAGCACTCTCTACCGTTGGGGGCTCGCCGGGACGGAGCTTTTTGTATATTTCTATAAGAGCTTCTTCGGCATTTTTGGTAACATCTTTTTCCAAAGTGATATTGATAGTATTATCGTGACCAAAATACTCTAAAATTTCCTCATTTGTATTAATTCCGAGTGCACGGATCAGTACTGTTACAGGGAGCTTTCTCGTTCTGTCTATTCTAACGGAAAATACATCGTTGGAATCGGTTTCGTATTCGAGCCAAGCACCGCGGTTTGGTATAACGGTAGCGTTGTAGAGCTCTTTACCGATTTTGTCGTGTTGCATATCAAAGTATATACCGGGCGAACGAACAACCTGGCTTACTATAACACGCTCTGCACCGTTGATGATAAAGGTACCCGAATCTGTCATAAGCGGGAATTCGCCCATAAAGATTTCCTGTTCTTTAACCTCACCGGTTTCCTTATTGATGAGTCTTACCTTGATTTTAAGGGGCTTGGAGTATGTAGCATCTCGTGCTTTACATTCTTCAATGGAGTACTTAGGATGCTCGTCAAGATAATAGTCATCAAATTCGAGTACGAGATTTCCGGAGAAATCACAAATGGGAGATACATCGTGAAGTACCTCCTTTAAACCTTTTTCGATGAACCAATCGTATGACTTCTTCTGCACCTCAATTAAGTTTGGCATTTCAAGAACTTCTTCTACCTTGGAGTAGCTCATTCTCTCATTCTTACCAAGCATGATAGGATGTGGACGTTCCATCAAATTAATCACCTCATATTATTTTTTGCAACCCTGTAGATATATTATAAAAAGAAAAAACTTTCTATTAATATTACCAAAATTTTCTGGATTTATGCGGTGCAAAAAGGTATTTTGCACAAACGCATACCCACAAAAAAGGATATAACTGCAATTTATAATGATAACATAGTCTTGTCATTATGTCAAGAAGAAATTTTTATTTTTTTATGTAAAATTGAAAGTGCATCCTTTTTACAAGGATGCACTGAAAACAGTCTGTCAATCAATTATAAAATTTTCATTAAAGCCTTTGTCCAGGACTTTTTTTGCATAGCTTTTTGCTTTGTCCAAAGAGTGCAGGCGGTAGTTTCCGCATTGAACCTTATTTACTGCGGGAACCTCGGTTGCCTTTGTCACTTGGGTAAGGGCTTTTTCTGTTGCTGTTTTTACTTGTTGTACATCTTTGTCACCCCACAGGGTAAGGTAAAATCCTGTTCTGCAACCCATAGGAGATAAATCTATTATCCCCTCTAAATATTCTCTCATATATGTAGCCATAAGGTGCTCCAATGTGTGTATGCCATCGGATTGCATTTCGTCCTCATTGGGCTGGGTAAAGCGTATGTCATATTTGGTAACGACATCGCCATTTTCGCCTTTATACACAGTGCACTTTCTTATAAAAGGTGCTTTTACTTTGGTATGGTCCAATGTAAAGCTCTCTACGAGTTCTTTTCCGTTTTCGTTCATCTTTTTTCTCCTTTATTCGTGATGATGGTGTTTATTGCCTGCATGAGTATAGAGAAGATTTGCAAGGGCTATATCGTCTTCGTCAAAGACGACTATGCCGTTATCTGTAAGAAGTCTTGCGGTTACGCCCATACCCGATATCTTTTTACCCGAGAAAGTGCCGTCATATATTTTCTTGCATCCGCAAGATGGACTCCCCTGCTTTAGTATGGCAAAGGTTACGCCGTTTTCTCTGGCGATTTTCAAGGTTTCTTGGGCACCTTTGTTAAAGTTATCTGTTACATCTTGTCCCTCGGTATTTACCACTTTGCCGTCTTTTATTTCGCTGCAGGGTCTGGGGGTAGGAAGTCCTCCCATAACCTCGGGACATACGGGGATAAGCTCGCCCATATTCTTCCACTTTAAAAACAACGGATGCTTTAAAAGATTGCAGGTACCGTCATATTTGGTACACTCGCCATAAAGGCAGGCAGAAACTAATATCTTTGGCATAGACTATCTCTCCTTCTTTTTTTCGGGTAATTCGACAAGGATTATCGCCGCAAGCATAAATATGCAACCGATTATCTCTCTTATACCGGGCTGATTTCCCGACACTACTATTCCTGCAAGCAGTGCAAAAAGCGACTCCATACTCATTATGATAGATGCAACAGCCGGCTCGGTGTCCTTTTGGGCAACTATCTGCAAGGTGTATGCAATACCCGAGCTGAATACTCCCGCATATATTATAGGAAGTGCACATTTTATTATATCCGACATCTGCGGTTTGTCTATAAGAACTATGTATACAAGGCTTATGAGCCCAACCACCAAAAACTGTATAAAAGACAGCTTGACGCCATTTAATCTCGGCGAAAAATAGTCCACCGCCATAATATGAAATGCAAAGATAAGTGCACACAGAAGAAGCAGTATCTCGCTCTTATCAAAGCTAAATCGTGTTCCCTCTTTGACACAGAGAAAATACAAGCCCAATGTAGCAAAAACAACACACAGCCACACCACAGGGCGTATCTTTTTGCCGATAAAAATTCCAAGTATCGGAACTATTATGAGATACAGTGCCGTCATAAAGCCCGCCTTGCCCTCGTCGGCATCAATAAGTGCCGCCGTCTGCACGGTAGACGCAAGAAAAAGTATAACTCCGCATACAATACCGCCAAGAGCAAGCAGCTTTGGATTATCCTTGACATAGGTGTTATTCTTCTTTGCTTTGAAATCCATAAAAAGAATTACGGGCATAAGTGCCATACAGCCAAAAAACGAGCGAATACCGTTGTATGTACAAGGGTCAAGAATTTCTACCCCCTGCCTTTGTGCCACAAAAGCCGTACCCCATATAAAAGCCGTAATAAAAAGCAGGATATTGCCGCGAAGTTTTTTTGAATTAATCATCTTTGGTGTCCTCTCACTTTATCTTTGTTATTTTGTTGCCCTTGACCATATACACATTTTTTGCCATTTCCATAAGCGGAGCATCGTTTTGGGAATCGGTATAAAGGTCGTCTATCTCTTTTGCATATTTTTCCCTGAAAAGCTCTGCCTTTACCTTGGAAAAGCAGATGTTTCCAAGCTTGCCCTCGATCATATCAAACTCTGTTGATATATAATTTTTGATGCCCATACGGTTAAAAATTTCGCCAACCAACACATTGACATTTGCAGTAACTATTACATCGTCGGCTTTTCTTACATTTTCGTAAAACGGTTTAATCTTGTGCTCGTTTTTGTCCCAGAAATTTGCTATCTCGGCATATATGTCATCAAAGAGATTAAAAAAGCTCTCGGTGTAATATGCACCCCTTGCCTTAAATTCCTCTTCTGTCATACGGCACGACTTGTACTTTATGAGGTCAAATAATATAGGAAAAAGTACCTTTAAAAGCACAGGCTTTCTTTTAAGACAGTACCAGAAAAAATCCAGTGCACTCTCGCCGTCATATATAGTGTTGTCAAAATCGTATACATTCATTTTACTCACCGTTTCATATAATACCACACTCATTATATTTTGTCAAAACAAAACACACCGCATACAGATTTATGCGATGTGTCCGTCTTTTATGGCTTTTATAAGCTTGTCGCCCTCATAAATTAATTTGAGAGAGAAAAAATCTTCGCCTTTATCCAGTAATTCAAGGAAAACTCTGTCCCCCTCCCACATATTAAGCGAAAGGATATCTTCTTTGTCTATCCATTTAAGAGTGCCCTCGTTGCAGGTGCAAATCTCGTCGGTATCGGCAGTTGCTGTAAAAAGGTGCATATACTCACCCTCCCACCTATCCGATGCAAAGGTTATTACGGCACGGTATTTCCACTTTTTTAGCTCTATGCCCGTTTCTTCATATACTTCTCTTAACATACATTCTTCGGGACTTTCGTTTTCTTTGAATTTTCCGCCTATACCAATCCATTTGCCCTCGTTGGCATCTTTCTTTTTCTTGTTTCTGAAAAGCATAAGGACTTTGCCTTTGTGCTCAATGTAGCAAAGAGTGGTGTTTTTCATATTTTAAACTCCTTGAAATATGCTATTTTTCTATCTATGAGCTTGTATATATGTGATGTATCTTTGTCTTTAACAACCCACAACCCCATATATCCATTATCTAAACGCCATATAAAAAGCTGGCATTTTCTGCTTTGGCTATATACAAGAGGCTCCGATAACACATTTTTTTCGCCCAAAAAATCCCCGACTACATATCCGCAACCAAGGCTGTATGTACCGAAAAAGACCACCTTGCCGTCCCTTTCGCCATAGATTTCGCCATCTTTATTTATATTGCAATAAAATGCTATACCAGCTGTATTTTTTAGTCCGAACTGCTTTTGTACGAACTTTTTGCAAACGGAAACAAGGGATATATCTTCCCTACTGTGCAGTTTCGAAAAATCTGTATCTATAAGGGGTGCATTACTCCTGATTTTTGCCGTTATTTTTTTGTTGTCGTTTCTTCCTTTAGCCGAAAATCCAAAAACATCAGGCATCAGCTTCGCTCCCGATAAAAAAGTGTGTACAACCGAAGTTGTACACACCGAAAAATGCAAACCCCGATTGTTGTCACACAAACTAATCGGAACAAAGTATTTTTTGTACACAATATTAGTGGGATTTGCACTTTTACCAAATCCATAATATTGTGTACCAAAATAAAAGTATTTACGCAAAAATACTCCAATTTCCAATTATTCAGTTTGTGTGACAACATTAGTATATCAGTTCTGCAAATGAGTATCAAGGATTTTTTGACAAAAAGGAAAGACACATCATTGGCACTTTTTCCAAAATGATGTGTCTACTTTAATTTAATTATTAAAATTACTTATTCATACATTCCTGTACTGCAACTGCAACAGCAACGGTCATACCAACCATTGGGTTGTTACCTGCACCGATAAGTCCCATCATTTCAACATGGGCAGGAACGGAAGAAGAACCTGCAAACTGTGCATCGGAGTGCATTCTTCCAAGTGTATCTGTCATACCGTAGGAAGCGGGGCCGGCAGCCATATTGTCGGGGTGAAGTGTTCTTCCTGTACCGCCGCCGGAAGCAACGGAGAAGTACTTCTTACCGAGTGCGATACATTCCTTTTTGTATGTACCTGCAACGGGGTGCTGGAATCTTGTGGGGTTGGTGGAGTTACCTGTGATGGAAACATCAACACCCTCTAAGTGCATTATAGCAACGCCTTCTCTAACATCGTCGGAGCCGTAGCAACGAACCTTTGCTCTTTCGCCGTCGGAGTAAGCTTTTTCTTTAACAACATTTACTTTACCGGTAGCATAGTCAAACTGTGTCTGCACATATGTAAAACCGTTAATTCTGGAGATAATCTGTGCTGCGTCTTTACCAAGACCGTTAAGGATTACTCTTAAGGGTTCTTTTCTTACTTTGTTAGCACTCTTTGCAATACCGATAGCACCCTCTGCTGCTGCAAAGGATTCGTGACCAGCCAAGAATGCAAAGCACTTGGTTTCTTCTCTTAAAAGCATTGCGCCGAGGTTACCGTGACCTAAACCAACCTTTCTGTCGTCTGCAACAGAGCCGTCGATACAAAAAGCCTGGAGGCCTTCGCCGATAACTTCTGCAGCGTCAGCAGCAGTCTTGCAGCCTCTCTTGATAGCGAGAGCAGCACCTACTACATATGCCCAAGCAGCGTTTTCAAAGCAGATAGGCTGAATACCTTTTACTATTTCGTAAGGGTCAATACCCTTGTCATCGCAGATCTTCTTTGCTTCTTCGATAGATGCAATACCATTTGCATTGAGAACTGCATTTATGTTATTTATTCTTCTTTCATAACTTTCAAATAATGCCATTGTAACTTATCCTCCTTACTCGTGTCTGGGGTCGATAAGCTTAGCAGCGCTGTCTACTCTACCGTACTGTCCGCTTGCTTTTTCGAGAGCCTCGTTTGCATCCATACCCTTTTTAGTAATCATTTCCATCATTTTGCCAAGGTGTACGAACTTGTAACCGATGATTTCGTCGTCTTCATCAAGAGCAACCTTTGTTACATAGCCTTCTGCCATTTCCAAGTATCTGGGACCCTTTGCCAAAGTACCGTACATTGTACCTACCTGGCTTCTCAAACCTTTACCAAGGTCTTCGAGTCCTGCACCAACGGGGAGACCGTCTTCGGAGAATGCAGTCTGTGTTCTTCCGTATACAATCTGGAGGAAGAGTTCTCTCATAGCTGTGTTAATAGCATCACAAACAAGGTCTGTGTTTAATGCTTCGAGGATTGTCTTGCCGGGAAGAATTTCGGAAGCCATAGCTGCGGAGTGAGTCATACCCGAGCAACCGATGGTTTCTACAAGAGCTTCCTGAATGATACCTTCTTTAACATTTAAGGTGAGCTTGCATGTACCCTGCTGAGGTGCACACCAGCCAATACCGTGTGTAAGACCGGAAATATCTTTGATTTCCTTGGATTTGGTCCAAAGACCTTCCTGAGGAATAGGAGCCGGTCCATGATTTGCGCCTTTTTTAACTACGCACATATTTTCTACTTCTGAACTGTAAAGCATTTTTTTGCCCCTTTCTATCCATTATAATTGATGTAATCATTCTACCATAATATTTATTAATATACAAGTAAAAAATTACATTTTTTTACAAAATGTTATACTTCCATGATATTTTTCATATCGTACATACCTGCAGTTTTGCCACTAATGAACTTTGCTGCCTTTATACTGCCGACTGCAAAGACTTCCTTGCTCATTGCGGTATGCTTAATCTCTATGATTTCGTCGTTTCCGGCAAAGACAACCTCGTGCTCGCCTACTATCGTGCCGCCGCGAAGTGCGTGGATACCGATTTCGTTTTTGGAGCGTTTTTTCCTTACAGAATGTCTGTCATAGACATATTCTGGAGTGTTTGTAAGGGTATCTGCTATTTCATCTGCAATCATAAGTGCCGTTCCGCTGGGGGCATCTATCTTCTGGTTGTGATGTTTCTCTATAATTTCTATATCAAAGCTATCCTCCAAGAGAAGTGCCGCCTTTTTTACAAGGCTTATAAGAAGGTTAACACCAAGCGACATATTGGCTGTAAAAAATACCGCAACATCGCCGGAGAGCTCTTCGAGAGATTTTCTCTGCTCAACCGAAAGACCGGTGGTAGCCATTACAAGCGGAGTTTTGGTGTCCTTACAATACGATACTATTTGGTCAAAGCAAGCAGGATGAGAAAAATCTATAACCACATCGCCCTTGGGTGTTGCCTCAAAGGAAGAATAAACCTCGTAATCCCACTTTTTTTCGGTGTTTATATCGTAACCGAAAAGTATCTTTGCATCGTCCATATCGCTTACAAGACGGGATATAACCTGTCCCATCTTGCCGTTGCATCCGCTTAAAATTATATTAATCATATAATATTTTCCTCCTGTGCAAAAAGCGGGGCTGTAAAAATTACAGCCCCATAGTATTTACTTAAAGTATTCCGTAGTTAACCATTGCTTTTCTCAATGTTTCCTTGTTGGCGTCGCTCATTTCATAAAGCGGCATTCTAAGGGAACCTGCATTGTAGCCAAGCATATTCATTGCAGTCTTTACAGGGATAGGATTAACCTCTATAAAGAGTGCATCAATAAGTTCTATCGCCTTAAGCTGCATTTCCAGAGCTTTTTTGACATCGCCCTTTAAATAAAGGTCTGCTATGTCGTGTGTCTGTCTGGGTGCAACATTTGACAAAACAGAGATTACGCCCTTGCCGCCAAGCGACATAATAGGTACAATCTGGTCGTCGTTACCCGAATAGATAATCATATCGTCGCCGCAAAGCTCTGCAATCTTGGCAACCTGCGAAATGTTTCCGCTGGCTTCCTTGACAGCTACGATGTTTGGAACTTTGGACAGTTCCTTTAGTGTTTCGGGCAGGATATTAAGTCCTGTTCTCGACGGTACATTGTAGAGAATTATAGGCAGATTAACCGAGTTGGCAACCATAGTGTAGTGAGCTATGAGACCTCTTTGGGTGGTCTTGTTGTAATAAGGTGTTACAAGAAGAAGTGCATCTGCGCCAAGAGCTTCTGCACTCTGGCTTAAGTGCACACAATGCGGTGTATCGTTTGAGCCTGTGCCTGCAATTACGGGTACTCTCTTGTTGACACGCTTTACACAAAATTCGATAGCACTTAAGTGTTCTGCATCAGGCATAGTGGCAGATTCGCCCGTTGTACCGCATACAACGATTGCATCTGTGCCGTTTTCTATCTGGTCGTCTATAATCTTGCCAAAGCTTTCAAAATCAATTCCGTTTTCGTTAAATGGTGTGATTATAGCAACGGCTGCTCCTGTAAAAACTATCGGTTTCATAAAATTCCCTCCGAATTAATTTTCCCAATAAGAGATAAGTTTCTGAGCAATCTGTACTGCATTTGCAGCAGCACCCTTTCTGATGTTGTCTGCTACAACCCAGAGATTCACACCGCTTTCCACACTTTCGTCACGACGGATACGGCCTACAAATGTTTCGTTGAAGCCTGTTGCATTTGTTGCAAGAGGATAAACATTGTTCTCGGGGTCGTCCTGAACTACAATGCCGGGGGCATTTTTAAGTACTTCTTTTAATTCATCTAAATCAAACTGCTTTTCAAACTCGAGGTTGATAGATTCGCTGTGGCTGTTGAACACAGGAACTCTTACTGTTGTTGCAGTAATTTTCAAGGAGTCGTCTCCCAGAATTTTGATAGTTTCATTAACCATCTTCATTTCTTCCTTGGTGTAGCCATTGGGAAGAAATACATCTATATGGGGCAGACAGTTATTTGCTATAGGATGGGGGAATTTCTTGGGTGCTTCCCCTTTTAAGCCGTCCTCGAGATCCTTCCAGCCTGCCATACCTGCACCGGATACAGCCTGATATGTGGAATATACTATTCTCTTGATTTTGTACTTGTCGTGAAGAGGCTTTAATGCTACCATTGCCTGAATTGTGGAACAGTTGGGGTTAGCAATTATACCCTTGTGCTTTAAGATATCCTCGGGGTTAACCTCCGGAACAACAAGCGGAACCTCGGGGTCCATTCTCCAAGCGCTGGAGTTATCTATAACAACTACGCCCTTTGATGCTGCGATGGGAGCAAACTTCTCACTTGTGGAGCCGCCTGCGGAAAAGAGAGCTATGTCTATATCCTTGTCAAAGGAATTTTCGGTAAGCTCTTCTATTACATATTCCTTACCCATAAAGGTAACCTTGCTGCCTGCAGAACGAGCAGACGCCATAAGATAGTAATTTTCTACAGGGAGCTTAAGCTCTTCCAGAACTTTTAAGAAAGTCCTTCCTACCATACCCGTAGCACCTACTACGGCAACATTGTACTTTTTCATAAATATCAATCCTTTCAGATACATTATATATTCGATTGCAAAACAAAAGCCGGCACTACAAGAGCCGGCTGCACTACAAAAAGGTACAGATAGCCCTCCGCAAATGTTATTACCCGGGGAACACAAAAAAGCCAAGTAGCTCTCCGCAATATAACACAAAATATGCGACAGTCACAGCGCTGTTTACGATGCAACCAGCCGGCAAATTTCAAGGCAGATGCCGACTTCGGCGTTTTTACCTTTTCTTAAAGACTGCAAGGCCCTGACCTCTAATCTTAAGTACTCATTAAAAACGCACCTCTATCTAATATAAGTAAGTATAACACCTTTTCGCCTTCAAGTCAAGGTTATATCACAAAAAATACCAACAAGTAGTATTACAATTTGAGGTCATTTGTTGACAAATTTGTTAAAAAACTTGACGGAAATTGTCTTACACTTTATAATATAGCGTATCAAGGGGTGATGTTTTTTGAAAAAAGTAATACTTACATTTGTCATCTTGTTTACTCTGATACTGACAACTTCATTATATGCAAGTGCACAGGATTATGACACCATAAAGGTTGGCCTCTATTACGGCGAAACGGCAAAAAACTCCGTTACGATTAATGTTGACGAGGGGCTAAGCTACGGCTATCACGACGGAACCACCCACAGAGAAGTGGGAACCCTATGGGGTCAGAGCTTTACCATAGCTGCATACAGCGACACAGAGGTTATTATAAACGACACTCAGATTGTAAATTCTGCCGAAAACTTTTCTCTTATGCCGATTGGCGGAAACATTTCGGTAGAGGGCAGTGCCTACAGAGGCGGGATAATATTTGAAAACGAAGAGGAAAACCTTCTTACCGTTATAAACATTCTTCCCCTGGAACACTATCTCTACGGCGTAATAGCAAGCGAAATGCCGTCGTCGTGGAATATTGAGGCACTAAAGGCTCAAGCCGTTTGTGCAAGAGGTTTTGCTGTTTCCAACTACAACAAGCACACCTCTTTAGGTTTTAATGTTTGTTCTACAACCAACTGCCAGATGTACGGCGGTATCCCCTCGGAATGTGAAGCGGTAATAGAGGCGGTAGACTCCACCTGCGGACTTGTGGTTACTCACGAGGGCGAGATTATAGAGTCGCTCTTTTATTCGGCAAGCGGAGGCCACACCGCAAATGTCAAAAATGTGTGGGGCTCTTCCATACCCTATCTTTCGGGCGTTCCCGATCCATATGAGCCGGAAGATGCACCAAGGCACACCTGGTCCGCTACACTTACACTCGATGATATACAAGAAGTTCTTGACGAAAAAGATATAGATATAGGAACAGTAGAAAGTCTTGAGGTTTTAAACGACGAAACAGGAAGAGCGTATGAGCTTACCGTATACGGTACAGAGGATAGCTACACATTTAAAAGACAGCAGACATATTCGCCTTTCTTTGACAAAGGCGTAAAGAGCCAGAAGTACACCATATCCCCTATTTCCTCATCGGGAAGCAAAAAACTGTTTGTAATGGGAGCCGAAGAGACACTTCGTACATCAAGTTTTTCGGCTGTGTCTTCTAACGGCAAAACTGTTTCATTGGGAAACACCTTTTCCGTTATATCCTCCAATGGAACACAGACCATAACCGCAGGCGATAGTGCCGGAGGATATCTGTTTACCGGCGGCGGATACGGTCACGGTGTGGGAATGAGCCAATACGGTGCCAAAGGCATGGCAGACCTTGGTCATACATATGACGAAATTCTGTCGTATTACTACCCCGGAACAGAGATTGACAGTATTTATTAATATATGAAAGGACACCTGCGTTTTGAAAACAAGTGATTTTTACTACGAGCTGCCCCAAGAGCTTATTGCACAGACACCGCTTTTGGACCGTTCGTCATCGAGGCTTATGTGCGTAAACAAGCAGACGGGAGATATAGAGCACGCTCGTTTTACCGATATTCTGGACAAACTCAATAAAGGTGACTGCCTGGTTCTTAACAACACAAGGGTTATCCCTGCAAGGCTCTACGGCGAAAAAGAGGGCACCGGCGGAAAGATAGAGTTTTTGCTCCTTACAAGAAAAGATCAGGACATATGGGAAGTAATTCTTAAACCAGGAAAAAAGGCAAAACCCGGTGCAAGATTTATCTTTGGCGGAGGACTTTTAACTGCCGAGATTCTGGACACCGTAAACGACGGAAACAGGCTTGTTAAGTTTTACTACGAAGGTCTTTTTGAAAATGTCCTCGACACACTTGGCGAAATGCCGCTTCCGCCGTATATTACAGAGCACCTCCAGGACAGAGAACGCTATCAGACAGTGTATTCCAAACACGAGGGCAGTGCGGCGGCACCTACTGCAGGACTGCACTTTACCCCCGAACTTTTGAAACAAATAGAGGAAAAAGGCGTAAATCTGGCATATGTAACACTGCATGTCGGTCTTGGAACATTCAGACCCGTAAAGGTAGAAGATGTAGAAAACCACAAGATGCACTCGGAGTTTTTTGAGATAACCAAGGAAACTGCCGATATCATAAACAAAACCAAGGAAAACGGCGGCAGAGTAATCTCTGTGGGCACAACCTCCACAAGAGTTCTGGAAACCGTATGCGATGATTTGGGCTTTGTAAAGGAGCAAAGCGGCTGGACGGATATCTTTATATATCCTCCGTACAAATTCAAATGCCCCGACGCACTTATTACAAACTTTCATCTGCCGGAGTCAACGCTACTTATGCTGGTAAGCTCCCTTGCAACTAAAGAAATAATAATGAATGCATACTCTGAAGCAGTAAAGGAAAAGTACAGATTTTTCAGTTTTGGAGATGCAATGTTTATTGGGTAAATGTAAAACGACTATATTGCTAAAAAGTGATATAGTCGTTTTTATCATAGCATATATTTTGTTGACAATATCACGATATCGTGATATAATGTAAATGGAAGGTAGTGAGAATATGCCGATATTATCAAAATTTTATGGAATTATAATAAGAATGTATTTTTTGCAAAGTGAGCATAATCCACCCCATATTCACGCAATCTATAATGATGATGTAGCTGCAATCGATTTTATGACAGGAAATGTTATAGAGGGACATCTCCCGCCAAAAGCTTTGAGTATGGTACGCGAATGGATTACAATCAACAGACAAGACCTTAAAACAATTTGGGATACTCAGGAATTTAAGCAGCTTCCGCCGCTTGAATAAAGGAGGATTATTATGTTTCATAAAGTAAAGAATGTTACCCCTCTTTCGGAATACAGACTAAGTGTACAGTTCTGCGAAGGAATAACAAAAATATATGATTTAAAATTGTTATTTGATAAATTACCGATTTTCAAAAATCTTGTTGAAAATCCCGAACAATTTTGCAGCGTAACTGTCGATGTCGGCGGTTATGGAATTGTATGGAATGACGAACTTGATTTGTCTTGTGATGAATTGTGGAAAAACGGCGAAAGGATAGATACTCCCTTTGACAACCTTATGTCATTCGGTGATGCAACCGCCCTATGGGGACTTAATGAAAGTACACTAAGAAAAGCTATCAGTTACGGAAAACTAATAAACGGAATTGATGTGTGCAAATTTGGAAAACAATGGGTTGTTTCGGCAGAAGCAATGAAAAGAGTATACGGAAATGCAGATACACCATAAATATATTGGTTATTTTTAAAAACGATTAATAAATAATATCTATTTGACTAAGCAAGGCTTTTATACTATAATTAATTTATCAAATTCATTAAGGAGTAATTATGTTTACACTTATAAAGCAAGAAGGCCTTGCAAGGCGAGGCGAATTCAAGACAGTACACGGCACAGTTCAGACACCCGTATTTATGAATGTAGGAACGCTCGGTGCCATAAAAGGTGCGGTATCCTCTATGGACCTAAAGGATATCGGGTGCCAGGTGGAATTATCCAACACATACCATCTGCATGTACGCCCCGGCGACAAGATTATAAAGGAACTTGGCGGACTTCATAAATTTATGAACTGGGACAGACCAATCCTTACAGACAGCGGCGGATTTCAGGTTTTTTCTCTGGCAAAGCTCCGCAAAATCAAGGAAGAGGGCGTATACTTTAACTCTCACATAGACGGAAAAAAGATATTTATGGGGCCGGAAGAAAGTATGCAGATACAATCTAACCTTGGCTCGACCATTGCTATGGCTTTTGACGAATGTGTGGCACTGCCGGCAGAGTATAAATACGCCAAAGAGTCGCACGAGAGGACAATCCGCTGGCTCGAAAGATGCAAAAAGGAACTTGCAAGACTAAACGCCCTGCCCGATACAGTAAACCCCAAGCAGATGCTCTTTGGCATAAACCAGGGGGCGACCTTTGACGATTTGAGAATTGAAAATATGAAAGAAATCGCCAAGCTCGACCTTGACGGCTACGCAATAGGCGGTCTTGCGGTGGGCGAAACCACAGAGGAAATGTATCACATATTAGATGTTACCCTGCCATACGCACCCAAGGACAAGCCCAGATACCTTATGGGTGTGGGAACACCGCAAAATATACTGGAGGCGGTAGACAGAGGTATCGACTTTTTTGACTGCGTAATGCCCAGCCGAAATGCAAGGCACTGCAACCTTTTTACCGAAAACGGATATATGAATTTAAAGAACGAAAAGTTCGAAAAAGACCCTCTCCCGATAGAACCCGGCTGCACCTGCCCTGCGTGCAGGAATTATTCGAGAGCGTATATACGCCATCTCTTTAAAGCCAAGGAGATGCTTGCTATGAGGCTTTGTGTTCTGCACAACCTAAACTTCTACAACAGACTTATGCAAAACATCCGCGACAGTCTTGATAACGGCACATTTAAAGAGTTTAAAGAAGAAAAGCTTAAAGCATATTCAAAGAGAGTGTAATCTCGTTTTTTAACTAATTGTAAACATATATCCAATGTGTATATTTTGCTTGATTTTTGTTAATATTTAGGATATAATTATAATGTTAATTATATTATAGGAGGTGTATACTATGCCAGAGCCTGCTCCTGCAGGAGGATTAATCGGAATGCTAGTTCCTTTTATTGTCCTTTTTGCACTTATGTATTTTATGATTATAAGACCGCAGAAAAAGCGTGAAAAGCTCACCAAGCTTATGCTCGACGGTCTTATCGTAGGCGACAAGGTGCTTACAATAGGCGGTATTGTCGGCAAAATCATCCAGATCAAAGATGATGAAATTTTTGTAGAAACAGGCAGTGCCAAGGAAAAGAGCGTAATTTGCTTTAAGAGAACTTCCGTAAGCGAGGTTATCAAAGCTGCTCCCGAAACCAAGGCAGAGCCTACTCCCATTCCCGAAGAGGAATAATCAGTCATAATAAATGTCACCTCCGAATATTCTTGTAATAATCGGAGGTGGATTTATGATTAAACGCGACGAAACTGCAAAAAGCAGTTTTCCATTTGTTGCTCTTATTTCCGCAGTTTTAAAAGGAACTGTGGGAGCGTACATATTCCTTGTCATAGCTTTTGGAATATTATCTGCCGTGTATACCTACACCTCGCTCGCAGACTCTATGGTAAGCCCCATCGTTACCGCAATCACCGTAATAAGCCTTGTTTTCGGCGGAATTTTATCCTCCAGAAATGCTCACGGCTTCGGTTGGCTGCACGGTTCTCTTTCAGGAATTTTGTATACTCTTATCAGAGTTATCTCTGGGTTTGCCGTATTTAAAAGCTATGTACCCGATACTTCCATAGGTATGATGTTTCTTACAGCTATCATATTGTCAGCCTTTGGCGGAATAATCGGTATTAATACCAAGAAAAAATAATTTACAGGGACAAAGAGCCAATGACAAAATTAAAAGTACTTTTGTTTAGAATATCGGCAATTACTCTGTGTATCCTGCTTGTTCTCACGATGATGTGCAACTATGTTCACATTGAATACGAGAATTCGCATAATACGCAGTTTTTTGCTGCGCCTTTTTCCCTTTCATTAGACAGCAAAAATCCCCCTTCTTCCATAGGAAAACCCGTATACAAGTTTGTTTCGTGGGTAAACCCGTTCAAGGCTATCTTTGAAGAGGAGTTTGAAAATTTGTACTATGCAGAGTCTAATCAAAACCTGATATATAATAGCTGTCCGTATGCAGAATGTGTTAAGCGGACAAGCTCTTTTATATACAAACCAACAATGTATGTTTTGAGGATTTGATAAAAATATCAAAAGCTTAAATTCTTGCAAATAACAAAGAAAGGATGAATTAAATGACTTCAAAAAGCATTGGTAAATTTGCAATAGTTATCATCATTATTGCATTATTGGCATATATTGCCGCATTTGGCCTCCAGATAGGCGGAAAACAGATTCACAACGTATTGGACAAAGAACACGGTATCAAGAGAGGTATCGACCTTGCAGGCGGTTCCGAGCTCGTATTTGAGCCTGCTGCAGATGCAAAAAATGTTTCTGACGAAGACCTCGATGCTGCAGAGCAGGTATTAAAATCAAGACTTGACTCCCTCGGCTACACCGAAGCTACCGTTTCCAGACAGGGCGAAGGCAGAATAAGAGTAGAAATACCCTCAATCGCTAACCCCGAGGATGCCGTAGAGGTACTTGGTGAAACTGCTGTTCTTACATTCAGAGATATAAGCACAGTTGTAACGCAGCAAACTGAAACTGCTACCGAAGAAAAAGCAGACGAAAAGAAAGAAGAGCCCAAAAAAGAGCTCACAGAAGAAGAAACAATGGGAACTGTAGTTCTTGAAGGCGACGATGTCAAGAGCGCAAAGGCTGAATACGGCCCCATAAGCGACAGCTCTATGGCGTACAAGGTAACACTCAAATTCACATCAAACGGTGCAAAGAAATTTGCAGAAGCTACCGAAAAAATCAGCCAGTATACAGACGGCAACAATGTAATTGCTATCTATCTTGACAACAACCTCATCTCTGCTCCCAGAGTAAGCCAGAAAATCGACTCCGATGAATGCTACATCGAAGGCGACTTTACCAGCGAAGAGGCTAAAAAGCTCGCTGCACAGATTCAGGGCGGTAAGCTCCCCTTCTCACTTAAGCTTGCAGAATCCAGAACAGTTGGTGCAACACTTGGTGAAAAGGCACTTGACAACTCCCTTACAGCAGCACTTATAGGTTTAATCCTCGTAATGCTCTTTATGATAATAATGTACAGAATGTGCGGTTTTGTATCCTGTATAGCTCTTGTTGGATACATCTCCATAGTAGCACTTATCCTTGGTGCTCTTAAAGTAAATCTGACACTCCCCGGTATCGCAGGTGTTATTCTTACTATCGGTACTGCAGTTGACGCAAATGTAGTTATATTCGAAAGAATCAAAGAAGAACTCTCCAACGGCAAGACAATCCGTGCAGCTGTTGATTCAGGCTTCCACAGAGCGTTCTCCGCTATTTTGGACTCCAATGTTACAACAGTAATCGCTGCAGTTGTACTCTACCTCTTCGGTACAGGTACAATCCAGAGCTTTGCTATTACACTCTTTATAGGTACTGTAGTAAGTATGTTTACAGCTATCGTTATTACAAGATTCTTACTTCGTCAGCTTATGGGCTTCAACTTAAAAAGCCCCAAGCTCTACTGTGCATACAAGGAGGTAACAAAGAATGTTTAATATAGTACAGAAAAAATCAATATTCGCTATTATTTCCATATTAATAGTTGTTGCAGGTATTGCTTGCTACTTTATAAACGGCGGATTTAACCTTGACATTGACTTTGCAGGCGGTACAGAAATCAATGTTCCCAATATCAAATACGACGAAAAAGCTATAATCAAGGCTTTTGAAAAGATTGAAAATGTAGATGTGTCTTCTGTTCAGAAGGTTGCAGAAACAAACGGTGTTCTTATTAAGACCAAGGCTGACCTTGATGCTAAACAGACAAAGGAAGTTAAAACAGTTCTTAAAGACACCTTTAAGATTAAAGAAGACATAAGCGTTCAGTCAATAAGCGCAACTGTTGGTAAAGAGCTCTGGAAGAGTGCTATTACATCTATTCTTGTAGCAGCAGTTCTTATGCTTCTCTACATCACATTCCGTTTCGAAGTGCTCTCCGGTATTGCGGCAGTAATTGCTCTTATACACGACCTCGCTATAATGATAAGTTTTTACATCATATTTAGAGTTCCTGTAAATACTTCTTTTATAGCAGCACTTCTTACAATACTCGGTTATTCTATCAATGCTACAATCGTTATCTTTGACAGAATAAGAGAAAATGCAAGACTCTCCAAGAAGACAAGCTTTGCTGATGTAGTAAACACAAGTATCTGGCAGACACTTGGCCGTTCTATCAACACAAGCTTAACAACACTCTTTACACTCGTGGTACTCTACATCATCGGTGTACAGTCAATCAAAGAGTTTGCACTCCCGCTTATTGTTGGTATAGTGGCAGGTACTTACTCATCAGTATTTATCTCCGGTCCCGTATGGGCTGCACTTAAAGGCGATAAGAAAGTAAAACTTAACTAATAAAAAATTGAGGGTATCTTTTTTTGAGATACCCTCAATTTTTTTAATTTTCCTCTTGCAAAATCTTGCAAAGTATGTTATTATATCAAAGTAGCCAATTTGCCGGTGTGATGGAATTGGCAGACGTGCGAGACTCAAAATCTCGTGGTGGCAACACCGTGTCGGTTCGACCCCGACCACCGGCACCAAAAAAGCACTTCTTTCGAAGTGCTTTTTTATATTTCTAATATCCCAGTGTACAGAGCTTGATACCTGCACCGATTAAGAAAAACGCCCTGAACGACTCTATGAGGTAGTCGCCTGCGTTGTCTGATGTAAGATACTCATAAACGCTCTTTACCCATGCTTCAAAAAGTTTTATCACAAATGCTCTGAAGTTTGTTTTATCATTATCGGTGGACGCCTCCGCGAGTATAAAGATGTTCTCCCACACGCTTCCGTCGTAGATTTCGTCGTATCGTAATTTTTCAAACTGTCTGATGTTATCTGCCCACGCACTCGCGTAGAGCATACCTCCGCCTATCATATTGGCACAAAGTCCCAGATAATAGCCTGTGGTATTGCCCTTAAACACAGACTTAAATTCCTCATTTTTGAGCCATTCCATAGAATACTTTTTTGATACCTCGTCAAGCTCCGGTATCATAACAAGTTCACTATCTATATAGTCTTCTTTTTTTGCAATATCTGCAAGAAGTTTTAATGCTGTCTTAAAATATTCTCTGCTTGTGAGCATAGTTTAAATCTTCCTTACTTAATTATTGTTGCTGCGGTTTTTATGTTTTCCACACAGACGGTATCGCCTGTCCTCTGGTGCTCACCATCGAGCGACCAGTCCATATCATTTTCAAAATGCATTGTTACCTTTTTGGACTTTATAAATTCAAAGCCCTCACCTGTAAAGTTGGACATAAGGCAACCTCTTATTATAGCGTTCATTTCGTTGATTGTCTTGGGGTTTTTGACCAGAACTATTTCAAATAGTCCGTCATTTAATTTGACCATTTCGTCACTTAACTTTATCATTCCGCCGACAGATGTGGTATTGGTTACACTGCCGAATATATAGCTGCCCTCGAGCACAGCATCGTCTGTTTCGATTTTTACATTGTAGGGCACTATCTTGGTTAAATCCTTCATACCTTCGAGCACATACGCAAGATGCCCAAAGGTGTTTTTAAACGACTGCGGGGTGTTGTACGACGCCGCAGTAAACACTCCAAATGATGCAATATACGAAAAATATCTCTCGTTATTAAAATATCCTATATCAATATCAAAAGCCTTGCCGTCTATTATGCTTTTTGCGGCAATCCTGGGGTCCATAGATATCCCCATAGATGATGCAAAGTCATTTGTGCTGCCTGCAGGGATATACCCCACAGGCAGCTTTTTTCCTGACTTAAGAAGACCTGTAATTACTTCGTTTAGTGTGCCGTCGCCGCCGCTTACAACGATAAGTTCAGTATCGTCGGGGGCGTTCTGGGCGATCTCCTGCGCGTGTGAGCGATAGAGTGTAACACAAACATTTGTTTCATATCCCGCCTCGGAAAACATATGCAATATGTCAAGAAGAACTGGTTTGATCTTCATCTTACCGGAATATGGATTAATCACAAATACCATTTTCTTCATAACAGGTCTCCTTTCTTTTTTTTACCAATACTATTATTTATCTGCAGTTACCTTTTTGATAACAAAAAGTGCCGCAATCATAACAACTACAAGTATCGGGAATACCACAAACCAGTTCTGGAATACGGTAAATCCTGTAAGAAGGTATCCCAAGAACGATATTACAGCAACTGTAATTGCATACGGGAGCTGTGTGGATACATGGTTTAAGTGATTGCATCTTGCACCTGCAGAGGACATAATTGTGGTGTCGGATATAGGTGAGCAGTGGTCACCGCATACAGCACCTGCAAGACAAGCAGACATACCTACTATAAGAAGTATTGAACCCTCGGGGAATATGAGTGTAACAATCGGGATAAGTATACCAAATGTACCCCAGGATGTTCCTGTTGCAAAAGCAAGAACACAAGCTACAAGGAAGATTACTGCAGGCAGGAAGTTAGCAAGTCCGGGAGCTGCAGCCTTCATCATTGCATCTACATACACATTGATACCGAGTACATCATTTGCAATGTTCTTGAGAGATGTAGCCATAAGAAGAATAAGGATTGCAGGTACCATTGCATTGAAGCCTGCAGGTATTCTTTCCATAGATTCTTTGAATGTAACGATCTTTCTTAATGCATAGTAAATTATGGTAATAACAAGTGCAATAAGTCCGCCCATAGGAAGTGCAACTGTTGCATCGGTGTTGCCGAATGCATCAACCATGCTCATACCCTCGCCGTTCCAGAGACCGCCTACATAAAGCATAGACATTATGCAAGTAATGATAAGTATCACAACGGGTAATACAAGGTCTATAACCCTGCCGCCCTGTGACGGTGTATCGTCTACATCGTTGTCTACTGTTTCTTCCTTGCCGTCTAATGCGAGCTGGTTCTGGATTTTCATCGGGCCGTAGTCAAACTTCATAAGTGTAATTGCTATGATAAACACAAATGTAAGAAGCGAATAGAAGTTATACGGAATAGCCTTTATAAAGAGAGCTATACCTTCGCCCTCGGGAGCATAACCCGAAACTGCCGCAGCCCAGGAAGATACGGGAGCTATCATACATATAGGTGCTGCTGTTGCATCTATAAGATATGCAAGCTTGGAACGGGAAATCTTATGACTGTCTGTAACAGGACGCATAACACTGCCTACTGTAAGACAGTTAAAGTAGTCGTCGATAAAGATAAGAACACCCAGTACAAATGTAGCAAGCTGTGCACCTACTTTGCTCTTGACATGTGTCTTTGCCCATGCACCAAAAGCAGCACTTCCGCCTGCCTTGTTGATAAGAGCAACCATAACACCAAGTACTATGAGGAATATAAATATTCCCGCATTGCCTGCAAAGCCTGCAATAAGGCCTGTGTTGATTACAGTGTCTATTGTACCCACAACATTAAACTGTGATGCAAAAAGACCTGCAAGAACAATACCGATAAACAGCGAGCTGTAAACCTCTTTGGTTATAAGTGCAAGAAGTATTGCAATAATGGGAGGAGCGATAGTAGCTACTGTTCCAAAATATTTGGACGGTGCCTCCACTTCTCCTGCGCCTTCGCACGCTTCGCATGTAGCCTTTTCTACAAGACCTGTTCCGTCGCACTCTGTGCAGTGGATTACTCCGCCGTTTGTTACAGTAAGTGCAAGTACTACCACTGCAACGAGCATAAGAGAACACAAAACGATCTTAATAGCTGTTGATTTTTTCATTTGTTTCACCCTTCTTTAATATATTTTTAAAAACGAATAAAAATTATTCGTGTTCAAACTCATAAATAGTAGTATAATCATACTTTTCTCCGCATTTTACAACAGCAGACGGAAAGTGACTGTATTCCATACAATTCGGGAAAAGCTGTGTTTCAAGGCATATCGACTGGTACGGGTCATATTTCGCCCCGTCTTTGTAGACCAAATCGCCATAATTATCACGGACATACAGTTGAAGCCCCGGCTTATCTGTATATGTAGTCATTTTGATGCCGGTCTTGTCACCCCAAAGCTCCGCTGCCTTTCTTAAACCGGTGCCTGTTAAAACATAGTTAAGGTCATATAGCCCCGCCTTTTCCATATCGGTGCCGACTTCCTTACCCGCGGTAAAATCATAAGGAGTACCCTTTACGGTTAATATTTCACCTGTGGGGATATTCTCACTGTCTGTGGGTGTATAGTAATCTGCATAGAGCTTTAGTGTATGGTGGCACACACAACCCGAGAGATGTCCGTTTAAGTTGAAGTACGAATGGTTGGTGAGATTTACCGGCGTATCCTTGCTGCTTACAGCCTCGTAATGAATAATAAGCTTTTTGCCTTCGAGAGTAAATGTAACTACTGTATTCAAATCCCCGGGATATCCGTTTTCGCCGTCGGGACTGATAAGTTCAAACGAAATCTCACTTGAGGCATCGTCATAGCTTGCCTGCCAGAGCATCTTGCCAAAATTGGATATACTCGCATGACATATATTTTTGCCCTCATTGGGCTGCTGATAAAATTTTTCTCCGTTTATTTCAAACATAGAGTTTCGCATACGGTTGGCAAATCTGCCCACTGTTATACCAAGATTGCCAAAGTTATCTATGTAAGTATCAAGGCCGCTTTGTCCAAGAACAACATCTGTTGCAATGCTGTTTTCATCGGTAACGACAAGTCTTGTGATTACGCAGCCGAAATCCAGAAATTCTGCCTTGAGCCCCTCGCCGTTATCAACGGTATACATATGCACATCTCTGCCGTCTGGCAGAGTTCCGTATTTTTGTTTTGTGATAGCCAAATTGCATTTTCCTTCCATTTTTTAATATACACAGTTATTTTACCATACTAAAGTAATTAAGTCAAATAATTGTTGGATGTATATTAACAACATTTTCGAAAAAAATATTTTTGCTTACTATAATATTATTTGACAAATTATACTCTTTGTAATATAATAGATGAGATTATTTTAATTGAAAGAAGATGAAATAAATGATTAGAGTAGGCGTTCTTGGTGCAACAGGCTATGCAGGTATAGAAACGGTCAGAATACTTACAATGCACCCCGATGTAAAGATAACCAAATTAATCTCCCACAGCTTTGTAGGCAAAAGGATTTCCGATGTGTATCCCAGCTTCAAAAATGTATGCGATATTGTGTGCGAAGAGCTTGATGTAGATGACATCGCAAAAAACTGTGATTTGGTGTTTACTGCACTTCCGCACGGTGCATCAAAGGAAGTTATCCCCTCTATTTACGAAAAGGGCATCAAAATAATAGATTTAAGCGGCGACTTCCGCTATGATTCAAAGGAAGTTTACGAAAAATGGTACGGCGAACCTCACTGTGCTCCCGAAATACTCGAAAAAGCCGTATACGGTCTTTGCGAAATACATAGAGAAAAGATAAAGACTGCACAGATAGTAGGTAATCCCGGCTGCTACACCACTTGTTCTATCCTTGCAAGCTATCCGCTTTTGGATGCAGGCGTGGCAGAACACACAAACATTATAATTGACGCAAAGTCAGGTGTATCGGGTGCCGGCAGAGTAGAAAAGCTCCCCTACAGCTTTTGCGAATGTACCGAAAACTCCAAGGCATACAAGATTGCCACACACAGACACACCTCCGAAATCGAGCAGGAACTATCCCACGCGGCAAAGGACGAGGTTCTGGTATCCTTTACCCCTCACCTTATACCGCTTAAAAGAGGCATACTCGCTACAAGCTACCTAAACCTCAAAGAAGATATATCCGACGAAGAAATCTACAAGATTTACTGTGATTTTTACAAAGACGAGTTCTTTGTAAGAGTGCTGGAACCCGGAAAACTGCCCGAAACCAAAAATGTTGCCGGCTCCAACTTTATAGAAATAGGCTTCAAGGTGGACCACAGACTAAAGAGAGTGGTTGTATCCTCTGCAATAGACAATCTCTTTAAAGGTGCTGCAGGACAGGCTGTGCAGAATATGAACATAATGCTTGGTCTGGACGAAAAAGCGGGAATAGCCAACCCCGGATTTAATCTGTAAAGGAGTGCTACAAAAATGAGCGGACTTGCACATTCAAACGACACAATAGAAACAATGATTAAGAAAGCCGATATTCTTATAGAGGCTCTCCCCTATATCCGAAAGCTCTACAAAAAGAGAATAGTTATCAAATACGGCGGAAACGCTATGATAAACGAAGAGCTCAAAAAATCGGTAATGGACGATATTACCCTCTTAAAATATGTAGGTATAAACCCGATTGTAGTTCACGGCGGCGGACCCGACATTACAAACGCACTTAAGACATACAACATTGAAAGTGAGTTTGTAAACGGCTTAAGAGTTACCGACAAAGACACTGTGGATATTGCACAGATGGTTCTCGTGGGTAAAACAAACAAGGATATCGTGTCCAAGTTAAACCACGCAGGCGGCAAGGCGATAGGTCTTTGCGGACTTGACGGAAACCTGATAAAATGCAAAAAGTTCTACACCGAGGTAGACGGTAAAAAGACGGACATCGGATTTGTAGGTGACATAATAAGCGTAAACACAAAGGTTATAGACTTACTTACGGAGGATGAATATATACCCGTTATCGCTCCCATAGGCGTAGATGATGAGGGCAACAGCTACAACATAAATGCCGACACTGTGGCATCCAAGGTGGCAGAGGCATTAAACGCAGAAAAGCTTATGTATCTGACAGATGTACGCGGTGTCCTTGACAAAGATGAAAACCTTATCCACCGTATATATACCGACGAGGTTGACACACTCATAGAAAACCAGACAATTACCGGCGGTATGATACCCAAGGTTACAGGCTGCAGAGAAGCAGTACATAACGGAGTAGAGAGAGTACATATAATAGACGGAAGAATAGTACATTCAATACTGCTCGAAATATTTACAGACCACGGTATAGGTACTATGATATTAGACAACGAATAACAAAAAGATATCCCATCTCAGCGTGTCGATAAAGTCGACACGCTGATTAGACGAACGAAAATGGACGCAGACGAGGAAGCGCGAAGAAGGCAGTACAAAAGTACGGCAATGAGCGATGACGAAGTAAGCAAAGTGAGTAAAATACAAGCTTTTGTCATAAATGGCAAAAGCTACATAAATGAAAAAGCTCGTAAGTAATGATTACAATAATCCTTACTAATGAGCTTAATTTTTTGGTATTCACTTTGCGGTGCGTTCTTTTTCGACAGTCTGAGATGGGCTAAAACAGCCCATCTTTTCTTGCTTTTCTCACTGCATCTTCTACTTTTTTGCAAACATCACTTAATATCCCATCGTTTAATACAGTGATATCTGCAGCACTGCGATAAAGAGATATTCTTGCATTATACAAATCATATATTCTATTTTTATCCTTAAGCAGCGGTCTGCCGTCTAATGCGGACTTGTCGAGGATAAATCCAACCGATGCATCTATGAATATGACTTTGCCGCTTTTTTTCATTATTTCGATGTTTTCCTGCCTTGTTACAATTCCGCCGCCTGTTGCAACAATGAGATTATCCTGTTTGGAAATCTCTTTTAAGGCTTTTGTTTCCGCTGTGCGAAACTCTTCCTCGCTGATTTCAAACATCTCTTCGATTGTGCGTCCCTCGCACTTAACGATGTAATCATCTGTATCCAAGAATGCAAGAGCGGTTTTTTGTGCAACACACAAGCCTATTGTGGATTTGCCGCAGCCCGGCATACCTACAAGATAAATATTTGCCATATCCTATCTCCAATTAAGTAATTTGTCTATCGCCATAAAATAGCCCTTGGCACCAAAACCGGAAATCTGGTCTATACAGCCCGCCTTGGTAACAGAGATTTTTCTAAAATCCTCGCGGCTGTTGATATCGGAAAAGTGCACCTCCACAAAAGGAGTATCGATACTCTTTATTGCATCGGCTATTGCATAGCTGTAATGTGTATATGCCCCGGGGTTAATTACAACGCCTTTTATGTCGGAGCCATACACAGACTGTATCTTGTCTATTATTTCGCCCTCGTGGTTGGACTGCCATATTTCAAGGTCAAAGCCTTTTTCTTTGGAATACTCCATAAGCCTTGTGCATATTTTATCGTAGCTTTCCTCGCCGTATATCCCTTTTTCACGGATACCGACAAAGTTTATATTCGGTCCGTTTATAATAAGTAACTTCATATTACTGCTCCCTTAATTCATTAAATATCTTATCTATTATGTCTCCGTTTACCTCTTGCCCATTCCATAGTGCCTGGGCATATACCGCTTGAGATACGAGCATCATAAGTCCGTTTACCGCTTTTGCACCGTTTGACAGTGCCATATTCATAAGCACGGTAACCGATGGATTGTATATCATATCTACAACCGCCTCAAAAGAGGTATCCAATTTGTCCAGTGGGGATTTGTCCGTATTTGGATACATACCCACAGGTGTGCAGTTGATAAGGACATCGCCTTGCACTTTGTCGCTATAGGAAATTACCCTGTAATTAAAATCGCTCTTGGGCTTTGTCGATACAAAGGTGATATCCGATGCACCCAAATCCTTACATACACAAAGTGCCGCCTTTGATGCTCCGCCGGTTCCCAGAATTATCACTTTTTTGTCTTTTATGCCGATGCCAAAAGTGTCAAGACTGTGTTTAAATCCGTAGTAATCGGTGTTGTAACCCACTGCAGCGTCATCTTCAAAGCTTACGGTATTTACTGCACCAATCCTTTTTGCCTCCGAAGACACATCCGAAAGATACTGCATAATTTCCGTCTTGTACGGGATTGTCACATTTATACCGCGATACTCTTTGGATATCCGATTAAATTCGCTTTTGAGATTTTGCCTCGGTATTTCTATAAGCTCATACGAAAGGCCGTCTTTGCCCGAAAGAGAAAAAAACCTCTCGTGTATGATTTTGGAATATGAGTGTCCTAATCTTTCGCCTATGAGTGCAAAACTATTCATAAAACCACCTAAAATTCATATTTTTTGTAATTACCCAGATATTTAAAGGCTTTGTCATTTTTTCGTATTTCGTCTAATGCACTGCGTATGTTTTCGTCATCGATATTGCCTATGATATCTATAAAAAACACATATTCAAAGGGGTTATTTATATCGGGTCGGGACTCGATTTTGACCATATTGATTTTTCTCTCCGAAAACATCTTGGTAAGATTATAAAGCTGACCCGGGGTATTATCAAGCCGTGTTATTATGCTTATCTTGTCATTGTCGCTAGTGTACACAGGATTTTTGGACAGTACTATAAACTTGGTATAGTTGTTTTTGTTGTAGTTGATGTTGTGGTGGAGTACTTTAAGTCCGTAGAGCATTGCCGCCTTTTCGCTTGCAATACATCCGATATCACACCTGTCCGAAGATGCCACAAACTCTGCACTTATTGCGGTGTTTTTGTATGGTATCTGTTTAAAAGAAAACTTGTCTAAAAATTCCTTGGACTGCATAAACGCCTGCGGATGCGAATAGACTTCCTTTATATCATCTATCTTAACGCCATCTTTTGCCATAAGGTTGTGGTTTACCCGAACACAGATTTCGCCGACTATGTGATAATCATAGCTGATTAGCAAATCATACACATCGGTTACTGCACCTGTAGAAGAATTTTCAAAAGGTATCACCGCCTGGGAAATCTCGTCATTTAACAGTGCAAGGCAGAGCTTGTCAAAGGTTTCGTAGGATTTGACATTGTAGTTGTATCCGTTTTCGCTGTGCTGCATATACCACAGGCACGCCTCGTGAGAAAAGCTCCCCTTTATCCCCTGAAAACCTATGTCTATTTCGGTATTGTTGAGGCTCTTCTGATAATCCTTGGACAAATCCATAAGACAGTTATAGAGCTTTTCGGTATAGGGGACAAATTTCTTGTCATTTAATCTCTGGCACGCCTTTAAGATTACCTCTTTTTCCCTTTGAGGATCAAGTGTAGGAAGTCCGTTTTCCTTTTTGTATGCTGCAACGGATGCGGACACTTCCATTCTGCGTTCAAAAAGGCGAGTAAGGTTTTCGTCTATTTCATCTATTTCTTTTCGTATTTCATTAATATCATACATCTTATTCACTCTCCAATAAATCAAGCAGGCAAAGTGCTGCACCTGCCTCTGCAGCAGCACATGCTCTTGGCACTATGCATGCATCGTGTCTGCCCTTTAAGGTTATCTCTTCGTTTGTCATGGTTTTTAAGTTTACGGTTTTCTGTGCTTTGAATATCGACGGGGTTGGCTTTATTGCAATCCTAAACACTATCGGCATACCGTTGGTAATACCGCCTGTTATACCGCCGTTGTTATTGGAAAGAGAGACAACCTTGCCGTCTTTTATTTCGTAATTGTCATTGGCATCAAAGCCTGTCATAGAAGATATCCCAAAGCCTCTGCCAAATTCTATGCCCTTAACCGCAGGGATAGAAAACATCATATGCGAAATGTTGCTCTCCACCGAATCGAAAAACGGCGAGCCTACTCCTGCCCTCATACCATATATGGCACACTCTATAATTCCGCCTATGCTGTTGCAGTCTTGCTTGCATTTTTTTATTTCTTCTTCCATCTGCTTTGCCGCATCAGCATTTAAAACAGGAAATTCCATATTGTGAAGACTTGCGATTTCTTCATCGCAAAGGGGACTATCCAAAATGCTCTCACTCTTTACATTGCCGATAGAATATATGTGCGACACTATCTTGATGCCGTCTTTTTCAAGGATTTGTCTTGCCAGTGCTCCTGCAAAGGTGAGAGGTGCGGTTATTCTTCCGGAAAAATGTCCGCCTCCCCTGTAATCATTAAAGCCGTTGTGCTTTACGCAGGCAGCGTAGTCAGCGTGCCCCGGTCTTGGTATGGTGTTTAAGTCTATGTAGTCACCGGAATGCTGGTCATTATTTCGTATCATAAAGCCTATTGGCGAGCCTGTCGCCACACCGTCTTTTACACCCGAGAGGATTTCGTAGGCGTCCTTTTCATCTCGTGCGGTAGAATAAAAGGCTCTGTGGTTTCGGCGTTTTAGTTCGAAATCTATTTTGTCAAAGTCTATTTTTGTACCTGCCTTGATACCGTCTAACACGCCGCCTATGGCGTTGCCGTGCGACTCACCAAATATAGTAAACTTTATCTTGTTTCCCCATACTGCACTCATTTTTCATCAGTCCTTTTATACATATTTAACCGTTCCCGTACTATGCAAATCGTCATAGAATTTGGGATATGACTTGTTTATACTCATAGGATTTTCTATTGTAACAGCCTCTTCGCACATAAGTGCGGCAACAGATGCACTCATAGCTATACGGTGGTCATTGTAGCTCGATACTGTGCCGCCTTTTAGCATAGGCTTGCCGTTTATTACAATAGCATTTTGTTCTTCTTTGATATCTGCTCCGAGCTTTGTAAGGACATCAACCGTTGCCAAAACTCTGTCACACTCTTTTATCCTTAATCTTTCTATGCCTTTGATTACCGTCGTTCCATCGGCAACCGAGCACACCACCGAAAGAATGGGCACTATATCGGGAAAGTCGGTTGCATCTATCTCCCCTATGGCTTTGAGGGCGGATTTTTCTATCCTAAAGCCATTTGGTGTGTCGCAAATTACGGCACCCATTTTTTTAAGAATATCTACTATTGCCTTGTCGCCTTGCAGGGACATATGTTCCATATTGATACACTCTATACCTCCGGCAAAGCATCCTGCCGCAAGGAAAAAAGCCGCCTGCGAATAATCGCCTTGAGCAAAAAATCTGCCTGATTTATACTTCTGCGAGCCTTTTATTTCAAATGATTTGTAATCGTTATTGACAATTTCGATGCCGGAATTTTTAAGTACCTCAAGTGTGATATCAACATACGGTTTTGACTCCAGTTTGCCGTCTATTACAATAACGGAATCAAAATCCATTGCAGGCAGTGTAAACAACAGTCCCGTTACAAACTGCGAGCTGACCGAGCCGTCTATTACATATTCTCTGCTGCTGAATGCCCCGCTTAATCTTAAAAATTTGCCTTTTTCAAATTCAAAGGGCATCTGGCTTTTTCTGAAAATATCAAAATACACACCGAGGGGCCTTTCCAAAAGGCTCTTTGCCCCTGTGTATTCTATACTGTCTGCAAAAAGTGTGGCTATGGGTATTACAAACCTTAATGTAGATGCAGACTCATTGCAATAGAGAGATACCTCTTTTAATCTTCTGATGCCGCCTTTTATACGAATGGTACTGCCATCTGCAAAAACTAAAGCACCGAGATTTCTGATGCAGGAAAGAGTCGCATCTATATCCTTGGAAAAGCTTACATTTTCTATAACGCTCTCTCCGTCTGCAAGAAGTGCAGACAACAGATACCTGTGTATGTATGATTTAGACGAGGGTATGAATATTTTTGAATTTGTACTCACGCCTGTTTTTTGTATTGTAAGAGTATCCATTTAGTCCTCCAAAAGAAATTCATCCGTCTTGGGTATTTCTCTTATTAAACACGAGCCGATTTCTTTAAGCATTATATAGTTAATGGTATCCTTTGAGCTTTTTTTGTCTATCATTATTACATCTTTTGCTTTATCTCTGTCAAAGGTGTAATCATCAAAGACTAGGTTGTATTTGATGAGAACTTTTCGCAGTTTTTCTGCGGTTCCCGCCTTGGTTATGCCCATCTTTTCGCTCTTTTGGGTAATCCTCAACATCCCCATGGCAACGCCCTCGCCATGAGTATACTCGGTGTATGAGCCAAGCTTTTCCACAGCGTGACCGAATGTGTGGCCAAAGTTTAATATCATTCTTTCGCCTGTGTCAAACTCATCGTTTTCAACAATCTGCCTTTTGATATCGACACAGGTATGTATAATCTCTTCGAGCTTATTATCTATATCGCCGTTTAAGGTTTCAAAAAGTTCTCTGCTGCGGATTGCTCCATACTTTATGACCTCTGCCATACCGTCATTAAACACCCTCTTTGGAAGAGTGTTTAGCATAAGGGGGTCTATAATGACCTTGGACGGCGGATAGAAGCTGCCAACCAGATTTTTGCCCTCGGGCAAATCTATCGCAACCTTCCCCCCAACCGAGCTATCCACTTGAGACAAAAGTGTTGTGGGAACACCGATAAACTTAACACCTCTTAAAAAGGTGGCTGCAGCAAAGCCAGTAAGATCGCCTATTACTCCTCCGCCAAAAGCAATTACAATATCCGAGCGGCTTATTTCGAATTTTGCCATCTCGCTGTAGAGTAAATTAAGATACTTTGTGCACTTGGTAGTTTCGCCATGGGGAAGAACAATCTTTTTAAATTCGCAGGAGCAAAACATATCCTCTAACTTTTTGCCGTAGATTAAATCCACATTGTCATCGGTAACGGCAAAAATCTTCTTGCCGTGTGTAAGCTCCTCTGTATAATTATACAATTTTTCAAAAGCACCGTTTTCTATTATGATATCATAGCAGGAGTGCGATGTTTTAACATTTATTGTCATTTTCTTCCCCTCTTTAATCCAAAATATAACTTATATTATACAACACTTATATGTATTTGTCAAAAAAAATTGCGATGCAAAAAGTCTTTTTTTGCATCGCAGTACAAATTATTTTTCTTTTAGTATTTTCAGGTTTCTCTCTAAAACCGCCTTGCCTCTCCAAGAAAATGCTCTGTCGCCATACTTTGCCCTGAATTCTTTGTTTGTAAGAGATTGTATATCCTCAAGGCAAAGAGTGGTTACCCTGTTTTTAACAAAGTTGTCTATCGGAGTTTTTTGTGCATTTTCGTTATGCGGACATACTCTCTGGCATATATCGCAGCCAAATACATATCCGTTTTCTTTTATAAGGATCTCCTCCCAAGAGGTAAGATTACCCTTTTTTTGTGTGATTGCCGAAAGACATCTGTCAGGAATAAACCTGTCGCCCAGAGCTCTGCCGGGGCAGGCGTCTATACATTTGCCGCAGTTAATGCAAGACCCGATGTCCCGCTGTGATATTTCAAAATCGGCATTGCAGGCTATATAACCTATAAAAAAGTACGAGCCGTATTTTGAATTTATGCACATACCGTTTTTACCCACAAAGCACAGTCCGGCTTGTGTTGCCAGCTGTCTTTCTATTTCGGGGCCGATATCCGAGTGTATGTCAAAATCCTCTAATTCCAAATCCGCGGCAACGCCCAGAAGAATTTCTTTAATTACAATATGATAGTCTTTGCCGTGGGCGTATATGCTTATGTTGCTGTCTTCTATATATCCGCAGTAATACGGAAAAAGTGCCACAATACACTCTTTGTAGTTTTTGCCCGTTGCATCGTTAAAGGCAGTGGCATCGCATACGGCAAACTCATCTATGTTATGCTTGGAGAACGCATCAGTTAAAGTCATAATTACATATCGTAAGAGCTCTGACGAAGCACGAGGTCTGCCGCTTCTTCGCCGAGGTATTCTTTGACATCCATTTCGAGATAGTTGCAAAGGTCAACCATTTCGGCAACAGTATTGATATTGACATCTATGCCGTTTTTGAGTCTGTCCTCATAGGCAATGACTTCTTTTTCGCCGTGGGTATAGATACGCTCTGCACCCTCTGCCTTGGGGGACTCACGAAGTTCTGTAAGAAGTGTGGAGAGGTGCTCTTTTATTGCAGCAGCATCGCCAAACACCTTGGGATCGATAGCAATAAAGCCGTGACATGTTCCGCCCTTGCCGCCGATATGGGTGTGATTTGATGTAAGACCCATAGACAAGATGGATGTAAATATCTCACAGAGCATTCCGTAGCCGTAACCCTTGTGGCTGCCTGACTGTTCGGTTTCGCCGCCAAGAGGCATTATGCCGCCGCCCTCTTTGGCAACGATGTTTTTAAGAACTGTTCCTGCCTCGGAGGAACCCTTGCCTGTGGCATCCTTTGCCCAGCCTTCGGGAAGAGGTTTGGAGAGCTTGTTGTATATTTCGAGCTTGCCTCGTGTAACAACGGTAGTTGATGCATCAAAGAAGAAGTCATAGGGCTCTGCAGGCATAGCTATTGCTATGGGGTTACTTCCAAGCATAGCCTTTCTGCCGAATGTGGGCACCATAATTGCCTCGGAGTTTGTCATAGACATACCGATAAGACCTTCTTTGCATGCCATCTTTGCATAGTAGCCTGCTATACCGTAGTGATTGGAATTTCTTACAGTTACTATTGCCATACCGGTTTTCTTTGCTTTTTCGATAGCAAGGTTCATAGCCTTATATCCCAAAAGCTGTCCCATACCGTCGTTTCCTTCGATAACTGCAGACACAGGTGTTTCAAAAACTATCTCGCTTTGAGCACCAACCTTGATAAGACCCTTTTCGATACCTTTGTGGTAGCGGACAAGTCTCTGCATACCGTGAGATTCTATTCCGTAGAGGTCACTTGTAAGAAGAACATCTACTATAATCTCACACTGTTTTTTATCAAACCCGAATTTCAAAAATGCATCCGTACAAAACTTTTTGAGTTCTTCGTACGAATATCTGATGTTATTGCCCATTTTCTAAAACCTCCATAGAGTATAATATATATAAATTAATATTATCACAAAACACTCTTGTGTTGCAACAGAAATTTTGTAATTATGGAAAATTACACAATTTTATATAAAAAATACACAATTTGTGTATTTTTTGTGTTGAAATTATAGAAAAACTATTGCAAAATGCATTCCAAAGTGGTAAAATTTCTTTTTATAAATGATGCAAATACATTTTTGCATCAAAAAGTTATCAATCGGAGGTAATACATATGGATAAGCTTCTTTTGATTATGACATTTGTGTGTGCGGTTTTTGCACTCGGCTTTGCTCTTGTTACCGCAAAGAAAGTTTTGGCTTTTCCCATGGGAACACCCCTTATGGAAAAAATATCTCTTTCTATCAGAAAAGGTGCAGGTGCATATCTCAAGCGTCAGTACAGAGTGGTATTTGTATTTTTCGCGGTTATGTTTGTAATTCTCGGTATTATGGCATTTGCCCGTCTTTTGACACCGTTTGTTCCATTTGCTTTTGTTACGGGCGGATTTTTCTCGGCAATGTCGGGATTTGTCGGTATGAAGATTGCCACCGCCTCAAACGCAAGAACAGCCAATGCCTGCAGAAACAGTCTCAATTCGGGACTTAAAATTGCTTTTTCTGCAGGAAGTGTTATGGGATTTACAGTTGTAGGTCTGGGGCTATTAGATATATCACTATGGTTTTTTGTACTCAAATTTATCTTTAAACTTTCGCCGCAGGAAATCACATCTGCAATGCTCACCTTTGGTATGGGTGCTTCGTCTATGGCACTTTTTGCAAGAGTTGGCGGCGGTATATTTACCAAGGCTGCAGATGTAGGTGCAGACCTTGTGGGCAAGGTAGAAGCAGGCATCCCCGAGGATGACCCCAGAAACCCTGCCGTTATTGCAGATAATGTTGGTGATAATGTCGGCGATGTAGCAGGTATGGGTGCAGACCTCTACGAGTCATATGTAGGCTCTGTAATATCATCCTGTGCGTTGGGTATATCGGCTCTCGGCTCGATAAATGCTATGGCACTGCCTCTTATTTTGTCTTCTGTTGGAGTTATATGTTCTATAATAGGAACATTTTTTGTAAAAACAAAAGAAGATGCCAATCAAAAGCAACTTCTCAAAGCACTCTCCCGCGGAACCAACCTCTCTGCAATACTTATTGCAGTTTTGTCCTATCCGCTTGTTTCGATGATTCTCGGAAAAGGAAACATATCTGTCTGCTTTGCAATCCTTGCAGGACTTCTATCGGGTGTGCTTATAGGTCAGGCAACAGAATACTACACCTCCGACAGCTACAAGCCCACACAAAAGTTAGCATCAACATCGGAAACAGGTACTGCTACGATAATAATAGGCGGTCTTTCGGTAGGTATGCTATCCACCCTCATTCCCATAATAATTGTGGTTGTGTGCATACTTGTATCCTACTATGTATCGGGCGGTATCTCAAGTCCCGCTATGGGTCTATACGGAATATCGCTTGCATCTGTGGGAATGCTCTCAACACTTGGTATAACACTTGCAACTGACGCATACGGCCCTGTGGCAGATAACGCAGGCGGTATAGCACAGATGGCAAATCTCGAAGAAACCGTGAGAGAAAGAACCGATGCTCTGGATTCTCTTGGAAACACCACCGCAGCCACAGGCAAGGGCTTTGCCATAGGCTCTGCGGCACTTACTGCTCTGGCACTTATGGCGTCATATATAGACAAGATAAAGTCAATCCCCGGCGGTGCAGAAAAAATAGCCGATTTAAGTATTACAAATCCGGCAGTTCTCTCGGGCCTTTTTGTAGGAGCGTGTCTGCCGTTTGTATTTGCAGCACTGACTATGAATTCTGTAGGAAGAGCTGCACAAAGCGTGGTTAAAGAGGTTCGCCGTCAGTTTAAAGAAATAAAAGGCCTTATGGCAGGCGAGCAGGATGCTGACTACGAAAGCTGTGTGGACCTTTGCACCAAGGCAAGCCTCAGGGAAATGATACTACCTACAATAGTTGCGGTAATAGTACCTGTGATTGTGGGTATTATCCTTGGTTGTACCGGCGTTGTGGGTATGCTTGCAGGAGCTACTGCCTCGGGATTTCTTCTGGCGGTGTTTATGTCAAACTCCGGCGGCTCGTGGGATAACGCCAAAAAGTATATAGAAAGCGGCGTTCACGGCGGCAAAGGCTCCGATTGTCACAAGGCTGCGGTTGTAGGAGATACAGTCGGCGACCCGTTCAAAGACACATCGGGTCCTGCGATAAATATACTAATCAAACTTTTGTCTATGGTTTCCATAGTATTTGCATCAGTTGTAGTTGCTTTTTCAATTCTTTGATATAAATAATAATCCCGCAGGTTTATGCCTGCGGGATTATTTTGTGGGAGTGTAAAAAAAGATGCAGAATAAGCGAACTGAACTCAAGCAAGGCAAAATGCCTTGCTTGAGGGTACCCGAAGCTGTATATAGATACAGCGAGAGGTGAAGTTCGCTTATAGCTTATAGGATAAAAAATGAGAAATCTGCATTAAATGCAGATTTCTACATAAGTTTTTATTTGATTTAGTTTACTATTATAGAAAATCACAAAACAATTCTATAAGCGTTCTGCGCTTTTTTTACATTCCCATTATTTTTGGCAGGCTTGCTGCTGCAACAGACTGTCCTACTCTTCTTGCCTTTTCGTCGGGGATATGAAGTGTAACCTTTTTAAATAGCTCTGGGAATTCTTTTTCCAAAACTTCGTTTGCCTTTGCAAGAAGAATTGTACCGCCTTTTCCGCTGGTTACTCTGCCCATGATGAGAACATGCTTTATGTCATAGAACATAGAGTAGTAAGCAATTGTATATCCAAAATATGTACCCATTGTGTCGTAGATATCTGCGGCACGCTGGTCGTCTTTTTCCATAAGACCCTGTACAACCTTTAATTTTTCTGCAGGGGAAAGGCTCTCGTCAAGCTCTATGCCTGCCTTGGGGGCAAGCTTGATTACTGCATCCTGGGAGAAGTACTTATCTCCGCTCCATTCGTCTACCATAGCACCCTTGTTGAAGTCTACAGGAACAAATGCAAGTTCGTTGAGCCAGCCGGTGATGTTGCCGTCTTTGTCTACATATCCGGCAGCTTCACTTGTGCCCATTGCAACGCCCAAAACATTGTTATCTTCAAGGCTCATAGCACCTGCAAGTGCAGTTACATCGCCATCATTTGCAACTTCTACCGGAACATCGCCGATTTCCTTGGCAACATCTAAATACATATTCTTAACATGCTTTTCGAAATCCTCGTCGGAAACCTTTAAGAAAAGCGATGCAACCATAATCTTGTTGTCTATATACACACCTGCAGAGGAAACGCCGATTGCATCTACTCTGGGCATATGGGATGCTGCTGTTTTCATAGCCTCCATAATTCCGTCGTAGTGATACTTGGGGTCGCTCTGGAGCTTGGGAAACCATACAACCTCTTCGGAATATACGGTTTCGCCGTTAACGAATGCAGAAACCTTGCGATCGCTTCCGCCTGCGTCAAAACCTATACGGCATCCGTCCAGATGGCGTCCCACAGGAGAAGATACATCGTTTTCTGCAGGTGCGTCGGCAATGTTTTCTACATAGATTACTTCGAATGGCTTTTCGTATACTGCGGTAAGGGAGTTGTTTCTCTCTACGCAAATCACGAGTTTCTGTGACTCTGATTTTGCCACATCGGCTTTAAAATCATTTATCACTTTTGCCATAGGCATAAATTCGGGTTCTAATTTTGCTATCATAATTATTCTCCTTTTTCATATCTTATTTCGCCATTTAAGATTGTCATATCTACGCCAAACTTGTCGTCTGCAATCATTATGTCTGCACGCTTGCCGACCTTAAGCGAGCCTATCTCTTTGTCCTCGCCAAGAGCCTTTGCGGGGTTTAAGGATGCACAGTTAACTGCATCGTAGATTTCAAGAGTAGAGTTTGAATAGAGATTGTATACTGCGTCGTTTAAGTTTAGCACACTTCCTGCGATTGTGCCGTCGCTCATAAGACACTTGATACCCTCTTTGTGTACAGGCTGACCGCCCAATGTATAGTCGCCGTCCTCCATACCGCCTGCTCTTATGCAGTCTGTAATAAGACAGAGCTTATCGCCCTTTATCTTTGCCACAAGGTCAAAAAGACCTTTGTTTATATGGAAAGTATCTGCAATAAGCTCGCAGCTTACATCGTCAGAGCCAAGTGCTGCTCCCACAACACCGGGACTGCGGTGCGAAAGTGCCGTCATTGCATTAAAAAGATGCGTTGTGTGTCTAACGCCTTTTTTGATACCCGCATTTGCCTCTTCAAAGGTTGCATCTGTGTGACCCATAGAGATGAGCACATCTGTAAGCTTTGACACTTTTTCTATACATTCCTGTGCGCCGTCAACCTCGGGTGCTACGGTAAAGAGCTTAACCACATCGGAATTGGATATGATAAAATGTGCATCGGGGCAAAGAATGTGTTCTTCTGCCTGTGCTCCTTTTTTAGATGCATTGATAAATGGACCTTCGCTGTTTACGCCAAGTATTCTTGCACCGTAATAGTCTTTTCCTGCCTTAACCTCTCTTACAGCGTCAAAGGCATCTTCTATCTCCTTTTTGGAAACGGTCATCGTTGTGGGGCACCAAGCTGTTACACCGTTTTTGATAATGCCCATAGCCATCTGCCTAATGCCGTCTGCATCACCATCGGACACATCTTTGCCAAGGAAACCGTGAATGTGCATATCCACAAGTCCCGGACAAACATAATTACCCTTGGCATCAATCACCTCATAATCCGAAAGGTTTACATCTTTTTCCGGAGATATCTGTCTGATTTTTTCGTCAAAAATAAGTACGGAATTTTCGATTACACTGTCCGGCAAAACAATCTTGCCGTTTATAATACACTTCATCATTATTCCTCCCTTTTACTACTTTATATTTTTGATTTTATCATTTTTATTTTCGTATTAAAATACTTTTTTGGCTACAAAATGTATGTTTTTGGATATTAAAAAGGAGAGTTGCTTTTTTCAGCAACTCTCCTTTAAATTTTCCCGTAATATTTCTAATATTTTCTTTTCTTTTCTCGACACCTGCACCTGCGAAATCCCCAGTCTTGATGCCACCTTGGACTGTGTTTCATCCATAAAATATCTGTAGGCGATTATATCCCTGTCTCTCTTTTCGAGAGTATCCAATGCACATTTAAGGGCAAGGGTGTCATTTATGGCGGTGTCCGTTTCGCCAAGGAGCTTGTCCAAAAGATACATTTCGTTTTTACCGTCGTGGGATACTGTTTTGTAGAGCGAGTCGCACTCACGACACGCCTCCATAGCTTCGGTAAGAGAGTATACATCAACCCCGAGAAATTCTGCAATTTCTCCGATAGTCGGCTCTCTGGCGTATTCTATGGAAAGTTTGTTTGACACCGCCTGTGCCTTGGCGGCAAGCTCCTTGTACTGTCTTGAAACCTTGATTATGCCGTCGTCACGAAGAAACCGCCTTATTTCCCCTGTGATAAGCGGAACGGCGTATGTAGAGAATTTGACATTGTAGGACATATCAAACTTTTGCACAGATTTTATAAGGCCTATTGTTCCTATCTGGAACAAATCTTCCATATCATATCCCCTACCCAGAAATCTCTTTACTACACAGTGTACCAGACCGGAATTTGACCTTACTATTTCTTCCATGGCGTCCTTGTCGCCTGTCTTGGCTCTTTCTATCAAATCAAATATATCTGTCATATTTACAACCTGTTTTTCCCGATTTGCTTTGTCATAGTTACCTTTGTGCCAACGGCGGTTATGGATTCAACTGCCACATTGTCCATAAAGGTTTCCATAACAGTAAATCCCATACCCGAACGCTCGCCGTCTGTGTTGGTGGTAAAAAGAGGCTCCATCGCCTTTTTGACATCTTCTATGCCCTTGCCGTTGTCTTTTACTATTACAGTGAGGGTGGTGCCGTCTATTGTGCAATCCATAAAAACATAACCCGCAGTTGACGAGTATCCGTGCACAATCGAATTGGTCACCGCCTCGCTTACGGCGGTCTTGATGTCTGCCATTTCTTCTAATGTGGGGTCAAGCGGTGCAATAAATGCCGCAATTACTGTGCGGGCAAAGCTCTCATTTTCGCTTTTGCTCAAAAATTTAACTTCCATCTTATTGTTCATTGGTTTTCTCTCCTATAGCGTTTTTAGTGCGTCTGTAAGGCTTTCTTTTACAGGCATTATCCTGCCTATTCCCGAAAGCTCCAGAAGCCTTTTGATTGTTGGCTTTTTTACTGCGATTGCCACCTTGCCCCCGAGCGATGTTACAAGCTTGTATCTGCCTATTATTATGCCGATGCCGGAGCTATCCATAAAATCCAGATTTGTAAAATCAAACACGAGGTTTTTGATGTTTTCGCATCGGATTTTAATATCTGTCTGCTCTCGTATTGATGCGGCATTGTGCTGGTCCACATCGCCTGTGACCTCTGCGACAAGGCATCTTTGCATTAGGGTAAATTTGACCATTTTAAATCCTCCTTTGTTAAAAACAAAAAGCAGCTTACAAACAAAAAATGTTTATAGCTGCTTTAGTTATTCTATACTTATTTTATTTTTCCTTTGTCGGGAAATAATCCTTTTTGGCTTTTATATAAGTGCGCACCGCACCTGCAAGATACAGTGACCCTGCAAAGCACACAAAACCATCTGCCGCCAGACAAAGTGCCCTGTCTGACGCCTCTTTGTATGAGGGTATATACTCGGCATCGCCGACATACCTCTTGATGCAGTCATATACCTTTTTTCCGTCGGTCTGTCTTATGCTCGGAACATCGGTCACTATAAACCTGCCGCCAAGGTGCGAGAGATTTTGTGCAGATGCATCAAAATCCTTGTCGTTTAGCATACCTATGACAAAGACCCTATTTTCCTTGGGGATATATTTTTCTACACTTTGGCAAAAGGCGGCTATCCCGTGACTGTTGTGTGCACCGTCTATTATCACATTATCCAGAACTTTCTCAAATCGGCATTTCCAAAGGGATGTGTCTATTCCTTTTTTTATAAATATGTCCTCTACCCCAAGAAGCCGTGCTGACAGAACAGCAAGAGAGGCATTTGCTATCTGGTGCTCGCCCAAAAGCTTGAGATTTAACTCTATGTTGTCAATAACAACCTCGGTAGAATTTAAATCAGCCCTTTGCACAGTATATTTATACGGTGCTTTGAAGATGCGAGCATCTTTTTCTGCGGCAACTGTACTAATTACATCCAGAGCCTCATCGCACATATCAGGGTATATTGCAACGAGCGAGCCTTCTTTTATTATGCCTGCCTTCTGGTAAGCGATTTTCTCTATTGTATCACCAAGCAAGTCCGTGTGGTCCAGTGCAATAGAGCATATTACACAAAGAGCAGGATTTTCTATGACATTGGTGCTGTCAAAGAGACCGCCTATCCCGCATTCCTGCACAACATAGTCGCACTTTTCCTCTTTGAAATACAAAAATCCAAGTGCTGTGATTATCTCGAATTCTATAGGATGGATATTTAATTTTTCTATTGCATCTGCAACAAGATTTGTGTAATAAATAAGCTTGTCTGCACTTATCTCTTTGCCGTTAATCCTGATACGCTCATTGAATTTTTCGATATACGGCGAAGTGTTTAAGCCGACCTTGTAACCCTTTTGGATGAGAATATTAGATATCATACACGATACCGAGCCTTTGCCGTTGGTACCTGCTATGTGTATACATCTTAATTCCCTTTGCGGATTGCCCAATATATTTAACAGGGCTTTGATATTACAAAGCCCTGCCTTTTTACCAAATCTGCCTGCAGAGTGGATGTATTCTATACATTCTTTCTCTGTTTTCAGCAATTAAAGTCACCTGTTCTTTTCATATCCTATCAAATCGGTAGGATTAGCCTAATTTTGCAATACTCTCGAGTACCTTGTCCAGCATAGCTTTGTATTTTTCGCCTTTTGCCTTTTCTTCTTCCACGATTTTTGCGGGAGCTTTTTCCACAAAAGATGCATTGCCGAGCTTGGACTCTACTCTCTTTATTTCGGCTTCCAATTTGGCCTTTTCGCCGTTTAGTCTTTCGAGTTCCTTGTCCTTATCTACAAGTTCATCCATAGGAATGTAAACTTGTGCACCTTCTGTTACGGCGTTTACGGCGTTTTCGCTTATGCCGGATTTATCGGACTGGATAACTGTTTCGGAAGCAGATGCCAGCTTTTCGAAGAATACTTCTGTACCTTGGAAGGTTTCCTTGTTATCTGTTACGATGATAACCTTTGCCTTTTTGGACGGTGCAACATTCATCTGTGTTCTTAAGTTTCTTATGCTTCTTATTGCATCCATAACAAGCTGCATCTTCTTTTCGTCCGCGGGGAAAGAAAGCTCTTCCTTGTATTCGGGCCACTTGGAAATCATGATGCTATCTTCGCCCGTGGGCAGATATCCAAAGATTTCCTCTGTGATAAATGGCATAAAGGGATGAAGTAACTTAAGAGCATTTACAAGAATGTATGCAAGTACCTTTTGAGATGTTTTGTCTGCACCGGACGCCTCGTAGAGTCTGGGTTTTACAAGCTCGATGTACCAGTCGCAGTAGTTATCCCAGATAAAGTCATAGAGCTTGGACACTGCTACACCGAGTTCAAACTTATCTAAATTCTCGGTAACCTCTCTTACAAGAGAGTTAAACGAAGATATAATCCACTTGTCCTCGGTGCGAAGCTCCTTTTCATCGGGAAGCTCGACACTGTCTATATCCAGATTCATAAGTAAAAATCTCGATGCATTCCAGATTTTGTTTGCGAAGTTACGGCTAGCCTCTACCCTTTCCTTGTAGTAACGCATATCGTTTCCGGGGGAGTTACCGGTAGCCAAAGTAAATCTTAATGCGTCTGCACCGTACTCGGCAATTACTTCGAGCGGGTCTATGCCGTTGCCAAGAGATTTACTCATCTTTCTGCCCTGGCTGTCACGCACAATTCCGTGAATAAATACATATTTAAACGGTTCCTTGTCCATATGCTCCATAGCGGAGAATATCATTCTTGCAACCCAGAAGAAAATGATATCATAGCCTGTTACAAGAACGCTTGTAGGATAGAAATATTTAAGGTCGTCTGTATTTTCGGGCCAGCCGAGTGTAGAGAACGGCCAGAGTGCTGAACTAAACCAGGTATCTAATACATCGGGATCCTGCTTTAACGCTTTGCCGCATTTGGGGCAGGTTGTAACCTCGTCTTTTGACACAACGGTCTCGCCGCATTCGCAGTAGTATGCAGGGATTCTGTGTCCCCACCAGAGCTGACGGGATATGCACCAGTCGTGCACATTTTCCATCCAGTTAAGATATGTCTTGGAAAATCTATCGGGAACAAACTTGATTGTGCCGTCTTTTACAACCTCGATGGCCTTTTCGGCAAGAGGTTTCATCTTTACAAACCACTGCTTTGATGTGATGGGTTCTACTGTTGTTGAACATCTGTAGCACTGACCTACATTGTGCTTGTGGGGAACAACCTTAACGAGAAGTCCCTCTTTTTCCAAATCTGCAACCATTGCCTTTCTTGCCTCGTAGCGATCCATACCCTCGTATTTTCCGCCGTAGGAATTTATAGTTGCATCGTCGTTTAATACCTTAATCTGTTCAAGGTTATGTCTCAAGCCGACCTCAAAGTCGTTGGGGTCGTGAGCCGGGGTAATCTTAACACAGCCGGTACCAAACTCCTTGTCAACATAGTCGTCTGCAATAACGGGGATTTCTCTTCCTACAAGCGGCAGGATAAGAGTTTTGCCCACAAGGTGAGAGTATCTTTCGTCTTCGGGGTTAACTGCAACTGCAGTATCGCCAAGAAGGGTTTCCGGTCTTGTGGTTGCAATCTCTACAACTTCGTCGGAATCCTTAACAGGATAGTTGATATGCCAGAAAAATCCGTCCTGCTCCTCATACTCTACCTCCGCATCGGAAAGTGCGGTTATACAATGCGGACACCAGTTGATAATTCTGTTGCCCTGATAGATCAAATCCTTTTCGTAGAGCTTGACAAAAACCTCTTTTACAGCGTCTGAGCAACCTTCGTCCATTGTAAAACGCTCTCTTGACCAGTCGCAAGAGCAACCGAGCTTTTTAATCTGATTGATAATTCTGTTTCCAAACTTATTCTTCCAGTCCCACACACGCTCCAAAAACTTGTCTCTGCCGAGGTCGTATCGTGTAAGACCTTCTTCGTTTCTAAGAGCCTCTTCGACCTTAATCTGTGTTGCGATACCTGCGTGGTCTGTACCGGGTATCCAGAGGGCATTGTAGCCTGCCATTCTCTTGTAACGAACCAATATATCCTGAAGAGTTTCGTCGAGGGCGTGTCCCATATGAAGCTGACCTGTTACATTTGGTGGAGGAATTACCACCGTAAAGGGCTCCTTGGAGCTGTCGGGCTTGGCGGTAAAATAGTTATTGTCCACCCAGCCTTTGTATATTCTGTCCTCAACATCCTGAGGGCTGTACTGCTTTGCAAGTTCTCTTTTTAAAGCCATAACTTTCTTTCCTCCTGTATTTATACGCTCATTATGTAAATTACGCCCGCAAGCATAATTACATATAAAATCACTTTTGTTGTTATTACCTGCTTTTCGGTAAGCTCTTTTTTAAATAATACCTTTGCAACAGATGCAATGGTGTAATTAAGTATAAATGCCGCTACCAGAAAAGCAAAAACAATATATTTTATCATTTCAAGCACCTTTTATATAGACAGCGTCTTTACAAGCTGATACAATTCGGGGTCTACTGTCTTTTTCATATTAAGCCCTTCTGTAATGTCAAGGTCGCATATTATTCCGTCTTTAAGCACTACGACTCTGTTGGTCTTGCCCTCGCAAAGAAGGTCTACCGCCTTGGCACCCATATTGGCAGCCATTACTCTGTCGCGGTTGGTGGGGCTTCCGCCTCTTTGTATATGACCGAGCACGGTTGCTCTTGTGTCTATTTGTGTTTGTTCTCTTATGCGCTGGGCAATCTCTTGAACGCCCATAGAAATACCCTCTGCCATAATTACGATATGGTGCTTTTTGCCATTGGCTTCGCCCTCTTTAATAGCACCCAATACATCTTTGTCAAAATCAAACGGTATCTCGGGAATGAGCACAACCTCGGCTCCTGTGGCAATAGCTGTGCGGATAGCGATGTAGCCCGCATGTGCACCCATAACCTCAATTACCGAACATCTGTGATGCGATGTACAAGTGTCACGAAGTTTGTCAACAGCTTCCATAGCGGTGTTTAATGCTGTGTCAAAGCCTATGGTATACTCACTGCAGGAAATGTCGTTGTCTATGGTTCCGGGAATACCGATTGTACGGATTCCTGCATCGGATAGTGCTCTTGCACCCCTAAAGGAGCCGTCGCCGCCGATTACAACAAGTGCATCTATCTCATATTTGCGGCACATTTCGGCACCTTTTTCTATGCCTTCGGGTGTTGCAAATTCGGGGCAACGGGCTGTGCCCAGCATTGTGCCTCCTCTTTGCATACATTCGCTTACGCTTCTGGGTGTAAGCTCCTCTATATAACCATTCAAAAGTCCTCTGTAGCCCTCTTTGACGCCCATTACCTTAAAGCCCTTGCCTATTGCACATCTTACGACAGCACGGATGGCAGCATTCATACCCGGGGCATCTCCGCCGCTTGTGAGAACTCCTATTTTTCTGATGCTCATAACAATACCTCCCGATGAAACTGATACAAAAAACAAAATTCCTATTTTATCATATATAGAATACATTCTATACCATTTTTTGCAAAAAATCAAGTATTATGCAAACTTTTGTGTTTTTTTATACCTTATCATACTCTGTTTCTCTCTTCCCCGTCAAAAAAGGCTTGCATATTAATGAGCATTTCGTTAAAGCACCTTTCTCTCGCCTCTTTGGCACCCCATGCCATATGCGGTGTAAGGCATACATTATCCAAATCCTTTATTTCATAAAAGGGACTCTCTTTAGGAAAAGGCTCCGAAGAATACACATCTGTGCCAAAGCCGGCAATTTTGCCTTCTTTTACTGCGGTGCACAAAGCCTTTTCGTCGGTTACAAGACCCCTTGCGGTATTGACGAGGATGGCAGATTTTTTCATTTTGGCTATTCTTTCTTGGGATATAAGTCCTCTTGTTTCATCCGAAAGAGGAATATGCACACTTATGATGTCGCTTTTTTCCATAAGATAGTCTATATCACAGCATTTTACATCATCTACTGGCGTTCTCTTGTACGCCAGAATATTGCAGCCAAAGGCTCTCGCAACCTCTGCCACCTTTTTGCCGATTGCACCGTAGCCGACTATTCCCCAGGTTTTGCCATAGAGCTCACTAAATACGGGTTTTAGAATATTGGCTCCCTTTCCCGATGAATATTCGCCGCTTTTTGTATATCCGGTATATCTGGGCAGATGATTGGCAAGATAGAGCACCATAGACACCGTAACCTGTGCCACGCTGTGCACAGAATACCCGGGCACATTGCATACGGCAATGTTTGCCCTCTTGCAGTAGGCGGTATCTATGTTGTCATAGCCTGTTGCCGCCTCGCAGATGAGTTTCAGATTTTTGGCATCTTTCAGGTTTTCTTCGTTTAGTCTGACCTTGTTTACAAATATCACATCTGCTTCATTTATTCTATATGCAACATCCTCGGGATTTGTGTTATCATATACAGTCATCTCGCCATACTGCAGTGCTTTTGAAATATCCAGATCCTCTCCAAGAGTAATTGCATCCAAAACTACTATTTTCATAATATACACCTCTATAATCTATTATCTTAATTTAACATTTTCACTTCCCAGGGTTTCGGTGAGCTTTTTGATAAGTTCATTGGAAACCATAACACCGTTTGCCTTGTCGGACACAAGTCTCTCGCCCGTATCCTCAAAATAGAGATACACGGCGTTTTGCCCTTTGGCAGACGAAAGAATACCTGTAATCTCCCCTAACATATTTCTGCCCGAGAGCTTGAGATAGAGCTTTGCCTCCTTGGGAACAAGCATATTTTCAAGGCTCTGTGCAGATATAAGCGAAAGCGATGCCGCCTCGTTTCTCTTTCGAACCTGTGCAGTTACAAAGAGAGCTCTGCCCTCGGTAAGAATACTGCGGTATTTGTTATATACATTTTCGAATGCGGTAAGCTCAATAGCTCCAAAATAATCCGAAAAGCTCATTGTACAGATAAAAATTCCGCTTTTGGTTTTGGAAGTGTTTACCTTGCATACGACACCGCATATGTTTACCTTGGCAGCGTCATCAACCTCGCCGTCGGTTATACTGCAAATCTCTGTATCGGACAAGTATGCACTGTGCATAATATACTCGCTCATCGGATTGCCGCTTAAAAACATACCGGCAAGCTCGTTTTCGAACGAATATTTTTCCATAGCGGAAAAGTCGGGATAGGAGTTTTCGTCGGGATTTACAAGCGACACATCGTCAACATCACTTGTAAAAAAGCTCACCTGGTCCTGCGACTTGTTAAAGCCGTCCTTTTGTACAGACAGGAGCATATTTTCGTAGTTCATAAGCAGCACCCTGCGGTTATTAAACAAGCTGTCAAAGGCACCGCACTTTATAAGTGCTTCCAACGAGCGCTTGTTGATATCATACGCACACATACGGTTCAAAAAGTCGGCAAACGAACGGAACGGACCGCCTTTTTCCCGTTCTTTTTCGATATCCTTGGGGAAGGTCATTCCTATATTCTTTATGGAAGAGAGCCCAAAGCGTACATCTCTGCCCTCTGCCGAAAAGTGCCCAAAGCTTTTGTTGACATCGGGCGGGAGAACCTTTATACCATACTTGGAAAAATCCGTAACATACTTGTATATCTTGCCCGAACTTCCCACAAGGCTCATAAGGAGCGACACCAGATACTGTGTGGGATAGTTTGCCTTGAGATATGCCGTCTGGTATGCAACCCTCGCATAGCAAGCCGCATGAGATTTATTAAAGGCGTAGTTGGCAAAATCGAGCAGCAAATCAAAAATCGTGTTTGCCGTTTTGTCGTCTATACCGTTTCGTCTTGTGCCGTTAACTGTGACAAAACCGTTTTCGTCACAAAGGCCGTTTATAAAGACCTCTCTTTCTTTGGCAAGGACATCTGCCTTTTTCTTTGCCATTGCTCGCCTTACAAGGTCTGCTCTGCCCATGGAATATCCCGCCATAGTCCGCACGATATTCATTACCTGCTCCTGATAAATGATTGTGCCATAGGTATCCTTTAGGATTGGCTCTAAACTCGGATGAAGATATTTTATCCCATTGGGATTATTGTAATTTTTCAAAAACTCGGGTATCTGCTCCATAGGTCCGGGTCTGTAGATACTCGTTGTGGCTATGATATCCTCTAATTTAGATGGCTTAAACTTTCTCAAAAAAGCCTTAAGCCCAGGATTTTCAAGCTGGAACACGCCGTCGGTGTCACCTTTTTGTATAAGTCTGTATGTCTTTTCGTCTGAATAATCAAGATTTTCTATATCTATTGTTTCGCCAAGGGTTTGTTCTGCGAGCTTTACAGTGTTATCTATTATCGTAAGATTTCTAAGCCCTAAAAAGTCCATCTTGAGAAGCCCGATTTTTTCAAGACTTCCCATAGGATATTGGGTAATTACGCCCTTATCTGCCGACTGTACAGGTACATAACTGTACAAATCGTCATCGGCTATTACAACGCCTGCCGCATGTGTTGAGGCATGGCGGACTAACCCCTCGGTCTTTAGTGCCAGATCCAAGAGCCTTTTTATCTCGGGATTGGTATCATACATTTGCTTTAGAGCCTTGTCCCTTTCCAAAGCGTCGGAGAGCTTGACATTTATACCCTCGGGAATGGCTTTGGCAACCTTGTCCACAATGGGTGCATCAAGTCCCAAAACTCTGCCCACATCCCTTACTGCTGCACGGGCTGCCATTGTACCAAAGGTTATGATACCTGCAACCCTCTTGGCACCGTATTTATTTACCACATAGTCCTTTACCTCGTCTCGGCGTTCGTTGCATATGTCTATGTCTATATCAGGCATGGTAATTCGCTCTGGGTTTAAGAACCTTTCGAAGAGCAAATCGTATTTGATGGGGTCTACATCTGTGATGTTTAATGTATAGCTTACTATACTTCCAGCGGCACTGCCTCTGCCGGGGCCTATGGGTATGGAATTATCCTTGGCAAACTTTATAAAATCCCACACTATGAGAAAATAATCCGTATAGCCCATTGTATCTATAACACCGAGTTCATAGTCAATACGCTCTTTTATTTCTTGGGTAACGCTATCATACTTTTTTTGTGCTCCGTCATAGCAGAGGTTTTTAAGATATTCAAAATGCGAGAGATTGGTATCTATCTCTATTTTAGGAAGATGCACAGTGTCAAAATCCAGTTCCAGATTGCACATATCCGCTATCTTTTGGGTATTTATTAGTGCATCGGGCACATACGAAAATACAGACTGCATCTCCTTGGCACTCTTTAAATAGAACTCACTTCCAAAGAATTTGAGCCTTGAGGTATCGTCTAACCTCTTGCCTGTTTGTATACAGGTTACTACATCCTGCAAGAGACTGTCCTCGCGGTTTATATAGTGTATATCATTTGTTGCGGCAAGAGGTATGCCTGTTTCTTTGCTCAAGGAAATCATACCCTCTATAACCTTTTTTTCATCATCTAAACCGTGGTCCTGAATTTCCAGATAAAAATTGCCCTCGCCAAAAATCTCCTTGTATTCCAAAGCCTTTTTCCTGGCAAGATTATAATCTCCGGAAACAAGACAAGCACTCACATCGCCTTTGAGGCAACCGCTGAGTGCTATTAGTCCGTCTGAATATTTATTAAGAAGCTCCATATCCACCCTGGGTTTGTAATAGTACCCCTCGGTAAATCCGTATGAAACAAGTGTCATTAAGTTTTTGTAGCCAATGTGATTTTTGCACAGCAAAACAAGATGCCCGTATGCCAATCGGGCACCGCCTGTACGGGAATGTCTGCTCCCGTGTGCAGTATACACCTCACAGCCTATTATAGGCTTTATGCCTCTTTTTTTTGCCTCGGTATAAAACTCTATCGCCCCGTACATTACACCGTGGTCCGTTATGGCAATAGAAGAATAACCCATTTGCCCCGCCCTGTCCAAAAGTTCGGGTATCTTGGGTGTGCCGTCGAGCAGGCTGTACTGCGTATGAACATGCAAATGTACAAAATCACTTGTCAGCATTTTTCTGCAATCTCCTGGATTTTTCTTAGTCTGTGATTAACACCCGATTTGCCAAGCGGAGGGTCGAGCATTTCGCCAAGCTCCTTTAGCGAGTGCTCTCTGTATTCGAGCCTAAGGCGTGCCACCTCCTTGAGATTGTCGGGGAGAACATCAAACTTTCCGTTTTCTATAAGTTTATTTATCGCCATTACCTGCTCCATAGACGCATCTACCATCTTCTGCAGATTTGCCGCCTCGCAGTTTAATGTGCGGTTTACATTGTTTCGGATTTCTTTTAATATCTTGGCATTATGGAAATCCATAAGCACCTTGTACGCTCCCATAAGGGTTAATATATCGGCTATTTCGTCGCTGTTTTTAAAATAGATTACCATATTGGAGCCTCGTACCACAACTCTCGGTTTAAGCCCAAGGGCTTTCATTATCACATACGCGTCATTGTGCAATCCGTAGCTTGATATTGCAAACTCCATATGGTACTTCTTCTCGGGGCTCATAACCGAACCCGATGTAAGAAATACACCCCGCAGAAAAGCCTTCATCTTGGCACTTTTGTCTATATATTCGGTGTTTATCCTAAAGCCTGTGAGATAGTTTATATCCGACGGCTTTGCAATAAAGCCGAGGTCAAGCATAAGAGATACGGCGTCCTGGTTTTCTGTATATATATGGTAAAAAACATTGCCGCTGATTGTTTTGAAAATCTTTATTTTGGATTCCACACCTGCGGCGTCCTTCATAAGCTTATAAATACGCCTTGCTATCTTGGCGTTTTCGGTAACTATTATCACCTTAAACACGCCGTTTTCTCTTTTTATTCTTCCGCCAAAGGCAACTGCACCCATAAGCTCGCATACTGCAGACGAGGTAGACACATTCTGCACCTTTACCAGTTCGTTTTTTGTATCCGAAGAAAATGACATACAACCACCCCTCTTTCGCCACTTTTTTAAAATTCGGGGAAGTCTCCTATGAGCCTTACCTCAGGCTCCAAAACTACACCGAATTTGTCATAAACTGTCCTTTTGACCTCTTTCATAAGGTTAAATATATCCATACTTGTAGCATTGTCATAGTTGATAACAAAACCGCAGTGCTTTTCTGATACCATTGCACCGCCTACTCTATATCCCCTTAGTGATGCATCATCTATCAGCTTTGATGCAAAGTGCCCCTCGGGCCTTTTAAATGTACTGCCTGCACTGGGATATTCCAAAGGCTGTTTTTCTCTTCGCCGTGCGTTTAGCTCCTCGCATTTTGCCTTTATTTCTTCTCTGTCACCTTTTTTGAGCTCTATAACAGATGACAAAATGACATCTCCGTTTTTAAAAACGCTCTTGCGGTAGCCAAATTGGTGTTCTTCGGAAGAGATTGTCTTAATTTTGCCCGAGGCATCTACATATGTTGTAGTCCTTACCACATCTTTCATTTCGCCGCCGTATGCACCTGCATTCATAACAAGTGCCCCGCCGAGACTGCCCGGAATTCCCGATGCAAACTCAAATCCGGTAAGCGAATTTGCCGTTGCAACCGACGAAATACGCGATAACAGTGCCCCTGCCTGTGCAGTGACAGACACCCCGTCTGCACTGACAGAGGACATCTTTTTGCCGATACACACAACCGCCCCGTCAAAGCCTTTGTCCGAAAACAAAAGATTGGAGCCGTTGCCGATTACTGTATAGGGAACTTTCTCTTTTTTAAGAGCATCAATAACAGCTATTACCTCATCGCTGCATTCGGGTGTAACAAAGTATCTTGCACATCCGCCGGTTTTGAAGCTGATGTGGTTTTTCATAGGTTCGTTTTCTTTGATATTTTCTTTTGCAAGAATGTTTTCAAGTATGTCCTTAATCACTATTTTAAGCCACTCCTTATTAAACTGCTTACAAATACTACTTTCCTAAAAATGCCGCACCGATAATGCCTGCATCGTTGCCGAGCTTTGCTATTTCTATCCTTGAGCTTTCGGTTAAGTCACCGCCGTATATCTTGCCCTTCAAGGCGTTTTTAAGCGGGTTTAAAAGATTGTCACCCTGTCTGCATACGCCTCCGCCTATGGCTATTATCTCAGGACGGAAAGAATTTATAATGTTTGCAAGACCTTCCGAGAGATTTTCTATATATTCGTCTATTACCTTTTTGGCGGTTTCGTCGCCTGCCTCTTTTGCATCCCAGACCATTTTGCCGTTTGCGTTGCCGCCGTTTTCTTCTATGAGCTTGGCAATGTAAGATGCAGGGTTTTTGTCTGCTGCCTTTTTGGTTTCTCTTATTAATGCTGTTGCAGAAGCATATGCCTCCCAGCAGCCCTTTCTTCCGCAGGAGCAGCCCTCTCCGCCTTTTTCTATTACCATATGCCCAAGCTCTGCTCCCGCACCCTTAAATCCGGAATAGAGCTTTTTGTTTATTACAACGCCTCCGCCGATACCTGTGCCCAGAGTAATTGCTACAAAGTCGGATACAGTATCGTCACCGAGTGCAAAAAATTCGCCAAGTGCCGCACAGTTGGCATCGTTGTCTATATATATGGGTTTATCTATATACTTTTTCAGTTCTTCGCAAAGCGGTGCGTTTGTAAGATTGATATTATTTGCATACACAACCATACCATTTTTGGCATCTATTGTGCCGGGGCAGCCCATACCTACAGAGATGATGTCGTCTTGGGTGATTTTTGCATCATCTAACACCGTCTGCAAAAGATTGTATATTGATTTTGCAAGTCCTTTATAATCAATGCCCTTTTCTGTAGGCACAGAGTTTTTTAATATGATGTTTCCTTTTTCGTCTACAATACCTGCCTTGATGCCTGTACCGCCTATATCTATACCTATATAATACATATTTTTTCTCCCTTATTGTTTATTTTTTCCCATTTCGTTTATCAGTCTTTCGTTAAGTGCCTCTGCGGCATTGTAGCCCATTCGCTTTTGCCTGTGGTTAATTGCAGCAACCTCTATTACAACAGCAAGGTTACGCCCCGGCTTAACGGGAAGTGTGATTGATGGAATATTTATCCCCAAAAGCTCTGTATATTCCGTAGAAAGCCCGAGCCTGTCGTACTGCTTTTTCTCCTGCCAGATTTCCAAATTTATTATAAGGTCTACCTTTTCTGTGTTTTTGACAGCACCGATACCAAAGATGTTTTTTACATCTATGATGCCGATACCTCTCAATTCTATAAAGTGCCTTATGATGTCGGGGGCACTTCCAAGGATTGATTTGTCGGATACTCGCTTTAATTCTACCGCATCATCAGCAACAAGGCGGTGTCCTCTCTTTACAAGTTCTACTGCGGTTTCGCTTTTACCTACACCGCTGTCGCCAAGAAGAAGAACACCCTCGCCGTATACCTCTACAAGTACACCGTGTGTTGTCATTCTCGGTGCAAGCTCTATATTAAGATATGCAATAAGTGCACTTATAAACCTTGATGTTGACATATTGCACCTTAAAAGAGGAGTATTGTACTTTTCTGCAAGCTCTCTCATAACGGGCGCTATATCCATACCGCGTGTAACTATTACGCAAGGCACACCTTTGGCAAAAAAGTTTTCTAGTGCAACAGCCATATCTTCATTAGAAAGATGGCTAAGATACGATGTTTCGACCTTGCCTATTACCTGAATACGCGTATTGTCAAAATAGTCGAAAAAACCTGCCATCTGCAGACTTGGTCTGTTGACCTCGTTGTTGCATACAAGGACATTATCCATATCCTTTGACGGATAGATAACCTCGAGGGAAAACTCCTTTATTATCTTACTAAGTTCTACAGTATATTTATGTTCATTCATACAAATCACCGCCCATATTTATTCATTATAATGATATCATAAATACCCTAATAAATCAACAATTAAATGATAAAATAAGCCCCGATGCAATTTGATATTGTAATTTGAAAAAATTGGTGATATACTTATTACAAGAAACAAAAACCAAGGTAAAGTTGAGGATTACAAAATGGGCTATTCAAGAGAAGAGTTTGCTCTGCATATGAGGAACTGGAACAAGCTTTTAAACGACTACAAAATTCCGTCATGGGAGGAGCTCCCTGCGATAGAACTGTATATGGACCAGGTAATTGTGCTTATGAACAGGTACCTAAAGACCTTTCTTACATCGGACACAGCCGATTGCCCCATAATAACCCCGCCTATGATAAATAACTATGTAAAATTAAAGGCTATGCCTGCACCCGTTAAGAAAAAATATTCAAAAACACATATTGCGTATCTTATAATGATTAGTTCATTAAAGCAGGCACTTAGCATCCCTACCATACAAAAAATCATTCCTGTATCGGAAAACGAAGAGACGGTAAAGGATTTGTACAAGGTTTTCTGCGAAAATCAGCTCAAGGCTTTTAAATACATAACCGAAAAGGTGTGTGCCGTAACTGACCCCATCCTCGAAACAGAGAACACAGACCCCAAAAGAATGTACGACCTTGCAATACAGATTGCCGTAAGCTCCAATGTGTTTAAGATGCTCTCCGAAGATATAACGGCAATTAAACATACGGATTGAATTTATAATACAAAAGAAAAAGGAGATGTTTTTATGAACAGGTACGAATTAAAACTTCAGGCAAAAGAGCAAATCAAAGGAAACATTGGTATTCTTCTTGTGATTTCTGTTATAATCTATGCAATTTCGTTTGCTTCTTCCCTTATTTTAGCCAAAGCGGCATTATTAAATTTACTGTTTTCGTTTTTGGTTATGCCCGCTTTTTCGGTTAGCATTGCATTGATATACTTGAACCTTACAAACAATGTCAAACCCACAGTTTCCGATACTTTCAAAGGTTTTGATAACATCTGGGGTGCAGTTAAGGTCAATTTCTTTGTGGGATTGTTTACTTTTCTTTGGTCACTTCTCCTTGTTGTCCCGGGGATTATTAAGAGTATATCCTACAGCTTCGCATTTTATATTCTTGCAGAAAACAAGGACAAGGACGCCCTCTGGTGCATAAAAGAGTCGCAAAGAATTACACAGGGACACAAATGGGAACTGTTTGTATTGGGCTTATCATTTATCGGTTGGATTTTTTTAGGTTCTCTTACCTTGGGCATAGCATTTATATGGATAGTTCCGTATATGTCCGCTACATACACAAATGCGTATAACCTCATCAAAACAGAAAAGGCAGATTACACACAAACTGCGTTTGATATTTAATTTGATATATAAAAAAACGACTTGCTTTGACAAGTCGTTTTTTTATGGAGCTGTTGAGCAGATTTGAACTGCCGACCTCTTCCTTACCAAGGAAGTGCTCTACCTACTGAGCTACAACAGCATCACAACGCTTGCTATTATAACACAGATTTTTTGTTTTGTCTATACCTATTTTCAAAAAAATTTACAAACTACTCTTCACTTTCGGCTTTTGGCATATTATCGTTCTTCATAATAGATGCAAAGGTAACCGCACCCTTGCCAAAACGCTCCTCGAGTTCGAATGCAGTTTTCTCCGCTTTTTCTCTCTTTGGGTTTGAAACATCCTTTTCAAAAAAGCTGATCTGCTCCACCGCCTCGTCCTCCGGAGCAAGCTTTACTGCTCTTACCGTAATGGCTCGCACATTTTTATCCCAGGAGTGCTTTTTGTTAAAAAGCTCAAATAATTCCGTTGCAATTTCATACGCACTCTGGCTGGGATTTTTCAGCGGTGTCTGGTACTCCTTTACACCGAGGTCTGTTGTCTTTACCGATATTGAACAAGTTAGTGCCTTTAAGCGTTTTTGCCGCAGCGATGCCTCTATCTGTCTTGAAAGGCTAAATATCACAGGCCACACCTCATCACTTGAAGTGAGGTCTTTTTTTAGTGTAGAACCGTGCCCCACACTTTTGACATCGTGTTTAAAGTCCTGGTGTGTAACGGGCGAATTATCTATACCGTTGGCATATTCCCACAAAGTGATGCCGCTTTTGCCAAAATGCGATGTCAAAAAGTCTTTGGGCGTATTTGCCACCTCGCCAAGTGTTCTTATACCGAATTCGCCCAGTTTTTTGAATGTAGCCTTGCCCACGCCTATAATGCTGTCTGCAGGTAGGTGCCACACCTTTTCTTTGAAGTTTTCTATTGAAATCTCGGTTGTTGCATCGGGCTTTTTTAAATCGCTGCCCAGCTTGGCAAATACTTTATTAAAAGAAACCCCTACCGAAACGGTGAGTCCTGTTTCTCTCTTTACATCCTCTCGGATTTTGTCGGCAATCTCCCTGCCCGTACCAAAGAGCAGACGGCTTCCCGTAACATCGAGCCAGCACTCGTCAAGACCAAAGGGTTCTATTTGGTCGGTGTACTTTTTGTATATCTGCCTCACCAGAACAGAATACATATGATACTCGCTAAAATGCGGACTTACAATTTCCAGTTCGGGACACTTGGCTCTTGCCTGCCATATGGTTTCGGCAGTTTTTACGCCGAATTTTTTGGCTTCTTCGCTTTTAGCCAGAACTATGCCGTGTCTGTCCTCTTCGCTTCCGCAGACGGCTATGCACCTGCCCTTTAGCTCGGGGTTCAATATGCACTCCACCGAAGCGTAAAAATTATTAAGATCGCTGTGAAGTATCACTCTTTCCACCTTTAAATTCACCTCTTTATTACATTATGAATGATTTTTGACACAAAAGCAAGAGTTATTTGGGTTGACACCTTGTAAAATGAGTGATAAAATTAAATGTAATTGATTTAGTAAGGAGTGTTTTTTAAATGAGCGAAGAATGTACACATGATTGCAGCAGCTGCTCGGCGGATTGTTCCTCAAGAGAAAAAACAGATTTCAGAGAGAACTTAAATCCCGCAAGCAGCGTTAAAAAAGTAATAGGCGTAGTAAGCGGCAAAGGCGGCGTAGGTAAGTCCATGGTTACCTCTATGCTTTCTGTCCTTATGCAGAGAAAGGGCTTTAATACAGCTATTCTTGATGCCGACATCACAGGCCCGTCTATCCCCAAGGCATTTGGTTTAAAGACAAAGGCATATGCCGACAACAGAGGTCTTATCCCTGTACCCACAAAGACAGGCATTGATGTAATGAGTATCAATCTGCTCCTCGACAACGAAACTGACCCGGTAGTGTGGAGAGGTCCCGTAATCGGCGGAACAGTAAAGCAGTTCTGGACAGATGTAATCTGGGAAGATGTAGACTTTATGTTTGTGGATATGCCTCCCGGAACAGGCGATGTGCCCCTTACAGTATTCCAGTCGCTTCCCGTTGACGGAATTGTAATCGTAACAAGCCCGCAGGAGCTTGTATCTATGATAGTGGGCAAAGCTGTCAAGATGGCAAAGCTTATGAACATACCGATACTGGGTATAGTAGAAAATATGTCCTACTTTGAGTGTGACAGTTGCAACAAGCGCCACTATATCTACGGCGAAAGCCATATTGACGAGGTTGCCAAAGAGCACGAAATTGACACAATAAGCCAGATCCCCGTAAATCCCAAATTGGCAGGTGCGGTGGATAGCGGTCTTATTGAGCTTTTTGAGGGAAGCTGGCTCGACGAACTTGCCGTTAAGATAGAAAAACTCAACTGACTTGTTAAAGGCGGACATATACAATGACAAAGACAAATGCAATGCGTATGCTTGACAAAGCCAAAATACCCTACAAGGCTATGGAGTATACCTATGATGACAACGATTTAAGCGGTGTTACCATAGCAAATTCGATAGGTCTTGACTGCAAGATGGTATTTAAAACTCTTGTGGCAAAGGGCGACAAGACCGGACCTATTGTGATGTGCATTCCTGTGGACAAGGAAATAGACCTAAAAAAAGCGGCATCTGTCACAGGAAACAAAAAGATAGAAATGATAGCCGTAAAGGACCTGCTTGGTCTTACTGGATATATAAGAGGAGGCTGCTCCCCCATTGGTATGAAAAAGAAGTTCCCCACATTTATAGATATCTCGTGTGAGGATTTTGAAGAGATAACCGTAAGTGCAGGGATTAAAGGCTGTCAGCTACTAATAAACAGAGAAAGCCTTTTGGCATTTACACAAGCTACACCGTGCGAATTAACAAACTAAAAGAAAGGCAGAAACGATTGTTTTCGTTTCTGCCTTAAATTTTTTGTCAAAACCTACTAATTTACTGTATTTTGAATGAATCCTTGAGTGTTGCGGTTAAGTTGAACACCACATCGCCCTCTTTGGAATACTTGTCCACGGTAAAGTAACCGTTTCTCATAAACTGGAAGCTGTCGCCTGCCTTGGCGTCTTTAAGGTCGGCATCTATCTTGCAGTTTTTCATAACAACGAGCGACTCGGGGTTAAGGTTTTCGAGGTAATCCTCCAAATCTCCCGGATTAGATGTGGTAAAGAGCTTGTCATACATATTAACCGTAGCATCGAGACAGTTATTTGCATCAACCCACTGGATTGTGCCCTTTACCTTTCTGCCGTCGGGGGAGTTACCGCCTTTGGAAAGCGGGTCGTATGTGCAGATAAGTTCAATCACTTCGCCGTTTTCATCTTTTATAATCTCTTTTACCTTTATAAAGTATGCACCCTTAAGTCTGACCTCGTTATCGGGGGTAAGTCTTTTGTATCCTTTTACGGGGACTTCCATAAAGTCGTCTTTTTCGATATAGATATTCTTGGAGAAGGACACATCCTTTGTTCCTGCGTTTTCGTCATTGGGGTTAATATCTACGGGCAAAAGCTCACTCTCGCCGTCGGGGTAGTTTTCTATTGTAACCTTAAGGGGATTAAGAACTGCCATTGCACGAGGTGCGTTCATATTAAGGTTTTCTCTTACGCAGTGCTCAAGCATCTGGTAGTCGATTACGCTAAACGCCTTGGCAACACCTATCCTCTCTACAAAGTCGATAAGTGCCTCGGGGGGATAGCCCTTTCTTCTCATACCGCAGATCGTAGACATTCTCGGGTCGTCCCAGCCGTCTACTATGCCGTCTTTAACGAGCTTCAAACACTTTCTTTTGCTTGTAAGAGTGTTTGTAAGGTTAAGACGGGCAAACTCTATCTGTCTTGACGGTACCGGATAGTCACAAGCCTCCAGCACCCAATCGTACAGCGGTCTGTGGTCCTCAAATTCCAGCGAACAAAGCGAGTGTGTTACACCCTCTGCAGTATCGGATATAGGATGTGCAAAGTCATACATAGGATATACGCACCACTTGTCACCTGTGCGGTGGTGTGTAGCGTGCAAAACTCTGTATATTACAGGGTCACGCATATTGATATTGCCCGAGGACATATCTATCTTGGCTCTTAGTACCTTGGAGCCTGTTTCGAATTCGCCGTCGGTCATTCTCTGGAACAAGTCCAGATTTTCTTCCACACTTCTGTTGCGGTAAGGGCTTTCCTTTCCGGGCTCTGTAAGTGTACCTCTGTACTGCCTTATTTCTTCTGCAGTAAGGTCGTCTACATATGCAAGACCTTTCTTTATAAGTTTAACTGCACACTCATATATTTCGGGGAAGTAGTCAGATGCATAGTACACATTGTCCCAGTCAAATCCAAGCCACTTGATATCCTCCATAATGGAGTCTACATACTCAACATCCTCTTTGGTGGGGTTGGTATCGTCAAGCCTCAGGTTACATGTGCCGCCGTATTTCTTTGCTGTGGAAAAGTCTATGTTTATAGCCTTTACATGACCTATGTGAAGATATCCGTTTGGTTCTGGCGGAAATCTCGTCTGAACTCTGTCGTACACCTTGTCTTTTAAGTCTTTGTCTATTGCATCATGGATAAAATTAGATATCGGTGCGTCCATTTAAGCCATCGCTCCTTTGTATAATGAAATTCTGTTTAGTACCTTGTCTTTTCCGAGTGTTTTCATTATGGAATACAAATCGGGGGACTTTGTTCTACCGGTTATTGCCACACGAATGATGTTACTTACATCGCCAACATGACCTTTAAACGCGTCGGGGTTAGCTTTGTACTCTTTTACCTCTCTGGCAAAGCCGTGTTTCTCGGCTACATCCTTTAGCGAATTAAACCACTCGTTGTTGTCGGTATATTCTGTGTAAGTATCCGCATATGTTTCCAGAATACCTGCAATATCTTCTTTTGAAACATTGGGTATTTCGTCATATTCTGCTTTGAAAAGCTCATCAAACATAAAGCTAAATGCTTCTCTTACCTCCGACCACTTGCCTATATCCTTACGGGGTTTGTCGGGATTGCGGTCAAAATTAAACATTGCCACGGCAAAATCTCTGTCTCTTGCAAGCAGGTCGTAGAGCTCTTTGTCATATACATCTGCCCATTTTAGAGCTAAATCGCACACCTTGTCCGCAGTGTATGATGCAATCTTGTTTTTGCAGATATCATTTAACTTAACCAAATCAAAGAGTGCTCCGGAGTTACTCATTTTGTTCATTTCGAGTTTGAACTCTGTCCAGTGAGCGTTCTTGTTGGCACGCCTAAAGTCCTCAAAGGTGTAGTTGGCAAGGTTCAAAAGGTATTCTATAACGCCGTCTACGGGATAACCCTCGTCGGAATACCAGGTAACTGCTGCCTCGGGGTCTTTACGCTTGGATATCTTTCGTTTGCCGCCGTCATCCTCTTTCATAATAGGTGCAATATGTGCATACTTGGGAGCTTTTAATCCAAGAAGGGAGAACATCTGTATGTGTATCGGAACAGAGGATATCCATTCGTCACCTCTTATTACATTGGTTGTCCTCATAAGATGGTCGTCCACAACATGTGCAAAGTGATATGTGGGTATTCCGTCGGATTTTAGTATTACTACATCTACTATGTTTTCGGGCAGCTCTATCTTGCCTCTTATACCGTCTTTAAAGGTAATTCTCTTGTCCTCCGAGCCGGGACTTTTGAGCCTTAAAACATAGCTTTTGCCGTCTTTTATGTTCTTTTCTATTTCTTCATAGCTTAAATCACGGCAATAAGCATGCTTTCCGTGATATCCGGGGAGTATCTTGTTCTTTTCCTGCTCTTCGCGGATTTTGGCAAGTGTCTCCTCCGAGCAGAAGCACGGATATGCAAGGCCTTTTTGTACAAGGCTCTTGGCAAATGCCTGATAAATTTCTTTTCTCTGACTCTGCTTGTAGGGGCCGTATGCACCCTCTTCTTTGTCAAAGTCTACAAAGCCCTCGTCTATCATTATTCCAAAGGATTTAAGCCCCTCAATTATCTTGGATACACCGTCGTCAACCTCACGCTTTTTGTCGGTATCTTCTATACGGAGTATAAACTTTCCTCCGCTTTGGTGTGCAGTTCTCTCCGAGATAAGTGCTGCAAAGAGTCCGCCTATGTGCAAAAAGCCTGTGGGACTGGGTGCAAAACGGGTAACCTTTGCTTCCTCGCCAAGTTCTCTTTGGGGATATATGCTCTCGTAATCCTCGGGGGTTTTGTCTATTGTCGGAAAGAGCAAATTGCCAAGTTTAATATAATCCACTAAAATCATTCCTTTTTAACTTAAATATAGCCATAAAAATCTTATTATATAATATCATAAAATATGGAATATGTCAAACAAAGTACCTAAATATTATTTGTAAAAATTCCACAACAAAGAATGTGCGAAAAATGTAAAAAAAGTGTTCCTGCTTATTGAAATCAACAATATATTGTGCTATAATATATTAATATCATTATAGTGGGGGTGGATTTGTGGTTTCCAAAGGTGTTGTTACAAAAACATACGATGGATATGCAACAGTCCTTGTACAAAGGTCCTCCGCCTGCGGTCACGACTGCGGAGAGTGCAACCTATGCAAAAACCCTCAAATAGAAACCAATGTTCTAAACCCCATAAATGCAAAAGCGGGCGATACCGTAGTAATAGAAACGGACACCCCAAAGGTACTCAAAAACGCATTTATGCTCTATATGCTCCCTGTTATTGTGTTCTTTGTTTCGTACATCATGGGAGTGCAGTTAACGGAGGTTTTGACCTTTAGGATTGCTTTGATATGTGTGTGCCTTTTGTTGTGGTTTTTATTTATCCGCACATACTCAAAGAAACATCCTATAACAAGTATTGCCAAGGAGGTTATCTATGAAAAGGATTAACATCATCACAGGTCACTACGGCAGCGGCAAGACAGAAATCGCCATCAATATGGCTCTTAAGCTTAAAGAAAAGCACGACAAGGTAATTATCTGCGATATGGATATAGTTAACCCCTACTTTCGCACAAACGATGCCAAGAGCTTTTTGGAAGAGAAGGGTATAAAAGTAATAAGCCCCGACTATGCATCTACCAACATCGACATACCCGTACTTCCGGGAGATATCCTCTCCGTATTTTCGGACAAAGATGCCTATGCGGTATTAGACCTTGGCGGAGACGATGACGGCGCGGTTGCACTGGGTCAATATCACAGATATCTAAAAGACGAAGACTATGATATGTTCTTTGTTCTAAATGCATTAAGACCCGATACATCAAATATAGAAGATGTAAAAAGCCTTGCCGCAAATATAGAATATATGAGCCGTGCAAAGATAACAGGTATTATAAACAACACCAATCTTTCGTATCTATCCGAAAGCAGACACCTTAAAGGCAGTATGGGTTTTGCCGAGGAAGTATCCAAAACACTTGGCTGTGATATTAAATACATCACAGGCACAAAGGAAATGCTTTTGGACATTGACAGTAAATACAAAGACAAGCTGATGGAAATAGAACTTTTTATGAAATTACCATTTGACGCAATGGCGTAAAATGTATATTTATAAATTCAGATTAATTATAAAGGAGGAATCATTATGGCTAAAGTAACCTTTAGAGAAGACAGATGCAAAGGCTGTACACTGTGTACAACAGTATGTCCCAAAAAGATAGTCGTAATGGCAACAGACAGAATTAACGCAAAGGGTTTCCACCCTGCAACAGTAATCGAACAGGATAAGTGCATCGGATGTGCATTTTGTGCAACAATGTGCCCCGATTGCGTAATCGAAGTAGAAAGATAGGAGGTTTTTTCTCATGGCAAACAAAGTTTTGATGAAAGGTAACGAAGCTTTGGCTGAAGCGGCTATCCGTGCCGGCTGCAGACATTTCTTCGGTTATCCTATAACACCGCAGACAGAGGTTTCTGCATATATGGCAAAGAAGATGCCCAAAATCGGCGGCGTATTTCTTCAGGCAGAGTCCGAAGTTGCTGCAATAAATATGGTATACGGTGCAGGCGGCGCAGGCGCAAGAGTTATGACAAGTTCATCCAGCCCCGGAATCAGCTTAAAGCAGGAGGGTATCTCCTACATTGCAGGTGCAGATGTACCCTGTGTAATTATAAACATCGTTAGAGGCGGCCCCGGTCTTGGCGGTATTCAGCCCGCACAGTCCGACTACTATCAGGCTGTAAAGGGCGGCGGACACGGTGACTATCACCTCGTTGTTCTCGCACCTAGCTCAATTCAGGAAATGGTAGACCTTACATCCGATGCTTTTGACATCGGTGACAAATACAGATGCCCCGTTATGATTATGGGTGATGGTATGCTCGGTCAGATGATGGAGCCTGTTGAATTTAAAGATACAGATGTTACCAATCTCCCCGAAAAAGAATGGGCAACCACAGGCACAGATATGAAGAGAGGCAAAAACATCATAAATTCTCTCTTTATCGAACCCAAGGATCTCGAGGACCTTGTACTTGCAAGACAGAAAAAGTACGAAGAAATCGAAAAGAACGAAGTAAGATACGAAACCGAAGGCATAGAAGATGCAGATATCATCCTCGTAGCTTACGGCACAACAGCAAGAATTGCCAAAACCGCAATGGCAAAAGCAAAGGAAAAAGGCTTGAAGGTTGGCATCATTAGACCCATTACCCTCTGGCCCTTCCCCTATGAAGCATTTGAAAACGCTCTTAAAGACGGCAAGAAGAAAACCTTCCTTGCAGTAGAGATGAGTATGGGACAGATGGTAGACGATGTCAAGATTGCCGTAAACGGCAGAGCCGATGTTGAGTTCTTTGGAAGAACAGGCGGTATCGTACCTACTCCCAACGAAATACTTAACAAAATTGAAGAAATTGCCGGAGGTGACAAATAATGGAAAAAGTATTTAAAAGACCGCATGCACTCACCGATGTTCCGCTTCATTATTGTCCCGGATGCCCTCACGGTATAGTACACCGTCTGGTTGCAGAGGTTATAGATGAGCTCGGAATAGAGGGTTCCACAATCGGTGTAGCTCCCGTTGGATGCAGTGTGTTTGCATACAATTATTTTGAATGTGATATGCAGGAGGCTGCACACGGCAGAGCACCCGCAGTTGCTACGGGCATAAAGAGAGTTCATCCCGACAAGGTTGTATTTACCTATCAGGGTGACGGCGACCTCGCCGCTATCGGTACAGCAGAAACTGTACACGCAGCAGCAAGAGGCGAAAACATTACTACAATATTTATAAACAACGCTATCTACGGTATGACAGGCGGACAGATGGCTCCTACCACCCTAATCGGTCAGGTTACACAGACCACTCCCTACGGAAGAGACCAGGGCAGAAACGGTAACCCCATAAGAGTTAGCGAAATGCTCGCAACACTCGACGGTCCCTCATATATTGAGAGAGTAACAGTAGACACTATCCCCCATATCAAAGCTGCAAAGAAAGCTATAAAGAAAGCTTTTCAGAATCAGCTCGACGGCAAGGGCTTTTCTCTTGTAGAGGTAGTATCTACCTGTCCTACAAACTGGGGTATGAATCCTGTGGAAGCATTTGACTGGATGAGAGAAAATATGCTCCCCCATTATCCTTTGGGTGTGTACAAAGATATTGATGCAAAGGAGGAAAAATAAAATGACTTTTGAAACAATATTTGCAGGTTTTGGCGGTCAGGGTATCCTCTTTGCAGGAAAGACAATAGCATATGCAGGTATGATAGAGGACAAGAATGTATCCCATCTTCCCTCATACGGTCCCGAAATGAGAGGCGGTACATGTAACTGCCATGTTATAGTATCCGATGACCCCGTAGCATCTCCGATAATTGTAGAGCCTACTGCACTTGTGGCTATGAACGCTCCGTCCTTTGACAAGTTCGAGGATCAGCTCGTACCGGGCGGTAAGGCATTTGTAGACAGTACCCTCGTATCAAGAGATGCTGTAAGAGATGACATTGATGTTTACAAGGTTCCTGCAACAGATATGGCAAACAAGATGGGTCTTCCCAAACTTGCCAATATGATACTTGTAGGAAAGCTGGTTAAGGAAACCGGTATGTTTACCTTTGAAGAATTAAAAGGTGCAGTAACAAAGCTCGTACCAGCATCAAGACCTGAACTACTCGAAAACAACCTAAAGACACTTGAAGCAGGTTACAATTACCAGGACTAATATAAATATTCAGCCAAAAACGGCAGAGCATAACGCTCTGCCGTTTTTCTTTGGCAATCAGTATATTCAAAGTAATACATAATCATCATTTTTGTTTCGGTTTTTGCGGTTTATGATATCCGCAAGACTAATATCCTCCAGATAATCTTCCATAACCTCCATAAGACCTTTCCATATGTACAGAGTGTCACAAAAACCCATTCTTTCGCAAGTGTTCTCATCACCCTCAAGGCAAGCTACGGGAGACAAAGAGCCTTCGGTAGCCCGGAGAATATCTACCACACTTATAGCCGATAGTCTGCCGTCAATTTTGTATCCTCCCATAAAGCCTCTGCCCGCTGTAAGAAAACCCGCACTATTAAGCAGCGGCACTATCTGTTCCAAATACTTTTTGGATATATTTTGTCTTTCGGATATATCCTTAAGTGCGACAAAGCCTTTATCCTGATTTTCTGCGATATCTATTAACATTCTTAAAGCATATCTGCCTCTGGTGGATATTTTCACAAAATCACCTCAAATCCTATAACCTAATAATACCATAGGTTTAGTAGGATTTCAAGTGTTTTTTTTGCATTTTTACAAAAAAAAACAAACCCCAAGCAAGTTAATGCTTGGGGTTTAATTACCTTAAAGGCTTAATTATTTAATGATTTCGGATACAACACCGGAACCAACTGTTCTACCGCCTTCACGGATAGCGAATCTCAAACCTTCTTCGATAGCGATAGGAGTGATAAGTTCAACTTCCATTGTTACGTTATCGCCGGGCATGCACATTTCTGTACCTTCGGGAAGCTTGATTACGCCAGTAACGTCAGTTGTTCTGAAGAAGAACTGAGGTCTGTAGTTGTTAAAGAACGGTGTATGTCTACCACCTTCGTCTTTAGTAAGAACGTAAACTTCGCCCTTGAAGTGTGTGTGGGGGTTGATAGAACCGATTTTAGCGAGAACCTGTCCTCTTTCGATTTCGTCTCTCTGAACACCTCTAAGAAGAGCACCTACGTTGTCACCAGCCTGAGCTTCGTCAAGCATCTTTCTGAACATTTCAAGACCTGTGATAACAACTTTTCTGGGTTCGTTTGTAAGACCAACGATTTCAACTTCGTCACCAACGTGAGCGATACCTCTTTCAACTCTACCTGTAGCAACAGTACCACGGCCTGTGATAGAGAATACGTCTTCGACAGGCATAAGGAAGGGCTTGTCAGCCATTCTGTCAGGTGTGGGGATGTAGCTGTCAACAGCTGCCATGAGCTCGTTGATGCAAGCATATTCTGCTGCATTGGGATCCTGAGAATCGGATTCGAGAACGCCGAGAGCAGAACCCTTTACGATCGGGATATCATCACCCGGGAATTCATATTCAGAAAGAAGGTCTCTGATTTCCATTTCAACGAGTTCGAGAAGTTCGGGGTCGTCAACCTGGTCAACCTTGTTCATGAATACTACGATGTAGGGAACGCCAACCTGTCTAGCAAGAAGGATGTGTTCTCTTGTCTGGGGCATAGGACCGTCAGCAGAAGAAACAACGAGGATAGCACCGTCCATCTGAGCAGCACCGGTGATCATGTTCTTAACATAGTCAGCATGTCCGGGGCAGTCAACGTGTGCATAGTGTCTGCTTTCTGTTTCGTACTCAACGTGAGCTGTAGAGATTGTGATACCTCTTTCTCTTTCTTCAGGTGCTTTGTCGATCTGATCGTAAGCATTGAACTGAGCCTTACCCTGCATAGCAAGTACCTTTGTTATAGCAGCAGTAAGAGTAGTCTTACCGTGGTCAACGTGACCAACAGTACCGATATTAACGTGCGGTTTGGTTCTTTCGAATTTAGCCTTAGCCATTAGTATTTCCTCCTTAAGAAAATAAATATTATTAATTATATTTTACAATTAAATACACAAAAAATCAAGTACTAAATAATATATTATTCAGTCTTTGCTCTTGCACTGATGATTGTTTCCTGTACGTTCTTGGGAACTTCGCTGTAGTGCGAGGGTTCCATTGTGTACTGACCTCTACCCTGTGTACCGGATCTAAGGTCGGTAGCATAACCGAACATTTCAGAAAGCGGAACATCTGCTGTTACCTGAGTAACACCGCCGCTTCTTACCTCCTGAGACTTAACAAGACCGCGTCTTGAGCTTAAGTCACCGATTACAAATCCGAGGTAATCATCGGGAACAATAACATTAACAAGCATGATAGGTTCTTTGATAACGGGGTCTGCCTTTCTCATACCGTCTTTGAATGCCATAGAAGCGGCAATCTTAAACGCCATTTCGGAAGAGTCGACTTCGTGGTAAGAACCGTCGGTAAGTGTAACCTTAACATCAACAACATTGTAGCCAGCGAGGATACCGTTTTGCATAGCACCCTGAACACCTGCGTCAACAGCAGGGATGTATTCCTTGGGAATAGCACCGCCGACAATAGCGTTAACGAACTCGTAACCCTTACCTTCTTCAAGGGGTTCCATAGTCATCTTAACATGACCGTACTGACCTTTACCACCGGACTGACGAGCATACTTGTGGTCAACATTAACAGTCTGTCTTATTGCTTCTCTGTAAGAAACCTGAGGCTTACCAACATTAGCTTCTACCTTGAATTCTCTAAGAAGTCTGTCTACGATAATTTCGAGGTGGAGTTCTCCCATACCTGCGATAATTGTCTGACCTGTTTCTTCGTCTGTGTATGTCTTGAATGTGGGATCTTCTTCTGCAAGTTTTGCAAGAGCGATACCCATCTTTTCCTGACCTGCTTTAGTCTTGGGTTCGATAGCAACTCTGATAACAGGCTCGGGGAATTCCATGGATTCAAGAATAATAGGATGCTTTTCGTCGCAGAGGGTATCACCTGTTGTGGTGTTTTTAAGACCAACTGCAGCTGCTATATCTCCGGAATATACCTTGTCGATATCTTCTCTGGAGTTAGCGTGCATCTGAAGTATTCTACCAAGTCTTTCCTTGTTGTTCTTGCAAGCATTAAGAACATAAGAACCTGCATCAACTGTACCGGAGTATACTCTGAAGAAGCAGAGCTTACCAACGAAGGGGTCTGTTGCAATTTTGAATGCCAAAGCTGCAAAAGGCTCATCATCGGAGGAAGGTCTTTCCTGCTCTTCTTCTGTACCGGGAACAACACCCTTGATGTTAGCAACATCTGTAGGAGCCGGCATATACTCGATTATTGCATCGAGGAGAAGCTGTACACCCTTGTTTCTGTAAGAAGTACCGCAAAGCATAGGAACAATCTGATTTTCGATTGTAGCTTTTCTAAGTGCCTTCTTTAATTCGTCAACAGTGATAGAATCGGGATCTTCAAAGAATTTTTCCATGAGATCGTCATCTGTTTCAGCGATAGCTTCAACCATCTTTGCTCTGTACTCCTGAGCTTTTTCGAGCATATCAGCGGGGATTTCCTCCTCACCGTACTCAACGCCCATTTCGTCATAATAAACTTCAGCCTTCATAGTCATAAGGTCGATGATACCTTTGAATGTATCCTCTGAACCTATAGGAAGCTGAATCGGAACACCGTTTGCGTGGAGACGCTCGTGAACCATGTTTTCAACATTGTAGAAGTCTGCACCCATGATGTCCATTTTGTTAACATAAATCATTCTGGGAACCTTGTAGTCATCTGCCTGTCTCCAAACAGTTTCGGACTGAGGTTCAACACCGCCCTTAGCACACATAACGGTAACAGAACCGTCGAGTACTCTTAAGGAACGCTGAACTTCAACAGTAAAGTCAACGTGTCCGGGTGTGTCGATTATGTTAATTCTGTGCGCGATACCCTTGTAGGGACCTACCTTGGGCTGCCAGAAACAAGTAGTAGCAGCGGATGTGATTGTAATACCGCGCTCCTGTTCCTGAGCCATCCAGTCCATTGTACCGGCACCGTCGTGTGTTTCACCCATTTTGTGAATACGACCTGTATAGTAAAGTATTCTTTCAGTAGTAGTAGTTTTACCGGCATCGATGTGAGCCATGATACCGATATTTCTTGTGTTCTGAAGTGAATATTGTCTAGCCATAACTTTGTATTTCCTCCTTTCCCATACTTATAAATAAAGTAAATGGTAAAATTACCAACGATAGTGCGAGAATGCCTTGTTGGCTTCTGCCATCTTGTGTGTATCGTCTTTCTTCTTAACAGCTCCGCCCATGTTGTTTGTAGCATCGAGGATTTCGCCTGCTAATCTTTCCTTCATGGTTCTCTCGTTTCTTTCGCGAGAGTATTTAGTGAGCCATCTTAAGCCGAGAGTCTGTCTTCTTTCAGGTCTAACCTCGATCGGAACCTGATAAGTAGCACCGCCGACTCTTCTTGCCTTAACTTCGAGAACGGGCATAATGTTTTCCATAGCCTGGTTAAACACTTCTACTGCGTCCTTACCTGTCTTTTCAGCAATGATTTCGAAAGCGCCGTAAACAATACTCTGAGCCACACCCTTCTTACCGTCTAACATGATGTTGTTGATAAGCTTTGTTACAACAACATTGTTGTACATAGGATCGGGTAAAATTTCTCTCTTTGCGATATAACCTTTACGTGGCACGATTCTTCCCTCCTTCATAATAAAATGATTTCATAGGTACTCAAGCATTTTGAGGTATGCTTGTATGTGCTCAATACAAATATATATAATTGCGTATTGACGCACCAATAACCTTTTCGTTCAGTCTTAATCAATTACTTGCTTTTAGCACCGTATTTGGATCTGGACTGATTTCTGTTAGCAACACCGGAAGCATCCAATGCACCGCGGATGATGTGGTATCTAACACCAGGGAGGTCCTTAACTCTTCCTCCTCTTATAAGAACAACGCTATGTTCCTGAAGGTTGTGACCGATACCGGGGATGTAAGCAGAAACTTCTACACCGTTTGTAAGTCTTACTCTGGCCATCTTACGAAGAGCTGAGTTAGGCTTTTTAGGTGTCATAGTTTTAACAGCTGTACATACACCTCTCTTTTGAGGAGCACTCTGGTCAGTAGCTTTTTTCTTAAGCGAGTTAAATCCAACCTGAAGTGCAGGTGCGGTAGACTTCTTAATGGATGTCTGTCTGCCCTTTTTTACTAACTGGTTAAATGTTGGCAAATGTATTCACCTCCTGTATATAGTTTGTATATTAACGCCATAGGCGGTTAATAACTATTCCCTGACAATTACGGCAACAGATGCATCTACATCTATCCTGCACGCTTTGCCAAGCTCATGCTTTGAACTTACAAGCTCTACCATTACACCGTTTAATTTGCAAGATGCCAAAATCTCTTTGGTAATGGGCGGTGCAACGTCGCCTGCTACAAATGCCTTTATAGCTTTGCCGGAAGAAATGACCTTGAGCGATTTCTTGAGTCCGACAACGACTTTTTGGCTCTTTAATTCGTCAATCATTATAGACCTCCTTGGAGACCGTACAATTATGAAAACGCATATATACCCATAATCATACTCATATATTATATAACAAGCTAATACCGATGTCAAGACTTTTTTTGACGATATCCAAAATCATTCCACCGTAACCGATTTTGCAAGGTTTCTGGGTTTGTCAACATCAAGCCCCAGATGATATGACATATAGTAAGCCATAAGCTGCAATGCAGGTGCACATACAAGCGGCATAAAGATAGCCTCGGTTTTGGGTATGGGGATTATTTCCTCGGAAATATCCTTTCCTATATTAATATCCTCTGTCAAAAACACTATGACCTTTGCCCCTCTTGACTTAACCTCTTTTATATTACTAATCATTTTGTCCGCAAGATTTTCCTCGGTAATTATTGCAACAACGGGGGTGCCTTTTTCTACAAGAGATATCGTACCGTGCTTTAATTCTCCGGCAGGGTAAGCCTCGCAGTGAATGTAGGATATCTCTTTTGCTTTCAGCGCCGCCTCACAGCTTTGTGCATAGTCTATGCCCCTGCCTATAAAAAAGATACTCTTGGCATTTATATTGCCAATGGCTGTGCTTTCGCACTTTTCTTTTAAGTTCAGTGCCCGGGATATCTTTTGCGGTACATCGTCCAAAAGAATTTGCGTGAGCCTTTTTAGTTCATCAGGATCTATACAGCCCTTTGCATCTGCAAGATTCAGTGCCAGAAGATAAAGTACTGCAAGCTGAACACTGTACGCCTTGGTGCTTGCAACGGAAACCTCTCTACCTGCAAGCGTTTGCAAAACAGTGTCTGCCTCTCTTGCTATCTGTGAATTGGGGGCATTTACTATGGCAAGGGTGTGGGCACCTTTTTCTTTTGCAAGGCGAAGTGCGGCAAGAGTGTCTGCGGTTTCGCCCGATTGAGAAATCAGTATGACAAGCTCCCCGGGATTTATTATAGGAAAAGTGTACCTGAATTCTGACGCCACAGAGCAGTCTGTCGGGATGCGGCATAGCTTCTCTATGGCGTATTTGCCTACAAGGCCTGCGTGATATGCCGTTCCGCAGGCGGTTATGTGAATTTTGTTAAAGCGGCCAGGATTTTTGAGTCCCAAATCTATTTTGCCGTTTTTAGCAAATGCAGAAAGCGTTTTTTGAGTTACCTCGCTTTGCTCAAATATCTCCTTTAGCATAAAATGTTTAAATCCGCCCTTGTCTGCATCGGACACGCTGATATGCGCAGTTTTGGTTTCTTTGTGTATATGTGTGCCGTTACAGGAAACAAAAACCGCACCGTCACTTGTAATAGATGCAACCTCTCCCTCGCCGAGTGTGTAGTATTTGTTTGTATACTTAATCACCGCAGAAATATCCGAGGATACAAACACTCCTTCCTCCGACGGTGCAACAATAAGAGGATTGTCCTTTCTGAAAGCATAGATTGTGTTTTGTTTGCCCGAAAATATACAGGCTATTGCATACGAACCGCAAAGCTTATCGGCAACCATTCTGATTGTTTTGAGGGCGTCTGCTGTCTTGGAATAATAGAAATCCATCAGCTTTGCTGCAGCTTCGGTATCTGTTTCGGACAAAAAGGAATACCCCTTTTCTATAAGGAACTTTTTTATTTCGTCACAGTTTTCTATAATACCGTTGTGGACAATCATCACATTGTCAGTCCCGTGGGGATGAGAGTTTTCGTCGGTGGGTCTGCCGTGAGTTGCCCATCTTGTATGACCTATTGCACAGGTTGTGTTTACTTTGCCCTGCTGCGATATTTTTGTCCTTAATTCATTTATTCTGCCCGATTTTTTAATACATCTGATATTTTGGTCTTCAAAGAAAGCCACACCCGAGGAATCATATCCTCTGTATTCCAGAGCATCCAACCCTTCGAGAACCTTTGGCAGTGCGTCATTGCAACCCGAAAAACCTATTATTCCGCACATAATATCACCTCTGGTGATTATTTTTGCCAAAAAATATTTATAAATACAAAAATAACCGGCAAAAAGATTTTTAGTCTTTGCCGGTTACTCTGTAAAAGGGGATGTTAGTTTTTGGAATATATTACCGTTACATCTGGATGAAGCTGAAGAATTGATGCGGGAACTTTGGGTGTTATCGGTCCGAAGAATGCTTTTTTTACTATTTCTTCTTTGTTTTTGCCGTTGGCTATAAGAAGAACCTTTTTGGCACCCATAATACCGCCCATACCCATTGTTACAGCTTGTTTTGGAACATCGTCTATAGAATCAAAAAATCTTGCATTTGCTTCTATTGTGGAAGGATCCAGATCTACAAGATGTGTTTCTTTTACAAAAACATCATCGGGCTCATTAAATCCGATATGTCCGTCAAGACCAATTCCCAAAAGCTGAATATCTATTCCGCCGAGGCTCACTATTCTTTCGTCATATTCTTTGCACTCTTTTTGGATATCCTCTGCGCATCCGTCGGGCACAAAGGTAAAGTCTTTTCTTACATTTATTTTAGAAAAAAGATTTGTTTCCATAAAATAGCGGTAGCTCTGGTCGTTGTCGGGAGTAAGGCCTATGTATTCGTCGAGGTTTATTGTTGTTACTTTTGAAAAGTCAATCTCGCCGTTATTATATGCCTCAATAAGTCCGTCATATGTACCCAAAGGGGACGAGCCTGTTGCAAGCCCCAATATGCTTTCGGGTTTTGATTTTACCACAGAGGCAATTATTTTGCTTGCCTCCTGGCTCAACTCTTTGTATGTTTCTACTTCTATATATAACATATTATATACCTACTTTCTTTCTACAATATTATTTTGCGATTTTACTATGCAACCTGCCGGAAAAACGCCTCTCAAAGAGCTCAATGGATATACCGAGGTGTCTTTGCCGATTATTGTTCCGGGATTTAGCACGCAGCCGCATCCAACATCTGCACCGTCTGCAAGAATACCGCCGATTTTTCTAAGGCCGGTATCGTAGTTTTCATCTGCGTGGATAACCACGCTCTTGCCGTCGGATTTAAGGTTGGAGCAGATAGAGCCTGCACCCATATGCGCCCTGTTTCCAAGAACAGAATCTCCCACATAGTTGTAGTGAGGAACCTGAACTTTGTCTAAAAGAACACAGTTTTTAAGTTCGGACGAGTTTCCTATTACACAGTTTGCCCCTGTTATTACAGAGCCTCTTATATATGCTCCGGGGCGGATTTCTGTGCCCTCTCCGATGATTGTGGGAGCTTCTATAGTAGCGGTGGAAGAAATCTTGACATTCTTTCCTACAAAAACACCGTCGGCGATTTCTTCAAATCCGTCAAGACCGTTTTCTATGAGGTTGTTTATATATTCCTTTATATTTGGAAGCATCTCCCAAGGATATTTATATGAAGAAAAAAGATTTTTGAGATACTCTGTTTTGCAATCAAACAAATCCTTTGTTTCTACACATTTATTCAACACAATGTCCTCCTTTTTCTATTGCATCTGCAATTATCTGTGCGTAAGCCACGCACTTGTCGTTGCTCTCCGCCTCTATCATTATTCTGATTACCGGTTCTGTGCCGCTCTGACGGAGAAGTGCCCTGCCCTTTCCGGCAATGCGTTCTTCTGCTTCTTTGAGACTTTCGAGAACTGCCTCATCTGCAAGAACTGCTGCTTTGTCTTTAACTCTTACATTTTTGGTATACTGCGGATAAAGTTTAACCGGAGCAGCAAGCTCGGATAACGGAAGCTTTGAGTCACAGATTTCTTCTGCTATCATTATTGCGGTGAGGATTCCGTCTCCTGTGGTTGCATACTTTTTGAGTATGATATGACCCGACTGTTCTCCGCCTAAAACATAGCCTTTTTCCTGCATACATTCATATACAAATCTGTCACCGACATTTGTCTGCACACAGCTTATGCCTGCCTCTTCCAAGGATGCAAAAAATCCGCTGTTTGACATAATGGTGGCAACTACTGTGTTATCATTTAACATTCCTCTGGACTTTAATCTTTTGCCGAGGATATAGAGCATCTTGTCGCCGTCTACTATTTCGCCGTTGCCGTCTACTGCTATACATCTGTCTGCATCACCATCAAATGCAAAGCCGACATCCAGGTGCTTTTCTTTGACTAATTTGCAAAGATTTTCTATATGGGTAGAGCCGCAGTTTTCGTTGACATTTAGTCCATCGGGTTCTGCACCCACCACTACTGTTTGAGCACCAAGTGCCGCAAAAACAGATTTTGCTATCATCCAGGATGCACCGTTTGCACAGTCAAGACCAATCTTTAAATTCTTATACGAATGCGATGCAATAGAAATAAGATAACCTACATATCTGTTTCTGCCGGAAGAGTAATCTATAATGCAACCTATCTTCTCTCTCGTTGCGAGGGGGATATCTTCGCCTGTTATGCCCAAAGGAGCAAGGTCGCCGTCTATATATGCCTCTATAAGTGCAGTTGTATCGTCATCTAACTTCTCGCCATGGCAGTTGATCACCTTTATGCCGTTGTCATAATATGGATTGTGAGATGCGGTTATCATTATTCCGCAGTCAAATTCTTCCTGTCTTGTAACATAAGATACGCTGGGTGTTGTGGTAACATGGAGCATATATGCATCCGCACCCGATGCAGTTATTCCGGCTGCAATGGAATACTCAAGCATATAGCTCGACCGTCTGGTGTCCTTACCTATTACTATCCTGGGGCGATGGTTTCCCTTGGTGCATCCGGAGAGCGATGATGAGTAGTACCAGCCCAAAAATCTGCCCACTTTGTATGCCTGCATGGATGTGAGGTTCATATTTGCCTCGCCTCTGAAGCCGTCTGTACCGAAGTATTTATTTTTTCTCTTTTCATCGGTTTTGGCTTTGATTTCGTTTTTTTCCTGCAAAAGCTGGTCTGTGGAAATTCCGAAAAGCTCACATATCTGCAAGACCTTGTCAATCTGCGGAAGTGCCTGATCCATCTCCCATTTGGAAACCGACTGTCTTGAAACCTCAAGGCTTTCTGCAAGCTGTTCCTGTGACAAACCTGCCATAATTCTTAAGTTTGCGATTTTTTCTCCTATCTTCATTTCAAATAACGCTCCTTTTTAATATTATATTTATAATATCAAAGCTGATACATATTATCCACCAACTTTTATTGGAATATTTTGCAACTAAAGGTTGCCAAAATACCCCTGTATACAAAATACAATACCACGATTTTGGCTTTTTTTCAAGTTTTATGCACACTTTGGTTTACAAGAAACAAAAAACAGTTGTAAAACACAGAGGTTTTACAACTGCAAATTACACTTATACATTTTGGGGAAGTTCCGTTTTTATTTCTTTTAGATGTTCATCGAGGCTCAATGCCTTGATATCCCATTTTCCGTTTGAATATTCGATTTCTGTAACAGATGCATTGGAAACCCAGGGGACTGTATGCATCTTTGCTATACCTCCGGTCTGAGCTACGCTTGTAATAACTCTTATCGGCGTGGCATGCGATGCAACAACTACCGTTTGGCCGTCACATTCCTTTGCTATTTTTTCAAGACAACCTACAAACCTGTCTGTGAGTTCTTTGACACTCTCTCCGCCCGGGCAATGTGATTTGTCTATTTCATTAAACCACAAAGCGTATTCTTCTGGATACAAATCACCAAGCGAGTCAAACAACAGGCCCTCCCACTCGCCTGCGTAGAGTTCTCTTAAATTTTTGTCTGTTTTGACATCTATACCAAACTCATTGGCAACCCAAAGCGCAGTATTGTATGCACGAGAGAGGTCGCTGGCATATATTTTGTCTACTTTGTATTTTTTTGCAACAAATTTTGCGGTGAGCTTTGCCTGTTCTATTCCGTTTTGATGAAGCGGTGCATCTGTATGACCGATAAATTTGCCCTCGTGATTTGCCATGCTTTCGCCATGGCGTATAAATAAAAACTTTGTCATTTAATATGCCTCCTGTTTTGTAATGAATATTTATTTTTAATGCAAAGTGCATTTTTCTACTATTTGAAAAATAATTATGCTGTCATATACATACCTGATGTTTGAAGCTTCTTATCATTCAACAGAAAAAGCAATTATATGATTTTGTCAAGTTAGGGACAAAAAAATTTTTATTTTTTTCAAACCACCTTGACACAATTATTCCATTATAATATGAATAATTATATCACAAATGCTTTGAAGAATCAATATTTAGAACCAAATAAGTCAACTTATCAATGCTTTTTTGTTCTTTTGAACAATTAAAGTCTCTTTTTTTCTATCATCAGGTAATAATTGTTCCGGAGTCCCTACCCTGCAGTACATTACTACCTTCATTTTATTTTGAAACTTCTTTTTCTTTCTTTTATTCATGAAACTACACCACCTTTTCCTTAAAGTTCCATTTGATTTCTATACGCCTGTCTTCATACACATATATGGTTTTAATAAGGCATTTAAGCATTTCGTTGGTAAAGGTCTCTGCATTGAGAAACTCTTCAAAGAGATTTATTGTTACTTCGTCGGCAGCAGATAAATCATTGACTTTATAACCATCAAGCTCTCTTTCGCATTCTTCAATGCTACTTTCTATTTTCTGCTTAAGATTA
>JAZPZD010000020.1:0-42448 GCA_045544515.1 Clostridia bacterium | reverse complement strand
TAATTTTAATAGATTCAGAAAAAGAATACTACATATGTTTAACTACAAAAAATCAAACACTGGAAAGGCAGCTGCATAAACTGCAACTGCCATCAAAAATTCCATTATTCAATTTTGACCCCAACTATTGACAAAGAGCCTAAAAAGGCTTTGAAGGATTTTTAACCCCTCAAAGCCTTGATTTTACGCTCTTTTCTTATCTTCTGCTTATTTGCTCTAACCTACGAAGTCGAAGCCGACTCCTTGAGAAGAAACTTTTTATACAGACACATGTCTTTCTGATGGATTATAGATGACCGCCTTCAATTTCCGCAGCATTCTTACCATGAATAACAACAGTTTTGTCCTCAGGAACATATTCATCGGGGAAATGCACCATAATATCCTCTTTTTCAAGTTTGGACTGCAATACAGGAATATTTACCTTAGCAACATCTGTCTTATCCTCGATTGCCATACATGCCGCCTTTGCAGCAGCCTGACCCGTAATAATTGCAGGCGGAATAACGCGGAGCAGATCCCAACCATATCCTACGCCTGCAGCACTTCTGCCTGCGGTTAACATATTTGGGTAATCTTTTCGTGTTATACATCTTAATGGCACTTCGAACAAGTGGTCTCTGTGCTCAAAATCATTTATCGCACAAATTGAATCATCAAAATGCTTGTACGCATCTCCAAGGCTCAAAGCATAGTCAGCATCAAGTCTGCAGGTTGTTCTGAACTGAGGCATAAACGGAAGATGTGTAATCTCACGGCTTAATCTATCTGTGCCTTTTAACTTTTCAAGAACCAAAAGCTGATTTCTTACCAAATAATCTGTAACCTCGTCAACTGTAAGACCAGACCATTTTGGTATGTCATCAGGCTGATTATCTCCAAAAAGATTTATACCCCCACCGCAAGTACCTGTAAAGGCATAATAAATATTTTGTTCTTTAATAGCTTTTTCGCAGGATTCAAGTGTAATCATTTTTACAAGGTATGTAAAAAAGTTCTCGCCTGCAACCACCGGCACACCGCCACGACGAAAAACATCACAATCACCGGTTACATCTATGAGCATTTTGCACGCATAATATTCTGTGCCTGACTTACTTTCGGTAATAACACCTTTGCAAACATTGCCTTCCATAACAGGCTCACAAGCCATACAATCAAAAAGAATATCTGCTCCTGACTTGCTTATTTCTTCTGTAAGCTGAAGTGCAAAAATATCCGGAGAAAACCTTTGAGTATATCTTCTCTCCGTAGGCTCTTTGGGTTCGCCGTTTTTCCATTCTTCCGGTATTGTATCATAACCGTATTTTGCACTTAATCTTGTCCATTTTTCACACAAGCCAAAAATTATTTGTTTGCCGCGTCCGTTACACATTGGAACAAAGAAATTGATTAACCCCAAGGTTGCAAGTCCGCCAAGAATATTTGACTTCTCTATAATGAGTACAGAATGTCCGTCATTTGCTGCGGTAACTGCAGCGGCAACTCCTGCCACACCGCCTCCGCATACAATAACATCGTATTGTTTCTTTACATCTAACTTTTTGGTGATTGTAATACTATCCATTCTGAAATTCTCCTTTTGAATAAAAATATTTTTGATCGTTTTGTTTGTTTCAGATAATGATACTTTAATTTTTATACCGCATTAATAATTAAATTGGCACATAATACCTACTTATATTATATACATCATTTCCTAAAAAGTCAATCTCTTTTGCATATTAGTCAGTGTCCTACAGCTTTGTATTTACAACACAAAAACTTTGTGTTAGAATATATTTGCAAAAATTTGTGATTGGATTGTGGTTAATTATGGCTGAAGATACAAAAAAATCAAGACGGTATGAAATATCTTTCCTTAATATGCTTTTTTGTTTAATTGTGATTTTTATTCACATTACATCATATTTGGTATCGCAATCGGTTGTAAAAACTACCGGATACAGTATTGCTGTCATTTTTTCGCGGCTTTCGTCATTTGTTGTGCAGGGTTTTGTTATGCTTTCCGGGGTAAAACTTTTTCTTACAGGAAAAGACTCTGTTTCTTACACAAAATGGCTGAAGCAGCGTTTTTTTGGCATTATTGTGCCATATATATTGTGTTTTGCCGTTTATTACATATATTACTTTTTTGTATACGATTATCCGCTTGATATCAAGTTTATACTATCAAAGTTTTTTACCGGCGATCTGGTTTGTCATTTGTATTTCATACCGATAATCGTCCAGTTTGACCTGTTGTTGCCTCTCTGGAAAAAAATCATAAACAGATGTTCACCCTTTATTGTTGTTCCGTTTTGCATTATGATTTCTCTTCTTCTTGGAAACTACTTTCCAAATATGGTTGGCATAATTTCACCTGATTTAAACTTTTTGTATAATGACCGATTGTTTACAACCTATCTTTCGTTCTACATTATCGGTTGCTATATCGGCAAAAATTACAACAGCTTTTTGACGGCGTTAAAGAATAATTTCAAAACGATATTGGTATGCTTTATCATTGCGACACTTCTGTGCACATATTACAGTCTGCTTTCGTATAACAACATTGTCCATGTGCCATTTTTGAGCCAAGTACATAATTTGTATGTTTATTGTGCGATATTCTTGATTTACTCACTTTCTGCAAAGATTGCACCATATCTTATGAAAAAAATAAGCCTTATTAATAAAATTGACTTTGTAAGCTATGATATATACCTATGGCATATGCTTGTTTTATTTGTGACGGACCGTCTGATAATAGAAAAATTCGGGGTTTATTCTCTGATATATGCATTTGTTATAAGAGTTATTGTTGTTTACACAGTAACTATAGCACTATGTTTAACTCTTAATAAACTGAAAAGAAGAATTATTAATTGATTTTTTGTAATACGCGTGTTAAATTCTATCATATTAGTACACACAAAGGAAAAGGACATTATGGAAAACACTGTGGTTACAAAAGAAATGCTGATACAAGGTTTAAAAGAGCTTGGTCTCAAAGATGCAATGAAGCTTATTGTTCATTCTTCCCTTAAAAGTTTTGGAACAGTTGAGGGCGGATCAGAGGGCGTAATAGATGCCATTACAGAAATTATAGGAACAGAGGGAACACTTTTGATGCCGTCATTTAACACGGAGAACCATACAGCAAAGGTGAAATATTTGATGTAAATACCTCGAGAACTACAAACGGCATAATACCCGAAACATTTAGAAAAAGAAAAGATGTTGTACGAAGCATAAACCCCACACATCCATTTTGTGCATGGGGAAATAACAAAGAACGCTACACCAAAAACCACCAGAAATTCGACTCCTTTGGGATAGACTCACCGCTATACAGATTGATGGAAGACGGAGGGTACTGTATGCTGATTGGTACAGGATACAAAGCCAATACATTTCATCATGTGGTAGAAACATGCGAAAAATCTCCGTGTCTTAACCCCAGAGGCGAAGTATATCCGGTAAAACTTCACGATGGCACAGAAGAAAAAGCTCACACATGGTCGTGGAAAAATGCCAGATGTCCTATAAATGACGGTGCAAATTATGCACCGCTTATGCGTGAAATAGATTGCAGAATACTCATAGGAAATGCCGAGTCTGTTGCAAAATAGAAAAGCGAGTATTTTTAAAGCCTTTCTGCCAAAAGGAAGGCTTTTGATATCACAAAAGGACAGTTGCCAAGCTAGGCACTGTCCTTTTTCGTTATTATTTAAAATATTTAACACAAGCGTCAAAGATACCCATATCGTAGTTGCCCTCAACATTTTTGTAAAGACCGTTTGTGTATCTTTCGGTGTGTCCCATCTTACCTAATACTCTGCCATCGGGAGAAGTGATACCCTCTACCGCAAAGATTGAGCCATTGGGATTGTACTGAATATCATATGTGGGATTACCGTCAAGGTCCGCATACTGTGTAACAATCTGTCCGTTTTCTGCCAAGGATTTAATGAGGTCTTCGCTCGCCAAAAATCTGCCTTCGCCGTGTGAAATCGGCACGCTGTACACCTCGCCGGGTTTGGTGTTTGCAAGCCAGGGAGATTTGTTTGATGCAACCCTTGTTTTTACAATCTTGGACTGGTGGCGAGATATTGTGTTAAAGGTAAGTGTGGGGCAGTTTTCGTCTGTGTCCACAATCTTGCCGTATGGCACAAGTCCGAGTTTGATAAGTGCCTGGAAACCGTTGCATATACCACACATAAGGCCGTCGCGGTTTTCGAGAAGATCCGTAACCGCTTCTTTAACGGCATCATTGCGGAAAAATGCTGTAATTAGCTTTGCAGAACCATCGGGTTCGTCACCGCCGGAGAAACCGCCGGGGATAAAGATTACCTGGCTTTCCTTGATAGCCTTGGCAAAGTTATCTACCGATTCGGAAATGCTCTCGGCACTTAAGTTGTTTATAACAAATATATTGCTCTTAGCTCCCGCATCATTCATACTGGTTGCTGAGTCGAATTCGCAGTTGGTGCCGGGGAATACCGGGATAAGTACTCTTGGCTTGGCAACCTTTATTGCAGGTGCCTTTCTCTCTTTGGCTTCGAAGGTAAATACAGGCACATCGTCTGCAGATGTTTCTACATTGTTGCACTTGTAGACCTTTTCGAGTTTGTTTTCGTAAATGTCGCAGATTTCCTGCATTGAAACCTTTTCGGCGCCGAATGTGATGTAAGCATCTTCGCTAACTGTACCAATAAGGACTGCATCGGAAATTTGTGCATCTGTTTCCACAATAAATGCACCGTAATTGTATCCAAATACTTCTTTCATTGATACATCGGCAAAGCTAAAGCCAAAGCCATTACCCATAGCCATTTTGATTACGGCTTCTGCAACACCGCCATATGTAGGTGTGTACATAGATAATACCTTGCCATCTCTTGCAAGTGATGTAACCTTACTAAATACTTCCTTGAGAGATGCTGTGTCGGGGAGATTATCTGCATTGTACTTGGGTTTAATAAGATAAACCTTGCTTCCTGCTTTCTTAAAGTCATTAGATACGATATTGCCTATCTTGTCTGTAGTAACCGCAAAGGAAACGAGTGTAGGCGGAACATCTATATCTTCAAATGAACCACTCATTGAGTCCTTACCGCCGATAGAGCCAATCTCGAGTTCCATCTGTGCCTTGAATGCACCAAGAAGAGCAGCTGCGGGTTTGCCCCAGCGGGTAGGCTCGGTCTTGGGTTTTTCAAAGTATTCCTGGAATGTGAGGTACACATCTTCGAAAGATGCACCTGCTGCTACGAGCTTACAAACAGATTCTACAACTGCAAGATATGCTCCGTGATAGGGGCTCTTTTCTGTAATAAAGGGGTTATATCCCCAGCTCATTACAGAGCAGTCATCTGTGTGTTTGTCCTCGGAGGAGATTTTGTTTACCATAGCCTGAATGGGTGTTCTCTGGTATTTACCGCCAAAAGGCATAAGAACTGTGCCCTTGCCTATTGTGGAGTCAAAGCGCTCGGAAAGTCCGCGTTTTGAACATACATTGAGGTCTCCTGCAAGCTCTTTGATATTGTCGGCAAAGGTGCCCTTAACTTCTTTGTCAAAGCTTTGGGGCTTTGCAATCTCCACATCTATGTGCTTTTGAGCACCGTTGGAGTTCAAGAACTCTCTGGAGAGGTTAACTATCTTTTTGCCGTTCCAGTGCATTACAAAGTACGGGTTTTCCTGAACAACGGCAACCTTGGTAGCTTCTAAATTTTCGCCTTTTGCAAGCTCTGTAAAGCGGTCTGCGTCTTTGGCTTCAACTACAACTGCCATTCTCTCCTGGGATTCGGAGATGGCAAGCTCTGTACCGTCAAGACCTTCGTACTTTTTGGGAACAGCATTGAGGTCTACCACAAGACCGTCTGCAAGTTCGCCTATTGCAACGGAAACACCGCCTGCACCAAAGTCATTGCAACGCTTGATAAGCTTGGATGCTTCGGCATTTCTGAATAATCTCTGGAGCTTTCTTTCTTCGGGGGCGTTACCCTTTTGTACCTCTGCACCGCAGCTTTCCAACGATTCTAATGTATGAGATTTTGAAGATCCTGTTGCACCGCCGCAGCCGTCACGACCTGTTCTGCCGCCCAAAAGAATTATGATATCTCCGGGAGCGGGTCTTTCGCGGCGTACATTTTCTGCGGGAGCTGCAGCTACAACTGCACCGATTTCCATACGCTTTGCAACATATCCGTCGTGGTATATTTCGTCTACTACGCCTGTAGCCAATCCTATCTGGTTACCATACGAAGAATATCCGTTTGCCGCAGTGGTTACAATCTTACGCTGCGGGAGCTTGCCCTCCAATGTTTCGGATACAGGCTTTGTGGGGTCTGCCGCACCTGTTACACGCATAGCAGCATATACATACGAACGGCCCGAAAGCGGATCACGGATAGCACCGCCTATGCAGGTAGCCGCACCGCCAAAGGGTTCGATTTCTGTGGGGTGGTTGTGGGTTTCGTTCTTAAAGAGAAGAAGCCACTTTTCCTTTTTGCCATCCATATCCACATCTATCTTAACTGTGCAGGCATTGATTTCTTCGGATTCGTCCAATTTGTCGAGCTTGCCTGCTTTTCTCAAATGCTTAACGGCAATGGTAGCCATATCCATAAGGTTGATGGGCTTGGTTCTGCCAAGGGCATCTCTCACACTTATGTATTCGTCATAGGCAGCCTTTACGGTTTCGTCATTGAATTTAACAGAATCAATAGTGGTTAAGAATGTGGTGTGACGGCAATGGTCGGACCAGTATGTGTCTATCATCTTGATTTCTGTGATTGTGGGGTCTCTCTTTTCGGAGATAAAATACTTCTGACAGAACATAAGGTCGTCTATATCCATAGCAAGACCGTTGTCCAAAAGGAATTTGTTAAGTCCGTCTTTGTCAAGGTTTATAAACCCGTCGAGAGTTTTAACCTCGGAGGGAACCTCGTACTTCATAGCAAGTGTTTCGCAAGTATCGAGTGATGCCTCTCTGGCTTCCACAGGGTTAATAACATATTTCTTGATTTCTGCAATTTCGCTGTCTGTAAGAGAGCCCTTTAAGATATAAACCTTGGCAGTTTTAACAAGAGGTCTGTCCCCTTGAGAAATAAGCTGAATACACTCGGATGCGGAATTTGCTCTCTGGTCAAACTGACCTGGCAAAAATTCCACAGCAAATACCGCCCTTGCTCCCTCGGCATTGAAGCTATCGGAAACATCATCGAGCTGTGGCTCGGAAAAAACAGTTTTCTTGCAATAATCAAAGAGTTCCTTTGAGATGTTTTCTACATCATAGCGGTTGATAACTCTTACATCTTCTATGCCTTTGATGCTCAAAAAGCTCTTAATGTCATTTTTAAGAGAGTTGGCTTCGTGAGCTAAATGCTTTTTCTTTTCTACATATAGTCTGTATACCATTATTTAATACCCTCCAATGCTCTCTTGCCTATATCTTTTCGATAATAAGCATTGTCAAAGCTGACTGTTTTTACTGTGTCATATGCTTTGTCTATTGCTTCTTTGAGGCTCGGTGCGGTTTCTGTAACTCCGAGCACTCTGCCGCCTGCGGTAAGGAGCTTACCTCCATCGAGCTTTGCTCCTGCTACATAGATGTTTTTGTCAAGCGGCATTTTGATTTCAAATCCGCTATCGTACTTCTGGGGATATCCATCAGATGCCATTACCACACAGCAGGCGTTTTCGTCTTTGAACTTAACATCTTCTGCTTTGAGTGTGCCATCGGCAACGCTCATCATAATATCCAAAAGGTCACTATCCAAGAGAGGAAGAACAACCTGTGTTTCGGGATCGCCGAAACGGCAGTTGTATTCTATAACCTTGGGACCCTTGGGAGTGAGCATAAGTCCAAAGTACAAGCATCCTGCAAAGGTTCTGCCCTCGCAGTTCATTGCGTTCATTGTAGGGATAAATATCTTTTCCATACATTCTGCCGCAACTTCTTTTGTATAATACGGGTTGGGAGCTACTGTTCCCATACCGCCGGTATTTAAGCCTTCGTCGCCATCCTTGGCTCTCTTGTGGTCCATAGAAGATACCATAGGAACCAAAGTTTTGCCGTCGGTAAAGCTAAGTACTGATACCTCGGGACCTGTCAAAAATTCTTCTATAACAATCTGGCTTCCGCTTTCGCCGAATACCTTGTCCTGCATCATAGATTTAACAGCGTCCTTGGCTTCTTCCAAGGTATTTGCTATAATAACGCCCTTGCCAAGTGCAAGTCCGTCTGCCTTTACAACAACGGGGATGCTGGCTGTTTCGAGATAGCTAAGAGCCTTGTCCATATCGGTAAATACTTCGTACTCGGCTGTGGGGATATTATACTTTTTCATAAGGTTTTTGGAAAAGACCTTGCTGCCCTCGATGATTGCCGCATTTTTCTTGGGTCCGAAGCATTTGATGCCGATTTCGTTCAAGGCATCTACCGCACCCAATACAAGCGGGTCATCGGGAGCCACTACTGCAAAATCTATTGCATTTGTCTTGGCAAATTCCACTATTGCATCTATATCCTTGGCACCGATATTGACACACTCGGCATCTTGTGCAATTCCGCCGTTTCCGGGGAGTGCATATATCTTTTCTGCCTTGGGGTTTTCTTTTAACTTTTTAATTATGGCGTGCTCTCTTCCGCCGCCGCCAACAACCATTATATTCATTGTATATCATTCCTTTATGAAATTTTCTTTTGGTATTAATGGTGGAAAAGTCTCATTCCTGTCATAGCCATAGCTATATTTCTCTTGTTGCATTCTTCTATAACATTGTCGTCACGGATAGAACCGCCGGGCTGTGCAACATAGCTTACACCGCTTTTTGCAGCTCTTATGATGTTATCGCCAAAGGGGAAGAAAGCATCGGAGCCGAGTGCAACGCCCTTAATTGTGTCAAGGTATGCTCTCTTTTCTTCTTTAGTGAATTCATCGGGTTTAACGCTAAAGAGGTTCTGCCATGAACCGTCTGCGAGTAAATCTTCGCTGTCGTCGGAGATATATACATCTATTGCATTATCTCTGTCGGGTCTTTTAACAGTATCTAAGAAAGGCAGATTAAGAACCTTTTCGCTCTGTCTTAAATGCCAGTTGTCAGCCTTGGTACCTGCAAGTCTTGTGCAGTGAATTCTGGACTGCTGACCTGCTCCTACTCCTATTGCCTGACCGTCTTTTGCATAGCATACGGAGTTGGACTGTGTGTATTTAAGTGTGATAAGAGCTATTATAAGGTCTCTCTTTGCATCGTCGGGGAGGTTCTTATTGTCGGTAACAAGCTCTGTTAAGATAGTTTCGTCTATTTTGTAGTTATTTCTGCCCTGTTCAAATGTGATGCCGTAAACCTGCTTGCATTCCTTGGCATCGGGTACAAAAGAGGGGTCTACCTTTACTACATTGTAGTTTCCTTTTCTCTTGTTTTTAAGGATTTCCAAAGCTTCGGGGTCATAATCGGGAGCGATTATTCCGTCGGAAACCTCTCTTGCAATAATCTTGGCGGTGGTAACATCGCATTTGTCAGAAAGTGCAATCCAGTCTCCGAATGATGACATTCTGTCTGTTCCTCTTGCTCTTGCATATGCAGTAGCTATCGGAGAGTCGTCAAGACCTTCGATATCGTCTACAAAGCAAGCTTTTTTGAGATTTTCATCCATCTTGATACCCACTGCTGCAGATGTGGGGCTTACATGTTTAAAAGAAGTTGCAGCACACATACCAAGGGCTTCTTTGATTTCTTTTACAAGCTGCCAACTGTTGAACGCATCCAAAAAGTTAATATATCCGGGCTTGCCGTTTAATATTTCTATAGGAAGTTCGCTTCCGTCGTGCATATAGATTTTTGCGGGTTTCTGGTTGGGATTGCAGCCATATTTTAATTCAAATTCTTTCATCACAAATATCCCCTTTTTATATTATTTGTTTTTATTTATCATTCTGTTCTGAACGCTTCCGTCTTTAAGATTTACATATCTTACATATATAGAAATCTTATTGTCGGCGTTTAAGTTATCCCATATATTATTTGTAAATTCATCAATATCATTGGGAATTTCCACTCTTTCAGGCTCGCCCGTAAAGGTGGGGATTGGGTTTCCGTCACAGTTGTATGTGTGGATAAAGTGACCCAGACCGGCTAAAGACTTGTATGAGAATGTGTATCTGTTGCACTCTGTTCCAAGTTCATCAGCACTTTTTAATATACTCATCTTATATGAAAAATCATCATTTGCAAAATTCATAATACCGCTTATTCTGGGGGTAAAGTTGGGTGCGTCGGGCTCAAACTCTCTGGTTTCCAATGCTTCTTCAAAGCTCTTGCCGTCTTTAACAAAATCATATATTGTATCAGTCTGGTCGCCATTGGTAACGATGAGACTGTCTCCTATCTTACGAACGGGAGAATAAATGATAAGTGAGGGGTCCTCTACCTTTGATGCATCAAAGGGATAGATTGTAACATCGTCGCCGTTTTCGGTAAAAATTCTGTTGCGGCTGTTTTCGCTTCTGCCCATAATAAAGTATGCAAAAACCGCATTTTCGCTGTTTTTGGATTTTCCTATTACAATGCCTCTGCCTACATAGGAATTATCCTTTATAAGATTACCCATATTATTTATTTCGTAAATATTCATAACCTTTGCTCCTTATTAAGATAAAATTTCTCTTGCAACCTTTTCTACTGCTTGGGGAAGTATCTTCCACTCCGCCTCTTCCATAACTCTTTTTTGCAAGATTTCGGGAGTATCGCCCTCTTCTATGGCAACTGCCTTTTGCATAATGATTTTGCCGCCGTCGGGGATTTCGTTTACAAAGTGAACGGTTGCACCTGTTACCTTGACACCATAGTCCAGTGCCGCTTCGTGAACCTTGAGTCCGTAAAAACCTTTGCCGCAAAACGAAGGTATAAGTGAAGGATGCACATTTATTATTCTTTCGGGGTATCTTGCGGTAAAGCTTTCCGATAAAATACACATAAATCCTGCAAGAACAATAAAGTCAATTTTGTATGTATCTATTATATCTGTTATCGCCTGCTCAAAAGCCTCCTGGCTGCCGAGAGCTTTTTTGCTTACAACCTCGGTGGGTATGTAGTGGTTTTTGGCTCTCTCCAGAGCGTATGCAGATGCATTTGAGGATACAACCACAGCTACCTCGGCGGAATTTATAATACCGCTTTCGCAGGCATCTATGATTGCCTGGAGGTTTGTGCCTCCGCCCGAAACGAGAACGCAAACTTTTGCCTTTAGCATAATACCACGCTCTCCTCGCCCTCAACAATTTCGCCTATGATATATGCATCTTCGCCATTTGCTTTGAGAACAGAAATTGCCTTGTCGGCATCTTCTTTGGCTACAACTATACTCATACCAACACCCATATTAAATGTGTTGTACATATCTCTTTCGGGGATGTTGCCCTCTTTTGCAATAAGGTCGAATATAGGAAGAACCTTAACTGCGCTCTTGTCAATCTTTGCAGTAAAGCCATCGGGGATACTCCTGGGGATGTTTTCGTAGAAACCGCCGCCTGTTATGTGAGATACAGCCTTAACTGTGACTTCTTCAAAAAGTGCACACATAGGCTTAACATATATCTTGGTAGGTGTTAAGAGTGTTTCGCCTATTGATTTGCCGCCAAGAGCCTCGCAGGGCTTTTTGATATCGGCATTTTCCACATCGAACACCTTACGAACAAGCGAGAAACCATTGGAGTGAACACCGCTTGAAGGAAGTGCAATTATAACATCGCCCTCGCAGATGGTCTTGTTATCTAAAACCTTGTCCTTGTCTACAATACCAACAGAAAATCCTGCAAGGTCATATTCATCTATCGGATAGAATCCGGGCATTTCGGCAGTTTCGCCGCCGATTAATGCAGCACCCGACTGAACACAGCCGTCTGCAATACCCTTTACTATATCTGCTATTCTTTCGGGAACATTTTTGCCGCAAGCAATATAATCCAGGAAGAAGAGCGGTTTTGCTCCGCAGCAGATGATATCATTTACACACATGGCAACGCAGTCTATACCTACTGTGTCGTGCTTGTCCATAATAAATGCAAGCTTTAGCTTGGTACCAACGCCGTCTGTACCACTTACGAGTACGGGCTTGGTGATACCTGTCATATCGAGTTCAAAAAGACCTCCGAAACCGCCAATATCAGACATTGAACCCTGTGTCATTGTGGTGGCGATATGCTTTTTCATAAGTTCTACTGCACGGTAACCGGCTGTTATATCAACTCCGGCAGCTTTGTAACTGTCACTGTAACTTTTCACGATTATTTCTCCTCTTTCTGTGATATTTTTTTGCTGTATTTATTTTCCCTCTGTGTAGGTATTGGTGTCGGATAATTGTTTGTAAAGCATGCATCACAGTATCCGCACTTATGCTGTGCATCAATAAGTTTCGGAAGGCTGTCTATACTTAAGAAACCAAGAGAATCAACACCTATGATTTCTTCCATTTCCTCATGAGTGTGATTGCATGCAATAAGTACATCTCTCGATGCAATGTCTGTACCGTAGTAGCATGGGTTTAAGAATTCGGGTGCGGAAGAACGAAGATGAACCTCCGTAGCTCCTGCATCTCTTAAGAGCTTAACTATGATGGCACTTGTGGTTCCGCGTACGATGGAGTCGTCTACCAGGACAACTCTTTTGCCCTTTACGGTTTCAGATACCACATTTAATTTGATTTTAACTTTGTCCTCGCGGACATTCTGTCCGGGTACGATAAAGGTTCTGCCTATATATTTGTTCTTTATAAAGCCTATTCCGTAAGGTATGCCTGACTCTCTTGAATATCCGAGCGCCGCATCAAGACCGGAATCGGGAACACCGATTACCACATCAGCTTCTACAGGATGCTCTTTTGCAAGGCAAGCTCCGGCATTTAATCTTGCTTTATGAACGCTTTTGCCCTCTATAACGGAGTCGGGTCTTGCAAAGTAGATATATTCAAATATGCAAAGGGCTTTGTCGCATTTGTTGCAATGAGTTTTTATCTCTTTGACATCTTCGCCGTCAAAGACAACAATCTCGCCCGGCTCGACATCTCTTGTGTAATGAGCACCTACGGAGTCTAATGCACAGGTTTCGGATGCTATGACATACGAACCGTCGTCTGTTCTGCCGTAACAAAGAGGTCTGAAACCGTGTTTATCTCTGGCTGCGATAAGCTTGGTAGGCGACATAATAACTATTGAATATGCACCCTCTATCTTTTCCATGGCTTTTTCAAGTGCCTCTGCGACTGAACCAGATGTAATACGCTCCTTGGTAACGATATATGATATAACCTCTACATCGCTCGATGTATGAAATATCGCTCCCTGAAGCTCGAGCTCTTTTCTTAATTCATAGTAATTTGTAATGCTGCCATTGTATGCAAGTGCCATATGACCCTTGATATGATTTACAACCATAGGCTGTGCGTTGGATCTGCCCTTGGTATCGCTTGTGCCGTAACGCACATGACCGAGTGCCATATTTCCAAGTCCAAGGCTGTCCATTACATCTTGTGTAAATACATCATTTACTATGCCTGTATCTCTGTATGTGGTAAATACGCCATCGTCATTTACCACAATACCGCAGCTCTCCTGTCCTCTGTGCTGAAGTGCAAAAAGTCCGTAATAGGTGCTTGCTGCAACATGGCATCTTTCTTTGCCGATTATACCAAATACACCGCATTCTTCGTGGATTTCTCTCATTTTTACCGCCTTACCTTTCATAATATGAAACAAAATATTTGTATGATAAAAATACAAATAAGCGGAATTTATACTCCGCTTATTTAATGATATTTACTGATTGTAGGTTTCTTCTATCTTTGAATTCTTTGCCAGAACCAAATCGGATGCTTTTTTTCTGTCGGCTTTGAGCTTGTCAGAAAGAGTTTTGTCGGATAGTGCTATGATCTGTGCAGCAAGAATTGCCGCGTTTTTTGCACCATCTATTGCAACTGTTGCCACAGGGATACCCGATGGCATCTGCACAGTTGAAAGAAGTGCGTCTATTCCGTCTAACTTCTTGGCACTTACGGGTATACCGATAACAGGAATCACTGTATTTGCCGCAATGGCTCCTGCAAGATGTGCCGCCATACCTGCTGCCGCGATAATTACACCAAATCCGTTATCCTCTGCAGAAGATACAAAATCCTTAACCTCTGCCGGTGTTCTGTGTGCAGAATACACATGAACCTCAAACGGTATATCAAACTCTCTTAAAGTATCTATTGCCTTTTCTACCACGGGCAGATCGCTGTCGCTGCCCATTATTACTGCTACCTTTTTCAATTGAAGCACCTCCGTAATGTCATATTTGACCGCCTATTAATAATATCATTTTTTGGCGTTTGGTGTCAATAAGAATGACACAAACTTGTTAGATAATAACATATTTGAAACGATAATAGTTTTGAGTGCTATTATGTTTTGCTATATATCCTTTTTCGGCTTGGGATTTACTATGTCCCTCCAGTCGAGATAGCCTCTTTCAAGACCTAATATAAGAACCTCTGCAGTAGCTACATTGGTAGCAACCGGAATATTGTGAATATCGCAAAGTCTTAATACATTGAGTACATCGGGCTCGTAGGATTTGGATGTAAGAGGATCGCGGAAAAACAACACCAAGTCGATTTCGTTGTAAGCAATTCTTGCACCTATTTGCTGGTCGCCGCCTTGGGAGCCTGCCAAAAACTTATGAACTTCGAGACCTGTTGCATCTGTTATAAGACCGCCTGTAGTACCTGTAGCAATAAGATTATGCTTTGCAAATATGCCCTTGTATGCAATGCAAAACTGAACCATAAGTTCTTTTTTCTTGTCGTGAGCTATAAGCGCTATATTCATTACATATTCCTTCCCTTCTCATATATTAATCAATTTTGACACGAAAATTTTTGTTTATTTTAAAACAGTCATAGACCTTTTTAAAATCAATAGCCTTTACCCTCTCGCCTTTTAACCTGCACATTATATTACAAAATGATGCAGATACGCTCTTGTCCGAAATGCCGTGCTTCATTCCTTGTCTTAACATTATCTCGGCATCTGGTGTCCACGGAACAAGCCCCAAAAGCTGACAGCCCAGAGTATCCAGAGCCTCGTCTACGGTAAGGTGAATACCGCTTTGGCAGTATGTTGGGATAATCTTGTTTACTGCTATATATGTCCTTTCGAAATCCAAATCTGACAAAAAGTCATCGCACAGCTTGACCGAAACACAGCCAAGGTCGGTAACGCAAACCAAGGCATCTAATACAGGGAGGATACCGCTGACAGCATCTTTGTCGGATGAAATATCAAGGAGCACATAGTCAAACTCTTTAAAATACTCTCTTAATTTGCCAACATCAAAGGTCATATCCGAATACGCACCGCGTAAGAAAAAGCCATCGGTTTCGCCATAACGGCACAGTGCATCGGAAAACTCTATCCTGTCGCAAAGGACATCTTCGAGAGTATAGATATAATCATTTTGAAAGCCAAGCGCAAAATCCAGCGTGCCTTTGTCAAAGCACATATCAAGAGCTAACACCCTGTGCGAGTTTTCCGTGAAAGCGTGCCACAAACCTGCACACAAAAAGGTGGAACCACAGCCGCCCTTTGGCGATACAAATGCAATAACCTTAGCCATATCATCACCCTACCATAACATTTTAACACAAAATAATCTTTTTGGCTACAATTTTTTGAAAAAATTTACATTATTCCGACAAAATATTTTTGCCTGTCTTTTTGTCTTTCAGATAACTTGTACCGATATCAAAATAACGCTCATAAATTTTTCTTGCAATAGGTGCAAGAGCCGCACCGGAGCCGGCATTTTCTATTACAACGGCTACTGCAATCTGCGGATTTTCATATGGTGCGTACGAGGCAAAGACACCGTTGGCACTACCCGAATTTACCTGTGCCGAGCCCGTCTTTGAACATACATTAATCGGGAAGTCGGCAAAAACTGCAGAGGATGTTCCCTCTCGGCTGCCCAGATACATTCCGTGTGTAACGGCTCTGTATGTTTCGTCGGACATTTCTACCTTGCCGTTAATTTCGGGGGCAAACTCCTTGACGATACCTCCGTCCACAGAAGAACGGATAGCCTTTGTAAGATGCGGTCTAAAGCAGGTTCCGCCGTTTGCAACTGCGGAAATATAGCTTACAAGCTGCAGCGGCGTAAACACATTAAACGACTGACCTATTGACATCTGCAAGGTATCGCCGGGATACCAGATCTGGTCGAAGGTGTCCTTTTTGTACTTTTCGTTTGCAAGTATACCTGCAGATTCGCCTTCGATTTCTATTCCTGTTTTTTTGCCGAGGCCAAACTTTTCGGCATACTGATATATCTTCTTTTCGCCCAGACGCTTTCCTATTTCATAGAAATAATAGTTGCAGGAATTACCTATTGCCTGTTCTACATTCTGACTGCCGTGAGTTTTGCCGCTTTGGGTCCATATCCAACAGTTAAAAGTCTGTCCGTAGTGTTCATACTGACCTTTGTCCACTATTACATCGCTTGTTTTGACCTCGCCCTCTTCAAGACCTGCAATGGCAGTTACTATCTTGAATACTGAACCGGGCGGATATGTACCGCTTATGGCACGGTTAAACATCGGCTTGCCGCTGTCCTCTATGAGCTTGGTGTAATCCTTGTCAAAGCTTGCCGGATTAAAGTCGGGATAGCTCGCCATAGCAAGAATTTCGCCTGTTCTCACATCGGTAACAACAACTGCACCGCCTCCGGCATCTGCACCGGCTTTGTCGTCGGAAATCTGACCTTTTCTCTTTATTTCTTCTATAGTTTCCTTAAGGGACTCTTCTGCAATCCGCTGAAGTTCAAAATCAATGGTAAGAAGGGCATCATTACCCGGAATTGCAGGGATTTCGTCGGGTGCATAGGTGTCCGAGGTGATGTTTCGGGATTTGTTGATTTTGCCGTCGGTACCCCGTATATACGGCTCCAAAAACTTTTCTAACCCGTCTTTGCCTATGATGTCGTTCATACCGTAGTTTTTATCCTTTAAAAGCTCATATTCCTCCTGATATATTACGCCTACCCTGCCCAGAATATGAGAGCCGAGCGACCCGTATACATAATTTCTGAAAGGCGAAGTTATTACATTGATATTGGAATAGTATGAGTTGTTTTCCTTTAATACGGAAACCGTTTTCATACTGACATCGCTCGCAATGGTAACAGGTGCACCAAATGCCAGACCTCTTACCTCGAGTTCGTATCTCATACCCACAATTTTGCGGATCTCGTCTATGCTATAGCGGTCATCGAGATTGTATCTTTTGGCAAGGTGCTCCAAAGCTTTTCTGCCGTCTGCATCTTGAGGTATTTCGTATTTTTCCTTGAACAATTTTCTCTTTTCCTTGGCGGTTACAAGCTCGGTATCCTTGAATGTAAACCTATAGCTTTTGGAAGAAATAGGCAGAGAATCCACATATTCATCACCGTTTTTAGAAAGCAGATTTACAACGGAAAGAAGTGTGTCATTTATCTTGTCGTTGGGTGCGGAAGAATACACCACCTGCACCGAAAAGCCAACCCTGTTGGTAATGAGTGCCCTGCCGTTGCGGTCGTATATGATGCCTCTGGGTGCTGCTACCTCAACAGAATCGGTGAGCTTGTTTTGCGACTGCTTTAAATAGTCGTCACCCTTGGCAACCTGCAGAACCATAAGCTTTATAAATATAGCAACAAGTAAAACCGTTACCACAAGATACATTATGAAATTTTTGTCCTTTAATCTTGTGTTCAATCCTATAATCCCCTTATTTTTTCTTTGCTGAGATAATGGGCAAGAGGCGATATAACAAATGCCAAAGCCCCGTCATAAAGTGCTGTGGGTATGACAAACCTTACAAGCGGATACAAAAATCCGCTATACGACGGCATAACATAGCAAACGGTAAGAATTACTGTGTGGTACAAAAGCGAAACACACAAAACGCCCAACGCCACTGTCCATATGTTCTTCTTGATAAGCGAGCTTGCAAAACTGGAAATGGCAAGCCCTATATACATATACAAAAGAGCATTAAGTCCTATATACGAATGTGAATACATATCTGTTATAAGTCCTGCGACCACACACAAAACCGTTGACCTCACAGGAAAATTGTACATAGAATAGCAAAGTGTAAATACAAAAATAATGTTTGGTGCAACAGAAAAAATATCTATATACTTACTCAAAGTGGTCTGAAATATAAATATAATTGCAAGTGTCAGATATGACAAAATGTAATTAACCATAAATTCTACTCCGCATCAATTATCTATAATAATCATAACCTCATTTAAATCGGAAAAGTCAACACCGGGCTTTATTATTGCCTCCTGCGATACGCCGGTTACATCGTTTCTTATCTCGGTAACCTTGCCGATATAAATACCCTGAGGAATAAATCCGCCCGCGCCGGAGGTTTCGATGTAGTCGCCTACTTCTACCCCTGCATCCTTGGACACATAGCTCATCTTGCAAAGGCCATCTGCCATAAGGCTCATATCACCCTGCACAATGGCGGTGTTAGATACTCGGACAATGTCCGCACTAACAGATACCTTGGTATCAACTATGGGGCTTATGTGTGCCCAGTTTCTGCCGACCTCGGACACATATCCCACAAGGCCGTAGGGCGTGATGACAGTTGAATTTTTTGTAATTCCGTCGCTTACGCCTTTGTTTATTGTATATGACTTGGAAAAATTGTCCATCTGAAATGCAACAACATCTGCATTAACAGTGGTAAAATCTTTTTGGGTTTTCTTTAAGTCAAGCATTTTTCTGAGACGCTCGTTTTCTTCTTTGAGATTTTCTGTCTTTCTCAAATCGTCTTCAAGCTTGGCTATTTTTTCTCTTAACTTCTCGTTTTCTTTTTCATATCCCTTCATATTCTTGAGATAGTTAAAAAATCCGCTTACAGAATTGGAAGAGGCACTTACCCCTTTTTGTGCAGGTGCCGCTGCTGTCATTACGGCATTTTCCACTGCGTTTGCCTTTTTCCTGACAAACGAGGTGGATACGATTATACATACAACAAAAATGATAGTGGCTGCTATGAGAAGTATTTTGAATTTGTTTTTTTCAAAAAAATACATCTATTCTAAAATCCTTTCAAATTATCTGGAAAGTGCGTTTCTCAAGGTGTCTATTTCATTAATTACAAGTCCCGCACCGGATGCAACGCACCAGAGAGGGTTGTCCGCAACAGTAACAGGCATTCCTGTTTCTCTTCTTATTACATCGTCTATACCGCGGATTAGTGCTCCGCCTCCTGTAAGAACTATGCCCCTGTCCATAATATCTGCCGAAAGCTCGGGCGGGGTGTCCTCCAAAGTAAGCTTGATTGCATTAACTATTGACATAACACATTCGGCTATTGCATCTCTTACATCTACAGAGGTTATTGTGATAAACTTTGGAAGTCCTGTGGACAAATCTCTTCCGCTTATTTCGGTGGTTTCCTCTGTTGGCAATGGGCATGCAGAACCGATTTCTACCTTTACTCTCTCTGCTGTTGCCTCGCCGATCAGCACATTGTATACTCTTCTTACATAATTAATAATGGCTTCGTTCATTTTGTCGCCTGCAACACGCAGTGATTTGCTGTTTACTATGCCGCCAAGGGATATTACGGCAACCTCACTTGTGCCGCCGCCGATATCGCATATCATACTGCCGGTTGCTTCCTCTACAGGAAGGCTTGCACCAAAGGCAGCAGCCATAGGTTCTTCTATAAGATATGCCTCTCTGGCACCTGCCTGAATTGTTGCTTCCTCCACCGCCATCTTTTCTACATCTGTAACGCCCGACGGAACGCAGATTACAACTCTGGGACGCGAAAAGCCTCCCTTTTCCGATGCTTTGCTTATAAAATACTTTAGCATCACCTGTGTAACATCAAAATCTGCAATGACGCCGTCTTTTAGCGGTCTTATTGCAACTATGTTTTCGGGTGTTTTGCCAAGCATCTCTTTGGCAGGCTTGCCTACTGCGACAACCTCGCCGGTATCCTTGTTTATAGCAACAACACTTGGCTCGTTTATAACAATGCCCTTGGATTTTAAATATACCAATGTGTTTGCGGTACCCAAATCTATACCAATATCTCTTTTTGCCATTATATCAAATCCTCCCCGAACTCCCGTTTGAACACTTTGCAAAGTCTGCAAACAGGAAGTCCTACTATATTAAAATAATCTCCGTCTATTCTTTCTGCAAATCTGCTTGCAAACTCCTGTATGCCGTAGGCACCGGCTTTGTCCAAGACAGAATAGTTGTCTATATAATAATTTATTTCTTCGTTAGACAATGTACGAAAATACACATCGGTCTTTTCGTATTCGGACACAGAATACATACTGCGTGTATCGGTTATTGTAACAGAAGTGTAAACCGAGTGTACCCTGCCGGACATTTCGGACAGCATAGAAAAGGCTTCTTCTCTGTCTTTGGGCTTTCCAAGAATTTTGCCGTCTAACACAACAACCGTGTCGGCACCTATGATATAGCAATCGTCCTTTACTGTTTTTGCCGCCGCTGTTGCCTTTAAGAAAGATAGCTCCCTCACATATAGCCCGGGTTCCAGATCCTTTGGTACCACGCTTTCGTCTGTGTCTGTAACAATTACAGAAAACTCAAGTCCGATATTTTTTAAAAGCTCGCTTCGTCTTGGTGACTTTGAAGCCAAAATGATTTTTTTCATCAGAATGTACCTGTAGAGCCAAAGCCCCCGTTTCCTCTCTCGGTAGTTTCGAGCTTGTCTGTCACAGAGAATTTTGCTCTCGCAACAGGCAGGATAACCATTTGAGCAATACGCTCACCGTTTTTTATGGTGTATTCTTCGCTACCCAAATTAATAAGACCCACCTTTATCTCTCCTGTATAGTCGCTGTCAACCACGCCGACACAATTAGAAAGTGTTATGCCTTTTTTTGTGGCAAGGCCGCTTCTTGCAAAGATAAATGCACCATAGTCGGCACCGGGAAGCGAAATTGCAATCCCTGTGGGGATCAGCTTTCTTTCAAGAGGTGCTATTACTATATCTTCATCTATGCACGCAGTAAGGTCCATTCCTGCAGAGCCCTCTGTTGCATATAGGGGAAGTGTCTTTTCCTTATTGTTTTCCAAAAATTTAATTTTTACTTCTACATTCATTTATTTAAACTCCTCTGTAATAATGTCCTCTCGTAAAGGCAGTTGAAGGCTCTTTTTTGTTTTTGTAGCTATTGTATATTTCCTTTATCTCTTTAGGTGTTTCATCTGTAAAGATAAAGTGATGTGCATATGCTCCGATTGATGCGATTTCTTTCCATTTGTCTGCCATATAAACAGGGGTGCTGTTGTATATTGTATTGGTGCAGTTGATTTTGTCCCTTGTAACAGGGAAAAACGCACCCTTGCGGTCTTTGAGATAATATACCGTATCCGCACAGCTGCATTTTCCATAGGAAGACTTTATCACACAGTTTTTGACCGTCATAAGAGGCACTTTGCCGTATACAATAACCTCTAAAGGAAGAGAGGGTTTGAGATTTAGTATTTCTTTCATATTTGCCTCGGAAGAAATACACACAGATTTTACACCATATCTTTTCAGCGTATCAAAGGCAAGGCTGTTAAAGATATTGAGCGTAAAATCTGCCCTGACCGAAAATCTCTCTGCCAAAGGAAGATGCGATATATTGGTTGCATATATCTCGCCTTTTATAATACTCACATCAATATCTTCCATACTATGCAAAATGTTCGGAAGTACAACTGCTATATCCTTGCCGCTTAAGTCAAAATAATCCTTTTCCTTTGTATAAAGGCTATACGGTACCAGTATTTTGTCAAATCCGGCATCTATTGCAGATTCCGCCTGCTCTTTGGCTACTACTCTTGCACAAAGTATGTGCTTGTCCGACTTTTTGCAATCATCGGGCATTTTAAACTCTGCCGTCTTGCCTTTTCTTGGAATATGTGCAATGCTATGGGTAAGTTTTTCAAGTGCTTTTCGTCTTAACTCGTTTATTTCTTTAACAGGAAGACTGATGTTGTCTTCTATATCAATCTCATATTCTCTCAATTCAAATTGCGTGTTTCCCGTTTTGGATAATTGAGAAAGTACCCTGTCGTAAGCAAGCGGTATGTTTATCGCTTTTTCGCAAAGGGTATCTCCCGTGACACAAACACTATGCCCCATTGCGTTTACTTTTAGAACGGGTGCTTTCGACAAAGATGCCTCAAAATGCATATCAATCGGGATTTTTGGAAGTGTAGTTTCCTTTAATCTCTGTGCACTATCCCTGACATCAGCGGAAATCTTTTTGTATACATCATCGTTGTTTTTGTCATAATTAAGCATATGTCTGCCGGTTTTCCCCTCGGGATAGCCCTTGGTAAAACCATTTCTGCTGAATATATTTTCAAGCATCGCCATATCCTTGCAGTCAACCTTGCCTCCAAAGCGGTACTTGTCATACACAGAGGTAACTATTCTTACATAGTCGCTGCTTTTCATTCTGCCCTCTATTTTGAGAGATTTTACACCGCAGGAAATAAGCTTTTCCATTTCGTCAACCAAACACAAATCCTTGAGGCTCAAGAGATATTTATCTTTTTCGGATACAGCTTTGCCATTGGCATCGCAGAGAGTATAGGGAAGTCTGCAGGGCTGTGCACAGGCACCGCGGTTGCCGCTTCTTGAACCCAAAAAGCTACTCATAAGGCATTGTCCGCTGTAGCTCATACAAAGTGCTCCGTGTACAAAAACCTCCAGTTCTATATCAACATTGTCCGAAATGGCTTTTATCTCCTCAAAGGTGAGCTCTCTTGCAAGAACTACCCTCTTAAAGCCAAGCTCTTTGGCAATCCTGGCTCCGTCTATATTGCATACAGTCATCTGTGTGCTGGCGTGAACTTCGAAATCGGGGAAATATGTCTTAACGATATTAATTACTGCCAAATCCTGAATGATAAGTGCGTCAACACCTGCATCATACAAAAATGATACAAAGTCATATACCTCTCTTAATTCCAAATCCGAAACAAGAGTATTGAGAGTTACATAGACCTTTTTGGAATGAAGGTGGGCATACTCTACTGCATTTAGTATCTCTTCGTTTGAAAAATTGACCGCGTTTTTTCTCGCATTGAAGCTCTGACCGCCGATATAAACAGCATCAGCACCGCAGTTTACTGCACAGACAAAGGTTTCGTAGCTTCCGGCAGGAGCAAGTATTTCTATTTGATTTTGCTTCATTTACAACCCCTCCGTTACCGCAATTTTCCTAAAAAAAGACACAAAAATACAGTTTAATCTATTATATCATACTATATAATACCACAAAATTTAAACTTTGAACAGTATTTTTACAAAATTTTCAAAAAATTTATTTTCGCAAATATAAATACCCTTGAAAAAAAACTGTGCTTCTGCTATACTTTTTGTATCAAATACACTTGTATTTGTGCATATATAAGATATATGGAGGTTTTATTATGAATATATGTGTATATGGTGCTTCAAGCGGACATATTGCAAAGGTTTATCACGACAGTGCGTACTCTCTGGGAGAGCAGATAGCAAAACGAAATCATAAATTGGTCTACGGTGCAGGTGCCAACGGTGTAATGGGTGCTACTGCAAGAGGTGCATATGATAACGGCGGTGTAATAATTGGCGTTGCTCCTTCGTTTTTTACTGTTGACGGAATGCTCTTTGACCACTGCACAGAGCTTATAAGAACAGAAACAATGAGAGAGAGGAAAAAGGTATTGGAGGATAAATCCGATGCTTTTATAGTTGCTCCCGGCGGACTTGGAACATTTGATGAGCTCTTTGAAATCCTTACATTAAAACAGCTTGGAAGACACAATAAGCCTGTATGCTTTTTTAATACCGACGGGTTTTACAACACGCTGATTGACCTTCTTGGCAAAATGGCAGACAATCACTTTATGAAGCACAAGAGCCTTGAGCTCTTTGAAAGCTTTGACGATGTAGCAAAGATGCTCGAATATATCGAAAACTACGACGATAAACCAATGGATATTGCAGAACTTAAAAGCATAGGATAAGAGGTTAATTTTTATGTTTAAACACACATATGAAACAAGATACGGAGATTACAAAGACGCCGAAACGATATCTGTCGGTTGCATATTAGACCTTGTGCAGGATGCTTCCACAAGACATTCCAGAGAGTGCGGCTACGACATATATAAGCTCAAAGAAATGAATATGGCGTGGCTTATTGCCGGCTTTAATGCCGAGTTTTTTGGCAGTGCCAAGCCATACTCCCCCATCGAAGTACATACAGCAGTGCGTACTATGAAAGGTGTAACCTCGGAGAGAGGCTGTATAATAGAGCAAGACGGCAAGGTGATTGCCAGAACCATAGCCAACTGGTTTACCTTTGATGCCCAAAAAGAAAGAATATGCAAGATACCGCCCGAAATGTGTAATAGCTATGAACTGCACGATTTTCAAGACGAATTCTTCAACTACAAAAAGGCAGATACCCATAGTGATGCAAAAAGTGTATACGAAATCAAAGTATACAACAAAGAAATAGACACCAACGGACACTTAAACAATCAAAAAAGCGCACTGCTTCTTATGGATGCTCTGCCCTATGACTTTGAAATTAAGAAAATGTCTGTTTTGTACAAAAAGAGTGTACTTCTTGGGGAAAAGCTCACCGTATGTACAAAGGAATTGGAAAACGGAATATATGTGCACCTTATGTCAGATAGCGGCGAAATCTGCGTTGCGGGAGTTTTTGAGAGTTTTTGACGGGTACTTGACTTAAAGTATAAACTGTGATATAATACCCAAAGTATTATATATGAAAGGAATTTTAAGGTTATGGATTCGCAAGATAGCGATTGTAACACTGATAAGCGAACATATATTTATTTGTTTTACAGGGCATACCTGCGTATTTAGTTAAACTACGCGGGCTTGCCTTTTTGTGTTTAAATAAATATACATTAAGTTTATTAAGGAGTTATTATTACAAATGGATACATTTACGGATAATTTACCAAGTATTATTTTAATGGCGGTACTCATAATTATGTCCGCATATTTTTCGGCGACGGAGACGGCATTTTCGTCAGTTAACAAAACAAGGCTCAAAAACCTCGTGGAAAAAGGCGACAGAAAAGCAGAACTTGCTCTTAAACTGTCAGAAAGCTATGACAAGCTGATATCCACAATCCTTATTGGAAACAACATTGTTAATATTGCGCTTGCCTCTGTGGGTACGGTGCTCTTTATGAGTATCTACGGTGATATAGGTGCTACAATATCCACTATTGTTGTTACTCTTGCAGTTCTTATATTCGGCGAAGTTACTCCCAAGAGCATCGCCAAGGATTGCCCCGAGAAATTTGCAATATTTTCGTCACCTATTATCAGACTTCTCATATGGATACTCACACCTATTAACTTTATCTTCAGCCAATGGAAGAAGTTAATAGCAAAGATTTTCAAACTTGAGGGCAGCTCCAAGATGTCGCAGGAGGAATTGGTTCTGCTTGTGGAAGAGGTTGAGCAGGAAGGTACCCTGGATACCGACGAGGGCGAGCTTATACGAAATGCAATAGAATTTACCGAGCAGGAGGCCGAGGACATACTCATACACAGAGTTGACATAGAGGCTGTTTCGGTAGACGAGGACAAGACAGAAATTGCAAAACTGTTTACAAAAACCAAATTTTCGCGTCTTGTGGTATACGAAGATACCATTGACAACATTGTAGGTATTATCCACCTGAAAGACTTTTTTACCGTTGACGGAATTACCCGCAACAGCGTAAGAGATATAATGACAAAACCGCTTTTCATACAGAAATCCGAAAAGCTAAATGACTTGCTTAACATTTTGCAAACCAACAAATCGCACATTGCAGTGGTAATTGATGAATACGGCGGAACGCTCGGTATCGTTACTATGGAAGATATATTGGAAGAAATCGTCGGAGAAATCTGGGACGAGCACGATGAGGTTGTGGAAACATTCCGCCCCATAGGCGAAAACAAATATATTGTGGATTGCTCGGAAAACTTTGAAGACTTTTGTGAATTCTTTGATATAAATGCCGAAAGCGAAAGCATTTCAACAGGCGGTTGGGTTATGGAACAGCTTGGAAAGATTGCCGAAAAAGGCGATAAATTCAGCTATGAAAATCTTGATATTATGATTACGGAAACAGATGCTCACAGAGTAAACAAAATCAAGGTTACGGTAAATGAAACCGAAGAAAGCGAAGCTGCAAAAGACGAATAAACAAAACCCGTTAAAAACTATCGAACAAGTTTTTAACGGGTTTTAATTTTGCTATTTTGTATAATCACCTGTGAGGTTATATGCAGTTGTAAATATACGGAATTTTATCATTCAACAGCATCAAAAACACGAACATAATCCACCACAAATTCGTCGGGTAACTTTGCCTGCTTCAAAAGTCTTGAAGGCTTTCCTACCTGATCCTTAACAACATCTCCTGCGATGTTGTCAGAGTTTACTTCGTTACCAAAGAGTCTGTGATAACCGTGACATTCTGTAGTTACTGCTATAAACTGTTCAACCTCGGATACCTTTGTTACAGGAGGCATTTGTCTGCCTACTTCTTTGCCGTCTGCATAGAATATATATCCTTCTTTGGACCAGTCTACCGCATATGTATGCCAGCCGTCTGCTGTTTCTACATAGGGAACTCTGAAGTGTCCGGGCCATACGGTATCTTTACCATATCCATTGTAACCGCATCCGCACAAAAGATTGCCTTCTGTATGCTGACGGTAGTTTTCCATAATATCACATTCTACACCGCAGTACTTGGCATCGGGGTGAGAGCCGATTCCGGGTGCCTGAAGCCAGAATGCTGCATGCCATCCGCTGTTTTTGGGAAGACGGCAACGGATTTCGTAGTATCCGAATTTGTGCATGAACTTTGCAGGCTGATACCTACCAAAAGGCCACATACGCTTGTCGTCTGTATCCTTGGGGATATCGTATGTAAGAGAACCTGTCTGCAAATGTGCAGAATAATAGTCATCACCTTTTTTTACAAGAGTAATATGCATATTACTCTCGCCGTCCAGGATTACTCCCTCGTCGGTAAATGTCGGAGATTTCTTGCCCCAGAAATATCTTCTGAAATTCCATTTTGTTTCGTCAAGCTCTGTTCCGTCAAATTCGTCGCTCCACACGAGCTTCCAATTTTTACCTTCGGGGAGGTAACTGGGAACATGTCCTTCAACATCATATTTTTTCATACTAACACTCCTTTTCTTTTTATAGAAATCATTGTTGACTTTTAGATAATCAACTGCTACAATAATAGTATATCTAGTATTTTAGCTACTATATATCAATTTTTAATTTATTTTTTTAGAAAAATAATTTGGAGAATGCTATGATTAACAATATTCAAGCAGGATTTTTTGTGCTCGGCAATTACTACAATTACGAAACAACTCCGCAGAGAAAAGTTGACCACTACGAAATAGAAATAATAGAAAAATGCTCGGGTGCCTGTTTTATAAACGGCATCAAGTATATGCATCAAAACGCAAACCTGCTTTTTTCAAAGCCTGGTGATGTAAGATTTACAACAGGCAAGCTGGAATGTAAGTTTATAAAATTCAGATGCAGCGACGAAAAAACAACAAAAATTCTAAACAACATCCCTTCCGGTATGATTTTAACTGACTGTACAAGGTTGCAAGAGGTTATCTCTTCTGCAAAAATGCTTGTAAATTCCAAAAAAGCAAACGACCAGATGGAGCTTTTTTCTCTGGTATTTAAAGCAATTTCGCTTTTGGCAACATATCACAGCTTTGCACCAAGGGAAAAGGCAAATTCGTATGATATGTACACAAGCCGCATAATAAACACAAAAGAGTACCTTGATACCCATTACAGCGACAAGATAACCTTGGAAATGATGGCGGCGCCTGCATTTTTGAGCCCCAACTTTTTCAGAGTGAAATTTTTGGAAATTATGGGCATCTCGCCCCATGATTATCTGATTCAGGTGCGTGTATCCAAAGCCAAAAACTTGCTTGAAAACACGGATACTCCCCTTTCGGAGATTGCTCTTATGTGCGGATTTGAAAGTCAGGCGTATATGAACTATGTGTTTAAAAAAGAAACCGGCATCTCGCCCGGAAAATACAGACGAAGCAGACCAAACTGATATTAAGACCAAAGGCGGTATATATAATGGATTTAAGAGAAAAAACTATTGATACAAAAGAAATATACAAAGGAAGAGTAATATCTCTTTCGGTAGATACGGTGATAACTCCGGGCGGAAATGAGGCTACACGGGAACTTGTTCATCACCCCGGCGGTGTGGCTGTGGTGGCAATAGATAACGACGATATGATATATCTTGTACGGCAGTACAGAATACCCTATGACGACATACTGTTGGAAATCCCTGCAGGTAAACTGGATAGCAAGGAAGAAAATCCCAAGGACGCCGCAGCAAGGGAACTTTCCGAAGAAACAGGCCTTGTTGCGAAAGAAATTAAGCACATCGGCGACTTCTATCCATCGGTAGGATTTCTTGACGAAAACCTGCGTCTTTTTGTGGCAACAGGTCTGTCGGAGGGTCAAACACATCCCGATGAAGATGAATACCTTGATGTTGTAAAAATGCCCTTTGACGAGGCGGTAAAGCTTGTTATTGACGGAACAATAAAAGACGGAAAGACAATAGCGGGAATATTAAAAGCAAATATTCTGCTTAAAAGATAAGGAAGCGGGCTAAAAAGCGAAAAACTTTTTTAGCCCGTTTCAGACTGTCGAAAAAGAACGCACCGCAAAGTTAATGTAAAAAATACAAGGCTCATTAGTAAGGAATATTACGATCATTACTTATGAGCTTTTTCATTTATGTAGCTTTTGTCATAAATGCCAAAAGCCAGTATTTTATTCACTTTGCTTACTTCGTCACCGCTCATTGCCGTACCTTTGTACTGCCTGCTTCGCGCTTACTCGTCTGCGTCCATTTTCGTTCGTCTCATCAGCGTGTCGACTTTATCGACACGCTGAAACGGGCTAAAAAGTGAAAAACTTTTTTAGCCCGTTTTTTTAGAATTTATAAATGTTTTCTGCAACTTTGCTTGCAAGCCTATACATATTTTCAAAATCCTGCTTTTTATAGCAGCTTACAGGCGAATGAATATATCTGCACGGTAGTGAAATCACAGCCGTTTTGCACGCAGCCGAAGCTGTTTGATACGCACCTGCATCGTTTCCGCCCATGGCGGTCTTTTTGAACTGATAGGGTATTTTTTCGTTTTCTGCAATATTTACAATAAATCTATTTAACTCTTTGTCCGAAAAAGACGCTCTGTCCATTATAGAAATTGCAGGACCAAAACCAAGCTGTGTTGCATACTGGTGCGGTTTAAGGTTAGCAACATCCGAGCAGGTAGTCGCTTCAAGAATTATTGCAACATCGGCATTTATTCTTCTTGCAAGTATTTTGGCACCTCTTAAGCCTACTTCTTCCTGTACGCAAAAGCACAAATACATATCATTGTGATACTCACCTTTTGCAAGCTCACAAAGGATTGCACATCCTGCCCTATCATCTATTGCCTTTGCCTTTATCATGCCATCGCCAAATTCAGTATACTCTGTGTCAAATGCCGCATAATCACCTAACGAAACCATTTTTTCGGCCTGCTTTTTGTTTTTGGCACCGATGTCTATATACATATCCTTTTCTTTGATAACACTTTTTCTGTCAGATGGGCTTTGCAAGTGGATAGCTTTTATTCCCATCACGCCGGGGATCTTTTTTTCGCCTATTACAATCCTCTGCGCAAGAAAAATTCTCTCATCTATTCCTCCGACAGATTTAAACTTCAAAAATCCGTCTTCTGTAATACCCGAAATGATAAATCCTACCTCGTCCATATGGGCACTTACTATTACCTTTTTGCCGTTTGGATTTTTGCCCTTTTTAAAAACGATAAGGTTGCCCATTGTGTCTACAGTTATGCTGTCGGCATAGGGCTCTGTTAACTCTCTTATTTTCTTTCGCAATACTGTTTCGTTTCCGGAAACGGCATTGATTTTGGTAAATTCCTCTAATCCATACATACTACCGCCTCCGCATCCTTTGTATTTGTAATGAGTGCTGTTATTGCATCTGCAGTAGATTTGACATCGTCAAAATTAACTGTTTCCACCATTGTGTGCATATATCTCAACGGCAAGGAAAACAGAATTGTCGGTATACCGCATTTTGCAACCTGTATTGCCCAGGCATCTGTGCCTGTATCATCACAGTCAACATCTATATTGTACTTTATTTTGCTTTTGTCCAGAATATCAAGGGTATGTTCCAAAAGCTTTGGGTGAATATTGGGCCCTCTTGATATCACAGTGCCGCTGCCGGATTTAAAAGTGTCCGAGGATGCATCGGGAGTAGAGGCGTGACACACATCGACTGCCACCGCAAAAACAGGGTCTATGATACTTGCAGCAGAGGCGGCACCTCTTCTGCCTACTTCCTCCTGAACACAGGCACAAAAGCACACATCAAACGCCAGAGCCTCTTTTTTGATATTTTGCATAACATACAAAAGCACCGCAACAGATGTTCTGTCGTCCTGGGACTTTGTGCTTATGTACTTTTTGCCCAAATCTCTGTATCCGTCTGCAAAGGTTACGGTATCGCCCACCGACACAATAGATGAAATGTCTTTAAATGTGTACCCGGTGTCTATATACAAATCCTTCATAGGGATGGCGGTGTTTCTCTCCTCTGCGGTAGTGATATGCGGGGGCTTTGCACCGATTATACCCAAGATGTCCCTTTTGCCGTGGACTACAACCTCTTTGGCAGAAAGTATCCTTGCGTCTATTCCTCCGATAGAAGTAAAATACAAAAATCCCCTGTCGTCTATATCTGTAACCATCATACCTATTTCGTCTATATGAGCCTCAAGCATTACAGTTCTGGCATTGGGAATATTGCATTTAACTGTGCCGATGATATTACCCAAATTGTCATTTGTTACCTCGTCGCAGTATTTTTGGAACATTTTGGATATTTTGTCGGATATTCTGAATTCATATCCCGAAACCGCGTGCAGTTGGGACAGCTCTTTTATAACACTTTTTCTGTACATATCTCATCCTCATTCAAGAGAATTTACAATCTCTTTGTATTTGTTGCCGCGTTCTTCAAAATTTTTGAACATATCAAAGCTGGTGCTTGCAGGCGACAGAATAACAGATACCTCATTATCATCCTTTTTGATGCCTCTTGCCAATGCATATGCACCCTTTACAGCCATAGGATACTCTACCTGATGATATACGGGGATAGTAACATTTCCGCCAAAAGCCTTTTTGACAGACTGGCTTATTTTTTCGCTGGTTTCGCCTACGAGAACCAAAGCAGAAACCTTTTCTCTTATCATAAGTCCAAGCTCGTCATAATTCAAATTCTTATCTCTTCCGCCTGCGATCAAAACAATATCTCCCGTATGTGCCTTAAGTCCGGCAATAGTTCTTGCAGGCGACGAACCTATGGAATCGTTGTAGAAACTAACACCGTTTAACTTTCGCACAAATTCCATTCGGTGTTCTACCCCGCCAAAATTTCTGGCAACGATTTCTACTGCTCTTTTGGTTGCAAAGTCCATAGTAGCGCAGATAGCGGCAAGGTAGTTTTCTACATTGTGATCGCCCTTGATCCTGATATCCGATGCTTTTACTATTTTTTCTCCCTTGCAGCAAAGGTAGCCGTCTTCAAGATGAGCTTCGCTTTCGCTGTATCTGCGTGAAAAGAATTCCACAAAGCCGTTTTGCTTTCCTGCAAAGGCAGCGGTGATGGAATTGTCTTTGTTTACCACCAGCTTACCGTCTTTGTTCTGATGACGGAAAATCTGGGATTTTGCATCTACATATTCGCTCATATCCTTGTGATAATCGAGATGATTGGGCGATATATTGGTGATTACCGCTATATGCGGACTTACCTTGATATTCATAAGCTGAAAGCTGGACAGCTCCAGAATTACAAAATCATCGGGATGTATAGTGTCTACAATATTCAAAAGCGGCTTGCCTATGTTGCCGCCGACATGGCATTTGTAACCGGATTCGTTTAATATTTTGTATATAAGCGTAGTGGTAGTAGTCTTTCCGTCGCTGCCGGTTACGCCTATCATCTTGCACGGGCACAGCGACATAAAAATCTCCATCTCACTTGTAACCTCAATGCCGTCTTTTTTTGCCTTTACTATCTGCGGCAGCGAGGGGTTTACACCCGGTGCCTTAAGGATTATATCCTCGCCGTCAAAATGGTCAAGATAGTCCTCGCCGAAATGCGTGTAATCACAAAGAGAATGAACCTTGTCTAACACATCCGGATCCATATCCTCTTCTTTTCTTTTGTCGCACGCGGTGATGACAGCTCCGCAACCGGACAAAAATTCCAATGCCGGCAGATTGCTTATTCCAATCCCGACTACAGAAACCTTTTTGCCAATCATTGTCTTTTTGAATGCTTCAATGCTGATATTTAGCATAATACTACCTCCGTCAGTTATGTTTCTTTGGTATTTTTTAGTTGCATTAATCCTATTACAAACAAAAATGCACCAAAGAGCCGTCTTAAAAGCTTTATCTTGAGCCAAAATGCCAGATACGAACCGAAAATCGCACCCACAGACCCGCCTATTGCCATAAAAACAGCCTTTTTTATCTCCAGGTTGCCCTCTTTTTTGTGTACAAAAAGTGCACAAATACTAAGCGGCACAAAGTATATAAGGTTGATATACTGTGCCTGCCTTTGCGCTACATCAAAAAACATTGTAAGCGCAGGAATAAGCACAACACCTCCGCCAATTCCCATACCGCCGATTATTGCAGATAACAAACTAAAAACAAAAATCATCCAATCACCATCCTTACAGAAGCAATGATGATTGCAACAGCAAATATCCTCTTAATGAGTTTTCCGCTGAAACGCTTTAACAGCTTTGCACCTATGAAGCTACCTATTATACCGCCTATTGAGCACACAACTAGGTATTGGGAACTTACATTTCCCGATAGTGCATAGGTAAATATACTTACCACAGTAATCGGAAGTATGACCGCAATCGCTGTTGCGTGAGCTTTGTGTACATCAAGACCAGCATACTTTTCCAGGCAAGGCACCACTATCATACCTCCGCCCGAGCCAAAGAGCCCGTTGCAAAAACCTGCAAGAACTCCCAGCAAGATAAGTTTTGTTTTTTGCTTGTTAATTCCTATCACTCCCAAAATTTTCTGCTATTATTTTTAGGAATTAATCGGAAATTATTCAAAAACAAGGGACTGCCTGTAGATTAACGGCAGTCCCAAACATTCTAATTGACCCCACTGTGCCGTGTTAACAGGATGTATTTTTAACCTGCTATGCAGGTGGACTCCGCCTGACTGCTTATTGTTCCCTGGTCCGAAAAATCGTGTTTGGTCTACAGCCACAGTCAGAGATTGGGATTCCTTTTGTGATTTGTTGGTTAAAATAATCCTTTTCACGCACACCGCAGGGGAGAAAAACAAGTGTTTTGCACTATATTAAGCAAAATCAAACATGTCAGAGCATCTGTCCTTGAACATAGCAAATGCCTTGTCAAGTTCCTCATCGTCCTCTATCTGTGTAAGAACGGTTTCTTCCTCATCTTCGCTCTCTATCCTCATAATAAGAACCTCATCATCCTCGTCGGATTCGGGATCCTCGGGCGGAATAAGAGCAATGTACTTGTTTCCTTCCATTTCGAACGAATCTGCTATTTCAAAATCAAATTTTTCGTCGTTTTCGCCGGTTAAAGTGATGATGTTATTTTCTTCCATGACAATATTCCTCTCTTATTTTTGATATTTAATATAATCCATATAGCTCTGCAATATTATAGATGCCGCTACTGTATCTATTACATTTTTTCTGTCTTTGCCGCGGGTATTGGTTACATTCAAAATCCCCGCCGCCTGAACGGTAGTGAGCCTTTCGTCCCAGAGGATAATCTCTGTATCCGAAACAAGAGCTTTGAGGTCATCACAAAACTTCTGGGTGACATCTGCCCTGTCCCCGAGTGTACCGTTTAAATTCTTGGGCATACCGATAACAATCCTGTCTACACTATGCTCTTTTGCGATTTTTGCAACGGATTCTATCATCTTGCCATACACTTTGTTTGGAAGTGTGGTATGTCCCTGTGCAGTAATCATAAGTGGGTCCGAAAGTGCAATCCCTACCCTTGAATCACCGTAATCTATTCCCATAATTCTCATAAGTACTTCTCCATATAAACATATTATCATATATTTAATAATATTTCAATCAAAAAATATTGTCAAGCCTTATTTTTTCTCTCTCGGTCAAATCCTTAAGAAGAATTTGTGCTTTTTTAAAAAGCAGAACTGCCTTTTCCTCGTCGCCGTCTTTGATATATTCGCATCCGAGCTCCATATTTTCGTCTATATCCATTATCATAGAGTGACCGCAGATATAAAAAAGTGCCTTTTTTTCTTTTTGCCACACCTTTTTTGCCTTTTCAAATTCTTCTTTGGCATCATCGGAATTGTAGGCAGCATCTTCGGCTTTTTGTATGGCTTGCGAGAGCTTTTTGGAACCGCTATTTATTGTATGCGAAGTAAACACAAAAAATCCTATGAGCAAAAAGAGTATTCCCAGGGTTATTATTTCGTCTCTCACTTTTTATCCTCCTTGATTTGAATATATTCGGTATTCTGTGCATCAACAGAGTATATAAACACATCCTCGTACGAATTGATTTTTTTGCTTTTGAGCTGTTTTTTCAGCCAGTTTTCATCTTTGCCTGCACGCATAAGTTCGCTCTGCCTGATTTTGCCGTCGGATATAAAAATATAAGGTACCTTTTGCTGACAGGCATCTATGTTTAAATCCTTGTTTGTGGGCACTGCTGCCTCCTTGGTGGGAATTACAGATATCGAACCTCCCGTTTCAAGAATAACGGTATCTATATCCGAAAGGCTGAAATATCCGGCTTTCCTCATTTCTTCCATGAGGTCGTCTATATTTACCCTTGCGTGAAGCAGTTCCTCTCTTTCTAATTTTCCGTTTTTTATGAGAAGTTGCGGCTTTCCGCTTAAAAAAGTGCGTATTCTTTCGCTTTTAAGGCTGATAAAAGACAGTACCATTTCACATATTACAAGAGTAAATATCGGTACAATGCCGTATGCAAGCGGTATGGAAACATCACTCATCGGCATAGTGGCAAGGTCAGATATCATAATTGCCACCACCAGTTCCGACGGTTGCAGCTCTCCGATTTGCCTTTTGCCCATAAGCCTTAAAGAAAAGATTACAAGACCGTACACAATTATTGTCCTTATAAATAAAATTGCCACTCTGATACCCCGTTTTTTTCAAAAAATAATCAAATAATATAAATATTATTACTTTACATATTCCAAAATATGTGTTAAAATTATATTAACTATATTCATTAGGAGTTGATACCAATGGCAAAGAAAAAAGAACAAACCTCTCTTATATACAAAGGCAGACCGCTTGTTAAACGCGGAAACACTGTGATATACGGTGATATCTCCGACGAGTACTATGTATGTATGGAAATTCTGGATACAGAAACGCACGACGATTTGGAGCTTGCAACCGAAGTTGTGGTTACTCTTATGTGCGGCGGCAGAGTAGAAAAGAAAGCCGAACGCGAAGGGCTCTACCGTGCACTCGATATCGGTGCATACTGGCTTGAAGAAGCAATGGGCAAATAATTTTTTTTAAAAAGACTTCCTCATATTCTGCTTTGAGGAAGTCTGTTACGATTTAAGCAACTGCTTTTATAGAAAGGACTTATGAATATGAACACAAAAGAAAATATGACAATGCTTATGGACTTCTATGAGCTCACTATGTCAAACGGCTACTTTGAGCACGGATTAAAAGACAAAATAGCCTGCTTTGATATGTTCTTCCGCAAAATTCCTGACAACGGCGGTTTTGCTATAATGGCGGGTTTGCAGCAGCTTATAGAATATATACAGGATTTGCACTTTGACAAGGAAGACATAGACTATCTTCGTTCCAAGAACATATTTTGCGAAGAATTTCTCGAATATCTTGCCAATTTCAAATTCAGCTGCGATGTCTATGCAGTACCCGAAGGCACACCTATATTTCCCGGTGAACCTATTGTTAAAATAATCGGTCCTATTATTGAAGCACAGCTTATAGAAACTATGCTTCTTCTTACGATAAACCATCAATGCCTTATTGCAACAAAATCCAACAGAATAGTGCGTGCCGCCAAGGGCAAACCCGTTATGGAGTTTGGGTCAAGGCGTGCCCAGGGCAGCGCCGGTGCTGTATCGGGTGCAAGGGCATCATACATTGCAGGTTGTGCAGGAACTGCGTGCACTCTTTCGGACAGGCTCTACGGCATACCCGCACTGGGAACTATGGCACACAGCTGGGTGCAGCTCTTTCCTACTGAGTACGAGGCATTTCTGGCATATGCCAAAACATATCCCGACAGTTGCACACTGCTTATAGACACATACAATGTCTTGGGTTCGGGACTGCCAAACGCAATAAAGGTATTTAAAGAATATCTTATACCAAACGGCCACAAGCCTGCAGGGGTAAGAATTGACTCGGGAGATATTGCATATCTTTCCAACAAGGTAAGAGAAATCCTTGATAGCGAGGGGCTCAACGATGTAAAAATCGTTGCATCAAACTCCCTTGACGAATATATAATCCGCGACCTTTTGCACCAGGGGGCAAGCATTGACTCATTTGGCGTTGGCGAAAGGCTTATCACATCAAAGAGCGAGCCTGTTTTTGGCGGTGTATACAAGCTGGCATCTGTATTTGAAAACGGTGTGGAAATACCCAAAATCAAGCTCAGCGAAAACATCACCAAGATAACCACCCCATGCAGCAAAAAGTTAGTCCGCTTTTATTCCAAGGACAACGACAAGGCCATTGCCGACCTCATTATGCTCGATGACGAAACCCTGCCCGACGGTTCGGACTACGAAATATTCGACCCCGACCATTCGTGGAAAAGAAAGAAAATTACCAATTACTATGTAAAACAGCTTTTGGAACCGATATTTAAAAACGGCGAATGTGTGTACGAAACGCCGGATATAAGTGAAATCCGCGAATACTGTCTTAAACAGATAGACGGTTTGTGGAACGAAGTAAAGCGTTTTGAAAATCCTCACACATACTATGTGGATTTGTCACAAAAGCTGTGGGATATCAAAAACAAGCTATTAAGCGAACATAAAAATTAAGAGGTGTTATTATTGAAAACTTTGACCTTTAAAAAAGGACTTCACCCCGATGACCATAAACATCACACTGCAAACTGCCCTATAGAAGAAATTGCGGCATCGCAGATAATGGTATATCCTCTGTCGCAGCACATAGGTGCTCCCTGCTCCCCTATCGTTTCGGTAGGCGAGAGAGTTCTTGTATGTCAGAAAATCGCAGACAGTGACGCATTTGTATCTGCTCCCGTACATTCTTCTGTTTCGGGAACTGTAAAGGCGATTGAACCAAGGCTTCATCCAAACGGCAGAGAGGTTATGTCCATCGTAGTGGAAAATGACTTTTTGTACGAATATTCGCCCGAGATTTACGAGCGTCACGATACAGACAGCCTTACCAAAGAAGAAATGCTCTCCATTATCCGTGAGGCAGGTCTTGTGGGTCTTGGAGGTGCAGCTTTTCCGACACATATCAAGCTAAATCCCCCACCGGATAAGAATATAGACCTTCTTATCATAAACGGTGCGGAGTGCGAGCCATACCTTACAAGCGACTACCGGGTGATGATAGAAACTCCCATACTCGTATTTAAGGGTATCGAAATGATTAAAAAAATCCTCGGCATCACCAAATGCGTAATAGGAATAGAAAACAACAAGCCCCAGGCAATAAGTTCTATGCAGGAAATTGCAAAAAGCTATCCCGGTACAGAGGTTGCAGTGCTTAAAACCAAGTACCCCCAAGGAAGTGAAAAGCATCTTATAAAAGCAATAACCGGAAGAGAAGTCCCAAGCGGCAAGCTCCCTGCAGATGTGGGTGTGGTTGTAAACAATATCGACTCCTGTACTGCGGTATACAACGCAATAAAATTCAGAAAGAGCGTTACATCAAGAATCGTTACGGTGTCCGGTTCGGCAATCGGCAGACCTTGCAATCTTCGTGTAAGAACAGGAACATCGTTTAAAGATGTACTTACATATGCCAAATGCGATTTTGAAAGTGTCAAAAAGATAATCATGGGCGGACCAATGATGGGTATGTCACAGTACTCCACCGATGTACCTACCATAAAGGCAACCTCGGCAATCCTCGCATTTACAGAGATGGAGACCAAGTCAAAGGATACGGTAAACTGTGTAAAATGCGGCGACTGCGTAAACAAATGTCCGATGAACCTGGTGCCTGCTCTTCTTAACACATATGCAAAGGCAAATGACTTTGATATGCTAAACAAGCTAAACATTATGGACTGTATAGAATGCGGTATATGTACATATACCTGCCAATGCAGAAACACAATAACCCAAAATATTAAAATTGCCAAAGCCCGCATCAGAGAAAACGCGGCAAAACAGAGACAGGAGGGGAAATAAATAATGGAAAATTTAAGCGTTTCTTATGCACCGCATATACGAACATCAAGATACATCTCCACAACTATGCGAGATGTCATCATTGCCCTTTTGCCTGCTCTCATAGGCTCGGTGTTCTTCTTTGGATACCGTACTCTTTTGGTTACGGCAATTAGTATCATAGCATGCGTGCTGTCGGAATACATATGGGACAAACTAACCAAAAAGCCTAATACAACCAAGGATTTAAGCTGTGTTGTTACAGGGCTTCTTCTGGCTATGTGCCTGCCGCCCTCTGTCCCCTGCTACATAGCAGCGGTAGGCGGTGTATTTGCCATAATCATTGTAAAATGTTTCTACGGCGGACTGGGACAAAACATTGTAAACCCTGCACTTGCTGCAAGAGCGTTCCTTCTTGCTTGCTGGCCTGTCGCAATGACCAACTGGACAGTAAACGGCATCGACGCACTCTCCGGACCCACACCGCTTGCCGCCATAAAAGCCGGTACTGTAAACCCCGCACCTCATATTGATTTGTTTCTGGGAACAAACATCGGCGGAAGTATCGGTGAGGTTTCTGCCCTTCTTCTTTTAATCGGCGGAATATACCTTATTGCAAGAAAGGTAATTACCCCCACTATTCCTCTTACATACATATTAACAGTAGGAACATTCGGGTTTATATTTACAAAAGCCGGTCTTTTCAAAGGCGATTTTGCTTATTCAATTCTCTCGGGCGGTGTTTTTCTGGCAGGATTTTTTATGGCTACGGACTATACCACAAGCCCTCTTACACAAAAGGGTCAGTTTGTTTACGCACTCGGTGCAGGACTGATAACCGTTATAATAAGAGTATGGGGCTCCTATCCCGAAGGCGTAACATATGCAATACTTATAATGAATATAATAACACCTCTTATTGACAAGGTGTTTGTACCCAAAAAATTCGGTGAGGCGGTGAAAGCAAAATGACAAACACAAAATTTATCATAAAACTTGCCGCTATCCTCTTTGCAATAGCTTTTTTGTGCTCACTGATACTCGTGGTGTGCAACAGCATCACAGAGCCTGTTATAAAGAAGCTTCAAATCGAGTCCGAAAACAGTGCCAAAGCTGAAGTGCTGTCCATAAGCGATGGCGAATTTAAAAACATCAAAGCCGACGGTGTTGACGAAGCGTACCTCGGTTATGACAAAGATGGCAATTTAGTAGGATATTGCTTTAAGGTATCACCATCCGGTTTTGGCGGAAAAATCACCCTTATGGTGGGAGTTGATACCTCCTGCAAGGTGGTCGGAGTAAAAATTACACAAATGTCCGAAACCCCCGGTCTTGGTGCAAAAGCATCCGAACCGGACTGGCTGAACAAGTTTGTAGGAAAGACAAACGGCATAAACATTGCCAAAGGCGGAAAAGGCGGCGAAAATGATGTTGATGCAATAAGCGGTGCCACCATCACCTCAAAGGCTGTGGCAAACGGCATTAACCTGTCGCTCGACGCTGCACAAAAGCTGATAGAAAAGGAGGGTAAATAATGCCAAACAAAAATTCCAACTTTAACATACTAAAAACAGGCATAATAGACGAAAACCCCACCTTTGTACAGCTGCTTGGTATGTGCCCTACCCTTGCTGTTACTACATCTATCATAAATGCAATCGGTATGGGACTGTCTGCGACATTTGTGCTTGTGTGCTCGAACCTTGTAATATCGCTTGTAAGAAAGATTATCCCTTCCAAAATACGAATTGCATCGTACATAGTGATAATTGCAACCTTTGTAAGTGTAATAGAGATGCTTCTAAAGGCTTATGTTCCATCGCTTTCGGCATCGCTCGGACTATTTATCCCGCTTATCGTTGTTAACTGCATTATCCTTGCAAGAGCAGAGAGCTTTGCTTCAAAAAACAAGCCCCTGCCCTCCGCATTTGACGGACTCGGCATGGGTCTCGGATTTACTCTCGGTCTTAGCGTATTAGGTGCAGTAAGAGAGATATTAGGTGCAGGTACACTTTTTGGCATAGATTTGTTCTTTGGTATGTATGAACCTGCAATAATGTTCATTCTCCCTCCGGGTGCATTTATTGTACTGGGTACACTTCTTGCTATATTGAATGCAATAAAACAAAAGAAAGAGGAGGGTGACAAATAATGGGTATATCTCATTTTCTGGAATTGTCGGTTGCGGCAATATTGGTTGAAAACTTTGTACTTGTAAAGTTCTACGGAATATGTCCTTTCCTCGGTGTTTCAAAAAAGACCAACACAGCGTTTGGCATGGGTATGGCGGTTACCTTTGTAATGGTTCTCGCTGCAGCCCTTACAAACCTTGTTTACAACTACATTCTCGTTCCGCTTAATGTGGAATATCTGCAGACACTGTCTTTTATTCTTCTTATTGCGGCGTTGGTGCAGTTTGTAGAAATGTTTGTGGCAAAGACCCTGCCTGCACTCTATAATGCATTGGGAATATATCTCCCGCTTATTACGACCAACTGTGCGGTTTTGGGTGTTACACTACTTAACATCGAAAGGCAGTACACCTTTTTGGAATCGGTATGGTATGCGTTTAGTGCGGCTCTTGGCTTTACTCTTGCTATAATCCTTTTTGCAGGGGTAAGAGAAAGGCTCGAAACTGCAGATATACCAAAGGCTCTTAAGGGCTTTCCGATTGCACTTATAACTGCAGGGCTTATAGCAATGGCGTTTCTGGGATTCCAGGGACTTGCGTTTTAAGGGAGGTGCATACAATGAACGAAATACTAATTCCTGCACTATCCATTGGTGCAATAGGTCTTTTCTTCGGAGCACTTCTGGCATTTGCTTCCATTGTATTTAAAGTAGAAAAAGACGAAAGAATTGATGCAATAACCGAGTATCTGCCCGGTGCAAACTGCGGCGGATGCGGGTACACAGGCTGCTCCGCCCTTGCAGAAGCTATAGTTGCAAATGGTGAAAGTGCCACAAAGTGCAACCTTATGACAGAAGAAAAAAATGCCGAGATTTGCAAAATTATGGGTACAGCGGCAGGCAAAATAGAGCCAAAAACCGCAAGGCTCAAATGCAGCGGCACAAGTGATGCATGCAAGATGAAATACGACTTCGAGGGTATAGATGACTGCTACACAGCGATGCAGTTAAACGGCGGACCAAAATCGTGTCAGTACGGATGTATGGGGCTTGGAAGCTGTGTAAGTGCATGTGAATTTGATGCAATAACGATTAGAGACGGCATCTGCCATATAGATGAAAACAAGTGCAAAGCCTGCGGAAGATGCGTAAGCTTGTGTCCCAAAAACCTAATCGAGCTCGTACCTGTTAAAAACAGAGTTTATGTATCGTGTATGAATACTGACAAAGGCACCAAGGTAAAAGACATCTGCTCTGTGGGATGTATCGGATGCAAAATCTGTGAGAAAAAGTGCGAATTCGGTGCGATTACAGTAGTTGACAACCTCGCCCGCATTGACTACGAAAAATGTACACAGTGCGGCAAATGCGTAGAGGCGTGTCCCAAAAAGATAATAAGACAGTAAAGCAAAAAATCGGAATGCACTTTGCATTCCGATTTTTCAGCGTGTCGATAAAGTCGACACGCTGATAAGACGAACGAAAATGGACGCAGACGAGGAATCGCGAAGCAGGCAGTACAAAGGTACGGCAATGAGCGATGACGAAGTAAGCAAAGTGTCTAAAATACTGGCTTTTGGCATCTATGGCAAAAGCTACATAAATGAAAAAGCTCATTAGTAATGATTACAATATTCCTTACTAA
>JAZPZD010000019.1:0-224946 GCA_045544515.1 Clostridia bacterium | reverse complement strand
GAATTCGCTCACGTTTCTCGCCTTGTATTCGCTGCTCTCGGTATCGGTACATTCCCCGGCGCAGACGAAGACGAGGGCGGCGTTGACTCCGAAATCGAAGACGCAAAAAACTAATCTCCTGCAAGGGTACGGAGGACTTTTGGGCGCATTTGCTTTGGCAAAGGCACAATCTCCGCCCGGAGGAATTCGAGGCTATGCCGTGGCGTAAAAAGGCGTGGTACATAGCCTCGGAAATCAAGGAGTCCGAAGACCCCTGCAGGAAGAATTAAGAAAGGAGGCGGAATAGAGTGGCTAATCTTACCGCGAAATTCAAACTCATTGATGAAATGAGTGCAAAACTCGACAAAATCGCACAGAGCGGTCGAAATGCCCTATCCCAATGGGAACAGGCGGGCAACGCCATTGACGGCGCATTCGACGGAGCGGTAACAAGCACCGTCCAAGTGGCGCAGTCTATTGACGACTCCTCCGACTCCATTGAGGAACTCACCTCGGCAGCGACGCGGGCGGCGACGGCAGTTGACGAAATGGAAACTGCGACCGAGGACGCGGTCAATGCTGTGGATAAACTCACCGAAGCAAACGACGAAACCGAGGCGGCTCTCGAAGATGTCGTAAAGGACGCAGACAAAGCCTCCGAAAAGGTAAAAGACTACGGAGAGGAGAGCGAGGACGCAGGACGGAAATCCGAAGAATTTGGAAAAAAATCCTCCGACGCTCTCCGCGACATCGAGGAACTGCTCGTAGGCGCAGGAATTGTCCGAGGCTTACAGGCTATTGGTGAGGCGTTTGTCGGCTGTATCGAGGACGCTATCGAATTCGAGAGCGCAATCACGGGTGTTTATAAGACCGTAGACGGAACGCCGGAGCAACTCGCCGCAATATCCGAAGAGGTAAAGGAAATGTCGCTACGACTACCCTCTACTACAACGGAGATAGCGGCGGTAGCAGAGGCGGCCGGTCAGTTGGGTATTCAGACGGACAACATCACCTCCTTTACCGAGGTTATGATAAACCTCGGTGAGGCTACCAACCTAACATCCGATGAGGCGGCCTCGTCCCTCGCAAAATTCGCAAACATTACCAAAATGAGCGCGGATCAATATGAGAATTTAGGCTCGACCGTTGTTGCTTTGGGTAACAACTTCGCCACGACGGAGGCGGACATCGTCGCTATGTCAACGAGAATGGCCTCCGCAGGCTCACTCGCAGGACTCTCCGAGCCGGAAATCCTCGCTCTTGCGGCCGCTATTTCTTCCGTTGGTATCGAAGCGGACGCGGGTGGCTCGTCTATGTCTACGCTGTTGTCGAAACTACAACTCGCAGTAGAAACAGGAAACGACCAACTCGAACAGTTTGCGTCGGTAGCCGGAATGACGGCGGACGAATTCTCGCAGAAATGGGGAGAAAACGCCGTAGACGCTCTTTATGCGTTTATAGCAGGACTCAATGACACCGAGAGAAACGGCGCGTCAGCGACCGCTCTTTTGGACGAAATGGGTATCACGGAAATCCGTCTTTCCAACGCGGTAAAAGCACTCGCGAGCAATCACGAGGGCCTCGCAAACGCCGTAGACCTGGCCAATGGTGCGTGGGAACAGAACACCGCACTCTCCAAAGAGGCAGAAACCCGTTACTCGACCCTCGAAAGCAAACTCGCTATGGTGGAGAACGCACAGACAAACCTCTCGACCGCAATCGGAGAAGTTTATGCCCCGACAGTCGCGTCAGCTGCGGAGATTTGGGGTAATATGCTCAACGGTATCACAGGCTTTGTAAAAGCGCACCCGACGGCGGTTAAGGCTATTGTGGCAATCACAGCCGGAGTCGCTGCATTTGTCGTCGGCATAGTCGCATACACGGCCGCCGTAAAGGTCGCAAAGGTGGCTACAACCGCTCTTACGGCCGCTATGGCTACAAACCCCTATCTTCTTTTAGGAGCAGCGATAGCGGGCGTTGTTGCGGGCATTACCGCTTTTGCTGTATCTGTGGCGAACTCTGTTGACCCTATGGAAGAACTCACCGCAACCGCAAAACAACAGGAGCGAGAACTCCAAAACCTCGAAGCACAGTATGAGGACGCTTGTGAGAAATACGGCGAAACCTCGGAAGAGGCAAGTCGCTTACGCTATCAAATGGACGACCTCGCTGATAGCATTGAGAATAACGGTCAGACGCTCGGCGAATGGTGCGACGAAATGGACGCAGCGACGCAGAGTCACCGGGATATGATGGACCAGTTTGCGGAAACAAATCAAGAACTCCGAGAAAGCGAGTTAGCGGATTTAGCACTCATTCAAAAACTCGAAGACCTTGCTACCCAAACCGTTCAGACGGGCGAAACCCAAGAGGCAATGAAAGCCATTCTCGACCAACTCAATGCGTCTATCGACGGCGTTAGCGTATCTTATGAGGACCTCAAAAACAATGCAGGAGGAACAATCGAAACCCTCCGTGCGGCGGCAGCTGCACAGGCAGAACAGGAGCGGAGAAACGCCCTCCTTGACGAGTATGTAAAACTCACGGGAGCAGAGGCTACGGAAAAAGCAAAACTCGCCGAAGCAAATGCTCAATTAGAGGCTACACAGACAGAGTATAACGCTGTTTTGGAAGACTACCTCGACGCTTGTGAGTGGTACGGCTCGTTTGAAATGGGTGGATTTGCCCTTTTCTTCTCGCAGGAACAAAAGGCAATGACCGCAGCTGAAAAATCGCTCAAAGCCGTTAAAGAGGCACAGTCGGAGGCACAATCTGCATACGACGAAACAACCGCCCGCCTTGCGGAAATTGAGGAGGAGTGGATGGGTATAACCGGGGCTGTGGAAGACGCGGAAAATCAGTCCGTAACTTACCACGACGCGGTCAATTCTTCCCTGGCCTCTGTTAGAGCGGAGGTTGAGGAACTTTGTGCGGCCTACGACGAGGCTTACCTCGCCGCCCGCGAGAGCATTGACGGACAAATCGGTCTATTCCAAGAAATGGTTGTTGAGGCTGAAATGTCTATCGAGGAAATGCAGGGCGCGTGGGAGAGTCAAATCAACTATCTTACTACCTACTCCGAGAACATCAAAAAGGCTATGGACTTTGGGCTTGATGAGTCGCTTGTCGAGGAACTTTCCGACGGTAGCGAGGAGAGCGCGGCCCACCTTGATACGATTATCAGCAAGGTAGAAGCACTCGGCGGAACGACCGAGGAGGCAAAGAAGTTTGTAGACGACTTCAACAAGAAATTCCAAGAGGTCGAAACCGCAAAGGACGAATTTGCAGGGCAAGTCGCCGATATGGAAACCGACTTCACGGAAAAAATGCAGGCCCTCGAAGACCAACTCAATACCTCCATTGACAATATGAATATGGAGGCGGACGCAGCGGCTGCTGCAAAGGCGACGATGAGTGCCTATATACAGGAAATCATCGACGGAGGAAATTCGGCAGTAGCGGCGGCGGCAGACGCAGCGGCTCGTGTAGCGGCGGCGTTGGCAAATACGCCTCAATACAAATATGACACTTCCGGCAGTATGACCGCCTCGGAAGCCCTCGCGGACGGTATGTCTTACGCAACCGCAAAGGAGCGCGGACTCGCGGACGGCTACACCGCAGGAGAATGGAGCGCGCGGAGAAACAAGAACAAACCCGCCTATGCGAGTGGTACAGCCTACGCTATGCAAGGTCCTGCACTTGTCGGCGAAAACGGTCCCGAAATCATCGAGTTTGGCGGAGGCGAAACCGTCTACCCGGCGGACGAAACCTCTCGTATTCTTGCTCGTATTGGGGACGCAAAATTCCACACCTCCCCGGAGGCAGGAGCAACCGCAAAGGAAACACCCACCCGCGACGGCAAGGAGGACAGCAAAACTATCCGCCTCGAAATCAACGGTAGCGGAGCGATTGAGGTGGACGGCTCTATGGACGAGGAAACCGTCGTTGGTATTCTCTACAACCACTTGAAGCCGGTCCTTACCAACATTGTGAAGCAGGAAATTTACGAGGAGGGAGAGTTAGCGTATGACTTCTAACAACAAGTATCAAATGTGGCTCACCTTTAACGGGGAGAAAGAGAAAATCCGACTCCCCGTTTTGCCCGAAAAAGTAAAGGTATCTATGGGAACAAACGACCAAAGCGTAGATGTGGCGGGCCTGGGAGAAATCCTAATAGCCCAAAGCAGACCCGCGACGGAGTTTTCATTCTCGTCATTCTTCCCGGCGGCGGCATTCCCCGGAGTGGCAGTATCTTATCTCACAAAGCCCACCGCAATAAGGGACAAAATAACCGAGTGGAAAAACAGCGACAAGCCCGTACACCTCATTATTACGGGATTTGATGTTGATGTTTACTGCCGTATTACGAAATTTGTTCCGAGTGAGGAGGGCGGCGACGTCGGAACGGTCAGTTACGACATCACCCTCAAAGAGTACAGAGAGCCAAAAGTCCGTCAAGTCAAGGTGGAAATCAAGACGCAGACGGCAACCGTACAGCAGAACACCGCCCGGACAGACAACACTACCCCGACGCAGACCTACACGGTCAAAAAGGGCGACTGCCTGTGGAATATCGCAAAGAAATTCCTCGGTAATGGTGCGCTTTACACGCAGATTTACAATCTGAACAAGAACATCATCAAAAACCCGAATTTGATTTATGTGGGTCAAGTGTTGCGGATAAAGTAGGAGGTGCGCTATGGCAAAAATAAGCCTCATTCTCATTAAGGGGACGCAGGGCTATGACATAAGCGACCTCGTTATCCAATTAAAGTGGAGCGGACGGAAAGGCTCGTCCGCCCGTACCCTTGAAGCGACCCTCCTTGACGACGACGGCCACGACAACGCAAGAGCCGGAGTCAATGTTGAGGAGGGCCATCAATGTATTTTCAGTTACGGCGGCGTGGAACTGTTCCGCGGAATTATTATGAAGCAGGGACAGACGCAGAAAAAGCAGCTGACATTTAAGGCTTACGATAACGGGATTTACCTTGCCAATAACAAGGACACCTTTGTATACACAAACAAAACGGCCGCAGACATCTTCAAAGATATATGCACCCGGTTTGGATTGCCTTATTCAGAGGTAGCGAACACGACCTACAAGGTCCCGGAACTCGCAAAGCCCAAAACGACAGCCTTTGACGCTCTCGCAGACGCTTTGAGCCAAGATTACAAGGCAACGGGTATAAGACACTACATCGACTCGCAAAAAGGCTCTCTCCGCCTCCTAACGCGGAGGGAGAACGTAATGCAATGGGTTTTGGAGGTAGGTCAAAATATCATTTCCTATAACAGCGATGTAAGTATTGAGAAAGTCAAGACCCGGATAAAACTCCTCTCCGATGAGGGGACCGTTTTGGCGGAGAAAAAAGACACCGCGCTCGAAAAGAAAATCGGCGTTATGCAGGATATTGACGAGCCGGACGAAACCCTCAACAGCGCACAGCTGCAAGAACTTGTATCGAGTATGCTCAAAGAGAGTAGCACCCCGGAGAGAAACCTCAAATTGACGACCCTCGGACTGCCCGAAGTTATATCGGGACTCGGTGTGTTTGTCCTCATTCCTGCTCTGAATATCAACAAGACATTCTATGTAGACGAGGACACGCACACATTCAAGGACAATTACCACAGTATGAGCCTCGTCCTTAATCAAGCAAACGATTTTGAGTATGAGGGTAACTCCTCGTCGGACAAATCGGGCGACAGCAAAAAAGACAGCGGAGGCAGTATCATCGGCAGTACGGTCAATTTCAAGGGAGGAAATCAATATTTCACTTCCGCCTCGACCTCGCCGACAGGAGGAGAACGCAAAGCCGGACCTGCCAAAGTAACGAACTATGCAAAGGGCGCAAAACACCCGTACCACGTTGTCGGTGGTGCATACAACGATTTGGACGGCAATTCCAACGTTTACGGTTGGGTAGATGCCTCCCAAATCAGTTAAAGGAGGGCTGAATATGAATAACGCACCCGGAGGCCAAACGAGTATCAAAGGCTTGTTTCAAGGCCTCGTCCCCGACCCCTGCGGGATATTACAAGGGAAAGTTATCTCCGCCTCACCCTTAAAGATACAGGCCGTGAACGACGAGAAACTCGTTATCAACGCCCTGCTTTTGATTGTGCCAAGACACCTCACAGACTACACGGCGACGGTGGATATTTCTGTGGATAAAGGGACGCTCACAAGCGTTACCAAGACCGACGGAACGCACGAACATAGCGGAGGTACACACGGCGGACACGAAAGCGGAAACGGCTCTCACACGCACGACGGAGGGGCGCACAGCCACGCTCTGAAAACTTTTGTTATCAGCAAAGGTACGATGAAAGTGTATAATGCCCTCAAAGTCGGCGAAAAGGTCCACCTCCTTTCGCTCAACAACGGCAAAAAATACTATGTTTTGGATAGGGTGGTGTGATTATGGCAGAGTCAGTATTTATCCCGTTACCTATCAGCGAGGTAACAGAGGCAGAGGAAAAGCCGTCCCTCACCTATAAACTCGACCTCGATAAGGGACGAATTATGGGAATGGTGGACGGACTCGAAGCTGTAAATCAAGCGATACGAAAAGCGATTATAACCCCGCGCTTTAAGTGTCTGATTTACGACAATCAGTACGGCAGCGAGATACAAGAGGCGATCATAGCGCAGGACGCTACGCCGGAGTATACGGAGGCTGTTGTGCCGGGCTTTGTAAAGGACGCGCTGAAACCCGATACCCGAATACTGAAAGTCTACGATTTTCAGTTTGAATTTAGGACGGAGGGCGCGTACATCTTTTTTAGAGCCGATACCATTTTCGGGGAAACAGAATTCGAGGAGGTGATTTGATGTTTGAAGAACTCACATACGAAAATCTTATGGACGATGTGTTGGCAAACGCCCCGGAGGGCATAGACACACGACCGGGCAGTATCTTCTATGACGCTATTTCGGGAATTGTGATGAAAATTGCAAAACTCTATACGGATATTGAAGTAGTGGCAGAACTTGTCAGCATAGACACGGCGACCGGGGAATATCTCGACAAGAAAGCCGGAGAACATTCTGTTACACGACTCGCCGCTACCCCTGCCCGATATGAGTTTACTTTTGAGGGCGATGAGCCAGAGGTCGGAGAAAGATTTTACTATGACGGCGTTTATTTCGTGCTGAAAAGGACGACCGACGACGAACTCTACCTCGAAGCAGAAATCGCAGGAACGGCAGCCAACAGCATTTACGCAGGGTCAGCCGCTATCCCTGTAAACAATTTGCCAAATCTCACAGCCGCGTCGTTTGGAGAGATTATAGAACTCGGTACAGACGAGGAAAGCGACGACGATTTACGAGCGCGTTTGCGTGAGAAAATGTCGGGACCGGCGGAGAACGGCAACAAACAGCACTATCGTACTTGGTGCGAGGAGGTTGAGGGCGTAGGCAGAGCGCGTATTGTTCCCCTGTGGAAAGGACCGAACACCGTCAAGGGCATTATCATATCCCCGGACGGAACGCCCGCGACAGAGGCTCTCATTGAAAAGGTGCAGACCAAAATCGACCCGGACAACGACGGCGACGGAGAGGGCGACGGACTTGGAGAGGGCGTAGCAAACCTCGGAGCGCATTTTACGGCAGTCAAGCCGGAGGAATGCACTATCGACATTGAGTTTAACGCCGTACTCACAGGCGGGGCGACGCAGGAGCAGACCGTGAACGAGGCTACAACCGCTATCAAAGAATACCTCAAAGGGCTTACCCTTAATACGCCCGACGAGGAGGCTATCGTAGTCAGAATTTCCGCCGTTGGTGCTATTATCAACGGACTCTCCTCTATCCTCGACTACAACTCCCTCACATTCAACGGCGAAACGGCAAACATCGAGCCGGGCAATGAGGCTGTTGCGGTGATTGGAGGTGTAACGGTCAATGTATTATAGTAACGGCTTTGACAGCACCTACGAAGAACTCATTACCTTTTACCCCGCCTTTTACCGTGATGTTTTTGAAATGCGGGCAATCCTCGAAGCAGAGGGCGGCCTCGCAGACGATGTTATCAAGGCAATAAACACCGTTATCGACAACTCGTTTGTAGAAACGGCGGACGAAAGTATGATTACGAGGCTCGAAGCATTCCTCGGACTCGAAACCGACAAAAATCGGTCGTTGGAGGAACGCAGGAGGCTCGTCAGAGCATTTTTCGTCGGCTTTGGTAAATTATCCGCCTCCAAAATTGAGGAGGCTATACGCTCGTTTACGGGCGCAGGGAGCAATGTCTATTTCCCCCGGACAGACGACGCGGGAAACTGCACTCTCATTATTGAAATGGAGCGCGGGGACATTCCCGAAATCAGTTATGCGGACATCGAAACGGTCCTCTCAAAAAAGATACCCGCCCACATAGCCTATAAAGCGTTTGTGAAATACTCCGCAGCCGTGGCGATCACCACCGGGCGGACGAACTACAAGCACGAATACAGGATAAGTGGTTTAGAGCCGGAGGTCGCTCTACTCGGTAAAAAGAGGCAGACCTCCGCAGTAACCGAAACGGACGCAGCTGCGGAGAGTTTCGGAGCGGAATATCTCTACTGCGGAACGGCCGTAGCGGGTACACTTTAAGAGAGGAGGTGCAAGAATGTTTTGGACTGAAAAATTCCTTGCAAAGCGTCGCGCCGAATGGTTACAGCGCGTTACCAAGTTTCAGTATTTGACTAACGGAGTGTGGAAAGACGCTGTCATTACGGACAAGCGCGTGGACGGAAACGCCCTCAAAATCACGACCGTTACCAATGACGACGGCGACGCGGCGACCATTACAGCCGTCAGAATTCTCGATAAAGACGGCGACGTAGCGGGACAGAAGACCGAAAACATCGAGAAGAAAGCAACGCAGGGCGTATTAACCCTGTGGGAATTCCCATTGTACGAAATCGAATAGGAGGTGAAAGGCATTGTATAATTTGCTTTTATGGAAAGACCACTCCGTCAATCCCAATAATACCTATACGGTAAAAGAGAACGCAGACGGAACAATCACTCTCACCCCGGCGGGCGAAATCTTACAGCAGGGTACGAATATGAGCGCGACCAACTTCAACAATATGGAGTTTGGTATCTTTGACGCGGACCTTGCCAACAGACTGCTCCTGCTCGCTGTGAGGGACGCTACCGACAGGCTGACCGTTACCGAGGCGGACATCAGCAAAGCGGTAACAGAATACCACGCAGAACACACCCCGGAGGAAAAGACCGTTACCCTCACCAATAGCGCGTCTTATCCTTTCAACAACAGCGAAAAGACCGTCGCTATCACCACCCGAAAGACGGGCAATTACACCGTCGAAACGGAGGTTACAGAAAGCGACGGCAATGTGGGCGAAATCGTCGTTTCTGCCAAGCAGTACAACGGTTTCAAAATCGCCTTTACGGGTAGCGCAAAGAGCGTTACTCTCAAAATCAAAATCAGAGGAGGTATAATCGTATGATTATCGTAGAAAAGAACGAGGGCGCGAAAATCCCTTACGAGGTAAATGGCACTTCCATTTGCTTTGACGACGACCTCACAATCAACCTTGCCAAGAGGCAGAAAGAGTGGCCGGTACATATCGACGTGTGTAGCGACGAAGACGGCGCACTCGTAATCGGTGCGGAGAGCGGTCGCTACTATGTAGCACAAATCGACATTCCCGAAATCGAATACGAGGCGCAGGAGGCTACCGAGCCTGTTGCAGAGGGCGACGAACATTCCGAGGACCAGGTCCCCGTTGCGAAGCCCCTCGATATGGAAAAGGTTACATTAACGCTGTGGGCTTTGGAAAACAGAGCCGCAGTAGCATAAGGAGGAAATCAGAATGAGTAATTTTGACCTTGCGAGCCTCGCGCTCAAATCGGCATTCCCGACAAACAGTATCATCACGGACGACAAGGGACTCCCCTCCGTTATGGTATTTATCCCCAAATTCAAAATGAGCGATGTTATCACGGGCGGTAGCGACAGCACCCACCCGGCATTCATCGTCAACGGCGTGGAGAAGAACGGTATCTATATCTCCAAGTATCAGAACAAGGTTTACGACGGCAGAGCCTACTCGCTCCCCGGAGAAGACCCGACCTGTACTATCAACTTCGACAACGCCGCCGCCCGTTGCTCCGCAAAGGGTGAGGGTTGGCACTTAATGACCGCTATGGAATGGGGTGCAATCGCTCTGTGGTGCAAGAAGAACGGTTGGTTGCCTTACGGCAATAACAACTACGGCAAGGACGCGAGAGAAACGGCATACAAGGCTATCCCGACTCTCATCGGCTCTGACGGAAAGACCAACCGCGTAGCCACAGGCACAGGCCCCGTAGAATGGAGTCATAACAAGCAGCTTGACGGTATCTACGACCTTAACGGCAATGTGTGGGAGTGGAACGGCGGTATGCGCCTTGTGTATGGCGAACTCCAAATCCTCGAAAACAACGACGCGGCCGACAGTAGCAACTCGCAGGCTGTTGGCTCTGCTCAATGGAAAGCCATTGACGGAACTACAGGCGAACTTATCGACCCGGACGGCAGCGGCACGACCGAGAATAGCCTCAAACTCGATATGGTATCGAGCAAGTGGCAATGGATTACAGGCGCACAGGCAGACCGTAAAGACGAAAGCCGTTCCAGCACATTTGTCAATGTGAGTTGTGCAGACACCGTATGCGACGAGGCGAAGGAACTCCTTTACGCCCTCGCCCTTATGCCCGATGATACCGCATTTGACTATCAGGGCGACTACTTCTACGCAAACAACGGAGCCGCAGAGCGGACGCCGTATCGCGGTGGCAGCTGGTACGACGGGTCGGGTGCGGGTGTGTTCGGTACGTACTTGGACGACTCTCGGACGGGTACGGGCGCGCACTTCGGTTTCCGCTCCGCTTTTTATGCGTAACTGAAAACTGAATACTGAAAAACTGATGAGGCGGCCGATAGGTCGCCTCTATTCTTTTGGAAAGGAGCAAGAGTATGGACGCAGATAAACTCAATTACGGCAAAGAAACAGCCTCTTTCATTTTGAAAGAGAAAATCGCCGATATGATTGCCTACGGCAAACCCGCCGTAGATAACTTTCCAAGACGCGAGAAACAGACCGCCGATGAGATACGCGCCTCTATGTTGAAGATGTACCGCCTCGCAATCGAAATCGAGAAGAAATACTACAAGAAAACAACCTTGCAGGAACTCGACATCGAACTCGATGTACTGCGGCATTTTATCCGCTTGGCGCAGGACCGAAAGTATTACGGGCAGAACATAGCACCGCCTCTCTCGTTCAAACGCTACGAGAATTGGAGCAAACTCCTCAACGAAATAGGACGCATAATCGGAGGCTATATGAAACACGTCAAATAACCTTTTTGGGGGTTGGGCCATATTAGCGGACTCCGTATCGCGGTGGCAACTGGAACAACGGGTCGAATGCGGGTGTGTTCAATACGAACTTGAACAACTCTCGGACGAATACGAACACGAACATCGGTTTCCGCTCCGCTCTGCTGTTACGCCGGAGGGGACTGTTATCCTACGGGATATGGTACAGAGCGTAACACCAAAGGGGCGCAACTCCCTCCCGAAAATCGAAGTATTTAGGGAAAAGATTGTATCGCCGTGAAAACGCCGCGAGGACGGCGGGGCAGAAATGTCGCACACGGCAGAAAGGCAGGAGAAACTATGAATGACGAGTCAATTCCGCAGATGAATTGTCTGACGGATATTTACGGTCAGATATACGATTACGAGGGCCTTTATCAATCCTACCTTGAAGCGCGAAAGAACAAACGATACCGGGACGATGTCCTCAAATTCACGGACAGGCTCGAAGAAAACCTCATCGAACTGCAAAACGAATTTATTTGGGAAACATACCGCGTCGGAGCATATCGCCCGTTCTTTGTTTACGAGCCGAAAAAGAGGCTCGTAATGGCGTTGCAATTCAAGGACAGGGTCGCTCAATGGAGCGTGTATAGACACCTCAACCCGTTCTATGACCGAATGTTTATAGACGATAGTTACGCTTGTCGTAAAGGAAAAGGCTCACACGCAGCGGCGGACCGTCTGCAATATTGGCTACGGCAAGTCAGTCGAAAGCCCGGAGAATGGTATTACTTAAAGTTAGATATAAGCAAATATTTCTACCGAGTAGACCACGCTGTACTGCTTGACATTTTGAGCAGGAGGATAAAGGACGAAAGACTGATGAGGCTACTCTCTACGATTATCAATTCAGAGGACCAGGCCTTTGGATTGCCCGCAGGAGTCGCCCCGGACGACTGCCCGGAGGAGGATTGGCTGTATGATGTTGGAATGCCTATCGGCAATTTGACCTCACAGCTGTTCGCTAATATCTATCTCAACGAGTTAGACCAATACGCAAAGCACGAACTACGCCTACACTACTATATCCGCTATATGGACGATGTGATTATTTTACATAATGACAAGCGGGTATTGCACCAAATCAAAGACGACATCGAAACGCTCCTTTTGGAGAGGTTGCACCTCAACCTCAACAGCAAGACGGCAATCCGCCCGGTGAGCCTCGGTATCGACTTTGTTGGGTATCACATTTGGGCTACCCACAGAAAACTCAAAAAGCAGACAGCCCGGAGAATTATCCGAAATGTACGCAGAATGAGCGACGAACTCGCCGCAGGAATTATCGACAATGAGTATTTTATGCGGAGGGTCGCCTCTTACAAGGGAATTTTCCAACATTGCGACAGTTACGGACTCCGCAGGAGGCTCAATGAGATTTATGCAAAATACGCCCTCGGCGGGAAAGGAGAACACAGTATTGGAAACAGTTGACGTGATAATCAAAGTCGCTGCCCTCATCGGCGCAGTCGGAGGCATTTGGGCGGCGGTATATGCAATCATTAAGTGGTTTCAGAAACAGGAAAAGCAATCCACGGACATCGCCGAACTCAAAGAACAGCACAAAAAGGACTGCGAGGCTCTGCGAAAGAAAGAGTCCGACGACCTCAAAGTCCTCAACGACGAATTATGCGTATTGAGTTACGCTATGCTCGCCTGTCTTGACGGCTTGAAGCAACAGGGCTGTAACGGAGAAGTAACAAAGGCTCACGACCGTTTGGAAAAGCACCTAAATCAGAAAGCACACGACCAATTTTGAGAAAGGAGGTGGTTGTCTTGAAGAAAGACGACACCCCAAAGAAGCGTATCGGCGTTATGGATATTATCCTCGTATTTATCGCATTAACGCTCATCATTTTCTCGGTGGTAATGATACGCACATTTTGGCTCTATGGAGCAATCCCGGACACCCTTTGCACTTGCGTTTTTGCCGTACTCGGTACGGAGTGCGGGGCTATGGCGTGGATAAAGACCACAAAGGAACGCTACAAAGAACGCGAATACCAAAAGGAAGACCGGGCATACGAAGAAAACCGCAGAAATGGAGGTAACACTATGGACGAGAAAAAGACACAGGACACCGCAGAGGAAATCAAGGATTTTCCACAGCAGGACACATTTAACGGCGAGGATATGACCGCCGTTGACGATGAGGAGGGCGAGTAGAATGTTCCAAATGAGAACTACCAAGCCCGAAAAGGGCAATAAATACTACACCCGAAAAGCCAACGGAGGCTATTCCAACGCTATCAAGGGCAGTCCTGCCGACAGCGACTGCGATGTACTCGCAAACTGCGTCGGCTATGCCTACGGCCGTTTTAACGAAATCGGTGGATATGGGTGCTGTAAATACCTCGCCCCGGTAAATGCGGAGAACTTTATGCAGTACAAAGGCTCTTGCAAGACCGGGCAGACTCCTCGCCTCGGTGCGTGTATGGTTTGGCAGAAAGGCGCAACCTTATCGGGCAGCGACGGCGCAGGACACGTGGCTATCGTAGAAAAGGTAGTCAGCGCAACGGAGGTTATCACCTCGGAGAGTGGTTGGGGCGCGTCAAAGCCGTTTTGGACGCAGACCCGAAAGAAAGGCTCTAACGGAAATTGGGGCGCAGGAACGGGCTACAAATTCCTCGGTTTTATCTATAACCCTGCCGTCCCGGAGGACTCGACCGACACCGTAACCGGGTATGCAAGTACAGGAACGGACGCAGACGAAAAGACCATTTGGAATTACCTTATGGGGAAAATCGGAAACGCCTATGGCGTAGCCGGACTTATGGGAAATCTGTATGCAGAGTCCGCCCTCAAATCCAACAACCTCCAACAGACCTACGAGAAGTCGTTGGGCTACACCGACGCTACCTACACGGCGGCAGTCGATAACGGCTCATACGATAATTTCGTAAAGGACGCGGCCGGCTACGGACTCGCCCAATGGACCTATTGGAGCAGAAAGCAAAACCTACTCAATTTTGCAAAGGCAGCCGGAAAGAGTATCGGCGACCTCGGTATGCAGCTTGACTTCCTTTATAAGGAATTGAGCGAGGGCTACAAGTCTTCGGTGCTGTCCGTCCTCGAAACCGCGTCCTCTGTGCTTACCGCCTCAAATGCTGTATTGCTCAAATTCGAGCGTCCCGCAAATCAAGGCGAAAGCGTACAGAAGAAACGCGCGGAGTACGGTCAGAAATACTATGACAAGTACGCCGGAGGGACAACCTCTACCGAGCCGGACACAAAAACTCCCGCGAGCGGTGATGTGGTATACACCGTAAAGAGCGGCGACACCCTTTCGGCGATCGCCTCCAAGTACGGCACTACATATCAGAAACTTGCGGAGTACAACGGTATCGCAAATCCGAGCCTCATTCACGTCGGACAAAAAATCAAAATTCCCGGTACAACCTCGACCGCTCCGAGCGTTCCCTCTACGCCGACCGCAAAGCCGGAGGCGACAACCTCCGAAACCGTTTATACGGTCAAGAGCGGTGATACGCTGTCCTCTATCGCAAAGAAGTATGGGACAACCTATCAGAAACTCGCCGCCTATAACGGTATCAGCAACCCGAACAGGATCAGCGTCGGGCAGAAAATCAAAATCCCCGGAACGGAAAAGGCGGAGGCAAAAGCGGAGCGCACTTATACCGTAGTCAAGGGCGACAGCCTTTGGGGGATTGCTCAAAAGCTGCTCGGTAAAGGCTCGCGCTACACGGAAATCAAGACTCTTAATGGCTTGAAATCCAATACCATTACAGCAGGGCAAGTGCTGAAAATCCCGGAGAAGTAATATGCCGAAATGCTCGACTTGTGGCAGGGACCTCGAAACTGTGCGTCCCTGCCCTTATAATGACCGTTTCGGACCGTCCTGCGACGACTGTTGTGAGGCTTGTTATAACAGCGAGCCATTCCCTTGCCCGGAACACGACAGGAGGCGCAATCAACAACTTAATAAAGAACAGGAGAAATAACTATGAAAGAATTTTTGTTCACCCTTTTGCAGGGCATTTTATCCGTCGCTATCCCCCTCGCTACCGCCTACCTCGTTACTTTCTTGCGAAAGAAGACTGCACAGGTACAGGCACAGACCGAGAGCGAGAAAGCAAAACAGTATCTCGGTGAAATCACCGACGCGGTAACGACCGCGGTTACAGCGACCTCGCAGACCTATGTTGACGCTTTGAAAGCAGACAACGCCTTTACCAAAGAGGCACAGTTGGAGGCTCTCACCAAAGCGAAAGATACAGCCCTTTCTATTCTCTCCCCGGCAGCCGCGCAGTTTATCGTAGAAGTATATGGCGACCTCAACAATTACCTCACGGCAAAAATTGAGGAAACCGTCAGAGTACAGAAAACGGAAACCGCCGTACTGCTCCCCGGCGTACTTGATATGACCGAGGGATAAATCACTCGCCCAGGCGATACACAGCACAGTTTTGGTGCTACTATGAACGCCGTCCCCGGACCATCAGCCACCGCCGGGGACACCGCCCCTCTATCGGACATCACCCCGGTAGAGGGGCTTTTTCTTTTTATATGATACGAAGAACGCCGTAGAAGCCATTTATTTGACCTCTACGGCGATTTTATTGTTTATAAGGGAAACGGAGGGACTATGCCCGAAACGACGAAATACGCCCGCCCTGCGACGCAGGAGAGGGCAAAGAAAGCAATCCAATCCGCAAATGCCGACTTTCGGGACGGCATATTTCAAAAGTGGCGGATTTATGGTATAATATTTTAATCAAAATTTGAGGAGGAGCGTATGAAACGGTTAACAGCCCTTTTATTGATATTCTCCCTCGCAGCTGCGCTCTGCTCCTGCGGAGGAGGTAAACCCGATGATATGAGCGACGCTATGTATCAGATAGGCAAAAACGCCCTCGGCGTAGCGGACCAATATATCGCCGGGGAAATCACAGGCGACGACGCATACGACCGCTTGGAGGAGTTTTACGAACAAGCGGAGGCACAGGTGGAATACGACAAGGAAATCACAGGCAGCGAAACACTCGCCGGAACGGAGTATTGGCGTGATTGGTTGGTATCGACCGACATTATGAGTGTAATGCACGATGTAGGTTTTGCGAAATACGGCAACAAGGCTATGTCAGAGGTACAGGAAAGCCGGGACAGCCTTGCGGAAACCCTCGGAAAATAACAAAAACCGCCCTATTTGTGGCGGTTTTCTCTGTTTTGCGAAAAAATTTGAAAAAATCCAAAAAATTTTTGGAAAATCACTTGACTTTTGCCCGTACATAAGTTATAATTAAGATACAGTCAAGGGAAACCGAGGCGAGTAAGGTGGCAAGTGCCGGAAAGGAAAAGCGATGAACGACGATATGAACACAGGTGAGTTGCTCGTCGAGAAAGCAGAGGAAAATCAGACAAGAAAAATCCTCGAAATCCTCGAAAAGAGCAAAGACCTCACAGAGGCTATCGAAAAGGTAAGAGCCTTGCTCAATAAATAAGCAAGGCCCGGTTGGAACGGAAAAGCGGGTGGTACTTGCCGCCACTCGCAATTTCCGTAAGGTATTATAACACAAATCTTTCAAAAAGGCAAGAGAAATGGAGAAATTTTATGAATAACCCCCGCAGAAAAGAACTTGCAGAGATTTACGACCTCATCAGCGCAGCGCGTGAGCGGTTGGAGTCCGTCAAAGACGATGAGGAAGAATACAAGGATAATATGCCCGAAAATCTGCAAGGCTCGGAAAAGTACGAGAGAGCCGAGGAGGTTGTTGGCAGCTTGGAGGAAGCCCTCGAAAAACTTGACGAGACCCTCGAAATTGTAGAGGAGGCGCAGGGATGAGCGAAAGAAAAAGAGCCGAAATCGAACGCATAAAGGGCGACGCTAACGAAGCCAAAAACCGCCTTATGTCGCTTGTTTATGAACTGCGCGATATTGGCGCAATTCGGGAGGCGAACTCCCTCGACACGATTATCTCCAAACTCGAAACTTGGCAGAACAAATAAGGAGGTAATTTCTTGGAAGTCAAGAAAAAGAAAATGGGCCGCCCTACCACCAATCCGAAAACAAAACGCCTCGAAATCAGACTCTCCGAGAGCGAGAGCAATCTCCTCGATGAGTGTGTGAGGAGGACCGGCAAGGATAGAACGGCCGTTATTGTCAAAGGAATTGCAATGGTTTACAACGCCACGCAGCACAAAACCGAATAAAACAAAACAACGGTCCCGCCGACCCGTGGAAAGAGAGGCGAAAACCGTTGAAGCCCGCAGGAACAAAGCCCTTTGGTATTTATTATTATACCACAATCCCCTTTGCCCTGTCAAGATTGACGGGGCTTTTTCATACAAAAGAGCGACGCAGAAAAGGGCAAAAATGTTCCACGTGAAACATTTTACCCCGAACAGGGACAGGAGGAAACATTATGGCATACGAAAGCAGAATTTACATCGTCAATGTAACAGGAGATTACAACAGTCCATACGCACAGCCCGTTATGGAATATGACCTTTGTTATATTACCCCGGACAGCGGTTTTAGAAACCTTTTTAGAGAGCCTATCGACTTTGAGATTTTCGTAGACGACAACACCGCAACCGATACCGACAAATACGGCGATCACCTCAAAGCGGGTGATTTGCAGGAGATTATTTCTTGGCTCGAAGCGTGGCCCGAAACAAAGACATACAGGCGCGTCCCGCCGTTCCTTGCGGCCCTCAAAGCATTCGACCCCGGAGAATGGGAAAATCTAAAAATCGTCCACTTTGGATATTAAGGAGGAAAACGCGATGAACGCATACGAAGAAATGAAGCAAAGACAGCAACAGGAGGTCAACGCCTTTCCGATGTTTTTTGCGTTTGATAAAAAGGCTCTCCGCGAGGGCCTTGCAAAACTCGGACTCGGAGAAAACGACACGGACAAGATATGCCACATCGGCGGAGGCGGATATATCAAGAAAATCGACCTCCCGAAACTCAAAGAAATGCTATCCCGCCACCGCGAGGAGCGGGACGCAGCTGCAAAGGCGGACACCGCCGGGACAGGCTTTGCCTATTATATGTTCTTTACAGAACTGAACAATCACGAGTTTGGGTACACGGGCGAATACGAGGAAACCCTCGAAGCCCTCGGCTACACGCAGGAAGACCTCGACACACACCCCGCGCTCCAAAACGCATTTACGAACGCCACGGCGAGAATACTCGGTTGGGAGGAATAAGGATATGGAAATCAAGATCACGGTAGAGCGACGCAGAGGCTCGGTAACACAGGGTATGGTAGATGTACTCATCAACGGCGAAAAGGTTATGGACTTTGGGGACACAATCGAATTGCTGAAACCCGGAGAGAAATACTACGGACCGAATATCGGAGGTTGGGCGAGCAAGACCCCGGACATCGCTTTTGTCCTCGGTATGCTTTATCACCCCTACGACAGCAACTACCATTACAGCGACCGTGTCAAAGCCCTCCTCGACAAACTGCGTGAGCAGGAGGACCAGGAGGCACAGACCTATAAAAAGGTCAAGGAACTGCGCTTTGTTCAAGTTGACAGTTGGCGGAGAATGGTTTTTATCGACTCCGATGGCAAGTATTGGAAATATGATGAGCCGGGCGACTTGCCAATGCAGAGGCACGACAGACTCTATGACTCAACCGGGAACGACATCGAGGGTGAGCCGTGCTGGCCTATGAAAGACAATATCGACTACGAGATTGTGGGGGTATGAAAAATGAAAATCGGTGAAATCGTCGAAACCCTTATCGGCATAAAAGACCAACAGGAGATATTGAGCCGGGAGGAACAGGCACTCATTGAGGCCTGCAACCTCCTTGACAAACTACCGCGAACGGCAGAAGCGACGACCTACGAGCCGGAGGTGAAGAAATGAAAGATATTGAGGTAACGACCGTCAAGAACACTATCCGCACGTGCAACTCCTGCGGAGCGCGGAACTACACGCCGACCGTTCTACCTAACGACGGAAAGCGCAAGGTAGACATACTCTACGAACTGCGTATCAGCCGTATGTGTATCGCCCTCTGCGAGGATTGCCTCAAAGAGGTAGCAGACCGGGCAAATCACGCTTTGAAATACGGGGCTAAATAATAAAAGGATAGTTTTCGGTCCGAAAAAGCAGTTTTCTCCCCGAAAAAAATCGGAGGCACAAAAAGCACCCGCAGAAGACGCATAAAGCACACCAAAAAGCACCATTTTCGCAGACTCACGAAAAAGGTATAATCGGGACAGAAACCTCTCGCAAGAGGGGTTTTCTCCCCGAAAACCGAGTTTCCGACCCGAAAAAGACACCAAAACGGGATTTGCGGCGATTTTCGGGAAATCAATCCGCAAAGTATAGTATAGTATATAAGACTAAAAAAGAGTAAAGGAGATAAGAGTACACATATATCGGCGCAGACACACGCCCCGAAACAGGACGGCGTTTCTCATTGATAACATAGCGGTACATATTCTTCGTTGCCGATGTCGTTTAATAAGCCCTGCGTTTCGGGCGTGGGCATAGAAAATCTTTGGCTTAAATATCTAAGAGATGCTGTAAGCTCGCCGTCTGGTCCACCATACTGGCTAAGAATTATCTGGGCAAGACGGGGATTTTTGTTTTTTACCTTTACAGGATACATTAATTTTTTTTCATATTTCCACATAACTATCTACCTCCTACATCTGCCAGGGCCATTTATGCTTGGGTGATACCCAGCTAAATGGTGTTTCGTTTTCTACATCTGTTACCATAAGCGGTCCGTATTTCCTTACATAATCAGCTTTCAGGCTCTTGCAGGTTGCAGCAAGTTTTGTAAGCATTTCCAATGCCTCTGCACATTCCGGATGAGTATCAAGATAGAGATTTAGATCCGTAATGGCAAAGTCGAGTTCGGATATACGCTTTAACATTTCTTCTCTTGTAGTGTTGTCATTACCATTGTTGTTATTGCAATCACAGTTGTTATCGTTATTATTGCTGTTGCCGTTATTTCCCGGGCAATACATATTGTCGGGGAACATATTGTTTCCGCCATTTTCATTGTTATTGCCGTTATTTGAGCCATTTTGATGACAGTGGCAATCATCTGTCATTGGACAAAACGGATTTTTGGGATATATCATTTAAAGTTCACTCCTTATTTAAATGGATTCATAATAGGTTTTGAAGCATATTCCGAAAAAGGAATATTAAGTTCTTTAAATATCGTCCCGTTTTTTAAGGCATCTTTTAAATCATACAGATTTCTAAAGTGCTGATAGGGAACATATACAAATCCTAATCTGGGATTTGTTGTGGCAAAAACTTTATCCATTGTAACACCTCCAAATATTTGTTCATAATTAGTTTATGTAATGCATATAAATATTGTTACAAATTTGGAAAAAGGCAAAAAAATACCCCGTACATTTTGTGTACGGGGTGGGTAAAGCTAATTATAATTAGTCTTCTTTTTTCTTTGATAAAATGAGATTTGTAATAATACCAAGTATAAGTGCACAAGCAATCGAAGTAAGGGTTACCTTGCCGAATGTAAGGCTGAGACCGCCGATTCCAGCAATAAGGATTACGCTGACAACAAAGAGGTTTCTGTTGTCGTCCAAATCCAAATTCTTAAACATTCTAAGACCGCTTACTGCGATAAATCCATAGAGTGCCATACATACTCCACCCATTACACAGGAGGGGATAGAGTTAACAAAAGCAACAAACGGAGACACAAACGAGATGATAATAGCACCGATAGCAGCAGCGATTATAGTGGCAACTGATGCGTTTTTGGTTATAGCTACACAACCAACGGACTCGCCGTATGTGGTGTTGGGGCATCCGCCAAAGAGGGCACCCGCCATAGAACCGATACCGTCACCCAAAAGTGTTCTGTGAAGACCGGGTTCTTCAAGTAAATCTTTTCCGATAATTGAAGAAATGTTTTTGTGGTCTGCAATATGTTCTGCAAAAACAACAAATGCAACAGGTACATATGCAACTGCAATAGTTGCTACATAAGAACCGTTGATTTCACCGATACCTTTGTATGCGGTAAGGAATGTAAAATCGGGGATTGTGATAAATGTTTTAAGTGTAACACCGTCCGCAAAAAGCGAAGTAAGCGGTGTAGTGTCAAGAACCTGTATTGCATCAATTCCGGCAGCCTTACCGATTAATGTAAGAATAAGTGCAACAACATATCCTGCAAGAATACCCAAAATAAAGGGGATAAGTCTTGCCATCTTTTTGCCATATGTGGAGCAAGCCATTACTGTAAAGAGTGTAACAAGTCCGCACAAGAGGCAGATAAAGGGATTTGCAAGCTGAACGCCTTCAACCGCCACATTGCCCTTTAATATATCGCCAACAGCATTTCCTGCAAGCGAAAGACCGATTATAGCAACAGTAGGTCCGATAACAACAGCAGGCATAAGTTTGTCTATCCACTTAACGCCAACACATTTAACAACCAGTGCAATTACAACATATACAAGACCTGCAAATATTGCACCAAGGATAAGACCTGCATATCCCAAACTCATAGAAACACCGCCGGCAAATGCCGCAGCCATTGAGCCTAAGAAAGCAAAAGATGAGCCCAAGAAAACAGGACTTTTCTTCTTGGTAAAGAGTACATAAACAAGTGTACCAATACCTGCACCGAAAAGTGCTGCCGCGGGGCTCATACCGTTACCGATGATTACAGGAACAACAAGAGTTGCTGCCATAATGGCGAGAAGCTGCTGGATAGCAAAAATGATAAGCTGTCCAAACTTTGGTTTGTCATCTACATTGTAGATAAGATTCATAAAAATCCACTCCTTTTGTGTAATGAATGATATTTTTTGACAAAATATCACATATTTAATTTATTATATCATTTTGCCGTATTGTTGTAAAGCAAAAAGATTTTTTTGTGTAAATAAGACAAAAAACACAGGCAAAATTTTACACAAAGCAAATAATAAAAAATCCGCACACATAGAGTGTACGGATTTTTTGGAGCTGGTGATCGGACTTGAACCGACGATCTATTGATTACGAATCAATTGCTCTACCGACTGAGCCACACCAGCGTGCAAGATATATTATACTTAAAACTGTATTTTAAGTCAAGCGAAAAAAAGTATTTTTCACATAAATTGTCATAATAACTTAACCTTTTTTTAATTGACATAGTAGTACCTTGGTAGTAAAATTAATATATACTACATACTATGGGAGGAACCAATGAAAAAGTTAATTTGTTTTGTACTTGCAATATCTCTTTGTTGCCTTGCTGGATGCGGCAAAAAGACCGAAGAAATCGACACCGAAGTTAAAAATGACAAAGATGTTGTATCACAGGAAAAAAAGGAACCCAAAAATGAGTTTATTGCCCTTATGGAAACAGATAAACGCCCGATTGCAGTTATGATAGATAACGACGGTCCATCATCAAGACCGCAGATTGGTCTGGAGGATGCCTATGTTCTCTATGAGGCTATTGTTGAGGGTGGAGCATCGAGAATAATGGCTCTCTTTAAAGATGCCAAGGATATCACAAAGGTAGGACCGGTTCGTTCTTCCAGACATTATTTCCTTGACTATGCATTGGAGCACGATGCAATTTACTGCCACGCAGGATGGAGCCCCAAGGCTGCAAATGATATAAAAGCTCTTGGCGTAAATAATATAAACGGTGTAACGAGCGATGGCTCTGTGTTCTACAGAGACAGTACCTATGACAACACATGGCACAATCTGTATACCACACTTAATAAAACCTATGAGTATGCCAAGGACAAAAAAGAATACAGAACAAAAACCGAAACAAAGGTTTTTAGTTATAACGAAAAGGATTTCGACATTGAAGAAGGACAAGATGCATTGGAAATCGGACTTCCGTATTCTACAATGTACCAAGTTAATTATAAATATGATGCAAACAGTAAACTCTACACAAGATATATCGGTCAAAGGGAGCATATGTCCCAGACCGGCAAGGCACTTACTGCAAAAAATATAATAGTTTGCAAAGTTAAGAACTATGACCTAAACGACGGCGAGGGCAAAGGCAGACAAAACTTAGATACAGTAGGTAGCGGAGAGGGTTACTATATAACCAATGGCAAAATGATGGGAATCACATGGAACAAATCTTCAAGAACCGCAAAAACTGTGTACAAAAATGCCTTGGGTGAGGATATTGTTTTAAACCCCGGAAACACCTATGTACAGATTATGCCCATTGGTGCAGAAATAACAATCCAATAATGTTGAATAAAATTCAATAAAAATAAGTATAATATTAAAGTAAAACCTGCAGAAAATTCCAAGTCGAACGGAACCCGTATAAGCGGAGGACACAGAATTTGATGCAGGTTTTTGTTTTGGCATTTATATTGACAAAAATAGTCATAAATGGTATCATATAAGCTATGTTGATAGTGGAAATTTATGTGAATATTTATGATATATCGGGAGGCAATTATGGTTTACTCTAATATACTCGAAGCAATGGGAAATACTCCTATGATACAGCTTAATAAACTGCCGGATAAGGACAGTGCAAGGATACTTGTAAAGTTCGAAGGGCTAAATGTAGGCGGCTCGATAAAAACAAGAACTGCATACAATATGATACAAGATGCCATAGAAAAGGGAATAATAAAGGACGATACAATCATCGTGGAGCCTACAAGCGGAAATCAGGGTATAGGTCTTAGCCTTGTTGGAGCTGTTTTTGGATACAAAACCAAGATAATTATGCCCGATTCTGTAAGCGAAGAGAGACGCAAACTGGTAAACCACTACGGTGCGGAAGTAATATTAGTGCATGATGCAGGCAACATCGGTGCTTGCATTGACGAATGCTTAAACCTTGCACTCAAAATGCAGAGGGAGGACCCCAGGGTGTTTGTTCCCCAGCAGTTTGTAAATCCTGCCAATCCGTCAATTCAGAGAGAGCAGACAGGCAAAGAGATATTAGATGCTGTAGATGGTCCAATTCATGGATTTTGTTCCGGTATAGGTACAGGAGGGACCATTACCGGTATCGGCGAAACACTAAAGGCTGCCAACCCCGATATAGAAATCTGGGCGGTAGAGCCGGAGCACGCTGCAATTCTTTCGGGCGGGTCGATAGGCACGCATTTGCAGATGGGCATAGGAGACGGGCTTATTCCCGAGATACTAAATCAGGATATATACAACGATGTATGCATCATAGACGATGACGAAGCTATCCGCACAGCAAAAGAACTTGCATCAAAAGAGGGCATAATGTGCGGAATATCAAGCGGTACAAATGTTGCTGCGGCAATCAAACTTGCCAAAAAGCTCGGCAAAGGGAAAACAGTAGTTACCGTTCTTCCGGATACGGCGGAGAGGTATTTTTCTACACCGCTTTTTGAATAAAGAGAGGAAAGTTCTATGGAATTATTAAAAAAACTCACGCAAACCTATTCTCCATCAGGTAGCGAAAAAAAGATATCCGATGTTATAAAAAAAGAAGTTTTGCCTTTTGCAGACGAGGTGTACGAGGATAATCTCGGAAACCTGATTGCCAGAAAAAAGGGAAACGGCAAAAAGATACTTTTGTCCGCACATATGGACGAAATAGGACTTCTTGTAAACTATATCGAGGACAACGGTTTTTTGCGTTTTTCGCAAATCGGCGGTGTGATGCCGTACTGTGCACTATATCAGAGTGTTGTTTTTGAAAACGGAGCAAAGGGCATAGTTGCATACGAAGAAAAGGTGAATTTAAAGAAAGAATTTGACCTTTCCAAGATGTATATAGATATCGGTGCCAAGAATTTGGAAGAAGCAAAAAAAATGGTTTCTATAGGCGACAGTGCAGTGTTTTGCGGCGAGTTTTATAATAACGGTGATATAGTCACATCAAAGGCAATGGACAACAGAGTTGGTGTCTATGTTCTTATAGAAGTTATCAAAGGCATCAAGAATAGCAAAAACGATTTGTACTTTGTATTTTCAACACAGGAAGAGTTGGGATGCAGAGGTGCAAGAGCAGCGGCAAATTCAATATGCCCCGATGTTGCCCTTGCAGTTGATGTTACAGACACAGGCGACACTCCCGAATGTAACCGCATGGCAGTAAAGCTGGGCGAAGGCCCCTGCATTAAGTATATGGATAATTCCATAATAACACACAAAACTGTAAATGATGCAATAAAAAAATGTGCGGATATATCGTCTGTAAAGCTCCAAAGCGAAGTATTGACATTTGGCGGAACAGATGCCGGTGCAATTCATACCACCGGTGCCGGAGTAATGACCGGAGCAATATCCATACCCACAAGATATATCCATACCCCCAGAGAAACGGTTAATTTTTCCGATGTTCTGGGTGCTGTAAAGGTGATAAACAGTTTTGTAAATTTTGAGTTCTAAAATACAACGGAGCTTATGCAAGAGGAAAATACTCAATGCATAAGCTCCTATATAATCAACTAACGGAAATAAAACCGTTAGTTGTTGTATTATATATTATGTATGGCGTGGGTAGGAGGTGACTGTTTTTGAAGATAATTACCGCAGGAAACATTTCAAAAGATATTACGGTTAGCCTTACCGATATGGGATTTGAGGTTTGTTATACCTGCGAGGATGAAAACCTTTTGGACGGACTTAAATTTCATCCCGATATGCAAATGTCAAAAATCGGAAGTTATGTGATATGCAATCCTGATATGTATAATCATCTTGAAAAAATCCTCGAAAACACCTCGTACAAGCTGGTCTGCGGAAAAAAGCAAACCCGTTGTAACTACCCAAATGATGTGGCATATAATGTAAAGGTAGCGGGAGAAAATGTGTTTCATAATTTTAAATATACCGATGATATACTAAAGGAAAAACTGGAGCACAAAAACAAGATTAATGTGTCTCAAGGCTATTCGGGATGCAGTATTTGTTATATAGGCGATAATGCCCTTATAACCGCCGACACCGTAATATATTCCTCTGCCATCCAAAACGGTATTGATGCACTTCTGATAAGTGCCGGAAACATCGCGCTTCCCGGATTTGACTATGGCTTTATAGGCGGGGCGTGATTTTATTTGGATGGTACGGTGTACTTTTTCGGGAATATACAAAATCATCCCGAATATGAGAAAATCAATGAATTTTGCACAATACACAATACCAAGCTCTTCTCTTTGTCCAAAGAGGAACTTACCGACTACGGTTCTGCCGTTACACTTGATTAATTTTGAAAATAATACACATAATATAAGCATCTGCTTAAAGGTTGTGAGAATGTTGTGTAAACGGATTGTTTTTACAAATGATAGCGGTAAGATAGCCGATGAGTTTATTAATTATATAGAAAAATCGGATATACATCACAAAACCCACAACGAAGAAGATTACCGCGAGGTAGTTTTGAAAACTGATGACGAAAGGCTGTATCAGATCTGCTTGGAGTTATCCGAAAAAATAAAAGGCATTGTTGTGAGGCAATTTATTTTTAATTATCTCAACAGACACTACGACTGCTTTAATACCGATGAAAAAAAGGTGATAGCCTTATCTGTATTGAAATACGAATTTTTTGGCGAGCTTGCAGGGAGAATTTATATATTTCTCAAGGTTAACAAAGTCATAAATCCGGTGAGCTTTTATAATTTTATGTGCAGGGATATAAGAATAAATACCGAAAACGCCCTGTGCGAAGAAGCCGAAAAGATTTTGAGTGTAAACGACGGCACCGATTTTATAGAAATACTAAAATATTTTTCCAGGATTTCTCCGGAAGAAGCTGATACGGTGGAGCTTACAGCCGACAGCACCGGAATAAGAATAAGTGCCTGCTTTCCCGGCGAAAGTATATCAAATCTGGAAGAGTACGGCGAGGAGGAGAGCGATGTGCTCTCTGATCTTGTTACACTAAACCCCAAGCACATAGAGGTCTACGGCAGAGAGGATTTTTTAAAGTGCGACCTTGCAGGAGTAATTACTGCAGTTTTCGAAGAAAGAATAGAATACAAAGGATAATGTTATTATGAAAGTTGTTTTAACGGCTGTAAACAGTAAATATGTTCATACTTCGCTTTCTGTAAGATGTTTAAGACAGTCTTTAAAGGATGTGTGTGATTGTCTTATTAGGGAGTATACCATAAATGACTGCATAGATAAGATAGCAGAGGATATCTACACCGCATCTCCCGATGTGGTGGCATTTTCCACATATATATGGAATATTGATACTGTATACAAGGTAGCCTCTGTTCTTAAGAAGACCAACCCCGATGTTGTGATAGTAGTGGGCGGTCACGAGGTGGAGTACGACGCAGAGAGTATTCTTAAAGCTCATAACGAGATAGACGCTGTAGTTCACGGCGAAGGAGAAATCTCACTCAAAAATTATATACTTGCACTCACAGACGGCAAAGACCTGTCGTCTGTCGGTGCCGTTACATACAGAAAAGATAAAAATATAATATCAAACCCCAATAAATATCCGCCCCTTGATTTAAATGAATTGGATTTTGTTTATTCAGATGAAGAAATCGAGAAGATTAAAAACAAAATCATATATTACGAAACTTCAAGAGGCTGTCCGTATGGTTGTACATACTGTATTTCGGGCGAGACCTCGAAGGTAAGGTTCTTGTCTGCAGAAAGAGTAAAAAAAGAGCTTTCGTTTTTTATGTCGCACAATGTACCTTTGGTTAAATTTGTGGACAGAACATTTAATGCCAATCCCAAAAGAGCAAGAGAAATATTTAAGTTTATTGCCGAAAATCCGTCACAAACCTGCTTTCATATGGAGCTTGCAGGCGATTTGTTAGATGATGAAACGCTTGAAATTCTCTCTTCTGTGCCAAAGGGAGTTATGCAGTTTGAAATAGGTGTTCAGACAACCAACAACAGGACTATGTCTGCTATTAACCGCACAGTTTCGTATGACAAGCTCTCCCAAAATGTCAAAAAGCTCATCAGATTGGACAATATTCATATACATCTGGACCTCATAGCAGCACTTCCGTATGAGGATATAAATTCATTTAAAAATTCGTTCAACGAAGTTATTTCTTTAAGACCGCATATGTTACAACTCGGATTTTTGAAACTCTTAAAAGGCTCAAAAATCCGCTGCGAAGAGAAAAAGTACGGCTATGTATACAGGGACTTTCCTCCGTACGAGGTTTTATCAAATGATTTTATCAGCTATGACGAACTATTGGAACTAAAAAGAGCAGAATTTGCACTTGACCGATTTTATAACAGCGGCAGTTTCAAAAATTCTCTTGAATTCTTGTTTGGCAAAATCGAGTATTACAATGTATTTGATGCTTTGGGAACTTATATAGCGGACAAATACCCCATAAATTTTGCTTTTTCCCAAAAAATGCTCTATGATGCTATGTATGACTGTTTTTCTAATATGGGTGAGATTTTCAGAGAAGAACTAAAAAAGGATTACCTTATTAACATCAGACCCGGCAAAAGACCGCATTGGTTTGGTGATGCGGACAGGAATGTAACACAAATCGCATATGAACTTTTTAAAGACGAAGAAAACAAAAAGAAGAATTTTCCGTTTTACTATGATGTTCCGGCCAAGGAAATAATGAAGCATATATATGCAGAAAGGTTTTCCTATGGTATACTGCTCTTTGATTACAAAAGAAATGATGTATATGTCATAGAATGAAAAATATGCTTTTTGTGGAAAAATAAAAACTTGAAAAACCAAATAATATGTGTTATACTGTTATTCGTCAAAATTTTTAGTTGTCTTTCGGAGGCATGAAAATGATAAATACTACCAAATTAAAAAGTATGATGACATTTATATACAGCAAGCTAAAAGACATCAAGTACACAGATTTTATGATTTGTGTTCTCATTTCTTTTGTTATGACATTCGTTTTGGAGGCACTTGGCCGACATTCGATACCGCTTGCATTCAGCTTTATGATTTACCATGTGGGCTTTTTTGTGTCCAATTTTTCCATCATACTGTGCACAATAACTCTGTGCCTGTTCTTTAAACGCAGGTATTTTGCTCTTTCACTTGTGCTCTTGTTGTGGTTGGGGCTCGGTGTAACCAACTGTATTATTTTAACATACAGAAACACCCCGCTTGCTGCAGTGGATTTTTCTATAGTTAAATCCGCACTTGATATTATGAACGCTTATGTAAAGCCTATTCAGATTATTTCTATCTGCAGTATGGTTTTGGTAGCAGTAGTTGTAATTGTGCTTGTGCTTAAATATGCACCCAAGAAAAAGCCGAATTTCTTCTCGGCATCGCTCTATATGGCAGTATCGGTAATTGTTTGTGTAGCTGCTATGATATCTTCATACAGTATTTACAGCGACCCCGAATGTTTTGCCAATCTTCCCGAAGCATACAAGAATTACGGCTTTGCGTACAGTTTTTCCTGCAGTGCTGTAAACAGAGGTGTAGACAAACCCGAAACCTACAGCGAAGAAGCTGTAAAAGAGCTTGTGGGTAAAATTGACAACCAATCGGGTACAAATTCCAATGTTAATCCCAATATAATATATATACAGCTTGAGTCGTTTTTCGATGTTAATTATATGGAAAATCTGGAGTACAATACCAACCCGATTCCGGTATATACCAAACTAAAGGAAGAAAATTCCTCCGGATTTTTAAGAATTCCGGGTCTTGGCGGCGGAACCTGCAATGCAGAATTTGAGGTTCTCACCGGTATGAGCGTAGGTATGTTTGGTACTTGCGAATATCCGTACAAGACCATCACATTAAATCATACTGCAAGCTCACTTCCGTATGAACTCAAAAAACTTGGTTATTCCACTCATGCTATTCATAACCATACGGGTACCTTCTACGACAGACACCGCAATTACGCAAATCTTGGTTTTGATACCTTTATTCCTGTGGAATATATGCACGATGTCGAAAGAAATGCAAACAACTGGGCAAAGGACAAGATTTTAATCGGCGAAGCCTTTAAATGTCTTAATTCCACAGAGGGCAGAGATTTCGTATTTGGTGTTTCTGTTCAGAGCCACGGCAAGTATCCCACCGAAGTTATAGAAGAAAATCAGCCTATTGTTGTTACCAAAGGTCTTGAAGATGACCCCGAGTACAAAGTAGGCTATGAATACTATATCAATCAGCTCCACGAGATGGATATGTTTGTGGGTGAGCTTGTTGATGCAATCAAAAAATTCAGAGAACCTACCGTTCTTGTTCTCTACGGAGACCATCTCCCTGCAATGAGTATATCCAAGGAAGACCTTTTAAATAAGGACCTCTTCCAGACAGAATATGTTGTATGGGCAAACTATGATATCCCGGTGGCAGACGAAGACCTTCAGGCATATCAGCTTACTTCACGCGTAACCAAGATGCTCGGAATAGACGGCAGCTATGTAAATAAATTGCACAATTTCTATAGAGAAGATATGGCAAATCCCCAGTATGAGGCAGACCTTCAAATGCTTATGTACGACGAGCTCTATGGCTCAAACTATGCATACGGAGGTGCATCGCCTTATTTGAGGACAGACATCAAATATGGCTTGGAGCCGTTTTATATAACCTCTGCATCTGTTGGAAATACAGCAACCACATTAAAGGGTACGGGCTTTACCGAAAAGAGCAAGGTGTTTGTGGACAATGTGCTCGTTCCGGCAACATATGTCGATACAAACACACTTATGCTTTCCAAGACGGTTGCAAAGGCCGGCGACGAAATCTATGTTGCCCAAAGATGCAGTGACAAGCATATTCTTGGAAAAACGGAAATATACACCGTTACCGAAAATGATGTAATTCAGTAGATTTTTTTCAGACATAATTTGATAGGGGAGATATTTATGAAGATAGCAATAGGAAACGACCACGCTGCAGTGGCTATGAAAAATCACATAGTTAAGTATCTGGAGGACAAGGGATACGAAATGGTAAACTTTGGTACAGATACAAACGATAGTTGTGATTATCCAGTATACGGAGAAAAGGTAGCAAGAGCTGTTGCATCGGGAGAGTGCGAGCTTGGTATTCTTATATGCGGAACAGGTATAGGTATTTCTCTTGCTGCAAACAAGGTCAAAGGCATTCGTGCTGCAGTATGCTCGGAAAGTTATTCGGCAAGACTTACACGTCAGCACAACAATGCAAATATCATTGCATTTGGTGCAAGGGTTGTCGGTGAGGCTGTTGCCGAGGAAATAGTTGATGAATTTTTAAATGCCAAGTACGAAGGCGGCAGACACCAAAGAAGAGTGGATATGATTTCTGAAATAGAAAAAAATCTTTAATATAATGCAAACGGCGTATCAAAAGCGATACGCCGTTTGGCATCATTAATGATTATAAGTTGTTGTTATTGTTGTTTCTGTTATTGTCTTTGTTGTTCTGCTGGTTTTTGTCCTGCTTCTTATTTTCCTGGTTATTTTTGTTGTTATTCATACTCTTGTCACTCCTTTTAAATTTGAAATTGGCCTTGCAGTGATTATTTTGTTCAAAACCAAAAAAAATATTCTCTTTTTGCATTACCTGATTTTTCAAAAAAATTTTTTAAATTCTCAATGTTCATTGACTTTTACACAGAAAAGTAATAAAATATTTACAGATAAAAACAGTAAGGAGGTTACTATGAATTCTACAACAAAAAGGACAGTTCTTTCTGCAATGTTTCTGGCACTTGGTATGATACTGCCTCTACTTACAATGCAAATCAAAGAAATAGGCGATACACTGCTTCCTATGCACATACCCGTAATGCTTTGCGGTCTTATATGCGGATACAACTACGGATTTGTTGTTGGGCTGATTTTGCCGTTTTTGCGCTCTGTAATATGGGGTATGCCCCCTATATATCCCAATGCTGTGTGGATGGCACTGGAGCTTTGTACATATGGTTTTGTAATAGGGTATTTGTATAGCAAATCCAAAACCAAGACTATCAAGACGGTGTACATAAGCCTTATCTCTTCTATGATTTGCGGACGCATTGTATGGGGAATAAGCAAGGCTATTCTTCTCGGTCTCGGAGGCAAGGTATTTACATTATCCGCCTTTGTTGTGGGAGGTTTTATAGACGCTCTTGCGGGGATTGTACTTCAGCTTGTTATCATTCCGTTGGTAATGGGGTTGAAGCGGATGTGATGTATGCTCAATTGGATAATTTGTATCTTAATTCAAAAAAATCACAAAATATATGTAAATTAGTAAAAATAATGCTTGCATTTTGGAAAAAGCTGTGTTATAATATGTAAGTCGTAAATTAGTAGATTAATGAAGTTGAGGTGAATATATATGAAACAGGGTATACATCCCGATTACAAACCAACAGTAATCAAGTGTGCATGCGGTGCTACTTTTGAAACAGGTTCAACAAAAGAAAACATCAATGTTGAAATTTGTTCAAAGTGTCATCCTTTCTACACCGGAAAGCAGAAACTTGTTGATACCGGCGGTAGAATTGACAAATTCAAGAAGAAATTTGGTATGGACAAATAATAAGGCTTATAAAACCCCTTCTGTTGAAGGGGTTTTTCGGTTTTTGTTGAAAGGAATTTAAACTTTATGTCTAAGAGAGAAAATTTAAGAAATATCGCAATAATAGCTCATGTTGACCACGGAAAAACAACCTTGGTAGACGCTCTTTTAAGACAAAGCGGTATTTTCAGAGAAAATCAGCAAGTTGACGAAAGAGTTATGGATAATAATGACCTCGAAAAAGAGAGAGGTATTACCATTCTTTCCAAGAACACTTCTCTTAATTATAACGGTATTAAGATAAATGTAGTAGATACTCCGGGTCACGCAGACTTTGGCGGTGAGGTGGAGCGAGTTCTCAAGATGGTAGACGGCGTTTTGGTGCTTGTAGATGCTTTTGAGGGCTGTATGCCTCAAACCAGATTTGTACTCAAAAAAGCTCTTTCGCTCGATTTAAGACCCATTATTGTGGTAAACAAGATAGACCGTCCCAACGCCCGTCCTTATGAGGTTGTAGATGAAATTCTTGAGCTGTTTCTGGAGCTTGAGGCTACAGACGACCAGTTCAATTCGCCTGTTGTATACGCATCCGGCAGAAGCGGATATGCAACACTTGACCCCGAGGCAAAGGGCGAGGATATGAAACCGCTTTTTGATATGATAGTAAATCATGTTCCCGCACCGGAGGGTGACGAAGATGGTTCGCTTCAGCTTCTTATATCCAATATTGACTATGATGACTATGTTGGTACAATGGCGGTTGGCAGAGTGGAAAGAGGCTCTGTCAGGGTTGGGCAGAATGCAATCATCTGCAAAAAAGATGGAACAACCCAGAATATCCGTCTTACCAAAATGTATGTATACGAGGGGCTAAAGAGGGTAGAAACATCTGAGGCTACAATTGGTGATATCGTGCTTATGGCAGGTGTTGCTGATGTAAAAATCGGCGAAACAATCTGTGATGTAGACTGTCCTGACCCGTTGCCATTTATAGATATAGACGAGCCGACACTCTCTATGACCTTTAGCGTAAATGACTCACCATTTGCAGGCAGAGAGGGCGACTTTGTAACAAGCCGTCATTTAAGGGACAGGCTGTTTAAGGAAATGATGACCAATGTCAGCTTAAAGGTAGAAGAAACAGACAGTTCCGAGGCCTTTAAGGTTTCCGGAAGAGGCGAACTCCACCTTTCTATACTGATAGAAACTATGCGTCGTCAAGGGTATGAGTTCCAGGTGTCCAAGCCTGAGGTTATAAACAAGCTTTCCCCCGATGGAAAAATACTCGAGCCTATGGAACTTCTTATTGTGGATGTCCCTGAAGAATATGTAGGCAGTGTTATACAGACGCTCTCCGAGCGTAAGGCACAGATGCTCAATATGACAACGGGAGCCACAGGATATACAAGAATAGAATTCAATGTCCCCTCCAGAAGTCTTATAGGCTATCGTTCACAGCTTATGACAGATACACACGGCAATGGAATTATGAACCATATCTTAAACGGTTATGAAGAATTCAAGGGCGATATACCTATGCGTTCCCGCGGATCGCTTGTAGCATTTGAAGACGGCGAGTCAATCACATACGGACTTTTTAACGCACAGGAAAGAGGTGCGCTCTTTATCGGCCCCGGTGTTGATGTTTATCAGGGTATGGTTGTCGGCGAAAACTTAAGAACCGGCGATATAGATGTAAATGTATGCAAGAAAAAGCACATCACAAATACCCGTGCTTCAGGTTCGGATGATGCATTAAGGTTAGTTCCGCCGGTGATAATGTCGCTCGAAAACTGTCTGGAATTTTTAAATGATGACGAGCTTTTGGAAATCACACCAAAGAGCCTCAGAATACGAAAGAAAATTCTTGACAAGTCGTTAAGAGCCAAAGCAAAAGCTCACCAGTAAAAAACTGATACGGAGGCAGACCCAAATGGTTAACCTGGGAAACACTTGGGATACTATACTAAAAGACGAGTTTGACAAAGATTATTATCTTAAACTTCGCTCTTTTCTTAAGCAGGAATACACCACAAAGACTATATATCCGTCTATATACGATATTTTTAACGCCCTTAAATATACCGATTACAATGACACCAAGGTGGTTATCCTCGGGCAAGACCCTTATCACGGTGAGGGCGAGGCACACGGACTTGCTTTTTCGGTAAAAGAGGATATTCCCATACCACCGTCGCTTAAAAATATCTACAAGGAGTTAAACACATCTCTCGGATGCTATATTCCAAATAACGGATATCTCAAGAAATGGGCAGACCAGGGAGTTCTGCTTTTGAATGCGGCTCTTACTGTACAAAAGGATATGGCAAATTCTCACAGAGGAAAAGGGTGGGAGATTTTTACCGACGAAGTAATAAAAAAGCTCTCCCAAAGGGAAAAGCCGGTTATCTTTATGCTTTGGGGCAATAACGCCAAAGAAAAAAGACAGTATATAGATACACAAAAACACCATATTCTTATGAGTGTGCATCCAAGTCCGCTTTCGGCATCGCGAGGTTTCTTTGGGTGCAATCACTTTAAAAAAGCCAATGAAATACTTGAGAGTATGGGCGAAAAGCCAATAGACTGGCAAATAGAGAATATATAATAAAATGCAGTTGCTTTCGCAACTGCATCAGACTGTCGAAAAAGAACGCACCGCAAAGTGAATACAAAAAATATAAGCTCATTAGTAAGGAATATTGTAATCATTACTTATGGGCTTTTTCATTTATGTAGCTTTTGTCATAAATGCCAAAAGCCAGAGTTTTATACACTTTGCTTACTTCGTCATCGCTCATTGCCGTACCTTTGTACTGCCTGCTTCGCGTTTCCTCGTCTGCGTCCATTTTCGTTCGTCTCACCAGCGTGTCGACTTTATCGACACGCTGAAAAATGCAGTTGCTTTCGCAACTGCATTTTTCTATTATAGATGACTATTTATAAGTGAATCAATGTTTTCTAATGCTATGCCAGTTCCCTTTGCCACACAAGATACAGCGTCCTCTGCAATTTTTACAGGAATACCTGTGCTTGCCGAGATAAGATTGTCAAGCCCCTTAAGCAGTGCTCCGCCGCCTGTCAAAAGGATACCATTTCGCATTATATCGCCAAGCAGTTCAGGCGGAATTCTCTCTAATACGCCTTTAACAGCGTTTACAATGTCTGTGGATGCTTCCTTTAGGGCATCGAGGATTTCGAGCGAGGAAACATTTACGCAGGAGGGCAGACCAGTCTTTAAGTTTCTGCCTTTAACATCCATATATGTTATGTCTTCCTGTTCATAGCAGCAACCGATGTTTTTCTTTACACTTTCCGCCATAGTTTCGCCTATGGTTATGTTGTATTTGTTTTTGATGTATTTAATTATCGCCTGGTCAAATTCGTCTCCGGCAACCTTCAGCGAGTCGTGAACTACAATGCCGTTTAGCGATAACACTGCAATATCACAGGTTCCGCCGCCGATATCAACCACCATTGTACCCACAGGTTTTGAGATATCTACGCCCGCACCGAGCGCCGCAGCCAGCGGTTCTTCTATAAGATATGCTTTTTTTGCACCGGCATTTGTCGTGGCATCGATTACAGATTTCTTTTCCACTTCGGTTACGATGCTTGGCACACACACAACAACCTTGGGTTTGAATATGGATTTTTTGCATACTTTTCCGAGCAGATACTTTATCATTATTTCGGTTGTGATATAGTCGGATATCACACCGGCTTTGAGTGGTCTTATAGCCACAATGTTAGCAGGGGTTCGTCCAATCATCTTTTGGGCGTTGTCACCGACTGCACGCACTTTCTTTGTATTTGTATCTATTGACACAACACTTGGCTCGTTTAAGACAATGCCTTTGCCTTTTACATACACAAGTATTGTAGCAGTTCCCAAATCAATACCAATTTCTTGAGATTTCCAAAACGGCATCAAAGTTTACCTCCTAAAAGTTTCTATAATATAATTATACATTTTATTTCAAATAAATCAATACCCTAACCGATTTTTTTAAGTAACAGAATACCAAAAAAGTGAATACAATGATTTATAAAGAAAACTACGGAGGTGTAACAAGTATGAAAAAGGTATTGATTGTTTTGCTTTCTTCGACATCCGCATTTTCTTTGAAATCACTTTTGGAAAAGAGATTTAAGATACATTCATTGATAGTTCAGGCTCCCAAGGAGCTTTCGTATCTTGGATGCACATACTGCCTTGAAATTGATGCATACGATATGATGCAGGCACTAAATATTATCAAGGTTTCCGGAGTGTCTTCAAAGGGTGTGTATGATTCCCAAACATACGAAAAATTATATTGACAGGTGATATGATGATATATTTAGATAATGCGGCAACTTCGTTTCCAAAGCCTTCTTGTGTTACAGAAGAGGTAGTTAAATGTATGCTTGAATACTGTGCCAATCCGGGCAGAAGTGCTCACAAAATGGCTCTCAAAGCTCAAGAAGAGGTCTTTAATTGCAGATGCAAAATTTGTGATATTTTTGGTCTTGACAATCCCGAAAATATTATATTCACCTTAAATGCCACACAAGCACTCAACATTGTAATAAAAGGTATTTTAAATAAAAAAAGCCACGCAATAATTACTTCTATGGAGCACAACAGCGTTATGCGTCCTCTTGCCGATACTGGTTGCGAGTACGATGTTTTGTTTGCTGACAGCTCGGGTTATACCGATGCTGCGCATTTGGAAAAACTAATCAAACCCAACACGGCACTTATAATATGCACATTATCATCAAATGTATGCGGTTCTGTTCAGCCGTTTAAAGAATTTTGCGCTATCGCAAATAAAAACGGAATACCGTTTTTGCTCGATGCTTCGCAAGGCGGAGGAGCTGTTAAAATAGATATGAAAAAGATTGGCATAGACTTTCTTGCACTTCCAGGGCACAAAGGACTTTTGGGTCCTACAGGAACGGGAGCTTTATGCGTTAATTCAAATCGGGATTTGAAACCAATCATTTTGGGCGGAACAGGCAGTATGTCTAAACTTCTTGTGCAACCCGATTTTCTCCCTGATAAATTGGAAAGCGGAACTTTAAATGTATCAGGAATTGCCGGTCTTTCAAAGGCAATAGAGTATATAAAAGATATCGGTCAGGATGAGATTTTGTATAAAGAAAACAAACTGATTAATACTCTTGCACAGAAATTATCCTGTATCCGAGGTGTAAGGATCTGGGGCTATGACCAAAAAAGACCCAGGACATCTGTTTTGTCATTTACATTAGATGGCATTGACGCAATGATTTTGTCCGGCAGATTGAGTATTGAATATGACATTGCCACAAGAGCCGGATTTCACTGTGCATATACTGCACACAAATCCATAGGAACAGATACCACTGGCACAGTACGAGTTAGTGCAGGTGTGTTTAACACCTTGGATGATATAGAAAAAACAGCCTGTGCAATACAAGAAATAGCTTTACAACAGATGACATAAGTAGTATAATTGCCGTAGGTGATTTACTTGAAAATAAGGATAATTTGTGTAGGTAAGTTAAAAGAAAAATATCTAAAAGATGCAATAGCGGAGTATGCCAAAAGGCTGGGGAGATTTTGCACATTTGAAATATGCGAACTAAATGACGAAAAAATCCCCGACAATGCCTCAAAAGCGCAGTGCGATGCTGTTCTTAAAAAAGAGGCAGAGAGTATTTTGAAAAACATTTCCAAGGACAGCTATGTTATCTCTCTGTGTGTAGAGGGCAAAGCTCTCTCTTCTGAGGATTTTGCGGGTAAGATAGGGGATATCACCCTGGGCGGAAAAAGTACCATTGATTTCATTATAGGCGGTTCCCTGGGGCTCGATGTCTCCGTTAAGTCCGCAAGCGACTTTAAACTCAGTTTTTCTTCGTTTACATTTCCTCATCAGCTAATGAGGTTAATCCTTACCGAGCAGATATATAGGGCATTTAAGATTAACTCCAACGAGGAGTACCATAAATAGAAAGACAACTGCAGGGTTTTTGTGAGGTCATAATATGCATAATGTTATTAACGCAATTGCAATCTTTTCCGTTTTGATGTGTTGGGTTTTGATTATTAAAAAAATGATTATCAGCAGATATGCACCTGTTAAAACAGTTAAGGCAAAAATTATTGACAAGTACAAGCCTGATATGGTTTCTAAATATAATGGAGTATTTAAACAAGAGCGTTATGTAGTTGTCTTTGATACAAAAGATAAAAAGCTTTCATTTGATGTTTCCGAGTTTTCATATGGTAACTATAAGATTAATCAAAAAGGCACATTAAAATATAAAGGAATGAAAATAATAAGTTTTCGATGATTTTTTTGTCCGGGTTTGACATGAACTATTAATAAATTCTTCAAAGTTGAAATCAGTGATATAAATTCCCGACGGAATTTGCGATATGTTACTTCGTAATGAGATATGTCCCTTTGGGACGAGATAGAGGTGATTTTATGGAAAAATATATAAGCGGTGCTTGCAGTAGTTCTATTCATTATGCACTGTCATACTGTGTGTTGGGAGAGAGCAAAAGGACAACTGTCGATGTGGGTACGGCGAGCGTCGATATCGAAAGGGAAAACATATGTTTAGATAGTGAACATTACCTCACAAGGCTCAAGATCACCAACACATCGGGTACTATGCTTAAGCTCCTTGCAGGCTATCCCATAATGACAGATGATTTTAAGATTTATGACCGCCCGTCAAACGATTGGATGGTCTTTAACGGTTCGCGACAGCTTAATGATATTCCTGCAACCTGTATCCTCGGCGAGAGGGACAATTCCTTTGTTCAATGTGCGGACAGGCTTATCGATGAGGGCGTGTTTGTCAAAGACTGCTCCTACGGAGATTGTGTTCTCTATGGCGATGGTATTACTGTAATCAAATCCGGCAAGACATATGTTTCGCTCGAAATTTTAACCAGCGAAAATCAGCTTACAGATATAAGTATATCTATGGATTGCAACGGCGATATCAAAGCTATTCGCCTTGGCGGTGAGTTCAACTGTCTTATGGAAGACGGCGATATCAAATATACAGATTGGGTTCGTATCAGCACAAGCGGCAACTTTGTCCGTTTGCTTGAAGAATATTCAAACGACAAAAAGGCTATGAATGACGCTAAAAGCGAATTTAACCAAAAACCTTCTGCATACAGATTAAATAATGATTTTTCAATGGAAAACATACACGAAAAGCTCGCCTTTTTAAGCAGTCTAAAGGCACCGTTCAAGTACATTGTAGTGGGTTACAACTGGCAGAGTGCCATTGGCGACTGGGAAGAAAAAGATGGTGTCAATATAAGAGGTATAGCAGACTATATAAACGACAGAGGTTACAAGGCGGGTATATGGACTTCGCCATTTATCGCGGACAAAAACTCCGAACTTTTCGAAACGCAGTCCAACTGGGTTTTAAGACATGCCGACGGCTCTGTGTGTACATACAAATTTGGCGAAAAAGAATACGCCGTTATGGATGTGTCCTCCGGTGAATATCTGGAGTGGCTTTCTATGACATATCAAAGGCTTTCGGCGTTTGGATACTATATGCACAATGTTGACCATACAATGGCTTTTGTTATTCAAAAGGATGTGGTGCTTTTGGACCCCACAATGACCATTGCAGAGGCGTATATTAAAGCACTCAAGGTCATAAAGGAGGCTATCGGTCAGGATGGATATCTTTGTGTTACAAACGGCTTTGTCCCGCCTCTTGTATCCATTGCAGACAGCGTGCAGATTTCCTCTTCGATACCGGATTTAAAGAGAAAATATGACACAAACATCATTCCCAGAATAGTAAACCAGGTTGCAATGCGGGGTTATATGTCCAAGTGGTGGCACAACTGTTGTGCACCCGTTATAGACCGCGAATTTACCAAAAAGTTTACGCCTGCGGAAATGAAGACCCTTCTCGTGTGCGAATATATGACAGGCGGAGTGGGTATGGCAGAGGACCTATCGGCAAATGACGAGCTCAAGTTTCTCAAACTTGTTATGCCCTCTGTAAGCGTAAACACACAGCCAAGGGAGGCATTTGACGACGGTGCATATATATCTGTTGCCGATGTTGAGGTAAGGGGAGACTACCACACTCTTTGCATATTCAATAACTCCTTTGCCCCCAAAGACCTTGTTCTTCGTCTGGACAACCAGACCTGCGGAGGATATGTTGACCACGCATCTTTCTACAATGTTTCGTCTTATTTTGGCAAAGTTAATCACATCGACTGCCAGTATGATGACATAGTAAACCTGGGAACCATTGCACCTAATTCGTGCGAAATTGTCAAGATTTCCAAGATGACAAAGCCCGAGGTAATCCTTTCGGATATGCATTTTTCTATGGGTGGCGAACTGGATATTACCCATACACAAACAAGTGTGGTAGTTACAGGTTGCAACAGGTTTAATTGCAAAGGAACTTACACAGTATCCCTGCCAAAAGGCAAAGTGTGTGATGACGGCAGGAGAGAGTTTACATTTACGGTAAACGGTATCGGACCATTCAGATACGAAAAACACATTAAATAGGAAGTGAAAATAATGCCTCTTGAAATCGTAACAGGAAGAAGCAAAAGCGGAAAAAGTAAATATATCTATGATTGCATAAATCGCCTTGCAAACGAGGGCAAAGAAATTATGCTCATTGTTCCCGAGCAGTACACCCATATTGCCGAAAAGAAGCTTCTTTCCGCATCTGATGCAATACGAGATGGTTTCCTTGAGGTTTTTTCTTTCAACACACTTTGTCAGATTACAGAAAAAAGGCTTGGTATACCATCTGCAAAATCAGCCGACGCAGTTACCAAAGCACTGATAATAGAGGATATTCTAAATACCACAGAATTTGAATTTTACAAAAACGCATCTGCCAAAACAGGATTTACCGATATGGTTTCTTCTACCATTGGCGAGTTCAAAAAGTATATGCTTATGCCAGAGTCTCTCCTGGAGGCATCCAAGGATGTCGGCGACGGTATCCTTTCTATGAAACTCAGGGATTTGTCACTTATGTATCAAAAGTATGAGGAGCAGATTTCTGCAAAGATGACAGACGGCGATGATGCACTTACACTTCTTGCAACAAGGCTTAACAAAACCGATATCTACAAGGATAAGTATATATTTTTCGATGAGTTTTCTACCTTTGTACCTCAAGAATTAAAGGTGATAGAGGCTCTGTGTGATACTGTTCAAAATGTTTGCATATCACTCTGCTTTGATGCAAAAGAAGCTGACTCTCTGCTCTTTATGCCCACAAAGGATACCTTATCCCGTCTTGAAAAATGTGCAAAGGGCGTTTTTAAACACACAGTTCTTTCGGAGAGCCATTTCGTATCCGGTGAGCTGACCTTTTTGGAAAAGAACTTGTTCAGATTTCCTACTCAAAAATATTTTGGCAAATGCGAAAATATCAAGGTTTACTCGATGCTTAATCCCTTGTCCGAGGTCGAGGTCTGTGCACAAAACATATGCTCTCTCGTACGGGAAAAAGGTTACAGATTTGGCGACATCGGTGTCATAGTGCCCGATATTGATGTGTATGCAGGTCACATAGAAAGAGTTTTCGATTTTAATAATATAGAGTACTTTTTGGACGACAAAAACGACATAATAAACCATCATTTAATAAGATTTGTACTTGGCTTGTTGGAGTGTTATATCTATGACTACAGCTACGAGAGCATATTTAATTATCTCAAAGCCGCTTTTTTAAACGCAGACAGTTCGGACATTGCTCTAATTCAAAAATACATTAAAAACACTAACCTCAAGCGTTCAAGCTGGCTAAATGACGAAAAATGGAACAGGCTCCTTGATGCCAACTATCCCGATGACGAAAATACCAAAAAGATACTTTGCAACATAAGAAGCAGGTATGTTTTGCCCCTTGCAGATATGCACGAAAAAATCAAAGGACGCCATAGCGTAAAGGATAACATACTGCAAATTTACAATCTTCTTATGCATCTTAATCTTGATAAAACCATTGCATCTTTTATAGATGACTTTACCCTTTGCGGCGAAATAAGATATGCCAAAGAATACGAAAAAATCTGGGATATCATCATTTCTGTTTTTGACAGCATAGTTGAGCTAAAAGGCGACACCAAGGTAAATGCAAAAGAGATGTATCAGATGCTTTGTACTGCTTTTTCTCAACACAAGGTTGGCTTTATTCCTTTGTCTGCTGACAGGGTGCTCATAGGCAATACCGAGCGTACAAGAACAGATGCTCTCAAGGTGCTTTTTGTACTGGGAGTAAACGAAGGCGTCTTCCCCGCAAGCCCCAAGGCAGATGGCGTACTTTTGGACAAGGACAAAAACCGCCTCAAAGAAAGCGGAATAGAATTTTCCACAACTTCGGAAACATATGCGTTTTATTCGCAGTTTAGTGCATACAGTGCATTTACAATGCCCTCGCATATGCTCTTGGTATCATATCCCAAGGTGGATAACGACTTTAAAGCACTTCGAAAATCATACATTATAGACAGAGTGACAAAGATGTTTTCTTTAAGGGAATTTTCTGAATGTTCTATAACAGAAAAAGAAAAGATAACCTCCAAACATTCTGCAAAAGAAAAGCTGTGTATCAATATTGCAAGATTTTCCGAGTTTGCACAAATCGACCCCATATGGAAGAGCGTGTACGAATATTTTGCTGATAATACGGATTTTATCAGTAGGATAAACTATTTTCTGGCAACTGACAATATCGCAAGAAACTTAAGCGACAAGAATTTAAAACAGCTCATTTCTATGCTTTCCTATACCTCTGTTTCAAAGTTAGAGAGGTATATGGCGTGCAAATACAGCTATTTTATAGATTATATTCTTCGTATAGAAACACCAAAAGAATCCGCCGTCGATGCACTTGACATCGGAAACATAACCCATACTGTTTTGGAAATACTCTCCAAAGAAATCGGCACAAGCCGCAAAGCCTTTATAGATGCAAAGGATGAATATATCCTCAATCGCACAGAGCAGCTTATTGGTGAATGTCTTGATAAATTTTCTGTCAAAAAAGACGAATTTACCGAGAGGGAAAAGTTTGCTGTTACAAGACTGAAAAACTCTATATTTATCTGCTTTAAGGCAATACAAAAGCAGTTTGAAAATTCACTCTTTGAACCACTGGGGTACGAGATTGAATTCGGAGATAAATCGCCTCTTGGCTGTATAGATATTTCCACTCGTGACGGACACCAGGTAAAACTCACAGGTAAGATAGACCGTGCCGATATATACGAAGAGGACGGTATCTCATATGTAAGGGTAATAGATTACAAAACAGGAAAAAAAGAATTCAAACTCGATGATGTCCTCTATGCTCTTAACCTGCAACTTATGGTGTATCTCAACAAATTAGTGTCTGTAAGTTCCGATTATACCTATGGCGGAGCTCTTTACTTTCAGGTGACCAATCCTGAAATTAAAAAGGAACTTCAGGACGAAAAAGACCATATGGAGGGCAAGGCATTGGAAACTCTCAAATTAAAGGGCCTTGTACCATATGACGAAAAAGTCCTTAAAGCTTATGACGAAGTAATATCCTCATCACTGGAAAAAGGCACATCCAAGAAAAAACGCGTTACATTGGACGGCTTTGAAATAATAGACAAATATCTAAAGAAGAAAATAGGGGATATCTGCTCGGAAATGCTGGGCGGAGATATTTCTATCTGCCCTGCAAAGAAGGGTAATTTTAATCCTTGCAAATATTGCCCCTATGCTTCGATATGCAGATTTGACCCTGCATCAGAGGATAATTCGTACAATGTATATACCGCTAAAAATGAATATGAGCAAATCATAAAAGAAATGGAGGAAGCGATAGATGTGGACACAAAATCAACATGATGCCATTAATGTCGATTGTGCAGACAATCTTGTTTCTGCTGCAGCAGGCTCGGGCAAGACTGCCGTAATGGTTGAACGAATTGTAAGCCGCATCTTGTCCGGCGTGGTAGATATAGACAAAATCCTCGTGGTTACCTTTACAAATGCTGCGGCAATGGAACTAAAATCCAGACTTATGTCGAAGATTATGGAAGCCCTTGATAGTGCAGAAAACCCCGAATATCTAAACCGCCAGCTTATGCTCATAGGTACTGCCTCCATATGCACAATAGACAGCTTTTGTCTTGATGTTTTACGACAGAATTTTTACAAAATAGGTCTTGACCCGGCAGTAAAGGTCGGAGATGCAGCAGAACTCAATATGATAAAAGACGATGTCATAGACAAAGTTTTGGAGCAATGTTACGCATCAAAAGACGAGGTTTTTGTACGGCTTATCAATTCATACACAAATAAATCTGACAAAGACTTTGCCGATATAATACTAAAGATTTTTGATTTTTCCTGTTCGCTCCCCGGCGGAATAGACGAGCTAAAGCAGCTCAAGGAAAAATTTGTATGCAATAGCTTCTGGGAAGAATATTTTATCAAGAAAACCCACGAGATATGCCAAAGGGCGTGCTGTCTGTATGATATAGCCATAGATAATACCGGTGTAGGCGATGAATTAAAAAAGACCAGAGACCAGCTCTTTGACGAAAAAAACAACTTTGTCCTTATTCTTAATGCACATACCTGGAATGATGTTAAAAAGGCGGTCTGTTGTCTGGAATTTCCTACAATGCGTCTGCCAAATAAAATTGACCCCTCGCTTAAAATCAGTATAAAGGATCCCAGAGATTTGGCAAAGAGCTTTAAGAAGGAATTAACAAGCATCTTTGATATATCTTATGACGATGTGTTTGACGATATTGACGACACAAAAATACTTCTGGATAAAATAGTTGAAATTACCGAAAATTTTGCCAAAGTCTACACAGACGAAAAGCGTGCCAAGGGACTTGTGGATTTTTCGGATGTTGAGCATCTTGCCATTGGGCTGTTGCAGACAGATGACGGTGGTAGGAGCGACACAGCAAAACAGCTTATGGAAAAATACGCCGAAATCTATGTTGATGAGTATCAGGATTGCAACGGCGTTCAGGAAAAGCTTTTTTCTCTGATTTCCCGTGAAAACATCGGCAAACCCAATATGTATATGGTAGGGGATATGAAACAGAGTATATACGGTTTCAGAGGTTCGCAGCCCTCTCTTTTTAAACACAAAGCCGATATCTATCCTCTCTATACCGGCCAAATCAGGAAATACAACAAAATAATATTAAACAAGAACTTCCGAAGCCGAAAGGGCGTAATAGATGCCGTAAACTCTGTGTTCAGCCAGATAATGTCCGAAAAATGCGGAGAGATGGACTATACAGACAGCGAATATTTGTATTACAACGAGTGTTCATACAAGGATGTAAACCCCGACACAGACAAGGTAGATATTGTACTTATTGATAACAATGCAGAAAATATCTTTTCAGATGATGATATGGATACATCCGAAGAACTAAAAGGCATTGAGGCTGAGGCAATATATGTAGCCAACAAAATAAAAGAGATTGTATCCGACGAAAACTACCTTGTCTATGACAAAAAAACCGAGGGATACAGGCGGGCAAAATACTCTGATATAGTTATTCTTTTAAGGTCTATGGGAGAAAAGGCAGAGGTCTTTTCTTCGGTATTGGGTATTGCACAGATACCGTCATATTGCGAACTAAAAGGCGGTTATTACAACTCTGCTGAAATCTCGTTTATTATTAATTATCTCAAGATAATAGATAACCCGTACGATGATGTGGCACTTTTGTCTGTAATGAGGCACCCGGTTGTCGGATTTTCGGATGATGACTTCGTAAGTATCCGTTTATCTAAACCCAAGGGCAATTTCTATCATTGTGTAAATAGTTACCTGAAAAATAATGATGATGCCCTCTCGCACAAACTCAAGGAGTTTTCAGAAAGCTTAAAACTTTATTATAAGAAATCGGGCTATCTTTCCACAGACAGACTTATCTGGGAGATTATAGAAGATACAGACTATATGTCTTATCTTACATTTACGCCCAATTCCGAGCTTAGAAAGGCAAATGTGCGTTCCCTTATAAACAAAGCTCACGACTTTGAAAAAACATCGTACAAGGGCATATTTGACTTTGTACGCTATGTCGACGCCATAAAAAAATCCGGTGATGATACCGAAGGGGCAAAGATTTTGTCCGAGGACGAGGATGTAGTAAGGATAATGACAATCCACAAGAGCAAGGGATTGGAGTTTCCTGTTGTGTTTATGAGCGATGCCCTGAAGAAGTTCAACGATATTGATTTGAAATCCGACAAACTTCTTTTGCACAAGGAGAGGGGCTTTGGACTAAACTATTATGACTTTTCAAAACACTATTACTACGAATTGCCGCAAAAAAAATATATAAGAGATGTCAAATATTCCGAGATGCTCTCCGAAGAAATGAGGGTTTTGTATGTGGCACTTACCCGTGCCAGAGAAAAGCTTTTTATAACGGGCAGCGACAGAAACATAGCCTCTCATATCCAAAAAATAGCCGATTTGATAAAATACGATGACGCCAAGCTCTCTTACCATACATCGCAAAAGTCAAGGTCGTTTGGCGATTGGATACTTATGTCTGTACTTCGAAATACCCGTCTTGCATCTCAAAAAATGCATTTTGACTTTTGCTCCGGTGTAGACGATGGTTCTGCGTTTGAACTAAAAATCCTAAACAAGAACGAAATGGTTTTGGATGTTGACGAAAAACAGCAAAAACGAAAATTTGATACAACAGGTTCTCTAAAATCCGACCGAGAGTATGTAAAAAATGTTTTTGAATATGAGTATCCGTACAGAGAGCTTGCACTCTTGCCGTCAAATATGTCGGTTACAGAGCTCAAACGCAGAGATGCGGAGGAAGAGGGAGTATATAACTTTTATAATCAAACAAAACTTGTTTCCCCGGCATTTGTATCGGATAGCAAACAGCTCTCTGCGGCAGATATAGGTATTGCAACGCATCTTGTTATGGAAAAACTCGATTTTTCCAAAACCGAAACCTTGGAAGATATCGTCTCGCAGGTTGATGAGCTTAAAGAAAAAGGCTTTTTGACGCAGGCATCCAAGGATGCTGTAAAATGCGAAAATATATTCAGAATGTTTTCTACACCGCTTGGCAAGAAGATGAAAGCAAACGCCCACACTCTCAAAAGGGAGTTTGGTTTTAAATACCTTATGGATGCAAGCGAACTTTTAAAAAGCAATGCATATAACGACAAGATAGTTGTACAGGGTATGATAGATGCATATTTTGAAGATGAAAACGGCGATATTGTCATTGTGGATTACAAGACCGACAAGGTGAAATCTACCGAAGATATAAAATCCCGTTATGCACCGCAGCTTAAATACTATAAAATCGCACTCGAAAAAACGCTTGGCAAAAATGTTTCTGCGACCTATCTGTTTTTGCTTGACACAGGCGATGTAGTTGAGTGTTAATAAAACCGGCCTCAAAAATCAAGTTTCGTATCCTTGGTCCTATGTCGTTTGCTATTGGTGTTGCGGCAGTATATGGAATAATTAAAATTTTTAATTTGTAAGGAATGTGATTATATATGTTTGATGACAAAATCAAAGGCAATCTCGGCTTTGGCTGTATGCGTCTGCCGATGGTTGACAGCAAAGTAGACACTGATGCTTTTTGCGATATGATAGATACCTTTATGTCTGAAGGGTTTAACTACTTTGATACTGCACACGGTTATCTTGACGGAAAGAGCGAAACTGCAATCCGCGACTGCCTTACATCGAGATATAACAGAGAAGAATATGTCCTTGCTGATAAACTTTCGTACTGGTGTTTTAAAAAGGAAGAAGATATCCTGCCTCTTTTTGAAAAGCAGCTAAAACTTTGCGGAGTGGAATATTTTGACTTTTATTTGTTCCATTGTCTCAACCGTGAGGGCTATGACAAACACAAAAGGTGCAATTCTTTTGAAATTGTAAAAAAGTTAAAAGAACAAGGAAAAATAAAGCATATAGGAATGTCGTTTCATGATACGGCAGACTTTTTGGATACTATACTTACAGAACAACCCTATATGGAGGCTGTGCAGCTGCAGATTAATTATCTTGATTATGATGACCCCACAGTTCAGAGTAAGGCATGCTATGATGTTGCGGTAAAACACGGCAAAAAGGTCATTGTTATGGAGCCTGTCAAAGGCGGGGCACTTGTAAGTATTCCGCAAAAAGCTGTCAAAGAGCTTGAAGTATTAGGAAAATCAAGCGTGGCATCCTATGCCATTTCGTATGCGGCAAGCTACCCCGAGGTTTTCATGGTTCTTTCGGGTATGGGAAGCATGGATATGGTAAACGACAATATAAATACATTAAAAAACTTTGTTCCTTATACCAAAGAGCAGTTTGAGGTTTTTGACAGAGCCCGCAAGCTCATAAGACAGATAAAACAAATCCCCTGCACAAAGTGTAATTATTGCAGGGAGGTTTGCCCGTCTGATATCCCTATATCCGAAATTTTTGGTGTTTATAACAAATTCCTGGGAGCAAAAACTTCTCGCCAAGAAACCAGAGAAGAACTTGAGATATATGCGGAAATCATCTCAAAATGCGTTAAATGCGGCAAATGTGAAACTAACTGTCCGCAATGCATAAAAATAAGGGAAGAACTTACAAAAATCAAAAAAACAAATGGAATTATAATGTAACCGGAGATAAAATTATGCAAAAACATATACTTACCTTTAATATCCAAAAAGGTTCAGAGGGTGCAAATATTGCCCAATTTATCAAAGATAACAATTATATCTTTGTAAACGACTATTTTCAGAACCACAATACAAGAGAAAATGTAATAAAGCTTGGACTTGATATATGTATTTCTCTGGCAGAATACGACAGATTGGGTATTATACATGGCGGTGTCAAACCGAGTAATATTTTTCTCTCGCCCGAGGGCGAGTTTGTTTTGGGTGATATCAATGTCGCCAAGCTATATGAACAAAGTTATCCCAACACAAGCGGCATTTATGTGTATATGGCACCTGAAACATTAAAAGAAGGTGTCAAAACCAGTGTGTCCGATATATATTCTCTTGGTATAATAATGTACAAGCTCTTAAATAACAATCGTGCTCCTTTTAGAAAGACTGACGAGTTAGAAGATGCGCAGAGGGCACTCGATATGCGAATGTCCGGCAAAAAGTTTCCTGCCCCCGCAAATGCAGATGCACTTCTCTCGGAGATTATACTCAAGGCTTGCGAATATGAACCGGATAGAAGATATCCACAAACAATGTCTATGTACGACAGGCTAAATGACCTTGTGCATGGAAGATTTGTTACAGAATCATATGGCGACAATGAAAATTGCGATGATGTTGTTACAGATGACAGTGATGAATTTGCAGAAAATTCACCTCAAGTAAAAAACAAAACAAAGGGTAAATATGTGATATTGGCCGCGATTGCCGTTTTGGTATGTGTGTTAGCTGTGTTTGGCGGAAAAGCAATTTCTCTTGGCAGTAAGTATTCCAAAGCAAATACCTATCTCAAAGAGCAACGCTTTGATAAAGCACGCCGGGCTTTCGAAGAAATATCTGAATATAAAAATTCCAAAGAAATGATTAAAAAGTGTGATTACGAAAAAGCAGAAGCACTTTTGAAAGGCGGCGAAACAGACAAGGCAATAGAAATTTTTGAAAAATTAAGTAACAATGGCTATACCGGTGCCAAAGAAAAAGTTATAGCTTGTCTTATAGCCAAGGTAAATATGCTCACATCCGACGGCAAAAAAGAAGAGGCAGAAAAAGTATTGGATAGGCTTAAATCAGAAAAAAATCCCAAGGCAAAGGAATTTGTGCAAGACTACAAATACAATATGGCAAACGGTCTTTTCAAAGAAAAAAAGTACAAAGAAGCTCTTGAAATATTTGAGGAAATCAAAGACAAAGAAATGACAAAAGAGTGTAATTACAGGCTTGCGGTAGAATATATGCGGGACAGTATGTATACATACGCTATGGAAATCTTTGCAAAGCTCGGTGATTACAACGATAGCAAAGAGCAGTTTGAAAATGCGCAGAGGTGGCTTATTGGCGAAAATAAGACAGAAGAATTTTTACTTTCTGCCAAAATGTTTGCCGGTACATATTCGAACAAAGACGGTGATTTTGTAAAATATATCTGTGACGAAGAAGATAATATTTCTACAGAGTACAACCTGCCTTACAAAAAGGGAAAGTACTTTAAATTAGAAAACGGTGTACATTATCACGGAAGCGAGAGCGCAGGTTGGGTAAAACAATGGATATTTGAACCGATTGAAAACGGAAAAATCAATCTGTACAATTACATAGACGGCAAAATTTATACTTTGATCAGAGAATAAAAACATAAGCTGAACGCCTAAAAAGCGTTCAGCTTATTTGCTTATTTTTTGCATTACTGTCTTTCATCCATAGGGATATAATCTCTTTCGTTTCTGCAGAGACTCTTGTATGCAGGACGGATAATTCTTCCGCCGGAAATGATTTCTTCAAGTCGGTGAGCACACCAGCCTGCTGTACGCGATATTGCAAAAAGCGGTGTGTACATTTCGGGCGGGATTTTGAGCATCTTGTAAACAAAACCGGAGTAGAAGTCAACATTTGTACAGATTATCTTCTTTACTCCTTTTACATCTTTGAATACCTGTGGTCCGAGTTCTTCAATAAGGTTGTAGAGATTAAACTCTTTTTCAAATCCAAGTCTGTCGGAGAGCTTCTTGGCATTTTCCTTGAGTATTACGGCTCTGGGGTCGGACAGGGTATATACTGCGTGTCCCATACCATAGATAAGTCCCGAACGATCGTTGGCTTCCTTGCGTACAATTTTGCAAAGATATTCGTACACTTCGTCGCGGCTTTCCCAGTTTTTAACATGCGACTGTATATCATCCATCATCTGCATAACCTTGGCGTTTGCACCGCCGTGACGGGGACCTTTGAGTGCACTTATGGCACTTCCTATGGCACTGTATGTATCTGTTCCCGAAGAAGAGAGTACCCTGCAGGTAAATGTAGAGTTGTTACCGCCGCCGTGCTCTGCATGAAGCATAAGCGTGGTATCGAGTATCTGTGCATCCTCTTCTGTAAACTGCTTGTTTTTAGAGAGCATTCTGAGAAGATTCTCTGCAATAGAAAGTTCAGCCTTCGGTCTGTGAAGAATAAGGCTCTTGTTATCAAAATAATGCCTTTTGCTGCTGTAAGAGTGTGCGGCAATTATCGGAAGTCTTGAAAGAAGCTTGATAGACTGCTTAGTCACATTCTCTATTGAACAATCATCGGGATTTTTGTCATAAGAATACAGAGTAAGTACACTTCTGGACAATTTGTTCATTATGTCTTTACTGGGGCATTTCAGTATCATATCCTCTATAAAGAACGCGGGCAGTTCTCGGCTCTGTGCAAGAAAACTGCAGTATTCGGTGAGTTCATCTTTGGTAGGGAGTTTTCCGAACAAAAGAAGATATGTCACTTCTTCAAAACCAAAACGGTTGTCAATACCAAAAGATTTAGTAAGGTCTTTGATGTTGTAGCCTCTGTATGAGAGTTCGCCGTGGATAGGGGATTTCTCGCTTTCACTTACTACATAGCCGTGGACTTCACTCACATTGGTAAGTCCTGCAAGAACACCCGAACCGTCCATGTTTCTAAGACCGCGTTTAACCTGATATGTAAGGTATTCGTCTTTATCAATGCGATAGTAATCTACAGCATTGTCACATATTTGAGCAAAATCAGATTTGTTATCTTTTCCCATAATATGCACCTCCGCTTAAATGATATACCAAATATTATATCATTAAAAAAGATATTTTTCAATAGCAAAAATATATTGTTATAATATTCAAATAATTTTATATATTATTAAAAAGACACAAATTATTTTTTTGAGGTGTATGTTGAAATATATAGTTATTTGGGTTACATTTCTTGCGTTGATTGTCATAGCTTTTCCACTTTGGCTTAATCTGAATTATTCTGACCGCCCTGATGTATATAGCTCACAAACAAGCATAGATGTATATTTTGCTTCGGAGGATAAGACAGAAACAATGAATTTTGAAGACTATATTACCGGTGTGGTAATGGCAGAAATGCCGGCTTCCTTTGAAATAGAGGCACTAAAGGCACAGGCAGTTGCTGCAAGAACATATACGATAGAAAAGATAAAATCATCTAAAAAAAATGCTTTTCACAAGGGAGCAGACATATGTACAGATTTCTCACACTGTCAGGCTTTTGTTTCAAATGATGACGCAAAGACAAAATGGGGCAAAGACTACAATAAATATCTGAAAAAATGTCAAGATGCCGTAACAGAAACAATTGGTATGGTGGCTATGTACGAAAATAAACCCATAAAAGCCGTTTTTCATGCTTTTGCAGGGGGCAAAACCGAAAATGCTTCGGATGTATGGGGGACAGATGTAAGCTATCTAAAAAGTGTGGAAAGCCCCGGGGATAAGAGTGCACCAAAGTTTAAGACAGAAAAAGAATTCTCTCTGGAAGAATTCAAAAGCATATTAAAAAGCGAAACAGATGTCGATTTTTCTGAAAATATTGTGGGCGAAATCACCTATACCGAGGGCGGTGCAGTCGCCAATGCAGAACTTGGAAATAAGACTTTCAAGGGAACAAAGATAAGACAGCTTTTTTCGTTAAGGTCTGCCTGCTTTGAAATAGAAAACAGGGGCGATAGCATTTTGTTTAGGGTTAAAGGCTATGGCCATGGTGTGGGTATGAGCCAGTACGGTGCGAACTATTATGCAAAAAAAGGGCTCAAATACGACGAAATACTAAAGAAATATTATTCGGGAATAGATGTAGTAAGGATAGATAAACCTCTTGAATAAATAACACATATTTTGGAAAAAATCAATCTGAAAGGATGTGGATTGATGAAGAAACAATATGTAAGAGGATATGGGGATAACAGTTCGCAAAAAGAAAAAACAGCACTTGCGGTTCTTGCAGGGGTTTGCATAGCCGCAGGACTTATAACACTATTTACAGTATCGCTTATAAAAGGGAACAAGCCAAAGGAACAGGCAGTTACCAAAAGCGAGGATAGACAAGTTGTAGAAGAAGTTTTTGAAAATACAAATAAAACCTATGAACCAGAAATAAATTCCGACAACGAAGATATTACAAAAGAAAATGAAGAAAATTCACTTGTAACAGAAACCGCTGCAGAAAATATAATTTCCTTTCAGCCGCCCTGCATAGGAGGTATAATCAAAGAATATTCGCCAAATACGCCCGTTTATTCCGAAACGCTTGACGACTGGCGTGTTCATAACGGTATTGATATATATGCGCCTTTGGGCAGTGAGGTTTGCTCGGTTGCAGATGGGACTGTTTCTAATACCACAGAAGATTTTCGCTATGGTTTTACTATAACCATCGACCATGGAAACGGCATAAAGAGCACCTATTCTAACTTAAGCGGAACTGACATGGTCAAAACCGGCAGAATTGTCCAAAAGGGTGATGTTATATCCACAGTGGGGGATACCTCTCTTTTTGAAACTGTTGCAGATACGCATCTGCATTTTGAAATTACCAAAGACGGCAAATACGACGACCCTCTCAAATATTTTAATCCCGAAGTATAAAGCAAAATGCATCTCAAACACAAATTTGAGATGCACTTTTGTTATCTTTTTATAACAGAGAGCGAATTGAGTGTTGTCAAAAGCATAACACCCACATCGGCAAAAAGTGCCAGCCACATCGGTGCCATTCCCAATGCCGCACAAACAAGCACTGCAAGCTTTACTGCCAAGGAAAAAACGATATTTGTATATATCACTTTCATTGCATATTTCGAAACCTTTATTACATAAGGTATCGCATTAAGACTGTCCGAAACCAGTGTGATATCGCCCGTTTCCATAGCAAGTGCCGAACCGGTAGCTACAGATATTGATACATCTGCACTTGCAAGCGACGGGGCGTCATTTACACCGTCACCGACAAATATTACCCTGCGGCCTGAATTTTTCATATTTTCTATTTCTCGGGCTTTGTCATTTGGCAAAAGTGCCCCTTTGGCAAAATCTGCATCCAATAGATTTTTTAGTTTCTGCGTTTTAAGTTCATTGTCGCCCGAGAGGATGCAGATTGTCTTTATCCCGAGCTTTTTTAAGTTTTCAAAGCACTTTTTTGCATCGCTTTTTACCGTATCGGTAATGTGTATAACACATGCCTTTTTTCTGTCGATATAGAGATTGATGCCGTTTTGTGATGCATTGGCAAGGCCGTTTTCGATTATGAATTGATAGTTTCCTATATGGACTTGTTTTCCGTCAAGTGTTGCACTTATGCCTTTGCCAAAGGTTTCTTTTATATTGTCGGCACTGCCTCTCTCTTTGGTATACGAATTGCATATTGCTTCAGCGATGGGGTGAGAGGAGTGCATTTCTACCGACGATGCAAAATAGAGTGCGCTATCCTTGTCTATCCAATCTTCGCAATCGATTTTTTCGACAGACATTTTGCCTTTTGTAAGTGTGCCTGTTTTGTCAAAGGCTATGGTATCGCTCTTTGCAATAAGGTTTATATATTTTGAACCTTTGATAAGAATGCCTTTTTTGCCCGAAGAGCCCACCGCCGCATAGTAGGCAAGGGGTATGCTTATAACCAATGCACAGGGACACGACGCAATCATAAATGTAAGTGCACGCCTTATCGCCTCTGTTGTGCCCGTTATTCCAAAAGCACAGAGAACTATGGCAATGACAAAGGCTGTACCGATTACAAAGGGGGTGTATATCCTTGCAAAAGAAGTAATAAATTTTTCTGTTTTTGATTTTTGGTCGGCAGCTTTTGTTACATAGTCGCGGATTTTTGCGGATGTGGAATTGTTAAATTCCGATACCGCAACGCATAGCACAGAATTGGTAAGGTTTACCGTACCCGAGAGTAAATTATCTCCCTCGTGTGCATCTTGGGGCAGACTTTCGCCAGTGAGGGCAGAAGTATCAAAAGAGGATGAACCGCTTAATATTCTGGCATCTACACATAGCTTGTCACCAGGTTTCAAGAGCAGCTTGTCACCGACTTTTATATGGTGGGGGTCAATGCTGTTTCCGTGTTCGTCGTTTGCCTTTTCGCTGAAATTGGCTATAAGATTTTCTATCTTTTTTCGTGATTTCTGTACGGAATACTCTTCCAGATACTGCCCGATACCAAAAAGCAGAGTTATTACATATCCTTCGGCAAATTCTCTCATCAATACGGTGGATATGACCGCAATAAGTATAAGCGTATTTTCGTTAAATTTGAGCTTTGCAAGAGATTTGACCGCATGAGCATATATTTTTGCACCGCAAATGATAATTGCAGCTATCGCCAAAAAAGTATTGTTAAAAAAAAGATACATCACAAATGCTATCAGAGATAAAGCAAATATATACAGGTCTTTTTTACCCAAGTCGGTATGCTCCGTGCCGCAAGAGCAGTTGTGATGATGGTGTGTATGCTCATCGTGGCAGTGACAGCAGCCATCGTTATGACAGTGGTGGTTGTGCGTATGGTTGGTGTTCATTGTATCATTCCTTTTCGTTTATATGAATAAGACCCTCGCCGTATATATGAAGTATATGAGTGTCTTTTAGAGAATATATGATAGATTTTCCCTCTCTGCGTGAGGTGAGGATATCTATGTTTTTGAGATACCTGAGCTGATGAGATACTGCCGACTGACTCATATTTACAATGTCGGCTATATCGCATACACAAAGCTCATTTTCAGCAAGGGACTGAATTATTTTGAGCCTGCCCGAATCCGAAAAAGCCTTAAAAAACTCCGCCAGCTTTGACATTTTTTCTTCTGTGGGCATCTTTGCGGCAATTTCCTTTATGAGTTCTATTTCGTTGTGATTGTGATTACATTCGGAATTTCTCATACTATCGCTCCTTAATTAGAACATATGAACAAGTGTTCATATGTATTGTACAACACAACGAAAAAAATGTCAACATACAAATTGACATAACAGTTTAAAAGTAGTATTATTAATATATAGAAAAAGAGGGTGGTTTTTATGAGTACAAATGATAAGGCAAATCTTGCCAAAAAATACTTTAAAGACGGCTACAACTGCTGTCAGGCGGTTGTGTTGGCTTTTTTAGATGAAATTGATATTGACAAAGAAACAGCACTTGCACTGTCTTCGTCTTTTGGCGGTGGAGTAGGCAGACTCCGTGAAATATGCGGTGCGGTAAGCGGAATGTGCATAGTTGCAGGTTTAAAATACGGCTATATTTCACCTACGGATAACAACAAAAAAGCTGACCACTATGCCCTGATACAAAAGCTTGCAAAGGATTTTGAAGAAAGAAACGGTTCAATAGTATGCAAAGTACTTACAGGAATAGAAAAAGACAATCATATTCCAACAGAAAGAAACAGCGAATTCTATAAAAAACGCCCTTGTGCAGAGCTGGTATATGATGCTGCAGAAATAATGCAGAAAGTAATTGAAGAAATGTAAACAAAAATGATATGTTAATATACTTTAACATATCATTTTTTTGATACGGACAGTACGCCAACTGATATAAATATAAGACTAATGCCAAATAACGATACTGCCCCAAGACTGTCGCCAAAAAACGCAATTCCTATTACCGATGCGGTAAGAGGCTCTACACAAGCCAGAATTGATGCTGTAGATGCGGGGGTATATTTAAGGCCGAGAGTATACAATGTGTATGGAATTGCAGCCGTAACAAGAGCACAGCCCACCATAACACATATTGTATATAAAACATTTTGGCTCGTACACACAGTTTCGTATATGCTTGGAATATCGCATAGCATAGCTGCACCTATCCCTGCAAAAACAAAGGCATATGTAGATACAGTGTTTGGCGGATACTTTTTTAGTATCAGTTTTCCGATTATGCTGTACAATGCATAGGAAAACGCGGACATAAGGCCGTAAAAAAGTCCTGATGGAGTAATTTCTGATGAAGAATCAAGACCTGATATCATCACTATACCCATTACAGCACAGAAAAGACATATCAGTTTTTTTGCAGTAATTCTTTCTTTGTAAAAAACGGCAGCCATAACCGTTACCATAACAGGTGCAGTATACAGGAGAATTGATGCAAGCGTAAGCGACGAAAGGCGGATTGACTCAAAGTATGTTGTGCTCATTGTAAGTATGCTGAAAATTCCTATAAGTATAAACTTCCAGATATCTTTTGCATCTATTTTCAGACTTTTGATATTTATAACCACAAGTATAACTGCACACAAAACTATTCTTATTGCCGAGCCTTCAACGGAACTGAAGCCGAGAGAATTAAGAGCCTTAGAAAAAACACCCATTAATCCCCAAAGAATACCCGATAATATGATAAAAAAAGCAGAGAATTTTTTCATATGTAAAACATCCTACATTTTAACGGGAGCCTTTTCAGGCTCCCGATTTTTTTGTTATTTTATTATAAGGCTTTTTCCTGTCATTTCGCTCGGAATATCAAGCTCCATAATTTCTATAAGAGTAGGAGCCAGGTCGGCAAGTCTGCCCTCGGAGAGCTTGACATCGCCTATGCCCGCAGCGATGAGAGGAACGATGTTGGTAGAGTGTGCAGTAAACACACTATTATCAACAGGGTCTAACATCTGCTCGGCATTTCCGTGGTCTGCGGTAATAAGGATAGCACCGCCCATAGAAATAACCTTGTCTGCAACCTTGCCGATGCAGGTGTCAACAGCTTCAACAGCTTTAACTGCAGCTTCCATAACACCGGTATGACCAACCATATCACAGTTTGCATAGTTTAATATAACAAGGTCATATTTGTTGGTATCAAGAGCTTCCATCAGCTTGTCTGTTACTTCGTATGCACTCATTTCGGGTTGCATATCATAGGTTGCAACCTTGGGAGATGCAACGAGAATTCTGTCTTCGCCCTCGGATACCTTTTCGACACCGCCGTTAAAGAAAAATGTAACATGTGCATATTTTTCTGTTTCGGCAATTCTAAGCTGCTTTAACCCTCTTGCAGACACATATTCACCGAGAGTGTTTACAAGTGTCTGGGGTCTGAATGCTACATGAACATTTGGCATATTGGCATCATACTGTGTCATAGTTACATAATATGTGTCAAAATACTTTCTTTCAAAACCGTCAAAGTCTGGGTCTACCAGAGTTCTTGTTATCTCTCTTGCACGGTCGGGACGGAAGTTAGCAAACACTATGCTGTCGTTTTCTTTTATTGTGCCTGTGGGCTTTCCGTCTGTAAGAACAACTGTAGGAACAACAAATTCGTCTGTTATTTCCTTTTCGTATGATTCTTTTACAGCGTCGTAGGGGCAGGTGCATTTTTCACCAATTCCGTTTACAAGTGCATCATATGCCTTGGAAACACGCTCCCAACGGTTATCTCTGTCCATAGCGTAGTATCTTCCGCTTACGGTTGCAATTTTGCCTACACCGATTTCGTTTAGTGCTTTGTATAGGTCAGATATAAAGTCTGCACCGCTGGTGGGGGATACATCTCTGCCGTCTAAAAAGCAGTGTAGATATACTTTGGTAAGGCCTTGTTTTTTTGCAAGCTCCGCCAAAGCAGTAATGTGGTCTATATGGCTGTGTACACCGCCGTTTGAAAGTAGACCCATTATATGAAGAGATGTGTCATTATCCTTGCAGTTTTTGCAAGCATTAAGAAATTCTTCATTAGTAAAAAAGTCACCATCGGAAATAGCCTTGGTAATTCTTGTAAGCTCCTGATAGACAATTCTGCCTGCACCGATGTTGGTGTGACCAACCTCGGAGTTGCCCATCTGTCCGTCGGGCAGACCCACATCCATACCGCTTGCGTGGATTGTGGTAGTGGGGTAGGCACTTGTTAATCTGTCAAGATTGGGGGTATTTGCACTAAATACTGCATTGCCCTCTTTAGCATCGCTTAAACCGTAGCCGTCAAGAATGGCTAAAACTACAGGTTTCTTGGTCATTGTAATTCAATCCTTTCAAATTAGCTGTTTACAATTACAGAGAAGTCGTTTGCTTTGAGGCTTGCACCGCCAACCAAACCGCCGTCGATATCGCTCTTTGCAAAGAGTTCCTTGGAGTTGCCTGCATTTACACTTCCGCCGTACTGGATGATTACTTCGTCTGCAGCATCATTTCCATAAACGGATGCAACTGTTTCTCTGATTTTTGCACAAACTTCCTGAGCCTGTTCGCTTGTAGCAGTTTTGCCTGTGCCGATAGCCCAGATTGGTTCGTATGCGATTATGCACTTTTTAACCTGGTCAGCATCAAGTCCGAGAAGAGCAATCTTTGTCTGGAGGCTAACGAGTTCAAATGTGATACCCTGTTCTCTCTGTTCAAGAGATTCACCCACACAGATAATCGGGATAAGGTTGTGTTCGAATGCTTTTAAAACCTTTTTGTTAACAGTTTCGTCAGTTTCGTTAAAGTACTGTCTTCTTTCGGAGTGACCGATGATTACATACTTAACACCCATTTCTGTAAGCATTGAGGGAGCGATTTCGCCTGTGTAAGCACCGCTTTCTTCAAAATACATATTCTGAGCACCAACTTCGATTTCGCTGCCCTTAACAGCTTCCAAAGCGTTTGCGAGGTTTGTGTAGGGTACACAAACGATACATTTGTTATCAGAGCCTGCAACAAGAGGCTTAAGTTCGTTTATAAGCTCTGTTGTCTGGGCAGGTGTTTTGTTCATTTTCCAGTTTCCTGCAACTACTGTTTTTCTCATAATAATCTAAATCCTTTCGTTATTTAATCATACAAACGGGGGAGAGTCTCTCCCCCGAATATGTTTATTTAATTATTTGTCGTTTAATGCAACGATACCGGGGAGATCTTTGCCCTCTAAAAACTCAAGAGATGCACCGCCGCCAGTAGAGATGTGGCTCATCTTGTCGCCAAGACCTGCCTGGTTAACAGCAGCAACACTGTCACCGCCGCCGATGATTGTAGTAGCATCGATTTCGGAGAGAACCTTTGCAATAGCGTTGGTACCTTTAGCAAATGTAGGCATTTCAAATACGCCCATAGGTCCGTTCCATACAACTGTCTTTGCATCTTTGATAGCATTGGAGTAGAGCTCAATTGTCTTTTCGCCAATGTCAAGACCTTCCCAACCTGCTTCAATTTCGCCTCTGCCAACTGTCTTGTGGGGGGCATCGTTGGAGAATTCCTGTGCTACAACGGTATCAACAGGGATTAAGAGATTAACACCCTTGTCTTTAGCTTTTTCCATCATTTCTTTTGCATAGTCGAGGTAGTCAGCTTCAAGAAGAGAATTACCAACTTCTTCGCCGAGAGCTTTCATAAATGTGTAAGCCATACCGCCGCCGATAATGAGTGTATCAACCTTTTCCAAAAGGTTGTTGATAACAGAAATCTTGGAGGAAACCTTGGAACCGCCGAGGATAGCTACGCAAGGTCTTACGGGGTTGTTAACAGCATTTCCTAAAAATTCGATTTCTTTTTCGATAAGATAACCGCAAGCAGCAGTATCTAAATACTTGGTAACGCCAACATTGGAGCAGTGTGCTCTGTGTGCAGTACCAAAAGCATCGTTTACAAATACATCTGCCAAAGATGCAAGCTCTTCGCTGAATGTATCAACATTTTTGGTTTCTTCTATTCTGTATCTTGTGTTTTCAAGAAGTACAACATCGCCGTTATTCATGTTAGCAACAGCATTTTTTGCGTTTTCGCCTACAACATTGTCGTCAGCTGCAAAGATAACATCCTTGCCGAGCTTTTCGGAGAGTTTCTTTGCTACAGGTGCCAAAGAAAGCTCAGGTTTGGGTTCTCCCTTGGGTTTTCCCATGTGTGAGCAGAGAATAACCTTTGCATCGTTTTCGATGAGATATTTGATAGTGGGGAGTGCTCCGTCGATTCTTGTTTCGTCTGTGATGTTTCTGTTTTCATCCAAGGGAACATTAAAGTCGCATCTAACGAGGACTTTTTTGCCGTTTACCTGGATGTCTTCAATAGATTTTTTGTTCATTTGATTCACCTCAAAAAAATTAATAATATGATAACATTTTATATTATTTTGGCAATATTTTCAAGCCAAATTTATAAAAATCTGCTGACTGTATAACTATATATCAAAAAAGTATGACTGTTTTGTAAAAAATTACAGTTTCTTTTCCTGATATATCACACCCCAGGCACCGGGGCCTGCATGGATACCGATTGTGGGACCCAGGATTTCGATTTCGTAGTCCTCTATGCCTGTTTTTTCAATTAAAAAAGTTTTCACCTTTTCCGAAATTTCGATATCATTTGCGTGCATGATTGCGATTTTGTGCGTTTTTTCTTTGTCAATGGTTTCTGCAATCATATCAGTAATTTTTGCGGGGAGCTTTTTCTTTCCGCGTACCTTTGACTTACTTACAACAAGACCGTCTTCTATGGTAAGAATAGGAGAGATATCGAGCACATCAGCAATCACCTTGGAGGTAGCGCTTATTCTTCCGCCTTTTTGTAAGTATTCCAGAGTATCTGTCGCAAAATAGATCCTTACATTTTTAAATCTATCTTCCAGCGTTTCTACAATTTCTTCCTTTGACTTACCGTCTGCTGCCATTTGTGCAGCTTCCAGAATATAAAGACCGTAACCATAGGAAAAGCTCATAGAGTCAACAATAGTTATATCAATGTCGGGATTGTCTTCTTTGAGTTCATTCACTGCCATATGAGCACTTTGATTGGTACCGCTGGCATTACTCGAAATGGTTATGTGTATAATAGAATAATCATCTGCAAATTTTTTGTATTCGTCCATATATTCTACAACAGTTATCTGTGCAGTTTTTGGAATATCGGAATATTTGGGGAGGTTTTCTAAAAATTCAACAGGTGTAATGTCAAACCTGTCCTTGTATTGATTTCCCTCAATGGTAAGATTTATAGGTATTAAGTGTATGCCGTATTTCTCGGCGGTTTCCAAAGAAATATCAGATGCGGTGTCTGTAATGATTTTTATAGGTTTCATTTTATATTTCCTTTCATAAAAGAGTTACCAGTCAAACTGTGTAAGAGCACCCTGGGTTTCCAAATCAAAAAAGTCGTTTTGCCTTAATGCTTCGTATATTATTATGGCTACGGAGTTGGAAAGATTAAGACTTCTCTGACCGTTGCCCATAGGAATTCTTATGCACTTTTCTTTGTTTTCCTTAAGAAGCTTTTCGTCAAGACCTTTTGTTTCTTTGCCAAATAGAATATAGTCGCCGTCTTTGAATTTAACATCACAATAACGGTTGAGACTTTTGGTGGATGCAAAATAAAAGTTTCCGCCCTTGTTTTTGCTAAAAAATTCCTCTGTGCTCTGATACATTGTAATATCCAGGCTGTGCCAGTAGTCAAGACCGGCTCTTTTTAACTTTTTGTCGTCGATTTCAAAACCCATCGGACCCACAAGATGCAGTCTCGCACCTGTAACTGCACAGGTTCTTGCAACATTTCCTGTGTTTTGGGGTATTTCGGGTTCTATCATTACTATGTTAAAACTCATTTTAAACTATTCCTTTTATAGTGATTTGGAAAATTTTGCTATTCTTTCGGTAGCTTCGGTAATTTGCTTTACGCTGTAAGCATACGATACTCGCACAAATCCCTCGCCGCTTTCGCCAAAAGCAGTTCCGGGAACGAGTGCCACCTTTTGCTCTCTCAAAAGTCTTTCGCAAAATTCCTCACTTGTAAGACCTGATGATTTAATGCAAGGAAATATATAAAAAGCACCGAGTGGAGAGAAACAAGTATAACCCATCTGATTAAAAGCATCGGTTATTATTTTTCTTCTGTCGTCATATTCACAAACCATCGATTTTACAGCTTCTTCGCCGTTTTTAAGAGCTTCTATTGCGGCATACTGGCTGGTGGTGGGTGAGCTCATTATTGCATACTGGTGCACTTTTGTAAGCTGTTTTGTAAGAACCGCGGGAGCCATTACAAAGCCAAGACGCCAACCTGTCATTGCAAAAGCTTTGGAAAATCCGTTTACAACAATGGTACGCTCTTTCATATCAGGAAGAGATGCAATAGAACAGTGTTTTCCCTTGTATGTAAGTTCTGCGTATATTTCGTCGGAGAGAACCATTATGTTCTTTTCTTTTACAACCTCGGCAATTTTTTGGAGGTCTTCCTTTTCCATTATTGCACCGGTGGGGTTGTTGGGGTACGAAAGAACAAGAAGCTTTGTTCTGTCGGTAATCTTTTCCAAAACTTCCTCCGCTGTGAGCTTGAATGCGTTTTCTGCCTTGGTTTGTATGGTAACGGGCACACCACCTGCAAGAGAGGTACAGGGCTTGTAGCATACAAAAGATGGTTCGGGTATTATAACCTCATCACCGGGGGAGAGAATAGTACGCATAGCAAGGTCTATCGCCTCACTTCCTCCAACTGTTACAAGAACCTCGTCGGGGGTGTAGGATAAATCAAACTTTTTTACATATTTACATATTTCTTCTCGTAATTCGATAAGACCGGAGTTAGATGTATAATAGGTCTGACCTTTTTCCAGAGAATAAACACCTGCATCTCTTATATGCCAGGGTGTTACAAAGTCGGGTTCGCCAACACCCAGAGAAATAGCATCTTCCATAGTGTTAACTATGTCAAAAAACTTTCTTATTCCCGAGGGCTGCATCCCTGATACCGTAGGGTTAATAAAATTATTTATATCAAAATTCTTTTCACTCATAATGTAATTACCTGCCTGCAATCTTTTTCGTTATCTTCAAATATAATTCCTTCGTCTTTGTATTTTTTGAGTACAAAGTGTGTTCCTGTGCTTATTACTGCGTCCATAGGAGCAAGTCTGTTTGCCACAAAAAGAGCAACCTCTTTCATTGTTTTGCCCTCGATTATTACGGTAAGGTCAAACGCACCTGCCATAAGGTAAACAGACTTTACCTCGGGGAATTTGTAAATTCGCTCTGCAATTTTGTCAAAGCCTTCGCCTCTTTGAGGTGTAACCTTAAGCTCAATTAAAGCAGTAACAAATTCCTTGTTTGTTTTTTCCCAGTTTATAACACTCTTATTGCGGAGAATTATGTTTTCATTTTGGAGTTTATCAATTTCAGCGGCGACCGCGGCAGGTGTGGAATCTGTCAAAAGGGCAATTTGCTCCAAAGGAGTATTGCAATCGTTTTCCAGTATTTCGAGAATTTTCTGCATCATAGTCATTACCGTCCTTTACATTAATGTATTATCCGTATTAGTATAACACAAAATGGAATTAATTGCAAGAAATATTATTAAAATATCCTGTCCGACACTGTCGCCGAACAGGATATATAATTTAGTTTAGGTTATCTGTAATTACAGACCATATCTTACTTACTTCAAGACCTCTTCTCCACGACGCAACACCGGCCAAAGAATACTTGTTTGCCAAAAGCACTCTTTCGGCTATTGTATCGGAATTTTCAAGCCAGAAAACGCAGGTCTTGTTTCCGTTTTTCCACGAGATTTTGTATTGTCTGTCTGCATCTATATAGGTATATGTGGGATTGTTTTTTTGTATCAGGTCATAGGCTGTCTGCATACTTATTGCCTTGGAGGAGGTGACCTTTGAACCTGTTATTTCAAAGTATCGCATATAAAAGGGAATACCCAAAATAAGCTTGTCACTCGGTACTTCTTTTAATGTTTTTAATATTGAGTCCTCTGTCCAGTCAAGGCTTGCCACAGAACCTGCACTTTTGCTTGAGGCATAGTACTCATCATATGCCATAAGCATTATATAATCCGTATGTTTAGAAAGCAGATTTCTGTCGTAGCACATAGACCAGTTGGCACTTGTCGGCTCGTATCTTGTGATGTCAGCCGAAACTATAAGACCAAGCTCGTGAAGCATTACCGAGGCATCCGCTATGTGCTTTGTGAGCAGATGTCTGTTTTTTTGGTACACATTTTCAAAATCAAAGTTTATTCCGTCGATAAAGTATTTGCAGGCATATTCGATTATATATTCCAACGCTTTTTTAGTTGTATCGGTATTGTTCAAAAGAGTGTCAGATGTCTTGAGGGTAAAATCGGTCTTGTATATAGGCCAGACTTCATAACCGTTTTTGTTGGCATAGTCCATATATTTTCTGGTAAGTGAGTTGTAAAAATTAATATTACCCGCAAGTGTCCTTTTTTCTACGCCAAGGTTTTCGGCTGATACCTGAAACGACGAGGGTGATATCACATTTACGCCCTCCGGTGCATAATCGGGTACGGTAGAATATACTTCCCATGTGAGATTTATTTTCTCTTTTTTCTTAAGCGATATACTGTAATTGTATACATAGAGAGTTTCGTCTTTGTTTATGATGTCCACTTCAAATTCTGCAGAATATAACCGAAGTTTTGAGTTGTCGTCACTTGCAACAGAATATGTTACATCGGCGGTATATACTGCAGTTGCAAAATCACCGTCCGAAACATAGCTTTCGAGCTCAAGATTATCTGTAAGTTTTGTTACCTCAACACCGTTTTTTGAAATTATTTCGCGTGCGGCTAATTTGAGGTCAATTTCGCTCTTGGCTCTGCCCAAAGAAATGTCAAGGTTATATTCGGGGTTTTTGAGATCATTTTTGATGTACTGCTCTGCAAGGGCAGAGGCCGTGCTTTGTGGTATATCTTTAGAGGTATTTAGAAGTCTTTTTAGCATAACGGCAGCTTCTGCACGCGAGGCGTTATGCTTTGGGCGGAAGGTTTTGTCAGAAAAGCCCGTGATTATTCCTGTGGCAACCGCTTTCTTTAATTCTTTGAGATATTTATAGTCAGATGGTATATCTTTAAAGACTGCACTACCGCTTGCACCGCTTTGGGTGCATCTTGATACTATAAGCATTATTTCTTCTCTGGTTATTTTTGCGTTGGGGGCAAATGTATTTTGACCAATGCCGTATATTATGCCGTGTTCAAAGGCGGCATTGATTTCTTTTTCAAACATATGTCCTCGGGGTATATCGGTAAAGATATTGCTTTTGCCTGTGGTAAGGTTTAGTGCTCTTGCAGTAAGTGCGGTAAATTCGCCGCGGGTTATTTCGTTATTTGGGTTGGATTTGTAGGACGAGGGCCGCATTATTCCGGCATTTGTAAGAGCCGTAATTTCCGCTTCTGCCCAGTGAAAATCTGTGTCAGACAGGGTGTAACTTTCTGTGTAAACTGCTTTGGGCACTATAGAACAATGTACACAAAGTACAGTGCACAAAACAAATGTGATAAAATGCTTTGCTTTCATAATAACCGTATTCCTTTCGAAAATCCGGGTAGCAAATTAATTATACTATATCCAGCACACAATTTACAGAATAAATATTTTCTTTTGCTGGCAAATTCTAACATAATTCGACACACACTCTGTGATATCATAAATAAAAAACGGAGTATGAACCTATGAAAAAGTCGATATATGTTTTGTCAGTAATTACAATGAGCCTGATAGTTATTTTTGTTGCTGTTTTAAGGGACACACGCATTACGCAAAAAGAAAATTTGCAGTATTTGGAAAAGGAAAATATGACTATAACAGTACCCGAACTAAAAAACGGCAGGGCGGTAATATTGGAGCTTCCTACACAGGAGTATATTCTCATTGACTGCGGTTCGAGCAGTGACTTTTCAACGCTATATGAGATTTTGAGAGGGCTTGAAACAGATTTTATTGATGCAGTAGTTTTTACAAGCGACTCTTTGTCCTGCAGCGGAGGATTGGAAAAACTTATAGGCAACTTTAAGATAGGGGATATATACATATCCTCAAAGGCAGTATCGGGCAAAAGATATGCCGAAATCAATAGGATAGCCAGACAGATCAAAACAAATATCAATCTCTGTGACGAGGGCAGCAGAATATATGATTTTGATGATATATTTATAGATGTGGTTTCGTCTGAAAAATGCACACTTCCGGACGGAAAATACTCTGTAATAAGTTTGTATTTAACACACAACGACAACGCCGTCTTTATCCAAGGGGACAGTGATTTTGCCGCAGAAACCGGAATAACACAAACTATGGCAGAGAGTATAAAATCGGATATTTACATAGTTCCTAATTGTGCAGAGGATATTACCTGCGGATTTAAAATGGCAGAGTGCATATCGCCTTTTTATGCAGTAATACCTATGCACAGTGACAGAGAACCCTCGGACAAGGTTATGGATACTTTGGATAGTTTTGGCATAAACACATACAGAACAGACCAGTGCGGTACGGTTTTGTTTTATTCAAACGGAAAAGATATAAAATTAAAAAGAGAGCGATAATACGCTCTCTTTTCCTATATAAAATGCTCCAAAAACATCTTTATTCCCAAAGCTACAAGTATCAAACCGCCTGCGATTTCTGCCTTTTTCTTGTATTTTACACCAAATGTGTTGCCGATTTTTATTCCTATAGCAGATATAACAAATGTCGTTAATCCAATGACTATTATATCAAAAAATATATTTTTAGCAAAGAAACCGCCAAAAGAAGAACCTTTTGCTACAAGTGTTATTCCGACAGCAAGGGCGTCAATGCTTGTGGCAATAGCCATAGGGAGCATAGCCCTTACGCCAAAGCTGCAGTCACAGCATTCTTCTTTGCTTTCCAATGCCTCTTTTATCATATTACTGCCGATTAGTCCAAGAAGAACAAAAGACACTATATAATCAAAGCTTGTTATAATCCTTTCAAACTGACTTCCTGCCAGATAGCCCAAAAAGGGCATTAGAGCCTGAAAACCGCCAAAATATAGACCTACTGTCACATAGTGGCGGATTTTGATTTTTTGAACAGACAACCCCTTGCATACGGAAGCGGCAAATGCGTCCATAGAAAGTCCCAGAGCGATTAAAAACAATTCTGAAAATGACATATTTATTACCTCGATTAATGATTTTTGACAGTGGCAATGAGTGAAAATACTGCAAACATTGCTATATTTACTGCAACCACAGTAGCACCTGCCGGGGTTGAAAAACCAAAAGACAAAAGCATACCGCAGAAAAACGAAAAAACTGCAATTATTGCAGAGGATATGGTTACTGCTTTAAAGCTTTTGAAAATCCGCATTGCCGTAAGAGAGGGGAAGATGATAAGTGCAGAAATAAGTAGAGAACCCATCATACGCATACCCAGTACAATAGTAAGTGCACACAATATGGCAACAAGACTGTTGTAAAGGTCAGTTTTTATTCCAACAGATTTTGCAAAGCTCTCGTCAAATGTAACTGCAAAAATCTTGTTGTACAGTATAAGAAACACCAAAAGTACCGATACGCACAAAATAACGCACAAAATCATATCGGTTTTGGTAAGGGAGAGTATACTTCCGAATAAATAGCTGTTAAGATCGGTATTTACTCCCGAAACAGATACAATAATTGTACCGAAGGCAAGAGCACCTGTGGATATAAGACCAATAGCAGCATCGCCCTTGATTTTTGTAAGATTGCTTGCTCTCATAAGAATAAGTGCACACACCACCACAACGGGCAGAGCAACCGATAACGGAGTAAGTCCCAGCACAGCTGCCAATGCAAGTGCACCAAATCCAACATGGGAAAGTCCGTCGCCAATCATAGAGTAGCGTTTGAGCACTACGATCACACCGATTAGTGCCGAGCACAGAGATATAAGAGAGCCTGCTATGAAGGCATTTACCATAAATGAATATGAAAAAACAGATAACAGATTACTCATTTTTTTCGCCTCCCATAAAGCTCTTTGCATCTTTTGTAGACATATATTCTTTTGTTGTGCCAAAAAAGTACATATTGTCGTCTATATGAAGAATATGACTTGCATATTTAACAGCGGCACGGATATCGTGCGAAATCATTACAATAGTCATTTTGTCCTTTTTGTTCAGGTTTTCTATCGTATCGTACAATTCTGATGTAATAATAGGATCAAGCCCCGAAGCGGGTTCGTCAAGAATTAAAAGATTTCCTGCGGCACACAGAGCCCTTGCAAGAAGTACCCTTTGCTTTTGTCCGCCCGAAAGCTCTCTGTAACATTTCTTTTTGAGGTTTGTTATCTCAAGACGCTCCATAGCCTCGTCGCACAGCAGTTTGTCCTTTTTGGTATAAAACGGATTGTATCTATGCTTTGAAAGGCAGCCCGAGAGCACAACCTCGCCTGCACAAACCGGAAAATCTTCCTGAACGAGTGATTGTTGAGGAAGATATCCTATTGTTTTTGACGATAATTCTATACTTCCTTTATATGGCTTTATAAGTCCGAGTATACCTTTGAGGAGTGTGGATTTTCCGGAACCGTTTTCGCCTACAATGCACAGATAGTCACCCTCATCTATACCAAAGGTGATGTCGTTTAATATTTCTTTTCCGTCGTATCCAAGCGATACATTTTTGCAATTTATGAGCTTCATATTATAGAAGTGCCTCCCTTAACAGATGTGCATTTTTGGTCATCAGGCTTATGTAATTTTCGCCGTTTTCAAAGTCTTTTTTGGACAAATTGTGGCAGGAATAGAGCCTTTTTGCTTTGGCATTGGAATGCTTGGCGATGGCTTTGGCATGCCTGCCGTCGGAGTAGTCCATATAGAATACTACAGGGATTTTTTCATATGATACCTTGTCGGACAAAAAAGCCACAGTTTTTGCAGATGGCTCCGTTTTGGACGAGCATCCGGGAAATACTGCAAAATATTCAAGCCCAAGCTCTTCGGTGAGATAACGCATAGGAAATCTGTCACCGAAAACAAGAGTGTTTCTTGCAGAGCCTTTAACAGCATCTCTAAAGGCAAGATCAAGTTTTTCAAGTTTTTGCTTATATTCGGTATAGTTTTTCTTAAAAAAATGCGCATTGGTTTTGTCAAGACGGCAAAGAGTGTCATATATTATTGTGCACATAGCAATAGCATTTTGGGGCGATGTCCATATATGCTCATCTGCCGCAGCCAAATGCGTATGCTCATTGTGAGTATGGTTGTGCGAGGATTTTTCCATTCCTTCGGTATATTCTTCGTCGTAGAGTTCAACACTTTTCAAAAGAAAAAGTGTTTCGAGATTTTCATTTTTTACACCGTCCAAAAGGTGCTCTGCCCAGTGTTCAGATTCACCGCCGATACCGATAAATAAGTCTGCACGGTTTAATGCTATTATGTTATTTGCAGTCGGCTCATAGCTGTGGGCTTCGCTTCCCAATGGCAGAAGCATTGTTAGGTTTACCTTGTCTTTGGCTATTTCTCTGACAAAATCGTATTGCGGAAAAACAGTGCAGACAATATTCAGTTTGTCGTTTTGTACCTGCTCATAATTGGCACAGCCTGTGAAAAAGAGTGCAATCAGAACAATAAGAGAAAAAATCCTTTTCATATTAAACCTCAATAATCTTCGTTTTTTGTTTTCTTTATATATTCAAAAGTTTCTTTTTCGCCTTTTTCCTTTAACATAGTAAGAAGCATTTCAAGATAGTCGGATGTTTCGGGGTGTATACTTCTTGTTTCTTTGCCTCTCAAAAAGTATTCAATCGGGTGCGAATCAGTATAGTTTTTGCCTTGATAGATTTTGCTTGCGGCAAGTCTGTCGCAAAACATCTCTATTACAAATTTCTTGGGCATTTTGATAGGGGAAACCCTTTTGGTTTTCGGGTTGTAGTCAGTCCAGTATTCAAAGTGATGACGGTTTCTGCCTTTGTGATGGAGCCACGCTTTGCTGTAGCCATAAACTTCTCTTTCCAGTTCGTTTGGCGAACGGGTTCCGTCTGTGTAATATTTAATTCCGCCGCAAAATTCTGTAGGAGTATATTTTGATAAGTCGTGCAGAATTCCCCTCCATAATATTCCAGCCTTGCGGGCATGGTATATAACCATATGTCTGTGCTTTGTTATAGTCTTAAAATGTCCTATTGCACCTTTTAAACCCATTAAAAACCATCCTTTTACAAAGGGCTGCCTCGTTTTTTGAGACAGCCCTCATAAGTTATATTGTCTTTGAATCGATTTCTTCTTTTATCAATTCGATAAATTCATCCTGCGATTTTGTACCCAAATCGCCATTTTTCCTGGAACGGACAGAAACAGTCATTTCCTCTGCTTCCTTGTCGCCGACTATCAGCATATAAGGCATCTTTTGCATCTGTGCTTCTCTTATCTTGTAGCCGAGCTTTTCGTTTCTCATATCAGATTCTGCTCTGATACCAGCATCGAGTAGTTTTTCTTTAAGTGCAGTTGCATATTCAAAATGCTTTTCGGATACAGGGATAATCTGTACCTGAGTGGGAGAGAGCCATGTCGGGAAAGCTCCTGCGTACTTTTCTATAAGCAGAGCAAGAGTTCTTTCGTAGCAACCGATAGAGGTTCTGTGAATTATGCAGGGGTTCTTTTTCTGACCGTCTGCGTCGGTATATTCCATACCAAACTGCTTTGCAAGCATCTGGTCAATCTGTATGGTAATGAGAGTATCCTCTTTTCCAAATACATTTTTAATCTGGATATCAAGCTTTGGACCGTAGAAGGCAGCTTCGCCAATACCAATCTTGTAGTTAATGCCAAGGTTATCAAGGATTTTGCCCATCATAGATTGTGCTTCGTTCCATTGTTCTTCGGTTCCGATGTACTTTTCTTTGTCATCGGGATCCCATTGAGAAAATCTGTAGGAAACATCTTCGTAGAGACCGAGAGTTTTTAACATATATGTCGTAAGCTCAAGGCAGGATTTGAATTCGCTTTCCAACTGCTCGGGTGTACACATAAGGTGGCCTTCGCTTATGGTAAACTGTCTTACCCTTATAAGACCGTGCATTTCGCCCGAAGCCTCGTTTCTAAAGAGGGTACTGGTTTCGCTGTAGCGAAGCGGTAAATCTCGGTAGCTTCTCATTTTGTTGAGATATGCCTGATACTGGAAGGGGCATGTCATAGGACGCAGTGCAAAAACTTCCTTGTCCTTTTCTTCGTCACCCATTACAAACATTCCGTCTTTGTAGTGGTCCCAGTGACCCGAAATTTTGTAGAGGTCGCTTTTTGCCATAAGGGGAGTCTTTGTCATCTGCCAGCCAAGTCTTGCCTCGGTATCTTCTACAAATCTCTGGAGAAGCTGTATTACCTTTGCACCCTTGGGCAGAAGTATGGGCAGACCCTGACCGATTGTGTCTACTGTTGTAAAGTATTCGAGTTCTCTTCCAAGCTTGTTGTGGTCTCTCTTTCTTGCTTCTTCGAGCTTTTGGAGATGCTCGTTTAATTCGTCTTTTGTAGGAAATGCAGTTGCATAAATTCTCTGGAGCATTTTGTTCTTTTCGTTTCCTCTCCAGTATGCACCAGTTACGCTAAGGAGCTTAAACGCCTTAACAACACCTGTGTCAAAAGCGTGCGGACCTGCGCAAAGGTCGGTAAATTCGCCCTGCTTGTAGAAAGAAATAACTTCGTCATCGCCTAAGTCATTTACAAGCTCTACCTTGTATATTTCGCCGGCGTCTTCGAGCATTTTTATAGCTTCTGCCTTTGGGAGAGTAAATCTTTCGAGACGAATTCTTTCTTTTACGATTTTCTTCATTTCGGCTTCGATAGCCTTTAAATCCTCATTTGTAAAGTTTTCCTCAGCATCGAAATCATAATAAAATCCGTCGTCTATACTCGGACCTATGGCGAGCTTTGTATTGGGATAAAGTCTTTTTACAGCCTGTGCCATTATGTGCGAAGCTGTATGACGCAATATTTTTTTGCCTTCTTCGTGTTCGAAGGTAATTATATTTAAATCGCAATCCTTGTGGAGACCGAAGGTGAGTTCTTTAACCTCGCCGTCAACTATACCGCCGAGAGCTGCACGAGCCAACGAATCGCTTATGGATTTTGCAACTTCGTATATGGTGGTGCCGTTTTCAAACTCCTTTACATCGGTACCTTTTAAAGTAATTTTAACCATTTAAATAAACCTCCTTAAAAATAATTGTATAATAGATTAATTATAGTAGTTATTAGTTAAAATGTCAAGAATTTGCTTGACTTTTTTGTTTGGATAATTATAATTAATATATAGCACAAAATTTAGGAGTGATTTTATGAAAGTACAATTAAAGCCTATGTTATCGGTGATAGGCGAACACCTTATATATATGTTTTTGTCATTGATATTGGTCAGTCTGTTGGGTTCGATATTTGGTTCGTGGACATATGGTGTCAGCATTATAACCATTCTTATATATGTTTCCTCGTTATATTCGGCAGGGTGGCATCAATCCGGTAAGGATTTCAGAAGTGGCAACGAAATTGCCAAAAATGACCCGGACGGCAAAAATCCATACAGAATATATGCAGGATTTGTTATAGCACTACCTATGCTTGCAATTTCCCTTGTTTTGTTTATCTTGATGAGAGTCTTTGGCATAGGACTTTGGTTTACACTATACAGAGTGTACAATATGTATTTTCTGTTTTTGTTTGATATCAAGCGTTTTGGACTTGTTATGGAAATTGTTGCGGTACTTCTGCCGTATCTTGCATATTCATTGGGCTATATCGCAGGAAAAAGCAAAAAAGTTTTTGTCAGCAAGTACTTTAACAAGCTTATATACAAGAAAAAATAATTATTTTGTAATAAATTCCATATCCTTCGGCACTTTTGCTTCGAAGGATATTTTTTTGCCTGTTTCAGGGTGGAAAAAGGATATTTTTCTGCAGTGCAACAGGCAGTTTGCGTCTTTTGCATCGGAGCCGTACATATCGTCGCCGTATATAGCATTTCCAATATACGAAAGGTGCACTCTTATCTGGTGGGTTCTGCCTGTGATTGGTTTAATTTTAACAAGCGAAAGATTATCTTTTGATGATATAACTTCGTACTGTGTAATTGCTTCTTTCCCGTTAGGGCTGACTTCTCTTTGGATTAGAGAGCCGTCTTTTCTTTTTATGGGTGCATCTATAATATCTTTTTTGTTTTGTGGTATACCGTGACATATTGCAAGATACTCTTTTTTGATTTGACCGCATACCATCTGTTTTGTCAGCTTTGATGCACAGATTTTGTTCTTGGCTACTACCACAATTCCCGAGGTGTTTTTGTCAAGACGGGTAATTATTCTAAAGGTAAAGCTATCGTCTTTGTATTTAAACATTACACCATTTGCCAAAGTGTCATTGTGATGATTTTGCGATGGGTGAGATGGCATTAGACGGGGCTTGTTGATGATTAATAAATCCTCGTCTTCGTAAATTATATCAAGGGGCAAGTCCACAGCTTCTATATTTGGCGATTTTTTGTCTTTGAGCGTAATGGAAATAACATCATTTTCTTTTGCAATCGCTGTTGCAAAAACCTCTTTTCCGTTTAAAAGTATTGCGCCACTCTGCTTTTTTAATTCTGTAAGCACCGAAGAGGAAATGTCAAGACGCAGTTTCAGTATTGATTTTATCTTTTTGCCCTTATCTTCATCTGTTACTGTGTAGTTAATAGTCTTTATAACAGTCACCGCCTTTTAGATAATTATACAACCCAGGCGTGCAAAAATCAATTTTTTTGTTATGCGACAAAAAATGTATTGATATTTTATTAATAAAATGATAAAATATGTTCTATACATATACAAATTTTCACAAGGAACGAGGGGTAATATGGATTACAAAGAAAAATATGAAAGATGGCTTAATTCCAAAGCAGTTGACGAAAATACCAAGGAAATATTAAAGTCGCTTGATGAAAAAGAAATAGAAGACAGCTTTTACTGTGACCTTGAGTTCGGAACAGGCGGTTTGAGGGGGATAATGGGACCCGGTACAAACAGAATGAATATATATACCGTTCGTCTTGCTACACAAGGTATTGCAAATGAAATAATCGATTGCGGTGAAGAATACAAAAAACGCGGTGTAGTAATTGCACACGATTCCAGAAACAATTCTTCGCTTTTTGCCAATGAATGTGCCAAGGTTCTCTGTGCAAACGGCATAAAGACATATCTTTTTGATTCCTTAAGGCCTACACCCGAGCTTTCTTTTGCGGTAAGGCACTTAAACTGTGCAAGAGGTATTGTAATTACTGCAAGCCACAATCCCAAGGAATATAATGGCTACAAGGCATACGGCGAGGATGGGGGTCAGCTTGCACCGGAAACAGCGGATATAGTAATTGATTACATCAAAAAGACAGACATATTCGACGATATCAAGCTGTGCGACAGTCACGATGCTGTTATCATAAACGAAGATGTGGACGCCGAGTATATAAAAGCGGTAAAAAATCAATCTTTTGGAACAGACATTCCCGAAGATTTCAAGGTTGTCTATACACCTCTTCACGGTTCGGGCAATGTTCCCGTTACCAGAATTCTTAAGGAAATGGGCGTTAAAAATCTCTTTGTAGTTCCCGAACAGGAAAAACCCGACGGCAACTTCCCTACAGTGATTTCTCCGAATCCCGAAAATGCCGAAGCATTTACCATTGCTACAAAATACGCCAAAGAAATGTCTGCCGATCTGATATTTGGTACGGATCCGGATAGCGACCGTATAGGTGTGGTAGTTAAGAATTCGCAGGGAGAATATATGGTTTTAAACGGTAACCAGACAGGTGTTCTTCTGTGCGAATATATTCTCCGAAAGGCAAAGGAAAACGGCACACTACACAAAAATGGTGCCGTTATCAAAACCATTGTTACAACCGAAATGGTTACAGCAATAGCCAAGGATTACGGCGTTGAGCTTATAGATGTTTTGACAGGATTTAAATTTATCGGCGACAAAATCAAGGGTTTTGAAGACGGCGGTGACGCAGACAGATTTATATTCGGTTTAGAGGAAAGCTACGGATATTTAAAAGGCAGTTATGCAAGAGACAAGGATGCCGTAGTTGCGGCAATGCTCATCTGCGAGGCTGCGGCAGACTACAAGTCCAAGGGTATGACATTGTATGACGGACTTTTAAATCTTTATGAAAAATACGGCTGCTTTAAGGAAAGCCTGGAAACCATCACACTAAAAGGAATAGACGGAAGCGCACAGATTAAGAAGATAATGCACACCTTCAGAACAGAGGACTTCCCGTTAGAAACGGTAAAGAAACTTGACTACACAGACGGTATAGACGGACTTCCAAAATCCGATGTGCTAAAGTTTTTCTTGCCGGATGGCTGGATTGCAATGCGTCCTTCGGGAACAGAGCCCAAGATTAAATTCTATTTTGGTGTAGAGGCAAAGGACAGTTTGGATGCCGATACAAAGATTACAAACAACAAAAAAGCGGTAATGGACAAAGTTAACAGTATAATTGGTTAATAATAGACCAGTGCAGAATTTTCTGCACTGGTCTTAATTTTTTAAAGTTTGTTATAAAGATGCGGAATTATTTCCAGACTTCGTTTCAATATTCCGTTAATATGTGCAATGACTGTTCCATAGTTTGTAATGGGAATGTTTTGCTCTTTTGCACATTTTATTCTTTCTGTCATCTGTTTTTCGTTTATCATACAACCGCCGCAATGAACTATAAGAGCGTATTTGCCAAGTTCATCAGGAAAAGCACCGCCGGATGTAAATTCAAAGTTTAGTTTTTTCTTTGTATAGTTTTCTAACCAGTAGGGGAGTTTTACGGTGCCTATGTCATTGCATTGTCTGTGATGTGTGCACGCTTCGGATACAAGGACAGTATCGCCGTTTTTTAGTGTGTCAAGCACAATGGCACCATCTACCGCACTTTCCAAAAGGCCTTTGACTCTTGCCATAAGTATAGAAAAAGATGTAAGCATTATATCTTCGGGAACTATATTTTTAACCTTATTAAAAACCTGGCTGTCTGTTACAACAAGCTTTGGCTTATCTTTAAGCGAATCCAAAACAGCGGATAATTGTTCGGGCTGTGTAACAACAGAAACCGCACCGCAATCCAGACAGTCGCGTATTGCCATCTGTTGCGGAAGTATGAGTCTTCCTTTTGGTGCTGATTCATCAATAGGAGTTACAAAAACCACCGTATCGCCCGGGTTTACAAAGCCCGAAACCATATAATCAGAGCTCTCCTTTGGCTTGATATTGGCAAGCATATTTTTAAGTTCCGTTATGTTAATTTTTTTTAATGCACTTACGGCAATTTCATTTTCTTTCAAATCAGCGATTGTATCTGTAAGCTCACATTTGTTGTAAGCTATGATATAGTTGATGTTTTTTTCTTTAAACAATTCCAAAAGCTCTCTGTCGCAATCCGCCAAACCCTTCGAAATGTCTACGACCAATACGGCAATATCGGTTTTTTTAAGGACTTCTTTTGTTTTTTCGATCCTTAAAACACCAAGAACGCCCTCGTCATCAAAGCCGGCTGTATCGGTTATAACGACAGGACCGAGAGGTAAAAGCTCCATTGATTTATTAACAGGGTCGGTGGTTGTTCCGGCAATGTCGGAAACCACAGCAATGTTTTGTCCTGTAACTGCATTTACAAGACTGGATTTACCTGCGTTTCTTCTGCCGAAAAAGCCAATGTGTATTCTGTTTGCAGACGGTGTTTCGTTAAGGCTCATATAGATATTCCTCCGTCAATAGTGTTATTTTGTTTAGTATATCACACAAATAAAAAAAAGTAAATAATATATAAATTCAAATTATCTCTTTTCCTTGACTTTTCGTGTTGTTTTTTGTAAAATATACTATGTATGATTATATTAATTGGAGGTATCTTACAATGCTTACCAAAGCACCCAAAGGAACAGCAGACATACTGCCCGAAGTATCGCATAAATGGCAGTATATAGAAGATGTTATAAGAAAGCTATGTGCCGACTTCGGCGTTAAAGAAATACGCACACCCGTATTTGAACACACCGAGCTTTTCAGCCGCGGTGTAGGGGATACCACAGATGTTGTAGAAAAGGAAATGTATACCTTTAATGACAAAGGTGACAGAAGCATCACCTTAAGACCCGAGGGTACTGCAGGAGCTGCAAGAAGCTTTATAGAAAACGGACTTTTTAATAATCCGCAGCCCACAAAGCTTTTCTACCAGATTAGCTGTTATCGTTACGAAAAACCCCAGGCAGGCAGAATGAGAGAGTTTCATCAGTTTGGCGTGGAGTATTTCGGAACACAGCATTTTAGTGCCGATGCAGAGATTATAGAGCTTGCTCTTATGCTTTTTGAAAGACTGGGGCTTAAAGACCTTACACTTCGCATCAATAGTATCGGATGTCCCGAATGCAGAAAGGCATACAACGAAAAATTAAAGCAATATTTAAAAGCAAATTACGACTCGCTTTGCGAAACCTGCAAGAGCAGATTTGACCGCAATCCGATGCGTATTATAGACTGCAAATCACCGATTTGCAAGGATATCATCAAAGATGCACCAAGACTTATAGACCATCTTTGCACCGAATGCTCCGAGCATTTTGAAAATGTCAAGGCTTCGCTTGATAATATGGGTATAAGCTATGTCATAGACCCCGACATAGTTCGCGGACTTGACTACTATACCAAGACTGTGTTTGAGATAACTGCCGATATCGCAAGCTCCAATGCTACAATATGCGGCGGAGGAAGATATGACGGTCTTGTAAAGGAACTTGGCGGTCCGGATACTCCTGCCTGCGGTTTTGCAATAGGAATGGAAAGATTGCTTCTCTGCCTTGAAGCACAAAATATCGAAATAGACGACAAAAGCACTATGCAGGTTTTTGTAGGAAATATAGGCAGCGAGAGTGCCCTTTGTGCACAAAAGTTGGTTCACGATTTGAGATGTATGGGCATTAGTGCTGACTATGACAAACTCTCAAGAAGTGTCAAAGCACAGATGAAGCAGGCAAACAAGCTTGGCTGCAAGTACTCACTTATAATAGGCGACGACGAAATGAGTAACGGCTTTGTTATGCTAAAGGATATGTCCTTGGGTGAGTCAACAGAGGTTAGCTTAACTGCCAAGGCAATAGCAGAAAATATTAAATAACATAAAAGGGATGATACAAAATGTTCGAAAAAATAACAGGTTTTAAAAGAACCGCAATGTGCGGAAATCTTACGAAAGAAGATATCGGCAAAGAAGTTATTGTTATGGGTTTTGCCGACCAGGTGAGAGACCTCGGCGGACTTATATTTATTAATTTAAGAGATGTAACAGGCATAATTCAGCTTATGTTTGATACCGACAACAAAGAACTCTGCGAAAAGGCATCCAAGGTAAGAAGTGAATATGTTTTGGCTGCAAAGGGTGTAGTTTGTGAGCGTTCTTCTGTTAACAAAAATATGAAAACAGGCGATATAGAAATTCAGGTTTCGGAGCTTCGCATACTTGACTCTGCAGAAACACCTCCGTTTTATATTGTGGAAAACAGCGATGTAAAGGAAGAATTGCGACTTAAATACCGTTATCTCGACCTTCGCCGTCCCGATATGCAAAGAAGAATGATTTTAAGAAGCAAGGTTGCCAAAATTGTGCGTAATTTCTATGACGAAAACGGCTTTTATGAAATAGAAACCCCCATGCTCAACAAGAGCACACCCGAGGGTGCACGAGATTATCTTGTTCCAAGCCGAGTTCACAACGGCAAGTTCTATGCACTTCCGCAGTCACCGCAGCTCTACAAACAGCTTCTTATGATTTCGGGTATGGACAGATACTATCAGATAGTTAAGTGTTTCCGCGACGAAGACCTGCGTGCAGACCGTCAGCCCGAATTTACACAGATAGATATAGAGATGTCTTTTGTGGAAATGGATGATGTAATCGAAGTAAACGAAAGACTTCTTGCAAAGATTTTCAAAGAAATCAAGGGAATAGATTTGCAGATCCCATTTTTGAGAATGCCCTATAGCGAGGCTATGGATCGTTTTGGTTCGGACAAGCCCGATACAAGATTTGGTATGGAGCTTAAAAATATCACAGAAGATGTTAAAAACTGTGAATTCAAGGTGTTTACAGATGTCATTGCAAATGGCGGCTCTGTTCGTGCTATTAATGCCCAAAACCTTGGAGATAAACTAACAAGAAAGAAGATAGACGCCCTCGGCGAATTTGTAAAGACATATAAGGCAAAGGCTCTCGCCTGGATCAAGGTTAATCCCGACGGCATACAGTCACCGATTGCCAAGTTCCTTTCTGAAGATGAAATGAACGCAATCTTAAAATCTGTAGATGCCAAGGAAAATGATGTGATATTTATCATTGCGGACAAAGACCCCGTTGTATTTGCATCACTTGGTGCACTTCGTATTGAAATCGCGAAAACCTATGATTTAATCGACGAAAACAAATTCAACTTCCTCTGGGTTACAGACTTCCCGCTTTTAGAATTTGACGAGGAAGAAAACAGATATGTAGCTATGCATCATCCCTTTACTTCGCCAAAAGACGAAGATTTGGATCTTCTTGACACTGATCCCGGCAAAGTTCACGCAAAAGCATACGACATCATACTAAACGGCGTTGAGCTTGGCGGAGGAAGTATCAGAATTTACAACTCCGAACTCCAGGAAAAGATGTTCAATGTTCTCGGATTTACCAAAGAGGATGCGTGGGCAAGATTTGGATTCCTTATGGAAGCTCTCAAGTACGGTACACCTCCTCACGGCGGTATGGCATATGGTTTTGACCGTATGATAATGCTTATGGACGGATGCGAATCCATAAGAGATGTTATAGCATTCCCCAAAGTACAAAATGCTTCCGAGCTTATGAGCGGTGCTCCCGATGTTGTTGAAGTTAAGCAATTAGACGAGCTTGGTATTGAACTTATAAAAACAGAAGAATAATATAAAAAATCCCATTGGTGTGTAAACCAATGGGATTTTTTATCTCAACTTTTCTAATAAATCATAAAAATACTTTGGTGCATCAACACTAAATTCCATTCTTTCCTTTGTTATCGGGTGGTCAAAGCTGATTTTTTGAGCATGGAGAGCCTGACCGTTTAGCTTGTATGGATTTTTATTAAGATACAATGGATCGCCGATTATTGGATGACCAATGTACTGCATATGCACTCGTATCTGATGTGTTCTTCCTGTTTCCAGATCACAGGAAACATATGTTGCATTATTAAGATACTCAATTACCTCAAAATGCGTAACGGCATTTTTTGAGTTGTTTGGTGTTACTGCCATCTTTAGTCTGTTTGTAGGGTGTCTGCCTATTGGTGCATCTATGACGCCTTTTTTGTTTTGCAAAAGACCGCATACCACACATATGTAGTGTCTGCGGGCTGTTTTGTTTTTAATCTGTTCCGAAAGGGATAGGTGTGCCTCGTTTGTCTTTGCAACAAGCAAAAGTCCCGATGTATCTTTGTCTATTCTATGCACAATTCCCGGCCGCATAACGCCGTTTATTCCGCTAAGACTTCCTTTGCAATGGTGCATGAGAGCATTTACCAGAGTTCCTGTGAGATTGCCGTGTGCAGGATGAACCACCATACCCTGTGGTTTGTTAATTACCAAAAGATAATCATCCTCATACACTATATCAAGCGGGATATCTTCGGGCACAACATCAGCCAATACGGGTGGGGGGACACTAACAGATATTTTGTCGCCGATTTTAAGTTTAAGCGAACCTTTGGCTTCTTTTCCGTTTACGGTTACATTTCCCTCGTCAATAAGCCTTTGTATCTGCGAACGCGGTATATTTTCGATTTTTATATATTTATCCAGTCTTACGCCGTTTTCTTCGGCGGTAAATTCATACATTTCCATCGTTATTCACATCTTCGCTTTCTTTGTATATAAAGATAATGTATATTGCCAAAAGAATTGCACCTATTACAACCAGACAATCGGCAAAGTTAAATACGGGGTAGGTAATAAATGTAACCTCGAGCATATCCACTACAAACCCCCTCCATATTCTGTCTATCATATTACCCACAGCACCCGACAGGATAAAAAGGAGGGCAGTGTTTATGATAATGCCTTTTGGTTTGTATTTGCATTTGTATACTATAAGGCAAACTATTGCTATAGCTGTTGCTGCGATAAATATCCATCTGGCATTTTGCAGTATACCGAATGCTGCACCTCTGTTTTCCACATATGTCAAAGAAAAAACACCCTTGATTATTTCCAGAGTTCCGATTGGCTTTAGCATTTTTAATGTGTAGTATTTACTTATCTGGTCTGCTAAAATTAACAAAATTGATAACAAATAAAAAAACATATATATACATCCTTATAAAAAAACGGGAGTCCGCTATGGACTCCCGAAAAATTAACCCAATTTCACTAAACGGGCAGCTTCATTAACGGCTTGTTCAACAGGGAGATTTGACTGTTCGCCTGTTTTTCTTACTTTGAATTCAACAATGCCTTCGCCGGCGGTTTTGCCGACAGTAATTCTTATCGGAATACCTATTAATTCTGCATCATTAAACTTAACTCCTGCACGCTCATTTCTGTCATCGAGCATAACATCGATGCCTCTTGAACGAAGACTTGTATAAATATATTCCGCAAGCTCTCTTTGAGTTTCGTCTTTTACATTTACGGGTACAACGATTACCTTGTAGGGAGCAACGCTCATAGGCCAGATTATGCCGTTTTCATCACAGTTTTGTTCGATAATAGCTGCTAAACAACGGCTTACTCCTATACCATAGCAACCCATAATGGGCACCTGTTCCTTGCCGTTTTCATCGAGATAGGTACACTGCATGGACTTGGAATATTTTGTACCGAGCTTGAATATATGACCAACTTCAATACCTCTGCAGGTTTTGATTTTTTCTGCTTTGCAGATGGGGCAGAGGTCGCCCTCTTCGATATTACGGAAGTCACCAATAACAGTAGCAGTGAAATCTCTGTCGATGTTGACATTTTCAAGATGGTAATCGGTTTCGTTTGCACCGACAATCATATTTGTCATATTGGCAACTTCGGCGTCTACATAAATATCAATATCAAGACCCACAGGTCCTGCAAAGCCTGCTTTGGCGTTGGTAATGCGAACCAAATCGTCAAGCGGAGCCAGGTCGAATTCAATCGCACCGCCAAGAGCATTTACAACCTTTGTATCGTTTACTTCGCGGTCGCCTCTTACCATTACGGCAACAAATTTGTCATCGGCTTTGTATATAATGGTTTTGGCAAAATCCTTGGGTGTTTTGCCAAGGAAGTTTGTCACATCTTCGATTGTGCCTGCGTTGGGTGTATGTACCTTGGCAACTTCGCCCATAGCAGCATCTTTCTTTGCGTCTTCGGGTATGCAAACGGCTTTTTCTTCGTTTGCACAGTAACCGCATTTTTCACAGTATGCAATGGTATCTTCGCCTATTTCGGATTTAACCATAAATTCCTGCGAACCGCTTCCGCCCATTGCACCCGAATCTGCATCAACTACGAGATAATCGAGCTCCATCTTGTCAAAAATCTCTCTGTATGCGTCGTACATATTCTTGTAAGAAACATCAAGACCATTTTCGTCTTTGTCGAAGCTGTAAGCATCTTTCATTATAAATTCGCGGCTTCTTATTACGCCAAATCTGGGGCGTCTCTCGTCGCGGTATTTGGTCTGTATCTGATAGAGTGTAACGGGGAGCTGTTTATAGGAACGGATATTTGCCTTAACCGTATCTGTAAATATTTCCTCGTGTGTGGGACCAAGGCAAAAATCTCTGTCGCCTCTGTCTTTCAAACGGAACATTTCGGGTCCGAATACTTCCCATCTGCCGGATACTTCGTACATTTCTTTGGGGAGAAGGGCAGACATAAGAAGTTCCTGAGCGTCGTGGTCGTCCATACCTTTTCTTATTATGTTTTCCACATTTTTAAGAACTTTCAGTCCGAGCGGAAGATATCCGTAAACGCCGGAAGCAAGCTTTCTTATAAGGCCTGCACGCAACATCAGCTGATGGCTTGGAATTTCTGCTTCAGCAGGCACTTCTCTTAATGTGGGCAATAAATATTTTGATAATCTCATACGAATTTTCCTCTCTAAAATACATATAGTAATATTATACTGCAATAATCACAAACTTGCAAGATGTTTTTGGAAAAATTATAAAAAAAGAACCGCCGTACATCCGGCGGTTCCAAAAAGTATTGTTGTTATTCTTCGATTTCTGCGTTATTGTAAGCTTCGATAACTTTGCTTTCGATAAACTGTCTGAATTCAAAGTTGATGGGGTGAGCAACATCTTTGAATGTTCCGTCTTTTAATCTTTTGTTAGGCATTGCTATGAAAACCTTGTCCTCATTTTCGATAACTTTGATGTCGTGAACAGCAAAGCAATCGTCAAATGTAACAGAAGCAATGGCTTTCATCTTACTTTCTGTTTCAAACTTTTTGATTTTGATGCTTGTAATTTCCATTTTAAACTCCCCTCAGAAATAAAAAATTCCGTATATTGTCATTATAGGTAAAATTGTCAAAGATGTCAACAAAATATTTGCTTATGTTGTTATTTTTATCCAAAATGTACAAGCGGTTTGAACTCTTTTTGTATGTAATCACTACAACATATTATAACAAAATAAGATATAAATTTACAAAAAATGTATGGTAATTTATTAATATGTGTGTTAAAATAGGAAATATATATTTATGAAAGGTGAGATAATATGCCTGATATTATTAAAAAAGAAATTTTAAAAGGTATCAACCTTTATTACATTCAGGATACAAAATACAAAACCGTATCTGTAAGTACTTTTTTAAACAGAAGACTATCCAAGGATGAGGCAACTTCAAACGCACTTTTGTCCAAGCTTTTAAAGAGGGGAACTACGGAGTGCACAGATATTCAGAAATTAAACCAAAAGGCAGACAGACTCTATGGTATGCTCTATGATGTAAATATCACTAAAAAGGCATATGTGCAGAGTATTGTTTCGTCTGTGAACTTTCTCTCGGATGAATATGCCGATTCGAGCATAACAGACGAATGTATAGAAATGATGCTTGATTTGATTTTCAAACCATATATTACAGATGGCACATTTCCTCAAAACTCCTTTGATGTAGAAAAACAAAATCTCAAAGATGACATTGAGGGGCTTATTAATGACAAGCGTTCCTATGCCAATTTCAGATGTATAGAAGAAATGTGCAAAGGAGAAGAAAATTCAATATTTGAGTTTGGTTATCTTGAGGATCTGGACAAAATCCAAAATGATGAACTTTGCAAACACTATTTTTCTATCATAAATACAAGTCCTATTGACATTTTTGTGGTTGGCGATGTAGATATTTCCTCTGTTGCTGATTATATCAAAAAGTATTTTGCCAAGTTTGATTTTGATATAAAGCCTATCACTGCCGCGGATATAACTTCTAAAGTGTCCGAAGATGTAAAATATGTCGAAGACAAGTTTGATGTTATGCAGGGTAAGCTCGCTATGGGCTTTAGGACAGGTATTACTGCATGTGACAGCAGATATTATGCACTTCTTTTGGGCAACAGTATTTTCGGTTCGGGTGCACATTCAAGGCTCTTTAACACCGTTAGAGAAAAGATGAGCCTCTGCTACTACGCTTCGTCTATGACCGACAAATTCCGTGCAATAATGCTTGTAAGTTCGGGTATTGAATTTGAAAATTACGAAAAAGCCAAAACCGAGATAGAAAAGCAACTCAAAAACATTGCAGGCGGAGATTTTACTGACGAAGAAATGGAAGTTGCCAGAAACTATATAATAAATAATTACAAGTCCTACAAGGATAGTCCATATGCCATGAAGGACTATTACAGAAGTCAGTGCTTTAGCGGTAACTACGACACGATTGATGAGGCAATAGAAAAAATATCCAAAATCACAAAGGCAGAGGTTTTGGATGCACTATCGAATGTCAGATTGGATACGGTTTATTTCTTAAAGGGTATGGAGGCATAAATATGAACTATACAAAGATAGAAAATTCCAGACTAAAAGAAACAATGTATATAGGCGAGCACGAAACAGGTCTCGGCGTTTTTGTAATCCCCAAAAAAGGCTGTGTAAAAAAGTACGCAACCTTTGCCACCAAATTCGGTTCTGTAAACAACTGCTTTGTACCGCTTGGTGAAGATAAACCCTGCACAATTCCCGACGGGGTTGCACATTTTCTCGAACACAAGCTCTTTGAACAGAGCGACGGCACCAACGCATTTGACAAGTTTGCACTTTTGGGAGCCAACGCCAATGCGTTTACATCATTTAATCACACATGCTATTTGTTTTCGTGTACAGATAATTTCTACGAGAGCCTGGAACATCTCATTTCTTATGTAACAGAGCCGTATTTTACGGACGAAAATGTAAAGAAAGAGCAGGGTATAATTGGTCAGGAAATCCGTATGTATGACGATGACGGAAACTGGGTTGTAATGTTTAATCTTTTAAAGGCACTCTACCACAAAAATCCGGTCCGCATAGATATCGCAGGAACAGTGGAAAGCATCTCCAAAATAGACAAAGATGTACTTTACAAGTGCTACAACACATACTATAACCCTTCCAATATGGTTATCTGCGTGGTTGGAGATGTAGATGTGGACAAGGTTTTTGAAACAGTAGACAGCACCTTGAAAAAAGACTGCCCGTCAGGGATGGTTAAAAGTGTTTTTGAAGAAGAGCCCAAGTCAGTTTGCCAAAAGCTTATAGAAGCAAAAGCCAGCGTTTCAATCCCGCTTTTTAACATAGGCTTTAAGGATAATTATCTCAAAGAGGGCGATGAACTTTTAAAGAGGGAATTGGCAGTAGAAATCATATCAAAGATGCTCTTTGGCAGATGCAGCAACCTCTATACCACAATGTATGAGGAGGGAGTTATAAACGAGAGCTTTTGTACAGACAATTCCACAGAACCGGAGTTCTCTTGTGCGGTAATCTGCGGCGAAAGCGAAAAGCCGCTTGAAGTAAAAGAAAGAATTATCAAAGAACTTGCAAAAAGGCATAGCGAAGGTTTTGACAAAGAAGAGTTTGAAATAACCAAAAAAGCCTTTTTCGGTTCGTATTTAAGGGGCTTTAACAATGTTGAAACCATAGGCAATATGGTTACACGATATATTCTTACGGGAATAAATATATTAAATTTCTCGGATGTATTCGAAACTGTGGATATGGAATATATTACGCAAGTTTTTGATGAGATATTTACAGAAGAAAATATGGCTGTGAGTATCGTATATCCTTCTTAAGCACACGAAAGGATGGCTCAAATCTATGACAGATTACATCGCATTTCCAAATCTTGGAATCAGTATAAATGCCGACAGAGTTGCCTTTAGCATAGGCGGCCACGAAATCTACTGGTATGGGATAATAATTGCATTTGGCTTTGCATTGGCGTTGGTTGTTGCCCTTAACCTTGCAAAAAAATACTCTATGAAGTCCGATACAGTACTTGATATTGTTCTGTATGCAACGCCGTTGTCAATAATAGGAGCAAGGCTCTATTATGTGGCTTTCCGGTGGGAAAGCTATGCACAAAATCCCATAGAAATACTCAAGATATACAATGGCGGTATCGCAATATACGGTGCCATAATTACTGCTGTTTTGGTTGCGGTGATATATTGCAAAATTAAAAAGGAGAATCTGGCGCTTTTCTGCGATATCGGAGCGATTGCACTGCTTATAGGTCAGGCTGTAGGCAGATGGGGCAATTTCTTTAATCAGGAGGCATTCGGAACAAACACCAATCTCCCTTGGGCAATGACAGGAAACCTCATAAAAGACGAGCTGTTTTCTCTTTTGTCAAACGGTGCAGATGTAGACCCCGCGTTGCCTGTACACCCCACATTTTTATACGAATCTCTTTGGAATGTAATCTTTGTTTTTGTGTTTTTGATGTTGTTTAAAAAAAGAAAATTCGATGGAGAAATTTTTTGCTCATATCTTGTAAGCTACGGATTAGGCAGGTTTTTTATAGAATCATTCAGAACAGACAGTCTGTATATAGGGTCTTTTAGAGTATCGCAGATTGTTGCAGTTTTCAGTGTAGTTTTGGGAATAAGCCTTATTATATACAATTACAGAAAACCGGTCAAAAAGCTCACTTTGGCAAAGTGTGAAGAAGCTGAAGAAAGCACTTCGGCATAAATTTTAAAAAATTTTCCAAAACTATTGAGATTTTTAAAAGAATATGTTACTATATTTAAGTAAACAGATTACACACACAAGAGAGGTGAAATTTAATGGACGCCGGAGGTAGTAGCAGTACCAAGTATGTCGGGTATAGTCAGGGTATTTATATGCACTTTAGTGCGTCTTTTGGGCGTGCTTAATTGTGTGTGTTAATATTTTGATTATATTGCGGCAAAAGACATAGCTCTTTTTGCCGCTTTTGTCATGTTTGGTTTGCCCTTACTTCCTTCCACACTAATTAAAGGGAGGAATTTTTTATGAACGAAGAAATGGAAATGATTGAGCTTCTTTTGGAGCTGGTTCGTACAAAACAATTTGTAAAACTAAAAGAAACTCTGAATACTATGAATCCTGCGGATATTGCACTTTTTTTCTCGGAGCTTAAGGCAGAGGAGGTTGTGATTGCATTCCGCATTACGCCAAAAGACCTGGCTGCAGATACTTTTGTCGAAATGGACCCCGAACAGCAAAAACATCTTATAGAGAGCTTTACCGATAAAGAATTAAAAGAGGTTATAGACGAACTCTATGTAGACGATGCCGTTGATATCATCGAGGAAATGCCTGCAATCGTTGTAAAGAGAATTCTTCGTATGGCAGATGCCGATACGAGAAAAACCATCAATATGCTGCTTCAGTATCCCGATGACAGTGCCGGCAGCATAATGACTACGGAATATGTAGGCCTCAAAAAGCATCTTACTGTAAACGAAGCGATTAAGTATATAAGAAGAACAGGCGTAGACAAAGAAACCATCTATACCTGCTATGTCACCGATACTGACCGCAAACTCATTGGTCTGGTTTCTGTCAAGACACTTCTTTTGGCTGATGAAGATGACATAATCGAAGATATTATGGAGTCGAACCCCATATATGTTACCACATTGGAAGATAAAGAAGTCGTTGCCAACTGTTTTGACAAATACAACTTTATGGCAATTCCTGTAGTAGACGAAGAACAGCGTCTTGTTGGTATCGTAACATTCGACGATGCTATCGATGTATTGCAGGACGAGGCTACAGAAGATATCGAAAAACTGGCGGCTATTGTCCCCAACGACAAGCCGTATATGAGAACAGGCATATTTGAAACATGGAAAAAGCGTATTCCCTGGCTTATACTTCTTATGCTTTCTGCAAGCTTTACAATTATGATAATTACCGGGTTTGAAAACGCCCTTAAGTCGCAGGTAATCCTCACGGCTTTTATACCTATGATTATGGGTACAGCCGGAAATTCCGGTTCTCAAGCATCGGTAACTGTTGTCCGCGGACTGTCTTTGGGCGAGATAGAGTACAGAGATACACTCAAGGTTATGTGGAAAGAAATCCGTGTTGCCTTTTTGTGCGGTATCACTCTCGCATTATTGAATTTTGCAAAATGTATGATTTTTGACAGGGTTGGGTTTGAAATTTCGATGGTAATATCCATTACACTTGTGGTAGCTGTTGTCTTTTCCAAGATGATAGGTTGTCTTCTTCCCATAGGTGCCAGCAAGGTAGGAATTGACCCAACAGTTATGGCGAGCCCGTTTATTACCGCTATTGTCGATGTGCTCTCGCTTTTGGTGTATTTCAGCATTGCATGTACATTTTTAAACATATAAAACGGAGTTAAATTCTAATGATTTTAAAGAGGTATATAGGAAGTAAGTCCTTTTACAAAGCTGTACTTTTTGTTGCACTTCCGATTATGTTTCAAAATTTAATAACAAACTTTGTAAACCTCATAGACAATCTGATGGTGGGTAGTCTTGGCACAGAAGAGGTAGCCGCTGTTGCTATTGTCAATCAGCTCGTGTTTATATACAATCTTTCGATTTTCGGAGCAATAAGCGGTGCAGGTATATTTACTGCGCAGTATTTCGGCAAAAACGACCACGACGGCATAAGATACACCATACGATACAAAACCGCTGTGTGTGCACTGATTACCGTAATCACTTGTTTGGTTTTTATATTCTGCGGTGACTCTCTTATCAACGCATATTTAAGTGACGGAAGCTACAACTGCGACCTTAACAAAGCACATTCTTTGGCAAAGAGCTATCTCAAAATAATTATGATAGGCTTTCCTGCGTATTCTGTAACCCAGATTTATGCAGGCACGCTAAAAGAAAGCGGCGAAACCTTTGTTCCTATGGTTGCGGGCTTTGTTGCAGTTGTTGTAAATACTGTTATCAATGCTGTTTTGATATTCGGACTTGCATTTTTTCCAAAGCTCGGTGTTATAGGTGCGGCAATAGGAACTACTGTTTCGCGTTTTGTTGAGTGCGGTATTGTCATTTTGTATATTATAAAAACCAAAGACCGTCATAGCTATTTCAAAGGTGCACTAAATAGCCTTTACATTCCCAAGAAAGAGCTTAGGGCTCTTGTAATAAAGGGCGTGCCGCTTCTTTTAAACGAGTGTATGTGGTCAGTGGGAATGTCACTTCTTACCCTTGCATACAGCAGATACGGTCTTGCTGTGGTGGCAGGGCAGAGTATTTCTTCAACGATACTTAATCTTTTTAATATAACATTTCGTTCCCTTGGGATTGCAGTAGGTATTATCGCGGGCAAGTCTCTTGGAGCTGGCAGGTTCGAAGAGGCAGTAGACCAGGTAAGAAAGCTTAATGCCTTTTCTGTGTTTGTAAGTGTTATTATAGCGATAGTTACTTTTGTCTGTGCAGACTATGTTACTATGCTTTATAATGTGTCATCTGAATCCAGAGAGCTGGCTGTATTTTTTATAAAAGCAAGTACATTTTTTATGCCGTTTTTAAGCTACGAAAACTCTGCGTATTTTACACTTCGTTCAGGGGGCAAGGTGCTTGCAACGATACTCTTTGATGGTTGTGTTGTGTTTTGCGTGTGCGTACCCGTAGCTTTTGGCTTTGCGGCAATTACAACTGTCTATGTTACATATATCGCCGTTCAGTGTGTAGATATATTGAAGGCAATAATCGGTGGAATACTTGTAAAAAAGCGTGTGTGGGTATGCAGTATTGTTGAATAATGGGGGAGTGTAAAATATGAATGATAAGATTGCTATGGAAAGCAAAAATGCAATAGAAGAGCTTGTGGAAAAAGCTCATCTGAAAAAAGGTGATATATTGGTTGTGGGCTGCTCTACAAGTGAGGTTCTGGGCAGTAAACTTGGTACAAATTCAAGTCCCGATACTGCCAAAATCCTTTTTGAGAGCATATACTCTGTTCTTAACGACAAGGGTATATACCTTGCGGCACAGTGCTGTGAGCATTTGAACCGTGCCATTATCATAGAAAAAGCTGCTGTGCCTTTTGCCGAAACTGTTAATGTTGTTCCGGTTCCCAAGGCGGGGGGCTCTTTTGCAACCCAGGCTTACAGCCATTTTGATAACCCTGTGGCTTTGGAGCATATCAAAGCCGATGCAGGACTCGATATTGGTCTTACACTTATCGGAATGCATCTGAAAGATGTTGCGGTTCCGGTAAGGCTTGAGGTCAAAAAAATAGGCGAGGCACTCATATGTGCGGCTCGCTCAAGACCAAAGTTTATAGGTGGCTCCAGAGCTTGTTATGACGAAACTTTAATAGGATAATTTAAAACAGCGAAGCACAAAAATGCTCCGCCGTTTTTTAATCGTTAGTGTGCTCAATATCATAATTTTCTAAAGTAATACTATCTCTTAATTCTTTAAGCTCTTTTTTCGACGAAGCCCCTGTGAAACTAAATATCTTGTTTAGCTTGTATCTGAATGCGGAATCCGAAAGATACAGCTTTTCTGCGATATAATTGTACGACTCATCGTTCGAAATTGAATCAAGAATTTCAATAAGGGATTTGTCCGACAGAGCAAGTATAGAATCAAGTCCGATGATTGGCTTGATTTCCTTGTCGTCAAACATATTGTTGATGTTCGGATCAGCCTCAAAGATTTCATCATGTCTGCTCTTGGTTAATGTCCTGTTGTCGGTGCTTTTTCTTATTATCATATCATAGTCGATAAAAAGCTCCAGCGATGTAATATCGGCGTTGTCTGCAAGATGTGCATATATCTTGGAAGCTTGTCTGCCAAGCTCATAATATTTAGGTGCTATGGTTGTTAATGAAGGGCATATTTTTTCGCCAATATAGGTGTTTCCATATCCGGTAACAAAAATATCATCGGGCACAGATACCCCGCGTTTTGCGGCTTCTATAATAAAAGCAACAGCAAAATAGTCGTTAGAACAAATTACGCTGTTGTAATCGGAGATGTTTTTGAATATATCATTTAATGTATTCTGGAAGTTCTCATTGTAGTAGTATATGTGTTTGTGAGGCTTGGGTAAATCGAGCTCCTTCATAGTTTCTATAAAGGCCTCTTTTTTTTCTAAATCCTTTGCAGAAAACTTGTCTATGCCAAATAGGGCGATTTTGTCTCTTTTATTTGAGTGCAGATACTTAACAAACGAAGAAATAGCGTCTATTCTGTCTGTTTTAATACTGCTTGCTCTGTTGCCAAAATCCGTAAATTCAGCACCTACAAGCAGTGCACGCAAATTACGCTTTATGCAAGCTCTTACGGCATTTCTGAAGAATGAATTTGTAGTACCTATTATAGCGACAACAGAGTTTTCTTCGTATTTCCCCAAATCATCAAAGGAAATAACAGAATATCTTTTCTTTCCGATGCCGTTCAAAATCTCATCACACCACACCGATTTTGCGTAGTTAGTCTCAATCAGCGTAGGGATTTTGGTAACTTTTTGCTGCATAAAATCACCTCCAAAAAAACCTATCTTTCTTGATGGCTAATAATTATACAATACATTTTGCAAAAAAGCAATACCTAATTTTTGTTTTTTTTTGGTTATTTTTTTGGATATTTCAAAGTTTTTTTCCTTATTATATAATCTACAGTAGGTATTGTTAATAATGTTTCTCTTTTGGATATGCCAAAGATAATTTCAAAGGTTATGTCAAAGTAATATTTACCATATTTTGTTGGTTACTTTAAAGAGAAATGTTGTTATAATAAATTTATAAGTTATTTAATAAAGGAGGCTATTTTTATGAAAAGTTTTAAGAAGGCGACAAGTATTTTGCTCATTGCTGTACTGGCATTGAGTATACTGTCAGGTTGTGGCACAAAGAATCCGGAAGAAGTTGTTTCCGTTGAGTATGTTAAAGATGAAAATCTTAACAAACCCGGAACATTCCCGGTATGCAAGGAAAAGATCACTTTAACGATTGGTATTCCCAAGAGTGCTCTGATCACTGATTACGAAAACAACACTTATACCCAGAAGCTTGAAGAACTTATGAACTGCGATCTCAAGTTCGAATATCTTCCTTCAAGCGACACAATGCAGAAGGTTGAGCTTATGATGGCATCCGGCGGTGACGAACTGCCCGATATCATTTGCGGTGTCAACTTTACCGACGGTGCTCTTTTGGGTTATGGAGAGTCGGGAATGATTGTTCCTTTGAATGCTTACTATGAGAACTCTGCATATTATTTAAAGGAAGCTCTCAAAGAGGAAGAGGACTTAAAAAATATGATTACTCTTCCCGATGGCAAGATGTACTATGTTCCCAGATACAACAAGGCTCTTCCAAACGAGCTCGGCTGTACAAGAGCATGGGTAAACAAAAAGTGGCTTGATGCTGTTGGTATGGATGTTCCTACAACAACCAAAGATTTCAAAAAAATGTTAAAAGCTTTTAAAGAAAAAGACCCCAACGGCAACGGCAAGGCAGACGAACTTGCATTTAGCGGTTACACAAGCCTTGGTAACCTTTGCGGTCTCGAGTACATATTTGGCTCATTTGTTAAGTTTACCCCCAAGACATCTTACCTCTATGTAGATGGCAAAGACAAGGTTCAGGCAGGATATATGCAGGATGGCTGGAAAGAGGCTATCAAGTACTGTGCAGACCTCTACAAAGATGGCCTTATAAGCGACAGTACATTTACACTCGATTCGCAGTCGTTTAAACCTATCAAAAACAACCCCGGTGTGCCGATTTTGGGTTCGTTTGTATCAATGTCTCTTGGATTCAATGCCGATGTACAAGACAGATACAACGAGTATGTTCCTCTTCCGCCTCTTAAACATAAGAAGAAAGACGGAAACGCTGTATGGGTTCCTACAGTTCCGGCTACAGGCTTTGTAATTACAAAAAACTGTAAATATCCCGAAGCTGCATTTATGCTCGGCGATATTATGTGCAGTCCCGATATGTCACTTAGCAACCGTTGGGGAGAAAAGGATGTAGACTGGGTGTATGCAAGCGAAGATGACCAGTCGCTCTATGGCGACATCGGATATGATGCAGTTGTAAAAATGATCAACGACAAGTGGGGCGTTACTACAAATGCTCACTGGAATGGTGCAGGTCCTACATACAGAGGTTACCCACTTTCATTAGGTCAGGTTGCATCCGAAAACAACTTTGAAGAAGCATCAATTGCAGAATCTACAAAGCTCTATCTCAAATCTGCAGATATGACAGATGTCAAGAAATTTGTATACGATATGGATTGTCTTGCAGAGGCTAACGAATTAAATTCGAGCATCGAATCCTATGTAAAAGAAATGACAACTCTCTTTGTCGTTGGCGAAAAGAATGTTGACAAAGAATGGAACCAGTATATTGATGAACTCAAAAATATGGGTATAGATACACTTATTGAATATACTCAGGCAGCTTATGACAAAACAAAAAAATAATAATTGATTAGCAGTTGATAGAATTGGAGATAATGCAATGAAAAATACAAAAATTAAATCCAACACTCCGTCAGGTGCAACCTTAAACAGTGCCAGAATAAAGAATAACTTTCACAAATACTGGCAGCTCTATGTAATGCTCCTTGTGCCCGTAGTATATATACTCATATTCAACTACGGGCCCATGGTTGGCTTGCAGATAGCATTTAAGGATTACAGCTCCAGATACGGAATGTTTGGAAGTCCTTGGGTAGGATTTAAATACTTCCAGAAGTTCTTTAATGACTACCAGTTCTCGAGGACAATTATCAACACCGTAAAAACATCTGTATATTCGTTGGTGGTTAGCTTTCCGTTTCCTATCGTATTGGCACTTTGTGTTAATCTTTTAAGAAACCAAAGATACAAAAAGACCGTACAAATGGTTATGTATGCACCGCACTTTATATCTATAGTTGTACTTGTAGGTATGATGAATCAGATTTTTAACCCCTATGTCGGTTTGTACGGAAATATATACAAGTTATTTACAGGCTCTTATGCCCCCAATATGCTTGCCAACTCAAAATCCTTTATACATATGTATGTATGGTCGGGAGTTTGGCAGAATATGGGATATTCATCTATAATCTACCTCTCGGCACTTGCGGGAATTTCGCCCGATTTGCACGAGGCGGCACAGATAGACGGTGCATCAAGATGGAAGAGAGTTCTTCATGTAGATATTCCCGGCATTCTTCCTACGGTAGTTATTATGCTCATACTCCAGTGCGGAAGAATAATGAATATCGGTTTTGAAAAGATTTATCTTATGCAAAACCCAATCAACCTGAAGAACAGCCAGGTTATTTCGACATTAGTGTACGAAAAATCCTTCGGCGGTACTGGCGGTATGGAAACCAAATATTCATATTCCACCGCTATCGGTCTGTTTAACTCAATAGTTAACTTTGTACTTATTGTAGCAGTTAATAAGTTCTCTTCCAAAGTTAGCGAAACAAGCTTGTGGTAGGAGGTGGCGAAATGGCAAAAAGCAAAAACAAAATCACAGATTCCAGAGAAGACAGAATTTTTAATGCCGTTATACATATTATAATCGCAGCCCTTCTTATCATTGTGGCATATCCGCTTATATTTGTAGTTTCGTCATCGTTCTCTTCAAAAGAAGCCGTTACCAATGGTCAGGTATTTTTGTGGCCTGTACAGTTTAGCCTTGAAGGATACATTGCAGTGTTTAAAAAAGCAGATGTACTCATAGGTTACAGAAACACAATTCTCTACACCACGATAGGTACTATAATTAACCTTATACTCACGATGATTGCGGCATATCCTCTCTCTCGTAGGGACCTGCCCTGGGGCAAAGCGATTACACTGCTGTTTACATTTACTATGATATTTAACGGCGGTATGATTCCTACATATATGCTTGTTAAGGGATTGGGTCTTATGAACAAACCTCTTGTTATGGTATCCCTGCATGCTATCAGTGCATACAATCTTATCATTGCAAGAACATTTATACAAAACAACATCCCCGGTGAGCTGCTTGAGGCGGCAAAGATAGACGGTTGCAGCGACTTCCGCTATTTCGGACAGATTGTCCTGCCACTGTCCAAATCTGTTATTGCGGTACTTACTTTGTACTATGCAATTACTCACTGGAATGCGTATTTCAATGCGTTTATATACCTAAGCGACAGAAACTACTGGCCTCTTCAGCTGTTTTTGAGAGAAATACTTGTAGAAAATCAGATCGATGCATCACAGATAGTGGACCCCGAACTTATGGAAGCAAAGCAAGGTCTCGCAGACCTTCTTAAGTACTCGCTTATTGTTGTTAGTACAATACCCGTTATGCTTTTGTATCCATTTATCCAAAAGCATTTTGTAACCGGCGTTATGGTAGGCTCGGTTAAGGGTTAATATATTTAAAAAAATAATTTTTCTAGGAGGAAAAAAGATGAAAAGTTTTAAAATCCTGAGCTTAATTTTAGCTCTCACCCTGGTATTTGCATCTATGACAACTGTAGCTTTTGCAGCTACTACAGAAACAACCATTGTTGCCGATATTAATGCGCTTAATGCGTATCAATATCGAATAGGCAGTGCAACAACCCAAGAACCAAAAACGATTGTATCAGGTGATTACAACGGAAACGATTCTTTACAATTCTCTGTTGACTCTTATGACTATGGAAATACTGCCGGTACCGAAAATGCAATACAATTTTTTACTGGCGGTAGTGCCAAACAGTCTTTGGGAGGCCTTACTTGGACTGATTATGACAGCTTGAAGATAGAAACTGCTATTTACATTGGTGATACCGATGACGGTCTTGGTTTCCGTTTCAGAAGATATGCCGATAAGACTACTAATGAATATACAGAATCGTTGAACGGAAGCCAAACACTTGATTTCTATGTTGCAGTTGGCGGAGAAGATTATAATCCCGGTACGGTTGTATACGGATACCGTTATGTGGCTAAAGCTCTTAAGGCAAAAGACTGGAACACTGTTGTAATCGAACTTGGTTCCACAACAAATGATGTTAAAATCACTGTTAATGATGTAGTGCAGGATGTAATAATGAAACAGTTTAATAACAAAAATGCAACAGATGTAACCGTAACCGGTCTTTCTGAAGGTTCTTATGGTTTCTGCGGTTCAAGAAACAGAACTGTACTTGTTCCTAAAAGTTCGAGTGAAAGCAAGCTTGATGTAAGACTTGCCAATTTTAAAATGTATGCTGTTTCTGAAGTAGAAGAGGTTGTAGAGGTTACTGGCGGTTCTTTAAATCACCTTGGTGATGAAAAAGAAAGGACTACCGGATATGTAAAATATATAAACACAACAAACGAAGACAAAGAAATAGTAGTTGTTATAGCTAATTATGATATAAATCATAATTTAATCAAAGCAGAAATATTTGAAGAAACTTTACTAGCTAATACTGCAGAAGAAACCACAATAAGAAATGATATGCCTACCGCTACAACCGGTACTGTATCATATTCCAAACAATTTATTTGGGAAAATATAGATGGCGATATTGTTCCGCTATATGAATCAATGAGTAAAAATTATTAATTTGATAATTAATTTAGTCTTATAAACCCCGAGGAGAATCTTCTCCTTGGGTAAATGGCAACTAATATATAGTGGGTGTTTACTTGAGGAGAAGAGTTAACTTCCTTTATACAAAGTGGTATGTACACTTTGATTATATAGATTTTGCAGTTTAAAAACTCACAACTACAAGGAGGATGAATATGAAAGAGGCAAAAATTTTCTTATGCGTACTTTGTGTTGTACTTGTTTTCACAGCTTTTTCGGTTATGGCAAGTGACTTAAATACTGCTGATGCAGATGCCATTTATGCCTATGTGGACGAAAACGGCAAAATAACAGAAAGCAACATGAAGGTACATATGGGAGATAGCGGTCTTGATGTTCTTGCCGTAAGAGGCGGCAAAAAGGGTTGGCTTTTTGATGTGGTATCAGCCAAGACCGACTATTATCTCTACATGGATATAGATGACAAGTATGCCGACAAATTTGACAAAGGCAGAATTGTTGAAATCGAGGTGGAATTCTTCGATGCAGGGGAGGGTAGCTTTGCCATAGAATATATCGGCAGAGACGGCAAAGCCAAAGAGAGTCCCTACAAAGAAATGGATGGTTCTCTTTCCTGGAAGAAGCATACCTTTGTAATTACCGATGCACTTATGAATAATGGTTTTGAGGGTGCTGATTTCAAGCTTTCTTCCAAAACAAAGAATATGCAGACCTCGTTTGAAAACTTTGTTGTAAGAGCTGTTAATGTCAATGTAACAGGTATGCACGACCAGGTTACCATAACAGCCGACACAGGCATATACGGCAACCACTTCTTTACAGGTGAGGATATCAAGTTTAATATTACTCTTGATAACAAGACATATATAGTAGAAAGCCATAAAAAAGGTACCTATACCTTAAATGGACACTTCAGTGTCAAAAGCTATGAAGGAGACGAAGTCTTTACTTCGGATACTATTGTGGAACTTGAACCGGGAAAACCCACAAAGATCGAACTTCCTCTCGATGTTGGCGGAAGATACGGTGTATATTTCCTTACATCCACCTTTACCAACGAAGAGCTTGGCATAAGAAGTGAAGATACAACAAGATTTTCCTACACTCGTACCGACTTTGGCGAGACCATGAACTATGTCTATGGTGCTTGCACAGGTAAGAGATTGGAGTTTGTTCCTCTTTTAAGAAATGCCGGCATAGGCAGAATTCGTATAATGAATGCTCTTAATGCGGTTCGTCATAGCGATGCCGGTGAAAAAGAGGCATATTTGTTCCCGGCGTCATCTTTCGAAATGCAAAGACTCGCCCGCGAAAACAACATCAACATCTTTGGTAACTATCTTGCGGTAAGCGGTGAATTTTTGCCCGGAGAGCATGCACCTCACACAGACAAGGGTATGGAGAGCTTCTTTACATACGCTCACTTTATGACCGATATAGAACGCTATGGTGTTGACTCTTACGATATGTGGAACGAATGGAACATTTTGGGTGCATCGTTCAACCGTTATGCAAGACCCTTGACCGACTATGTAGAATTCATGAAGAAAACCTACACCGAAATGAAAGCACATTATCCCGAAATTAAATTCTGGGGCGGTGTAACATCGAATGTTGACTTGACATGGCTCGAAACCATCCTCAAAAGCGGCGGCGGCGAATATATGGATGGCTACTGCGTACACGCCTACAAAACAATCGCCCAGGACCCGATGTCGAGCGAAGCTGTAACTCTTGTGACTCGTGCGAGAGAAATCCTCGACAAATACGGCTACGAAGATATGCCCATAGTTACAACAGAGCTTGGTTATGTTGATGATACATTCTATGGTGTAGACGAGCTTCGCCAGGGTTATTATCTCATGCAGTACTATGTTGCTCTGTCCAAAATCCCGCATTTTGACGAATACACACAGTACCAATTCCAGGATGGTGGCATAGTCAAGGGCAGCAGAGAAAACCATTGGGGACTCATAGAATTCTCGGGTGCAAAAACAGTTGGTGCAGCAAAAGCAAGCTATCCTATGATTGCAAATATGAATCATATGCTTGCAGGATACAAATATGCAGAAGATATCACAATAAATGACGATACTTATGCTTACCGCATGCACAACAAAGATAAGATAGACGACGTTATCTTCCTTTGGGCAAGAGGCAACGGCGGAACTGTTGCAATCGACCTTGGTGTAGACAGCGTTGAACTCTATGACTGCTATGGTAATATGACCATACTGCATGGCGTAGACGGCGTATATACCTTTGCACTTAGCGAAGCCCCCATATATGTTAAGGGTAACTTCAAAAAGTTTGAAAGAAGCGAAAAGCAGCTTATAAGCAAAAACGACTTTGATATCGCATTTGCACAGGATGCTACATTTACTGTAAATAACTTTGCAGGTAAGAAATTGAATGTAGAACTGGTTCCCGAAAAGAATGACGACTTAAAGTTCAATGTTACAGAAAACGCAGACGGTACTATGACTGTTTTTGTAGATACTGCCCGTACTACATCCTACAGAGACCGTGTCGGAATTAAGATTACCGATGGCGAAAACAAATATTTGGACGGAATACTTATCTTTGAATACAACACACCGATAGAAATGTCTCTTGTATGTAAACCGATCCAAAATGCTGATGGAGGTTATGAGCTTAGCAATGCTAATCTTAACATAACCCTTTCCAACACAGGCTCCGGTGTTGTATCAGGTAAATTCCTTATAAACGACCTGGTTGGTGCAACAAACTATCAGAAAGAATATGACAACCTCTGTATCGAACCATCTTCCAGCTTCACAACGGTTGTCAATGTTTCGGCAGATACAAGCCTGTTTGATGTTGTGGCTACATTTATTACCGAAGACGGAATAATGATAGACCTATCGGATTCCACATCATATGCAGTTTGCCAATATGCATACAACAAGCCTGCATTAGACGGCGTAATATCCGATGGCGAATACGGAAAACCCGTATATATTGGCCCCAACACTGCTGTGACCTATACAGTGGTTGACTTCTATCAGAATGATCCCAATGACTTTAGTGCCAACATTTCTTATTCTTGGGATGAAGAAAATCTGTATATTGCTATGGAATGTATAGACAACACACTGTTTAATAATTCACCTGAAGTAGCTTCTATGTGGAGATACGACAGTATGCAGTTTGCAGCAGCATATGACCCCGAAGAAAAGTACGATCCATCCCAAATGGTTTCCGTGCTCTACGGTACAACAAACGGTGAGCAGAAACTTGAAATGGTTGTAGACCAAGCTCTTTGCAAAATGAGTGACCCGCAATCAGGTTTTGATGGTACAATGAAACGACACGAAAAAACTACAGTATTCGAGGTCAAGGTTCCTTGGAAGACAATCCTTATGGAAGAAAGAGATGTACTTCCCGATACAATACTTAGGTTTGCAGCAGTTGCAAACGACAACGATGGCGGCGGTAGAAAGGCTGCGTTACAGTATGGCGAAGGTATCACCGCCGGCAGTAAATCTACCGATATGTTTATAAAAATGTATCTCGCAAAGGAAGGGGATAAATAATGAAAAGACTTCTATCTTTATTAATAGCACTGACACTTGTAATCCCTGCAGGCGTAGGCGGTATATTTACCGCCTCTGCAGATGAAATAATCAGTTTCACAGAGGACTTTAGTTCCTACGAGGGCGGTCTTCCCAATGGTTGGAAACTTTCTCCCGGAAACGGTACCGAAACATCCTGCAAGCCGGTGGATGCAGGTGTGGGTCACGGCACAGCAATCCAAATAACTGCTGAAGGTGAAAATACATCTACATTTGATGTTACTCCGGGTATTAATTTGCCAAAATCCGGAACTATAAAGGTTAGCTTCCAAATATATTTTGATAATATCGGCGATACAGCAGGTAAGGCTCAACAGATTACGATAGCTTTAGGTAACGGCAGCAAACAACCTGTTTCCAGAGGTGTGCGTATCACCAACGGCAAGGTTGCATGGGCTTATGATGCCACGAACAGATGGAGCTACCGCAACACCACAGCATCTGTTGTTGCAGGCAAGTGGTATACTTTTGATGTTATTACAGACTTTGACAATAACAACACAACATACTATATGAACGGTACTCCTTTGGTTGACGAAACGACAGGCAATGTTATCAATCAGAGAGCCCTTGCAAATTCTACTACATCCTTTAAATCATATCTCGTTGCTGTCCGTACCAAGCACCCGGGGGCACAAACAGGCGGTGATGTGATTTTGGACAATATCACGATTACCAACTCTTTAACCGGCGGTGCATACTCCTTAAATGGTGCGAATTTTACAGAGGATACTTCGTCGTTTGACATTGGCTTTAACAACACAATATCCGTTGAGGATTTTGACGAAAGCCAGGTAGGTGTAAAAGGTTTTGAAAAAGGCGAGTACTTTGGCGGAAAAGAAATCAGCTTTTCTATTGAAAATGTTGCAGCAATGGGATGTCAGATTGCTTTGAACGAAGATTTGACAGATACTCAATACGACAGAATCGAAGTTGACTTTGGCAAAAACAAGGATTTCCTTGGCAACAAGCTCTCAAAGGTTTACTTTGACAAAATCGTTGCAGAAGATATCGTAATTATTAACACCGAGGATGACAACGATGACGATCTGGCAAAAATCACCACAACAAGCTTTGTTATGGAAGATTACGATTATAAAGTAGGCGATGTTGACAAAACCGCTCTTCTCTTTACAACCTCTGAAAATGTAGACGCTGATATAAAAATTTCCAGAAACGATAATACCAATCTTTTCAAGACAGGAAATGAATACGAACTTTCGTTTAAAATGAAGCTTCTCGAGAGTGACGCATATAAGGATGGCAAATGGGCAGAACCCGTTCCTGAAGCAACTTACAGATTGTCAAGCCAATTTGACGGTGTTGATGGTGTATACCAAAATGGTGCTGCGAGATTCATGTACTTTTCCAGTAAATACACTCCAAAGTACTATTTTGAGGGTTCTTCAGCAAAAAATTTGAGCTTTTCGTACCCTTGCAACAAAGTCGAAGAAGACAGAGACGATGTTGATGCACTTTTTGAATCACTCTATTGGATCACTGTAACTATGAAGCTCTATCCCGATGACAAATTGTTTGATTTGAAAGTCGAGAGAACCGGCGGAAAATTAGACACATATACTTCTCTTCCGATGGAATATTCTGATGATGCTTTGTTAAAAGTATATGCAACTGAAAATCCCGATGTTAATCGCGATGATATGGATGGCAGTCTCAAAAACTTCAGAATTACAACTTCCGGTGCAGGAAGAAAGTTTATTTTAGATGAACTCAAGATTGTAGAAACACCTCTTGATGTATCTAATGCTGCTATCAAGAAAGTAGTATTCAAAGATGCAGACGGTTCTGTTCTTCAAAACATAGATGGTGTTGTAACAGGTGGTGTCAAGACCATTGAACTTCATATGTCAGGTGAAGTAAACGAATCCTATGCAAAAGATATCTATGTGGATAATGCATCTGATATTGGTTCAAGCATAGACTACAATCCCGTTTCAAACATTATAACTATCACAGCAGACGGAGATTATGTTTTTGGCGGAAGCGATGATTACGAAATCGTAATTCCCGCCGAGCTGGGACTTTCCGGCGATGTCACAAGCATAGCATTTTCTGTTGCAGATGGTGTGCTTAATGTAAACACTCCGATAATCAAAAATGTTATAGGAGACATCAGCGCAAGTACAAAGGTAGAAAACACCAGTCTTGACGATGTAGATGGTATGGCTTTGGTTGCTGCTTCCTATATTGATGGCAGAATGTTTGATGCAGATGCTAAAGATGTATCTGCAGATGGTTGCGGTGTCTACACTACCGCAACAGATGTAATAAGTGCATCCTATGACATAACTGACGCAGAAGGCAATCCTGCAACTGCAGAGGTAGATACCATTAAGGCGTTTGTTCTTGATAAATCAACTCTTACACTTGTCAATGATTATGCGGAGGTATCTCCTGCCGAACCTAGCGACAAGGCACAAACATACGAATATACTTACAAGGGCAATACCGAAGGAAGTCACTACCAGGTAGTAGTTATGAAAGCAAATGCTGATGACAAATCCAAGCTCTATCAGTTAACAGATATTTCTGATGCAGATACTTTTGAATATATAGATGTCAAATCTGTAAAAGATGGAAAATATGATGTTGGATTTGATGTAGTTTCGGGTTCCGGATTATACGAGGTATATATCGTAGCCGAGGATGGCGAAGTTTTGGTAAATGAGATCATATTCCATCTCGATACTGAAAAGAACGCCGCTGCTCTCCAAGATGTTAATAGTGCAGTTAAGGATAATGCGGATTCTACTGTGCTTAAAGATGTTATTGCTACCAAAGCAGACGACCTCGGAATTTCTGCACATGACCTTTATCAGAACGCAGACAAGGATTTCCTTGTAAATAATCTTTACTCTGTCATCAAAGCGCAAGGCATTGATTTACAGGACAAAGAGGCTGTATTGAAGATAGCATCTGACATAATGCTTGTAGAAGCATTAAACGCAGGTAAGATAGATGACATTGCAGATTATGATGACTTCTCAAAGGCATTAGACGATGAAAAAATTGCTCTCTGGTACGGCAAAGGAATTGCTGATACCAAACAGGTAACTGCAAGACTTGCATCCAAGTCATTGACTATTGATACATTCGAAACCGAGCTTTTAAGGGCTATTGCTTTCGAAATCATAAGCACAAAGCCCGGAAGCGGTACCACCAAGGAGCTTGTAAAGGCAATGGGTGTTAATACATTAGGTGTCAAGATTGATGTATTCGAAGAAATCGACGGCACTGACTATGTTGATTTTGACGCATTTGAAGAGGCATACGAAATTCTCGCATCCAAAGACGACGGAGAAGAAAACGGACCTGTACATAGTGCGCGTCCATCCGTTGGAAAGGTAAGTGTTTCCGTAGGCAGTGCAGCTCCGGTTGCAAAACCAATACCCGTATTTGTTGATTTGGCAGGTTATGATTGGGCAGAAGAGAGCATCAACGAGCTCTACAAAAAACAGATTGTAAACGGTAAGACTGCAACTACCTTTGCACCTAATGACATAATAACAAGAGAAGAGTTTGTTAAACTCGTAGTGGAAGCGTTTGATATTGAGGCTACCTCCAATGCTAACTTTGATGATGTGCCGAGCGATGCCTGGTACAGACCCTATGTTATAAAGGCACATGGTGCAGGAATTGTTTCCGGCAACGGTACTTCCTTTGGCGCAGGTCAGTCCATAACCAGACAGGATATGGCTAAGATAATCTATATGGCAGCAGTAGGCAAGAATGTTGCATTTAATAATGCTGATTTGGCCAATGTTTCGGACAAAGACAAAATTGCCGAATATGCATTAGACGCTGTATCTGCACTCTATAACAGAGGTGTTATTACAGGTAAGGGCGATGGCAGCTTTGCACCTGTAGACTTTGCAACAAGGGCAGAAGCCGCAGTTATAATTTACAGAGCATTGGCTCTTATTCGATAGGAGGTAAGAAACACAATGAAAAAACTTTTAAGCGTATTACTTTGTTTAATAATCCTTGTATCCTCCTGCCAGTTGGTTGCTTTTGCAGATGATATCAATCCGGAGTCCAAAGCGGCTCCGGTTGAAGCAGGACTTCTTGGATATCTGCAGATTATGGAAGAAAGCTCCGCTATTGGCTATTGGGATGAGACGGTTACAAGAGCACAATTTGCTACATATCTCTATAATATAGCTAAAAACGAGGCAACACTTTCTGTTGATTCGTACTATACAGATGTTGCCAAAGATTCCGAACTTGAAAAAGCCGTGAACCATCTTGTTAAAATCGGTGTTCTTTCTGTTGGTGCAAACAGACTTTTCAGACCCGATGATGTTGTTTCGTTTGGCGAAGCATGCAAGATGCTTGTTGTTCTGGCAGGATACGAAACCTATGCAAATGCAATGGGCGCTTATCCCGGAGGTTACATTACAACTGCACACAAGCTTGATATTACTTTGGGAATAAATTCCAATGTTGATTTAGACAGATACAGTGCTGCTGTAATGATATACAACACACTCCACGCAGGTGTATTTGATATTGGTTCTATTACCGAAGAGGGCCCTGTGTTTACAGACAAGGGAACAGAAACTGTAATAGAAAAATTCTATGGTATTTATATCATAGAAGGCGTTGTCACCAAGAAAAACGGTGCCGATATTTATTCCTCTGAAAGAGCAGAAGAGGGAGTTATTGCTTTTGACAGCACAGAATTCGAGGATCTCATTCAGGACAAAATGTATTTGGGTTACGAGGTAAAAGCTTTTGTAAAAGACAACGACCCCAAGAGAGACAGCGTTGTATACGCGCAACCCATAGAAGGTAATAATGTTCTCAAAATCGATGCAAGAGATTTGATTAAAATCACACCTACAGAGGTTAAGTATTTTGACGAAAAGGGCGATGTTGAAACAGAAAAGCTTTATGACGCATCCTTTGTTAAAAACGGCTCTGTAATCCTTGACGAAGATGAAATAGAAAAAGAAACTAACATAACAAAAGGTTTTGTAACACTCGTTGCTAACAAAGGTAAATCCTCATACAATGCAGTGCTTATCACAGAATACGAAAATATCATCGTAGGACTTGTGGAATCAAGTGGTATGAAAGTTTATGACAAACTTGACCCCTCCATATCAGTTCATTTGGATGACAAAAAGCTTGCCAAGGTTGACATTATGATGAATGGTAAGAAGAGCAATTTCTACTATATTACAGAAAACGACCTTCTTTCTGTTGTACGCTCTGCAGATGGAGAATATGTAACCGCAATTATCGCAACCGATGTTGTAAAGGGCACAGTAGAGAGCTATGAGACTGAAAAAGAACCCTGTATCACAATTAATGGTGTGGAGTACAGATTGGACGCTACTCTTGCTAAAAGAATAGCAGCAGGTACCTCTATACTTGGTGATTATGTGGAAGTTCTTCTTGATGCAACTGGCGAAGTGGCTCATATAAGAACAAGCCAAAAGGAAAAGAGTCAGCTTGGCTATGTATATGACTATGACGAAATAGGCACAGGCTTTACCACAGGTGCAGCTATTGCGATGTACACCTTTGATAACGAACACAAAATATTCAATATTGCCGAGAAAGTTTCTGTAAATGGCGGCAAAAAGACAACCAATTTCCGTGAGGTTTTTGCTGCACTCGAAAGTATAGATAATAAAGGCAGTGTTAAACCACAGATTATAAGATACACATTAAATGCCAAGGGAGAAATATCGGGTATCTTTACTGCTGACCACAGTATCAATATGTCGCAGGCAAACTACATTTCCAAAGTTCTGGAAGAGGGTACATACACATACCGCAGTAATCTTATATATCCAATCACAGCTATCTGTACAGAAACAAAAATCATCCAGGTTCCAACTGATGATTTTATATATTCAGGAAAAGATTCAAGCGGATATTTCAAAGTTATAGACAAGTCATCTTTTAAATCTACTAGCAGCTACACATTCGAAGCATACAACTTAAGTCCCGGTTCGCACTACACAGATGTAGTTGTATATAAGACCAAAAGGCAGGAAAAAGCACTCAGCTCCGATAAAATGGCTATCGTTAGAAGAGTATCCAAGACAATGGATGCAAACGGCGAAGAAACAGCTTCCTTGGAAGTTTTTGCAAACGGTCAGGGCATCAGGGTAATAGCAAGACCTGATTGTATCTATCAGGACGAAAACGAAGGCAGTTTAAAAGCCGAAGCGTTTAAAGAAGGCGACTTTATAAGATACTCTGCCGATGCTTACGGAAATATTGCATTTGTAAAGAGAGTCATCAGCCCCGAGAATTTCACAAAGGGCGACACCCTCGTGGGTATGATAGGCGCTTACGATTCTAAAGACCGTATTACCGTTAATTATGCAGCTGATAAATACGAAGGTAACGAAATGGACAATGGCGGAATACTCAGCCTTATCTCATTTGCAAAAGAGTGGGGCGGAGATATAACTCTGAGACTCCCTTACAGCAGACTCAAGCCGGCTGTTATTTACGACGGAACACGCCGCGAAGGCGATAGAATTTATCTTGGTAATATTGACAATATTATCACTTACAGAGGTACAGACGGTGTAGATGCTTCTATTGTTGTTACAAGTGCCGAAACCGGAAGTATTAAGACATTCTATGTAATAAACTAAATTATTTTTGATTACCAATCCCATACCGAAAGAGCTTTTGCTCTTTCGGTATGTTTGAAAAATCCTGGCAGGAGTTGTTAAACTATGAAAAACAAGAAAGAGGTAATAAGTTATATAACAGAAAATTTTGAAAATACTTCTTTTGGTATTTCCGATGTTTGTTTCAGGTTTAATATTTCTGACAAGACAGTGACAAGTACTGTTAAAGAAAATACCGGTCAGACTTTTAGAGATTTCATCAAGAATTTAAGAACTATGAAAGCCAAGAAGCTCCTTTCAACCACAAAACTCAAAATGTCGGATATAGCACAGATGTGCGGTTATGGTACGGAGGGAGCGTTTTATAAGGCGTTCAAAAAAGATTTTGATATTTCTCCCGGAACATATAGAAAGGGAGCTTTATCCAAGGAGGAATACAGTGCATAAATTCAAATACTATTTTTTCTTTTGTGTAGTTGTTATGATTTTGCTTTTGCCCTTTGGCACAGCCTTTGCAGATTTGAATATGACATTTGAAGATGGAATAGGCAGTTGGGAGCGTACTAGTGGTTCCGGAACAATGACAACTGAATATATAGATTCAACTCCGTGTCTTACTGTTGATTCGCCTTCCGAATCGACTGTTTATAAAATGACCCTTCCTGAAAAAATCGCAGCGTCAGGTACATATGTACTTAGCTATGATATAATTATACCAAAGATAAACACAGGAAGTGGAAAGCAGACTTTTGTTGTAGAAGGTCATTCGACAAATGGCTCTAATTCGTTCTATGGTTTAATGATTGACAACGGCGGTGTTTATTATTACAATGGTTCCGAACAGTACGATTTGTCTTCTGCAAACAAAAACGGGGAAACCGACACAATACTCACTTTAAAAGATAACACATGGCACAATTTAAAGACAATATACAATAGGGACAAGGACAAATTTACTTATTTTGTTGACAATATTCCTGTTCTTGATTCCAAAGGTAACATTTTGAAGGTTGATCCATATTCCTCTGTGAAAGATTATGAAATAGATTCACTTGTTATAAGGGCCATAAATGATTCTGACGACAAGAAGATTTATGTAAAGAATATATCTTTGTGCAAATTAGACTCTGATATCACCCAAGGAGCTATGTATAATTCTTTTGCAGGCGGTGTTGCTGAGTTTACACTTAGAAAAGGCACAACAACAGATAAACTCGAAGCAAAAAAGATAGACGACGAACATGGCAAAAGTATGAGGTTATCCACTGCGGGAACCACTGCATATCACGAGCTTATGCTAACCGATAAACCTAATGTAGATAACGATATATACGAACTTGGCTATGAAATCTATTTTGAACCATACACGGCTACAGGCAAGCAGATGGTATCTGTTGTTGGTCTTGATGGTAATAAAACAAATACTTTCTATGGTTTAAGATTAGAAAACAGTGCAGATGGTGTCAGCGTTCTTTACTACAATGGCGAAGGACAGTATGATACATCTACGGGTTATACAAGAGACGGCAACCAATTGCTCATTTCGCATGACACATGGCACAAGATTAAAACCGTGTGGGACAGAGCGAGTTCTATGTTTACCTATTATATAGATTCTGTGCCTGTTTATACTGCCAAAGGAGATATCGCCAGACCGCATGTCAGAAGCTCGGAAATAGATAAAAAAATTTATAGAATAACTATACAATCAAATAACACAAAAGATATTCCTGTATATATAGACAACTTGTACCTGACCAGAACAGAAAAATTGCCTAATGCGCAGGGAGTCAGCATTTATAATGCTGCTTTTGTTGATGATAACGACAGTGCTTTGAACCCTGACAACATGGCAAATGTTACGAATTTCAAAGTAAAGTTTGACTATGATGCAGCAGAGAACTTTACACCCATTATTGCATTCTATGACGGTGACACACTTAAAGATGTTGCCCAATATTCTGTAGATGTATCCAAAGATGGCTATACAACCGGCAAGGTGCTGCAGGCAACAAATATTTACGGCGCACCCAATGTTAAATTCTTTGTGTGGGATGGATTTAAAAATCTTGTTCCGTATAAGGTTTATACCAAAGCACAAAACAAAGAAATATCTCAAAAATTAAATGTAACAACTGTAAGTGATGAATACTTTACTATGTGGGGTGACTCTCTTACAATAGTCAGTAAAACTAACGGCAAATCCGTAGTACTCAAAGCCCCCGTTATTTCACCAACAATCAAAGAGGACGGTACTGCCAAAGGACCCGAAACGAGATATTACATCAATTTTACAGTAAATGATAAAAGTTACCACAATCGCAAAGACGGTATTGTGTATGAACTCGTTGTTAAGTATTTTGACGAAGGCTATGGTGTTTTCACCCTGGAGTATGACACAATATACGAATCATTGGTAGAGGCTGAATATATTGAACTTGGCAACACAAAGACTTGGAAAACTCATACTTTTGTTCTCAAAAATCCTTGCTTTACAGGCGAAGGTGTAGATTTCAGACTTTGCACCTGGGGCGAAAAAATGCGTTATTCCAACTATGATGTTCCATTTGGAAGAGTGACATTAAGAAGCCGTGGTACAAGAGACCAGTTTATTATAAAATCTGTTGGTGACAACATAGGTAATATCTATTATACAGGAGATACTGCTACCTTTACTACAACAATATCCAACAGAGATTTCTATGAATACAGCAATACTTTCGGCGAGTACAATGCAACAGTAAAATACACTCTCTTGGATGTTAACAAAAATCCTATTAAAGTATTGGGCGAAAAAACTGTAACGATTTTCCCCACAAGTATTAATGAAGTAAAGCCGTCCATAAATTTTAAAATGGAAACATATGGTTTGTATTTCCTTAAGACAGAGGTTATAAATCACAAATTTGAACTTCTTGGAGAAAATATCACAGAGCTTTCTTATGTTCATAGTGACAAAAAGACAGTAAACTACGACTATGGTACCAGTATTCAGACAGGTCTCTATCCGATTTCTTCAGATGACCCAAAAACCACTACAAACGGTTCGCATAATCTTGCAAAATATGCAGGTATCGGTATGCTTCGTTATGTAAGAGGTATGGGTGATGCTATGAAAATAACATATGGTTCTTCGGGCTCCAAGCTTTCTCAAGGTACATACGACGCCGACTGGGGAAAATATGACTCTCTTATGAAGTCAAACGGATATATTTTGCTAAACAACTTGCTTGCAACAAGTATGATATATTCCGATGAAGTAGACTCCAAGGGTCGCAAATTCACCGTTCCTCACGGTGATACAGGACTTGATTATTTTGCTCAGTATTGCACTTTCTTTGCAAAGGAATATAGGGCTAAATATCCTGATGAAACCCGATATTATGAAATCTGGAATGAGTTTGATTCACCTCCCGGAAGCAAATATAACTACAACGGCGATGATTGGGACTACTATGGAAATATCATTGTCGCAGCTGCAGATGCAATCTATGCAGTTGATCCCGATGCGGAAATTGTTGCACTGTCTTCCAGATTTGTAAAGAGTCATGAACGCGCGATAATAAGAGTAAAAGAACTCATAGATGCAGGAAAAGCTTATCATAGTTTAGATAAATATTTTACTAATGTATCCATTCATCCGTATTACAGGAACGATAACCCGATGAACCTTGAAGTTCATTCGGAGAGTTACACAGAAAATGCTACAAATCTATATGAACATATGGAAATACTTCGTAAGATATATGACAAATACGGTCTTACAGACACAAAACTGTGGATTTCCGAAATTGCATGGTCTCCGGGATATATTAATTTTGACAGGAAACAGGCAAAAGCTATTACTGAAAAACAGCAAGGCAGCTATCTTGTGCAGACATATGTAATGACCAGGAAGAACACAGACAAGTATCTTCCATATCTCTTCTCGCGTAATGTAAATGTTCGTGTTGATAGCGATGACAATATGGGTATAATAAAGAACAAAGATCCCAATCTGGAAGATGTACCTTATGCGGCAACAAGTGCATACCTTGCCACTGCAAATCTCAATATGCTAATAACAAAAGCTACATATGAAGAGGACTTTTTCTTTGATGATACCGAGCGTTCTTCGGCGGCATACAGATTTACCAAAGCCGACGGTAAGGATCTTGCAATCCTTTGGTCCATATATGAAGAAGGCGAAGATGTATCTATAAATCTCGGTGCAGAATCCGTTACTATGTACGATGAATACGGAAACACCACTCCACTTACAAGTGAAGATGGAATCTATAACTTAAATCTTACACAATCTACAGTATATCTCGAGGGAGATTTTACTGCATTTGCCAAGGAGTGACATTATGGAAATACAAAAGGCATATGTAAGCTACGGAGAATATTTTTTGGATTTTGACAGTAAGAGTTTTACTTTTGAACTGGGGTTTGAAAAGCCCCAGCTCAAAGGAAAAATCGCAAGCGAAATCCTTAATGGTTATTCCGAAAGCGAAATTAAGTATGAGCTTAAAAATGATGGTATAGTAAAGACAGTCAGCTACAAAAACGGCAAGGATATACTTGTTGTAACACTTACCGCTAACAAAGACGGAGTTGGTATACAGACTTGTCCGCAAGCCGATGTTGAGGCTTATTTTTGCAATGCATCCACCGAAAACTTAAATTCTATGAGGCTCAAAAAGAGAAGTTCTGTAATTAATTGTTCTCTTGGAAACGCAGCTTCGCTCTATGACAATGCGGTGTTTGACAAACAAACCGATACGGCAGCCGTTATTTCTTCTTCAAAAGCACACATTGGTTTTGACAATGAGAAAAATTTGTATACACTGCAGGGCAAATGTGATTTTTGCTTTGAATATGTGACAGACATATACAAAAATGAGTTCAAAATCAACTATGCACCCATTAACAAAAACAACACTTTCGGCAATTTGCCGCCTGTGGGTTGGATGAGCTGGTATGCGGTAAAGTTTGACGCAAGCGAAAAAACTGTTACTGACAATGCCGTTTTCCAAAGCGAACACCTTAGGGACTTTGGTGCTAATACTGTGTGGGTTGACTGGGAATGGTATCACAAGGGCTTTGACGAAGAAAGCGTTCGTGATGACGGCGTTGATACCTTTAATATCGACAAAACAAAATACCCCAACGGACTCAAGGTTGTTTCGGACAAGATAAGAGAACTTGGATTTATCCCGTCACTGTGGATAGGTTTTACAAACGAAACCTTTGAAAATGATTATATCAAAGAGCATCCCGAGGTTCTTTTGGCGGTAGAGCAGAGCTGGGTGGGTACATATTTTTATGACATTACGCATCCTACATATTTAAATGACTATTTGCCCAAAGCATTGAGCCAGGTTGACAAATGGGGGTACGAAGCTGTTAAATTTGACACTCTTCCCATATGTATGGAAAGGACAGAGGCATATCACGAAAGACTTTATGACAAATCCGTGACTACTCACAAGGCATACCGTAATATGATTGCCAGAACAAGAGAAATCCTTGGCAAAGACAGATATATGCTTTCTTGTGCCGGTGATAAAAAGTCTGATGTACTCTGGGCGGCAGACATCTTTGATGCAGCACGAATTGGTCTTGATATCTTCAAATGGCAGGAGTTTATAGACAACTGTGTATACAGAACTATGGAGTTCTATCCTGTGCACAATATTATGATGTACAATGACCCCGACAATGTTGTAATACGCGATGAATTCAACACAATGGATCAGGCAGTATCCAGAGCAACCTTTGTTTCGCTTCTTGGTATGCCTATAACTTTTGGAGACAATCTGCCTGATTTACAAGAAGAAAGGGTAGAAATATTAAAACGCATTATACCTGCACTTGACATCAAACCAAAGGATATCGAAGCCAAAGTTATCAAAGAGGACATTTTGGTTACCAATCTGAATATCAATAAAGATTGGGAAAATTACAATGTTGTATCGGTATTTAATACAACAGAAGACAACAAGAAATATTATCTTGATTTTGGCAATACCTGTGAGCTTTCCGATGAAGAATATCACATATACGATTTCTGGCACGGTGAGTATCTGGGTATGTACAAAGAGGGAATACACCTTAATCTGAAACCTTGCGAAACGAGACTTCTTTCTGTGAGAAAAGCTGTTTCGACACCGCAGGTTGTAAGTACTTCCAGACACATAACACAAGGTGCTTTGGAAATAGAAAAGCTTGAGTTTGCAAACAAAACACTTTCTATGGAATGCAATCTTGTGGCAAATGACTTGTACCGAGTTTCACTCTATGTTCCGGACGGATACGCTATTGCCGATGCCGGCAAATTTGAGGTTGTATCTTTCCAAAACAATGTAGCAGTACTTGAGTTTGTGCCTACAAAAACAGATAAATACAGCTTTAAAATTGAATTTTAAAATACAAACCAAGGTTGGATATGCAAAAATCCAACCTTGGTTTCTTTGTGTACATATGTTAAAAAATGGCTTGCATTTCGATATATGCTATGGTATAATTACTAGGATAGTAAATAAAATTTAATATAGGGGTAGTTTGGCTATCCGTCATTAAATTCTATGTATCGGACTAATTAATTTAATTATCGGAGGATAATAATATGCCTAAATACAAAAGAGTATTATTAAAGCTCAGCGGCGAAGCATTGGCAGGCGACAAGCACTTTGGCTTGTGCGAGGACACCATTGGCAGAATTACCGACAAAATCAAAGAAGCACTCGAAAGCGGTGTGGAGATTGCAATAGTTGTCGGCGGCGGCAACTTCTGGCGTGGCAGAAGCGGCAAGCAGATGGACAGAACCAGAGCAGACCATATGGGTATGCTTGCAACTGTTATCAATGCACTTGCACTTCAGGATGCATTGGAGCAGAGAGGTGTTGCTACAAGAGTTCAGACAGCAGTAGAAATGCGTCAGATGGCAGAACCTTATATAAGAGGCAAAGCCACAAGGCATCTCGAAAAGGGCAGGGTTGTTATTTTTGGATGCGGAATAGGAAATCCGTTCTTCTCTACAGATACAACTGCGGCACTTAGAGCAGCCGAAATCGACGCAGATATCATCCTTCTTGCCAAAAAGGTTGATGCAGTCTATGACAGCGACCCCAATATAAATCCCAACGCTGTTAAGTTTGATAGCCTAAGCTACAAAGAAGTATTAAACAGAGGTCTTGGCGTAATGGATTCCACTGCGACATCTCTGTGTATGGATAATGATATTCCGATAAGAGTTTTTGGTCTTGATGACCCGCAGAATATCATAAGAGTTTTAGATGGCGAAGAAATCGGCACATTAGTTTCCAAAGAATAAGGAGGAATAATATATGGCAGCTAATCTTAATGTATACGAAGACAAAATGAAAAAGACCATTTCTGTACTCGAGTCAGAAATGAAAGCAGTAAGAGCAGGAAGAGCAAACCCTGCAATTCTCGACAAAGTTACTGTAGAATATTACGGTGCACAGTCACCGCTTACACAGATTGCAAATGTCAGCGTTCCTGATGCAAGAAGCATAATGATTCAGCCTTGGGATGCATCTATCCTTGGCGATATTGAAAAGGCTATATTAAAATCCGACATAGGCATTACACCCAATAACGACGGCAAGTCATTAAGACTTAACTTTCCCCCTCTTACCGAAGAAAGAAGAAAAGAACTCGTTAAGGGTATAAAGAAAAGAGGCGAGGATTCCAAGGTTGCTATCCGTTCCATAAGAAGAGATGCAATGGAAGATGCCAAAACTATGAAGAAGAATGGCGAAATCACTGAAGATGATGTTAAGAATATGGAAAAAGATGTCCAGAAGCTTACTGACAGTTATGTTAAAGACATAGACAGTGTTATCGCTGCAAAAGAAAAAGAAATTCTCGAAGTTTAAAAATCATTTCCAAGCGTTAAAATATAATTAACGCTTGGGAATTTGTTTGTCAAAAGCAGTTACTACTTGATGGCCGGTGATTACTATGTTATTTTCCAAAAAGAAAATTAATGATTTTGAAGTTGATTACAACAATCTCCCCGAGCATATAGGCATAATTATGGACGGAAACGGCAGATGGGCAAGAAAAAGAGGACTTCCCCGAAGTGCCGGACACAGAGAAGGTGCCAAAACACTCGAAAAGCTTACCCGTTTTGCAGGTGATATTGGAATCAAATATATAACCTACTATGCTTTTTCTACAGAAAACTGGAAGAGACCTTCCAAAGAGGTAGAATCCCTTATGAAGCTTATGACAATGTACTTAGACGACTACAAGCGTCTGCTTGGCGGCGAGGACATCAGAATACGCATAATAGGAAAAAGGGAAGGCTTGTCCGAGGAAATATTAAGAAAAATAGAAATCGTTGAAAACGACACCAAGCACAACAGCAAGATTACAATGAATATAGCGGTAAATTACGGCGGAAGAGAGGATATATTAAATTCTGTCAAAATAATTGCCGACAAGGTAGAAAAAGGTCTATTAAAACCCGAAGATATTACCGAGGAGGATATTTCTTCTAATCTCTACACAAACTATATGCCTGACCCAGATCTTATCATCAGACCCAGCGGAGAGCTGAGGCTTAGTAATTTTCTTATGTGGCAAAGTGCATACAGTGAATTTTGGTTTTCTGATATTAACTGGCCCGATTTTACAAAAGATGATTTTTTAAGAGCTATTTCGGATTTTCAAAAACGAAACAGAAGATACGGAGGTGTTTGATTTGCTCAAACAGCGACTTATGGTTGGAATAATCGGCGGACTAATAGCTATTCTTATACTCTGCCTTGATGTAAAGATAGTCTCTTTGATACTTGCACTTGTGGCTATTGTAGGTCTTAGCGAGATTTATAATGCCACAGGGGTGTTAAAAAAGCAAAACAAGCTGTGTGTATTTGGATATGTGTACTGTTTTGTCACATATCTTGCTGCAGCTTTTTGTCCAGACAGTGCATTTGCACTTGCAGTTATGGTGTTTATGTACGGCTTTATTTTGCTTGCGTATATGATATTTAATCACGAAACCACAGAGTTTTCAACTGTGTGTGAGATTTTCTTCCAGACACTTTATGTTGTGGTACTCTTTAGCTATATTATACTTGTAAGAAAATTAAGGTACGGCAATTTTATTATCTGGATTATATTCATAACCGCATGGCTTTCGGATACTGCAGCATATTTTGTTGGTATGAGATTTGGCAGAAACAAGCTAATACCCCAAGTAAGCCCCAAAAAGACCGTAGAGGGAGCTATCGGCGGACTTTTGGGTTCGGTTCTGTTTAATCTTATATTCGGTGTGGTATGCTCTGCAGGTTTTGAACTTAGCGTCAATTACTTTGCACTTATTTGTCTTGCACTTGTTGCCGGAGTATTTTCGCAGCTTGGAGACCTTGCAGCTTCGTGCATCAAAAGAGAGTACGGTATCAAAGATTTCAGCAGTTTATTGCCCGGTCACGGCGGTATTCTTGACAGATTTGATTCTGTGCTTTTTGTAGCACCGGTTGTGTATTATTTCGCGGTTATTTTTTCACTGATTGCTTAAAGGGATACTATATGAAAAATTTAGCAATACTTGGTTCAACCGGCTCAATTGGAACACAAGCCCTTGAGGTAATTGACAGTCAAGACGATGTCAGAGTTGTAGCCTTGTCGGCTAATTCCAATACAGAGCTTTTGGAAAAGCAGGTAAGAAAATACAAACCTCTCACTGTTTGTGTGGGAGACAAATCTAAATATACGGATTTAAGGGATAGACTTTCCGATGTAAATGTTCAAATTTTTGCAGGCGAGGAGCATCTTTGCGAAATATCTGCACACAAGGACGCCGATATGGTTCTTACATCTGTGGTAGGCAATGTAGGTCTTGCGCCTACCGTAGAGGCGATAAATTGCGGCAAGAAAATCCTTCTTGCAAACAAGGAAACACTTGTTACGGGCGGAGAGTTTATAATACCGCTTGCAAAAGAAAAAGGTGTAAGCATATTGCCAGTTGACAGTGAGCACTGTGCTATATTTCAGTGTCTTAAATCGGGTAAGCATTCCGAAGTTTCAAAGATACTTCTTACCTGTTCGGGCGGACCTTTTTATAGTAAAACCTCGGATGAGCTTTTATATGTTACGGCATCTGACGCTCTTAAACATCCCAACTGGGATATGGGAGCAAAAATCACTATAGATTCTGCTACACTTATGAACAAGGGCCTTGAGGTAATCGAGGCCAAGTGGCTTTTTGATGTTGATTATGATGACATAGAGGTGTATATACATCGTCAGAGCATTGTACATTCTATGGTAGAATTTACAGATGGTTCTGTTATTGCACAGATGGGTGTTCCGGATATGAAACTGCCCATACAGTACGCTCTTAATTATCCCAAGAGGTATTCGCGTATAAGTGAAAGACTTAATCTCTATGACATAGGAACTCTTACATTTTCAAAGGCGGATACAGACACATTCAGATGTCTGTCTTTGGCTTTTGATTCCATAAGGGCGGGCGGCATAGTGCCCTGCCTTATGAATGCGGCAAACGAAGTTGCCGTAAATGCCTTTTTAAAGGGCAGGATAGGATTTTTGGATATTGCGGATGTTATAGAACATACAATGTACAGCCGCAAGAATGAGCCTGCCACACTCCAAACGGTGCTTGATGCCGACAGGTTTGCACGGCAGGAATCAATGGAATATATCGAAAGGATGTAAATATGCTTACTGCACTGTATACAATTTTGGTGTTTTGTCTTATTATAGCAGTACACGAGTTTGGACATTTTCTTGTGGCGAAACTCTCAAATATGACTGTGCACGAATTTTCTATAGGAATGGGGCCCAAGCTAATTTCGTTTTCTACATCGAAAACAGCATACTCACTGAGGCTTCTGCCCATTGGCGGCTATGTCAAGCTCGAAGGGGAGGACGAACATTCCGATGATGTAAACGCATTTTGCAACAAAAAGCCCTGGCAAAGATTTTTTGTTTTGTTTGCCGGTGCATTTATGAATTTTTTGCTTGGATTTTTGATATTTGTCTTTTTGTTTTCTTCTGCAGAGGGTATAACTACCAATGTAGTTGGTAATGTTATAGAGGACAGTGCTTTTTCGGAAGCAGGAGTCCTGGCAGGAGACAAGATAGTTCGTATGGAGGGTGAAAATTGTTCTTCTGATATATCAAGCTACAATGATGTAAGCTACTATATTATGAAAAACGGAAATACCAAAACAAAATTCACCTTTAAACGCGACGGAAAAAAGATAGAAAAGATTATTACCCCGCAAAAAACAAAGGGGTACAAAAACGCTATGTTTGGCTTTGGACCCAAGATTGAAAAGCCAACATTTTCAAATGTTATTTCTGCTTCGTATAATCAAAGCAAATTTGTAATCAAGGTTGTTATTTTGTCCTTTAAGGACTTGATTTTCGGAAAAGAAAGCATTTCTAATATGAGCGGACCTGTGGGCATAGTAAGTGAAATAGGTTCTGCTGCCAAAGAAGGAATGAAAGAAAATTTTCTGCAGGGATTTCTTAATGTAATGTCGCTTGCGGCACTTATAAGTATTAATCTCGGTGTAGTTAATCTTTTGCCGCTACCCGCGTTAGACGGCGGAAGAATACTCTTTATACTAATCGAAATTATACGCAGAAAGCCTGTAGACAGAGATAAAGAGGGAGTTTTCCATTTTATCGGATTTGCACTTTTGATTGCACTTATAATATTCATTACACTATCCGATATTGGAAAGCTGATATCGTAAATGATATAGAATTTGGAGGTAAATTGTGGCAAAAAAAGCAAAATTAAAAATTATTCCCTTGGGCGGATTGGATGAGATCGGAAAAAATATGACCGCCTTTGAATATGGAAACGATATGTTGATAGTAGATTGCGGTATGGCGTTTCCGGATGAGGAACTTTTGGGTATTGATGTTGTAATACCTGATTTTTCCTATGTAATAAAAAACTGTGACAGGATAAAGGGTATAGTGCTTACTCACGGTCACGAGGACCATATCGGTGCACTGCCTTACTTGTTAAAAGAAATAAATGTACCTGTATATGGTACAAATCTTACTTTGGGTCTTGTGCAGAACAAGCTCAAGGAACACAATCTTTTGTCGGGGAGCAAACTTAATATCGTTCATCCCGGAGACACACTAAAGCTCGGCAGCTTTGGGGTGGAGTTTATTCGCTCAAATCATTCCATTGCAGATGCGGTAGCTCTCGCAATACACACACCGCTTGGCGTGGTAATTCATACAGGCGATTTCAAGATCGACTCTACACCCATAGACGGCGAAATGATAGATTTGACAAGACTTGGCGAACTTGGCAAACGCGGTGTACTTGCTCTTATGAGCGACAGTACTAATGCCGAGCGTTCCGGATTTACAATGTCGGAAAGACTTGTAGGACATACCTTTGACAATGTTTTTAAAAGTACAAAAAAGCGTATTATTGTAGCAACTTTTGCATCAAATGTACACAGAATTCAGCAGATTATTAATGCCGCACACGAAAACAGGCGAAAGGTTGCGGTGTCGGGCAGAAGTATGCTCAATCTGATAGAGGTTGCGTCAACTCTTGGCTATCTTAAACTATACAACGATATACTCATAGATATAGATAATATCAAAAAATACCAACCCAATCAGCTTGTTATCATAACAACCGGAAGTCAGGGCGAACCTATGAGTGCACTCTATAGAATGGCGTACAACGAACACCGCAAGGTTGACATTACCTCGGGTGATTTGGTCATTGTTTCGGCAAATCCAATCCCCGGAAACGAAAAGTTTGTTTCCAATGTAATAAACGAACTTTGCAAAAAAGGTGCTGAAGTCATCCACGAGAGAGAGGCAAATGTTCATGTTTCCGGTCATGCTTGCCAGGAAGAATTAAAAATGATTCTTGCCCTTACCAAGCCCAGATATTTTATACCTGTTCATGGTGAATACAAGCATCTTATGAAACACTCCGAACTGGCACAGCTTATGGGAATTAACAAAAACAATATTTTTATTCTGGAGAACGGCAAGGTTCTGGAAATCACCAATTCCGGTACAAAGACAACGGAAACTGTTCAGTCCGGCAGAGTTTTTGTAGACGGATTGGGTGTAGGCGATGTTGGAAACATTGTACTTCGCGACAGAAAGCATCTTGCAGAAGACGGTCTTATAGTAATTGTTGTATCCATCGAAGCAGAAAATGGTTATGTGGTAGCAGGACCGGATATTATATCCAGAGGCTTTGTGTATGTAAGAGAGTCCGAGAACCTGATGGAAGAGGTTCGTTCTATTGCAAAGGCTTGCCTTGAAAATTGTGAGAAAAATAACATCAGAGATTGGAATAGTATTAAAACTAACATAAAGAGCAAGGTTTCTGAAAGGCTTTATGCAGAAACCAAGAGAAAACCGATGATTTTGCCCGTAATTATGGAAGTTTGATGCTTAAAATAAGGCGGAAATGAAAGGCTTTCTTTCCGCCTTTTTTAAAAAAATAATATTTTTTTGCAACCTTTTTGTTTCTTAAAAAGTATTATGTGTGAAGGGAGGGAATTTCACATGCACAAAACGTTTGATGACAGCGTTTTAAAGCATGAAATGGTTGAAAAGTATTTTGACACTGTTTACAGACTTGCATATTCTCAAACGCAAAATGCACACCGTGCAGACGATGTCCTGCAGGAAGTGTTTTTGAGATACATAAAAACTGATAAAAAGTTTGAAAGCGAAGAACATATCAAGGCTTGGCTTATCAGGGTAACAATAAATTGCAGCAAAAGTACTTTTACGGAAAGTTTTGTAAAAAAGACAGTACCTCTTACCGAAGATATAGCTTTTGAAATTCCCGAACAAGAGGACATATATTATGCTGTTGCAAAGCTCCCAAAAAAATACCGATTAGTTATCCATTTGTTTTACTACGAAGATTTGTCAGTAAAACATATTGCCAAGTTGCTGAATTCTAAAGAATCCACTGTCAAATCGCAACTGCACAGAGGCAGGGAAATGCTAAAAAGTATATTGGAGGGAGGATCGGATTTTGAATTTTAAAGATTTGTATAAATCTGCAAACGAAAACATATCTGCTGACAGAAATTTAATTGACACAATATTTGAAAAAGCCCAAAGAAGACCGATATTTAATTATAAGTATGCTTCGCTTTGTGCAGCAGCACTTCTTTTGGTTTTCTCGTTAAGTATATATCCGGCACTAGATAAAAATGTCAATAAACCGGATGTGCAGATTTCCAAAAAGGTTACCAAGCCAATTCACAAGGAAAAAGCTAATGTTCCCAATGACAATATTACACAAAAGCCAACTGACGCCAAGGTATATGTACCTGATGCACAAAATACGACTGTTTCACAAGAACCATCTATTGTCAAGACAGAGACCCCCTTGCTAACAGACGAAACTGTAGGTAATGATACCTTTTCGCCATTGGAAGAAAACTATGTCGAAGACACAGGTATCGAGCAACAAACTCTCAAAGCATCGTCGGGTGCTGCAGTAGCTTTTAGCAGAAAATCGGCAGCCGATGATGAATATGTCAATATACAAATGCCTGTTCAAAAGTATTTTGAGTATCTTGGTATAGAGGGTTTGAATTTTACTTCGTCATTGCCATTAGGTATGGCATTTGATATTCCGGAGTTTGTTTCGCTGCAAGAAAACGCTTCGGACAATCAGATTGAAGATGACTTGATTCAGTTTGTAGCTTTGGACAGCACCAATCCCGAAAAAATACTTACGCTTAATACCACTACGCAAAAGAACGAACAATTTGTTTTTGATTTGGTTTATGACATAAACGGCGTTACGGTAAAAAGAATTAATGATAACATTAATATCAGTGCATATTTCGAATACAGCAATGCTTGTGTTACTATAACATCATTTGGGCTTACAGAAAACGAATTTGAAATGTTTTTAAAAAATTTATTAAAATAAAAAACAAACGGAGGAAATTTATTATGAAAATCAAAAAATTACTTGTAGCAGTTCTTGTATGTGCATTGGCACTTACAACATTGGCATTTGCTGATGATATTATGCTTATCAGCGAAGCACCCCAGACAAACGAAATCTATGTAAACGATGCAAAGATTGATGCAACCTATTACAGAGATGCAGACGGATTTGTTATGATACCTGTTCGTAAGGTTTGCGAAGCACTTGGATTTAATGTTGGTTGGGACGGTGCTTCAAACACAGTAATTATCGAAAAAATGCCCCTTTACTTTACTTTCAATGTATATGAAGACGGCTACACAATGGCAAAAACAGCACCTATTAAACTTGGCAAAGCACCCTTTGTTGATAACGGAACTACATATGTACCTGTAGCATTTGCCAAGGAAATTCTTCCTTGCCTTGCAGAAATCGAAAATGGCACACTCTACATTGCATCAACTGACTCTGAAGTTAACCAGGAAAAGGTTACAGCTACTGTTGTTTTCAACGAAGAAGTTGAAGGCTTGTGTGTTCTTACTGATATAGTTCGCGGTGATGTTCTTGCAAATGTCAGTGCAAATACTGTTATAAAAGATTCTGAAGGCAATTTAATAAAGCTTGAAGATATCCAGAAAGGACAACTTCTTAATGTTGTATATGACGATTTTATGACAATGAGCATTCCGCCTATTACAAATGCTCTCGAAATCACACTGTTAGCTGATATGGCAGAGGTAGTAAACGGCACAGTATGCGAAGTAATAAATGACGAAAATGCTTGCCAGATAGTAATAGGTGATGCAAATGACCCCTTAACACAGACAGCATTTAATCTTTCCGACGAAACTCTTCTTATAGCACTCGATGGCACAGATGCAGATATTTCCTCTTTTGCAGTAGGAACAAAGATATCTGTAGTAGCATCTATGGCTGCAACAAGAAGCATTCCTATGCAGAGAGCTGCATACGCTGTAAGAATAGCTGAATAATTAATCATTAAGCTGTCACGACAAATATCGTGGCAGCTTTTTTGCAAAAAGGAGGTTATGTTATGAAAAGAGTTATATCTTTTGTGGTATGCATTTTGATGCTCTTTACAAGCGTTGTGTTTGCAGATACTGTTAAAGAGGATAATACCATAGAAAAAGCACTGTCGTCGGTCAAATCAAGAATAATGCCGACAGATTTGTTTGAAAACTTTACAAGCGAAAAAAGCACAACAGAATTCGAAGATACCTACCGCTTTGTATGGGAAACCAGCGGTGATAAATACATCCGTTTGCGTGTTGTGATAAACGACGAGGACATAATTACAAACTATTCTTTTTCGGACGAAAATTCAAGCTATGACCAAAAACCAACAGTTAACAAAATGACCTCTGATGAAGCAATATTATACGCACAAGAGCATATATACACACTCAATCCGAAACTAAGAGATAAAATTCGCATTATTGCACCCAGGTATGACGAACTGTATTCCAAGGAATACACCTTTAATGTGCAACGCACTCATAATGGAGTAGATGTATACGAAGATACCGGATATATTACCATATCCGCAGACGGAAAAACACTTCGCAGTTTTTACATCAACTACACACCAAATATTGAATTCAATGACGAAAAGTTTTTGACCAAAGACGAGGCAATAGAGCATTACACTCAAAAGATGCCTCTTAATCTTGTGTATGAAATTTCCTATAACACAGAAAAAAGCAAATCTGCTTCTTTGATGTACATTCCGTCAGCAGAATACAACACATACATACGCGCAACAGATGGCGAAGTTTTTACACCCGACTTGTATAGTGTATATGGCGAAGTCGGTCTGAAAAACTCGGCAGCTTCGGGGCTGGCACGAGATGAATCAGCTTCGGACAAGATAATATTTTCCGATGCAGAAAGAGCCGAAATAAACGAGGTAAACGGCCTTATAGGGCTAAAAGAAGCGGAAAAGCTTGTCCGAGAAAACAAAGCTCTTTCTATCGACCGGAATCTCGTGCTTAAAAACAGCACTGTAAATAGCGATTTTTACGAGGATGGAAAGTATTTGTATAATATGACCTTTTATTCCGATATCGAAGGTGAAAGTGCAAATGTTTCCTGCAATGCAAAGACCGGGGAGATTATCTACTATTACAGACACAAAAACAATTCCAATCCGGACACCGTCACAGATGAAGAGGCAGAAAAAATAGCTCAATCAAAGGTTAATGAGCTTGCAAAGAAATATTTTGAAAACGAAAAAGATATGTATGTTCTTGCTGATAGCAAAAACGGCTCTCTGACCTATAAACGCCAGGTAAACGGTATTTTGTGTCCCCAGAACGAAATAAGGATAACCATAAGCAAAAAGGACGGTCTTGTAAACTCATTTAATATAAATCACGACAACATTAATTTTCCCAAAAACGAAAATGTCATATCGCCGTATATGATACACAAGTGCCTTTTTGAACAGTATGAATACACTTTGAAATATGTCCGTTCATATGACAAAGAAAAAAAGGCATATCAAGCAGTCGGTGTGTACATGTTTGATAACCACTATATAAAGCTTGATGCTTTAACCGGCGAAATGGCGGTTAGCAGCACAGAAGAGGCTATCGAGGATTACACAGACATTGACGGTCATTATGCCAAGGATGCAATAAACACTCTCAAAAGGTTCGCAATAGGCTTTTCCGGTGGAAAGTTTGAACCCGACAAAACAATCAACATAGGCGAGTTTTTGTCGCTTTTAAATACAGTTTTTGACTATGGTACAACACCTATAATCCTGAAGGACAGCTATAACTACAAGATTGCATATGATTACGGTCTGCGAAGAGAACTCATTAATAAAGATGAGGACACAAAAAATCCTCTTACAAGGGAAAAGGCATGTATTATGCTGATAAAAGCACTTGGCTACGAAGATGTTGCCAAGCTGGAAAGCATATATATCCCCAAATTTTCCGATGTCAAAAATAACATAGGCTATATATCCATCTTGTGCGGTATGGGTATCGTAAACGGGGACGGAAGCGGGAAATTCAACCCTGATACCAATCTTACAAGAGCCTCTGCAGCTATGATGCTGTACAATTATCTTTCAAAATAAAATCATAAAAGCGATGTAAAAAGCCCGGAAAAATCCGGGCTTTTCAGCGTGTCGATAAAGTCGACACGCTGATGAGACGAACGAAAATGGACGCAGACGAGGAAGCGCGAAGCAGGCAGTACAAAGGTACGGCAATGAGCGATGACGAAGTAAGCAAAGTGAGTAAAATACAAGCTTTTGCCATTTATGACAAAAGCTACATAAAAGAAAAAGCTCGTAAGTAATGATTACAATAATCCGTACTAATGAGCATTAATTTTTTATATTCACTTTGCGGTGCGTTCTTTTTCGACAGTCTAAAAAGCCCGGAAAAATCCGGGCTTTTTAGTGTGAATAATAAGATTATTTGTTATATGCGTCTTTGTCACAAATGATGACAACATCACTATGTAGTTTGAGCATTGTTGCGGGGAAGTTAGTTGTTATTTTGTCATTTTTGAGAGCATCTACAGCATCCTTTTTGTTTGAACCGGACGCAAGAAGAATAATCTTTTTTGCTTTCATTATAGAGCCTATCCCCATGGTAAGTGCAGACTTGGGAACATCATCAATAGAAGCGAAAAACCTTGAATTGGCTTCTATGGTGTTTTGAGTAAGTCCTGTAAGATGAGTATTCATAAACAGGCTCTCATCCGGTTCGTTAAAACCAATGTGACCATTTTGACCAATACCGAGTATCTGAATATCTATGCCGTCACCTGCAGAAAGTCTCTTTTCGTAATCTTCACACTCTGCGGCAGCGTCCGGAGCTTCGCCATTGGGGATGTCTGTGTTTTTCAAATCGATATCAACATGAGAAAACAGATTGTCATTCATAAAATAATAGTAGCTCTGGTCATTGTCCTTGGAAATAGGATAGTACTCATCGAGATTAAATGTTTTTACATCTTCAAAAGAAATATTGCCTTCTTTGTATTCGTTAATAAGAGCCTTGTATAAGCCAATGGGTGTGGAGCCTGTTGCAAGACCAAGAGTAGAATCACTCTTATCTTTTAGCTGTTGTGCAACGATTTTTGCAGCTTCGTTTGACATTTCATCGTAGTTGTCACATACAATAAATTTCATAGCAAATTTTCCCTTTCGTGTATTAATTGAAGTATTTGTCAACAATCTTCTTCATTTCGTCGGATTTTGTAAACATGTCTTTTACAAGCTTAAACTGTGTTCTGCATCTGTCGAGATTGTGGTGCTCTCGATGAATTCTGAAATATGTATCACCATTGAGATAATCTGTCAAAAATCTTATTCCGCACTCGTATGTCATAAGCATTGCACTAATCGGAATAAGTTCGATTTCCTTTGCTGTAAGGGTATCCTTGGATTCTTCGGCAAAACCTCTTACAAAAGCCTCGAAAGACTCCAGATTGAACCAGATTTTGTCAAGGTCTGTTTCGTCCTCGGCACCTGTTGCAGCACCAATTCGAAGTGCATCTCCTATATCATAAAGCAGGGAACCGGGCATAACAGTATCCAAATCTATTACGCAAAGACCTTTTCGGGTTTTGTAATCAAAAAGGACATTGTTGATTTTTGTATCGTTGTGAGTAACTCTAAGGGGTATAGATCCGTCGCCAAGTCCGTTTGTTACAGTATCAATCCAGTCTTTTTGTGCCAGAGCAAATTCAATCTCATCTCCAACGGAGGCCTTTCTGCCTTTTTCATCGTTTTCGATTGCTTGCAGGAGATTTTCAAATCTTTTTGGAGTATTGTGGAAATCCTTTATTGTTTCTGCAAGTTCTTCTGCCGGATAATCCGAAAGTCTCTTTTGGAAAAGGGCAAAGGACTTGGCAGCTTCATAAAGGTCCTCGGGATTTTCTACAGTTTCTATAGCGAGAGAATCGCGGATAAATTCATAGCATCTGTAGCAGCTGCCGTCAGATGACTTATAGTAGCTGTGACCTTCGTTTGTGGGTATAACGGTAAGAGTCTCTCTCATGGGGTCTCCGCCGTCTGCTATAATTTTTTTCTTCAAAAACTCGGTTACATTTACGATGTTATTCATAAGATCATCGGGTTTTGTAAATACATTTGTGTTGATTTTCTGCACGATGAACATAGGCTGAACTATGTATGTTTCGTTAATGTGACCGTTACCGTATGCGTCACCGTCGTTATCAACATTGAAGTGCTTTAATACAGATTTTATATCAGGTTTAGCTATTTTAATTACCTCACTCATATAATCCTTGCTTTGTAAGTTTGTCTATTGCATCTTTAATCAGAGGCAAATCTTCGCGATAGGTGATGCCGTACCATTTCTCGTCTGTATCTACAACCTTGAAGTTGTATCCGAGCTCGTTTATCATTGTATCAACAACAGATGGAATAAAGAATTCTTTCTTGGGTTCGTTTATGTTATCTTTGAGAAACAGGTTAAACTGATTTTCAAGAATACCCATAACTTCCTTTTTGAATCCCCAGAAATTCATAGATACAATTGTGTCCTTGGGAATAGTAGTATCAAATGGGATGTCTGTGGCTTCGGTAACAGATTTTAAAAATCCGTTTTCTGTTTCGCATATACCTCTGGAAACTGTACCGTTTTTGGATAGTGTATTTCCGAGTTTGTATCCTGCCATGCACATATCGCTGCCGGACACCAGATAATCGTGAACAGATTTGTACACGCTCTGACCGTAGAAGTCGTCTGCGTTAATTACAACAAAAGGATAGTCAATTACATCTTTTGCAGAGAGTATTGCATGACCTGTACCCCAAGGCTTAATTCTTCCTTCGGGAAGAGTAAATCCGCTTGGAAGATTGTCCATTTCCTGGAAGACATAGCTTACATCAGCGATTTTTTCAATACGCTTTCCGCAAGCCTCTCTGAAATCTTTTTCGATATCCTTTCTGATTACAATGACGATTTTGTTAAAGCCAGCCTTTAAAGCATCGTTTACAGAATAGTCAATAATCATTTCGCCGTTTGGTCCAACAGACGCGGCCTGTTTTAAACCGCCAAATCTTGAGCCCATACCTGCTGCCATAATTAAAAGTCCTGTATCCATAATTTCCTCCGTTTCTTCTTTACAATAAAGAATTGTTATTATATACTATTTATGATTTTATCATAATTATTTTTGTATTAAAATACTTTTTTAGCTATAAAATATTAGTTTTTGGCTACATAGGAGATGTGGTTATGTGGTTGCCGTACATAGTAAATTCCGATTTTGATATTACAGCCTTTTTTTCTGCCTTTGTAAGAAAGTGCAAAGAAGAGTATTTCTTCCAGGGCGAAACGCACGATTTCTGGGAGATGGCGTATGTCATAAAGGGCAAGGTGTGTATGACCGTTGATGACAAGGTCATAGAGCTATCCGAAAACAACCTTATATTTAATAAGCCAATGGAATTCCACAGTATGCGTACCAGCACCGATATTCCTACAGAGCTGTTTATTATGTCTTTTTCCGCCGAAGGAGATTTCTTCAAAAAATTTGAAGACGGTGTGTATTATCTGAACAATACCGAAAAACACTCGCTTATGAATATACTCGAATTTTTGAAATCGTGCGGAGAAATCAGTACAGACAGACTTGCAGGCGAAAACTATCTGGAAACTGCATATCTTGACAATGTGTTCAGTAACCCCATTAAAGCCAAAATGCTGAAAAACTATACCGAGAACTTTCTCTTTACATTGTCAAACCCGTCAACAAACAGTACAAAACTGGTTACAAACGCCGAAACCAAGATTTATGCTGATGCACTAAAGGTAATAGATGAGCATATATATCAAAAGCTGACCGTAATGGAACTTGCAAAAAAATGTAATGTAAGTCAGGCGTATCTAAAGAAGATATTTGCAAAATACAACGGTCTTGGCATTCATGAATATATACTGAAAAACAAAATACTTATCGCCAAAAAGATGCTTTCAGAGGGCGAGAGCGTTACAAACATTGCGGAATGTCTTGGTTTTTCTACGCAAAATTATTTCAGCACTGCTTTCAAAAGAGAAATAGGTGTCTCGCCGATTGTGTTTAAAGAAAAGACAAGGTGATTTAGTATTGTTTTACAAATTCGGTGACAATCCTGATTGTTTTTTCTGCAGCAAGCGATTTAAATGTTTCGTAGTCCATCAGAGCATCGCCGCTTGCATTGTCAGAAATTGCTCTGATAATACCAAAGCTTATACCGTTGAAATAGCACACCTGGCCGATGGAGCCGCCTTCCATTTCTGTCGCTATGGCATCAAAATTGTCTTTTATCTGATTTTTCTGGTAGGGTGTATTTATAAACTGGTCACCGGTAGCTATCGTTCCTTTGATAGTTTTTGTGTCTTTGAGTTTTGAAGATATTTCATAGAGCAAGTTGCTCACTTTTTCGTCAGAGGGGATATTTACAAGGTTAAGATTTGATATGTATCCTGCAGGATCACCGAATATCGTGGTATCAACATCGTGCTGAACAACATCTGTGGCTATTGCAACATCTCCGATACCGAGGTTTATATCAAGACCGCCTGCAACACCGGTATTAATAATCACATCCGGCGAAAACTTGTCTATCATCATCTGTGTGCATATTGCTGCACTTACTTTTCCGATGCCGCACATTACAACAACGGCATCCTTGCCGTCTATTTTTCCGCATATAAATTCATAGGAAGCATACTTTTGCACAGTGATGTCTGCCATATAAGTCTTAAAACCCTCGATTTCTATATCCATTGCACCGATTATACCAATCATTTTGAAATCCTCCTAAAATAAGCTATATTAATTATATCACATAATTTTTAAAATTCAATGAATTTTGTAAATTTATTAAAATAATACTTGTTATAATGGTAAAAAATTGATATAATATATATCGTATGCTGTGTTTTAGCTATGTAGCGAAAGGAAAATATATGTATGAAAAAGTTATTAGAAAAGATTTTAGGTACGAATAGCGACCGTTCGCTTAAAAAAATAGAACCCATAATTGCAGAAATTAATAGTCTTGAGGAGCAGATTAGCTCTCTTTCGGATGCAGAGCTTAAGGACAAAACCACCCAATTCAAATCCAGACTAAATGATGGCGAAACCCTTGACGACATCCTACCCGAAGCTTTTGCAGTTGTAAGAGAGGCAGGAAAGAGAGTTCTGGGCATGCGACATTTTGATGTTCAGTTAATCGGCGGTGTGGTTCTCCATCAGGGCAGAATTGCTGAAATGAAAACAGGTGAGGGTAAAACTCTGGTTGCCACTCTGCCGTGCTATTTAAACGCACTTACAGGAAAGGGTGTTCATGTAGTAACGGTTAATGACTACCTCGCTAAGCGTGACAGCGAGCAAATGGGCAAGATATACAAGTTTTTGGGTCTTACTGTTGGGCTAATCACTCACGAGAAAACGCCGGAGCAAAGAAAAGAGGCCTATGCTGCAGATATAACCTACGGAACCAATAACGAATTTGGTTTTGATTATTTAAGAGACAACATGGTTACAACCATTGATGAAGTTGTTCAGTGCAAAGGACACAATTTTGCGGTTGTCGATGAGGTAGACTCAATTCTCATAGATGAGGCGAGAACACCGCTTATTATTTCGGGTATGGGAGAGAAATCCACAGAACTCTATACTATTGCCGATAGATTTGCAAGGACACTAAAGTGCAAAAAAATCGTTGAATCCGACGACAAGGTAATTGACGAAGATACAGATGCCGACTATATCGTTGACGAAAAGGCGAAAACCGCAACACTCACAGAATCAGGCATCAAAAAGGCCGAAAAGGCTTTTAATCTCGAAAATCTTTCTGACCCCGAAAACATAACCATATCGCACCACATTAACCAGGCGATAAAAGCACATGGTGTAATGCACAGGGATATGCAGTATGTAATAGAAAACGGACAGGTAATAATTGTAGACGAATTTACCGGACGCCTTATGTACGGCAGAAGATACAACGAGGGCTTGCACCAGGCTATAGAAGCAAAAGAAGGCGTAAAAATTGCTCACGAGAGCAAGACACTTGCCACCATAACATTCCAGAACTTTTTCCGTTTGTACAACAAATTATCCGGTATGACCGGTACTGCAGAAACCGAAGAAATGGAGTTTCAGCAGATATACAGTCTTGATGTTGTGGTTATCCCTACAAATGAGCCTATGATAAGAAAAGACCACGCCGACAGCGTATACAAATCCGAAATGGGCAAATTTACTTCTGTAATCCGTCAGATTAAAGAGTGCTATGCCAAAGGACAGCCTGTTCTGGTAGGCACAGTAACTATAGAAAAATCCGAACTTCTTAGTAAACTGCTTAAAAAAGAGGGCATACCTCACGAAGTCCTGAATGCAAAATACCACGAAAAAGAGGCAGAAATCGTGGCACAGGCAGGCAGAAAAGGGGCAGTAACCATTGCTACAAATATGGCAGGCCGAGGAACAGATATTGTGCTCGGCGGCAATGCCGAATTTATGGCAAAAAAAGAAATGCAAAAACTTGGTTATAGCGAAGAACTCATATTTGAAAGCACATCTTTTTCGGATACCGACGATGCCGAGATTTTGGAAGCAAGAGAAAAATTCTCTCTTCTTTATGAAAAATACAAAGCAGAAACCGAAAAGGAAAGAGAAGAGGTCAAAGAAGCAGGCGGATTATTCATTCTGGGTACAGAAAGACATGAATCCCGAAGAATAGACAACCAGCTGCGAGGCCGAAGCGGCCGTCAGGGTGATATTGGCGAATCCAGATTCTACATTTCTTTGGAAGATGACCTTATGCGTTTGTTCGGCTCGCAAAGGCTTACCGGCCTTGTGGATGCTATGGGGCTTAAAGATGACGAAGCAATAGAACAAAAAATGCTTACCAACGCGATAGAAAATGCCCAAAAGCATGTAGAGGGCAAAAACTTCCAGATAAGAAGCCATGTACTTCAGTATGATGATGTAATGAATGTACAAAGAGATACTATCTACAAGCAAAGGCAAAAAGTTCTAAACGGCGAAGATGTCACCGATGCCGTTATGAATATGATAGCCGAGTTTGTAGAAAACACAGTGGATTCATATACCGGATCGGATGATATTCCGGATTACTGGAATCTCGACGGACTCATCAACTATGTAGAGCAGGCATTTGTTCCCGAGGGTACACTTTCTTTTACAAAGGAAGATTTAAATACACTTACCAAAGCTGATTTAAAAGAGCTGCTTCTTGATATTGCGCATGAGCAGTATGACAAAAAGAGAGAGGAGCTTGGCGATGAGGTAATGTGCAACCTCCAGCGACTTATACTCCTTAATGTTGTAGACAAAAAGTGGATGGAGCATATAGACAATATGGATCAGTTAAGGCAGGGTATAGGACTTAGGGCATACGCACAGACAGACCCGGTTATTGCATACAAGAGCGAGGGATATGATATGTACGAAGAAATGCTCGGTGCTATCGGTGAGGATGTCATTAAGCTTTTGTTCCATGTTAAGCTGGAAACACAAATAGAGGAAAGTAAGAGAGAGATACCTATGTCTACTAACCGCGATGGTGGCGAAACACCAAAAACCGTTGTGAGAAAAGGCGAAAAGGTTGGCAGAAACGACCCATGTCCATGCGGCAGCGGTCTTAAATACAAAAAATGCTGTGGCAGATAAAATCTCCCACTGCTAATATAAAAAGAGGTGATACTTTTTGCTGCAATATGATGAATTAAAAATTGAGCTTGGCTCGATGGAAGTCGGCATAAAAGAACTGAGGGATTCACTTTGACATAGCCAAGGCTTTGTCAAACATAGAAGAACTCGAAGCAAAGACCGCAGCCGAAGGTTTTTGGGACGATATGGAAAACAGTCAAAAAATTCTTCAGAAGCTCAAAGGTCTTAAAGCCAAGGTGGAAAAATACGATAATCTGTGCTCCGATTATGAGGACACAATGGTGCTCATCGAAATGGCAAATATGGAAGATGATGAGTCATATGTTGATGAGATTTCTTCTTCTGTAAAGAGAATACGCCAGACTCTTGATGATATGACACTCGAAACTCTGCTTTCCGGCGAATATGACAAGAATAATGCCATAGTTACCTTGCACGCAGGTGCAGGCGGTACAGAGGCACAGGACTGGGTAGAGATGCTGCTCAGAATGTACACAAGATGGGCAGAAAGAAGAAACTATTCTGTAGAAACACTTGACCTTTTGCCCGGTGATGATGCCGGAGTTAAGAGTGCATCTATTCTTGTTTCGGGCGAAAATGCCTATGGATATTTAAAAAGCGAGAAGGGTGTACACCGTCTTGTAAGAATTTCGCCGTTTGATGCTGCAGGCAGACGCCACACATCCTTTGGAAGCGTAGAAGTTATGCCGGAATTTAATGATGATATACAAATTGATATCCGCAGCGAAGATTTGAGAGTGGACACATACAGAGCCAGCGGTGCGGGTGGACAGCACATCAACAAAACGGATTCTGCCATAAGAATTACGCATATTCCCACAGGTGTTGTTGTTTCTTGTCAGACCGAAAGGTCACAGCACAAAAACCGCGATACTGCCATGAAAATGCTCAAATCTAAACTCATGGAAATCAAAGAACGCGAAAACAAGGAAAAGATTGAAGATATCAAGGGTGTAGAAAAGGAAATCGGCTGGTCCAGCCAAATCCGAAGCTATGTTTTCCATCCATATAACCTTGTCAAAGACCATAGAACAAACTTTGAAATGGGCAACATCGGTGCGGTTATGGACGGCGACCTGGATGGCTTTATAAACGAATACCTAAAACAGGCAAACCTGGGAACACTTAATCTTAAATAATGCCAAAAGAGAAAGTTCGTTAATTGAACTTTCTCTTTTAATTTAATATCAGATTTAAATAATAGTTATCTTTTTTCAGATTACATGTAAGACCGTACAATATTTTTTGGTTGGTATCATTACTTGGCAATATCCATTTGATTTTATTACAATTAAATCTTTTGGAAAGATAGCTGTTGAGCTTTTCGGGGTTGTCGGTGTTGCTTTCGGTTACAACTATCATATCTTGTGATTTTTTGATAATCACAAAGTACTGCGTACCCGTAGTGTCTGTGAGTATTATGTTAAAACCGCCCGTAAATTCATTTTCTTTAAGCACATAGCAGAGCGCATCTTCATCCCAAAAAACCGCATTTTTGTCTTTCAAATATTCATTTCGCAAGCTATGGTATTTTTTGAAATCAAGCTCACTTTCCAAAAAACTGCAGGTGCAATCCGCTGTAACTTCATAAGTCTTTTCGCACACATAGGCATTTTCTATAAGCCCAAGACCTTTGTAATAATCGCAAAGCTTTTGATTTGCAGGAGATATGATATAGAACATATTGTTAGATATGACATATTCTTCGATTTTTGAGTGAACAAAACTATACACACCATTTTTGCGGTATTCGGGAAGGACACCTATTGCATAACCGTAGAGCCCTTTTTTGATGTGGCAGTATTGCATAGCGGATACCGGCATAAGATACATTGCACCGATTATCTTGGCATCATATACAAAGGCTATGGGATAGCAATTTGAAATTTTATTTTCAAAGAAAAAATCTATATATTCGTCACTGTCACCAAAGCAAACTTTCCAGATGTGTTTTAACTCTATATAGTCTTTCTTGTCACACAATACAACATCAAGTTTTTGTACATCCATATTTATTTAAGATACCACCTTGCAAATTCACAAAATACTTTTGAACATATTTCGATAGAGTTTTCATCAGCAGAAAAAGAGGAAGAGTGTAGTTTGTCATTTTCTTTTAGCTTTCCGCCAAACCAGAAATATACCGATGGAACAGCATTGGCAAAATACGAAAAATCATCCCCGGTCATAAGGGGTTTTTCAAATTCCAAAACATTTTCCTCACCAAGAGCATCAGATGCTATCCTGCAAAAGTCTTTTGTAAGATTGGCGTCATTTACAACAGGCGGATACAGGAAATTGTATTTGTATTTAATCGTTGCTCCGTATTTCTTTGCACATTTATCAGCAAATTCACCTATAACCTTGGCGGCCTTGTCGCGCGAAACCTGGTCGAAACTACGGAATGTACCCAAAACCTTTGCTTCGTCGGGAATAGTATTTACACTTCCGTCAGCTAACAGGGTGCAGACCGAAAGTACATTTCCGCCTGCAACAACAGGAATAGCCTCGTTTTTAATTCCAAGTGCAAATTCCGATGCAGGCATAATGGGATTAATTCCGTTCTGTGGCTCTGCACCGTGAGAGCTCTTGCCGACAAAGGTTATTTCAAAATCATCCGGCGATGCCATAATCGGTCCGGATTTTAACTTGATTTTTCCTGTTTCAATTTCGGGTGTTACATGGCCTGCTATTGAGCAGGTAACCTCGGGGTTGTGCAGCACGCCTTCCTCAATCATTGGCAGGGCACCGCCTGTTGTTTCTTCGCCCGGTTCAAATACTATTTTGACGCATCCGTTTAATTCTTGTTCGTGCTTTTTTAGTATAATTGCTGTGCAAAGAGCCGACGAGATATGTATGTCATGTCCGCATGCATGCATAACACCGTCTTTGAGTGAAGAAAACTCAAGACCTGTCTTTTCGTCAGTAGGAAGAGCATCTATATCTGCCCGGATTAAAAGAGTTTTTTCTGCCTTTTTTCCTATAACGCAGCAAATGCCGGTTTTGGCAATACCCTTTGTATAGGAAATTTCGTATTTATCCAGTACAGAGCATATTTTTTCCATTGTATTATACTCTCTAAACGAAAGTTCGGGATGAGAATGAAAATATCTGCGTAAACCTATTATTTCGTCTTTGATAAGCTTGTATTCATCACAAAATTGCATCGTTTACCACCTCGTAAATTTATACACTGATATTATACAACACTTTTTTCTATTTGTACACATAATTTTTTTGTTGCACGCGTATATATGTACTAAAATATATATTTAGGGGGATAGAAAATGTCGTTTGAATTAGAAACAGAAAACATAAGAATGTTTGAACCAATCAAGACAGCAAATGTCAAAACAGTAATCGACACAGATATAATTGTTCCGGATACCAAGCCGGATGTTCTAAATATTTTGCAGGTAAATGCTTTGTCGTCAATAACTGAAAAACATATACAAAAAGATACTATGTCAGTAATGGGCTATGTTGATTACACAGTTTTGTATTCCGGCGGTGACGAAAATATACAGGTAAAAAGCATCAACTACCGTGCACCTTTTAGTCAGCATATTGATGCTGCCGGTATCAGCGAAAACATGTTCAGCTATGTGACAAGCAATGTCTCTCACATTGAATTTCACATTCAAAACAGCAGAAAAATCAATGTCAAATCTGTTGTTGCCTTTGATACGGGTGCATATTCGCTCATATCGGTTAATGCGGCATCAAATGTACTTACAGAGCACAAGCTGCCGCTAAAAGAAGATGATATAAAAGCTCTTAATATATCCGTTTGTTCCAGTAGCAAAATTGCTGTTTCGGACGAAATAAGGCTAAGTTCTTCTGCCGAGGGAGAATACGAACTTTTAAAAACAGAGGTCAAGCTATCTGATACCGAAGTAAAAACAATGAATAACAAGGTCGTGATAAAAGGAAACCTCATAACCGATACTCTTTATCTCTTGGATGATGATATACACCATATAGAAAACGAAATACCATTTACAGAAGTGCTGGATGTTGATGATATATCACCGCAAATGCATACCGAAATCAAATACAACATCACAGGATGCACTACCGAACTTGCAGATGATTCCGAGGAAAAAATCATGAGATTAGACGCCAGCGTCGATGTTCTTATAAAGGCTTTTGAAGAAAATATTTATTCTGTTATCACAGATATATACAGCCCCGATTTTCATATGGAATTAGATAGCATGCCGTGTAGGTTTTTCTCTGTAGATGATGTAATGTCAAGGACATTTTCCTTAAACGAAACTGTAACCATAAGTGAAAACATGCCCGGGATTGTTAAGGTTTACAATCTTACAGTAAATCCGGTTGCAGAGAGCAAAACTGTAAATAACGGCATTGGAAAAATAGACGGATATATGCAAACAAAGCTATTGTATTTATCCGACTCAAAGGCAATGCCGGTTTATTCATACGACAAAAAAATACCCTTTAGCTTTGAAGTCAAAGCTGATTTGGATCACGATGATGCAGAAATGGAAGCAGATATATCTCTCGAACATGCAAGTTACGCACTAAAATCGGAAAGAGATGCTGAAATCCGCGTTACTGTAAAGGCGGATGTCAAATTTGTGTCATCATCTGCAAAAGAAATAATAACCGATATCACATTAAACGAAGATGCACCTTTGCAAAAGACCGGTCAGCCGGGTATTACCATATATTTTGCTGACGACAACGAAAACCTCTGGGATATTGCCAAAAGATACAACACAACCACAGAGGAAATAGCGGCTATAAACAACATATCGGAAAACGAAATGTTGAAAAACAGACAGCAACTTCTTATTCCAAAGAGGGTAACAATATAAATTTGTAATATTAGACAGCTTTCACCTCATACATATTGTATGGGGTGATTTTTTATGCTAAAAAAAGCGATTGTTATTACACTGATAATCTCAATGCTTTCCGTACCTGTATTTGCCGAGGAAAATACACTCTCGTGCAAAAGTGCACTTCTTATGGATTACGATAGCGGCAAGATACTATATGAGATGAATCCGCACGAAAAGCTACCGCCTGCAAGTGTCACGAAAATTATGACTATGCTTCTTACGATGGAAGAAATACAAAAAGGCAACCTTAAATATACAGACATTGTAACCGCAAGTGCATACGCAAAAAGCATGGGCGGTTCCACAATATTTTTGGACGAAGGCGAACAGATGAGCGTAGATGACCTGTTAAAAGGCATTGCGGTTTCTTCGGGCAACGACGCCTGTGTAGCAATAGCAGAACATATATCCGGGAATACACAGGATTTTGTGCGGGCAATGAACAAAAGGGCAAAGGAGCTTGGTATGAATAACACAAACTTTGTAAACTGTAACGGACTCGATACCCCCGAGCACTATACCACTGCATATGACATAGCCTTGATGTCCAGAGAACTGATGAAGCATGAAGATATATTCAGGTATACAACTATATGGATGGATTCTTTAAGAAACGGCGAATTTACACTGTCAAACACTAATAAGCTCATCAGGTTTTATGACGGTGCAACGGGCCTTAAAACCGGTTCAACCTCAAATGCACTCTTTTGCATAAGTGCCACTGCAAAAAGAGATAATCTGCATCTTATATCTGTTATAATGGGTGCACCTACATCTAAAGAAAGGCAAAAGGATGCCTCTTCGTTATTAAATTACGGTTTTGGAAAATACAAAAACTCACTGCCGGTTAAGAAAAATGACACAGTACCCGATGTTAAGATTTCCAAAGGCACCAAACAGTACGCCAAGGTCAAGGTAACAGATGACATAAGAGTTCTGGAGGAAAAAGGCAGTAAAGATGAAATAAAAATTGATTATAAGATAAAAAAGGGGATAAAAGCCCCCGTAAAAGCCGGGGATATTGCAGGAGAAGTTATATGCTCGCAAAACGGCAAAACACTTGGAAAAGCAAACATAATTTATACAGAGGATATAAATAAGATAAACCTTACATATTCATACGGAAAGTGCGTAGATGTCTGGCTCGGAAATACTAATAACTAAAAAATCTATTTCAACATATTTTAATCTCTAAAATGTGTTGAAATATTTTTTTGTTTATGTTAAAATGTTACACAGGATATTATGCTTATCAAAGCATGTTGAATATATCAATACCAAAGTGTCAGGAGGAATGGAGATGCCAATCAAAATCCCTGCAGATTTGCCTGCAAATAGTATTTTAAGTGATGAGAACATCTTCTGCATTACAGAAAAACGAGCATTGAAACAGGACATTCGTCCGCTTAAGATAGCTCTTCTCAACATAATGCCCACGAAGATTGTCACAGAAACCCAGCTTATAAGACTTCTCGGCAATACACCATTACAGATAGAAATAGATTTTCTTCATACAAGCACATACAAAGGTAAAAACACAAGCCAGGAACATATTCAGAACTTTTACAAGAGTTTTGCCGATGTTAAAAATCAAAAGTACGACGGTATGATAATTACCGGTGCACCTGTAGAAAAAATGGAATTTGAAGATGTAGATTACTGGGAAGAACTCAAGGAGATTATGGAGTGGACCAAGACAAATGTAACGAGCACATTCCATATCTGCTGGGCTGCTCTTGCTGGTCTGTACTATCATTTCGGCATAGAAAAGATAGGTCTTGAGGATAAGATTTTCGGCGTTTTTGAACACAAAGTGTTAAGAAGAAAATCCATGCTTGTCCGCGGTTTTGATGATGTCTTTTATGCTCCGCATTCCAGATATTCGACTGTTGACATTGCTGATATCAAGAAAACCCCCCAACTGCAGCTTATTTCGGAATCGGATAGTGCAGGTGCATATATAATCGCCAGCAAGGACAAAAAGCAGATTTTTGTAACAGGACACAGCGAATATGACAGTGATACACTTAAATTGGAGTACGAGAGGGATGTAAATCTCGGCAAAAAAATCCAGATACCCCAGAATTATTTCAAAGATGACAACCCGCAAAAACCGCCTGTTGTAAAATGGCGTTCACATGCCAATCTTTTGTTTTATAATTGGCTTAATTACTATGTATATCAAACTACACCATATGATATAAACAGTATCAAATAACGGAGTGTATACTATGTCTGATATCAAAATTCTTCATATTGCAGATGTACATCTGGGAAGAAAGTACAATCAGCTTTCCGAAAGCAAAGCAGAACTGCGTCGCAGCGAAGTGCTCGTCACCTTCGAAAATACAATAGGCAGATTCTCTGATGCCAAAATAGTGCTTATATCTGGCGACCTCTTTGATGCAGACTGTTCGGAAAACACGGTATCTTTTGTTAATTCTGTATTTAAAAAATATTCGGACCGCACTTTTTTTGTTTCTCTTGGAAATCACGATTATCTCGGCTCGCCTGCAATACAAAAGCTCAAAAAGGATTTGCCGGAAAATGTAATTGTTTTTGATGATACAATGCAAACTTTTGATGTCAGCGACGATTTGTGTGTGTCGGGAATAAGCTTTGCATCAAATAGCAGTTATGTGTCGCTTATGCGTAATTTCGAGGCAAAAAAAGGCAAAATCAACATCGTGGTGATGCACGGCGATGCCCAAAACACATCGCAGTATAATCCCATAACCATTGACGAAATTAAAAATTGCGGTGCACATTATCTTGCATTAGGTCATATACACACATTTTCGGGGATATATAGAGCAGGGGATACCATATATTCTTATCCCGGAGTATTGGAACCCGGCGGTTTTGACGAAACATCCGATTGCGGTGTTGTATATGGAACCATTGGGAAGGACACTGCTTCTTTGGATTTCTATCCCGTTGCAAGACGAAAATATATAAAGACCGATCTGGACATTACCGGTTTTACCTCTGACGAAGAGGTCATTGTGGCATTAAAAGAGCTAATCAACCCCGATTATCTCTACTGCATAAACCTTGTAGGCAGAAATTCGCTTTTTACACCAAATATCAAGTTGTACAGTGAGATTGTGTCACCATTCTATATAGAAATCCAAAATAACACCCAGAGAGAAGACAGTATACTAAATTATGCGCGGGAATGTTCACTACGCGGAAAAACTGCACAGCATCTTATGAATTTAAAAGAAAATTCCGACGAAAAAGCATACAAAATGGCTTGTGACATACTAACAGACTTAATGTGTAAAGGTTGATTTTAAATGTATATAAAACAAATTAACATACATACCTTTGGATGCCTGGACAATTTTTGTGTGACATTTGACAAAGGCTTTAATGTGATATACGGTCCTAACGAAAGCGGCAAAACAACCCTTATGTCTTTTGTTGTGTTTGCGTTTTACGGAACAAAAGTCAAAAAAGGCAGTGAAAAGCTGACTTTTAAAGAAAAGTATACACCCTGGAATTGCGGTCAAATGGGCGGAGAGATTGTATTTGTTTACGATAACCTCACATATTCACTTACACGCATACAGTCCGGTCAAAAAAAGGAAATAACTCTTTTTTGCGAAGAAACAGGGGAGAACATCACAGACAGAACCATTTTGGATGATGTAGGCGGATACTTTTTTGGTGTCAGTGCCGATACATTTTGCAAAACTGTGTTTTTTTCGTCGTATTCTTTGGACATAAGCGGCGAAAAGTCGGGCGAAATACACAAAAGGCTCACAAATGTTTTTGAGAGTGGTCTGGAAGAGGTATCATACAGAGAAATTTCGGATATAATTAATGATGAGATTTTAAATTTGTCATCGCCCAAACGAAAAGACGCTTTGATACCGCTATTGAACCGAAAAATTGAGGATTTAAAAGCCAAAGAGTACAATGCAAAGGATACGCTAAAGCAAGTAACCATAGATCGTGAAAATATCGAAATTTTAAAAAACAAAGAAAACGATTTAAACTCACAAATACAAAATTTATTAAACAAAAAAAAAGAGCTTGATAACAAGTGCCAATCCCACAACAGAAAAAACAATGGGTATATGTATCTTTTCAGTATACTTGCACTTGTTTTGTCAATGCTGTTTTTCGTTGTAAACAAAACATTGTTTTTTGTTTTTGCGATTTTGTTTGCAGTAAGTGTATTTGCAAATATAATCATTTCCTTTTTGAACACAAGAAACGCTCACCGAAACGAGCAAATAAAACTCTTTACATTCACTGAGATTAATGATAAAATAAATATGTTAAAAGACCGACTTTCAGCAGTCAATTTAGAGAAGGCTGTTCTAGAAGAAAGGGTCAGAAACATTTCTTTTGCAAATACCGAAGATACACACAAGCATATCGCAGAATTAGAAAAAGAACTCGAAACATACAATACTCGTCTGGATGCCTTAAATATTGCAAAATCTGCAGTAGACAGAGCGTATTCGGATGTCAAAAAGGTCTTTTCGCCCAGGCTTGCACATCTTACATCCGAAATATTTTCTTGCATCACAGAGGGCAAATACACATCTGTTCTGGCAGACGACTTGTTTAATCTCAATGTGCATACCGACAGAGGCTACGCCGATTCGGCAATGCTGAGCAGGGGAACACACGAACAGCTTTATCTTTCTTTAAGGCTTTCGCTTTCTGTTATGATGTTTCCCCAAGAGATTGTCCCGGTGTTTTTGGACGATGCGTTTAATTATTTTGATTACAAACGATTTTGTTTAGCAATGGATTACCTTGTAAATCATTCGCGCGACAGACAGGTTATTCTGTCCGCATGCCGCAGCGATGAATATATAAACTTAAAAGAAAGAAATGTAAATATTATCGAATTCTGATTTGAAAGGAATGATTGTTTTGGCAACAGAAACAAGCTTTGAATTATCCAAAGGCTCAATTATCATCGAAACAGATGTTATTGCAAGGATTGCAGGATATATTGCAACGAGCTGCTACGGTGTTGTAGGAATGGCACACCGTTCCAGAACTGACGAATTTGCAAGCCTTTTAAAGAAAGATAATCTTACAAAAGGAATAAAGGTAACCGCTACTGACAAAAAGGTTACTCTTGATATGCACATTATTGCTGAATACGGCACAAACATTACCGTTGTGTGCAATAGTGTGATTAGTAATGTACGGTATCAGGTAAACAAACTTACCGGATTGGAAGTTGAAGATGTAAATGTTTTTGTAGAAGGCTTCAGAGTTCATGAGTAAGGGGTGAATATCTTGATACAGGAAATTAGTGCTAACTTATATCGCAGTATGATTTTGTCTGCTGCGGCAAACCTTGCCAACCACAAAGAAGAAGTTGACAATATGAATGTTTTTCCGGTTCCCGACGGCGATACCGGTACTAATATGTCTATGACTATGGATGCGTGCGAAGCTGCTGTAGTAGCAGATGATTCCAATTCGGTCTCATCTCTTACCAAGGTAGTTGCCAATGCTGCCTTGAGAGGTGCCAGAGGCAACTCCGGTGTAATTTTGTCACAGCTTATGAGAGGTATACACAAGGCTGTATCTTCTTGCGATACAATGGATTGCAAATCTGTGTCATTAGCGTTTCAAAGCGCTGCAAAATCTGCGTACAAGGCGGTTATGAAACCCACAGAGGGTACAATTCTTACCGTTGCAAGAGAAATGTCGGAATTCGCACAGAAAAACGAGTCGGAATTCCAGGATGTGGTAAGATTTTTCTCGGCAATAGTTAATGCCGGCGAAATTGCACTTTCAAAAACACCCGAAATGCTTCCTCAATTAAAGCAGGCAGGAGTTGTCGATTCCGGCGGACAGGGGCTTGTTTATATTTGCAAAGGAATGCTCTATGTTCTGGAAAACGGCAAAGCTATTGAAAGACAAACGGAATCTACAGTAAAAGTTAACCAAGGTGCTGCCTCTGTTGACATTTCCGATTTGAAATACAAATACTGCACCGAGTGCATTATAGAAAAATCTTCTGCCAATGCAGATGCCTTTAAACTCAAACTTTCTTTGGAACCCAAGGGTGACAGCATGGTTGTAGTCGATGATGAAGATATAATTAAAATTCATATCCATACAAACAATCCTGATTTCGTTCTTGGCGAAGCACTCAAATTTGGAGAACTCAGCAGTGTAAAAATAGAAAATATGAAGCTCCAACACAATAGTTTAAGTGAGGCTAAGGCTTCTCATGATAATGCAGAAAGCATTCCTGCCGGTGAAGAAAAAGAATTTGGATTTGTTTGTGTTGCTGCAGGAGATGGTCTTGCCGAGACTTTCAGAAAACTCGGTGTTGATTACATCATCGAGGGCGGACAAACTATGAACCCCAGCACAGACGATATCTTAAACGCAATAGACAAGATAAATGCAAAAAACATATATGTTTATCCAAATAACAAAAATATCATCATGGCGGCAGAACAGGCTAAAAATCTCTCTGACAAAAACATATATGTCATTCCTACAAAATCTATCATGCAGGCAATGAGCAGTATCCTGGTTTTTGACGAAGATGTTTCAGCCGAGGAGAACTACGAAGAAATGCTTGCGGTAATAGACGAGGTTAAGAGTGCACAGGTAACATATGCAGTAAGAGATACTGTTGTTGATGATATCAAGATAAATCCCGGTGATATACTTGGTATTCTGGAGGGCAAGATTACTTCGGTACAGCCCGAGGTGGATATGTCTGTGTATTCTCTTCTTGACAATATGGTAGACAGTGACAGTTCTGTAATTACGCTATTCTACGGATGTGATACCAACGAGGCGGATGCACTGTCTTTAAAGGAAAAGATTGAAGAAAAATATCCGGATTGCGATGTTTATATGCATTTTGGAGGACAACCGGTTTATTATTATTTTATTTCAGTAGAATAAACTTATCATCAGGCACGGTGTAGACTAATTCACTGTGCCTGTGTTCTTTCGGAGTGATAATTATGGATTTAAATCAATACGCTCAAGTATTAAATTCGTCTGTTGATACCATCAAGGGTATCGGCTCGAAAAAGAAAGCTCTGTTTGAAAAACTGGGAATATACACTATATGGGATCTTTTGTACACATTTCCGCGCAGCTACGAGGACAGAACGGTCTTTTCTGCCATATCCGCAGTGCAGACTGATGCTTTTTGTTCGGTAAAAGCTGTAATTCGTGACAATGTTATCGAAAAGAAAATAAAAAACAATATGTCACTTTATATTTTGCGTGTCGAAGACGCAAGCGGCACGATGAATGTCAAGTGGTTTTCTTCACCATTTAACAGAAACAAGCTAAAAAGAGGCAGCATATATTGCTTTTATGGTCAAATACAGCAAAACGGTTCCAATAAAGAAATGCTTGTAAGAGATATGGAAAGTGCAGATGCCAATTTGCTTACAGGAAGAATACTTCCCATATATCCGCTTACTTCGGGAATAAATCAAAAGGATTTCAGAAATTCTATAGGATATGCACTGGAAAAGTTGGGTGCTATTTTGGAAACACTGCCGCAGGAGATAATCGACAATGAGAACCTAATGCCTTTAAACGAAGCAATTCATCAGATACATATGCCCGAAGATAATGAAAAGCTCAAAAGAGCACGCTTCAGATTTGCATTTGAAGAGATTTTTGTTCTTATGATTTCTATGCGCAGACTCAAAAAAGGCTCAAATGTGAAAACCGGTGTCAAAATCTATGATACCGACTGCGTAAGTGATTTTGCCAAAGCTTTGCCCTTTGAGCTAACATGCGACCAAAAAAAAGCTGTTGATGATTTGTGTGCTGATTTTAGTGGCGAAAAGCCCATGGCCAGACTTATTCAAGGCGATGTGGGCAGCGGTAAGACAGTAGTAAGTGCATTTGGAGCATATATAATGGCAAAAAACGGTTATCAGACAGCTCTTATGGTACCTACAGAAATTCTTGCACAGCAGCACTATAATACATTTAAAACTTTTTTTGAGGGTTATGACATTAAGATAGCACTCATCACCGGTAGTACAAAAGACAAAAAAACCATCACAGATGCCATAGCTAATGGTGAATATGACATAACTATAGGCACACATTCTTTGATACAAGACACAGTTAAATTCAAAAATCTGGGTCTTTGTATTACAGATGAGCAGCATCGCTTTGGTGTTAATCAGCGGGCAAAACTGTCCAAAAACAACTCTTTTCCGCATGTTCTTGTAATGAGTGCCACGCCGATACCTAGAACTCTCTCGCTTATTCTCTACGGCGATTTGGACATTTCGGTAATTAAGTCGATGCCGTCAGGCAGACAAAGTGTGGATACATTCTGTGTAAATAGTTCTTTAAGAGATCGTCTTGATAACTTTATAGAAAAGCAGATATTAGAGGGACACCAGTGCTTTGTGGTTTGTCCGCTTATAGAAGATTCGGACAAAATAAATGCCAAATCCGGAGTTTATGAATACGAAAGGCTTACAAAGAAGTTTTCGCATTACAATATCGGTTTGCTGCACGGCAAGATGTCTCAATCAGAAAAAGATGCAATGATGACCTCTTTTAAAATTGGTAAGTACAGCGTAATTGTATCTACGACGGTAATCGAAGTGGGTATAGATATACCCAATGCCACTCTCATTGTCGTGGAAAACGCAGAGAGGTTCGGACTTTCTCAACTTCATCAGCTTCGAGGCAGGGTAGGGCGTTCCAACAACAAATCCTACTGCGTACTTGTGTGCGATTCCGATACCGAAGAGGCAAAAAAAAGAATGAAGATAATGTGCTCATCAACAGACGGCTTTGTTATCGCCAAAGAAGATTTGAATATGCGAGGCAGCGGAGAGTTTTTTGGAACAAGGCAGCACGGTGTTCCGGAGTTTAAGGTTGCAAATCTCTATGAGGACCATGATGCAATATCGGCGTGCGACAGAGCATGCAAAGTTATTGAAAAAACCGACAGGGAACTTACTCTCAATTCTTATCCAAATCTTAAATTAAGAATAGACAGGTTGTTTAAAGATTTTGGCGGAATTGAGATATTTAGCTAAAAATTATTACATAAATATAACAATTAAAATTTTTTCTTTATTAATTATACTCTATGTGATAGAATAATACTGATTTATTATGTACTTTATCAGCAAATATGAGGTGACAAAATGTTTGACAAATTATCCTTTATAGAAGAGCGTTACCGGGAATTAGAAACCAAAATCAGCGATCCCGAGGTAATCGCTGACCAGCAGTTATGGCGTAAACTATGCAAAGAGCACAGCGATATTACCCCGATTGTAAATAAGTATCGAGAATACAAGGCGTATGTCGGAAATATCGAAGAAGCAAAAGAAATGCTTTCTTCGGGGGAGCTTTCCAAAGACGAAAAAGAATTAATTGAACTTGAAATATCCGAGAGCAAAGACGGCATAGAAAAGGTAAGCGAAGAGCTAAAAGTATTGCTGCTTCCAAAGGACCCCAACGATGACAAGAATGTTATCGTAGAAATTAGAGGCGGTGCCGGCGGAGACGAGGCTGCGCTTTTTGCGGCGGATCTTCTTAGGATGTATTCAATGTATGCAGAAACTCAAAGATGGAAGGTCGAGATGCTAAGTGCCAGCCCCACAGACATTGGCGGTTACAAGGAGGTATCCTTTGCCATCAATGGCGACAAGGCATACAGCCGTCTCAAGTTCGAAAGCGGCGTTCACAGAGTGCAGAGAATTCCTTCCACAGAATCGGGCGGAAGAATCCATACATCTACCGTTACAGTTGCAGTTCTTCCCGAAGTCGAAGAGGTTGAGGTAGAAATTAACCAAAACGATTTGCGTATTGATGTTTTCAGAGCCGGAGGCCCGGGCGGACAGTGTGTAAATACCACAGACTCCGCAGTAAGAATTACGCATCTGCCCACAGGAATTGTGGTTTCGTGTCAGGATGAAAAATCTCAGCACAAGAACAAAGACAAAGCAATGAAGATACTTCGTTCGAGAGTTTACGATGTCTTTATCCAAGAGCAGAACGATGCCATCAGTGCCGAGAGAAAAAGTCAGGTCGGAACCGGCGACAGAAGTGAAAGAATAAGAACATACAACTATCCTCAAGGAAGAGTTACAGACCACAGAATAGGTCTTACTCTGCATAGACTTGATTCTGTACTAAACGGTGATATGGACGAGATAATCGACGCACTGATAACCACTGACCAAAGCGAAAAATTAAAAATGAGTGATAATTCAAATGACTAAAATTGTTTCTATTAATGAAATAGCAGAGGCTGCACAGTGTATTAAACGAGGCGGTATAGTGGCTTTTCCTACGGAAACCGTGTATGGCCTTGGAGCAGATGCATTTAATAGTTCTGCCATAGACAAGGTATACAAGGCCAAGGGAAGACCAAGCGACAATCCGCTTATAATTCATATAGCAGACAAAAACGATGTTTACTCTCTTGCAGTTGATGTTTCCGACGATGCAAAAATCCTTATGGATAACTTTTGGCCCGGACCGCTTACAATAATTTTTAACAAAAAAGATTGTGTACCATACAGGGTTACGGGAGGTTTGGAAACGGTAGCCATAAGGTGCCCATCTGACGAAGTCGCTTGTGCATTGATCAAAAACAGCGGCAAGTTTATCGCCGCACCGTCTGCCAATCTTTCCGGAAGTCCAAGTCCCACAACTGTGCGTCATGTAGCAGACGACCTTTTTGGCAGAGTGGATTATATTGTATCCGGAAACGATTGCAAAATCGGTCTTGAATCTACGATAATTGATATGTCGTCTGGGACACCTGTAATACTTCGACCAGGTGCTGTAACCCTCGAAATGATCAGAGAATTTCTGCCCGATGCACAGCTTGATGCCAACCTTACAAATAGTGTCCAAAAGCCAAAATGTCCTGGTATGAAATACAAACACTATTCGCCAAAAGCCGAGGTAGAGGTTGTATGCGGAGAAAAAGACCAAATACGACAATATATACAAAATAGTATTACCGAAAAAGACCGCTGCGGTGTATATACATACAAAGGCGGCGACTACGACAACGCTTTGTGCGTTATTTCGGGCGGAGATACTATGGAAGAATACGCATCAAGACTCTTTTACAGTTTAAGAGTTTTTGATGAATACAAGGTTGACAAAATTTTTGCAGAATTTACAGAAGAAGACGGCATAGGCGTCGCAGTAAAAAACCGTTTGTACAAAGCTGCGGGAAATAATATAACAAGGGTGTAATTTTTTATGAAAGTATTGTTTGTATGCACAGGAAACACTTGCAGAAGCCCGATGGCAGAAGCTGTATTTAATCATATTGCAAGTAAAGAAGGTATAGACAGCACAGCTTTTTCCAGAGGAACAAATGTCTTCTTCTCGCAACCGATTAATGCAAAATCTGTTTCTGCACTAAAGCAGATTGGTATAGACTATACAGAGCATATATCATGCCAGATTACAGAAGATGATGTCAAAAACAGCGATTTGGTACTTACAATGACCGCATCGCATAAAATGGCACTCAAATCTGCTTTTGCAAAATACAAAGACAAAATTTACTCTCTTAACGAAAAAGCATACGGCAAGGATTTTGATGTTGATGACCCATACGGTCAAAGCAGCGAAGTTTATGCACTCACTCTCAAATCCATTTGCGATGCTGTGGAAAAAATACTATGTATACAATAAAAAACATATCGGGACAAGCTCAATATTCTTCGCAGGTTCATATGATTGATTTAATATGTTTTCCGGAGGATGCGTGGAACGAAAATCTTATATCAGAAGAACTTGTTAAGGGCAAGCAGAGTTATTTTGCTCTGTTTTTAAACAACGAAATGATTGCTTATCTTAACGGGTTTACTGTTGATAGCGAGGCTGAATTAAACCGTATTGCTGTTCTTACAGAGCATAGAAACAAAGGAATAGGCAGATATCTTTTGAATGAATATGTGAAATTTCTTAAAGAAAACGGATGCACAAGGCTTATGCTTGAAGTCCGCGAAACCAACCATCCTGCAATAAGTTTGTATGCTTCTGTCGGATTTAAAAAAGATGGAATAAGAAAGAATTATTACACTAACCCTGCAGAAAATGCAGTTTTATTATCACTTGAAATATAGGAGGCAAGAATATGTCACTTATTTTAGCAATAGAATCATCTTGCGACGAAACATCGGCTTCTGTCGTATGTAACGGCAGAGAGGTACTTTCCAACATTATTTCTTCGCAGATAGAAACACACAAGCTATATGGCGGAGTTGTGCCCGAAATTGCATCAAGAAAGCATCTTGAAGTGATAAATAGTGTCATAAACGAGGCACTTGTCGCTTCCGGCAAGACCTTTAATGACATAGATGCAATCGCTGTAACATATGCACCCGGACTTGTCGGTGCACTTCTTGTTGGCGTTTCTGCAGCAAAGGCTCTGGCATATTCTCTTGATATTCCGCTTGTACCCGTTCATCATATCAGAGCACATATATGTGCCAACTATATAGAACACAAGGACTTAAAACCGCCATTTATGTGTCTTGTAGCATCAGGAGGTCACAGTCACATTGTATTGGTAGAAGATTACACCACTTACCGCGTAATAGGACAGACCCGTGACGATGCTGCCGGCGAGGCATTTGACAAGGTTGCTCGCGTTCTGGGGCTTGGGTATCCGGGCGGACCGAAAATAGATAAGTTAGCTAAGGAAGGCGACGAAAATGCCATTGCCTTTAAAAAAGTCAACTTTGGCAAAGATAACTTTGATTTCAGCTTTAGCGGTATAAAAACCGGTGTTATTAATTATATTCACAATATTGCCCAAAAGGGCGAGGAAATATCAAAAGCCGATGTTGCTGCCGGATTTGAAAAAAGCGTTGTCGAAGTACTTGTGGACAACCTTATTGCTGCAGCAGATAAATACGGCATAAAAGATGTTGCATTAGCCGGCGGAGTGGCTTCAAATTCAAGGCTTCGCCAGGAACTTGAAGCAAGAAAAAAGGACAAAAATATATATTATCCTTCGCCGATTTTGTGCACAGATAACGCTGCAATGGTAGGTTGCAGCGGATATTATGAGCTTCTTGCAGGAAATACTGCGGACATGTCGCTAAACGCTGTACCTTTTTTAAGTGTAGATGGAGGAAATTTGTAAAATGATACGACTAAAAAGTAATTCCCAATGCTTTTTAATACAAAACAGCTTTGTTGATAAATATTTGTGTGAGGCAAATGGTTCTTTTGTCAAAGTATATCTGTTTGTTCTTCGTCATATAACAAATGCCAGCCTTGATATATCCGATATTGCTAATGCACTTAATCTTCTTGAGTCCGATGTAATCCGTGCTTTTAAATATTGGAACAAGATTGGTGTTATCAAATTCTCTCAAGTCGGAGACAAGGATTTTGATATAGAGCTTGCGGCACTTGAAAACAGCGGTACCGAAACCTCCAACGAAGAAATCTCCGCCGAAAAACAAACACCGTCAAAAAGCTCTGTTCCTACAGCGGTAAGCTACACAAAAAGCGAAATCAATACATATATGAAAAACAACGATGGTATAAGGCATATGTTCCTTATTTCCGAGCAGCTTCTTAACAAAACCCTTACAGACACAGACAGAAAGATACTCTTTAGCCTGTATGACTATCTGGGTATGCCCGTTGAGGTCATTTTTACCCTTATTGAGTACTGCATAACTATAGGCAAAACAAATATGCGTTATATAGAAAAGGTTGCATACACATGGGCGGACAAGGGTGTTGATACTCTTGCCAAAGCCAGCGTTTTTGTCAAGGAAGAAAACGAATTTTATGATACCTTAAATAAATTTAAAACCAAGTTTAAAATAACCGGCAGGGAGTTTACGCCTACGGAAGAAGAGTATATACGAAACTGGGTATATACACTAAAGCTTGACGACAAGACAATTATGGATGCCTTTGAGAAAACTATTGCCAATACCGGCAAGATTACATTCAAATATATGGATGCTATACTTAAAAACACATCACCCAAAACACAAGACAAGTCCAAAGCAACATCATATGGCGAAAAGAAGAATTTTTTCCAAGATTATAACAACGATGTAAGTGACTTTGAGGTTGAACTTATGCAGCAGAGGGTGAATAAACAAAACTAATTCAAGAGGCGGTGTACTTATGTACAATCATACAAATCTTCATAATTTGGTTATGAAAGAATATGAAGAAATGGCAAGAAAACGCAAGGAGATTGAAGATAATGAGTTGAAATACTTGTATGCTTCTATTCCGCGTATAAAATACATCGATGACGAGATTGCTACACTTGCTGTGCGTAATGCCGCAAGAGTAGTAACAGAAGCAATTACGCCTCAAGAGGCAGTAGACGCGGTAAACAAAGGCAGAGATGCACTTTTGTCCGAAAGACAAAAACTCATATCGGAACACGGTTATACTGTTAAAAAGCCCGATTACAACTGCTCAAAGTGCAACGACACAGGGGTGTACGGCGGCAAAAACTGCGAGTGCTATATGGATATAATGAAAAAAATCCTTTTGTCTAATATCGATGGTACAAAAAGTATCTCTTTTGATATAGAAAAAGACAAGTTTGATAACTTCGAATTGGGTTGGTATTCCAAAAATGTCGATGAACGATTCAAAGTTTCGCCGTATGACAATATGAAATCTGTATATGCAGAATGCAGAATGTTCTGCAACGACTTTGACAAAAAAAGTGACAATCTCTATTTCTGCGGTTCATCGGGCACAGGAAAGACATTTATGGCAAGCTGTATTGCAAATGAACTTTTAAAACAAGGAGTTAAGGTTGTCTATCAGTCTGCATATAAGCTGTTTCAGTTTATGGAGGACTACAAGTTTTGCAGAATAGACAGAGAGCAAAACCAGATGCTCTATGACAGTATATACAACTGCGACCTTCTAATCATTGACGACTTGGGCACAGAGTTTGGTACTGCATATACCTGTTCTGTTCTTTTTGATATTTTAAACACGCGTATTCTTAACGAAAAAAGCACTATTATAAGTTCCAATCTCAATTTGGACAGTCTTGAAAAGAAGTACACAGAGCGAGTGGCTTCCAGAATAATAGGCAATTTTGAGATATTTAGATTTTTTGGAACAGATATAAGAATTGCAAAAAAACAAAGCGGGAGATAATTATGATTACATCTGATAAATGGGCAGAATATGAATTATTGGACGCCGCAGACGGCAAAAAGGTAGAAAAATGGGGCAGTTTTATTTTAAACAGACCCGATCCGCAGATTATCTGGACAGAAAAAAGCGATGCTTCTTTGTGGAACAAGGCACACGCTGTTTATCACAGAAGTAAATCCGGAGGCGGCGAATGGGAATACAAGCAAAGTATTCCGGAAAAGTGGCAAATACACTATAGAGACCTCACCTTTAACATAAAACCAATGGGGTTCAAGCATACAGGACTTTTTCCCGAACAAGCAGTAAACTGGGACTTTATGAGAGAATTGATTTCTAATTCAAAAAGAGACATTTCTGTGCTTAACCTCTTTGCCTATACAGGCGGAGCAACTGTTGCCTGCGCGGCAGCGGGAGCAAGTGTTGTGCATGTTGATGCTGCAAAAGGTATGGTACAATGGGCAAAGGAAAATGCCGCATCTTCCGGCTTGTCCGATGCACCTATAAGATACATTGTAGACGATTGCTTGAAATTTGTAGAAAGAGAAATCCGCAGAGGACGCAAATATGATGCCATCATAATGGATCCGCCGTCATACGGCAGAGGTCCAAAAGGCGAAATATGGAAATTTGAGGACGAGCTGTACAATCTTGTTACGAAATGCTCACTTCTTTTGTCGGACAATCCGCTGTTTTTTATCATCAATTCTTATACAACGGGCATATCGCACACGATTGTAGCAAATCTTATCAATATGGTTCTTAAAACAAAATTTGGCGGACAGATAACCTCTGACGAAATAGGACTTACGATAAAATCATCGGGTATGGTATTACCCTGCGGAGCAACAACAAAGTGGTTTAATACGGGGGAGTAAATTTTGATAAAAATAGACAACCTAACATTCAAATACGAAAATGATGAAATGTTTTCCGATACTGCATTAAATGATATCAGCCTGAACATATCGGCAGGTGAATTTGTAGCTGTTCTGGGACACAATGGATCCGGAAAATCAACTCTTGCAAAGCATATCAACGCTATTTTGCTTCCGTGCGGGGGGAAGGTCTTTGTAGACGGACTGGATACTCAAAATAGAGACAACCTTTGGAATATACGCTCAAACGCCGCTATGGTGTTTCAAAATCCCGACAACCAGATTGTAGCAACGATTGTTGAAGAAGATGTAGCTTTTGCCGCAGAAAATCTGGGCGTTGAAACATCGGAAATCAGAAAAAGGGTAGACCATGCTCTGTATGTTGTTGGAATGTCGGAATTCAAAAACCACGCACCTCATCTTTTGTCCGGCGGTCAAAAGCAGAGAGTTGCAATAGCCGGAGTAATTGCTATGAGACCAAAGGTAATTGTCTTTGACGAGCCGACTGCCATGCTTGATCCACAGGGCAGAAAAGAGGTTTTGAACTGCATCCACGACCTTAACAAAAATTACGGCATTACTATAATTCTTATTACTCACAACATGGATGAGGCAGTTAGGGCAGACAGAGTAGTGGTAATCGACAACGGCTCGCTCGTAATGGATGGTAATCCGCAAGAGGTTTTTGGCAATGTAGAAAAAATTCAAAAACTTGGTCTTGATGTTCCCCAGGTTACATACCTTGCATATCTTTTGAGACAACGGGGCATTGATATACCAAAAAACATCTTAACAGTTGACGAATGTGTCGAGGAGCTTTTAAAATTATGTCAATAAGTATACAAAACTTAAATCATATATATTCCAAAAACGGACCTTTTGAACGGGTTGCGGTAAATGACATATGTCTTGATATTGCAGATGGCGAATTTATAGGAATTATCGGACATACAGGGAGTGGAAAATCCACTTTGATACAACATCTCAACGGACTTCTAAAACCCGACAGCGGTCGTATTTTGATAGATGGCGAAGACATAACCCAAAAGGGCTATGATATGAAGAAGTTAAGAAGCCGTGTGGGACTTGTTTTTCAGTATCCGGAGTATCAGCTCTTTGAAGAAACTGTTTACAAGGATATTGCTTACGGCCCGTCTAATCTGTCTCTTTCTTCCCAAGAAACAGACAGAAGAGTGCGTGAGGCTGTGTCGTTTGTGGGGCTTGACGAAAAAATCCTTACAAAATCCCCGTTTGAGCTTTCCGGAGGTCAAAAAAGAAGGGTAGCCATAGCGGGTGTGCTTGCTATGGAACCGCATATATTGGTTCTCGATGAGCCTACGGCAGGACTTGACCCCGCAGCCAGAAAAGACCTCCTGGGGCGTCTGAAAGCTTTGCACAAAGAAAAGAACCTTACTATAATACTGGTCTCTCATTCTATGGAAGAAATAGCCGACACGGCACAAAAGGCTGTTGTTATGTCAAAGGGCAAGATTGTAGCCTTTGACACGGTAGAAGAAATATTTAAAAAACAGGAGTTATTAACATCTATTGGTCTTGATACCCCTCAAATATGCTCTGTATTTGCAGAGTTAAGGAAAAAGGGGATAGATCTGCCCGATGGAGTTTACAATGTTGATGACGCCGCACAAATCATCTATAGCTACTTAAAAGGAGCAAAAAATGCTTAAAGATATAACACTTGGTCAATACTTTCCTGCAAATTCAATAATACATCGCCTTGACCCGAGGATAAAAATTTTGTCGGTGCTGCTGTTTATTATAGCTGTTTTTGTATGCAAGACGGCATTTAGCTTTGCATTGGCAAGTGCATTTACACTTTTGGTAATTTTTGTGTCAAAGATCAGCATATCAAATATTTTAAAGGCTCTAAAGCCCGTAATTATACTGATTATTTTTACTGCACTGATAAATCTTTTCCTGACAAGCGGCGACACATATGCTGTTAATTGGAAGTTTATAAAGATAACGCACAACGGAGTTAATTCTGCCGTTACTATGGCGGTAAGGATCATTTTGCTTGTGTCTTTTACTTCTCTTTTAACATTTACCACATCTCCGATTGCCTTGACAGATGGTATAGAAGCACTTCTCAAACCATTTTCCAAGATTGGTCTGCCGTCGCACGAGCTTGCGATGATGATGACCATAGCGCTTCGTTTTATACCCACACTGTTAGAAGAAACCGACAAAATAATTATGGCACAAAAATCCCGGGGAGCAGATTTTGAAAGCGGAAATCTCATAAAAAGAGCCAAGGCACTTATTCCTATTATGGTGCCGCTGTTCATTAATTCTTTCAGACGGGCAGACGAACTTGCAACTGCTATGGAATGCAGGTGCTATCACGGAGGCAAGGGAAGAACAAAGCTAAAAGAGCTAAAGATTGTCTTTGCAGATGTATGCGCATTAATCACAGTCGTTATTATATCTGCTGCTATTATTTTTATTGGAGTATAAAAACTAATATGGATACTCGTAATTTACTGCTCAAAATACAATATGACGGTTCCGGATACCACGGTTATCAAATCCAACCAAATGCGATAACCGTTCAAGAGGTTATTGAAGAAGTTCTCTCTGATATCACGAGAGAAGAAATTCATATAAACGGATGTTCCAGGACTGATGCCGGCGTCCACGCAATAGAATATGCGTGTTCGTTTAATACTGTCTTTCCGATACCGGCAGAGCGACTTCCTATTGTGCTAAACGGAAAACTCCCGCCCGACATCAAAGCATTAAGCTGCTGCGAAATGGAAACAGACTTTCATGCAAGATTTGATACCAAGGCAAAAACATACCGTTACCGCATAAATACAGCAAAAGATACAGATGTTTTTTCCAGAAATCACGAGTGGCAGATACATAGGCAGCTCGATGTCTTCAAGATGAGAGAAGCATGCAAGCATTTTGTAGGTGAGATGGATTTTGCATCGTTTATGACAAAGGGAAACGATGTAAAATCTACCGTAAGAACGGTATACAGTTTGGAAATAGAGCAAAACGGAGAAATTATTGATATTTTCATTACTGCAAACGGTTATCTTTACAATATGGTAAGAATAATCACAGGTACGCTGACACAGGTCGGCATAGGAAGGCTTTCGCCCGATGATATACCAAAAATAATAAGTTCCTGCAACAGAGAAGAGGCAGGCCCGACAGCACCACCGCAGGGGCTGTATCTGTACAAAGTTATTTATTAGGGGTGAATTAATTGGACAGAAATAACAGAAATGAAAAAATAATTGATTTTCCTAAAAACGAAAATGCAAAACAGAGTTTGTCGGGAAAAGTTCTTATTAAATTCATCAGCTACATTCTTTTGGTAATGTTTCTGATACTGGTAATTTTTTTGGTAAACAGTGATTCGACATTTGATTCTACAAATGCTGTAAACGAAGACACCATAAACCTTTCTGTAGCAAACAATTTTGATTTTGAGGCATACAGGGACGGTTATGTCATTGCCAAAGACGGTTTGATTTCTGCTTTTAATACAAATCAAGAATTACAATGGGAGGTAGCCGGTTCCAAAACCACACCAACAATCAAAACAAACGGCAAATACTGTCTTACTTATTACAACGATGACAAGGTTGCCATAATAACTAACGGAGAGAAAACAAAGAAGATAAAAACCACAGGTGATGTACAGTTTGGATATGTAAACAAAAACGGATATTGTGTTTTGTTTTTAAAGGAAGTAGGACTTAAAAACAAGATTGCTGTATATGACCGCTATGGTGATATGCTGTATTATATGGACAACCCTGATATGTATATATCTTCGGCTATTCTTTCGGACAATAACAGAACTCTTGTAACTACCGAGATATCTTCAAAGGATGAAAATGTATCAACAAATATTCATATAACTGATATTCGTACAAACAAAGAAAAAAACACCATAACTTTTGAAAATATGATTTCCGGTGGGTCTTACTTTAAAAACAAAAATGAATTTATAACATTTTTCTCTTCAAAAATGGTATGTCACAACATCGCTGGGAAAGAAAAATGGTCAGTTGGATTTGATGGAAAAGAGCTTGTAAGATATTCTTATAATCCCAAAAGTGCCATTGGACTTTTGTTTAATGTATCGTCTGACGAAGGTATAGCGTCTGAAGTACGGTTTTACAACACTTCCGGCAAACGATTGGGAGAGTTCAGCTCCGAAGAAAAGATAAACACTCTGTCTGTTTGCGACAAAACAGTTCTTCTTGGTTTGGACAGAAAAATCAGAATTATAAACACCAAAGGAAAGCTTTTGTCCGAAACAGAACTTAATTATGATATAAAAGATATTGAATTTCTGCAAACAAAAAAGTGTGCTCTTGTTTTATCTAATTCCTTGGAAGCAAGACTTATAAGCAGGTGATTTTTTGATACTTGATACCGCATTTATATTTACGGTTCTGTCGCTTACTTTCCGCGGATTCAAACGGGGATTTTCACAAATGCTGATTTCTTTTGTTGTATTTGTGTTATCTGTTATATTTGCGTTTTCAGCATACGGAAAGATTGGTGACAGCTTTGTAAAATCCGAAAAAACCTCAAAATTGCATACCGGTATATCCCAAGCCATCGAAAAGCAATTTGAAACATTTGAAAACAAATCCATAGAGACTGCTCCGTATTTGTCGTCAGTAACGAAACTTGTTTTTAATAACGACAGTAGTGATTTTGGTCTTGACGAAAGTGCAAACTTTATTGCAGAAAACGCTTTTGCATCAACAGTAACTCTTCCGCTTATTGCATTTATGTATATTGCTATGCGCTTTATCGCTTTTTTAATAAGGCTTGCAGTCAAGAAAACGACCTCTCTGCCGGTTGTACACGGTGTTGATTGCCTTTTGGGTGCGGCGTGCGGACTGGTTATGTCTGTTTTGGTAATAGCTGTGCTGTTTTATCTATTAAGTTATGTTCAGTTTATTCCTTTGTTCGACTTTCTAAAAAAACAGATTGACACATCGGGAATTATGCTGATTATTAATGATTTGATTTTTTAAAGGAGATGCAAAAATGATTTATGCAATTCTTGCCGACGGATTTGAAGAAATAGAGGCTATATGTGTTATCGATATATTAAGAAGGGCACAGATAGAAATCAAAACCGTTTCTATAGGCAGTACCAACATTGTAAAAGGTGCACACGGTATATCCGTAATTAGTGATTTGCTCATAAAAGATATAAATAACGACTATGATATGATTTTTCTGCCCGGAGGTTATCCCGGATATGTAAATCTGAAGCAGAGCAAAGAAGTTGCAGATATGTTGCACTTTGCAAATAACAATGGCAAAAAAATTGCAGTAATATGCGCTGCACCGTCTGTGTTGGGCGGTGAGGGATTGCTAACTGACAAAGACGCTTGCTGTTTCCCCGGATTTGAAGATGAACTCAACTGCAAAAATGTCTTGTACGATGATGTAGTGTGTTCCGGCAATATAATCACTTCAAGAGGTGCTGGCACTGCTCACAAGCTTGGGTTTAAACTTGTTGAGATTTTATCCGGTTGCCAAAAAGCTGATGAATTGAGAAAAACAATGGTATACACTAATGAATAAATCTATTTTACGAAAGCAGGTACTTTCTGTCAGAAAACAGATGAGCGATGCTCAAGTAATTGCTTTAAGCAGAGCCATTTTTGAAAAGCTAAAAAGTACAAATATATTGAACTACCGTAATATACTTGCATACAGTGATTTCAAAAACGAGGTAAGTACAAAAGATATAATTAATTATCTTGCAGAAAACAAGAGGGAAGTATACCTGCCCAAATGTGATATAAAAACCAAAACCTTTACGCCGGTTAAAATTCTCTATGATAAATCCGGATATGTTACAAACAGCTACGGTATTATTGAACCTGCAGTTGAAATCATCGGTCAGGAAGAAACTAAAATTGACTGTGTAATAGTACCGGGTATAGTTTTTGACAAAAACGGAAACCGCATAGGATTTGGATGCGGATATTACGACAAGTTTCTAAATGATAATCCAAATGTCTATAAAATAGCCTTGTGCTACGAGTTTCAGCTTACAGACTGCGTTGATACAGACGAATACGATGTACCAATGGATGCTGTTATTACAGAAAAAAAGGTTATCTTTTGCAATAAACACAATAGGTGATTTTCATGCTTTATTTCGCAAAATAAAAATTTTGCGAAATCGAGGAGGGTATTTATGTTATTAAATTCTCAAAATAACAAATACGCAGATGTTCCTGATATTGTGCGTAATTACCTTAATTATATGATTGTTATCAAGGGTAAGTCGCCCAATACTGTTCGCGAGTATTATTATGATTTGCGATTGTTCATAAGATACATCCAGGCAAACCTCAAAGGTATTTCGCTAAACGAAATTAATTCTGTTTCTTTAGACGATTTTGATGCAGATATAATCAAACAGATTTCTCTCAATGACCTCTATGAGTTTATGGCGTATATTAATAATGTACATTCCTCCAATGACAACTACAGAGCAAGAAAAGTTGCAAGTTTAAAATCTTTTTTTAATTATCTGCACATCCGCGATGGATTTATATCTGTAAATCCTGCGGCAAATCTTGAATCTCCAAAAATCAAAAAGCGTATGCCCCGTTATCTTACTCTCGAAGAAAGCATCAATTTTTTAAAAAATATTGATGGCAAATTCAAAGCACGCGATTTGGCTATATTTTCAATTTTTTTGAACTGCGGTTTGCGACTGTCCGAGTTAGTTGGGATTAACCTCAAAAATATCAACTTTGAAAAGCGAACCCTGCGAGTTATCGGTAAAGGAAACAAAGAAAGATTGGTCTACCTAAACGATTTGTGTATAGAAAGTATTATGGAGTATCTTGAGGTACGCCCCGAGGTTACAAATCAGGCGGATATGGATGCTCTGTTTATAAGTTCAAAAGGCAGACGGATAAGCAATCGTATGGTAGAATTACTTGCAAAAAAATATTTTGAAAAAGCCGGTTTGGATTATGAGATGTATTCACCGCATAAGTTACGCCATACTGCTGCTACATTGATGTATCACGACGGAAATGTGGATATAAGAACTCTCCAGGAGCTTTTGGGACATACCAGTCTTGCTACAACGCAGATTTACACACATATAAAAAGTGACGACCTAAAAGACGCCGCCGAAAAAAACCCACTTGCCAATATGAAAAATTCTCTGGAAACAGAAGAAAATTAAAATCCGGAAGTAATTTAATACTTCCGGATTTTAATATTATTCATCGAGTTTTAACACAGACATAAACGCCTCTTGCGGTACTTCGACACTACCAACCTGACGCATACGCTTTTTACCCTCTTTTTGCTTTTCCAAGAGCTTTTTCTTACGCGTTATGTCACCGCCGTAACATTTGGCAAGGACATCTTTTCGCATAGCCTTTACGGTTTCTCTTGCGATTATTTTGTTTCCGATAGCAGCCTGAATGGGAACTTCAAACAGCTGTCTCGGTATTGTTTCTTTGAGTTTTTCTGCAATTCTTCGGCCTCGTGCATAGGCTTTTGATTCGTGTACTATAAACGAAAGTGCATCGACCACATCCCCATTTAAAAGCATATCAAGTTTGACAAGGTCGGATTGTGTATAATTTTTGAGCTCATAGTCAAAAGATGCATAACCTTTTGTCCTGGATTTCAAAGCATCAAAAAAGTCATAAATTATCTCATTGAGAGGCAAATCATAATGCAATATAACCCTGGTGTCATCCATGTATTGCATGTTTTTATAAATACCTCTTCTTTCCTGACAAAGTTCCATTATATTGCCTACAAATTGTGTTGGAAGCATAATATCGGCAGTAACCATCGGTTCTTCCATGTGCTCAATTTCTGACATCGGAGGAAGATTGGTTGGGTTGGAAATATCAATAACTTCGCCGTTTGTCTTGTATACCTTATACACAACGCTCGGTGCTGTTGTTACAAGGTCGAGGTTGTATTCTCGCTCCAATCTTTCTTGGATTATTTCCATATGAAGCAACCCCAGAAAACCGCATCTGAAACCAAAACCCAATGCAACCGAGGTCTCCGGCTCATAAGAAAGCGCCGCATCATTTAACTGGAGTTTTTCGAGTGCGTCTCTCAAATCGCCGTATTTAGCACCGTCAGCGGGATATATACCCGAAAAAACCATGGGATTTACTTTTTTGTATCCGGGAAGAGCTTCCTTTGCAGGTCTGTCGGTAGTGGTAACGGTGTCCCCTACTCTCGCATCAGAAACCGTCTTTATAGACGCAGCAATGTAACCAACCTCGCCGGCCTTTAAGGATGATGAGCTAATACTTCCCAGTGGCGAAAGATGACCTACTTCCACAACATCAAAGGTTTTTCCGGTAGCCATAAATTTAATGGAATCCCCCGGCTTTAATTCGCCGTCCATAACCCTTACATATACAATTACGCCTTTGTACGCATCATAGTAGGAATCAAATATAAGTGCCTTGAATGGCTCTGTCGAATCCCCGTCCGGAGGAGGAATTAATTCGACAATTTTTTCCAGAACATCTTCAATTCCTATACCTTGCTTGGCAGAGATAAGAGGTGCATAAGAAGCATCAATACCAATTATATCCTCGATTTCATTTTTTACAAAATCAGGTCTTGCACTTGGCAAATCAATCTTATTAATTACCGGAACAATCTCCAGGTTGTTATCTACTGCCAGATATGTATTGGCAAGAGTTTGTGCTTCTATACCCTGTGATGCGTCAACAACGAGTATTGCACCTTCACACGCGGCAAGGCTCCTTGATACCTCGTAGTTAAAGTCAACATGACCGGGTGTATCAATAAGGTTAAAAATATACTCCTCGCCGTTTTTTGCATTGTAAACCAGCTTGACAGCACGAGCCTTTATTGTAATTCCTTTTTCTTTTTCCAGATCCATATTGTCAAGTATCTGATCCTGCATTTCTCTTTTTGTAAGAACGCCTGTCATTTCGAGCATTCTGTCTGCAAGAGTAGATTTACCATGGTCAATATGTGCAATTATACAAAAATTTCTTATATGTTCTTGTCTTTTTGACATTGTTTATTCTCCTTTAACTGTGCATCAAACTAAATTTTATCATAAAATAAAAAAATTTACAATATCAAAATTAATTTTTATGTAAATCCGCGAAAACATAAAATATATCTAAATTATGCTTTCGCGAACTTTTTAATCCTTGAATCTTTTTGCAGGAACTTTTTCTTTGAAAAGCATACCGATACTCCAAAGACCGCAAATACCTACAATGGTGTAAACTATCCTCGAAATAAGAGCCCCTTGTCCGCCAAAAAGAAACGCCACGAGGTCAAAACCGAGAACGCCTACCAAAAGCCAGTTAATAGCACCGATGATGACAAAAATCAATGCGGTATTATCAAGCATGAGGATTCCTCCTTTTATTAAAAATTATCTCCGATTATGAGATATGTTTAGTATTTTCTGTGACTAATAAAAATACTCTGCCAAGTATTTTGAATATTTGTAAAATTATAGTAAATTATATGCATATTTCGCTTGCCAAATTTGTGTTAAAGTGTTATAATTAGTGGATAGTTAATGTTTTTTTGGGAGGTGCATTATGAACAGCAGAAAAAGTCTTTTGGAATTATGTGCATATACAATAATATCACTTGTTATTATGTTTGTTTCTTTTAACTCTTCACTTGTGTATATTGTTGCCTTGTTTGCAATTCCTGCACTTATTTCGTATGTTTTTTGCATTTCCGGCAAATACGAATTTGTGTTTTCTGTGTCTGCAATTTTGCTTTTTAATATTGTCGCCTCTGTTATAAGCTTTGGATTAGAAACGGCATTTATCAATTTTGTGCTTTCTATAATGCTTATTGTACCCGGAATAATAGCCGGATATTGCTTCAAAAATAAGCTTTCATTTTCGCATATACTTTTTGGTACAACAGTATTTGACGGCGTAGTTTTAATTGCAATCCTGGCATATTCCAAGTATGCTCTTGGAATTAATTTTTATAGCGACATCCGCGAAGAAGTGCTTCTTGCATTCGAAAATGCACTTCCTGTTATCAAATCCTTAAGCAAGGATATGTACAACATATTTGAACAAAACGAAAAGGAAATATTTTTTGTTTCTTACAAGATAATACCGTCACTTTTTCCGTTTTTTATTGCTTTGGTTATTATAATATTAAACCTTGCAAAATATGTCGTATGCAGAATGTTTTGCAATTCTTATCTGATACAAAACTCTCTGTTTATAAATGGATTTGACACTTTTTCAATGAATGGTATTTCAAACATTTCACTAATCATATTTGTATTTGTTATTTTAGGTGCCACATCGGATAATATAACTATGGTTTTTGTAAATGCTTTGCTTACACTTCTTTTATTGTACTTTGTTGCAGGAGTTGCTTTCCTGGAATTCAAGTTAAAGCAAAAATCTGTCAAATATCTTTTGCGATCACTATACATTTTGCTTATATTTGCAGCAACTGTCATTTTAAGTGTTTTTATACCTGTCATCAATTTGTTTTATATAATGATTTTTGTTGCGTTTTTAGATAGTATTTTTGATTTTAGAAAGCTTAAATGCAAAAAAGGATGAATGATATGAAAAACATTTTCACAAATATCTTCCATAGCAATTTTTATTATATATGGCTTCTTGTTTTGTGTGCTTTTGTTGTGGGCATATATGATATCCGCCCGGCTCTTGCAATCGCTTTTGTGGCAGTATTCTGTTTGATAATATCTGTTTTAGCCGGCAGTGCAAGGCGAAAAGGCATCAAGGATTTTATTAATTCTTTGACAGGAAATAATCGAAAAAACATCAAGTCGGTTCTGGGCGGAGATTTAATCCCTCTTGTTATTATCCGTCACGACGGGGCTATAGTGTGGCATAATGATGGTTTCGCCAAAATAGCAAATTGTTCCGTTATCAAGGATTTGCATATCAAAGAAGTGATACCCCAGTTTGATTTTTATGAATACTTAAATGCCGAAAACAAGGAACAGTACTGCATCTCTCACGGCGGAAAAGATTATAATATCGAAATCTGTGACTCTAACACAGAAAGCGAAAAGTATTATGCAATACATTTCAAGGACTGCACAGAATTCCAACAGTTAAAAGAAAAATACACCAACGAAAAGTTTGTATGTGCTGTTGTGTTCGTAGATAACTACGATGATGTCATGATAGATGTCCAGAATTCCGACAAGCCAAAGGTATCTGCTGCAATAGAAGAAGTGTTGAGCATCTGGGCACAGAGCGTTGGCGGAATTATCAAAAAATTCGAAAAAGACAAGTTTATGTTCTATTTTTCCAACATTGGACTGGAGCAGTTTATAGAATCAAAGTTTGACATACTCGAAAAAGTCAGACACATAGAAGCCGGAAACCATCTGGCACCAACACTTAGTATCGGTATAGGCTGTGACGGCGAAAATATGCAGCAAAACGAAACTTTTGCATACAATGCACTCGATATGGCATTGGGCAGAGGCGGAGACCAGGCAATTGTTAAAAATGCCGAAAAATATGTTTCCTATGGCGGCAAAACTCAGGAAACCGAAAAGCGTACCAAGGTAAAGGCCCGCGTTGTTGCAGAGGCTATCAAGCAGCTTCTTATCGAAAACGACGAGATACTCATCATGGGTCACAAATATGCAGACTGCGACTCGTTCGGTGCTGCACTTGGTATGTATCGTGCAGTAAAAAGTCACGGTAACAACTGCAAAATCATAATGGAAACTTACAACAACACTGTTTTAAAAATGCTCGAAAATTTAACAGATGAAGAATATGATGATGTAATTATAAACAAAGCCTACGCCAACGAAATAGTAAGCAGAAGGTCTTTGGTATTTGTATTGGATACACATGTTAAATCTATGGTAGAAGAGCCTTCTGTTTTGGATGTTACCAAAAAAATAGTTCTTATTGACCACCACAGAAGAAACACAGATTTCATACAAAATCCGCTTATATCCTACCATGAGCCGTATGCCTCATCGGCATCTGAACTTGTTACGGAAATTATTCAATATATGGGCGACACCGTACGCCTTACAAAAAAAGAGGCTGAGGCACTGTATTCCGGAATCTATCTGGATACCAAAAACTTTACCTTTAAAACCGGCGTGCGTACTTTTGAAGCAGCATCATACCTAAAGAGACTCGGTGCTGACCCGATATCTGTAAAACGCCTGTTCCAGATCGATATAAACACTTTTATGAAGAAATGGGCAATAATGGAGAGTGCTTCAACATACAAGCACTGTATGTCAATTGCCAAATGTATAAAAAATGATGTGGATATGCAAACCATTGTTGCACAGGTTGCAGACGAGCTATTAAATATTTCGGATATCAACTGTTCGTTTGTACTATGTGATATGGGAGATCACATAATAATCAGTGCCCGTTCTTTAGGCACACACAATATACAGGTAATAATGGAGCAACTTGGCGGCGGGGGTCATATGACAATAGCTGCAACAAAACTCTACGGTGTAGATTTAGATACAGCGGAACAAATGCTGAAAAAAGCAATAAAAGAATATCTTGGTGAAAACAAATAAATTAAAGGATGTGTAAACTATGGAAGTTATATTTGTAAAAGATTTGAAAGGTCAGGGAAAGGCCGGCGAAAAGAAAAATATAAGCGATGGTTATGCAAAAAACTTTCTGATACCCAAGGGCTTTGCTATAGAAGCAACCAAAGCCAATCTGAATGATTTGAAAGGCAAAAAAGAGTCCGAAGCATATAAAAAGGAACAGGATTTGCAAAAAGCAAATGAACTCAAAGCCAAGCTTGAAACTATAACCGTTAAACTCAAAACCAAAGCCGGTGACAATGGCAAACTTTTTGGTTCAGTTACTTCAAAGGATATTTCCGAAGAACTGCTGAAACAGCACTCAATCAATATCGACAAGAAAAAAATCGTTCTTCCCGACGGTTTAAAAGAAACAGGAACATTCAAAATCGACGCCAAGCTCTACCCTTCTGTTTCCGGAAAAATAAAGGTTTGCATAGAAAAGCAATAATTAATACAGGAGTGAAGAAAAGTGGCTAACGAAATAAATCGCAGTATGCCATGTAACATAGAAGCCGAGCAATATGTGCTGGGAGCTATAATTTTTGATAACGAGTGCATTGGCGATGTTGTAGCTGCACTTAAGCCGGAAGACTTTTATTTAGAGCAGCACAAAAAGATTTTTGAGGCAATGATAAACATATCAAACCGCGCTGTGCCAATAGATCTTGTTACATTAAAAAGCGAACTGGAAACAATCTTTGACAGCATTGGCGGTGTGGATTATATCACACAGATTTGCCTTATGGTAAATACCACTGCCAATCTCAAATATCATATAAAGATTATTGAAGAAAAGGCTCTTTTACGCAGACTTATTCGTTCTTCGGGAGAGATAACCGAACTTTGCTTTGATGCAGAAAAAGAAGTTTCTCTTGTGCTTAACACCGCAGAAAACAAACTCTATGATGTACTTCAAAGCAAAAAGATATCGGATATGTACCCTATTAAAGAAGTCCTTGCGGAAAATCTGTCCCGTTTGGAAGAACTTATGAAATTGGGCAGCAAAGTAACCGGTGTTCCTACCGGCTTTAAAGAGCTTGATTTACGGATAAGCGGTCTTCAGCCATCAGACCTTATACTTATTGCGGCACGACCTGCTATGGGTAAAACGAGCTTTGCACTCAACATTGCCACAAATGCTGCAGTAAAGTACAATGTACCTGTTGCGATATTCAGTCTGGAAATGAGCAAAGAGCAACTTGCAAACAGAATTTTAAGTTCCGAAGCACTCATATCCAGCGAAAAACTCAAAACCGCTGAAATCAACGCAGAGGATATGGCCAAACTTGCCGGTTCTATCAATCAGCTTTCAAAGGCACCGATTTATATAGACGATACCGCAGGTATTACTGTATCCGAAATCAAAGCCAAATGCAGAAGATTAAAAATGAAAAACCAGCTTGGACTCATAGTAATTGACTATCTTCAGCTTATCCAGGGCAACAGTCGCGAAGGAAGACAGCAGGAAGTTTCCGAAAACAGCCGTTTCCTTAAAATAATGGCAAAGGAACTTAATGTTCCTGTTATCACCCTTTCTCAGCTTAGCCGTGCTCCCGACCAGAGAACCGACCACCACCCTATGCTCAGTGACCTTAGAGAATCCGGTTCAATCGAGCAGGATGCGGATATGGTTATGTTTCTGTATCGTGAGGATTATTACGAAAAAGAAACCGAGCGAAAAAATGTGGTTGAATGTATGATTTCCAAATTCCGAAACGGCAGTACAGGTACTGTTGAACTCGGTTGGAGAGGCGAATTTACCAAATTTATGGATTTGGATAATTCACATCAGGAACCTGTGTTTTAAAAAATTGAGGTATATGTTTTGAAAGAATTTGATAACAAAGTTCTAAATACAATAAAAAAACATAATATGATAGAATTCGGAGACCGCATTGTTGTGGGTCTTTCGGGCGGTGCTGATTCGTGTTCTCTTTTGCTTTCTTTGCATAATCTTGCAAAAGAGCTTGGAATTACTATCGTTGCAGCACATTTAAACCACGGTATACGCGGCAAAGCTGCAGACGAGGATATGGAATTTTCTGTTTCATTTGCAAATTCCTTGGGTATTGACTGTATTACCAAAACCGTTTGCGTTCCCCAATATGCAAGGGAAAACAAAATCTCCGAAGAAACTGCAGGCAGAAAGTTGCGTTATGAGTTTTTCAAATCTCTGTGCCCAAAATATAATTTGAATAAGATTGCAGTTGCACATAATGTAAATGACAGAGCAGAAACTATAATACTTAATATGTTAAGAGGGACCGGCTCAAACGGTATAGAAGGAATTAAACCTGTATACAATAACATCATACGCCCTGTTATAGAATGTACCCGTGAAGAAATCGAAAATTATTGTTATAAAAACGGTGTTTCTTTTGTTACGGATTGTACAAATAGTCAGAATATCTATGCAAGAAACATTGTAAGAAACTGCATTATCAAAGAAATGTCAAGGATAAATTCTGCTGCAACAGAGAATATAATTCGTTTTTCGGATATTATATCCGACGAGTGCAGTTATCTTGATGCCGAAGCAGAAAAATATTGTATTAAAGACGACAAAACAAATGATGTTGTCATTGAAAAAGAAGTTTTTTCAAGCTTACACATAGCCCTGAAACGCAGAATTATACTGAATTCTGTTTGTCATTTACAAAAAACTACACAAAACATTTCGTCTGCACAAATTGAAGCTCTGTGCCACGATGTTTCAACGGGAAGTATGTACAATATCGGTGACGATATTTTTGTGTATATCACACACGATAAGATTGTGTTTACACTAAATAACCCCAAAATTCCCGATTACTCATACAAGATAAACATACCCGGAAAAGTTGTAGTTAACGAAACAAATACAACATACTTTTTTGAACTTACTGATAAATACAAAAAAGAAAAAGATGCAATATATCTTTCTCTTGACAATACAAATCCGGAAAATTTGGTACTTCGTACAAAAAAAGACGGAGATGTATTTCATCCAAGCGGTATGAAAGGCAGTAAAAAACTAAAAAAGTTTTATATTGACTCAAAAATCAGCCTGCATATTAAAAATTTATTTCCGGTAATTGCAGGCGGTGAGGAAATTTTATCTGTAGTTCCCATTAGAATAAGCGAAAAACACAAAGTAACCAATGATACACAAAAAATACTCAAGATAACAAAATTAGGAGGTACATATGATGAAACCAATTAATGACTTTTGCGAGAGAATTCTTGTTACCGAATCTGAAATCGATGCATTGACAACAAAAATTTCCAAAGAAATCACCAACGACTATAAGAACAAGGAAGTTGTCTTTGTTGCTATCTTAAACGGTGCTTTTATGTTTGCATCTGATTTAGTAAAAAAAGTTGGTGTGGACTGCTACATTGATTTTATGCAGTGTTCAACCTATGGCAACAAAACCGTATCAAGCAGTAACTTTGTAGTAAAAAAAGACTTGACAATGGATATAACAGGCAAAGATATCATAATAGTAGAAGATATATTGGACAGCGGATATACACTTAAAAATTTGTGCGAATATCTTAAATCCAAAAATCCGAATTCTATCAAAATTGCAGCATTTATAGATAAGCCAAAACGCAGAACAGAAGATATAAAAGCTGACTATTGCGGTTTTGTTATGGATGACGACTCTTTTATCGTGGGATACGGGCTTGATTATGCACAAAAATACAGAAATTTACCGTATATCGGAGTTCTTAAAGAAGAAATATATAATAAATAATACTTAAATTATTACAAAACAAACAAGGAGGCGGTTGTTTTGAAAAAGCATTTTAAAGGTATTGCGGCGTATGGCATACTTCTTATAATAATATTTGCTATATATTCGCTGATGAGCTTTGATGCTTCGCCGGAAACAATAACTTTTTCGGAATTAATAACACAAATCGAACAAAACAATGTAAAAGAAATCAAAATAATTCAGGATAAAGCCGAAGTACAGCTTATCAAAGGCAAGGTTAAATTTGTAGAATGTGAAATTCAATCGAGCGGTCTGCTCAATGCCATATCTGGCGAAACGCTATCCAAGCAAATCAAGGCAGGTACGCTGAAGTTAAACATTGTAAGACCTGCTGAACCACCTTGGTGGGTTACAATGCTTCCGTCGTTGTTCTTGTTTGTGCTGATTATCGGTTTTTGGTTCTTCTTTATGAAACAGTCAAAAGGCGGCGGTCACGGAGCAATGAACTTTGGCAAAAGCCGTGCTAGAATGCATATTAATGACAAAGACAAGGTTACATTCGGCGATGTTGCCGGTGCAGATGTAGAAAAAGGTGAGCTTGAGGAAATCGTTGATTTCCTTAAAGACCCGGGCAAATTCACCGCACTCGGTGCCAAAATCCCCCGCGGTGTTCTTCTTGTTGGACCTCCGGGAACAGGTAAAACCTTACTTGCAAAAGCTGTTGCAGGCGAAGCCAATGTCCCCTTCTTTTCTATAAGCGGTTCTGACTTTGTTGAGATGTTTGTCGGTGTCGGTGCATCCAGAGTAAGAGATTTGTTTGAACAAGCAAAGAAGAATAGCCCCAGTATCATCTTTATAGACGAAATTGATGCAGTTGGCCGTCAAAGAGGTGCAGGTCTTGGCGGAGGTCACGACGAAAGAGAACAGACATTGAACCAGCTTCTTGTAGAGATGGATGGTTTCTCTGCTAATCAAGGCGTAATAGTAATAGCAGCTACCAACAGACCTGATATACTCGACAATGCCCTGTTGAGACCCGGAAGATTTGACAGACAGGTTGTTGTAGATACACCTGATTTGCTTGGCAGAATTGATATTTTAAAGGTTCATGCGCGAAATAAACCATTGGCCAAGGAAGTAGATTTGTCTGTTATTGCAAAAACCACCTCCGGATTTACCGGTGCCGACCTTGCAAATCTTCTTAACGAAGCGGCACTTCTTGCTGCACGAAATAATCAAAAAGAAATTACCAACGAAAACCTTGAAGATGCAATGATCAAGGTAGTAGTTGGAACAGAAAAGAAATCCCGAAAGAAAAACGAAAAAGAAAACAGATTAACTGCATATCACGAAGCAGGTCATGCTGTTGTTACCAAACTTCTTCCCTCTCAGGATCCTGTGCATCAGGTTTCTATAATCCCCAGAGGAAGAGCCGGAGGTTATACAATGCACTTGCCGCAGGAAGACAAATCATACACTTTAAAAGGTGATATGTTAGACGAAATCATCGTTTTGCTTGGCGGACGAGTTGCAGAAAAGCTTGTTCTTGACGATATAAGCACAGGTGCATCCAACGATATCGAAAGAGCATCGAAAATCGCAAGACATATGGTTACACACTTTGGTATGAGCGACAAAATCGGTCCTATCAACTACGGCAGCGACAATGACGAAGTGTTTATAGGCAGAGATTTTGTTCATTCCAAAAACTTCAGCGAAAAAATAACCGCAGAAATAGATGACGAAGTAAGAAAGATTATAAGCGAGTGCTACGATAGGTGTATCGAGCTTATATCAAACAATATGGATAAACTCGAAAATGTTGCCAAGGTGCTCCTTGAGAGAGAAAAAATTTCCGGCGAGGAATTTGAAATAATATATAACGGCGGAGAACTCTCTCCCGTTATTGAAACACCTGTCTTATCTGACGAAGGTACTATTTCGCAGCAGGAAAACACCAATCAAAAAAATGACTAAATATAAATGAGCTGAGATTTTTGCATCTCAGCTCATTCGTGTTATTTTTCAAAGTTTCTTCCTTTGCAGAAAATATGTAATCTTTGAAAGAAGTGTGTCGGGCATATGTTTAGAAAAAAACACAGATGCCTTCATGGTAAATGACGGAATTATGACAGTTTTTCCTTTAAACATCATTTTAAGTGCATACTTTGCCACATAATCAGCGTCAAGTCCGCCAAAGGAATTTTTGACATTTGCTGTTTTGTCAAACTCCGTCTTTACAGGACCGGGGCAAAGAGCACAAATATGAACAGAAGATTTTTCTTGGGTAAGCTCCCTCTTGATAGCTTGTGTAAGACGCAGTACATATGCTTTTGATGCGTAATATGACGAAAAAAGAGGCCCCATCATAAATCCTGCTGCAGAGGATACATTCATAATATATCCCCTATCCTTCTCTACAAAATTCTTTAAAAATAATTTAGTTAAGATATGAACTGATGATATATTCAGGCTAATCATATCAAGTTCCTTGTTTAGATCCGTATCCAGAAATTTTCCAAAAATGCCTGTTCCTGCATTGTTTATAAGGATATCAATGTTCTTATCCGAAAATTCATTATAAATCCTTAAGCACTCATTTTTCGAAGAAATATCGGCACATACAGGGACAAAGTTTTCGCCAAGACTGTTTTTGAGCTCATCAAGACGCTCTTGCCTTCGTGCAATGCCATAGACTACATTGCCGCTACTGCACAAAATCTTTGCCATTTCGCAGCCTATTCCCGAACTTGCACCAGTTATTAAAACATTCACATTATCAACTCCTAATAAAAACATTTTAATACAAAAACTTTGTTTTGTAAACAGTAATAATTGCTTTTAAGGATTAATATAATTATTACAAAAAATATTTTGCGGAGGATATAATGAAACTATATGTAATAACTGCCAAAAGACTGCTGCTCAATGCTTTTTGTATAGCGGCACTTATGTGCCTTGCTATATCAAATTACGACAATTCACGGGCGGTATTTCGTTCGGGTGCAGCGGAAGAACTGCCCATTTACTGTGTGGAAACGGACAAAAAGCAATGTGCCCTTTCGTTTGATGCAGCCTGGGGTGCAGAGGATACGCCTATTCTGATTGATATTCTTAAAAAGTACAATGCAAAGGCTACATTCTTTGTAGTTGGTGAGTGGGTAGACAAATATCCCGATGCAGTCAAAATGCTGCACGATGCCGGTCACGATGTGATGAACCATTCGGATACTCATCAATATATGACAAAAGTTGACAACGAAAGATTTATAAAAGAAGTAGAAAACTGCACCAACAAAATAGAGAGCATCACCAAAGTAAAACCAACCCTTTTCAGAGCACCGTACGGCGACTACAACAGCAAGGTTGTAAAAAAACTTGCATCAATGGGCTATTATACAATCCAGTGGGATGTTGATTCTCTTGATTGGAAAGATTTAACTGCAAACGACATATATAACAGAGTTACACAAAAGACAAAAAACGGCTCTATAATCCTTTTTCATAATGCTGCAAAGAATACACCTGATGCACTTCCAAAAATCCTTGAAAAGCTTAAAAACGACGGATATGAGTTTGTAAAAATAAATGATTTGATATATAAAAAAGATTATTATATAGATAATACAGGAAAGCAAATCAAAAACTAAAAGATACCCAAGTCATACTGTGGCTTGGGTATCTTTTATTAATACATATTGTACTTTAATTCTCTTAACCTTTCTACTCTTTTTTCTATGGGCGGATGAGTTGAAAAAAGATTAAGCATGTTTCTTTTGTTAAGAGCTTTCATAGGGTCAGAAATAAACATATTAGCGGTTGCATTGCTTGCAGTTGCAATCGGTTTTGATGCTGATGATATTATTTCCAATGCAGATGCAAGTCCCTCGGGATTTCCGGTGTATTTAGCACCCGTAGAGTCCGCAAGGTACTCTCTGTTACGGCTCAAGGCAAATCTTAAAAGCTGACCTGCAATCGGTGCAATAATTATAAACACAAGGCCTATTATCATCATAATGGCGTTTGCACCGTTATCGCGGTCGTTTTGACTTCGTCTTGCGGAACGAAACCAGAACGAACGGGTCCATATATCCGAAATCATTATGATAACACCAATCATTACAGACGCAATAGTCGACAAGAGGATATCATAGTTTGTGATATGAGCAACCTCGTGTGCAATTACTCCCTCCAGCTGATAGTAGTCGAGCTTTTCCAAAAGACCGGTAGTTACACAAACAACAGAATTTTTGGGGTTTCTGCCTGTGGCAAATGCATTTGGAGATGAGTCTTCCATTACATAGAGCTTTGGCATGTCGATACCTGCTGATTGACTTACTCTTCTTAAGGCATTATATGCATCTTGGTGTATACTTTGGTCTGCGCTCTTGGCTCTATTCATTTTAAGAACAATCTTTGATGAATTCCAATAAGAAATAAGTGATGTAACAAGTGACAACGCCAACGAGATAGAAACTGCATATCTGCCATATCCCAAAGCATAGGTTATATAGTAAATAACAACAGATAATAAAACAAAAATAACTGTCATAATAAGCGTGGTTTTTAATCTGTTTTTAAATATACTTAATTTCATAATTGCACCTTCTCAAAGTATTTGTATAATATTATTTCCGCCTTTTACAAAAAGAACCCGATTTTCATCGGGTTCTTTAAAATTATTTGGAAGAACTTCTGTCTGTGTAGTGTGTATGAAGAAGCTCATGAGCCTTGTGGCTGCCGGGTTCACCGAAGAACTCCTTGTACATAAGCTGTACATTGGGGTTTTCGTGTGATTTTCTAAGTGTAGAAGCTTCGTCTTCGCTATATAGGGCTGATGCTCTCTTAGCTTTAACATCAATGGTAGCTTTTGTTCTTGCATCAACGATAGGCTGACCGCCGCCATGGATACATCCGCCGGGACAAGCCATAACTTCGATAAAGTCATACTTTTCGCCGTTTTTAACTTTGTCAAGGATAATTCTTGCATTCTTTGTTCCGTGAACAACTGCAACCTTTACATCCTTGCCGGCAATCTTGAGGGTTGCTTCCTTAACACCGTCAAGACCGCGGACTGCAGTAACATTGAGGTCAGAAAGAGGCTTGCCTTCAAGAATTTCGTATACTGTACGGATAGCAGCTTCCATAACACCGCCTGTTGTACCAAAGATTACACCTGCACCAGTAGCATCGCCAAAGGGCTGGTCAAATTCTTCATCAGGAAGATTTACAAAATCAATACCTGCCTGCTTAATCATTCTTGCAAGCTCTCTTGTTGTAAGAGATGCATCGATATCGTTGTTAAACTCTTCTCTCTGTGCTTCGAACTTTTTGGAAGTACAAGGCATAATTGCAACAGAGTAAATGGAATCTTTGTTAATCTGTGCTTTTTCTGCATAGTAAGATTTAATTACTGCACCAAACATCTCCATAGGTGACTTACAGCTTGAAAGGTTACCTATAAATTCCGGATAGTAGTGCTCGCAGAATTTAACCCAACCGGGTGAACAGGAAGTGATAATGGGTAAGTTTTCCTGCTTTGTAAATCTCTGGATGAATTCTGTTCCCTCTTCCATAATTGTGAGGTCAGCAGCGGTATCGGTATCGAACACCTTGTCAAAGCCAAGGCGTCTCAATGCAGCTACCATCTTACCTGTAACAGGTGTTCCGATAGGAAGACCGAATTCCTCACCAAGAGCCGCACGAACAGCAGGAGCTGTCTGTACAACAACATGCTTTTCGGGGTTGTCGATAGCTTCTACAACCTGGGGAATATCATTCTTTTCGTAGAGTGCACCAACAGGACAGGAAACTATACACTGACCGCAGAAGATACAGCCAACATCTTTGATTTCTTTTTCAAAAGTAGATGTGATGTGTGTCTTGAATCCTCTGTCTGCACAGCCGATTACAGAAATCTTCTGGTTGTCACATGCAGCAACACAACGACGGCAAAGGATACATTTGTTGTTATCTCTTACCAAAGAAGTTGATGTGTTGTCTAATGCATATTCGATGTTTTCGCCTTCGTATCTTAAACCGTCTACACCGAGTTCGTCAGCTAACTGCTGAAGTTCGCAGTTTCTGTTTCTGATACATGTAAGACATTTCTTTTCGTGGTTGGAAAGAATAAGCTCAAGTGTAGCTCTTCTTGCCTTTCTTACTGCAGGTGTATTTGTATAGATTTCGAGACCTTCGGAAACAGGATATACACATGCAGCCTGGAGTGCTCTTGCACCCTTTATTTCAACAAGACACATTCTGCAGGCACCAATCTGGTTGATGTCCTTTAAGTAGCAGAGTGTGGGAATATGAATGTTTGCATCTCTTGCAGCATCGAGGATGGTGTAAGAGGCAGGAACACTATATTCTTTATCGTTTATTTTAATATTTACCATATCCATCTTAATATCCTCCGTTATTATTTAGAAATTGCATCTTTAGGACAGTTGTCAACACAAACGCCGCACTTGATACATTTAGCAGGGTCAATTGTGTGAAGTTCCTTGAGCTTACCGGAAATAGCACCAACAGGGCAGTTTCTTGCACATTTGGTACATCCGATACACTTGTCAGGCTCAATCTTAAAGGAAATGAGAGCCTTACATACGCCCGCAGGACACTTTTTGTCTACAACATGTGCTACATACTCATCTCTGAAGTATTTTAATGTACTTAAGATCGGGTTAGGAGCTGTCTGACCAAGACCGCAAAGAGCAGAATTCTTAATTGAATAGCAGAGCTCTTCGAGCTTGTCAATATCTTCTAATGTACCCTCGCCTTTTGTAATCTTTTCGAGAATTTCAAGAAGTCTCTTAGTACCGATACGACAAGGTGCACATTTACCGCAGGATTCATCAACAGTAAATTCGAGGAAGAATTTAGCTATGTCAACCATACAGGTGTCTTCGTCCATTACGATAAGTCCGCCGGAACCCATCATAGAACCGATGCTGATAAGTGAGTCGTAGTCAATCGGTGTGTCGATAAGAGATGCAGGAATACATCCGCCGGAAGGTCCGCCTGTCTGTGCAGCTTTGAACTGCTTGCCATTAGGAATACCGCCACCGATATCATATACAACCTCACGAAGTGTTGTACCCATAGGAATTTCTACAAGACCGGTATTGTTAATCTTACCGCCGACAGCAAATACCTTGGTACCTCTGCTCTTTTCTGTACCGATTGTGTTAAACCACTCGGAACCATTGTTGATAATAGCAGTAATGTTTGCATATGTTTCAACATTGTTAAGAAGTGTAGGCTTGCCAAAGAGACCTTTAACAGCCGGGAACGGAGGTCTGGGTCTGGGTTCACCTCTGTGACCTTCGATAGATGTCATAAGTGCAGTTTCTTCACCGCATACAAATGCACCGGCACCGAGTCTTAATTCGAGGTTAAAGGAGAAGCCTGTTCCAAAGATATCGTCACCTAAAAGGCCGTATTCTTTTGCCTGGTCTATAGCGATGTTAAGTCTGTTAACAGCTATAGGATATTCAGCTCTGATATATACATAACCCTGGTCAGCACCAACCGCATATGCAGCTATTGCCATAGCTTCGATTAAAGCATGGGGGTCACCCTCAAGGATACTTCTGTCCATAAATGCACCGGGGTCACCCTCGTCGGCATTACATGCAACAAACTTCTTGTCGCTTGGAGTGTTTGCAGTAAACTGCCACTTTAAGCCTGTGGGGAATCCGCCGCCGCCACGGCCACGAAGACCGGAAGCCTTGATTTCGTCAATAACTTCTTGAGGAGTCATTTCTGTAAGCACTTTGCCGAGTGCTGTGTAACCGCCAAAAGCAATGTACTCGTCAATGTTCTCGGGATTAATTACACCGCAGTTTTTGAGTGCTACACGCATCTGCTTGCTGTAGAAGTCAACCTCATTTAAGGATTTGATGTTGTTTTCATCAACAATAGTTTCTTTGTAGAGTAATCTCTTAACCATTCTACCCTTTAAGAGATGCTCTTCAACTATTTCTGCCACGTCATCTTCCTGAACCATACTGTAGAAAGCACCTTCAGGATATACAATAACTATCGGACCCAAAGCACAAAGACCGAAACATCCGGTTCTGATAACTTTGATTTCGTCCGAAAGTCCTTTTTCTGCGAGGCAGGATTCAAATTTATTGATTAATTTTTCACTGCCTGAAGAAGTACAGCCTGTACCGCCGCAGACAAGGACATGAGCTCTTGCTAATTCCATTTGAATTATCCCCCTTATTTATCGTTTGCACCTACGGTGTATTCTGCTACAACCTTACCATTAACGATTGTGTCGTTTACAACCTTAACTGCCTTTTCTGCAGTCATTTCTACATAGGTGATTTTTTCGTTACCAGGCATATATACCTCAACAATAGGTTCCAACTTACACATACCGATACAACCTGTCTGTGTAACATAAACCTTATCAGAAAGATTTCTCTTTTCGATTTCGTCCATCATAGCTTTAAGTACAGGTCTTGCTCCGGCAGCAATACCGCATGTTGCCATACCAACAACTATTCTTATACTGCTGTCATCTTCTGCTCTTAAGTTAACCTTTGTCAAAGCTTTGTTTCTTAATTCTTCTAATTGAGCCAAACTTTTCATTTATATTGCACCTCCGTATAAATTTTCAAGTCCTTCGGTTATATATCCCTCTATCCAGTTAAGTACTTCGAGTTGAGAAAGCTCAATTTCCTCGCCGAGTACCTTTCGGATTTCAGATGTAGAAAACTCAAAGACCTCGTTTTCATATCTGTGAGTGTATATATAATCAATTTTATCATTGCCACCGATAATGGTAGACATAGTAAATGCCATATCCCCTATCGGCTGGCGGTCAATGCTGTCATAGACAAACATCGCAGTTACGACAGTTCCCTTTCCGACCTCGGAAGTAATATCAAAGCTTCCGCCGGTAAGTTCGCAGGCGTTTTTAAACAGCGACAATCCCATTCCTACCTTTCGTGTGGTACGCGTGGTGGAAAACGGATTGACAACATCTTCCAAAAAATCTTTGTCCATTCCGCAGCCGTTGTCCTTAATCTCTATTTTGAGATTGTTTTCGCTGATGTTTTCATCAATAACAATCTCTACAAGAGAGGCTTTGGCTTTGATGGAATTTTGTACAATATCAAGGATATGTAGAGAAAGCTCTGTCATAGCCTTAATCCATATATTTTGCTAAAATATCGTCTACATCGTCCACTGTAAGTCTGCCGTAAACTTCATCGTTAACGGTAAGTACAGGAGCAAGACCGCACGCACCGATACATCTTGTAGCATCGAGCGAGAATTTGCCGTCGGGAGTACATTCGCCAACCTCAATACCAAGCTTTAACTTGATTCTGTCGATGATGTCGCCGCTGCCCTTAACATAGCAGGCAGTACCCAGACATACACCGATTTGATATTTACCCTTGGGATAAATAGAAAACTGTGCGTAGAATGTAACAACGCCGTAGATTTCTGCCATAGGTACATCAAGACCTTCGGAAATCTTCTGCTGTACTTCGATGGGAAGATAACCAAATATACTCTGTGCTTCGTGAAGAACAGGTATAAGTGCACCTTCAGTGCCTTTGTACTTGGCGATTACTTCCTGAAGTTTTTCTTCTTGTTCCACTGTGCTGACAAAAGCCGGAGCTTTCATTTCACTCATTAGTAAAACCTCCTCATAAACTGTAATAATATATTAATTAAATATATATACATAATCAATTAATGATAACATATTTTTAAAGATTTTTCTATCATTTTATAGGCATACTTTAAAAATCGTCATTTTGCACAAAAATACGCTATTTTTCGCCCTTTAAATAATTAACTATACCCAAAGGACTAAGCTCGGGAACATCAACAAAATACTCTTTTTCGTGAATATCCCAAAGAAAATGTGCGTCGGAATTATGTATGATTTTGTACAACGAAAAATCGTATGTTTGTTTAAGAATATCGAGTCTCTCAGGGAACTTAACTTCGAGTGTTGAAAAATGCAGATCTGACGGTATAAATCCAAGATTGGAAATAACGCTGTAAGAGCTTTTGTCGACATGTGCACAAATGCAGACTCCACCGAGCTGACGAACCTTTTTTTCGACAGAATATATGTCGAGCATTGATGCAGTAGACAAAAGGTTTTCTACAGTGCCACACACATTGTCGTCTGTGTCTATAACATTTTGCACACCGAAGATGTCCTCTCTGTTTTTTACAAAGGGCATATTTTCCGATACATATTCGTCCATTTCTTCTGCCTTTTCCACAGTAGGAAAAAGACAAACCATATGTACTTCCTCCGAGGTTTCCACCTCCATACCGGGCAGCACAACAAGACCTGCTCTCTCGCCGCAACGGACACAGGCACGCACATTTTTTGCACTGTTGTGGTCTGTTATGGCTATAGCATCAAGACCTTTTAAAAGTGCCATATTTATGATATTATTAGGTGTCATATCCTCGTCGCCGCATGGCGAAAGTGCTGTGTGTATATGAAAATCATAATAGCATTTCATATCATATTTCCAATCCTTACACACAGCTCATATGACGGAAGATCTGTTCTGAAAACAGTTATCCCCTCTTCTTTTGCCTTTTCTACAACCGAATTATCAACTGCCATACCCTGCGAAATAATAATTGCAGAAAGCTCTGTAAGGACAGCAATGGCAATTATGTTTATATTTACCTGAACTGTAACCCACAGATTGCCTGCGTCGATATTTGACATACAGTGGCTTAATAAATCCGAGCAGTAGCAGCCTTTGATTTCCTTGTTTAAATCGCCCTCAGACAAAATTTCCAATTGGAGTTCCTCTTTAAGTTTATTAAGTATCATTGTTCCACCTCGTTATTCTTTGCCTCGATAGACATAATGTCACTGGCAAAATGCATAATCTTTTCTTTGAATTTAACAATGCAGGCATCGTCTGTGGTATACCCTCTTACTATGTCTTCCGCCAACGCCCTGCAGGTAGGAGAACCACAGGAACCGCAATCAAGTTTTGGAAGAGTCTGGTATAGTTCTTCTATTTGAGACAGCTTTTGCATTGCAACAAACATATCATCATCAAGATTTAATTTGCTTGTATATGGGATAGCTGCCTTCCACAAAACATCATAGCTTTCATCAAAAGTATTTGTGTTTTCGCCCCGGGCTTTAAAAGCATTTGCCAGGTCCTTGACACGCCTTTTTGCAACAAAAGAATTTTCAACATTGAGTGGTCCGCCGACACATCCGCCGGTGCAAGCCAGAAGCTCTACAAAATCAATATCCTTTAATTTGTTGTTGTCTATCTCCTCCAGAATATCCAGAACATTATGTATACCGTCTACAGCAATATGATTTTCTCTTCCGCTGGCATTTGCCTCGCCGCCGCTGTTTGCCCAGCAAATACCGGTAAAACCTGCCTTTGCCAGAGGCTTGATATCTGCAGTATCTTTGAGATACGGCAAAATACGAAGATAAATGTCTTTAATAGAAAAGGAACCGTTTATGTTAGATATATCCAGTCCTATAGGATACTGTGCACATGTAGCTTTTGCCGCACAGGGAGTGATGAAAAATACGCCGATTTTCTCCGCCGGAAGACCGGTTTTTTGCATTGCAGCATCTCTTGCAAGTCTGCCTGCAAGCTGCATTGGTGAAATAACCGGAATTACATTGTTTAAAAGGTTTGGAAACCGAGTGGAAATAAGCTTGACAACCGCAGGGCATGCCGAACTTATTGCCGGCTTTTCAAGGAGCCTTTTTTCTATAAGTTTTTTCGTTTCATATGTAATAATTTCTGCAGCATATGCAACCTCAAACACATCATCAAAACCAATTTTCAAAAGTGCATTAAGCACAAGATTGATATCTGTAACTTTTGCAAACTGTCCGTAAAATGTAGGTGCAGGAAGTGCGACAGTATACTCATAATTATTTAATACTTCAAACGAATCTGTAATTGCCTTTTTTGCATGATACGGGCAAACCCTTATACATTCTCCGCAGTCAATACACTTGTCATTGATGATTTTTGCTTTGCCGTTTCGTACGCGTATGGCTTGTGTGGGACACATTTTTATACAATTAGTACAGCCGTGACATTTTTCTTTGTCAAGCTGTACGGAATGTCTGATATTCACCAAAATCACTCCTTTTTAATTATCTATATTCACAACCATTTCTACCGTTGTTCCAACCCCTACATTTGTTTCTATGTTGATATAGTCCGTATATTTCTTCATATTGGGAAGCCCCATACCCGCACCAAAGCCGAGTTCTCTTACTTTTGCAGTTGCAGTGGAGTATCCTTCCGTCATTGCAAGATTGATATTCGAAATTCCCGGGCCTCTGTCTCGTAGGAACATATGTATTTTTTCTTTTGTAATCTCTACATCTATTACTCCGCCGTTTGCATGAATTACCATATTAATCTCGCCCTCATACATAGCAATTGTGGCTTTTTTGGCAATTTGCGGATCTATGCCGAGCTGGCTTAATACTTTTTTTAAATTTCTGGATGCCTCGCCCGCAACGGTAAAATCGTCGCCGTCTATGTTGTAACTGATTTTATATCCCTGCATTTTGCACCTCCGATTATTTATGAAGTCCTTTTGAATACAGTTCGCCGCACGAAATATAAAGCGGCAGTTTTGTAGCCATAACAACGATATCGGAATCTTTTGCAAGCTCAATAATATCCTCTGTGGGCATTTTGCCTCTTACAAACAAAATTGCCTTCATATCCATCATTTCTGCGGTACGGACAACCTGCGGATTTACAAGACCTGTTATCAGAAGTGCCTGGTCATCAACAAATGCAAGCACATCGCTCATAAGGTCGCATCCCCAAGCTGAAAATACCTCTCTGTCAAGATTTTCTTCGCCTGCAAGAACAGTTGCAGACAATATTTCTTTTACATCTCGTAACTTCATATTAGCCTCCAGATATTTTAATCATATAAATTATATCATATTTCTATAAGTATTACTATGTCAAAAATGTAAAACAAATCGACTATTTATTGTCAAAATAAGCAAAATATTTGATTTTGCTCCTGCCCGGATAAAAATAATCATATAGCTCTACAAGGTAGTCGTCCGTCATACTTGCAATATAATCTATTACTATCTGCGTTTCGTCAGTTTCCCTGTAATCCACAGTACAGTAGTACTTTCGGGAATTATTGATAAAGTCTATGTGCTGCGAAAAAATCGGCGAAGATGTGTTTTGTGTTTCCAAATCCTGCTTTAGCTTTTTGTACAAATCCTCAAACATAGGCTCTATCATTTGTTTTTGAACAGTGGAAACTTCCTTGCTGCAATAAATCTTCTCGTAGTTTTCTTTTTTGGCTTCCTTTAAGTTCTCAAAGCATTCTTCGTCCATTGCAATATAATCCTTGCCGTAGCTGTTTTCGATTACATTTACTATCATATTGTTAATAATTGCCGCATTAAAATTGCCAAGCGAAGAATTGGAAAAATCTTCATATCCCTTTAACAGTCCGGTTTTCATGGCATCCTGGCGGTCTTTTCCTATATAAGCAATGAGGTCGCTTATCCGAACCACACAGCCCTCTCTGGTAGATGGCATTATAGAATTGGCATATTCTTTGTCGGTGTAGCAACGCTCTGCCATAGTATCAAACTTGTCAAATGTGTCGGTATTCCAAGGAATATATTTTTTTAGCTCATTTTCGCCATTATGACACAGTATGCCGTCGAGTGTTTGCAAACTGATATTGTAATTAAAAATCTCGTCGAGTATTCTTACACTGTGGACATTGTGCAAAAAGTGCCTACCGGTCCTGGCATAGCTTATCATATCCAGATACTTCTCGCCTGCGTGTCCAAAAGGCGTGTGGCCTATGTCGTGACCGAGAGCAATAGCTTCGATAAGGTCGGTATTAAGAGAGAGCATTCTGCCGATATTTCTTGCGATTCTTGACACAAGCTGTACATGGAGTGCGCGCCTTGTGATGTCATCGTTCTTATATAGCGAAAAAACTTGCGTTTTGTCTCCGTATCTGTTATAATACGGGCAATGCAAAATCTTTTCGGCATCGCGTACATATGCAGGCCGCCACAGATTTGATTTGTCGTGATTGGGATTTCTGCGTATTGAATCGTCGGTGAGTATGAATTTGTCACCTATGCTTTCTTCTATCTTTCCTAAAATTTTCGGACTTAAACTTTTGTATGCAGACAAAACATCACCCCCGTTTGCTTTTGTATAGTTATATAATATCACAAGAATACATCTTATAGCAACACTTTATTTATGTTTGGAGAGTTGATTGATTTGAAATTTATGGATGCAGCAATCATTGAGGCAAAAAAGGCTTTTTCGGATAACGAAGTGCCTGTCGGATGCGTAATTGTGCACAATGGTCAAATAATTGCACAAAGCCACAACACAACTGAAAAAGAATCAGATGCCACATGTCATGCTGAAATAAACGCCATCAAAGAAGCTGAAAAGTTTTTGAAACAAAAGGTTTTGAATGAGTGCGATATGTATGTAACACTTGAGCCCTGTCCTATGTGTGCAGGTGCAATAATAAATTCTAAAATCAAAAGGATTTATATTGGTGCAGAGGAACCAAAAAGCGGATGCTTTGGCTCAAAAATTGATTTTAACAAGATAGGTTTTAATCACACACCAGAAGTGTATATGGGCATAAGCGAGGAAGAATGCAAAAATCTTATGAAAGATTTTTTTGAAAAAAAGAGATAAAAAAAGCTCCGCAACAAGTGCGAAGCGTGGCGCGCCGCAGAGAATTCGAATCCCTGACCTTCTGATCCGTAGTCAGACGCTCTATCCAGCTGAGCTAGCGGCGCATATTTTAACAACGTGTTATATTATAGCATAGCAAAAGTTAAAAGTCAAGAAAAATTTGCTTAAAAAGCGGTGCATATTATATTTGCACCGCTCTTTATTCATCGTTAAGATATCCGGATATCTTTGTACAGGCTCTGGGAACTGCATCTTTGGAATTTTTCCAGTCCTCATCTTTGAACCTGTAGTCAAACTTTTTGGTAAACCAGGTGACATCTTCCAAACATCTGTCTATATTATTTTTTTCTAATTCGCACAATTTGGGATAAAATTCATTAAACTCATTTGCGGGCAAATATTTTTTGCCGAAAATCAACAAATCATTAAAGTGCGAAATACAAAAGCCTTTTGAAGCAAAAAACTTGTTTTTAAATTGAATGTCTGTCTTGTACATATAGAACAGATTTTTCATAAATGCCTCATAAACATAATTGAGCCGCTCGCATATGACACAAGAAGACGAACTAATACCCTTGATGTCAGTAGCCTTTTCGTTTTTTGCAAACAGCTTCTTTTTGACAGGCCTGAAGCTTGATTTCAGCTTGTCAATTTCATCGCTTATATACTTTAGTCTTGTTTCCAGAACAAGAGCGTGACTTAATTTGTTGCCAAAATCATACATCATAGAGGTATGCCTCTGACAATAACCTTTTTCATTAGAAAGCTGTCTGGCATCAGGTTCCATCATACTTGCACCGAGAGCATATTCTATGCGGTCTTTTTCTTCTTTTTTGATAAACTCGCACAGAGGGCACTCGCTATCCTTGGAAAAAGCATCGTTTATGGGAATTGTATATATAGTTTCTTTCAATTTAAATTACCTCTAATCTATTGCTTCGATTACAAGAGCACTGCCGTCTTTTACAATTATTTCTGCTCCGTTATTTATAACCTCGTTGCTTATTCCGCGAGAAGATGCCCTTTCTAATATTTCGTTATTTAAGCTATAGAGCATCGATGTATTGGAAACACATACACTATCAAGCGGAATTACAGAAACATATTTATAAAATTTGACGTCTAAAGCGATTTTGGAATTGTTAACATAATGTATGCAGTTATTTTCGTTTATTATCGTAAGTTTTGCCCCGCGAAAATGAGCCTTTTCCATAAGGAAAATGTTTGCAAGAGAATGATCAAATCGGTTTCCTATAGCACCAAACAGGACAATTTCGTCAAAGCCCTTGTCTATAACAAGGTCCAGGGTGTGTTCTGTGTCTGTATCATCTTTCATAGGATTTAGTCTCACTATTTCGGCATTTTGTAGATATTGATTTTGAGCATATTCTTCAAACGAAGCCGAATCAAAATCCCCTACCCACAAATCAACATTTATGCCAAGGTTGATACAATGCAAAACGCCCGAATCTGCACACGCAACAAACGGATTATCTTCCAAACTGTTTTTTACAAATTCGTAATCCGTTATCTTTGCACCGGAAAAAATTACAGCTTTTTTCACGAATTACACCTCTTTATGAACTCGCGTGTGTTTTCTTCGATATCATCTCCGCCAAATATAGCAGAGCCGGCAACTATTACATTAGCCCCTGCATCAATCACATTTTTTACATTATTTAATTTAATTCCCCCGTCAACTTCAATGTCAAGTGTTGGATAGAGTTCTCTTAATTTCTCGATTTTTTCAAGAGATGTTTCTATAAAAGACTGTGCACCAAAGCCGGGGTTTACACTCATAACCAAAATCATATCGAGCTTGTCGGCATATTCTCTTATAGCTGAAATATCTGTTGCAGGATTTAGTGATACGGCAAACTTCTTGCCTCGTGATTTAACTTTGTCTGCCATCATATTAAAGTCGGCGTCACACTCTGCGTGAACTGTTATTATGTCAGAGCCGGCATCCAGAAAAGCGTCTATGTATTTTTCGGGTTCCGATATCATAAGATGAACATCCAGAACCATATTTGTATGAGGTCTTATGGCAGATACGACACCCGGTCCAAAGTTGATGTTGGGGACAAAATGTCCGTCCATAACATCAATGTGTACATAGTGAGCACCGGCATTTTCTATAGCTTTTATATCCTTGCCCATATTCAAAAAATCCGAGGATAAAATTGAAGGCGAAAGTTTTATCATTTTTTCCATTCCTTTCTCTGTGAGAGTATATTGTAGAAATTCTTGTAGTTATCAAATCTGAAACGGGCGATTTTGCCGTCTTCGCAAGCCTTACACACTGCACAAACATTGGATAATCCCATGTGATTGCAATTTCTGAATTTGCAACCATCTTCGTATTGAAGAAATTCCGGAAAATAGTCTTTTAGCGTATCTTTGGTTATGTTTAAAGGAAAATCAAGCATACTAAATCCGGGTGTGTCTACGATATATCCACCGCTAAAACTTATTAATTCTACATGACGGGTTGTATGCTTTCCGCGTCTTAAACGCTCGCTTATCTCCCCTGTTTGCATTACCTCGGTATTAATTACCGAATTCAAAAGGCTTGACTTGCCCACTCCCGAAAAACCCGAAAAAGCAACTGTTTTGCCCGATATGGAATTTCGTATCAGATCTATGCCGATATCCTCCACAGTACTTGTGGTAAAAGCCATATACCCTGCATTTCTGTACATATCAACAAGCTCATTTACACTGCCGTTGTCCAAATCGAACTTGTTAAAGCATATCTTAACATCGACATTGCTGTTTTGTGCAATAACAAGCATTTTGTCAATAAAAGCAAGGTCGGGAGATGGATTTACAACAGAAGCAACAATAATCATTTCGTCAATATTAGAAACAGGAGGGCGGATAAAAACATTCTTTCTGTCGTATATTTTGTCTATTGCTCCCTTGTTTTGATTATCAATAGAAATATCTACCTTGTCACCGACACAAGGAGAGAGATTTTTGTTTCGAAAGTGCCCTCTGGCTTTGCACTCAATTATACCCTCTGGGGTATCTACATAGTAAAAACCGCCTATACCTTTAATAATTGTTCCTGTTAGCATAATTCACCGTCTTATTTACTAAAATCAATTTGCATCTGCGATGCAATACTGCCGTCATAGTATATTGTATAATTATGAACACCTGTACCCTTGACTTTGATTACAATTTCGCCCAAGGTTTCGGGGTCTACAGTCTGCTCAAACAAGGTTTTTAAGTTGCCGTTTGATGCTTTTTCCACAATCTTGACCTTGGTGGGACCCGAAAGAGACGATGTAGAGTGTTTTAGCGTTTTTTCTTTGGGAGTTGTTGTACTTGGTGTAACATCGCTGCCCGAAGTGTTCGAGGTGGTTTCACCTGTTGTTTTCTTTGAAGCAAGGAATATGCTCACCTTTGTTTTGGCAGGAACCTTGTCTCCGGGAGATATCGACTGTTCAACAACGCGGTTGGGTTCAACGGTATCGCTCTCGATATATAGTATTCTTTCGTTGAGAAGCAGACCATTATCCTCTAATTTTTCTCTTGCCTGGTCCTTGGTAAGATTTAATACGCTCGGAACCACGCAGTCTATGTCACCCATTCCGCTGCTAACGGTAAATATTATCTTGTCGCCGGTTTGTTTTACACTTATTATCTTGTCTTCTGCAATCTCTTTGTCAGTCTTGTATTTTACAGAAACATCGTAACCTTGCTGCTTAAATTCTTCAATAACAGATTCATCCAAACCTCTGTATGCATCTGTGTCAAGCTTCTTTGGACCGGAGCTTAAATGCACTGTAATATGAGTTCCTCTCTTGACATTGTTTCCGGCATTTATGCTTTGATAAATAACTGTTCCCTTCTTTTCGGGGCCGGGTCTTTCGTCGCCAATTTCTAAAGTAAGTCCGTGCTTTTTAGCGACCTGTTCTGCCTTGTCGATAGACATATCTATGAAATCCGGGATATCAACATCGGAGTTTTTAAATAGTGAAAATATTGGTGCATCCGGATCAAACGAATACAAAAGTGCCACCGAAGATCCGCCGACAACAACAAGTGCAATGATTACAGCAATGATGATCATATTTAATGCTGATTTGCGCGGCTCGTAGTCTTCATCATCATCGTAGTATTGGTCGTCATATTCTTCTTCATCGTCATCATAGTCGTACTCTTCGTCGATATAATCCCCGTTATCAGCTTCTTCGTCGTCTAAATAATCATCAGTATCTGCAATTTCTTCGCTTATTTCAACGATATCATCATCTTTGACAGGCTCATCATCTAAAATCCCTGCAATTTTTATATCATCATCGTCAGCTATTTCGTCTGTTTTGGCCGATTTAATCATTTCGAGCGCACAGTCGATATCTGCAATCATAGCTGCTGCATTCTGATAGCGGTTTCTCGTTTCTTTGGAAATAGCCTTCAGGATGACATCCTGAAGCGAAGAAGAAATATCCGGACAAAGTATTTCAGGCTTTACAGCTGTTTCCTCAAGATGTTTCATAGCAATAGCAATAGGCGAATCACTCTCAAACGGGAGCTTGCCAGTAACCATTTCGTACATTACAATACCGAGCGAATATATATCACTGCGGCAATCAATATATCCGCCTCTTGCCTGTTCGGGTGATATATAGTGTACAGAACCGAGTATGGAGTCACCAACACGCATAGTAGAGTTACTGCTGGCTCTTGCAATGCCAAAATCGGTCACTTTTACAAGATTGTTGTCGGTAATCATTATATTATGAGGCTTTATATCACGATGGATAATATTCTTCTGATGTGCAACATTTAATGCCGAGCATATCTGCATAGCAATATTTGCAGTTTCCTCCGAAGAAAGAGGACCGTTTGCCTTGATATATTCCTTGAGTGTGACACCTTCTATATACTCCATAACAATGTAGTACATACCGTTTTCTTCGCCAACATCATATATAGAAACAATGTTGGGGTGTGCAAGGCAAGCTGCGGACTGCGCCTCGGCATTAAATCTGTTTACAAATTCGTCACCGCCCTCGAGGTCGTTTCGGAGCATCTTTACCGCAACTATTCTATTTAAAACATTGCACTTTGCTTTATAAACATGAGCCATGCCGCCCATTCCGACTTCTTCAAGAATTGTATATCTATCGTTTAAAACAGTTCCTATCATTTTATTTCACCTCATCAGATATTTTGACAGTTATTACAGAAATGTTATCTTTTCCGCCGTATTCATTTGCTTTATCAATAAGCTTTGCTGCAGCGTCATCAAAGTTCGACTTCAAGACCGCAGAAATCTCCTCGTCGGACACCATTGTATGTAATCCGTCAGAGCATATCAGAATAATATCATCATTATTTATATCTGTAATATATCCATCTGCAATTACCGTATCTTCTGTTCCTACAGCACGGGTAATCACATTTTTTTGCGAATGATTTTTGGCTTCTTCGGTCGTTATGATACCTCGTGAAACAAGGTCAGCAACAAGCGAATGGTCCTTTGTTATCTGATAAAGTCTGTTTGAAGCAAACAAATACTCTCTGCTGTCACCAACGCTTGCGGTATAGAGAGTTTTGCCCGAAACCAATGCTGCAACAACAGTTGTACCCATACCCGTGAGGCTGTCATCTTGCATAGATTTTTGATATATTTTTGCGTTTGCAGCCCTTATAGCATCCTGCAAAAGCTCATATATCTCGTCTGACTTCATATTGACTTCGAATTTGTCCTCTACAAAAGCGGAAATTATATCTACAGCCATAGAGCTTGCCATTTTTCCGCCTTGATAGCCGCCCATTCCGTCTGCAACAATAAAAAGTGCACAGGAATCGTTTAGTGCATTGGCATACACAGAGTCCTGATTATCTTTTCTTATTTTTCCTGTATCTGACAATGAGTAAAAAATCATTCCAATTCCTCCGTTTCACTCATTTTTCGCCGTAACTGTCCGCAGGAGGCGTTTATGTCGCTTCCAAGCTCCCGCCTTACAGTTGCGGTCAATTTGTTTTCTTCAAGAACTTTTATAAATCTATTAATCTTCTCTTTGGAAGGCTTTCTAAAATCGTTTTCCTCAACATTGTTAACGGGTATAAGATTTATGTGGCAAAGCATTCCTTTGAGCAGTAACGCAAGTTCCCTGGCATGCTCGGGTGTATCGTTTACATTGTTTATTATTGAATATTCAAAGCTGATTCTTCGTTTTGTATGATCCACATAGTCTTTGCACGCTTTGATAAGTTTGGATATATTATATGCTTTGTTTACGGGCATTATCTTGTCTCTCACATCATCTGACGGTGCATGCAGAGAAATGCTCAAAGTAATGGGCAGATTAAGCTCGCACAATTTATATATATTGGGTACAATACCGCAGGTAGATAGTGAGATGTGCCTGTATCCAATGTTAATACCGTTTTCATCATTTACATTTTTCAAGAATTTAACCACATTGTCAAAATTGTCAAGAGGTTCACCAATGCCCATCATTACAATATTGGAAATCCTCTCCCCTATGTCCTCCTGTGTAAACAAGACCTGATCCAATATTTCGCCCGGGGTCAATGATCTTACAAGTCCACCAATGGTAGAGGCACAGAACTTGCAGCCCATTCTGCATCCAACCTGACAGGAAATACATATGGTTATGCCATGTTTGTAATACATAACAACGCTTTCCACACGATTTCCGTCTCCAAGCTCAAAGAGATACTTTTTTGTACCGTCTATCTTGGATTCGAGCTTTTTTACAATCTTGAGTGTACTTACATAGCTCACTTCGGCAAGTTTCTTTCTTAAAGAAAGCGACAAATCTGTCATTTCGTCAAAACTTTTGACCGGTTTATGAAGCCACGAAAAGATTTGCTTTGCCCTGAAAGGTTTTTCACCGATTGAAACGACAAAATCTTTTAATTCTTCAAATGTCAAATCCTTTAAATTAATCATTTCCTATTCCTTTGTCATAAGACTTATAAAAAATCCATCACAGTCATCTGTGTGCGGATACAAAGTGATGTATCCATCATTATCCTTTGTACAACTGATAGATTTCAGTTTGAATTCTTTGTGTGTTTCAAGAAAATAAAAAAGAACATTTTCGTTTTCTTCCTTGGTTATTGTGCAGGTTGAAAACAGCAGATATCCTCCGCTTTTTACATACTGTGCACCTGCATTTAAAATTGCACTGCTTATTTTCGACAAATCCGAAATATCCGACTGCTTACGCTGATATTTGATATCGGGTTTCTTTCGTATTATTCCAAGACCGGAACAAGGGGCATCAACAACAACATAATCCGCCATTTGGTTAAAATACTTGTTATAAACGCTCGAATCACTTACCTGCGCTGTGATATTGCAAAGTCCCAATCTTTGAGAATTTATATTGATTTTGTTTATTTTTTCATTTGTTACATCAAAGGCGTATACCTTGCCGGTATTTTGCATAATTTCTGCAAAATGTGTTGTTTTGCCACCGGGAGAAGCACACATATCAAAAACTATTGAATTAGCCTTTGGGTTTAATATATGACCGACATATGCTGCAGCGGGATCCTGAACATAGAACAGACCATTTTTATACGCCTCGCTGTGCTCAATCTCGCATCCGACCTTTTTTACTCGGATTAGATAATCAATTTCGGGGAAAAGCTCTGATTTATACATCTCACACTCCCAATGCTCCTGCGACAGCACAGACAAAAGAGAATCTGTGGATGTTTTGGTTGTGTTTACTCTGAGTATGATATCAGGTTTGGAATTCATACATTTAAGTAATTGTTCAGTTTCGCTGCCAAGCCTTTCGTTATACAAGTCCGTTAGCCACAAAGGGCAAGAATACTTTATAGACAAGTATTTTTTGGGATCGTCCTTTTCGGGCAAAAGCATTCCGTTTGTGCCTGCCTTTCGAAGAACTGCATTAACATATCCGCCAAGACGGTAATTGGAAGACTTTTTGATTATCTTTACGCATTCATTTACCGCGGCACTATGCGGCACCTTGTCCATAAAAATGATTTGGTATATACCTATCAAAAGTACGCAATGCACATATGGACTGATTTTATTTAACCTGATGTCCGAAGATTGTGTTATAAGAAAATCCAGATATTCCAGATTTCTCAAAACGCCGGTAACTATCTCGGAAACAAACCTTACATCAAGTGGTGTTATATCCTCGTTTCGTCTCAATTCAGACATCTGGGCAGAATAGAGAGATTTCTTGTTAATAATATTATATAAGATTTGAACAGCAAGTTTCCTTGGATTTGTATTTGCCATAGACAACCTCGTTAATGCCAAAAGTTTAGTTTAAATCTATCTTGTTTCCTTTGAGATATTCCGAAACGCTCATGGGCTTTTTGCCCTCGGGCTGGATAGTATATATGCGAAGAAGCGATCCGTTTGCACAAGCTACATCAAAAGAATCGCCATTTACACTAACTACCGCTCCGCAAGGGGCATCTTTCTTGTTATCGATGGGCAGAGCTTTCAAAACCTTGAAATTCTTACCGTTTATAACAGCCGAAGCCTTGGGAACCGGCGTGAGACCGCGAATGAGATTTGCAATTTTTAATGCGTCGTCATTCCAGTTAATATAGGTCATTTCCTTTGTAATCATATGTGCATAGTGAGTGGTAGTTTCGCCCTGCGGTGTACGCTCAATCGTTGCAGACTCTATCTTGTCTATTGTTTCTGTAAGAAGGTCGGCACCCATAACTGCAAGCTTGTCGTGTACAACGCCGAAATCATCTTCCATTGATAGTTTCAAAACAGATTTAAGGAGCATATCTCCGGTATCAAGACCTGTATCCATATACATAGTTGTAACACCGGTTTCCTCTTCGCCGTCGATAAGTGCCCATTGCATAGGTGCAGCACCTCTGTATTTTGGAAGAAGAGACCCGTGCACATTTATACAACCATATTTAGGATAATCTATGACATATTTCGGAAGAAGTTTTCCATACGCCACAACGACAATCATATCGGGCTTTTCGTTTAAAAGAATATCTTCAAAATTCTCTTTTTTTAAATTTACAGGCTGATACACATTTTCAATACCAAGGTTTTTAGCACATTCAAATACCGCCGGAGGCGTCATTTTGTGCCCTCTTCCTCTGGGTTTGTCTTCTGTTGTAACAACAGAAGACACAGTGTATCCGCTATTTACAAGTTTTTCAAGTGACACACAGGCAAATTCCGGTGTACCCATAAACATAATATTCATATTTCAACAAACCTCTGTTATTCGATATCTACATATTCTGTGACCTTGTCGACAAACACAATGCCGTCAAGGTGATCAATTTCGTGGCAAAAGGCTTTGGCAAGCATACCCTCTGCTGTATAGGTGACTTTTTCGCCGTCACGGTTTAATGCGGTAACGGTAACCTTGGAGGGTCTTACAACATAGCCGTATTTGCCGGGTACGCTGAGACATCCCTCAACATCTTTTATATTACCTTCGAATTCTATGATTTCGGGGTTAATAAGTTCAATCAGCCCCTCGCCAATATCAATGACCGCAATTCTCTTTAAAATACCTATCTGCGGTGCTGCCAATCCAACCCCGTTTGCATCATACATGGTTTCTGCCATATCGTCTAAAAGTGTAATAATCTTTTCGTCTATAGTTTCTACCATACGGCATTTCTTTCGCAGAACTTCTTCTCCTAATTTGCGTATGTTTCTAAGTGCCATATTATCATTCCTTTCCTAATACATATTTGCAGGGTTTACATCAATGGAAATATTTGATACACCTTTTTTGTGCAGAAAATCCTTGTAAACACTTGCTATGGTATCATAAAGCTTTTTGGAATATCGTGTTTTTATAAGAAAACGGTATCTGTATTTTCCGTTTAATTTATACATTGGTGCCTGTCCGACAGGATAAAAGATAATACCAAAGTCATTAGCTTTTTTCTTTAGCTCAAATGCAAAGGCATTTGCAGTTTTTTTGGCAAGTGATTCGTTTTCTGATGTGAAAACAAAGTTGACAAACTCACAAAACGGAGGATAGATGAGGATTTTTCTGAGTTCTATTTCCTCTTCGTAAAACGATTTGTAATCCTGGTTTGCGGCATAAACAATAGTGTCGTTTTCCGGATTGTAAGTCTGTATGATTGCTCTGCCCGAAAGGTGTCCCCTTCCGGCTCTGCCTGTTACCTGTGTTATAAGGTCAAATGTCCGCTCGCCGGCTCTGTAATCGTCCATATTAAGACTCATATCAGCAGCTATTATTCCAACAAGTGTCACATTTTCAAAATCAAGACCTTTTGTAATCATCTGTGTTCCAATCAAAATATCTGCTTCTCTGTTTTTAAATTCAGCAAGCAACATCTCGTGGCTTTTTCTGGCAGATGTTGTATCGGCATCCATACGGATAACCCTTGCCGAAGGAAAAAATTCGCTGACTTCCTCGGCAACCTTTTGTGTTCCGATGCCAAAATGTCGTATGTGTCGGCTGCCGCACTCGGGACAGACCACAGGAACACTCTGGGCATAATCGCAATAATGACATACCATTTTTTCTATTGATTTGTGGTATGTAAGACTTATATTGCAATTAGGACATTTGGGGGTATGTCCGCAAACTCTGCACGACACAAATCCAGAAAAACCTCTCCTGTTTAAAAACAGTATTGTTTGCTCGCCGTTTGCAAGATTTTTTGAGATTTCCTCAATCAGCTTTCTGCTGAAAATACTCATATTACCATCGGACATTTCCTGCCTCATATCCACAACAAAAGTATCAGGAAGAGCAGAATTATTTGCCCTGTTTGGCATAGAAAGCGGAACATATTTGCCGCATTGTGCCCTGTATGTGCTCTCGGCAAGCGGTGTAGCACTTGCCAGAATTACCACAGAATTATGCTGGCGTGCTCTGAATTTTGCAATTTCAACAGCATTATACTTGGGCGACAGTTCTGATTTATAGGTGTTTTCGTGTTCTTCATCCACAATTATAAGACCGATGTTTTTAAACGGAGCAAAAACTGCACTTCTTGCACCTACAACAATGTCTACCTCGCCTTTGTGTATCTTTTTCCATTGGTCATAGCGTTGCTTTTGAGTAAGTGAGCTGTGCATTACAGCGACTCTGTCGCCAAAGCGGGCTGTAACCTGCTTTACCATTTGCGGTGTAAGGCTTATTTCCGGAACAAGAAAGATTGCCTCACGGTCTAGGGCAACGGTTTCTTCTATCAAATCGAGATAGACCTCGGTTTTGCCGCTGCCGGTAACGCCGTTTAAAAGAAATGTGTTCTTCTTTTGCGCCGTTATATCTTTTAATACTTCATCAAAAACCCGCTTTTGATCAGAATTGAGAGTGTGCTTTACTGCTTTGTATTCATAATCAAAGTCCAGAACACTCTCTCGCTGTACTACATCGTATATGTTGACATATCCGAGTTTGACTAGTGCATCAACAACGCTTTTTGATGTGTCGGCACATTCAATAAGCTCGCTCAAAAGCATATCGTGTTCGTCGCAAAGCATTTCCAGACATCTTGCTCTTGCGGGGGCTCTTTTTTGCATAGCATCTATAAGTGTAGATGCCGTTTCGTAATCAACATTGAGGCAAACGCGCTTTTTTAGTGTATCTTTTAATCCCTGTTCTTTTTGCTCTGATACTGTTATTATACCCTTTTTTTCCATTGCAGAAAGTACCGGGGCAAGATTTTTGCTTCCAACAGCTTCTACAAGAGAGTCATATGACATATCACCCTCCAAAAGACAATTATATATCTGCATTGCCTTTACAGAGTGATCAATATAACTTCTTCCATCATCCGAAATATTCTCTTGTAACGAGATGTTTCTCTTAAAGCGGGTACCGACACCTACCGGCATCAGAGATTTAATTGCAGATATATAACTGCAAAAATATCTATGCACCATAAAGCGAATAAGTTCAACGGATTTTTCATCAAAATAGCTGTAATTATCTTCTACCGACAAAATCTCCTTGAGAGCAGAAAAATCTGACTTTTCACAAAGTGAGATTACATATGCTTCGCATTCTTTGTTGCCTCTTCCAAACGGGACAATTACTCTGACGCCGACCTTGATTTCTGCCAAAAGGTCATTTGGAACAAGATAATGATATATGTTATCGAGTGCCCTTGAGTTGGCGTTTAAAACAACCTCTGCAATCAAAGTATTATCCTCCTTTTGTGCTTTGTATGTTGCAATGCAGCCGATGTTGCCACCGACTGCAATATTATGTCATAAACTTACTCTTCGTCAAATGTTTCCTTGTCTGTGATAAGTTCCTGCTGTTCTAAAATGTCATTAAGTGTTGTTTCTGTAACAGAAACAGGCATATCTTTAGACTTTTTTAATGTAACCTTGTTTTCTGCAATTTCATTTACTGCAATACTTACAGGTTTGTCAGATTTGCACTCAACAAATACATTGTCTTTTTTTGCAGAAATTTCTCTTGCTCTTTTTGCTGTAGCAATTACCAAAGTGTATTTGCTGTCAATCTTTTTTGCTTTCATTAATTCTGTAGCTGATGGTTTTAACATTTTTCACACACCTCATCAATTATTTTTTTATTTCTAAATACCTTGTGGCTTTCTGCAATTATGATCGAACGAAAGTTGTCAACTGCACTGTCAAGGTCATCGTTTATAAGTATGTAATCATACCATTTAAGTTCTTCTACCTCTTCGAGAGCACGGGCAAGCCTGCTTTTAATTACTTCCGCAGTTTCTGTGTTTCTCTCTTCAAGGCGTTTTTTAAGTTCCTTAAACGACGGCGGAAGTACAAAAATACCCACCGCATTTTCAAAACTTTTCTTTACCTTGCTGCCGCCTTGGACTTCGATTTCGAGAAGAACATTTTTGCCTTGGCTTATCATATCGTTTACAGGGGCTTTTGGAGTGCCGTAGTAATTTCCGCAAAACTGTGCCCACTCTGCAAGGCCGTCATTTTCTATCAAACTTTCAAACTCTTCTTTGGTTTTGAAATAGTACGAAACGCCGTCCTCTTCGCCGGGACGCGGAGCACGCGTCGTGGCAGATACCGATAAAAACGAATTATCGGTGGGGTATTTCTTGAAATACTCTTTCATAATAGTTCCTTTTCCGGCACCGGAAGGACCGGAAATTACAAAAACAATTCCTTCTTTATTCTTCAAGGTCATCCTCCTCAAACAAGCTGTCTTCATCTTTGCCAAATCTGGATGCTACGGTTTCTGTCTGCAAAGCGGACAAAATGATATGTTCACTGTCGGTGATAATTACACTTCTTGTCCGTCTGCCATAGGTAGCATCGATTAGTGCACCGTTTTCTCTGGCTTCCATAATCATTCTTTTTATCGGTGCAGACTCGGGACTGACTATTGCAACAATTCTGTCTGCCGAAACAATATTGCTAAAGCCAACATTAATAAGTTTCATATCTCTTTCCTCTCGGATTATTCAATATTCTGAACCTGTTCACGAAGTTTCTCTATCTCAGATTTGAGGTCAACAACGGCTTTGCCTATTGTAAAGTCGTTGCATTTACTGCCCATGGTGTTTGCCTCACGGTTGAGCTCCTGGATTGTAAAGTCGAGCTTTCTTCCTACAGGAACATCGCTGTTTAACAGATTGTCAAATTCATTCAAATGTGACTTAAATCTTACAAGCTCTTCTGTGATATTAACCTTGTCCGAAAAAATAGCAACCTCGGTAAGAAGTCTGGCTTCGTCATACTCAACACCGCCAAGAAATTCTTCTATTCTTTCTTTGATACGGTTTCTGTATTCTGTTACCGTATCATCAGAGCGGCTCTCTATAGTTTTTAATATTTCCTTAACTCCGGATATAGTCTGTGCGAAGAATTCGTACAGTCTTGCACCCTCACGCATACGGTTGGATGTGATATCCTCCAATGCCATCATAAGTACCTCTTTGGTGTCGGAAATAATTCTGTCCTTGTCCTGCTCTTTCTTTTCGATGTTAAACACATCGGGAAATCTCGATAGCGAAGTGACTGTGACATCATCTCTTAATCCGGTTTTGTCGGCAAGCTCCTTTAACGCAGTGAGATATCCGTCTACCACCGAAGAATTAAGTGTGATAATTCTGTCGTCGCTGTCAACTGTATCATACTGGATAAATATATCTAATTTACCTCTGTTTATCTTGGAAGAAATGCATTCGCGGACTGCTTCTTCTATAAACGAATACTGCTTGTACACATGAACATTGTAGTCGAGATATCTGTTGTTGACGCTCTTGATTTCCGCAGTAATTTTGTAGTTAGAAAATTGCTTTTCGCCTCTTCCGTAGCCGGTCATACTTTTTATCATAAAACGCTAACCTCACAAATTATATTTTTACATCTAATTATATCAAGAAATGCCCAAAAACACAATAGTTTTTAACAAAAAATATCATTTTTTAATCCTAAAAAAATTTTCTTAATGCACTGCCGTCAAGATATGTACATAGTCTTCCCTGATAAGCACAGCGTTTTTCCATTTCTTCATCTATTGTATCTTTTATTTTCCACCAGCTTGCTCCGTAATTGGAAAATATCGTGTGCTCTTCTTTGGCTCTGCCGATTAATCTTTGAATGACAACCTTGTCCGAAAGGTATTCCAAAAATGTAATGACCCTGTCTACATAGTCCATATATGTTCCCATATCAAATTCGCCGTTTAAATACATTCTGGCAATGGGTGTGTCTTTTACAATATAAAGGCTATGAAGTTTTACCTGTTTGACACCTAATGCAGATATGATTTTTGCACACTCTATGGTATCTGACATATCGTCCCACGGGAGATTTAATATGATATGTGCACAGATATCAAAACCATATTTGCGTATAGTAAGGCAGGCATCTATAAATTCAGCAAGAGTGTGTCCCCTGTTTATGATCTGAAGTGTTTTATAATTTACACTCTGAAGTCCAAGTTCTATAGAGATATTTATACCATACTTCTGCTTTACTTCGCTTAAAAATGCCATATATTCGTCTTTTATGCAGTCGGGTCTGGTAGATACTGCAATCTCTACTACATTATCGGCGACAGCCTCCAGAATGTTCTTTTTGAATTCTTCAAGCGGCATATAGGTATTTGTAAAATTCTGAAAATACGCAATAAATTTGTTTGCTTTGTATTTTTTGCCGATAAAATCCATATTTTCCTTTATTTGTTCTTTGACAGGCATTGTAGACGGCAAGTTTTCAAATGCAGCACCTACATCGCCGCAAAAAATACATCCGCCATACGAACAGGTGCCGTCTCTGTTTGGGCAGGTTATAGGCAGGTTTACGGGCAATTTGTATACCCTTTCGCCGTATTTTTCTTCGAGATATTTGGAATAGGCGTAGTATCTTACGCTTTTATCTGCCTGTTTGTTTTTTGAATTCAAGATATTCATCCTCCGTTGTGTAATACAAAAACTCGTATTTGTCACACAGTTTTTTTGAAATTTCTGCAGTGCTGTCGTCAGAACCTTTGTCGACGATAACTATATACGGCACCATTCTGCCGCCGTATGTGCACAGATAATTAAATATTGCCATTCTTATTATATACTCAATCGAATTTTCTTGGTTTTTTACATGAATAAAAACAAATATTTCCCTCTTTTCTCCGCAAGGTGTAAAGATACACTTCATAAGCTTTGAAAACAGTTCAACAAGAGCATATATGACAAGAAAAGTAACTATGGTTTTATACACAATAACCCACATATAAACACACCTCTTTGCAACATAATATGCAAAGAGGTGCTTGACAGGTGAATTATAAAACAGCTTTTTTTAATGCATCAACTCTGTCGCATTTTTCCCAAGGAAGAGAAACATCGCATCTTCCAAAGTGACCGTATGCAGCTGTCTGCTTGTAGATTGGCTTCCTTAAATCAAGGTCGCGGATTATCGCTGCAGGACGCAAATCAAATACTTCTTTGACAGCCAATTCTATCTTTTCCTGCGGTATTTTAGCAGTACCAAAGGTATCTACAAGGATAGACACAGGGTTAGCAACACCTATCGCATAGGCAAGCTGAACCTCGCACTTGTCCGCAAAGTCTGCAGCAACTATGTTTTTTGCAACATATCTTGCAGCATAGCAGGCACTTCTGTCAACTTTTGTCGGGTCTTTTCCGGAAAAAGCTCCGCCGCCATGACGCGCATAGCCACCATAAGTATCAACTATTATCTTTCGGCCTGTAAGTCCGCTGTCACCTTGAGGTCCGCCTATTACAAAACGGCCCGTGGGATTGATATAGTACTTTGTGTTAGCATCCAAAAGGTGCTCCGGCACAACGGGGCCTACAACATATTTAATCATATCATCGTAGATAGTATCCAATGTAACATCGTCACTGTGCTGTGTTGAAATAACTATGGTATCAACTCTTACGGGTTTGTCGTCAACATATTCAACAGTTACCTGCGTTTTGCCGTCAGGACGCAGGTATTTAAGAGTGCCGTCCTTTCTTACATCTGTAAGGCGCTTGGCAAGTTTGTGTGCAAGAGAGATTGGCATTGGCATAAGTTCTTCTGTTTCCTTACATGCATAACCAAACATCATACCCTGGTCACCGGCACCATGGTCAAGTGTGTCGGTATTTGCCTTTTTTGCTTCGAGTGATTTATCTACACCCATGGCAATATCGCCCGATTGCTCGTCGATACTGGTAATAACAGAACAAGTATGGCAGTCAAATCCAAACTTGGCTCTGTCGTAGCCTATTTCTTTGATTGTATCTCTGGCAACCTTCGGGATGTCCACATAGCAATCTGTCGTAATCTCGCCCATAATCATAACCATACCCGTGGTAACTACTGTTTCGCAAGCCACACGAGCTAATGGATCCTTTTCAAGTATCGCATCCAATACTGCATCGGAAACCTGGTCACATATTTTGTCGGGATGTCCCTCTGTAACCGATTCGGATGTAAAAAACTTTCTGTTCATAATATGTTTCCTTTCTTAAAGTAAAAACTGAAAAAACTTGGATATTATCACCATAGCTGCCCCTGCAATGACAACTCCTGCAAAAATGACAGGAAGAGCATCCTTAAGACGCATATTGAGTATTCCTGCAACCATAGCACCACTCCAGGCTCCTGTTCCCGGAAGCGGAATTGCAACGAAAAGAAGAAGTCCGAGCTTTTTGTATTTGGTGACCTGTTTGGTTTTTTCCTTTGTTCTGTTATCGAGCCAGAGACCGATTTTGTTAAATGCTTTTGAATGAATAAGCCAATCTATGAGAGGGCGTATTATGAGTATAACAAAGGGTATTGGCAGCATATTTCCAATAACGCTTATTACATAAACCCAAAACCAATTAAGCCCAAGTCCTATTCCAAGAGGAATAGAACCTCTGAGCTCTATTATGGGCACCATAGACACCATAAAAGTACCAAAGCTGGGATTAATATTTATTAAAAAATTTTCTATTGCTTCTATCATAATTATTTAGTACCGAATATTCTGTCGCCTGCATCGCCAAGACCGGGAAGAATATATCCATTTTCGTTCAAACAATCATCAACTGTACCGCAGTATATCTCTACATCAGGGTGTGCCTCAGCTATTGCCTTTATACCCTCGGGTGCTGCAACGATGCAAACAAACTTGATGTTCTTGACGCCCTTTTCTTTCAAAAATTCCACTGCAGCTGCACTGGAAACACCGGTTGCAAGCATAGGGTCAACCAAAATTACATCTCTTGTATCAACATCATCAGGGAGCTTGCAGTAGTACGATACAGGCTGAAGTGTATCGTGATCTCTGTACATACCTATGTGTCCCACCTTGACATTGGGCATGAGGTTGAGCATACCGTCTACCATACCAAGACCTGCTCTAAGTATCGGTACAATAGCAAGCTTTTTGCCGGCAATAATCTGTGTTTTTGCAACAGCAAGGGGTGTCTGTACCTGGATATCCATAAGGGGTAAATCTCTTGTTACCTCGTATCCCATAAGCATTGCTATTTCGTTAACATATTCTCTGAATTCCTTGGAGCCGGTCTGGACATCACGCATTTTGGAAATCTTGTGCTTGATAAGCGGATGATCCATTATTTCTACATTGTCATAAAGCGGGTATTTCATAAAAAATTCCTCCCAATTTAAAAAAATTATTTATTATTTTTTTCTTCAAGTTCTCTTTCGGCTTGACACTTGCGTAGGTATACCGGATTTAATGTGTAAAAATCGTCAAACTCGCTATTTTGTGCTTTTAGATAAGCACAATATGCCACAGAAGATGCACTGGGCATAATAAGATGCATAGGCGAAATAGTCCAATTTGGATTGTCAAGCAGCTTTTCTTTGTGGATTATGGCACCATCACCTGCAAAAATGACTTTTTTATCTTTTAATTCTTCAAGCAGTTTGCCAATATCAAGTGCTCTGTCAAAGACGATTTTTTCGCCGTTTAAGTAGAGAGCATTGTATACTTCGTCGCGTCTTGCATCTACCATGGGACATATTACAGTATCTTTGACACAGCAAAAATTGCATGCTATGGCATCAAGCGAAGAAACACCAACTATCTTTTTGTCAAGTGTCTGTGCAAAGGTTTTGACTGTGGCCATACCAATTCTTAAACCGGTAAACGAACCCGGCCCCACACAAACAGAAAAAACATCAATATCATTAAGGCTCATGGAAAGATTGGACAAAAGCTCGTTTGTCATGGGCATTATTTTTTGCGAATGAGTAAGCCTCGCCGAAACAGAATACTCGCCTATTAGTTTTTCGTCATTTAGTATTGCAACGGTTGCCGTAACCGAAGAAGTGTCCATAGCAAAAACATTCATATCTGTACCTCCCCGATTGATATTTCACGATAGCTTTCGCCTTTGTCCAGGTTTTTTGTTATCTGTATCGGAATTTGTGTTCCGTCAAATATATCCGAAATGAGCGTTGACCATTCTATTACAACAACGGCACCTTGGGAAATATAATCCTCCCAGCCTATATCATACATTTCGTCCGATGAACCAATCCTGTAAACATCGAAATGGAAGAGGGGTATTTTTCCGCTGTGATATTCATTTACGATGGTAAATGTAGGACTCGAAACAATTTCTTTTACCCCAAGACCGAGAGCAAGCCCCCGTACAAACGCCGTCTTTCCGGCACCGAGGTCTCCGTCTAATGTGACAATCTCGCCGCCCTTTAGAGTTTTGGCAAATTCATATGCAATTTTTTCTGTTTCTTCAGGGCTTGTTGAAATATGTTTCATTGCATCCTCCGTTATCAGAAAAGGCCTGTTATTTCGCCGTTTTCTGCAATATCAATGTTGTTTGCGGCAGGAACCTTTGGAAGTCCCGGCATAGTCATAATTTCACCGGTAAGACATACGGCAAAACCTGCTCCGTTTGAAATATTTACATCTCTTACTGTAATATCAAATCCCTTTGGTGCACCCAGAAGTGCAGGGTCATCAGAGAGAGAATACTGTGTCTTTGCCATACATACAGGCACTTTGTCGAGTCCCATATCTTCGAGCTGTTTAATCTTCTTATCAGCTTTTTTGGTATATATAACGCCGTCTGCACCGTAAATCTTGGTAGCAATAGCCAAGATTTTGTCCTTGATGCTCATATTGACATCATATATAGGTGCAAAGTTGCTTTCGGTATTGTCTACTGTATCACAAACGAGTTTTGCAAGTTCTATACCGCCCTCGCCGCCTTTTTCGAAAACTTCGCTCATGGCACATTTAACACCAATCTCTTTGCAGTAATCCTCAACAAAGGATTTCTCTGCATCGGTATCGGTAAAGAATGAATTGATTGCCACAACAACGGGTACGCCGTAGAGTTTCATATTGTCTACATGCTTTCCGAGGTTTACGATACCTTTTTTAAGTGCATCGAGGTTTTCCTCCTTTAGCATATCTTTTTTTACACCGCCATTGTACTTGAGAGCACGAATTGTAGCAACTACTACAACTGCGTTGGGTTTTAAACCGCCAAAGCGGCATTTGATATCAAGAAACTTCTCTGCACCGAGGTCAGCACCAAAGCCGGCTTCTGTAATGGTATAGTCAGCAAGTTTGAGTGCAAGCTTGGTAGCAAGAATACTGTTGCATCCGTGTGCTATATTTGCAAAAGGTCCGCCGTGCATAAGGCAAGGTGTGTTTTCGAGTGTTTGTACAAGGTTTGGCATAATAGCATCTTTCATAAGAAGAGCCATAGCTCCCTCTGCCTTTAAATCGTGTGCAGTAACGGGCTTGCCGTCGTACGAATAAGCAACGATAATTCGTGCAAATCTTTCTTTTAAATCCTTAAGACTTGTTGCAAGGCAAAGAATTGCCATTATTTCCGAGGCAACCGTAATCATAAAGCCGTCTTCTCTCGGAACGCCATTCAATTTGCCGCCAAGACCTACAACGATGTTTCTAAGGCTGCGGTCATTCATATCCATAACACGCTTAAAGACTATTGTCGTGGGATCGATGCCAAGCTCGTTGCCCTGTTTCAAATGGTTGTCGAGCATAGCCGCAAGAAGATTGTTGGCACTGGTAATTGCGTGCATATCACCGGTAAAATGAAGATTGATATCTTCCATAGGTATTACCTGGGCATAGCCGCCACCTGCCGCACCGCCCTTTACACCCATAACAGGTCCTAAAGATGGCTCTCTTAATGCAATAAGAGCGTTTTTGCCTATTTTTGCCATAGCTTGTCCAAGACCAACGGTTGTGGTAGTTTTACCTTCACCGGCAGGGGTTGGATTGATGGCAGTTACAAGAATTAACTTTCCGTCTTTCTTGTCTTTTAGATTATCTAATACATCAAGGCTGATTTTTGCCTTGTATTTGCCGTAGTAGTCAATGTTATCTTCTGTAAGTCCTATTTTTGCGGCAATTTTGCCGATATGTTCGGCAGTAGCATTTTGTGCAATTTGAATGTCTGTAAGCATTTTTCATTCTCCTTTGGTAATAAGCGTGCAGACAGCTTGCGAAGATATACCAAGTTCTTCGCCCTCAAATCCCAGTCTTTCTGTTGTTGTAGCTTTGACGCTTACACAACAAAGAGAAACGCCGAGTGCGTCTGCAATATTAGTTCTCATTTTTTCAATATAAGAAGCCAGTTTGGGCCTCTGTGCTACTATAGTGGAATCTATGTTATTAACTTTGTAGCCGTTTGCGTCCAAAACCGCTCCAACTTTTTGAAGAAGTTTGATACTGTCAGCATCTTTGTAGGCAACATCATTATCGGGGAAGAGCTTTCCTATATCTCCCAAAGCTGCCGCACCCAAAAGAGCATCCATAACTGCGTGAACAAGAACATCTGCATCAGAATGACCCAGAAGTCCTTTTTCGTGAGGGATTTGCACACCGCCAAGAATGAGCTTTCTGCCCTCTGTGAGCTTGTGGACATCGTATCCTGTTCCTATCCTAATCACCTAAAAGCACCTCCGCAACAGCAAGATCACAATAATTTGTAATTTTTAAATTTTCTCTTCCGGCATCAAGAAGCTTGATTTTTGCACCGTAATGCTCTGCAAGAGCACAGTCGTCAGTTGCCTCAAGAGCTTCAAACACAGCATTTTTGTGGCATTGGATGATAAAATCCTTATCGAAGCATTGCGGCGTTTGTATGTGCCATATCTTGTCCCTGTCTGCCGTTGCTGTAATAAACTCGCCGTCTTGCGAAATTTTTAGAGTATCAACGGCTTTTGTGCCGGCTGCACAGGCACCGTGTTTAACCGTTTCTTTGCAACAAGCCTCTATCGTTTCTATACTTACAAACGGCCTGGCTGCATCGTGGATTAAAACATAATCCGTATCGTTAGATAAAGCCTTTAGGCCTTTAAGCACACTTTGTTGCCTTGTGCCGCCGCCCTCGGTTATCGCAGTAACCTTTGAAAAGCCAAAGGATTTGACAATATCACTGCAATACACAAGATAATCCTTGTGCGAAACAATGACTATTTCGGATACAGAGGGTGATTTTTCGAATTTATCGATAGTATAGCTTAATATAGGTGCACCGCAAACCTCAACAAACTGCTTGGGAATGTCTGTACCGAATCTGGTACCTTTTCCTCCTGCAGCTATGACAACTCCGAACTTCAATTAAAAAGCCCCCCAAAAAATTATGATAAAAATCTGGAAACCTCATCTTTCATAAACTCTTTGTCGCAAGTTGTTGTAAAACGAATTTCCTTTGTCTTGAGCATACCAAGAGAATCGGGAATTTCCATGCCGGACTCTTCAAATAGCATATCGAGAAGTACAAATTCGTCATCGCCTTTAACCTCGCCCTTGATAGCCTCAAGAACGCTCCTGTTAAACTTGTACGGATTAGCAGTTGATGCAATAATAGTTTTGGTGTTATCACCGGTTGTTTTTACATAGTTATCATATACATTTATTGCAACAGCTGTGTGAGTATCCGCAGTATAATTATATGCGTCTTTAATCTCTTTAATTGTCTTTTTGGTTGAAATATCGTCACAATATCCGGCAGCAAAATCGTTTTTGATAATGTTCAAAATTTCGTCAGATACTGTGTATTCGCCGTTTTCAGAAAGCGACTTCATATATTCTGCAACGAGCTTGTCGTCATATCCGGAAACAATGTAGAGAAGTCTCTCTAAATTGGAAGATATGATTATATCCATAGACGGAGAAATGGTTGTGTAGAAATCTCTCTTTTTGTTGTAAGTACCTGTAACAATAAAGTCTGTGAGTACGCTGTTTTTGTTTGATGCACAGATAAGCTTGTTTACGGGAAGACCCATAGCCTTTGCATAATACGCGGCAAGAATGTTACCAAAGTTGCCTGTTGGAACACAGATATTAACTTTGTCACCGCATTTGATTGATTTGGATTTAATCATATCTGCATACGCACTAAAGTAATAAACTATCTGAGGAACCAGTCTGCCCCAGTTGATAGAATTGGCACTTGAGAGTGCATAACCCCTATCCAAAAGCTCTTTTTTGTACTCATTATCGGTAAAAATAGCTTTGACACCTGTCTGGGCATCATCAAAGTTACCCTTTACCGCAACAACCGAAACATTGCCGCCCTCCTGGGTTACCATCTGCAATTTTTGTATCTGAGATACTCCCTCCTGGGGATAGTATACCTGTATTTTTGTGCCGTCTACATCTTTGAAACCTTCCAACGCCGCCTTGCCGGTATCTCCGGAAGTTGCAACAAGAATTACTATTTCGCTCTTTTCACCGGTTTTCTTTACGGCTTTGGTAAGAAGATGCGGAAGTATCTGAAGTGCCATATCCTTAAACGCACAGGTGGGTCCGTGCCAGAGTTCAAGAATGTGCATATTGTCATTTATCTTTTTGAGAGGTGCAGTATCTTCCGAACCAAACTTGTCGGGGGAATATGCCTTCTCACAGCAATCCATAATTTCTTTATCAGTGTAGTCTGTAAGGAATTTTTTGAGTATATTAAATGCTCTCTTGGTGTATTTGATTTCTGCAAGAGCACTTATTTCTTCCAATGTCACATGAGGAATTACTTCCGGAACAAAAAGTCCGCCTTCTTCGGAAATACCTTTTTTGATAGCTTCTGCCGAAGAAATTTTTATACTTTTGTCCCTTGTACTTTGATAGAACATTAAACTTACCTCCAAATATGTAAAAAAGTTTATACCTTATATATTCTAATACATTTTTCTTCAAAAGTAAAGGTTTTTAGATAAAATAATATAATAAAAAACGCAGGTAACGGCAAATGCGATTAAACATTTTCCGTCACCTGCAAAATTTTATTTCAAAACAATTCTGTGGAATACTTTTTTGCCTTTTTTAATAACAATTTCATTATCATTAAATATATCCTTGGTTACAGCAAAATTGAAGTCTGTAACTTTGGCACCGTCGATACTTACACCGCCCTGCTGAACAAGTCTTCTGCCCTCGCCTTTTGAGGGTATAAGTCCTGCAACAAGCATAATGTCAAGGATTGTTTTGCCAAGGTCTTCCTGACTGATTTCTGTTGTGGGCATATTTTCGCTGCTGTTTCCGCCGCCAAAGACAGCATTTGCAGCTTCCTGTGCTTTGATAGCTTCCTGCTCACCGTGAACGAGCTTTGTAACCTCGTATGCAAGAACACGCTTTGCCTTGTTGATTTCGGCATCTTTGTACTGTGCCATCTTGTCTATCTCTTCTAACGGAAGGAATGTAAGAAGTTTAAGACATTTAATAACATCGGCATCGTCTACATTAACCCAATACTGATAGAAATCATATGGGGATGTCTTGTTTGCATCAAGCCAGAGAGCACCGCTCTGGGTCTTGCCCATCTTCTTGCCTTCGCTGTTTGTAAGAAGAGTAAATGTCATACCATAGGTCTGCTTCTGGTCTTTTCTGCGGCAAAGTTCAATACCGCCAAGGATATTTGACCACTGGTCATCACCGCCGAGTTCAAGCTGACAACCATACTTTCTGTTTAACATCAAAAAGTCGTAGCTCTGCATAAGCATATAGTTGAATTCAAGGAACGAAAGACCTTTTTCCAGTCTTTGTTTAAAACATTCTGCGGTAAGCATTTTGTTTACAGAGAAACAAGCACCTATATCTCTTAAAAACTCAACATAATTGAGCTCCAAAAGCCAGTCTGCATTATTAACCATAATTGCCTTGTCATCAGAAAAATCTATAACTCTGCCAAGCTGTTCTTTAAATCTTTCGCAGTTATAGTCGATAGTTTCCTTGGTCATCATAGAACGCATATCGGTTCTACCTGACGGGTCGCCTATGTGGCCTGTGCCTCCGCCAACCAAAGCAATGGGTCTGTGCCCTGCGTCCTGCATATGCTTCATAACAACCATCTGCAGAAAATGTCCTACATGAAGGCTGTCTGCAGTGGGGTCAAATCCTATATAAAAAGTTACTTTTTCTTTGCCAAGAAGTTCTCTTACTTCTTCCTCGTGCGTAACCTGTGCTATAAGTCCGCGTTCTTTGAGTATGTCATAAACATTCATTGGTAATTCCTCCGTTTAAAAATGCTTTTTATAGTATACTATACATTAGCATATTTGTCAAAACCTTTTGTACAAAATCCCAAGGGCGTATTTGCCGGTATATGCTATCAAAAAATCGTAAAAAGCAAACAACAACGCACCCAGAATATACAAGATAGCGACATTATAAGTAATTTTGATATTAAGCACCTTCAAAAACACTGTATATGTCACTAGAGCATAAATAGTATAACAAACAAATTTCAAAAAAATATTAACAACTGCAGGTTTCAAATCGATATAATTTTTAAGTATAGGATAGTTTCCAAAGCAGATTATATATACTGCTGCAACAGAAAGCATACCTGCAGGCGAAATAACAACAGATAAAACTGCTGACGCAACAAACATCATAAGAGCCGTCTTTTTGTCTGTCATACACGCTATGATATACGAAACCAACGACGATAAGAAAAGGCTTGCAGCTCTTCCTGTGGGCAAATACGCACACAAGGCCAGAAACACAACCGAAAGAGCTGTGCCGATACCGCCGTATGCAAGTTTTTTATTCATATATTATCACCTATCAACAACAAGAAATGAGGTCGCCGCCCATACATTCGCAGCAGCAATCCGCACATATAAGGGAATTGCACACATCGCAGGTACTGCATCCTGCTCCCTGCGGATAGCCTTGATTAAAGCTCTGGTTGGAATATGAATTCCTAAATGAATCCATACTCGCTTTTGCTGATGCGTATTCCTCGTTGTACGGGTCTGCACTGCAGGCAGCAGTAAAATGCTGGTATGCCATATCCGACCAGCCTTTTTTTTGCATAACAACACCCATCAGATAGTGCCACTCGGCATTTCTTACAGCCATTGAATTAAGTGCATTTTGGGCTTCGTTTAATCTGTTTTGGTTGATAAGCATACGAACCTGATTAAAATTAGCATACTTATTCTGCTGTCCTCCGCCGGAATATGAGCCTCTGTTTTTGGTAAGTTCGCTGTATGCCCAGTTGATATCCTGCATTTTTTCGGCAGCCAAGTCTGCCAGGGGATTATTTACGAATTTATCGGGGTGGTACTTTTTTGCAAGCTCTTTGTAAGCCTCTTTTATCTGTTCTTCTGTTGCATTGGTGGGTACGCCCAGTATCTCATAGGGGTTCTTCATATTCATAATGATTTTTTCCTTTCATTGATTATAAAATCGCATTTGGCCCTTAAACCAAGATATATGATATTATCAACTATTTCCTTGTTTTTCTTTATAGAAATTTTTTGGTATTCATTTGCAAGAGTGCCCAAAGAATTATATAGATTGTCCGAAATCATCTTCAATGTTTTCTCGTCAATAGAGCCGCTGTAGCTATACTGATAAATGGCGGGGTTATATTTATTTTCCTTGTAGTCTTGCTCCAAATCATCATATACATCCAGTATATAAATAAGTCTTCCCAAAACATAGCCAAAGCTTTTCAGCGAAGAATCTGCTGTTTCAAAAACACTCTGCATCAAATTAGCAAATTCGTGTGCCGCCTTGTCTATTATGTCACATTTGCTATCTTCTATAAACGCGAGGCGTTTTAGTGATATATCTACGCTTTCGTAGAGCTTGGGATAATCTCTTTTTATTTTGCGGATTTGTAACCAAAATGGCAAAATTGCCAACATCGCCTTAACAGAGCCATTGTCGGTTATGTCGTCTTTTAATTTGAAATATGCCAAAAGCACATTCATATCCGCAGCAAATTCCAGGCCCCTTGCCTTTGTCACGGTTTTTCTTTTGCCAAGGCGTTTGATGCAACCGGACATTTCAAAACTGTGCGGATTTTCGCAAAGAGAATCCGACAAAACAGCAAGAAATGTAAGGTCATAATTAAGTGAAAGTCTTGCAAGAGCGTTGTGCCTTTTGCCAAGCATCTTACAAAGCCCGCAATAATATGCCCTGTATGTATCATAATCTTTTATTTTAAGCTCATCTTTGTACACATTGACATAGCCAAACACAGTTTATCCTCCGCAAAAGCCATAATATATTATTTTAATACATTTTTTGCCTGTTTGCAAGCCATTTTTTGTTTATTTACAATTTGTTTCTAAAAAGCCGAACTGTACCAAAAGAAGCCGCAAAAAATACGGCTCCTGCAAATAGAAACTATTTAATTTCGACAAAGTCCGATGAGCCGTGTTTGCATATGGGACATATATAATCCTCAGGCAGCACATCTCCCTCATAGATATATCCGCAGATTTCGCACCTGTACCCTTTTTTATCGGTTTTGGGTGTCTTGGGCTTTGTGTTCTTGTGGTAATAGTCGTATGTTATAGACGGTGTATCTTCGAGTACATATTGTCTTGTGATATCAGCAATAAAAAGTGTGTGACTTCCTAAATCTATCTCTTGTGTCACCTTGCCGCTGATGTAGGAATTTGCATACTTGGGCACAACATAAATACCATTTTCCGTTCTGAAAACATTGTCATTTTTTTCGAACTTATCCTTTTCCCGTCCGCTTACAAAGCCGAAATGTTCGAAAACATAAAACGGTGTTTCCTCTTTGAGTATAGAAACATTGAACATTTTAGTCTTTTTAATCATTTCACATGTATAGCTTGCATTGTTCACAGAAATCATTATTCTGTCCGGGTTGTTTGCAACCTGACAGAGAGTATTAATTATACAACCATTATCCTTTCCGTCAAGATTTGATGTAAGAATATAAAGACCGTATCCTATTTTTGTAGTTGCTTTCTTTTCCATAATAAAGTTTCCTCCCGAATTATTGTTTTCTTTGTTTCAAAAAGTATTCATATATATTATTTGCGGCAGTCGTGTCAATACCTTTTACTGCAGACAATTCTTCCAAAGTAGCTCTCTTTATCCCGGAGAGCGATTTGAAGTGTTTCAAAAGAATTTTCTTTTTCTTTTCGCCGACACCTGCAATATTTTCAAGCTCACTCTTGGCTGTTTTTGATTGTTGCGACTTTCTTAAATATGTTATTGCTCTTCGGTGCATCTCATCCTGAATACTTGTTAAAAGCATAAAAGCATCGCTCTTTTTGTCTATGATTATTTCGCCGTTTTCACCGACAACACCCCTGGTACGATGATTATCATCCTTTACGATACCAAAAAGTTCAAACTCACCCTCAAAATCGCAGATAACCTCCTTGACGGCATTTCGGTGACCTTCGCCACCGTCAACAAAAATGATGTCCGGAAGAGGCAGGAACTTTGCATCCTTTTCATCCAAGGTGCCGTTTGAGATTGCCTCTTTCTCCGCACAAGCTCTTTGCATTCTTCGGCTAATCATCTCTTTCATTGATGCATAGTCGTCCTGCACAGAGACATTTTTTATTCTGAAATTACGGTAACGCTTGGTATAGGGCTTTCCGTCTTTGTATACAACCATAGAACCCACAGAGGAGTTGTCACCAAGATTGGAAATATCGTATGCTTCAATGAGCATTGGCGGTTTATCAAGTCCAAGTATTTCCTTGAGCTCTGTAATAGCGGAATTTTTGAAACTAATATCCCGTAGTGTTTTTAATTCCCGCTCGGAGTGTTCCTTCTTGGCATTTGCCTTTATCATACGCATAAGTTTGGCTTTTTCGCCTCTTTGGGGAACTTTGATATTTACCCTAAAGCCTGCTTTGCCAGAAATCCATTTTTCTACAACATCTCTGTCATCTATATCGCATTCGACAAAGATGTTTCTTGGTATAAAGGTACAGTTATCATAGTAACACCTCAAAAACTCACTCATTATCTCTTTGTCATCTATACCATATGTGTCAGATATGAAATAGTGCTCTCTGCCGACGATTTTCCCCATTCGGATAAAGAAAAGCTGTATGCAGGCGGTATTGTTGGAATTGTACAAAGCTATCGCATCAACATCGTTTCCGTTGGGATTAACGATTTTCTGCCTCTGGCTTATAAGCTCAATAGACCTTAATCTGTCACGGCAAAGTGCGGCTTTTTCAAAATCAAAGTTATCACTTGCGTCTTTCATCTGCTTTGTAAGTTCTGACACTACCTGCTTTGTGTTTCCGTTAATAAATCTTATGGCATCATCTATCAAAAGCCTGTATTCTTCCTTGGTTATCTCTTTGTTGCACACTCCCTTGCATTTACCAAGCTGATAGTAAAGACACCCACGCTTTTTTGCAAAATCTCCCGTAAACTCGGTGTGGCAATATCTAAGCAAAAAAATCTCTCTTACGAGTTTTATAAGTTCTTTTAAATCATGCGAGCTTTGGTACGGTCCAAAATATAATGCACCGTCTTTTAATATCCTTCTGGTAAGAAAAATCCTCGGAAAATCCTCGTATACGGTTACCTTTAAAAACGGATAGGTTTTGTCGTCTTTGAGCAGGATATTATACTTTGGCATATTCTCCTTTATGAGATTGTTTTCCAGGACAAGAGCTTCTAACTCGGAGTCGGTTATTATATATTCAAAGCTGTCCACATTTTCCACCATAGAAGAAACCTTGGGCGGGTGATTGTGCGATTTAAAATATGAGCGTACTCTGTTTTTTAAATTCTTGGCTTTTCCTACATATATTATCTCGCCAAGAGAGTTACGCATTATATATACTCCGCTTCTGTCGGGAAGACTTTTTAATTTTTCGTTAATCTCGTTATTCAAAAAACTCACCCTATATAAAATGATAACCTCCACACAAATGCGGAGGCTATGTACACAATTATTCTATGTCCGAAAAGTTTGACATTATTAGTTTATTAAGTTCTTCAACGGCCTCTTCTTCGTCGGGACCTTCTGCTTCAATAACAACCTTGGTTCCTTTGATAATCCCAAGTGAAAGAACACCCAAGAGACTTTTTGCATTAACCTTGCGGTCATCTCTGGCAATAGTGATAAGCGATTTGAACTCGTTTGCTTTCTGTATAAAGAATGTGGCAGGTCTTGCGTGCAAGCCAACTTCGTTTTGAACAATAATTTCTTTACTAATCATATTTTTCGCTCCTACATAAATGTATAAATGTTATAATATAAGATAATAGTATCATTTATTTTATCCAAAGTCAATAATTATTAAAAAAATTATGAGAAAAAATTTAATATGCGTTAAATAAAAACCGCACACAAATGTGTACGGTTTTTTGGAGCGGAAGACGAGATTCGAACTCGCGACGTTCACCTTGGCAAGGTGACGCTCTACCACTGAGCCACTCCCGCAAATATTTAAATTTCTTGCAACGGTAGTTATTATAGCACCTTTAACTACCATTGTCAATAGTTTTTTGTAAAAAAATTGCGGGGCAGTTTTATCCCTGTCCCGCATTAAAAATTATTTCAAAAGTAGGTTCATCATTTCTACGCATCTGTCAAGATACTTGGTTCTGTCCTCACCATTTAAAGTGTTATGCGACAGCTTCGCCATATCTACAATATTGGCACAAATCATATTTTTGAGCTCAGTGTCTCCTATTTCCATAGCCTTTGATACAAGAGGATTATTTGCATTTATTACCAGTGTTTCCTCGGGCTTGGGCATACCTGGGATATTCATACCCCCGTACATTTTCTGCATTTCTTCCATTCGTCTTGCCTCTTCGCTTAAGACATACATTGCAGAAATCTTTTCGGATTTGAGCCTTTCTACTGTAATCTGTGTTCCCTCTGCAAAGGGTTTAAAGAGTTCCTTTAGCTTTTCGCCTATTTCTTTGTCATCGCCATCTGCATCTTTCAGCGAATCGGCAATAAACGAGTCCACACGCTTGAAGCTGATATCAGAAATCTTATATTCGAGGAAACTCGAAAAATGATTGTCTATCATATTGTTAAGCAGCACAGGCTCGCTTCCGTCCTGCTTTAGAAGTTCTATATACTGGTTTTGTGCTTCGACATCTGTTACATAAAACACTTCTTTTTTCTCAAGTTCTGCAAGCTCCTTTAAAGAAACATATGTGCCATCGAGCTTTTTAAATAATATAGCATCTTTAACCTTGTCATAGAACTTTTCGTCACGCATACAGCCGTACTTAATAAACGGATTGATATCGTCCCAGTACTTTTCGTAGTTTTCTTTGTCTGTCTTGTACAGACCGTTTAGCTTGTCCGCAACCTTTTTGGTTATGTGGTTGGATACCTTGCTGACATAGCCGTCGTTTTGCAAAAAGCTACGCGACACATTGAGGGGCAAATCCGGGCAGTCAATTACACCCTTTAAGAGCATAAGATACTCCGGAATAACCTCTTTGATATTATCTGCGATAAACACTTGATTGTTGTAGAGCTTGATCTGACCTTCTATAGTCTGGAACTCGTGATTTAGTTTTGGAAAATACAAAATACCCTTGAGATTAAACGGAAAATCAACATTGAGATGTATCCAGAAAAGCGGGTCATTCATATCAAAAAACACTTTGTGATAGAAAGCCTTGTAATCCTCGTCTGTGCATTCGCTCGGGTTTTTGAGCCAGAGAGGGTTAGTATCATTAATTGGTTTTAGTTCCTCTTCTTCTGTTTTTTCTTTGTCTACAAGATAGATTTCCACAGGGAGAAAAGCACAGTATTTGTTTAATGTTTCACGCAGTTTGTACACTTCCAGAAAATCTTTGAAATCTTCGGAAATATGAAGTGTTATCGTAGTTCCGCGTTCATTTTTGTTGCTTTCGGATATTTCAAACTCCGTACCGCCGTCACTAACCCAATGAACAGCCTTTGAGCCAACCTGATATGAAAGTGTGTCTATCTCAACCTGTGTAGATGCCATAAACGCACTGTAAAAACCAAGTCCAAAGTGTCCGATTATGCGGTTATCCTCGTTTTTCTCATCTTCATATTTTTTTATAAATTCCTCTGCACCGGAAAATGCCACTTGATTAATATACTTTTCTACTTCTTCCTCGGTCATTCCAATGCCGTTATCGGTTATAGTGATGATAGAATTTGCCTTGTCAAGAGTGAGTTTTATTTCATACTTATCGTCAATATCTGCCTCTCCCATTGCACAGAGCTTTTTTAATTTCATAATAGCATCCTGGGCATTGGATACCAATTCTCTTATAAAAATATCACTGTCGGAATAAAGCCATTTTTTAATTATCGGCAACAGATTGTCTGTATGTACCGAAATCTTTCCCTTTGCCATTTTTTAACACTCCTACTAAAAATTTTAAATGTATTTTAACATATTTACAAAAATAATTCAATAGAATTTACAGAATATTCATAGCTGTGAGGTATTTATTATGAAAGTAATCAATCTAAAAAAACTGTACCCCTATTTTGCAATAATTATTGCATCAGTCTTTCTTGTAATATTTTTAAATAGTGTCAGAGAAACAAGCACATCACCGATAAAGCAAAAAATCGTGATTATAGATGCAGGCCACGGAACCCCCGACGGTGGAGCCTCTGCTAAAGACGGCACAATGGAAAAGGACATAAATTTAGAGATTGCAAAAAAGCTAAAGAAACACCTCCAAAAAAGCGGTGCCAAAGTCATTATGACCCGCGAAGGCGACAATTCCTTAAGCAAATCCAAAACAAATAACAAGCGTGAGGATTTAAACAAAAGAATGCACATACGAAATAACTCAAGTGCCGATATATTTGTAAGCATACATATGAACCATTTTTCTGACCCGAAATACTACGGCGCACAGGTCTTTTATAATTCTTCTGCCCAAGAAAGCCAAATTCTTGCGGAATGTATACAAAAAAACCTCATCGAAATTGCCGACCCGTCAAACAAAAGACAGATTAAACAAAACAATGAGATTTTTGTTCTTAAAAATGCCCAATACCCATGTGTGCTCGTAGAATGCGGCTTTCTTTCCAATCCGGAAGAAGCCAAAAAGCTGTCCCAAGACGATTATCAGCAAAAGATTGCCAAGGCAGTATACAAGGGTATCTGTGACTTCTTTGGAATTTAGAAATTATACTTTTTTGTGTAACTGCTCATAACATCTATAAACTTTCGGGTATGCTCAGTTTCTTTTTTGTCGTTTCTTACGATGTAGCCTATTACATACTCGCCGGATGTCTGCAGAGGAATAGAAAGAATATTGCCTCCTGCGAGCTTGGAGTGGTTCATAGTTCCGGTTCCTATGGTGTAGCAATCGGTAATAAGCAAAAGATTAAGAAGGGTTGCTCTGTCGGTGATACGCACATTTTTGTCGCAGGATATCTTGGCAGAAAATTCCTCTGTAAACATAGATGTACCGTGTTCGCCCTGTTCATATGTAATGTACGGATAATGAGCCAAATCCGAAAAGTTAAGTTTACCCCTATCCGAAAGAGGATGGTTTTTTCTTAAATACACATGGAACGGTGCCCTGAATAACGGTTTAAAAGAAATTTGCTTTTTGACCAAAAAACGCTCCATCAAATCCATATCGGAATCCTTGATTGCAATAACACCGACATCGGAAAAAGACATCTCCACATCGCTGATTACTGTGGATGTTTCCACCTCTCTTAACGAAAAGTCAAAATCATCAGCTTTGCAGTCATTTAAAAAATATCCAAAACCCTCCGCAGCAAAATCATAATGCTGCGTAGAAACCGAAAGCCGCTTAATCTCCGCAGGCTTTGAATATCTGTCTATAATGAAATCCGACTGTTCAACAAGCTGGCGTGCATATCTTACAAATTCCGCACCGTCATTTGTAAGATAGACACCCTTGTTGGAACGCTCAAAAATTTTGATATTAAGCTCGTTTTCGATGGATTTAACTGCCGTAGAAATACTTGTCTGGGCAACAAAAAGCGATTTTGCCGCCTCGTTAAACGAGCCCTTGTCCACAATTTCTACTATATATCTGCATTGTTGTATTGTCATATTCTTCCCCCGCTAATACAAAAACATATAAACTGTCATCACAGATGTTCCCACAAGTGTCAAAAGTGCAACTAACACAGCTGCAACAGTATTTTTGCATTTATATTCATACACCATATAACTAACAGTATACACCATAATCCATAAATACGCAAGAAAAACTAAAATTTTCATAAATTACGACCGCTCCGAAACAACACTGAATTTAACATTAAATTTAGCATTTTTGATTAATTCGTCAAAGTTATATTCCTCATATTTTTTTTGCAGAAGAAAAAGCCTTTTTACTGCTTTTCTGACATTGACGGCATCGAGCATATTTCGGGCACTCTCCGTCAAAAAGTTTTCTGCATCTTTTTCGGCACTTTTTTTGTCAAAGCCGTCATCGGTTTTTACCTTTAGGTTAATACTTACCTTTAAATTTGATTTAGAAAGTTTAAAATCAAATTTCGGCTTTTTGGTTCTTTCTATCTCGGCACCGTTATAGTCAACGCTTTTATCGCTTAACATAAGCCCCAAAAACCAGTTGTTGTCGAGCGTAGCTACATTTTTGCCTTTCCATATAACAGCACTTTGCGAAATATTGCTGTCTGTTTCTTCGATTTTATCCCTGCCGATATCTGCCGAAATTACAGGTGCAAGGCAGGTGGTGTTGGTATAATAGGCGTTTGTAAAATCGCAAAGCCGCAAATTTGTCACATACTTTTCGGTGTCGGTAAACACTTTTTGAAAATATTTTTCGGGATTAACCTCCAAAGACGGATTTAATTTTTCGAGATATTGTGTCGGACTAACAGAAGATATTGCAAGAAGTGTTTGCGGTCTTACAGAGGCATATTTTTCAAAGAAAACTATGTCCGAATTCATACCCGCTTTAGAAATCTCTTCCGAAAATATTATAGAAGAAAGATGAGAGAAATCGAGTTTTTTGCTAATCTTTTTGTTTAGCTGTTGTGTAGCTGTTTCAACATCGTCAGCTTTTTGGACAAAGCACTTTGCTTTTGCTCCGTCACCGGTTGATTCGGACGAAAACGAACCTGCATCAGAGATATAAAATGTATACAGCTTTTGTTTGTCCTGCTTTTCTATACCAACTGCCATAACAGTTGCCAAGGTGTCTATTTCCTCGTTATCATAGCACCCCGAAAACAAGGTGCATATAACACAAACAATGAGTATCAAAGAGATTTTTTGCATTTTTTCCTCCTGTTTTTATACTTGAATATAATTGCCGTAGCCGGCAAAACCCCAAAAGCAAAAGCTGAAATTATACCATCTGCACAATTCCACTTTCCGCCCCCGATAAGTGCAATGACAAACACAAGAAATGCTATTATGGGAAGTGTGCCTTTTCTGTCCTTGAGACAGAAGGTATCTTTGAAGATTTGCGATGCAAAGTACACAAGCGAGCCCACCGACACAAATCCTGAAAAAATCCAGATTAAAAACACTATCCCGTCAAGACGCTGAATAAGAACTGTTGTATTCGAAAGCGATGCAAGTCTGTAAATCGGATACGAAAACTTCTCCGATACGGGATACGGCACACATAGCGTGTAAAACAGAGTTACCAAAGAAACTACGACAGCACTTTTGACAAGCGGATTTACAAATGTGCGATTTCCCCCGCCCGAAATACTGTTTTTGATATAGTACAGATACACAATATCTGAATAGACATAAAGCATATCAAAAACATTGGAAATCCGCCCCTTGCCCAAAACCGGATAAATATTTGTTATATCAACTTCGACAAGTGACGAAGCCATTATTATCCCTATAAGAAGCACAGTAACACCGCCTGTGATGTACGAAATTCTCACAAGGGCTTCTATACCGAGAAGTGCCGTTACAAATGCACAAACGGCAAATATAATAAGAATAAAGGCATATGGCGAGGCAGTAAGCACAAAGTCGCCTATGGCATCAGAAAACATCGTGATACGCCGTACACTGTTTAATAGTGTTATACAGAAAAACACAAATCCAAAAATCTTTTGCCCAAATTTTCCGTACACATCCCTTGCAACATCATCAAAGCTACTCCTTTTAAAGCATCTGTCTGTAACAAAAAGCAATGCAAAAGCAATCAAAAATCCAAAAGCTGAATTTATCACTGCGGCTGTTCCCGAGTTTTTTACAAACACAGATACGGCATCTAATGTAATTCTCGATAGTATCAGCATAACAAAGAGCCAGTGTGTCTCTCTGGCATTAATATTAGTCATTGGGATGTCTCCATTTCCTGCTTATTTTTGCCTTTTTGTACATATCTTTTGGTTTCAGATAGTCTTCTCTTTTGGTGCCTCTTTTCCATATCGGCGAGCCGAAAACAAGGTCGAATGCTTTTGTCTTTTCTGCCGGTGAAACCGGCGACAAAAATGCAACGCCAAATGATTTTGTCCCTGCAACAATCATAATGTTAAGATAAAGCAACGCACACACCCCGTACAAACCGGCAATCATAGCGGCAAAAACATATACAAATCGCATAAATCTAAATGAGAAAGACAGTGAATACGACGGAACTGTAAACGAGGCAATTCCTGTAAGTGCAACCACTATCACCATAATCGGACTTACAAGATTTGCCTCTACTGCTGCCTGTCCGATTATAAGACCGCCTACAATACCAAGCGTTGAGCCAATAGGTCCGGGTACTCTTATTCCGGCTTCTTTGATAAGTTCAAAAGCTATTTCCATTAAAATCAGCTCTGTAATTACGCCAAAAGGCACAAGTGCCCTCGATGATGCCACGGTCAGCAAAATATTTGTAAGTAATAGTTCGGGATGATAGTTTACCAACGATGCAAATATTGCCGGAAACAAAAGAGACAGAAAAACCGCCAGATACCTCAAAATCCTTATCAGCATAGAATACGGATATCTTAAATATTCATCCTCTGCAGAGGTTATGAGGTCAAAGAAAGTCGCCGGCATTATCAGCACATGGGAGCTTCCGTTTAGTACAAATGCCACTCTCCCTTCGGTAAGTGCCCTGCATACCCTGTCGGGTCTTTCTGTGGTGACAACCTGAGGTATTGGCAGATAAGTTTTGTCCTCGATATATTGCTCTACATCAAGCGATGACAAAATGTACTGTGCATCGATTGAAGAAATACGCCGTCTTACCTCATTTACCAGAGTGTCGTTTGCAACATTTTTGAGATAGCACAGTGCACCGGGAGTTTTGGTAGTATTGCCCACAGGTATGTTTTCCATAACGAGATTGGGTGTGTTAAGATTTTTTCTTATAAGTGCGGTATTGCATCTTAAAACCTCGTTAAAGCCTTCGTGAGGGCCTTGTATCACCGCCTCGTTTTCCGGATTTCCTATTGGTCTGTGCTCCCATGTTTTTACATCCAATGTAAATCCGCAGTCCAAGGTATCTACAAAGAGAACCGCATTGCCTATGTTTACAGTCAAAATGAGTTCATACAAATTTTTATCTTTTTTTACCTGCGTATGCGTAAGAAGTCTTTTTTCTATTGTTTCTTCGAGTGTGCTTTTTGACGGGATTTCGTTTATGAGCATAAGCGGTTTTAAGATATATTCATCTACAAATGTGGTACTTGCCAATCCCTCTACGCAAATTAAAAATGCCTTGTATCGTATCTGGTTTACAAAGATTTCAAATTCCCTTGCTATTATGTCCCCGTTTTTTCCAACAGAAAAAACATCTTTTATATAAGAAATATTTTCATCCAAATTTTTACTTATCACACTGCGAGGTTCATCGTAGACAGTTTTTTGAACTTCGCCTATATTAAAATCGTAGCTTTCCTTTGGCTCTTTGTAAAAGAAGATATTCACAAAAAATCCCTCCCTTTTAAATATCTTGTTCTTTGCAGATAAAAATATTCAATGTATATTTTTCTTAAAAACAGAAATTATATGTATGAGGTGATTTTATGTCCGAAATTGATAAAATCAAGCAAAGTATACAAAAAAATCTTGGCATCAGATGCTGCGTGCTTTCCAAACAAGGCAGAAAAAAGGTGTTCTTTGAAAACTGCGTGCTCCATGCCGCATATCCCGAAATATTTGTGCTAAAGCACTATGACGAAAAACACAAAAAGGAAAAATCTCTTTCTTTCTCGTATATCGACCTGCTCACAAAAACTGTTTTTCTTTCTAAATCAAAAGATAACATTGCCTGAATGTACAAGCAAATAAAAAACTTTTGAAAAAATTGCACAAATTTTAATATACATCTTGAAGATTACCAAATTTTATTGTATAATGAATTTGCAAGTAATACAATTTAAGGAGGAATTTGAGATGATAAAATTAGTTGTTGGTAAGAAAGGCTCCGGAAAAACCAAAACAATGCTCGATTCTATCGCGGAGGCTGTTAAATGCGAAAACGGCAATGTGATTTTTGTTTGCAACTCAAACAGACACATGCTCGAAGTTACACACTCAGCAAGACTTGTAGATGTATCCGAGGCTGATACAGAGACATTCAGACTTTTTAAAACATTTATTATGGGTATGCTTTCCCAGAATTATGATATTTCACACATATTTGTAGACAGTTTGTTTAAAATCGTTCCCGACGATGCTGACGGTTTGGCAGATTTTATTACAAAGCTCGAGGAAATTAGCGAAAAATCCAATGTCAAATTTACTATCTGCATCAGTGCAGATAAATCAGAGCTTCCCGAATCTGTTTACAAATATATTTAAGCATATATTAATTCAGCCGTCCATATATGGACGGCTGTTTTGTTTGAGCAGTTGCGTTAGTATCCGAACCCGCCTAAACCAAGTAAAATAGCCGTTTTTCTTTGTTGTCGGTCTCAAAATACGCCGGTATTACTTCGACCTTCCGCCTTGAAAAACCGACAATTTTATCTTGTTTTAGGTTCTATGA
>JAZPZD010000018.1:0-15340 GCA_045544515.1 Clostridia bacterium | reverse complement strand
CCTTTACAAAAATCATCCCGAAGGAATCAATTTGTAAATTCCCGCTCGACTTGCATGTGTTAGGCACGCCGCCAGCGTTCGTCCTGAGCCAGGATCAAACTCTCTAAAAAAATATCGTAAGCTCCGTAGAGCTTAAAAGTTCTTAGATAAGTTCATTAGCTCATTAAAAACAACTAACGAAATTTACTAAAGTTAAAAAGTACATTTTAAGCAATTGCTCAAAGTACATTCTCAAATTAACGAGAACCTCTTTTACTTAATTATGCTGTTCATTTTTCAAAGACCAAGTGTCACCCGCTCTCGCAAGCGACTTGATTATAATACCACAACGAAATCGGTTTGTCAACACTTTTTTGCAAAAAATTTCAAAAAATTTTTTGCTTATTTTTCAGTGTGGTTTTTTGCGTATTCTTTTAGTACAGCTTTTTCAAAAATACGCTTGAAAGCTACGAATTTTGTTTCATTTTCACCAACTGCAGTTACAAGCACCGTATAGAACCCCATACGCAGTCCGCCGTATATATCGGTAAAAATCTGGTCGCCTACAAGACAGATTTCATAAGGTGCAACAGCAAACTCTTTTGCTATCCTCTTTAAATTCTTCTTGAAAGGTTTCCACGCTCTCCAGATATATGTGTATCCCGTATCTTTGGAAAAAGTTTCTACGCGCTTTCTATGATTATTTGACGCAATGGCAACTTTTATACCCATATCCGCAAGCTTTTTAAAATAATCCAAAATCTCCTGGGGCGGCACTTGGGTATCGTGAGTAACCAATGTGTTATCTATATCAAATATAACCGCCTTTATATTATTGGAAGAATAAAAATTTGCGTCCAAATCAAATACTGTTTTGCACATCTTGTGCGGATAGAATTTTTGAAACATTGTTTGCCCTCCGACAAAAAAACAAGGGAAGCGAAAATCGCTCCCCTTAATTTTTAATGCTTGATTTAAATTTACGGCAAGATGCATTTAGTCTATAATTGCCGTCAAAAGATAATTTCGTCTAACTCGTTTTTCAGAATAATTGGGAAGGTAAATAACCCATTTATAATTACTTGTTTTTGTTTAGCTATGTTACTAAATATAATATATGTCAGTTAAAAAACCAACGGAATATTATTACTTGTAGGAACGCTTTCTTGCAGCCTCGGACTTTTTCTTACGTCTAACGCTTGGCTTCTCGTAGTGTTCTCTCTTTCTGATTTCGGATAAAACACCGGACTTTGCACACTGTCTTTTAAATCTTCTTAAAGCACTGTCCAAAGATTCATTATCTTTAATTCTGATTTCTGCCATTAAAATTCCCTCCCTCCGTTACTGCCTTGCTAATACATAACGGGTAGACAAAACTTATACTCACTAATTATACAAAATTTTTCTTGTTATGTCAAGCATAATTTTGTACACGCTCTAAATCAGCCCGGAGGCCAGCCGAGATTTCTGCCTGCAAGAACATGAAAATGCAGATGTCCCACTGTCTGACCGCCGTCTTTACCGCAGTTGTTTACTATTCTGAAACCGTCTTTGTCAAAGCCCATTTTTGTTGCAATGGTGCCGGCTACTGTAAAGATGTGACCTATTATATCGGAATTGGAACTATCTATCTCCATCGCAGAGGATATGTGTTCACGCGGGATGATGAGTATATGATGAGGTGCTTCGGGGCTTATGTCCTTAAATGCTACCACTTTGTCATCTTCGTACACAAATTCCGAGGGGATAGTGCCGTTTGCTATCTTACAAAACAAACAATCTTGCATAAGTAATCCCTCCTACTTAATCTGCGCTTCTATCGTAGCTACGGCTTTTTCGAGAGCTGCATCTATGCCCGATGCATCCTTGCCGCCTGCCTGCGCACTGTCGGGTCTGCCGCCGCCGGAACCGCCTACAAGAGAAGAAATCTCTTTGATAACCATACCGCAATGAACGCCCTTGTCTACCGCAGCCTTGTTTGCAGAGCAGATAAGTGTAACCTTGCCGTCGGTTTCCGATGCACATACACAAACTTCGGTAGGGAATGCATCTTTCATGGTGTCGCCGACCTTGCGCAGAGTGTTTACATCGGCATCGCGGAATTTGCCGCATACTACCTTGACACCTTTTACATCAACGGCATTTTTCTTCATATCTTCTATGCCGCCGCCTGCCATCTTTTCTTTGAGGCTTTCTATTTCTTTGCCGAGAGCTTTGTTATCGGAAAGAACACTCTCAATCTTGGAAACGGTTTCCATGGGTGCACACTTTAAGGAAGATGCAATCTTTAAGATGAGATTTTCTTTTTCTTCCAGATATTTAAGTATGCCTTCACCTGTGATGGCTTCTATTCTTCTGATACCAGCTGCTGCGCTTGTTTCGGACAGAATTTTGAAAAGTCCGATTGAAGCGGTGTTCTTAACATGGGTACCGCCGCAGAATTCAAGACTGAAATCACCCATCTTTACAACTCTTACCTCGCTGCCGTACTTTTCGCCAAAGAGCGACATAGCACCGAGCTTGTTTGCCTCTTCTATGGGCATAACTTTGCAGTCAACATCTATGGAGTCGGAAATAGCCTTGTTTACTATAGCTTCGACATTTTTAATCTGCTCGTCTGTCATAGCCTCGTAATGAGAGAAGTCAAATCTTAATCTTTCGCTGTCTACATAAGAGCCTGCCTGCTCAACATGGTCGCCCAAGGTGAGCTTTAATGCCTTTTGCAAAAGATGTGTTGCAGAGTGGTTGGCTTCTATCTGGTTTCTGAGAGTGTCGCAAACGGTTGCCTTGCCCTCTTCGCCCTTGGAAACAGAACCCTCTGTAATTTTGCATATATGAATTATCTTGTCTGTGCCCATCTTCTTGGTGTCGGTAACCTCGATAACGGCGTCTTTGGTCTTGATGATACCCTTGTCGCCTACCTGACCGCCGCCCTCACCATAGAAGGGGGTCTTGTCGAGCATAATTGTAACCTCGCCGCTCTTTTCGTCTGCGTGCATAAATTCTTCTGTGCCGCTTACGATAGCTTTGATTTTGACATCTGCCTGTCTTGAAGTATATCCTACAAATTCAGCCGTCATAACATCGCCGAATTTCTTTTTGAATTCGTCTTCTTTCCAGCCGAGTTCGTCTGTGTTGCCGCGGCTTGCACGGGCAGTTTCTCTCTGCTTTGCCATACAAGCGTCAAATTCGTCGCGGTTAACGGTAAAGCCCTGCTCGTCTAATATTTCAACAGTAATATCAACGGGGAAACCGTATGTGTCATAGAGCTTGAACGCCTTGTCGCCCGAAAGACAGGTCTTGCCCTCTTTCTTAAGCTCGTCCACATAGGTGTTTAATATGTTAAGACCGTCGTTTATAGTTTCGCCAAAGCGGATTTCTTCGGTCTTGATAATCTTTTTGATATAATCAGCCTTTTGTTCGAGTTCGGGATATGCTGTGCGGTTTTCCTCAACAACGGTATCCACAATCTTGTAAAGGAACGGGTCGTTTACGCCAAGGAGCTTGCCGTGGCGTGCGGCGTGTCTTAATAGTCTTCTTAAAACATAGCCTCTGCCCTCGTTGGATATCTGTACGCCGTCACCAATCATAAATGTGGTGCTTCTTATGTGGTCAGTGATAACTCGAAGAGATACATCGCTCTCCTCGTCGTCGCCGTATTCAACATCGGCAATTTCGCTGATTTTCTTCATTATATTTCTAACAGTGTCAACTTCGAAGAGGTTGTCCACGCCCTGCATAATACAAGCTATTCTCTCAAGTCCCATACCTGTATCGATGTTGGGGTGTGCAAGTCTGTTGTAGTTGCCGTCTTCGTCCTTGTCAAACTGTGTGAACACGAGGTTCCAGAATTCCATATAACGGTCGCAGTCACATCCGATAGCACAATCGGGTTTGCCGCAGCCGTACTCCTCGCCTCTGTCATAGTGGATTTCGGAGCAGGGACCGCAGGGGCCTGTGCCGATTTCCCAGAAGTTGTCCTCTTTGCCGAGACGGACAATGCGGTCCGCCTTTACGCCGACCTCGTTTACCCAGATGTCTTTTGCTTCGTCGTCATCCTCGTATATGGTAACCCAGAGCTTTTCCTCGGGGATTTCGAGAACTTTGGTAATAAACTCCCACGCCCAAGCTGTTGCCTCGTGCTTGAAGTAATCGCCAAAGGAGAAGTTACCGAGCATTTCGAAATATGTTCCGTGACGAGCAGTCTTGCCCACGCGTTCTATATCGGGTGTACGGATACACTTCTGGCAGGTGGTTACTCTCTTTCTGGGAGGTACCTGCTCGCCCTTGAAATACGGCTTTAAGGGTGCCATACCTGCATTTATAAGAAGAAGGCTGTTGTCATCCTTGGGAATAAGGGGAAAGCTGGGAAGTCTTAAGTGACCCTTGCTCTCAAAGAATGACAGATACTTTTCTCTGATTTCGTTGAGTCCTAATTTTTTCATAGGTAGTCATTTCCTTTCTAAAAATATACATATATAATTAATAATATAACAAAACGACCCCGATTGTCAACAATTAAAGGTCATTAAGGCAAAAAAAGATTGAAAGTTTTTCTTGTTTGTGATAAAATATATACATAATTATATTAGGAGACAAAAATTATGCTATATACTGCATCTTTTTCAAAACTGATTGATATTTTTAAAAAAATGCCCGGTGTCGGCAGCAAGAGTGCTGTGAGAATGGCATACCACATACTCTCTCTTTCCAAAGACGAAACCGACGAGATAATAAACGCCATAAACGATGCCAAAGCAAAAATCCGCTATTGCCCCGTGTGTCAGAACATCACCGAAGATGACATATGCGAGATTTGCTCCAGCGACAAGCGGGACAAATCCATACTCTGCGTAATGGAAAAACCCAAAGATGTCATTGCACTTGAAAAAACGAGGGAATATTTTGGTCTGTATCATGTGCTCCACGGTGCGATATCACCTATGGACTCCATAGGGCCTGAAGACCTCAAGATAAAGGAACTCATAGAGAGGATTGCCGACGGCAATATAAAAGAAGTAATCATGGCAAACAGCCCCAGCATTGAGGGTGAGGCTACGGCTATGTATATATCAAAGCTCATTAAACCCTTTGGTGTAAAGGTATCCAGGATTGCCTACGGTGTGCCTGTGGGCGGAGACTTGGAATACGCCGACCAGGTAACGCTTGCAAAGGCTATTGAGGGAAGACGGGAAATGTAAAAAATGACCGTAACGCAAAATTCTGCGTTACGGTCATTTTTATTATTCCAAAATACCCTTTGCTTTCTTAAGCATATCCTCATTGATATCCTCGAACTCTTTTAATAGCTTTTTGTAATTTTTAAGATAATTATGATACTTTCCGTTTTCGTTTATCACATATGTATAGCAGTCTGTATAGGCATAGTACGCATTGTTTGCCATAGTGGAAAATTCCTCTATACCCAATGCCTGTACTTGCTTACGCTTGTAGTCCAGATTTTGTCTTGAAGACTGTATGCTCTTTATTTCCTCTTCATAGAGCCTTCTTACTGTTTTGGCAGCTTCTATATGCTGTATCCAATCCCTTGAGTAAACATCGGTTTCGTATATCTGTGCGATAAAGGTTATTTCGTCTATATAGGTTTCCAGTTCTTCTGTGTACTCAACGACAAGCTCTGCCGCTTTGGTCTCTGCCTTTTTGGTAGAAACCCAACCGTTTACCGCCAAAGCCACGCACAAAATCACAACGATTGCAGGAAGGGCTATTTTAACCCACAAGGGAAAAGTCTTTACCTTGTCAATAACAGTTTTTTCCTTGTACTGTGCAATCTCCTTGTTCTGTCTTAGTACCTCATCTATATTGCTGCCGCATTTGTCACATTCCTTGGCATCGCTGTCAAGCTTGTTCCAGCATTTTGGACAGCGTATGTAGTCCATTTTGTTCTGGCAATGCGGACACACATTAAGTCCGTCAGAAAACTCCTTGTTACATTTTGTACATATCATATGTAGTATCTCTCCTTACAATATATTGTCATCATCGTCCAAAAACTTGTCCAAAAACGAGTGTCTGGCACCGCCCTGCTTGTACTCTACAAGCGTATCCAGGCTCACATTATGAAGGCTCATAAAAAGATTGTGTTCTATATCAGGGTTGGTCTTTTTGAGCGTGGCAATGAGTTCTTTGGTTTCTTTTCTCTTGGAAAGCTCCTCAAACTCCGCCTTTTGAGAATTCTCCGTAAACTTGCAGGCACATGCGATAAACTCAAGATTGTTGTATCTTGCCCACGAAATGATGCTCTCCTCCCTGATGCAATACATAGGTCGGATAAGCTCCATCCCCGCAAAATTTGTGCTCTTTAATCTGGGCAGCATTCCCTGAATTTGCGAGCCATACATCATACCCATAAGAGTTGTTTCTATTACATCGTTCATATGGTGCCCGAGTGCTATTTTGTTGCAGCCGAGGCTCTGTGCCTTTGAATAGAGGTGGCCTCTTCGCATCCTAGCACAAAGATAGCAGGGCGACTTGGTCACTGCATCTGCAACATCAAAAATATCCGTTTCAAAAACCGTAACGGGTATTTCCAAGAGCGAGGCATTGTCCATAATCTGCTTTCTGTTTGCCGAGTTGTATCCGGGGTCCATTACAAGATACACAACCTCAAAGGGCACCTCGGTTATCCTTTTGAGTTGAGAAAAGAGCTTTGCCATAAGCATTGAGTCTTTTCCGCCCGATATACAAACGGCTATCTTGTCATTTCTTTGCACAAGATTGTATCTCTTTACCGCAGCGACAAAGGGGTTCCATATGTCCTTGCGGTATTTTTTGATAATACTGCGCTCTGCTATTTGATTTCTGGTTAATTCTCTGGGCATAAGATAGTTCCTCCGCCTATTACCCTGTCTCCTGCATAAGCAACCACTGCCTGACCTTTGGCTATTGCTCTCTGGGGCTTGTCAAACACAACTCTCACCTTGCCGCCAGAAAGCGGATACAAAAGAGCATCCTGCTCTGTCTGATTGTAGCGGATTTTTGCCCTTGCGTGAATTTCGCCGTCGGGAACATCTATAAGCCAGTTAAACTCCCCTGCAACAAGCGAAGAAGAAAACAGCTTGTCATTGGTGCAGAGCACCACATCGCCGGTATCTACATTCTTCTCTTTTACATACATAGGCTCTTTGAGGCTCAAACCCAAGCCCTTTCTCTGACCAACGGTATAGTGAATTATACCCCTGTGCTCTCCTAAAAGACTGCCGCCCTCGTCTACGAAATTGCCTTTTTTGCTTTCTTTTTTGAGATTTTGCTCTATAAAGCGTGCATAGTCGCCGTCGGGAACAAAGCATATATCCTGGCTGTCGCTCTTATGTGCGGTAACAAAGCCCTCCCGCAGTGCAATTTGTCTTACCTGGTCTTTGGTGTAATCGCCCAAAGGCAAATATATATGAGGCAGATAGTCTCTTTCCAGAACATAGAGCACATAGCTCTGGTCTTTGGAAATATCTATTGCTTTTTTTAGTACCGCCTCGCCGTTTTCTGTGATAATTCTGGCGTAGTGGCCTGTAACTATTGTGTCGCAACCCAGTTTTTGTGCTTCACAAAAAAGTGCACCAAACTTTAAATGCTTGTTGCAAAGCACGCAGGGGTTTGGCGTTTCGCCGCATTCGTATGATTTTATAAACGGGTTTATAACACATTCATTAAATTTTTGGGAACAATCAAAAACACGGTGCTCTATGGAGAGCATTTTGCATATCTTTGCGGCATCGTCTGCATCAGTGGACGAAAAATCCTTTTCGCAAAGACGCATAGTGGCACCTATGCACTCATAGCCTGCCTTTATGGCAAGATATGCACAAACACTTGAGTCAACACCGCCGCTCATTGCTATTAACGCTTTTTTCATATATTATTCGTGAGCTCCTTTATAACATAAGATGCAATAAAAAGTCCTGCACAGGCAGGGACAAAGGAATTTGACCCCGGCACAGAGTTTTTGCCGTCCGGGCTTTTTTGTCTATACTCCATTAACGCCTCTTCATCAGGTTTAACCGGAGTTTCCTCGGAATAGACAACCTTTAAAGCTGCTATATTTCTTTTTTTTAATTCTGCTCGCATTACTCTTGCAAGCGGGCACACCTTTGTTTTGTAGATGTCAGAAATTTTAAATGCAAAAGGGTCGGTTTTGTTGCCTGTGCCCATAGAGGATATAATCTTTACCCCCAAAAGAGAGCATCTTACGGCAAGCTCTATCTTTGCAGAAACAGTATCTATGGCATCTATTACATAGCTGTATTGCGAAAGGTCAAAATCATCTGCATTTTCGGGGAGATAAAAGGTGTTGTGTTTGGTAACAACGCAGTCGGGATTTATGTCCTTTATTCTTTTCTCACACACATCGGTCTTGTTCTGACCAAGGGTTGAATGAAGTGCAATAAGCTGGCGGTTGATATTGGTGAGGTTTACCGTGTCGGAGTCTATGACATCTATTGCACCCACTCCAGCTCTTGCAAGAGCTTCCGCCACATAGGAACCCACTCCGCCAAGACCAAACACCGCAACGCGTGTGCCTTTTAATATATTTGTAAATTCTTTGCCGAATATTAATTCGCTTCTCGAAAACTGACTCAACATAATTAGTTCTGCTTTCTTACTATTTTATATTCATCATACAGGCTGAAATACGAGCAGTTATAAAAGCTGTCTCCCATAAACTTTGCCATATCGTCCTCGTCGAGATTGATGGTACAGCAGTTATCTTCTATATCGTAATATGCACATATTTCGCACTGACTAACCTTGTCCTTATTCATAGTTACCTCTTTACATATACTCCGCGAATACCCGTCTTTGCAGTATCGTCCATATAGAGATCTGTTACCTTGATTTTTTTGTTTTTGCTGATTAGCTCAAGGATTATAAGGCGTTCGCCCTCGGTAAACACTGCTTTTTTTGCTTCGGGCTCAAGGCAGCGGAAATTGAAAACAGTCTTTTCGCCGTCTAACTCTCCCTCGTAAGAAAGTAGAACAAAGCCCTCCTTTATGCCATAGACAGATATGCTCTGTCCGTTTGCCTCGCAGTAATACTCACCGTTCCAGGAGGTATCGCCAAATGGGGCAACTGTCTCGCCCTCAAGGAGCCTTTGATACTTGCCTGTCCAGTTTTCATCTCTTGAGAGAGAAGCATCTGTCCACATATCGTCAACGGTAATCGTCTGCGTGTCGGAAGAAAGGGTGATTTTGACCGTCTTTGAACCCAGATTGACCACTGCATATCTACGGCTGTCGCTCTTTAGGGGAGCATCAAAGTGTGCACTTGTGCGAACGGATTTGAATTTGAAAGTTATATTTTCCTCGTCCTTGGAAGCCACCTCGACAACCTTGAACTCCTCCGTTTCCTCGTCGAGCCAACGGAATGTTCCGTCCCAGAGGTTAGTGGTAACGGTTGTATTGTCCTCTTTGTCTTTGCAACCGGTAACAAAGAAAAGCATACATAATATAATAGTATATAAAAGTGTCTTTTTTAACATAATATTTATCCTTCCCACAAAAGCCAATTAAGTTTATATAAATTATACAATTTTTGTTCCCTTTTGTCAACCAAAGCCACAAAGTGTGTGCCCTATATGCACACAGATGTGTTTTCGGCTTGACAAAATTCGACAGGATTGTTATGATAAATATATATTTTTAGAATAAGGTGGGATACACTTGGGCAGAGAAGGCAGAAAAATCAAAAGCCTGCCGCCAATGAATATTGTCGGCACATATTTTATGCCAAACCGAAATGGGGCATCCAATCAATTCAGCACAAAAATCGACATAACCGAAACAGATAAATACATTCACGACAAAAGACGCGAGGGGTTTAAAGGTCTTGGACTTATGCATGTGCTTCTTGCGGCATATGTGCGTACTGTGTCGCAGTATCCGGGAATCAACCGATACATAAGAGGTCAGAAGATATATGCAAGAAACAGCATAGAGATGTGTCTTACGATAAAAAAGAAGATGGAATTGGACGCACAGGAAACCGTAATCAAAATCCCTGCAAATGCCGATGCAAGTATTCATGACATATATAAATCAACAATGGATATAATAGAAGATAACCGCTGCGACGGCGACGGCAACTCAATGGATGCTGCTGCCAGGATTTTTACATTTATACCAAGTGTATTGCTTAAGTTTACGGTATGGTTCCTGAAGCTTCTGGACTACTTCGGTCTTCTGCCCAGATGGCTTACCAAAATAAGCCCATTCCATGGCTCAATGTTTATAACAAATATGGGCTCGCTGGGTATTCCTCCGGTTTTCCATCATCTGTACGACTTCGGCAACATTCCGCTGTTTATATCGCTGGGCAAAAAGCACACCGTATACCAGACACAAAAAGACGGAACTGTGGAAAAGAGGAAATTTATAGACATCACTGTGGTTTGTGACGAGAGAATTTGCGACGGTCACTACTATGCAACGGCATTTAAGAACCTGAACAGATTTGTAGAAAAGGCGTGGCTGCTCGAAACTCCGCCCGAAAAGGTAACTTGCGACATAAAATAACAAAAAACTACCGCTTGACTTAAAAATCAAGCGGTATAATTTTTGGAAAGTTGGTTGTAATATGAAAAAGACTTACTATCTTTTGGTTATAATACTTCTGCTGTGCTCCATAACCGGCAGCGCGGCAGAATTTGATGTGCCGATTGCAAATATAAAAAGCGCAAACAACTCGCTTTTTTTAAAAAAGCTCGGCATAACTGTCAAAGACCAAAGCTCACTCATTCCTGTGCGAAATGCCAGAATATACACCAAGGCAAAACCCCTTGCCCCCGATACCGAAACAAAGTTTGCATCTACTGTTTTTAACAGCTCCAATTCCATATCGACAGATGTGGCATTTTCGTTTGACGACGGGGTTTTCTTTGGCAAAAACGACATATACAGCACCGAGCTTTGCAAAGCCTCCTGCGTTTTGTCAATGACAATGTATCCCAAAACGCGTACAAAAGAGGATAACCTCTCGGCAGCAGAAATATTGTCATCGATGGGCTTTAATGATGTTACAAAGATTAATCTTGCCAAAAAATACACCGACAATCACATAACATCTTTTGTATTAGGTCACAAAGACATTGTCCACAATGGCAAAAAAGCCAATCTTTTGTGTGTTGCTCTGTCCGGCACAGACGGCTCTACAAAGCAGTGGAGCTCCAACTTTGATATAGGCTCGTCCTCCGACGGTGTAAACCACAAGGGCTTTGACATTACATCAAACAGGGTTTTGAAAGAAATAAATGAGTATATTGAGTCACTCCTGCCAAAAGGCACTGCCCCTGTGGTGTGGCTCACAGGTCATTCGAGAGGTGGCTCTGTCGCAAACCTCTGTGCACAAAAGCTTGGCAGTGCACTCTACAAATGCTACGCCTATACCTTTGGTGCATCCAAAACCACTACCGACAAGAACGCAGACAAACACGAATACATCTTTAACATTGCAAATGCAGATGATGTGGTAACATATATTCCTATGAAAGACTGGGGCTTTGACCTGTACGGACAAACAAAATCCGTTTCGGTAAAAAACACTCTTAAAGACAAATGGAGCCAGAATACTGACCTTAAATCATACAGAGCATACAGCGGCGATTTAAACAAAACCTCTTCCCTTTTTGCAAGCTGTGCCGCAACAAGAGATGACATCTTCTCCTACCGCACCGACGGCAGCATATATATAGGTCTTGAAACAGAAGAAGAGGGGCATATCGCCATAGAAACACTTAAAAAAACCTATGCCAAAAACGCCCTGCCGTTTTGCTCGTTTGAGGTGCTTTCTGCCCCCAATGACAGTAGCTACAAATATATGCTGAAGGTAAATATGCAGCCTGCGTTTCTTTTGCAGACTACGGCATCTGTGATGTCGGGAGATGTGGGCGCTCTGGAATATGTAACGATGCTGCTGCCCGAATATATGGAAGACGCAAGAGCAGGTATAATAGAGGCGTACTTTGGCGGAATGACACACCCGCATATGACAGAAACTTATTACACAATCTCTTGCGAAATATAAATAGGGGGATGTAAAATAAAGCACAGACCGCTTATAGGCTTGATTTTGACATCTTACAGTTCAAAAGCATCAAAAAACACCAAATTTATGTAGAAATCTGCAAAATTTGCAGATTTCTCAAATTTTTAGCCTATAAGCTCTAAACGAACTTCACCTCTCGACGTGCCCTCGCACGCCTTCGGGTCCCCCTCGCAAGGCAAGCCTCACTCGGTTCAGTTCGCTTATTCTGCATCTTATTTTCCTATCCCCAAACACAAAAAAGGCTGTAAAAAATTCAAACGAATTTTTTACTCCCCCTATTTTTTACAAAGAAAATTTCTTTTTATAATAATCGTACTTCTCGGCAAAGTCGTTTTCGCCGTCTACCTTAACATGAGTTAAATATTCGTGAGTGTCAAAGCTGCCATGTGCAATTTCGAGCATACACACCGCCACATTGGAGCAGTGGTCTGCTATTCTTTCGCAGTTGGTAAGGATGTCCGAAAGTATAAAGCCGTATTCCACTGTGCAGTGGCCCTCCTTTAGTCTCTGGATATGGCTTGCCTTTATTTTGTGTTTTAGTCTGTCTATAACCTGCTCAAGAGGTTCCACGAGCTTGGCACTTTCCAAATCTTCTTTTACAAGAGAATCCGTAGCAAGTTTTACTATGTCACATACAGCATTTATGATGACCTTTAAATCGTGCGTTGCCTCTTCGGAAAATGCGATTTTCTTGTCGTTCATCTCCTGGGCAACCTCCAGAAGATTTACAGAGTGGTCGCTCATTCGCTCCACATCGCCTATTACATGAAGCAGCTCCGTTACAGCGTTGGAGTCCTTGTCGGTAAGGCTGCGTGCAGAAAGTTTTACAAGATATGTGCTGAGCTTGTCCTCGTATCTGTCCACAAGAGCCTCGCTGTCTTTGATTTCTTCTACCTTGGTTTCGTCAAAGTCTATTATCATCGAGGTGGCATCTATTATGGCATCTTTTGTGATATTTGCCATTGCGCCTACAAGATCCTGACATTTTTCCACAGCAAATCCGGGCATCTCCAAAAATCTGTCGTCAAGAGGAGCAAAGATGTCCTTGCCCTTTTCCTCTTTTGCAGGGAATGTCTTTTCGGCAAGCTTCTGCAGAGCCGAACAAAACGGAATAAGAATAACAGTCGATATTATATTAAACAATGTGTGTACAACAGCAATATTAAACGCCGAAACATTCTGCTCCATAAAACCAAAGCCGATTGCTGCATTTAATATATAGAAAGCACTCGCTACAACTACAACACCAATCATTTTGATATACACGCAGGAAACAGCCACTCTTTTGGCATCTCTGTTGCCGCTTATGGCAGATAGCACAGGCGTGATGGTTGTACCGATGTTCTGACCGAGTATTATCGGGATTGCTATGGAATACGGTATTGCACCTGTAATGGCAAGAGCCTGCAGGATACCGACCGATGCCGAGGATGACTGTATGATAGCCGTAAGAAGTGTTCCTGTCAAAATACCCAGAATGGGGTTTTTGAACATAATCATTATCTGTGCAAAGGTGGAGCTGTCCTTAAGACCGGACATAGCACCGCTCATTGTTTCCATACCAAACATAAGCACCGCAAATCCAAGAAGAATTGTACCTATGTCCTTTTTCTTGTTGTCCTTTGCCATCATAGTCATAATAACACCGATTGCCGCAAGGACAGGTGTAAATGATGACGGCTTTAAAATCTTAATCCAGAATGTATCACCGTTAAGTCCTGTTAAACTAAGAAGCCAGGATGTGACGGTCGTGCCCACATTGGCACCCATTATGATAGCTATGGTCTGTCCCAGCTTCATTATGCCGGAATTTACAAAACCCACAAGCATAACCGTCGTAGCAGAAGACGACTGTATTACCGCAGTAACCACAAGTCCCAGCAAAAAGCCTTTGATTCTGTTAGAAGTGAGCTTTGCCAGAAAGGATTCCAGCTTGCCGCCGGCAAGCTTTTTGAGGCTGTCGCCCATTACATCCATTCCGTAAAGAAACAGAGCAAGTCCGCCAATAAGTGTTAATACATCAAAAAAATTCATATTCTTCCTCCGTATGTGAATTTCTCATATGTTCATTATACTGCATATTATGTAAAATTCACAATCGGATTTTCCTTAAATTTATGTTAAATATCAGCTGACCTTCATATCAAGACGGATTTTGTCCGCTATCATCGCGATAAATTCGCTGTTTGTAGGCTTGCCTCTGGTACTTAAGATAGTATAACCGAAAAGGTCATTTAATATGTCGGGGTTTCCTCTGTCCCACGCAACCTCAATGGCGTGGCGGATTGCCCTCTCTACTCTTGAGGATGTGGTGTTGTAATGCTTGGCAACCGTGGGATAGAGAAACTTGGTTATAGAATTTATTGCATCCATATCTTCGATTACCATCATTATTGCATCTCTTATATACTGATAGCCCTTGATGTGAGCAGGTACGCCGAGCTGCTGGATATACATCGTGATATTTGTTTCCAGGTCTTTGGACTGGCTTATCGGCACATTCGAACAATGGGATGTCTTTTCGTTTAACAAATCGTCTATTCTGTCGGTAAGTGCCTCAAACTCAAACGGCTTCAAAAAGTAATACTGTGCGCCGAGTCTTGTGGCATTGGCTATTATAGAATCGTATCCGCTTGCAGAAAAGGCAATAATCTTGGGCTTTTTGGCAAGGATTGTATTGGCGGCAATCCTGGACATAAGGGTGAGCCCGTCCATAACAGGCATCACAATGTCTGTCAGAAGAAGGTCCGGCTTGGTTTCCAGAACCATATCATAGCCCATCTTGCCGTCGTAGGCGGTGCCTACTACCTCGTACTTGTCGCTTGCGGACAAAAATTCTCTTAAGTTTTCGCAAAATTCTCTGTTATCATCCACAATAAGAATAGTTTTCTTGTTTTTCATTAAAATAACCTCCTAAAAAAATATAAAATGTTTTGTAAAAACTTTAAATTCATTTTAAATGCAGTAAATGCGACTTTACAACTAACATTTTTCGCCACGCCAAAATCCATTTTTATACTCTCAAATACTGCCTTTTTATGCGGCATTCTACATTTTTTGCATTATTTTGAACTTTTTTGTCCAAAATATTCAATTTTTTTGAACCGTGTACCAAAAAAAGCTGCTCTCTTTGCAGCCCGATATTCTGCAGAAAGCAGGTGTTGTGGAGGTTTTAACTGTTTTTGCCAAACAAAAAGGGCTGTAAAAAATTCAAACGAATTTTTTACAGCCTCGATTGATGTTTTTGGGGATAGGAAAATAAGATGCAGAATAAACGAACTGAACCGAAGCAAGCGTGCTTGCGAGG
>JAZPZD010000017.1:0-12362 GCA_045544515.1 Clostridia bacterium | reverse complement strand
TATGGTTTTAAATCACCAATTTGGTCTAATACTGCGTAAAAACTCTTGAAAATATGTTCAATATTCTCTGCGAGTTTTTACTTGTCTTATCCAAAATTGGTAGTTTTAAAACTCTTCGACCTTAAATGCATAAAATTTAGTGCAATTTTTATGCGGAGGACGAAGTTAGGCTGACGCCTTGCGAGGACGACAAATAAAAAGTGTGCAAATTTTAAAAATTTAAGGCATACGGTGTTCAGCTCCCGTGTGCTTAAGCGGAGGTAATTATGAATCTCGACAAATTAAAACCCTATGAGGTGCAGAATTTCAGAAACATTCGTCATATGGTAGACCTTGCCGCAGAAGAAAGCGGCGACAAAATTTCGCACAAGTATATCGAAAACAAAGAAATCAAGGAAGTAACATTCAAAGAATTCAAGCTCATCACCGAGTATTTAGGCACAGCACTTACCGACCTTGGCTTTGGCAAAAGCCACATTGCCAACATCGGTGTAAACAGCTTCAAATGGATTTGCATTTATGTAACTGTTTTAAAAAGTGCAGGCGTATATGTTCCCATAGACAAGGAGCTCCCCGAAACAGACATCATAAATGTGGCAAATAACAGCGAGAGCGAAATTATATTTTATGCCAAGAAGTTCGAAAAATTCTTTACAGAAAACCGCGACAAGTTCCCCAATATCAAGTACTTTATAGGTCTTGACAGAGAGGAAGACGAGGGAGAATTTTTATCTTATGACAAGTTCCTCGCAAAAGGTAAGGCTCTCTACGAAGAGGGCAACAGAGAATACGAAAAGCTCCAGAGCGACCCCAACGAACTCAAGATGCTCGTGTACACATCGGGTACCACAGGCAATTCCAAGGGCGTAATGCTCTCCGAGCACAACCTGAAAAGCGGTATCTACTACGGTCTTCAGTCGAGCAAGATTTTGGGCTCGTGCTTAAGCGTGCTCCCCTATCATCACACATACGAGGCGGTTCCTGGCATACTGGTAGCTATCCACCACAGAGCAACCCTCTGTATAAACGACAAGCTCACAAATGTCCTTAAAAACTTAAATACATTCAAGCCCGAATATATTTACCTTGTTCCTGCATTTGCAGAGCTCTTTTATAAGAGAATATGGGCAACCCTTAAGGAAAAGAAAATCGACAAGCTCTTTAAGGTGATGATTGCCGTAAGTAATGGACTTAGGAAGGTCGGCATCGACATAAGAAGAAAGCTCTTCAAATCCGTAATAGACAACTTCGGCGGAAACCTGCAGGAAATCGTCTGCGGCGGTGCTCCCATAAGAGCAGAAGTGGGCAAATTCTTTGACGATATAGGAATTATCCTCTTTAACGGCTACGGAATTACCGAGTGTTCTCCGCTTGTAAGTGTAAACAGAGTTGAGTGCAACGACCCAAGAACAGTAGGTATGGTTCTGCCCTGCATCGATATCAAAATCGAAAACCCCGATGATGACGGCATAGGCGAAATCTGTGTCAAAGGCGATGTTGTAATGCTCGGTTACTACAAGGAGAGCGGGCTTACAAAAGAAGTTCTCTCCGACGATGGCTGGTTTAACACAGGCGACTACGGATATATGAACAAGATGGGACTTCTTGTTATTACAGGCAGAAAGAAAAACCTCATAGTACTCTCCAACGGAAAGAACATCTACCCCGAGGAAATCGAAGAGTACATCCAGGGTATTGACTATGTAAAAGAGGTTGTTATATACTCCGTAAAAGACGAAAACGGCCTTGAAGATGCCCTCTGTGCAGAGGTGTTCCCCGATTACGAAGCTAGCGCCGTTGCAGAGTGCGAAAACCTCGAAGAAATGCTTAAAAAAGATATTAACGAATGTACAGCCGTACTTCCCGTATACAAGAGAGTGTCAAAGGTTAAGATAAGAAAAGAACCCTTTATTAAAAACTCTTCCAACAAGATTAAGAGAAATCTTATAGAAAAAGACTGATATAAGCCCCGCTTTCTTCATTGAAAGCGGGGCTTTGTTACACCATTATTACTATTGTAACAGATAAATGTCAACTGTTTCAGCATATATACATACAAATGACAAATTATGGCAAATATTGAAAAACCGCCCGGCTTTCTGTTAAAATATTCTGAAGAAAGGGTGGTTCAATATGAACGGAGAAACGGAAATCAAAGAGAATATTTGGTGCGTATGGGTAAACACTGTCGAAAAATCTGTACACCTCAAAGAAACACCCAACACAAAGAAAATAGAGTTTAAAAGCGAAGAAGAAAGAATAGAATTTGCATCAAAGCTGATGTTTAAGGGCTACACTTTGGGTTAAAAAAGGAGCTGTAAAAAATTTAAGTGAATTTTTTACAGCTCCTTGAGATTTTGGGGATAGGAAAATAAGATGCAGAATAAACGAACTGAACCGAGTGAGGCTTGCCTTGCGAGGGGGACCCGAAGGCGTACAAAGGTACGCCGAGAGGTGAAGTTCGTTTAGAGCTTATAGGCTAAAAATCCAAGAAAGCTGCAAAGTTTGCAGCTTTCTACATAAATTTAACGTTTTTCTGATGTTTTTAAACTGTAAGATGTCAGAAATCAAGCCTATAAGCGGTCTGCGCTTTATTTTACATCCCCAACTTTTTATCTTTTGGAAAGAACTTCCTTTTCATATTTAACAACTTCTGTGAGATAGTCGCTATTCATACCCTGCGATGCTAGATACCGGTTCCATACATCGCCAAGAGGTGCAGTTTTTAATTCTTCCTGAAGCACCATAAGTGCTGTCATATTGTTTGTCTCCTGGAGCTCTTTTAACTTGTCATTTGGCTGCAAAAGTGCAAAGAGCAGTGCCTTGTGAACATTGCGGACACCATTTCTGTGGGGTGGTAGTGACCATTGTCCATAAGAGGAGTAATGTGCTTGTAGTCTGCATAGCTTAATGCAAATTCTGCAGAACCTACGGTATAAGCCTCAAGACCGATACCAAACACCTTGGATTCGAGTGTTACATAAACCTTGCTCTTGTCGTAATCTACAGAGAGGATTTCGTCTAATGAATCCTTAAAGCGTGCTCTGGGAGCAAGTCTGTCTGCAGGGATATCCTTGTAGCCATCGGGAATCCAGATGTTCATTACGCAGGGGATACCTGTCTCGTTTGCAAAGTATTCCGAGAGCTTAACACAGCATTTGCCGTGTTTAATCCAATAATTTCTTGTAGCCTCATCGGGTGAGGAAAGTGTAAGTCCGTCTTTTACCATTGGATGAGAGAAAAATGTGGGGTTAAAGTCAATTCCTATACCCTTTTCCTTGGCAAAGTCGAGCCAAAGCTTAAAGTGTTCGGGCCTTAAATCGCTGCGGTCAATATTTTCGCCTACTGCATAGCAAGCATGAATGTTCAACTTCTTCTTGCCGGGCATAAGAGAAAATGCCTCTTCCAAATCCTGCAAAAGCTCTTCGGGGGTTGTAGCCTTGCCGGGATAGTTACCCGTGGTCTGTATACCGCCGGATAATTCCTCGCCTGCATCAAAGCCCACAACATCGTCACCCTGCCAGCAGTGAACAGAAACTGTGATGTTTTTTAGTGTTTCGATAGCTTTGTCTGTGTCTACACCAAGGGAGGCGTAGATTTTTTTGTTTCTTCGTATCTTGACATAAAAATCAGTCCTTTTTTATAATTTTTTAAACCTCAAAAATTCTTTTATACATCTATACTATCACATTTTTCGCCTTGTATAAAGGTCTTTTTTTGTCTTAAAAAGTGTCCTTTTTTGCAAATGGATTTTTCTATTTTTCCATCGGATTTATCTTCTTTTTGTACTCGGTGGGCGATGTGCCTGTTTGCTTTTTGAACGCTCGGGAAAAGTTATGTACCTAAGAATACCCCAGCATATCCGAAACCCTTGTTACCGAAACACCGCTGTTTATGAGTTTTTTTGCCTCTCTTATTTTAGTTTTGCGGTAGTATTCCATCGGTGCACAGCCCATATGCTCCAAAAACAGTTTGGAAAGACAGGACTTGCCCATATAGAACTTTTTGCAGATATCTGACAGCGTAAGGTTTGCAGACAAATTTTCTTCTGTTGAAGAATGGAAAAAGCACTGCCAACACAATAGGACCCCGCATCTTCTTACAGGCAGACTATATAATCGGCGGATGCGACGGTGCTCTCGGACGCGGAATGGGCTGGCAGGGCATGAGCTTCTTGACAACTCTCCACTACAGCCCCGATATGAACATTACATCAACATTTATGCCTACACTCCCCGGTAAGCTCTTCTACCTTAAAGAACTTGCAGGGCCGTTAACAGCAGAATGTAACTAAAACAAAAAGGTCAGCTCAACCGAGCTGACCTTTTTAAAAACAACCAACAAAATTATTATATCATACTTATATATCGTTTGAAAAGACCTTTTTTAAAAATTCTGTTTTCTGCACAAAAAGGTCTTTTTTTATTTTTATAAAATGTCAATTGAAAAAGCATATTTACATATGCTACACTATAGGTGAAGAAAGGAAGGTACAGTCCAATGTATAACTAAACTTCAGACTTAATTTAATAAAACCAAATATTGCTTCTTCTCAAAAACACGGCGGTGCTTAACGCTTTATATATAGATTAGAAGACTTGCAGAAAAAACAATAATTTTGAAAAGGAGTATGGAGAGGCTAGCATATAAGGTTTAATTAAGTAAAGTCAAAAAAGCAGTACCCTTTAAAAGCACATTAAAGTTAAATGAAAACAAAGGTAGTCTTACTTAAAGACAAAAAAGTTTAAAATGTATTGTTTAAGAAATAACCGAAATAATGCTTTGAAAAGGGAAAGTTAAAGAAAGCGAGGATAACAAAAGATGCTAGATATCAAGAGTAATCGGAAGTGACCTCTTATTGCAGACAAAGGCAATGAGAGGTCACTTCCATTTTTTGTGTTATTTTGTTGTTACGGTCTTAATCCCATTCCGCCCTCTAATGTAAGGGTTTCGCCGTTCATATACTTAAAGTCGGGGGATGCAAGCTGAACACATACTCTGCCGATTTCAAGCTCTGCATCGCCAAAGTGACCTGCAGGGGGCATGTGCACATTTGCCTTGAATGCATCTGGATATGCCTTTTCAAAGTTTTCGAGCTGTGCTGTCCATGCAAGAGGGCAAACAACATTGGTGTTGATACCGTCTTTTGCCCATTCGGTTGCAGCTACTCTGGAAAGTCCTCTTATACCCTCTTTTGCAGCGGCATATGAGCACTGGCCGTAGTTACCAAAAAGTCCTGCACCGGATGCAAAGTTGATAACGCTGCCTTTAGTTTCCTTTAAATAAGGATAGCAGGCTTTCATATAGTAGAACGCCGCATAAAGACCCGAATACATTGCAAGGTTAAACTGCTCTGTGGTGTGGTCCTGAATGGTAACGCCCGAAGCGGATGCCTGTGCATTGTTGATGAGCACATCTATTCTGCCGAATTCCTTGATTGCAGCATCTACTACGCCTTTTGCGACATTTTCGTTATCTGCACCATCGGAGATATCCGCCTGAAGTGCAAGCACCTTGATACCGTAATTCTTTTCTAATTCTTCCTTTGCTTTTTCGAGTTTGGGTACATTTCTTCCTGTGATTACTAGGTTTGCACCCTCTTTGGCATAAGCGGTAGCTATACCATAGCCGATAGAGCCGCATCTTCCGTCAGAAAGTGCCGCATAACCTGCACCTGTGATAATTGCTGTTTTTCCCTTTAAAAAACTCATAATATATACCTCCTGAATTGTTTTATTCCTCAATGAGTAAAGTATATCACAAAAAATATACATTTTCAAGATTTTGCCGATTATTACATATACAAAAAAGCCCGAATTAAAGTTGTTTCCTCCGCCTGTGGTCTTTTTGGGATTTTCGCAAAGGATACCCTCTATCTCTACCTCAACCTCTCCGCCGTCATATACTGCGGCAGCACTGTCAATATTTTTCTGCCCTTTTTCTTAAGGCTTGGCATTACCAATTCAAAAAACTTTTCGTATATTTCGTGGAAGTGCACCAGATAACTCCAGTTGACAAGAGTTATTATATCTGCATCATCAAATATTTCCACCAGTTCATCTATGCTTACTCTGTCGATTAAGTCATTCCATCTTAGGCGGCTTATCTTTTCTATATCGCACATTATTACCTTGCCGTCTTCAAACTCAAACACATAGGAATAACCCGGCTCGCTTACCGCTATCGTCTTGCACTTTTTGTTTAAATCAAACACTGGGTTCCTGTCGGGATAGCCAAAAGCGCCCACGCAGGTGCAATTAACACCCATATTTGCAAGGCCGTTTGCATAGTGAGGTCCGCATCCGCCAAAATCGGTGCTTACTGCTGTGAGCTCGATATTTCCGCTTCTTCCGGCAAGGCTTGTTATCTTGTCGCCGAATGTGTCAATCGTAGGGAAATATATGCAGTTATCCTCGTAAGTGTCAGTAGATCAGTCGTACATTACAGAGCTAAAGCCAAGTTCCAGATTAACTGCATTAAAAAGACCTACGGCATAGTGGTTTTTCTTTGCCTGTCTCAAAACTTCGTTCATATTAACAAGCATATCTATTCCTCCTGAAAAGTTAGTTTTTTTCAATTATAGGTACAGTATACTACATTCAAAAGCAAAAACCGAGTGTTTTTGTTTGATTTTTTGTTTTTGTTGGCAAACCAAAGAAACATCTGCCTCCTTTTACATCAAACAAGCCTTTTGCAAACAACCTCTTTTTCAAGCAAAGCCATATCCTCTGCCTTTGGAGGATTGGTCCCCTCCGAAAGACACGCCGCACTGCCGGATGCCGCAGCCCGCTTTAGTGTATCTGTTATATCCTTTTTTGACACCAAAGCCGACACAAAGCCGGCAATCAGGCTGTCGCCCGCACCGATTGTGGAAACAGGGCGTATGCTCGGTGCTTTGACATCAAAGCTCCCCTCCTCGCCCACAAAAACCAAACCGTCTTTGCCGAGAGTTACCATCACATTTTGCACTCCCAGACTTTTAAGATACGCTGCCGACTTTAAAACATCCTCTTTTCCGACGATTTCTCTGCCTATAAGCTGATTTATTTCTTCTTGGTTGGGTTTAATAAGAAATGGTTTTATTTCGGACAGGTCCTCTTTTGAAAACGAATTGCAATCTACTATGAGTTTTGCTCCTGTTTTTTTGACTTGCGTTAAAAACTTCTTGGCATCCTCTGTTGTTATACCTCTTGGAAGTCTGCCTGTAAAGGTCACCAAGCAGTCTGCATCTGCGTCATTTTTAACAAGGTCAGATAAGTCATTGAGCAGGTCTTTTTTTAGTTCAAACCCCTCAAAGCTTATCCTTGTTTCTTTTTCGTTTGCGTGTATGGTTATGTTTTCTCTTATTCTGCCATCTGTAAGGAGATATTTGCAATTTAGATTGTCCCTGTCCAAATACGACAAAAACTCATCGGCATTATCTCTGCCCAAGACCATATATGCGGTGTTTTGCACACCAAAATTATTTAGCGCTCTGGAAATGTTAATCCCCTTGCCGCCTGCGTGCTTTAGAGCATCTGTTGCATAGTTTTCTATATTAAGTGCAAGGCTTGGCATAAAGATATGCAAATCAAAAGCAGGATTTAGTGTAATTGTGATTATCTTCATACTTTTTTCTGTGTCCTTTCGTATATAAAAGCCGCCAGAATTAACGCCGTTATTCCTGCAATTATCTTACCCACAACCACAGGGACGATATAGCTTTTGTCAAACGCCATAGTAAATGCGAGATGGCTTCCCAGCGAAAACGCACCCGACACAGCAAATGCCGAATTCATAACCGCACCTTTTTTGTCCATTTTGTCCATTCTGCCAAATGCAGTAGCACTCGTTACCAAGGTCGAGATAATACCAAGGGCAGCTTCGGCGTTTATACCGACCTTTGAACCAAGAGCCTTAAGAGGCTTTTGGAGCAGTTTTGAAACTACATATATGAACGGAAATGCTCCCGATAGTACAACTACCGCATTAAAGCATATGGAAACACCGTCCTGGACAGGGGCTATGTTTTTTATAAGTGCTTTACCTGTTAAAAACTCATAAATTCCCACATATAAACCAATGCTTATAAGGATGGTTATAAAAATACCAATTACCTTGAACACCCTTACGCTTGCCTCGGGGAACAAGAACATACACACCGCAACAACCGAAGAAAATATGATAAGCGGTACTATGTTTTTAATAAGCTCGCCCATAGGCAAAGAGCACATAAGTCCCGACACAAAGCAGCCTATAGGAACTGTAACTATACCGCACAAAAGTCCCATTAAAAGCTCGTTGTGACAGTTTTTATTTACAACGCCAAGGGCAAAGGGGATTGTAAACGACACCGTAACTCCCATCATGGAGGAAACAACCAGAGCATTATAAAGCCCCACCTTGCCGTTTTGTGCCATTTCTACCGCAAGGGGTGCCCCGCCCATATCGTTTGCAAAAAGGGATGCAGGGATTATGGAAGAATCCAATTTGAGAACCTCCGAAACAAATTCGGATACAGGTTTTATCGCCTCGGCAATTGCAGGTGCCAAAACTATCATACCAATCATAGAAAGCGACATATTGCCAAGAAGCATAAAGGCTTTTTCAAATTCTTTTGCAAGACCAAAGCGGCTGCCAAAAATCCTGTCCAATACCGCCAAAAAAGAAAAAACAAGCACAATTATAGTTATGTAATCCATTTCATCCTCCGTATTTATAATGAAACCGCAGCAAATCCGCTGTCTGTAAGAACATACTTTTCTTTGTAACCGCATTCCTTAAGAAGCTCTGCCGCTTCCTTGAAATAGCAATCCAAAAAGTTTTTGTTGTGGCAGTCTGATGTTATAACAACCCCAAAGCCCTGCCTTTTGAACTCTTTGATGATAGCAGATGAGGGGTATGGGTTTTTTCTGTACCCTCTGGCAATAGCTCCTGTATTTACCTCAAAAAGCGGGATTTTACCTTTGAGAGCACCTATCGCCTCAAACGCAAACTTGAGATACTCTTTCGAAGACGGATCAAATATCTCTCCGTTTTCTGACTGCTTGGCTATTATATCAAAGTGCCCTATTATGTCAAAATTGCCGTACTTCCAAAGAGTTGCCATAGTGGAATAATAGTCTGCGGCAAGCTTTAATCCGTCGTTATCATAAACGGTCTGCACAGTTTTTTTAAGAGCCTCACCCGTGGTGTCATAGTGGATATATCTGCCGCTGTTTTTTACATAATGAACCGACCCTATAAGATAGTCATATCCCGACAAATCGGTATTGTGATACAAATCTGCCTCAAGTCCGCAGTAGACTTTGATTTGGTCTTTGTATTTTTCCTTTAGCTCAAAAACCTCTTTTTTGTATTCCAAAGTCCTGTCGGTCATATTGTCACAAAACGAAGAATATGTCATAAATGTGTGTTCCGAAAATCCGATTGACTGGAACCCTTTTTCCATAGCGGCAAGTATCATCTCTTCGGGTGTATCGGCACCGTCAAAGTACTTTGTGTGTGTATGTAAATTCTGCAACATTATTATCATCTCCACATAAAACCACCGCCTTTTTGACGGTGGTTTGTTTGTTTTATAAATCCTTAATTATCTCTCTGGAATATTTATCAAATGCCTGAAACTCTCATCATAAAGCTCATCGGAAAGCCTTTTTTCATCAATAAAATGTGCTTCTGCTTCCTTTAAATCACCAAAAAAACGGGTTGTAGTATTGCAAACGCCCAAATCCACACAGTCAAAGCCCTGTGCTTTAAGCATAATGCAAAATTCCGTTTAATTTAGCACATATTATTTTTTTACAATCACAGCTATACCGTCGGGGATTGCAGTAATTTTTATATCTTCTTTATTTAATATTTCCTTGGCTTTTTTAAGAGCCTCTTCTATGGAATGTGCAGGTATCATGTGCATATCCTCAACAATTTTGTCGGACATATTTGATACATATATCACAGTTGCATGCATAAGAACACGGATCAAAACCTGTGCTTCCCACTGGTCGGAGATGGTTTCGTTTCTGTCTCTTGCCAAAAGCAGCTGCATAGTCTTTGCAATATCTCTTTCGTCTGCAAGCTGATGATAAAAGCTGTCGCCGCCTGTGCCGTCATCAGACGACGCAAGCATAATGATTACTCCGCCTTTTTTAACCGTTGCCTCTGCCGCAGTCATTCCCTTTACCGCCTGATAAACATTCTGGTCAAGCGGATAGCCTCCGTTTGTGGATATTGCCACATCGGACGCAACTGCCTTTACTTCGCAAAGAGATGAGATAAAGTCGGTACCTTTCTTGTGTGCCTCCTGCACATCGCCCGCCACTGCATAGATGACCTCTTTTTCGCCGTTTAGTACAACATTTACTATAAAGGCAAGCTTTGCACTCTTTGCCGCCCAGAGCATATCCTTGTGAATGGGGTTGCCTTCCAGAATGCCCGTTCTGGCGTTTTCCGATGCGACAAACTCTGAACAATGGTTGGCAAGAACTGTCTGTCTGCCCGCAACTCCGGGAAGAACACTCTTTCTTCCGCCGGAAAATCCTGCAAAAAAGTGCGGTTCTATAAATCCCTCTGCTACAAGCAGGTCGGCATCATATGCGATTTTGTTTATTTCGCACACGCCGCCCGAGGGAAGTGTGCCGATGTTTACAAGCATATCGTTATCAAGGCAATCGTGAATGTATATTTTTTCGTTATTTACGATTTCCTCACCAAATTTATCTACAAGCTCATCCTTGGTAGTTCCTCGGTGACAGCCCGTTGCTATAAGAATAGTTATGTCCGCATCGGGACTGCCATTTCTTATTTCTTCGAGCATATATGGCATTATAACCTTGCTGGGAACAGGACGGGTGTGGTCACTGGCAATTATTACGATATTCTTTTTGCCTTTGGCAAGTTCGGAAAGCTTTGGCGACCCTGTGGGGTTATTTAGTGCCTCTTTTACAAGCTCATTTTCGCCCATAGGCGGTTTGTATTCTTCGATAGAAGATGTAAGAACTGCAGATAATTCTTCATCACCAAATGTATGACTCAACTTACCTTTTCCGTAAGAAAATTGTACCTCTTTCATTGATATTCCCCCGTTTTAAAGATTAATAATATTACTCCATGCGTAGTTTCCGTCGCTATCCAAAGCCTCAACCCTTACCCATTTATCAAAATCCTTTACTGTATATTCTGCAGTTGTAAGATTTTCGCCGCGATAGATTTTATCAGGTGCCCATACGGCATTGGTAAGGAAATCTATCTTGACGCAAGGCGAGCATTTTGCAATGATTTTGTCGCCTTTTCTTTCGACAAAGAGCATTGGTCCCTGCGTAGAAAAGTGGTCACCTTTTTTGACAGAATCCAATATATCATCGGCAGAATTTGATTTTGCTTTTACCATTATGTATGACTTTGCTTTGTCATCCTCGTAGTAGTGAACATCGTCTGTGGCAACTATCTGGTATGTGATGCCGCTATTTGCAAGTACATCGGTAAAGTAACCCGAATATGGTCGGCTTGACTGATTTACATCGGATACGGAATTGTATATCTCCACCGCGTCAAAGCCTTTTATATCCTTTACGCTGTCTATAGTATTGAGCGACCATGCAGGGTGAGCCAATATTGCAAGTCCGCCTGCACGCTTGATTTCGTCTACTACCTCTTGGGGAGAGTTTTCGCGTGCGAGATTTGGCTTTTCTCTCATACCCACGCCTACTATGTGCATTACTCCCTCTGCGGAATCTGACCCGCCGAGATTGTACTCGCACCCCGAAATTATATTTAATCCCTCTATCGTATCATCTTGGTGATACTGCCAGTGGTCTGTAAGTGCTATTGCGTCAAAGCCTGCTTCTTTATAGATTTTTGCTGCCTCCGAGGGTGTCTTTACTCCGTCGGAAACAGTTGTATGTATATGAAGACCTACCTTGTACCAGTTATTTCCGTTTGTATCTGTATACACAAAATCACCTCGTTTTTCTTTATTGTAATTCTAACATATACCACTTTTGGTGTCAAGCAAACTCACTTTTCAAACAAGTTTTCATAGGTCTAAGCTGTGCGTAAACACCAAAGGCTGTGTGCTTTGCAAGCAAATCTGCAGGTGCGAACGCACCGAAGCCATGCGGCAAAGCAGATAGACTTTGGTATCTATCTGCCAACGCGCAACCGCCAAAGGCTGTGTGCTTTGCAAGCAAATCTGCAGGTGCGAACGCACCGAAGCCATGCGGCAAAGCATATAGACTTTGGTATCTATCTGCCAATGTGCAAACGCAAAGGCTGTGTGCTTTGCAAGCAAATCTGCAGGTGCGAATGCACCGAAGCCATGCGGCAAAGCATATAACCTTTGGTGTTGCGACGCCCGCCGTCAACTGTACTTGGTCGCTGGGGCA
>JAZPZD010000016.1:0-16381 GCA_045544515.1 Clostridia bacterium | reverse complement strand
TGTAATTCCAAGAGTAAGTCCTACAGTTCCTATTGCCGATGCCGATTCAAACAAACAATCCATCAACGGAAGATTTTCAATTCCGCTTATGATAAGACCGCCCGTAAGGAATAGCAAGAGATACATTAGAAGTATTGCTGCTGCATTTTTAAGTGTTGAATCCGCAATTCTTCTGCCAAAGCATTCAACATCATCTTTCTTTCTGAATACTGATATTGCAGAAAATATAAGCACTGCTGCCGTTGTTGTTTTCATACCGCCTGCTGTTGAACCGGGCGAACCGCCAATCAGCATCAGGATAATTGTAATCACTTGACCGATTCCGCTTATCTTTGTTAAGTCTATCGTATTAAATCCCGCTGTTCTTGGCGTTACTGACTGAAACATTGAATTTAATATTCTTTCGTTTAGTGGCAATTCATTAAACTCTGCATAGTAAAAATATATTGATGGTAGCATTATTAAAAAGAGTGTGGCTGATAATACTACCTTTGTCTGCATACGGTATTTCTTAATATGGTGTTTATTTGTCTTTACATCTTCCCATACAAGAAAACCAATACCGCCTATGATAATGAGAAGCATTATAACCGCATTTATTAAAGGCTGTGCAGAATATGATGTAAGGGATGAGAACGGAGTTTTTGTTCCCATCAGGTCAAATCCTGCATTGCAAAATGCCGAAACTGAATGGAAGATGCCGAGCCATACACCTTTTAACCCAAACTCTTTGCAAAATACTGTTGAAAGTAAAAATGCACCTATAAGCTCAATTAAGAATGTTGTTTTAAGAATAAATCCTGTGAGCCTTACAATTCCGCCGACCTTTGGTGCGGATATTGCATCCTGCAATGTGCTTCTTTGCATAAGACTTATTTTTCTTCCTGCAAGCATCGCCATTGCAACAGACAAGGTTACAATTCCAAGACCTCCAACCTGAATAAGCAAAAGGATTATAAACTGCCCGAACATTGACCAGTGCGTTGCTGTGTCATGTACCACAAGCCCTGTTACACACACCGCAGATGTTGATGTAAAGAGTGCGTCTGAAAAGGGTGTCATATTTCCGCTTGCTGACGATATCGGAAGCATTAAAAGAATTGTGCCTAATATTATTGCTCCTGCAAAACCGAATATTATTATCTGAGAAGAAGACAAATGCTTCTTTATTTTTGCATCCATAATCAAAACCACCAATCAAGTGTATCTTTTTTCTATTATCATTGTATCATAATATATTTTAAGATGGCATTAACGGTTGAATATCCGCATTAAGATTGCATTAAGACAAAAAAGACTAACATGTATTTTAAAACAAGAATATTGCATTTGCATATTACCCTTTTTGATATTGGCTAAAAAATAGCATATGCAAAAGAAAATAATTCTTTCACATATGCTATATAACCATTAGGTTCTGGTGGCAACCCCGTGCAGGTTCAAGTCCTGTCACCCGCACCAGAAAAAAGCATCAATCTTGATACAAGATTGATGCTTTTTTCAACGAAATACGCCGATACGACGTGAGAAATATTGCTACGCAATGTGAAATAGCTTCGCTGTGAAATATTTGCTTCGCAAATGTTATAGGCGTATTTCATTTCACAGAAAGCGTTAGCTTTCTATTTCACAATTTCTGAAAGAAATTATTTCACATCAACGAAGTTGATATTTCGCTAAAACCTTTTCTTTAAACCCTTGCTTTTTACTATTTCTTCCAAGCATAAGGTGAAAATAATACTAATATCGGAAATATTTCCAGTCTTCCTATTAACATATCCAAAGAAAGTACTATCTTTGAAAAGTCCGAATACTGGCTAAAATTACCTGTGGGTCCAACGCCCGAAAGACCGGGACCAATATTATTTATTGTAGCTGCAACAGCTGTAAAATTGGTGGTAAAATCCATATTGTCTATACTTATGGCGAGTACCGAAAAAGCGAATATAATAAGATACGATATCATAAACACATTTGCACCGCGAATGGTTTCGTGTTCAATAGTTCTGCCGTCAAGCTTTACCTTGTGGGTACTCTTGGGATGGGCAGCAATTTTAATTTCTTTTACGATACTTTTGAGAAGTATCATTATTCTCGAAACTTTAATTCCTCCGCCCGTACTTCCCGCAGAAGCACCTACAAACATAAGAAGCACCAAAATCGCCTTTGAAAACTCAGGCCATTTATCAAAATCCACGGTTGCAAAACCCGTTGTTGTAATGATGGAGCCTACTTGAAACGCCGCGTGCTTTACCCCTGCACCCGAATTGATGGTTATAAGGGCAATAGCCGAGGCAATTATCAAAAGATATGTCCACAGCTCACTCGAACGAAGAGCAAGCTTGAACCTGCCTATCAAAATGAGATAATAAACAGAAAAATTGATTCCGAAAAGTATCATAAAAACAGTAACCACTATTTGCGAATAGGAAGAAAAATCTGCCATACTGGAATTTCGTATACCAAATCCGCCTGTACCTGCAGTTCCAAAAGCAGTATTAAGTGCTTCAAAGAAAGACATCTCTCCTGCCAAAAGAAAAAGTGCAATTGCAACTGTAAGTGCAAAATAAATAAGGTAGAGAATTTTAGCCGTGGATTTAACCTTGGGAACAAGCTTGCCCACAGAAGGGCCCGGGCTTTCTGCCTTTACAAGATGCATATTTCTTCCGCCCGAAAGAGGAAGTATCGCCACCAAAAACACAATAACTCCCATACCGCCTATCCAATGTGTAAAGCTACGCCATAAAAGGATGGATTTGGGCAGGATTTCTACATCAGGTATCACAGATGCACCCGTTGTGGTAAAGCCCGAAACCGTCTCAAAAACAGCATCTACAAAGCTATTTACCGAGCCCGAAAACACAAAGGGCAACGAACCGAATATACTCATAAATATCCAGCTTAATGCAACTATGGAAAAGCCCTCGCGGGAATACATTTTTCCGTTATTGGTTTTTACAAGCACGAGCGAAATACCTACGGCAAGACAAATTGCCATAGCTATGATAAAGGAGAAAACTGCCGCCTCGGCATATATAAGACCACATATAAGCGGAAGTGCCATACACATAGCTTCAATAATAAGTACCCAGCCCAATGTATGCAATACAATTCTATAATTCATAACATCTGCTCCGTTATTACTTCAAAATTTCCTTGATATCTTTAACTCCCATCAATGCACTGACCGCTATTACTCTGTCATCGGGCAAAATGCGATCCTTACCTCTTGGAATGATAATCTTGCCGTTTCGGTTGATGCAAGCTATAATCACATTTTCTTTGAGTTCAAGCTGCTCCAATGTCACATTAGCAACGGGAGAATCCGTGCGTATCCTGAATTCAAGTGCCTCCGCCTTGTTATCCAAAATCATATGCATAGTTTCTATGTCGTGCTCAAGCGAATTATATGTTGCACGGACATATCTTGCAATATATTCTGCGGTAATGTTATTGGGATTTATGATTGTATCAAGTCCAAGTCCGCCTATAACGCTGTCGTAGGCTATACGGTTGATTTTTGTAACAAGCTTGCCGTCGGTCTGTGTTCTGGCAAAAAGGGTGAGCATAATATTTTCTTCGTCAATACCGGTAAGAGCCACTACGGATTCGTATTGGCCCAGGCCCTCTTCTTCCAAAAGGTCGATATCCGTACCATCGCCGCAAATTACCGTAGCCTTGGGAACAAGCTCGCAAAGCTCTTCGCATCTTTGCTGACTTTGCTCTATAATTTTGACCTTGATGCCCGACTGCAAAAGATTTACCGCAAGATAGTATGCAGTATCACCCCCGCCAATAATCAGGGTGTCCTTTACACTATTGGTCTTGAAACCTATTTTGTTAAAGAAATCTGCTGCGTTTTTGGGTGTTGCAACAAAGCTTACCAAATCTCCTGCACGAAGTATAAAGTTACCTCCGGGGATAAAGACCCTGTCCCCTTTTTCTACACCGCAAACAAGTATATCGCAGTTGATACGCTTTGCCATATCAGAAACCCTTATCTCGTCGAGAGGCGATGCTTCGGGGATACGGAATTTTAATATTTCTACTCTGCCTTTGGAAAATGTGTCTATCTGTATAGCTGACGGGAACCTCAAAACTCTTGCCATCTCTCCGGCAGCTGCCTGCTCCGGATTAATAGCCATAGCAAGTCCAAGTTCATCTTTTATCGTTGGAAGAGAACGGACATATTCGGGCTTTCTTACTCTGGCAATCGTCTTGCAGTTACCGGACTTCTTTGCAATAAGACAAGTAAGAAGATTTACCTCGTCAGAACCTGTAACGGCAATGAGAAGGTCGGCATCTGAAACACCTGCATCTTCAAGACATTCTATATTCGTACCGCTGCCTACTATCCCCATAATATCATATTCGGAAGAAGCATCTCTTACATTATTTGCCACAACATCTATCGCGGTAACCTCGTGGTTTTCTTCGGAGCTCAAAATCTCCGCAAGCTTCCAGCCTACCTTACCAAGACCTACAACAATAATTTTCAATACAATTCACCTCTTGATAAAATCAAGTCATTTTTAATGTACATATTATACTCCTTATTTTGCCAATTTTCAAGCATATTTTTTTGCTATTTTATGACAGTATAGCAAAATATATCTTAGGGAAAAATCATATTGAAAATCAATGACATAAAAAGGAGCCGTAACTATGAACAAGGTAGAAATCTGCGGTGTAAATACCGCTACACTCCCCACGCTCACCAAAAGTCAGAAAGATGAGTTGTTTAGAAGAATTAAAGACGGTGACGAAAGTGCAAGAGAAGAATTTGTACAAGGCAATCTAAGGCTTGTTTTAAGTGTGATACAAAGATTTAATAACAGGGGCGAAAACCCCGATGATTTATTTCAGGTAGGCTGTATCGGTCTTATAAAAGCGATAGATAATTTTGACCTTTCTCAGAATGTACAATTTTCGACATATGCAGTGCCAATGATAATAGGCGAAATTCGAAGATATTTAAGAGATAATAATTCCATAAGAGTAAGCAGGTCATTAAGAGATATCGCATACAAGGCACTAAAAGCAAAGGAAGACCTTACGGCAAAAAGCGGAAAGGAGCCTACGATATATGAAATATCAAAAGAATTGGGACTTCCCAAGGAGGATGTGGTACTTGCCCTTGATTCCATACAAGACCCCGTGTCGTTATACGAACCGGTATACAACGACGGTGCAGACGCGATTTATGTAATGGACCAGCTAAAAGATGACAAAAGCACCGACGAAAACTGGCTCGAAGAAATTGCTCTCAAAGAAGCGTTAAAAAAACTGTGCACCAGAGAAAAACGCATCCTCGACCTGCGGTTTTTTAAAGGCAGAACACAGATGGAAGTTGCAAATGAGCTTGGGATTAGTCAGGCACAGGTTTCAAGACTTGAAAAAAGTGCCTTGGGGCATATGAAAAAGCATATATGATGTAAAAAAATTTAATACTCATTAGTAAGGATTGTTATAATCTTTGCTAATGAGTATTTTTGTTTCTAACAGAGCCTGTTCATATCAAAATCCACAGCCAAAAGTAAATAATACATTATATCCATCACCTTTGCAAAGAGATAACACATCAAAATATCGTATTTTACATTGACATTTCATCAAAAAATATGCTAGGATAAATTTGCACTATGGAGTAACCACGCTAAAATACAAAAAAGGAGTTTTGCAAAGTGACTGAACTTATAGATTTGACCAAAGAAATTTTAAATCACAGCATAATAAAGGCGGTACTAAGTAAACCTCACATAAAATCATATGAGTTAAAAAAAGTTGTGATTGCAAAAAAGAATAATGGTTATCAGATAGAAGAATATACCCAGACACAGGTTTTTCATAAGAATTTAAGTTGTGAAGATACCGTTTCATACTTCGAAAATGCCATAGGAAAGACATTTTTGCAGGCAAATGCGTGGACAAATGAATGTGAATACATTGTACTCTCGTCCAAAAAGGGAAATATTAAGCTTAAAACAAATGAGATTTCAAAAGGCAGTGTAAAAGAAAACGAAAACCACAACAAAAAGAAAAATTACATAATAAAAGAAGGCAGCGATATTCCTGTGCTCATTGATATGGGAATATTTACAAAAGACGGCAAGGTAATAAGGCAGATGTACGATAAATTCCGCCAGATAAACAGGTTTGTCGAGATAATTGACGATACAATAAAAAACCTCGACCTAAAAAAGCTCAACATCATAGACTTTGGTTGCGGAAAGTCGTATCTCACATTTATCCTATACCACTACTTTACAAGAATAAAAAATATAGATGTAAATATAACAGGTCTTGACCTGAAAAAAGATGTAATAGAAAACTGCAACAAGGCAGCCCAAAAATACGGCTATACCAATCTCAAATTTGAGCTCGGCGATATAAACGGCTACAAAACAAGCGAAAATGTGGATATGGTGATAACCCTGCACGCGTGCGACACAGCAACAGACTATGCACTGTTTAATGCGATAAACTGGAACGCAAGGCTTATTTTTTCTGTTCCGTGCTGTCAGCACGAGATTAACTCGCAGATTAAGTCCGACAATCTCTCCATACTCACAAGATACGGCATATTAAAAGAGAGAACCTCGGCGATACTTACCGATGCAATACGCGGAAATATGCTTACATACTGCGGATACAAAACACAGATAATGGAATTTATTGATATGGCACACACGCCAAAAAATGTCCTTATCCGTGCCGTAAAGCAATATGTATCGCCCCAGGCGAAGGTAAAGGCTCTCGAAGAAGTAGAGGCAGTTGCCGAAGAATTTAAACTGTCGCCCACTTTGTATAATTTACTAAAATAATCTACAGTTCTTTAGAAGACCTCCTGTACTCACCGACGAAATTGCAAAGTCAATTAGCCATTTAGATGCTGATGTAATAATAAACACATCCAAAGAAAACACCGCTGATGTGCTTAAAAAAGATCTTGAAAAAGGCACACGATATTTTGCTCCAAGGAAAGAATGTAGGCAAGGTAGTGCTAAAAGTTTGTTAATCTATTTTGTGGGATATGCCGCAAGGTATATCACCTTTTTGTTGACTTAAGTGTTTTAAAAGTGTATAATCACTTATATACACAAGAAACGAGGTGTCTGTAATGAAAATTATCGACTTACTTAAAAAAGACAAGCTGTCGCTTTCTTTTGAGGTTTTTCCGCCAAAGAGCGAGACAAGCTTTGAAAATGTAAAAACTGCAACCGAAGAAATCGCCAAACTCAAACCCTCATTTATCTCGGTTACATACGGTGCAGGCGGCGGAACAAGTAAATACACCCTCGATATTGCCAAAAACATCAAAAAGATCTATGGTGTTCCCACTCTGGCACACCTTACCTGTGTATCGTCGACCAGAGAGACCGTGGAGCAAAAGATAAAGGAAATAATAGATAGCGGTATAGAAAATGTAATGGCACTACGGGGCGATATCCCAAAGGAAATGGAAAAAGACGACAGAACAAACTGGGATTACCGATACGCAATTAATCTTATAGAGGATTTAAAGAAAACCAATCCCGAGTTTTGCATAGGCTGTGCATGCTACCCCGAAATACACCCCGAAAGCGAAAATCAAAAAGAGGATATAAAGCATCTTAAAGAAAAGGTTGATGCAGGATGCGATTTTATTACAACACAGATGTTCTTTGACAACAATCTGCTCTACAACTTTCTGTACAAAATAAGAGAAGCCGGAATAACCGTACCCGTAATTCCGGGGATTATGCCAATTACCAATGCCAATCAGGTAGAGAGGGCTATTAAGCTCTCGGGATCGTTTATGCCGCAAAGGTTCAAAAGCCTTGTCGACAAGTTCGGTCACAATGCCGATGCAATGAAACAGGCAGGCATCATTTATGCCACAGACCAGATAATAGATTTGTATGCCAATGGAATTAAGAATGTTCATGTATATTCTATGAACAAGCCCGATGTGGCAGAAAAAATACAAGACAATCTATCATATATAATCGAAAAATAATTTAAGGCGTATGCAAATTTCCCTTTGCATACGCCTTTTCTTAAAATACTATAAAATTGTAGCTTTTCAAAATTCCTATATACTTTGCTATTCTCTCATACAGCGGCTCGGCTTTGTCGCCAAACTCTTCCTTAAGCTCATCTGCCAGGTCGGATACGGTCTTTTTGCCGTCTATCCTCTTCCAGATAAAGCTTCCAAACTCTTCCATATGAACATAGCTTATGCGAGGCTTTTTAAATAGCTTTTGAGCAATGCGGTTAAATACTCCTTCGTTTTCTATCTCCAGAGTAACGATGCCGCATTCATCCTCGGTCCAGTTTATTTGCCCGTTTTTAAAAGGAATTTTTTCAAGATAATTTTCGTTTTCCCTTTTCATTAGTTTCTCTTCTTCCATACAGAGAACTTAAGCACTGTTGCAACGATTATTGCAAACAGTACAAGTCCACCTACATTTGAAACCACCGGCGAAATACCAAGCATTACAGAAAGGTCTATTGCTTTGTCAATGCCAAATATTGCAAAGAGTGCAAGAAGAATACCCACAAGACCTTCGCCTGCAATCATACCTGAGCAGAACAAAATGCCGTCGTTTACGATTTTCTTCTTTTCTTCTTCATTCTTCTTGAGCTTGTCTAATGCAAGACGAACAAGACCGCCTATCATAATGCAGGCATTGAGCTGTACAGGCAGATACACACCTATTGCAAACGGAAGAACGGGAATACCCACAACCTCAACCACAACTGCAATAAATACTCCGATAAATACCAGTGCCCAAGGGAGATTACCCTCCATAACACCTTCTATGATAAGCTTCATAAGTGTTGCCTGAGGAGCTGCGAGCTGGTCGGAACCAAAGCCCCATGCACTATCCAAAAGATAGAGTGTTCCGCCTATGGCAAAGGCTGCGGCAATTACACCGATTACCTCACCTATCTGCTGCTTTCTGGGTGTTGCACCAAGAAGGAACCCTGTCTTTAAGTCCTGAGAGGTATCACCTGCTATTGCAGATACTATACAAATAATAGAGCCTATGGCAATGGCACTTGTCATACCCGCTATGCCTATTGTACCGGTTGCCTTGAGTATAAGTGTTGTAACAAGAAGTGTTGCTATAGCCATACCTGATACAGGGTTGTTACTGCTGCCAACAAGTCCAACCATTCTGGAAGATACTGTGGCAAAGAAGAAACCAAATACAACAACTATAACCGCACCCAGGAAAGATACGGGAATTGCAGGAACAAGCCACACAAGAAGTGTAAGAACTGCAAGGCACAAAAGAACTACCTTGATATTTATATCCTTATCTGTTCTCTTTGTGCTATCTGACTTGGAAGACGCCATGCTCTTCATAGCACCGCCAAAGGTTGTAATAATAAGCGGAAGCGATTTAATAAGGCTGATGATACCGCCTGCCGCAAGTGCTCCTGCTCCGATATATCTTATGTAGGAGCTCCAGATTGCACTTGCACCGCCTGCTGCGAAAATGTTTCCTATTGTATCTGTGCCGGGATAGAGAACGATGTTTTCTCCAAAGAGCACAATAAGAGGAATTATTACAAGCCAGCTAAGAACACCGCCGGCAAACATATACGAAGAAATCCTTGCACCGCAGATGTAACCAACGCTCATTACAGCGGGATAAATCTGTGTGCCTATCTCTCCTGCAAAGCCTTTGACACGGAAAGATATTTCGCCTGCAACAAGTCTTAAACCGTCTATTATAAACTTAAACAGTGCGGCAAAGCCCATACCTGCAAATACGGTAGACGCATTGGCTCCGCCCTTTTCTCCTGCAAGAAGAACCTCTGCACAAGCTGTACCCTCGGGATACGGAAGTACGCCGTGCTCTTTGACAATGAGAGCATTACGAAGAGGTACCATGAAAAACACACCCAAAAGACCGCCCAAAAGAGCTATAAGTGTGATAGAAACTATTCCCGGCTTGTCCATCTTGCCATCTGCTGCCCAGAGAAACAGTGCAGGGAGGGTAAATATAGCACCTGCAGCCAAAGATTCTCCTGCAGAACCTATGGTCTGTACAAGGTTACTTTCCAAAATGGAATTCTTACGCATAAGAACGCGTATAACACCCATAGAAATAACTGCGGCGGGGATTGATGCAGATACAGTCATACCCACTCTAAGACCGAGGTATGCATTAGCCGCACCAAACACGATAGAAAGAATAATACCCATTATGATAGATGTAATGGTAATCTCGGGGGTTACTCTCTCCGCCGGAATGTAGGGCTTAAATTCTGTTTTATTACTCATACTTTCTCCTATCCTCTGTCATACAGTGACGACAGATTTTGACATTTTGTTTATTTTATCATAAGTCAATCAAAAAAGCAATTGTCATTTGCTCCTTTTTAATAATTTTAATATAATTTCGTAGGTTTCTTTTACAGACGAAATGCTTACCCTCTCCGATGTGGTATGGATATCGTACATTTCGGGGCCTATTGATATGCAGTCAAAGCCCTCTATATTAGATGCAAACACTCCGCACTCGAGACCTGCGTGAATAGCTTTTACAAGGGCATCTTTGCCTGTGGTCTCTTTGTATATATCGCAGTAGAGTGTCTGTAGCAGGGAATTGTCATTGTATTCCCAGGGGGGATAATGACCAAATGTTTCCACAGAGCACTTGCCAATTTTGTAGAATGTTTTTAGCCTGTCCTCCAAAAATGCAAGGGCCGACTTTTTGTTGCTCCTCAAGGCGTGGTGCAGGATAACGCCATCGTCTTGGGTTTTCAAAATCCCCAGATTAAGCGAGGTCTCCACAAGCCCTTCAATCTCTGCACTCATCGTGATTACACCGTTTGGCACACAGGTAAGTACATATACTATATTATCTCTTGCGTTTTTGTCAAATACTTTGGTTTTAACCTCACCGGCAAGCTTTATTTCTATTTCAAGGTTTTCTTCTCTTGCAGACATTTCTTCTTTTATAATATTTGCATATTCATTGGCTTTTATCACAAAAGACTTGCCATTTTGAACCACAAGATTTGCTTGGGCAAGAAGCGGTATCGCGTTTGCCTTGTCCCCGCCGTTTATATCTGCAATTTCAAATTCGGCATTTTCGGACAAGTGATTAAGAATTCTGCCGAGTAGTACATTGGCATTAATTCTGCCCTTGTCTATCTCTACCCCCGAATGACCGCCCTTTAGACCTCTTACGGTTACAGACACCCCGTCGCCTGCGGATATCTGATATTCAACGGGGATTTTTGATACAAAATCACTTCCGCCGGCACAGGAAACAGTAACAATCCCCGGCTCCTCCGAGTCGGCATTAATCATCTTTTTGCCCTTTAGTTTGTCAAAATCAAGTGCCATAGCACCTATCATACCGATTTCTTCGTCAGTAGTAAATACAACCTCAAGGGGCGGATGCTCTATTTCGTCACTTTCCAGAATTGCCAGAAGACAAGCCGCACTTATGCCGTTGTCAGCTCCAAGTGTGGTACCGCGTGCTTTGATAAAGTCACCGTCAACATAAATATCTATGGCTTCTTTCTCGAAGTCGATTTCCACGCCCTCGTCTTTTTGGCATACCATATCCAGATGTGCCTGAAGTATAACGGGGTCGCTATTTTCATAACCCGCTGATGCTTTTTTGTATATTATCACATTGTTTGCACTGTCACGGTAGTGTTTAAGCGAGTGTGCTTTGGCAAACTCCTCGCAATAAGAGCTTACCGCATCCATATTCCCCGAACCTCTGGGCACTTGGGAAAGCTCTTCGAAATATTTAAAAACGCTCTTTGGCTCTAAATCCTTTAACTTGTTCAAATTCTTTTCCTCCCCAAATAAAAAAGAATATTCATTATAAATAATTCCCTTTTAAATGAATAATAAACATACCTACATATTATAACTTAATTGTACTGTGCTGTCAAATATTAAAAGCATATCCCGTTTAAGCAGGATATGCTTTTTGCTTTATAATCCCAAAATTTCTTTTGATGTATCTCTCATTTTGTACTTTAATATTTTTCCTGCGGCATTCATCGGAAATTCGTCAACAAAGAGGAAATATCTGGGAACCTTGTGGCGTGCTATATACATATTTCCAAATTCCTTCATTTCGTTTTCGTCTGCTGTTTCGCCCTTGTGCAAGATAACCCATGCACAACATTCCTCGCCGTATTTTTCGTCGGGAACACCGATTACCTGTACATCTCTTACCTTGGGATTGGTAAGATAAAATTCTTCGATTTCTCTGGGGTACAGATTTTCGCCTCCTCGGATAATCATATCCTTAAGTCTGCCTGTTACCTTGTAGTAGCCGTCCTCTGTTCTTAAGCAGATATCTCCCGAATGAAGCCAGCCGTCAGCATCTATAGCCTGTCTTGTGGCTTCGGGCATTTTGTAGTAGCCTTTCATTATGTTAAATCCGCGTGCTACAAATTCTCCGCTTTCGCCGTCGGGGAGCTCTAATCCCGTTTCGGGGTCGATAATCTTACATTCAACACCGGGGAATGCACTTCCTACGGTTTCAACTCTGTGGTCTATATCTTCATTGACCTCGCCCATCGTACATCCGGGTGATGCCTCGGTCTGTCCGTAAACGGAAATAATCTCTTTCATATTCATTTCGTCTGCGGCACGGCGCATAAGGTCTGCCGGGCAGTTGGCACCTGCCATGATGCCTGTACGCATATACGAAAAGTCCGTCTTGGCAAAATCGGAGTGGTTAAACATTGCGATAAACATAGTCGGAACACCGTTAAAGCAGGTTATGTGCTCATCATTAACGCAGGCAAGTGACGATTTTGGCGAAAAGTACGGTATCGGACAGAGTGTTCCGCCGTGTGTCATCATTGATGTCATAGACAGTACCATACCAAAGCAGTGGAACATGGGCACCTGTATCATCATACGGTCCGCAGTGGACAAATCCATTCTGTCGCCTATTGTTTTGCCGTTGTTTACTATGTTGCGGTGGGTAAGCATTACACCCTTGGGGAAACCTGTGGTTCCCGATGTGTACTGCATATTGCACACATCCTCGGGTTTTACCAGAGATGCTCTTCTTCTTACCTCTTCTCTGGGAACGCTTTCCGAACGAGACAGCATCTCCTCCCAGGTAAGACAGCCTTGCATCGAAAAGCCTACTGTTACCACATTGCGCAAGAACGGGAGGTTCTTGGAATAAAGCGGTTCTCCGGGAGTTAAGCTTTCAAGTTCGGGACAAAGCTCGGATATGATTTCTTTGTAATTGATATCCTTGCAGTATTCTATCATAACAAGAGTATGTGTATCGGATTGTCTTAACAGATACTCTATTTCGTGAATTTTGTAAGCGGTATTTACAGTAACCAATACCGCACCGATTTTGGTAGTTGCCCAGAATGTGATAAACCACTGCGGCACATTGGTTGCCCATACTGCCACATGGTCGCCCGCCTTTACACCGAGCGAGATAAGTGCTGCCGCACACTCGTCAACATCGCGTCTGAACTGCTTGTAGGTTCTTGTGTAGTCGAGCGTGGGATATTTAAAGGCATACTGGTCGGGGTATCTCTCCGCCATAGTATCCAAAACATCGGAAAATGTAGCATCTATTACATCGTACTTTTTCCATACAAAAGTACCCGTCTTTGCTCTGTTGTAATACGGTTTGTTGTATGTTTTCTTTTCTCTTCCCAGAGAGGAAATATAGTTCAAAAAGTGCGTGAGAACAATATCCGCATCATTGATATCCTCGTTCCAGGCAGCACATATATAGCCCTCGTAATTAAGTGAGGATAATGCATCAATTAAATTCTCCACAGGGAGAGTTCCCTCTCCTATAAGAACGGTCTTGCCGTCTTTCATATCGCCAAGACGCACATATTTGATATATGCCCCCAATGTTTTGATTGTAGCTTCGGCAGATTCCCCTGCACCGAAATATGTGCCCCTTACATTCCACGAAGCGCCGATTGCTGCAGAAGAGAAGTAGTTTATTATTTTGATAACATTCTCGGTATCGGACAAATACCCCACAGTTTCAAAAAGAATGTTGACATCGGTTTTTTCTGCTTTTTTTACAGCGTCTGAAAGTTTTTCTCTTAAAATTTCAAAGGGTGTTTCTTCTTCTACACGAAGTATGATGTTGGATATTGACGCATTTGCAGCCATATCCACATATTTTAATATATTTTGTGCGGTGGTCTCTTCGCTCTCCACAGGACAAGGCATACGAAGTGCCGAAACAGAGAGGTTTCTGTTTAATAACTTTCTATTGGCATCCGGTGTTCTTTCGCGGCGCAGTACGCTGTCGTGATGCTTTAGCCTCTCTTTTAAAGCGTCATATATCTCAAACCCTGCAAAACCGTAGTCATAGGCATAACGGCATGTATCCAGAAAGGATGCACGGTTTACATTTTTGGTCGAAAATACAATTCTCATTTTATGCCTCCTCAAAAACTATCTTGTTGAGTGCGTTTATATATGCTCTGATACTTGCGGCAACAATATCTGTGGATATTCCTGTTCCCGAATAGAGCTTGCCGTTGTTGCGAAGTCTTACCACGCTTGAACCAAGGGCTTCCTTGCCTTCGGTTACCGCCTGAATCTGAAAATCATCTAATTCATAGTGATGTCCTATGCAGTTTTCTATTGCACGGAACACCGAATCTATGGGACCGTCGCCTACGCTTACACCGCAGAGGATTTCGTCACCGCACTTTAGTGTAACCTGAGACATAGAGTTAGACAGATTACTGCTGTTTGTTGTGTAGCTTTCCAAGTGATAGGTAGACGGTGCCTGCATAGCATAGCCTGCAATTAACGCTTCAAATTCCTTGACACCTACGGCATCTTTCTTTTCGCAGATGTGCATAAGAGCCTTGTGAACATTGCCCAAATCCGAGTCTGTAAGGTCATAGCCAAGCATCTGTGCCGCCTGGGAAACCTGCGAAATTGTACTGTCAGCATCCAAAAGGATTTTCTTTTTGTCGCTTACAGAAGCATCTGCATTGTACGACGGCTGACTGATAGAGGAAAGCATATCGTCTATACTTGCGTGAATTTTTGTATTATTGAGATTGGTCTGTGCACCTATTTGGTTTGAGCAAGCACTTACTGCATCGGAGAGCTCTCCTGTTAAGAGTACATCCTTTCCTGCCATAGCGCACTTAATTGCGTCTGCTCCATTTCTTATTGCAGAAACCGCAGAAGAAACGCCCATATTTATTTTGTCGGAAACCTGAACATATACGGGGATATTTACAGCTTCCTTTACTTTCTTGGTAAGAGATGCAATTTCTTCAGGAAGAGATGCACCTGCATCATCGCAGATTGTAACCATATCCGCACCGTTCTTTTCTGCCTCTTTAACAGCAGCCACAAGAAAATCTTCGTCTGCTCTGGTAGCATCAAGAGCACAAAATTCTACACTCTCGCAGTACTTCTTGGCTTCGGATATGAGTTCGCTTACCTTGGAGAGCATTTTGTCGGCTTTGATATGATACATATATTCCATCTGCAAGGTGGACACGGGAACTTCCACCTGCAAACGAGGCTTCTTAGCATCCTTAACGCATTCCCACGCGTTTTTAACATCTTCTGTGCTAAATCCGACAGGAATTGCAACAAAAGCATCCGTAACATTCTGAGATATTGTTTTGTATATGATAGTATCTTCTCGCAAATTCTTTATAGCGGGGAGCTCTACCGCATCTACACCGAGCGAAGCTGCGCAAGAGGCAATGGCAGTCTTTTCACGAAATAAAAGAGCCACCTCTCTGTCCTCGCAAAGCTTTTTTAATGTTATATCTGTAATACTGATTTTTTTCATTTTGAAAACTCCTTCCAAACACCAAAATTATTCAATCTGTTTTCATCAACAAAAAAGCGCTCCCGTCTCCTTGCCGTTCAAAGAGACGAAAACGCTAAAATCAAATTTATGTTTCCGCGGTACCACTCTTCTTCATCCCATATAGGATGCACCTTGGATGCAAACACATCTTAACTCTGTAACGGGAGTACCCGTCTGCCCCTACTGACTGACTGTTCGCGGCAGCCGCTCCGCAGTGAGTTCCTCAAATCTTCCCCAATGCCTCGCACCGTACGGCATCTCTCTCAAGGCGGAAGTAATTTGCATACTAATCTGCATCACAGCGTTTAATTAGGAATTATTGTACCATATTATGTCTTGTTTGTCAACATTTTTTTGCATTTTCCAAACTCCGCATCCAAAAAACAGTTGACAAAAATTATAACGGATGATATACTTAAGTTAAGCAGTTGCGTTAGTATCCGAACCCGTTTTGGGTGCGTGTTTTTACGCCACTGCATCGTTAAAATACTCGCAAATGCGTCAGCATTAGCTGTGTTTTTGCCTCGCATTGACACAAAAACACTGCACCGAAAATTCAT
>JAZPZD010000015.1:0-131142 GCA_045544515.1 Clostridia bacterium | reverse complement strand
TTAGTAAGGAATATTGTAATCATTACTAATGAGCTTTTTCATTTATGTAGCTTTTGCCATAGATGCCAAAAGCCAGTATTTTAGACACTTTGCTTACTTCGTCATCGCTCATTGCCGTACCTTTGTACTGCCTGCTTCGCGCTTCCTCGTCTGCGTCCATTTTCGTTCGTCTCATCAGCGTGTCGACTTTATCGACACGCTGATGCACCTCTCGAATGAGAGGTGCATTTTTGAATTTATTTTTTAGCTGATAACTCTTTTTCTCTGGGCTTGTTTACTATGTCCGAATTTCGTATATATGTAGGAACAACCTTTTCTATTACAGATTTTATGGTGTCTACATCATTGCTTTCCGCAGCCTCTTTTAGCATATCAAGGCTCGGTTTTAATTCTTCCATTGTAATATCCGAGGGAGCACCGATAAATATCTTGGAGTGTCTTGTTTTGGTAAGTCCCTCTTCGTTCATAAGAAGCTCCTCATAGAGCTTTTCGCCCGGGCGCAGGCCCGTAACGGCGATTTCGATGTCTACATTGGGTGTGTATCCCGAGAGGCGTATGATGTTTTTTGCAAGGTCGTATATCTTTACGGGCTTGCCCATATCCAGTACAAATATCTCTCCGCCCTTTGCGTAACTTGCCGCCTGGAGCACAAGCTGTGCCGCCTCGGGTATAGTCATAAAGTATCTTGTTATGTCCTTGTGAGTTACGGTTACAGGGCCGCCCTCTTCTATCTGCCTTTTAAACAGCGGGATTACGCTTCCGTTTGAGCCAAGCACATTTCCAAACCGCACCGCCACAAATTCGGTCTGGCTTATCTTTTGCATACTCTGTACAATCATTTCGCACATACGCTTGGTAGCACCCATGATGTTTGTGGGGTTTACCGCCTTGTCTGTGGAAATCATAACAAATCTCTTTACATTGTGCTTGTCTGCACACAGAGCCACATTGAGCGTTCCGAAGATGTTGTTCTTTATGGCTTCGGTGGGGCTTTGCTCCATAAGCGGAACATGCTTGTGAGCCGCCGCATGAAATACTATGTATGGCTTGTATGCTTCAAAGATATTATCAAGCCTGTCCCTATCTCTTACAGATGCCACAAGAACAGTAGGCTTGTTGTCGGGATAGTTGTGGTTCAATTCCATCTGCAAATCGTAGGCGTTGTTTTCGTATATGTCAAGGACAATGAGAGTTTGCGGATTGTACTTCATAATCTGTCTGCACAGCTCCGACCCTATCGAACCTCCGCCGCCTGTAACCATAACAACCTTGTCTTCTATGTATTCCGATATTTCTTCGTTGTCAAGGACAATGGGATTTCTGTCCAACAGGTCCTCAATCTGTACATTTCGCACGAGCTTTTTGCTGCCTATTGCAGATATTACCTGGTCCATAGCAGGAACAGTCTTTAGCTTTGCTTTGGTTTTGGAACAGATTTCGATAATTTCGTTTTTGTCTGCAGAGCTTGCCGACGGGAGTGCCAGCAGTATCTGGTCTATAAAGTGCTTTTTGCAAAGCCTGGGGATGTCGTTTCTGTTACCAAGAACGGTGTATCCGCACAGTGTTGAGCCTATCTTTGACGGGTTGTCGTCTACAAGACCGACTATCTCAAATCTGAGGTTGGCATTTAGCGGCAGGTCTTTAATAAGCATAGTTGCCGCAGCACCTGCACCTACTATAAGCACCTTGTTGAGATTTGCCTCGTCAACAGGGGAGGCATCGTGATGAACAGGCAATTTGTAAAACGCCCTGATAACCATTCTGATAAATACGGAATATATACTGGATGATGCCGTAGTGAGAAATGCAATTTTGAGAGCTATGCGAATGCTTCCTATGTATATATGAGGGAAAAAGTATCTTAACCCCACCACCACAAGCAGTGCAATAAATGAACCTACAATGCACGATGAACATATACGCACATAATCCTTTGTCCCTGCAAAGTTCCACAAAACCTTGTATATACCAAAAATGTTAAACGAACCGTACAGAGCAAGTATGGTTCCCAGTGCAATGCCCGCGTATCTTGCTGTGGTAATGGTAGCCATCCTGATACCGAGAACAAAAATAACACTTAACATATATAGTATGATTGCACCTATGATGTCCAGAACAAATATTTGTTTGTTGCTTATAGATTTGGATTTTTTCACCAAAAAACACCCTCTTAACTCATAATAATATATTATATTTTATCACACAAAACCACCTCTGTCAATTTGTATATTTGTGGTTTTTTGTCGATATGCAAAGTGTTTTTGCCAAAATGAAAAAAAATACTTGCATTTTGTATTTTGTTGTGGTATCATATGTTAGTAGTTTGATTAAGGCCCCTTGGTCAAGCGGTTAAGACGGCGCCCTCTCAAGGCGCAATCATGGGTTCGATTCCCGTAGGGGTCACCAGAAAAAAGCATCGACTTTGTCGGTGCTTTTTTCAACGAAATAAATCCTTTCAGGATTTGTGAAATACCCTTCGGGCGTGAAATATTGCTACGCAATGTGAAATACTCCTGCGGCGTGTGTAAAAGGATTTATTTTATTTCACAGAAAGCGTGAGCTTTCTATTTCACAATTTCTACAAGAAATTATTTCACATCGAACGAAGTGAGATATTTCACTAAAATAAAATATGTTTGCATCTATTTTGTACATAAAAGCCACAAAAGCACTTCTTGCGAAGTGCTTTTGTGTTTGTATTCATTGCCAAAATCATACCGAAAAAATTCTATTTACCATTTAAATTACATAAACAGAGTATCACAACATCTGTATTTACCTTGCTTTAAGAGCCTTTTGTTTTTTTCTGAAAGTAGGCGAAATTTCACATAAAATTTGTTATAATTGTATTGGCAAATATTATGCAATAAAATAGTACAAAAAATTATAGCAATGAGTATATGAAGCACAAAAATACATATACATATATATATTAAGTCAAATACTTTTGCTTACAATAAAAAACATAGTCAATTTTTAAATATATTACGCATATGTTTAAATTCATTTTAAAAAAAGCTTGATTTTTAAAATGAAATGTGCTATTATTATAAATGTAATTAAAATTGAGGTGGATTTTATGATGTATAAAGAACTAAAGAGTTTATATTATGGAGATAATGAAATTTATGCCAAAGAATATATGGATAGATTTAATTCAGAAGATACCATAAAACTCAACTTTTATATAGGTGAACAACAGGCTTTTTTTGTACAAAATGTCGAAGTAATGAAATTTGCGCTTAACATTGCAAGACTGGATAAGAAAATAGGGGAACTATGCAGAGAACTTCCTGGTGTTGCAATAGAACAATATTCCAGAAAATGCTTAATTGATGAAATTGTTATTACAAATAAAATTGAGGGAGTACACAGTAGTCGAAAAGAAATAGGAGAAGCCCTAGATATATTGGAATCACAGTCGAAGAGCAAAGGAAAGCACCAACGTTTTATCGGGTTAGTCAATAAATATCTGAAACTAATTAAGCAAGAAAATATTTCTTTGGAAAATTGTCAGGATATTAGAGATATTTATGACGAGGTGTTTCTTGAAGAAGTAATTTATGAAGATCCAATAAATAAACCCGACGGCAAAATTTTTCGAAAAGAGAGTGTAACTGTTCATAGTGAAACAGACAAGGTAATTCATACAGGGATAACACCAGAAACCAAAATAATCGAATCAATGACACTTGCTCTTGAATTTTTAAACGATGATTCTGTTGATGAGTTGTATAGGGTCTGCATATTTCATTACCTGATAGAATATATTCATCCATTCTACGATGGCAACGGAAGACTGGGTAGGTTTATCCTGAGTTATGGTGTTTCTAAAACGCTGACGCCTTTAATTTCTTTTAGAATTTCTGAAACCATAAAAGAGAATATAAGCTCATATTATAAAGCTTTTAAAGTCTGCAATGACCAACGTAATCTTGGTGATATTACACCTTTTCTGTTAATGCAATTAGAAATGATTTTTGAAGCGATGAAAGAACTGGAAAAATCTTTGAGTGAAAAATTGGCAACATGGGACAAATATGAAGAAGTTATCAAAAAGCAAGGGTATAATGATGAGTTACTTGGACTATATAGCTATTTAATTCAAGCTGCATTATTTAGTGAGCAAGGAATTTCTATGTTAGAATTACAACAAAACATGAACTCCAGTAACTACATGATAAAAAAATTAATAGGTAAAATTTCCGAAGATATGATTGTTGTTAAAACAAAAAACAAATTTAAATTTTATTCTATTAATTTAGAGAGGCTAAATAAAATTATTTTAGAAGAAAGCGTAGAATCTATTCAAAAAGCGAAGTGATATCACTTCGTTCAGACCGCTGGCTTTTACTTTGTCAGCGGTCTGAGGCACTCATATGAAGGTCTCATATGAGTGCTTTTTGCTTTTTTCTCCCTATTGCCTTTAATCCCAACATATGATAAAATAAAAATACTCATACGGAGGTGACCCAATATGAATTATGTATTGCTTACTGCCCTTGGCGTAGGCGGAGCTACAGTAATCGGAGCTCTTATAGGTTTTTTGTTTAGGGACATATCTCACAGGTTTTCGGATATTGTTCTTTCTTTTGCGGCGGGCGTTATGCTTTCGGCTGCGGTACTGGGTCTTATTCTTCCGTCTTTGGAATACGGCGGAAAATACGGCATAGTTATTACTGTTGCAGGCATTTTTGTTGGAGCGTTGTGCCTTAATTTTATAGACAAAATAGTTCCGCATCTTCACAAGTTGGCAGGGATAGAGCCCGAATGTCACAACAATGCCAACTTAAACAAGGTACTGCTTTTTGTCACAGCGATTGCAATACACAATCTTCCCGAGGGAATTGCCGCTGGGGTGGGCTTCGGCTCGGACAATACCTCCAAGGCACTTCTTATTGCAGGCGGTATTGCACTGCAAAACATCCCCGAGGGTATGGTGATAATAGGACCCATGCTTGCATCGGGTCTGTCTCCAAAAAAGACATTTGTCATAGCAATGTTTACAGGTCTTGTAGAGGTGGCAGGTACTCTTGTGGGGTATTTTGCCGTAAATATAGCATCGGCAATACTTCCGTTTGCACTTAGCTTTGCAGGGGGAACGATGCTCTATGTAATAAGCGACGAAATGATACCCGAAACTCACGCACACGGAAGTCAGCGGGGTGCAACCTATGCACTTCTTTTGGGCTTTTGCATTATGCTGATATCAGATTTCTTTTTAGGTTAGGAGAATATTAATGGAAAGAAAAAGCGGCGTGCTTATGCACATATCATCACTATACGGAGACTATTCCATAGGCAGCTTCGGTTATGAGGCAAAGGAGTTTGTGGATTTTCTGGCAGAATGCGGTTTTTCATATTGGCAGGTTTTGCCGTTTTGTATGGTAGACGAGTGCAATTCCCCATACAAATCCTATTCCACCTTTGGCGGCAATCCGTATTTTGTGGACTTAAATATCCTCAATTTCAAGGGGCTTGTTACAGACGATGAATTAAATGAATTTAAGCAGCAGACACCCTATGTGGCAGAGTTTGTAAGGCTTTATCACACAAGGGTTGCCCTGCTCAAAAAGGCAGCCCAAAGGGTAAATGACAGAACCAAGATAGAAGAATTTATAGAAAAAGACCATTATCTCAAAAAATTCTGCGAATTTATGGCACTAAAGGACGCCAACGAGCAAAAGCCGTGGATGGACTGGCATACAGATGAGTTTGATGAGGATGTGCTTTTTGCATGGAAGTTTATCCAGTACGAATTTTTTACACAGTGGGCAGATATCAGAAGCTATGCCAATTCCAAAGGCATCAGGATAATAGGCGATATGCCGATATATGTTTCGCTCGATAGCTGCGATGTGTGGAGCAACCAAAAGCAGTATCTTCTGGACAAAGACGGCAGACCCACCCATGTTGCAGGTGTTCCGCCCGATTATTTTTGTCAGGACGGTCAGCTTTGGGGCAACCCACTCTATGACTGGAACGAAATGAAAAAAGACGGCTACAAATGGTGGTGCGATAGGATAGAGCATATGTCAAGAATGTTCGATGCTGTTCGCATAGACCATTTCAGAGCGATAGAGTCCTACTGGTCTGTACCCGCTTTGGCAGAAACCGCCAGAGAGGGCAAATGGGAAAAGGGCCCTGGTATGGAGCTTATTTCGGCTATCAAAAATGCCTCGAACGGTATAGAGATTATCGCAGAGGATTTGGGCGATATCACCTTTGAGGTTGCACAGCTTGTTAAGGATAGCGGTTTCCCAGGTATGAGAGTGTTCCAGTTCGGATTTTTGTCCGATGGCGACAGTACACACAAACCGCACAACTATCCCGAAAACTGTGTGGCATACACAGGCACACACGACAACAACACCCTTTTGGGTTATCTTTGGGAGTTAGAGCCATCTTTGAGACAAAATATGCTCGCCTACTGCGGCCACGAAGCAAACTGGGAGGCGGGATTAAAGAGCATAATCCGCACAGTGTACCAAAGCCACGCATCGCTTGTTATTATGCCCATTCAGGATCTTTTGGGCTACGGCTCGGACACAAGACTAAACATCCCCGGCAAAGCTGACGGCAACTGGCAGTACAGAGTAACCAAAGAGCAGCTTGCAGGGATAGACAAAGATTATTTCAGAAAGCTCAAATATATGTACTTCAGATAAGATGTTTTGTTTACCAAGGAGGAAAAAATGCTTTTTTCGAGCACTGTATTTATATATCTTTTTTTGCCGTTTACACTAACGGTCTATTATTTGCTTTTGAAAAAAAGCCGAACACTGCAGAATGTTTTTTTGCTGATTGCAAGCCTTGTTTTTTACGCTTGGGGCGAGCCAAAGTTTGTGCTTGTTATGCTTGCATCAATCTTTGTAAACTGGTTTTTCGGTATTCTTGTAGACAAATACAAAAAATGCGGCAACATAAGCCTTGCCAAAGCCTCGCTTGCAGCGGCGTGCGTGTTGGATTTGTCACTTCTTTTTGTGTTCAAATACTTAAACTTTACCGAGGCGGTGCTATGCTCTGCATTGGATATAAGTCCGAGAGTTGCACAGATTGCTCTGCCTATCGGTATATCGTTTTTTACCTTTCAGGCTATGAGCTATGTAATAGATGTGTATCGTGACAAAGGCGAAATGCAAAAAAACATTTTGAATGTAGGTCTTTACATAGCATTCTTCCCGCAGCTTATTGCAGGGCCGATAGTAAGGTACGAAACCGTAGCCCGCGAGATACTAAACCGCAGAGAAACCCTTGAGGATTTTGCAAGCGGTTTTGCCCGATTTGTAATAGGCCTCGGCAAGAAAGTCCTCCTTGCCAACACCTTTGGTATCCTGGCAGACAAGGGCTTTAATATGTGTGCCGCAGGCAAAGAAATCTCTGTGATGTTTGGGTGGCTTTGTGCCATAGGCTACACATTCCAGATTTTCTTTGACTTTTCGGGTTACAGCGATATGGCGATAGGTCTTGGCAGGATGTTTGGCTTTCACTTTCTGGAGAATTTCAACTATCCGTACATTTCCTCAACTGTGTCGGAATTCTGGCGGAGATGGCATATGTCACTGGGCAGCTGGTTCAGAGATTATGTGTACATTCCCCTTGGCGGCAGCCGTGTCAAAAAGGCAAGACTTGTGTTTAATCTCTTTGCCGTATGGCTTCTAACAGGAATATGGCACGGTGCCAACTGGACCTTTGTGGTGTGGGGGGTTATGTATTTTGTTCTTCTCACATTGGAAAAGGTTTTAGGTCTAAAGTCTGGCGGCGGAAAAATTTCGACAGCATTCAAATGGCTCTATACAATGTTTTTTGTAATAATGGGCTGGGTAATATTCAGAGCAGACAGCCTTAATATCGCATTTACATACATAAAGTCAATGCTCGGACTTGCGGGCAACTCGTTTGCAGACGGTATGTTTACAGGGTACTTGTGTCAAAATGCCGTAATGCTCACTATCGGTGCACTTTGCTCTGTGCCGATATTTAAAGCTGTGGCAAAGAGGATAAAACAAAATCTTTTTACGGATATAATATATGTATGTGCTCTTGCCGTTATATTTGTGATTAGTATATCGAGCCTTGTTTCTTCGTCATACAATCCGTTTATATATTTCAACTTTTAACAGGAGGCAGCTATGAAAAAGTTTAATAAAAACCTTGCACTATGTATAGTTGCCGCTCTTGTTGTCATAGGCGGTATGGCATCTAAAAGCTTTGTCTTTGGGTTAAAGGATACAGCATTTGCGTTTTTTAATGACATTCGTTCTGTCGGCGTTTTTGATGCTTTCAAAACCTTTACCGCCAATGCAGAAAAGTGTGCATCTGCAAACCTTACATATCACAACAATCTGGTGGATATCAATTCGGTGTTTAATAATGCCATCGGCACACGCATCATCACTAAGGACGATATGATAGTGGTAAAGGCAGATAACGGCTATCTTGCCAACACCCGATATGTTATTACCGATGATATTCTCTCATACAGGGTAGACAAGGTCAAAGAGCTCGAGGAGGCAAGCAGCAAAAACGGTGCGGACTTTTTGTATGTAATAGCTCCCAGCAAGGGACACGACCTGAAATACGCACCCAATATTGAGGATTATACCAAATTTAACTGTGACAGACTTTTTGATTTTCTTAAACAAAAGGATATCCCCACACTTAATCTTATTGACAAAATGCACGAGGACGGATTGAGCGAAGAGGATATGTTCTTTGTAACCGACCACCATTGGAAAAGTGGCGGTGCTCTGTGGGGTACGGGAAAAATCCTCGCCGAGCTACAGGACAGATATGCCTATCCTTACGACAAGGAAAAGACAGATATATCCAATTATAATATCAAGACTTATAAGGACTGGTTTTTGGGTTCGCAAGGCAAAAAGGTGGGCAGGTTCTTCACTTCAAGGGGCGTAGACGATTTTGATGTAATAACCCCAAAGTTCAAGACGCACCTTACAGAAGCACAGCCTTTAAAAGACCACTTCCGCGAGGGTAGTTTTCAAGATACGGTAATGTATATGGAAAATGTCGAAACAAAGGATTTGTACACCAAAAACCCCTATGCCGCATACAGCGGAGGAGATTTCAGGGAGCAGATAATCACAAACAAGTTAAACCCCAACGGCAAAAAAATCCTCATAATCCGCGATTCGTACGCCTGTGCACTTGTGCCGTTTTTGAGCCTTAACACATCGCAGCTCTATGTAACAGATGTCCGTTCCGACGCATTTTATGTAGGCGAAAAGATAAATGTGCCGGAATATATAGAAAAAATCAAGCCCGATTGCGTTATGGTGTTCTATTCGGGTGCACCTCTGGGCGATGATTTGTACGATTTTGATTAATTTGTCTTTAATTGTAAATAAATTATGAAAAAAGCAAATCGCTATTGAATTTGTATGCGATATTGTGATACAATACGAGATAGTATTTTGAAAATGAGGTAATATAATGAAGCTATGCTCAATTTGTAATAAAAACCCTGCCGTTGTGTTTGTATCAAGAAGCGACGGCACCAAAATGATAAACGAGGGCTATTGCCTGCCCTGTGCCATAAAAAAGAATATAACACCCGTAAATCAGCTTGCCGAGCAGTTTGGCATTGAACCGTCTGATATAGAAAATATGGTTGCAGGCTTTGGCGACTTTTTGGAAAACGGCGACTTTAATGAAGCGTTTGAAGATTTGATGGGCGGGGGCAACCTTATGATGCCCGTAAATAATTCCGACGACGGCGAAAGAATACCCATCAAGGACAACGGCATCAAAAAAGGCATCAAAAATCAGCAGAAAAAGAAAAAGTGCCTAAATAACTTTGGTGTCAACCTCACCGAAAAGGCAAAGCACTCTCTCTTGGACAGAGTAATAGGCAGAGAAAAAGAGATAGAAAGAGCCGTTCAGATACTAAACCGCCGTTCCAAGAACAATCCTGTTCTTCTCGGTGCTCCCGGTGTGGGCAAAACTGCAGTAGCAGAGGGTATTGCCCAGAGGATTGCAGACGGCACTGTGCCCGAAAGACTTCAGAATGCCGAGGTGTATCTTCTTGATCTTTCGTCGATTGTGGCAGGCACACAGTACAGAGGTCAGTTTGAAAGCCGCCTTAAGAACATCATAGAAGAGGCAAAACAGGATAACACCATCCTTGTTATAGACGAAATTCATTCCATCGTAAGTGCAGGCGATGCCGACGGTGCTATGAATGCGGCAAATATACTAAAGCCCGCACTTTCCAAAGGCGAAATCCAGGTAATCGGTGCCACAACACTCGATGAATACCGCAAATATATCGAAAAGGACGCCGCACTTGAGAGGCGTTTTCAGCCTGTGATTTTAGACGAACCCTCTATGGAGGAAACTGTGGAAATCCTTATGGGTATCAAGGACTACTACGAGGATTTTCATAATATCACAATAGACGAAGATGTTGTAAGAGAAACTGTTGTTCTTGCAGGCAAGTATATAAACGACCGCTTTTTCCCGGACAAAGCGATAGATGTATTGGACGAGGCTGCATCAAAGCTCAATATCGACAGCCCCTATACAACAAATATCATCAAGGCCAATGCCGAGCTGCAGCTTGTATCCGAACGCCTTAACCGGTTGGAAGAGGAAACCGAAGAACCTCAATACGAGGAGATTGCAAGACTAAAGGGCGAAAAGTGCCGTCTTGAAGGCGAGAGGACAGCTTTAAGAGCAAGACAGAGAGAAACCAAGGTTACATCAGCCGATGTTGCCGCAGTAATTGAATTGTGGACAGGAATACCTGTTAAAAACATAACCGAAACCGACAAAGAAAAGCTACTCAATTTAGAGAGCAGACTTCATATGCGACTTGTAGGTCAGGACAATGCGGTAGAGGCAGTAGCCCGTGCCGTAAGAAGAAACCGAGCACTCAAGCTTACCAAAAAAAGACCCGTATCCTTTATATTTGTAGGCCCCACAGGCGTTGGTAAAACCGAGCTTGTCAAGGCACTTGCCGAGAGTCTCTTTGACGACGAGGCATCGCTTATCCGCCTTGATATGAGCGAATATATGGAAAAGCACTCCGTTGCCAAAATCACAGGTTCCCCTCCGGGATATGTGGGCTATGATGACGGCGGTCAGCTTACGGAAAAGGTAAGAAGAAGACCGTACAGTGTAATTCTTTTGGACGAAATAGAAAAGGCACACGCCGATGTGTTCAATATCCTTTTGCAGATATTGGACGACGGCAGAATAACCGACTCCCAGGGCAGAACGGTAAACTTTGAAAACACCATAATAATAATGACAAGTAACGCAGGCACAAGCGTGGGCTCTTCTGCCAATATGGGATTTTTGAGCACAGGAAACGGCGTAAGTGCCAAGATAGAAAGTGCATTAAAAGAGATTTTCCGCCCCGAGTTTTTAAACAGAGTAGACGAGGTTGTAGAGTTTAAACCTCTTACCAAAAAAGAGCTTACAGAGATTTGTGCTCTTATGCTCAGAGATATGGAAAAAGAGCTTAAGTCTATGGGCATCAAATTCCAAATTACCGACAAAGCCAAGGAAACACTCGTTGATAACGGCTACCAGGAACGCTACGGTGCAAGACCTATACGAAGAGAAATCCAAACCTCTGTGGAGGATGCTGTTTCTTCGCTTATACTGTCGGAAACTCTTAAAAAAGGTATGACACTTAAGGTCGATGCCAAAGGCGGCAAAATAGTTGTAACAGAGGAGTAAAAAATGAAAAACAAAGTTATTTTATTTATAGTGTGTATGTTGTCCCTTGCACTTCTTGTATCGTGCGGAGCAAAAAACGGACAGTACAAGACCGAGGACAATGTGACAATTACCGTAGACGGTGACAAAATTACCGAAGTCACCACCCAAAACGGCGAAAAGACCACCATACGCAAGAAGAATGTCAAGGTCCTTTTTGATATTGAAAACATCGGCTCTTTTGTAATGGAGCTCTATCCCGAGTATGCACCCGAGACGGTTTCCAACTTTTTGAATCTGGTAGACACCAAGTTCTATAACGGGCTGATTTTCCACAGGGTAATCCCCGGCTTTATGGCACAGGGCGGCGACCCCGAGGGCACAGGCAGAGGCGGCTCGGACAAAACCATAAAGGGCGAATTTGCAAACAACGGTTTTTCCAAAAACACCTTGAAGCACGAGCGCGGAACAGTATCTATGGCAAGGACCAACGACCCCGACAGTGCATCGAGCCAGTTTTTTATCTGCTTTGAAGATGTGGAGCAGTTAGACGGCGACTATGCGGCATTTGGCAAGGTGGTCTACGGAATGGATACCGTAGATGAGATAGGCGGGGGTGCAATGGATGAAAACGACAAACCCCTCGTGGATGTTGTTATAAAAAATGCACGTATAATATCGGATAACGAATTTGGTAAATTTCCAAAAGAAAAATAGAGAGGATGACACAAAATGAATGAAATTACAAAAGTAAAGTTCGAGATGGAAAACGGCGGAGAGTTTGTAGCAGAGCTTTATAGCGACTACGCTCCCGCAACAGTGGACAACTTTGTAAATCTTGTGGAGGAGGGCTTTTATGACGGGCTTATATTCCACAGAGTAATAGCAGGCTTTATGGCACAGGGCGGCGATCCCGAGGGTACCGGTATGGGCGGCTCGGGTGTCAATATCCCCGGCGAATTTTTGTCAAACGGCTTTGGTGCAAATACCCTAAAGCACGAGAGAGGCACTATCTCTATGGCAAGAGCTATGGACAAAAACTCCGCATCGAGCCAGTTCTTTATCTGCTTTGGTGACACACCGAATTTAGACGGTGACTATGCGGCATTTGGCAAGGTTACAGAGGGTATGGAAGTGGTAGACGCATTTGCCGATGTCCCCACAGATTATATGGACAAGCCATTAGAACCTATCGTTATCAAAACCGTTACCGTAGTGGACTGATTATATCACTTTTGATATGTGGTTAAAATAACCAATAGGCATTTCAAAAATACAGCATTTTTTTTAACATTTGATATTGCATAAATTTTCTTTTTATAGTAAAATATACTTATGTTGTAAATTTTATTTATATAAAACAAGGAGGAATTTCAAAATGGCAGTTAAAGTTGCTATTAACGGCTTTGGCCGTATCGGTCGTCTTGCTTTCAGACAGATGTTTGGTGCAGACGGTTACGAAATTGTTGCTATCAACGATTTAACAGATCCCAAAATGCTTGCACACTTATTAAAGTATGACTCTTCACAGGGCAGATACGACGGACACACAGTATCCGCAAGCGACGACAGCATCACAGTAGACGGCAAGGAAATCAAAATCTACGCTATCAAAGATGCTAAAGAATGCCCCTGGGGTGCTCTTGATGTAGATGTTGTGTTAGAATGCACAGGCTTCTACTGCTCAAAGGACAAGGCACAGGCTCACATCGATGCAGGTGCTAAAAAGGTTGTTATCTCTGCTCCTGCAGGCAAAGACTTAAAGACAGTAGTATTCAGCGTTAACGAAAACATCCTCACAAAGGATGACACAATCATCTCCGCTGCTTCCTGTACTACAAACTGCTTGGCTCCTATGGCTAAAGCTCTTAACGACTACGCTCCCATCCAGTCCGGTATCATGGCTACAATCCATGCTTACACAGGCGACCAGATGATCCTCGACGGTCCCCACAGAAAAGGTGACTTAAGAAGAGCAAGAGCAGGTGCGGTTAATATCGTTCCTAACTCCACAGGTGCTGCAAAGGCTATCGGCCTTGTTATCCCCGAACTCGACGGCAAGCTCATCGGTGCTGCACAGAGAGTTCCCGTTCCTACAGGTTCTACAACAATCCTTACAGCAGTTGTTAAGGGTGCAGATGTTACTGTAGACGGTATCAACGCTGCTATGAAGGCTGCTTCTTCCGCTTCCTTCGGTTACAACGAAGACCAGATCGTATCTTCTGATATCATCGGTATCACATACGGCTCACTCTTCGATGCAACACAGACAATGGTTGCAAAGATTGCAGATGACCTCTATGAAGTACAGGTTGTTTCCTGGTATGACAACGAAAACTCCTACACCAGCCAGATGGTTAGAACAATCAAATACTTTGCAGAACTTGCATAATTAATAAAACGCCTGATGTCAATGACATCAGGCGTTTTTAGATTTTTGTGTCAGAATAGTCCCCCGCCCAGAAGAATGTACCCCAATATTATCGGCATAATATTGTCGTCTTTACATTCATTTAGTATGAGCAGCAGTATCGCAACGAGCAGTATGTCATCGGACTTAAATCCGCCCGAATTTCCAAACGGCAGTATTGACGCGGTCTTTATTTGCGGTTCGTTTTGAGTTGTCTCTTGCGTGGCTTCTTTGGGAATGTCCTTGTTTTCGCTTTGGCTTGGATAGGTGTCGTAATATCTAGTATACATATCTACAGCCTCTCGTTTCTGAATACTTCGGATAGCTTGGTAAGTCTTAACATTCGTATTGCTCTGTCCACTCCCGATGCTTTGTCGGGACTTAAGTATGGCTTAAGGGCGTTTAGTAGTGTTATTCGTCTGTCGTCTACACTGTTTAGTGCACTCATCATACCTTTTATGCTCGACTGCAGCTCGTCGGGCGAGGCAGAAGGCGTTCCCCCTGCTGAAGAGAGCATATTTTTCATTGCATCGGGATTAGAGAGCATATTAGAGAGCATCTTGGATAAATCCTCATTCATTTGCCGTTAAAGCCTCCCTTCATCATTTCGGCAGCTTTTCGCAGTATCTGGGGGTTTTGGCGTATCATTCGCTCCAACTCTCCGTCGGAGAGTGTGTTTAGCTTTTTTGCCACATCGCCAAGTCCCATTTCGTTTAGTTTATCTGTAACAGCTCTTTTGTCAAAGCCTTGCATAAAGTCATTTGGTATTCGGTCTATAAAAAACACCGCCTTTACAATATATTTCAAATAATATATATGCAAAAAGCGGCGAAAATATTTTATCTTGCTATTTCATTTGTTTAAATGCCTCGTATATCTTAAACTTTATCTGAATTTTGTTATCCTTTAGCATAGAGTATGTGTCTTTTCCCATATTTTGTATGAGAATTTTTTCGGTTTTGTCATCTACAACGGCAACCGTTTCTTCCACAAAACAAAGCGGCGGAAACATCACACACCACCAGTTGTTGCCCTCGCCCGAGCCAATCTCCACCGTCATAGCCTCGTATGTCCCTGCAGGAAGAGTCATATCCGCATATGTTTTAGTGGGAAAATCGGCTTTGCCAAAACTTGTTCTTACATTATAATTATATCCGTTTTTGGCTATCTCGTTTCGGGCGATTTCGTTTATTATCCGAGTGCTTTCTTTTGCATACTCTCTTGCCTTTTGTATATCGGTTATATCCCCGAACACATTTTTGGCCTCTTTTAATATTGCGTCGCGTACCTTTAGCTTAAGCTCCTGGTCCTCCTTGGAGTTGCTGTTTGCTCTTATGTGCAGTCTTATCACAGAGTTTGCAGCCTTTTCCTTAGTGGAATTTACGCTGCACACTATCGATATCGCACATAGAAATCCAACACATATGGCAAGTATTACTTTATTCATAATAATATTCCTTTCAAATAAAAACAATCCTGACATTTCAAGTATTGTCAGGATTGGATTTTTTTATTCAGTCGTATGTGTCAAAAAAGTCTCCTTGTATTTTGGTTTAAAATATTCATACGCATTTTTTGCACCGTTTTCATCTTCAAACAAACCGAAAACTGCGGAACCGCTGCCCGACATAAGAGATGCATCAGCTCCCATTTCCTTTAGCCTTTCCTTTATATCCTTTATTTCGGGGTAAGCTTTGAATACCGAATTTTCAAAAGAATTGCCCATAAGTGCATACAGCTCTTTGTTATCGCCTTTTTCTATTGCCGTTTGGGCTTTGGCGGCATCGGGGTGGCAGAGGTTTTCTGTATCAAGGCTCGAGTACGCCCAGGGGGTAGAAATATTTACAGGCGGCTTTACCACCACAACATTTATTTTTTTAAGGCTCTGTATAGGTGTTATTATTTCGCCTATGCCCTGTGCTCTTGATGTGCCGCCCTTTATGCAGTAGGGCACATCGGCACCCAATACTGACGAAATACGCATAAGCCTTTTTGTGCCGAGGGGTTTTCCGTATATGGAATTAAGTGCGGTAAGCACCGCCGCGGCGTCGCTGCTGCCTCCCGCCATACCGGCACACACGGGGATGTTTTTTTCAATATATATTTTAGCTCCGCCCTTTTTGCCTGTTACATCAAAAAAGAGCTTTGCCGCCCTGTATGCAAGGTTGGTTTTGTCGTAGGGTATAGTTCCCGTTCCGCTGATTTCTATGGAACCGAATGCTTTATCTACATATAATATATCACAAAGGCCTATTGTCTGCATTATCATATCTACATTGTGATATCCGTCACTTCGTCTGCCTGCAACATCAAGGACCAGATTTATTTTTGCATAAGCTTTTTTCTTCATTGTATATCACCCGTTTAATAGTAGCACAGGGCATCTTTTATTGTCAAGTATTACACTATGATAACAAATTTTAAAAATATCAAAAAAACCTTGACAATAACAAAATAAAATTATAGAATATATTAGTACTTTAAGCCATATTATGTGTCTTGAAGTGCTATGTAGCGGAATTGTGACATAGATTACTTTAATTTTACAGTTCTGTTACAACAACAAAATCGGCATTGACTACCATCAGTTTTTGGTGTTATAATCGTGCCAAGGCTAGAGTAATATCTGGCAAAAAGTGTTAAGCAGTATATGAAAGAGATGCGGCTTACGCACGAAAAAGTCAATCTCTTTCAAAAATTTATTAAGGAGGATTTGAGAATATGAGAAATCTCAAAAAAGTACTCGCACTCGTAGTAGCATTCTCCATGATGCTCTCTGTAGTAGCTTTCGCTGGCTACAAAGATGTTCCTGCAGATGCTGAATACGCTGGTGCACTCGATCTCTTATCAGCTTTGGAAATAATCAAAGGTGATGATTTAGGAAACTTCAATCCTGACGCTACAATTACAAGAGCAGAAATGGCTGCTATTGTATGCCGTGCAAAAGGACTTGAAAGTGCAGCAAACGGCGCAAAGGGCGCTACAATCTTCACAGACGTTGCTGCAGACCACTGGGCTTCAGGTTACATCAACCTCGCTAACCAGAACAACATTATCAATGGTTACGGCGATGGCAGATTCGGACCCGAAGATACAGTAACATACGAACAGGTTATCAAAATGCTTGTTTGTGCATTAGGTTTCGAACCTATGGCAGCTGCTAAGGGCGGTTGGGCTACAGGTTACCTCGTAGTTGCTAACACCTACAAAATCACAGAAGGCGCTGCTGCAGACGCTACAAGAAAGAACGTTGCTACATTAGTTTACAACGCACTTTCTACACCTATGATGGATCAGACTTCTTTCGGTGCTGATGCTGAATACCAGATTCTTGATGGTAGAAACAAAAGAGACTACAAGTCTCTCCTCACAGACATGGATATCTATGTTGCTACAGGTGTAATTGATGCTTATGATGCAGAAACAGTTACAGTAACACTTACAGAAGCTTCTGAAGACCTCGAATTCGAAGCTGGCGAAAAAACTTTCGAAAAAGGCAATGTAGATGTTACACCTTATATGTATCAGGCTGCTGATATATATGTAAAGAAGAACTCCAGAAAAGACTACGAAGTAGTTGCTATCGTTGCTTCTGTAATGGGTGAAACTCTTGCAATCCTCTCCGATGATATCGTAGATGGCGAAGATATCGATGATGGTGAATTCGAATACTACATCGATGCTGCAAACAGCAGCAAGACTAAGAAAGTAAAAGTAGAAAAGAAAGCTGACATCGAATACAACAGAGGCGCTGAAAGCAAGACATTTGCTGAACTTGTTAAAGAAGATGATGTAGAGCTCATTCTTATCGAAAACACATCTGACAACAAATTTGACAAGATTATTGCTACAAAATACACATCCAAGCTCGTTGACTATGTTGACGCTGACAAGGATAAGATCGAAATCGATGGCAAAACAATCACATTTGACTTTGAAGACGAAGATGTAGAAATCATCCTCGTAGACGACAAGGGTGCAGAACTCACACTTGCAGACTTTGCTGAAGACGATGTTGTTGCAGTTGTTGCTGACAACACAAACTTCAAGAAATTCACAAACTACATTAAGATTATAAAGCTCTCTAACGCTGCTGTAACAGGCGTTATTGACGAAGCATTTGAATCTAACGGTTATGATTACATCGTAATCAACGGTGAAGAATACATGCTTTCAAATGATGAATCACTTGGTCTTGGTGTTGGCGACGAAGGTACTTTCTATATCGGTATGACCGGTAAGGTTATATACTTCGATGGTAGCGTTACTGGTAAAGACTACGCTTACATCCTCGAAGCTGCTAAATCCAAATCTTCTTTCTCTGCTGACAAATGGCAGGTTAAACTTCTTACAGAAGAAGACGGTATCGTAACATATGATGTTACAGTTGATGCAAACGATGCATTCAACAAATACTTTACAGATACAGCTAAAGCTGCTTTCAAAGCTAACAGCGATGGCGATTATCTCTATGTAGATAACACATCTAACTTAGATAACGCAGCAAGACTTATCACTTACAAGACAAACGCTAAAGGCCAGATCAGATCTTTTGATCCTGCTGACGGTGCTGCTAAAGCTATCGATGTATCCAAAGATGATTACAACGACAGAACACAGGTTATCGCTGGTTGCGCTCTTGAAGATGATATAGCTATCTTCAACCTCACAGGTTCTGAAGCTGAAGATGCATATGCTACAGATATTTCTTACCTCGTTGACGAAAGCAAATACGGCGGTTTCGCATTTGCTGACAATGATGGTGAATATGTAATTATGGTAATCACAAACGGCGAAAGCATCTTCTCTCTCGAAGCTGGTTTTGCAGTTGCTACCAAGATTGCAAGATCCAAAGATGCTGACGACAACGATATCGTAAAGGTATCTTATGTTCAGGATGAAGTTGAAGGCGTAATCACATTTGATGATGAAGCTGATATGAAGGGTGAACTTGATTACGAAGACCTCACAGTAGGTTCTGTATTCCTCTTCAATGCAGATGCTAACGGTGTTGTTTCCAGCTATGTAGTAGTTGGTACAGTATCTGGCGGAAAGCTCACACTTAACGACAAGGGTGTTGCAGAAGCTAAGAAAGGCTCTGATCCTGTTGAAATCGTTGAAGGTTTCATCGAAAACACAGAAAGAAAGACTACTTCTAAGGGTGAAAACATTACAGTTAAGGGTAGTGTAATCAATGTTGCTAAGGATGCTAACAAGTACACTTACAACAACGCTGGTAGAAATGTAGCTATCGAAACAGAAGACTTCATGGCTCACGACGATATGGACTATGCTGAAGTTGATGTTGACTACATCACAGAAGGCACAGGCGACGCTATTAAGTACTACGAGCAGACAACAACAATTAAGGCTGCTAAGGTTCTCATAAGAATCGTTGATGGCGTAGTTGTTGATATCTATGGTTTCGCTGCAACAGAGAAAGTTGTAGATAAAAAAGAAATCACAAAGGATGCTTACGAAAAAGCTACAAAATAATTAGTTTCTCAAGTCTTTGACTTAATAATAAAAGAGAGCTACGGCGAAAGCTGTAGCTCTTTTTTTATTCAACATGAGCAAAAAAGAGTAATTTTCAAAAATATTCGTGTAAAATAACACGAATATTTTTGAAAATTATATTGATATTTACACGAATATATGCTAAAATAATGTCAAATCCTATGTGGGGGTGAATATTATGAAGAGAAAAATAATGGATTTTTTGAAAAGCTGGAAAGATAATCCACACAGAAAGCCTTTGATTTTGCAAGGTGCCCGACAAGTTGGCAAGACATATTCGCTCTTGGAGTTTGGCAGAACTTGCTATGAGAATGTCGCATATTTTAATTTTGAAACTACACCCGCAATATCAACTGTATTTGAAGAAAATATAAGTCCGGATTACCTCATACCTATACTTTCGCAATTTGTTGGTCAGACTATCATCAAGGAAAAGACCCTTATCATATTTGACGAAGTGCAAAGATGCGAAAGGGCACTGACTTCGCTTAAATATTTTTGTGAGCAGGCACCTGATTATCATATAGCTGTTGCCGGGAGCCTTTTGGGTGTTGCAGTAAACAGAAATGAATATTCTTTTCCCGTTGGCAAGGTAGATATCAAGACTCTGCATCCTATGGATATTGAAGAATTTATGCTTGCTCTCGGCAATGAGGATTTGATAGATCGTATCAAAGAATCTTACAAAAACAATTCTCCGATGCCTCAGGTTCTTCACGAAGAAGCGATGAATTTGTATCGGCAGTATCTTGTTGTAGGCGGAATGCCGGAGTGTGTTATGAAATATGCACAGACGAAAGATTATATCCTTATAAGACATACTCAAAATATGATATTAGAGGGATACCTTGATGATATGAGCAAGTACAATAGCAAAAATGAAATCAAAAAGACCAGACTTACTTATGACAATATAACAGTTCAGCTTTCAAAGAAAAACACGAGATTTCAGTACAAACTCATCAAAAAAGGTGCAAGAGCCGCAGAGTTCGAAAATGCAGTTGAATGGCTCACTTTATCCGGTATAGTATCACAAATTTTCAAGGTAGAACAGATTAAAAAACCATTGGAAAACTATCGGGATATTGATTCGTTTAAAGTATATATATCGGATGTCGGACTGCTTTGTGCAAAAAAAGACTTGCTGTACCAGGATGTACTTTACGCTTCCGATGAACTCAATGACTTCAAGGGTGGAATGACAGAAAATTATGTTAATGCACAGCTTATAATAAATGGACACAAAACATATTATTGGATGTCCGAGCGTGGTGCAGAGGTGGACTTTGTCGTACAGCTTGAAGGAGACATTATACCAATAGAGGTTAAGAGCGCAGATAACACAAAGTCAAAGAGTCTTAATGTGTATATACAGACTAATAGCCCTAAATATTCAATAAAATTATCTGCCAAAAACTTTGGTTTTAAGGATGGAAAGAAGACCGTTCCTCTTTATGCCGCTTTTTGTTTATAGGGGAATGCATCAATGCATTCCCCTCAGACTGTCGAAAAAGAACGCACCGCAAAGTGAATACCAAAAAATTAAGCTCATTAGTAAGGAATATTGTAATCATTACTAATGAGCTTTTTCATTTATGTAGCTTTTGCCATAGATGCCAAAAGCCAGTATTTTATGCACTTTGCTTACTTCGTCATCGCTCATTGCCGTACCTTTGTACTGCCTGCTTCGCGCTTCCTCGTCTGCGTCCATTTTCGTTCGTCTAATCAGCGTGTCGACTTTATCGACACGCTGAGGGGAATGCATCAATGCATTCCCCTTAATATTACCATTACAATATGAATATGACGGTTTTGTAACAATTTTGTCAAAAATGTGTCAATATTATAACAACGCACTATCCATTGTTGACGATTGAAAATCCTGTGTTATATAATTTAATCACAGAATAACAGTATGACAGTTGTCATATTATAATACAGGAGGGACTGTAAAATGAAAATATTACATAAGCTTATCACATTGGCACTCACATTTTCACTTCTTTGCTCAAGTGCAGTATATGCTGCATACAGCGATGTAGACTACGACGAAGACTATGCCGCATCTCTTGAGCTTCTTACAGAACTGGAAATTTTTGAGGGCGATGAAAACGGCAACTTCAATCCCAACAGCACCATTACCAGAGCTGAAATGGCGGCAATCGTATGCCGTGCCAAAGGTCTTGAGGGTGCTGCATCGGGTGTGAGGGGAACCACAGCCTTTAATGATGTTCCATCTAATCACTGGGCATCGGGTTACATCAACATAGCATCTCAAAACGGTATAATCAACGGCTATGGCGACGGAAACTTTGGTCCCGAGGACACTGTTACATACAACCAGGCAGTTAAGATGCTTGTCTGTGCACTCGGCTTTGAGCCCATGGCAGCGGCAAAGGGCGGTTGGCCCACAGGCTATCTCGTAGTTGCTAACACATACAAGATTAACGAAGGTGTATCCGCTACCGCACAGCGAAAGAACATTGCCATATTGGTATACAACGCACTCTCTACTCCTATGATGGACCAGACCTCCTACGGCTACAACACCGAATACCAGGTGTTGGACGGCAGAGGCGGCAGAGATTACAGAACAATCCTTACCGATATGGACATATTCATAGCAACAGGTGTGGTAGGAGACAAGTCCTACGACGAGGTTGAGTTCGATATCACAGCCGATTCCGACGACCTTGAGTTTGAAGAAGGCGATTTGGAGAGCTTTGTAATAAACGGCTCCGACATAGCCAACTACCGTCATCAAAGCGTGGATGTGTATGTTCAAAAAACCTCCCGCAAAATCTACAAGGTTATTGCGGTTGCATCAGCAGTTGAGGGCGAGAGCCTTACCATCATTTCTGACGACATAGAGGAATTTGTAAACGGCAAGGTTACATACTATGTTTCTGCATCCAATTCAAAGACAAAAACAATCAAGATTAGACAAAACCCCGTAGCAGAATTAAATATGGCAGAATACAAGGGCGATATCGCAGACCTCCTGGCAGAGGAAGATATCGAGCTCAAATTTATAGAAAACACAGGCGACTCCACATATGATGCGATTGTTGCTACAAAGTATGTTTCTGCAAGAGTTGAGTATGTAGATGCCAAGAGAGATAAAATCACTCTTATGGGCAAGAGCATTACATTAAAGCTCGACGATGATGATGTTACAACTATCCTCGAAGACGACAGAGGAAATCCCTTGGATCTTGACGACTTTGCCGAGGATGATGTTGTTGCAGTTGTATCCGACAACGAAAACTTCAAAAATTACTCCGATTACATAAGAATTATCAAACTAAGAAACGCTGTTGTAAGAGGTGAGGTAGAATCCACTTTTACATCAAACGGCAACAGATATGTAGTAATTGACGACGAGGAATTCATAGATTCCACAGGCAAGGTGCTCTCTGTTGGTGACGAAGGCTTGTTCTTCGTAGGAATGACAGGCAAGATTATAGAATTTGACGGCACATCGCAGGGCAAGGACTATGCATATGTTTTAGAGGCAGCACTTTCCAAGGATGTCTTTTCTACAGGCAAATGGATGGTTAAACTTCTTACAATGGACGATGGTATTGTTACATACAACCTCACCGACGATGCAAATGACTACTTTGTGTCCACATATGCCGCATCCATCGGCATAGATACCAAGTCGCAGACCAGCCAGCTCTATGCCAACCTTACCAATGGTCAAAAGGCTGACCCCGACAGACTTGTTACATACAAGACAAATGCACGCGGTTATATCAGAACTATCGAAAGTGCAAACAAACCCGGCACCTCTGTTGCAACTATATCCTCCGCAAAAGATGACTACAACGACAGAACACAGATGATCGGCGGAAGAATGCTCGAGGATGATTTGGTTATATTCAATCTTATGTCCCAGAATGTAGAGAATGCTTATGCAACCGATATAAGTTATCTTGTGGACGAAGGTAAATATTCGGGATTTGTGTTTGCAGATACCGATTTTGAAAACAGCGTAATGGTTGTAACAGACGGCGAAAGTGAATTTGCGCAGGAGATAGGCTTTGCAATAGTAGAAAGAGCCGCTACAATTACCGACGAAGACAGAAATACCATAACAAAGGTTACATTTATTCAAAACGAAAAGAGAGGCACCCTCTACTTTGACTCCGAATCCGACAACAAAGCAGGTTCCCACGACGCATACGAGGACTTTAAAATCGGTGATGTATTTGCCTACAATGCAAATTCCGCGGGCTATGTATCCGAGTATGTTGTAATAGGAAGCGAATCGGGCGGTCTTATGAGGTTAAATACAAAAGCTCTTAATATGTTTGGTGCGGATACCGAGTTTATCTACGGTTACATTGCCAACACCACTCGCAGAACTACCTCCAAAGGCGAGACACTGACTATAAACGACGGCAAAGACGACATAGTAATCTCGGTATCACGCGACAGCAACAAATACACCTATGACGACTCGGGAAGAATGGTTACTATACAGACCGAAGAATTCCTTGGCGGCGATGCATACTACTATGACCAAGACAAGGGCGAGGCAACATTTGTACTTGTTAAGCTCGTAGACGGTTTTGTGGTAGATATATATTCGTTCAGCAAGCGTGTGGTAATAGGCGGTGCTAATAAGGTTGAGCTTGTTATAGAAAACATAGGAAACATAACCTACACCGAGGACTGTCTTAAAAGGATAGAGGCGGCAGAAGCAGCATACAAGGCACTTGGTGAAGACGACAAGAAAAAGGTTTCCAACTACAGCGTTCTTGAAAACGCCAGAAAGACCTACGATGATTTTGTAAATGCTGACAAAGCAGCAAAGGTTATTGCACTTATTGATGCAATAGGAACAGTAGATGTTTCCAAGGAATGCAAAGAAAAAATAGATAGTGCAAGAGAAGCCTATGACGCATTAAACAGCGATGCAAAGGAAAAGGTGGATAACTACGCTGTCCTTACAGATGCCGAAAAAGCATATGCTGATTTGCAGGCAGCTCTTAAACTGGAAGCTGAAAAGCTTGAAAAACTCGAAAAAATTGAAAAGCTTGAAAAAATCGATGTTTCTAAAATCGAGAAATTAGAAAAAATCCCCGAAATCAATATAAAAAAAGACATCGACAAAAATATCCCTACCAAGTTAAAAGACCTTGAAATCGACTTGGATACATACAAAAATCTCATTCCAAAAACAAACGAATAAGCTATTAACTCCCCTTATCTCAGGTCCTTTGTTTAATAAACAAGCTAAAAGCCACAGTCAATGACTGTGGCTTTTAGACTTTTAGCAATATGTGTCTTTATATAGCTGAATACATTTTTCTATTATCTTTTTGGATTCTTCTGCCGAAACGGTTTCGTCTACCATAGTAGTCTTGCATTCAAGACTTTTGTACACCTGGAAAAAGTGCGAAATCTCTTCGAATATATGTTGCGGAAGTTCAGAAATATCTGTGTAGCTGCTGTATGTGGGGTCGTTTACAGGTACAGCAATTATCTTTTCGTCGATTTCGTTATTGTCTTTCATTTTGAGTGCACCTATTGGCTTGCACTCAACAAGTGTCATAGGAACTATCGTTTCCTGGCAGAGTACGAGAACATCAAGCGGGTCATTGTCTTCGGCGTATGTTCTGGGGATAAATCCGTAGTTAGCAGGATAGTGAGTTGATGTATAGAGAACTCTGTCGAGTCTCAAAAGTCCTGTGTCCTTGTCCATTTCGTATTTGTTTTTGCAACCCTTGGGGATTTCGATAACAGCTATAAACTTTTCCTTGGATATTCTTCTGGGATTGATATCGTGCCAGATATTAGACATTTTATACACTCCTTTTAGTTAAAAAAACGACTTGCATTAACAAGTCGTTTTTTTGGCTGGGCTAGAAGGACTCGAACCTCCGAATGCCGGAATCAGAATCCGGTGCCTTACCAACTTGGCGATAGCCCAATATTAAGTACTCAAATATGATACCAAAAAAGGTCTTGATTGTCAAGACCTTTTTTAAAAAAATTAGTATAAATTTTATTCTGCTATGTTTTTTGCCAGTTCTATTGCGGCATAAATGTTTGGTGCAAAGTTTTCTTCGCCGATTTTTTGGAAGAGTTCCTGCTTTTTGAGTACATTTAGCGGTTGCTCGTTTATGTGTGATATTATTAGGGTTATATTTCGCTTTTTGCAGGAAGTGTATATCTCTTCGAGCGTTTGATATGCCGTTGCATCAAGTGCAGGGACAGAGCGCATTCTAAGTATCATTGCCCTGTATTCCTTTTTGGTTTCTGTAAGGATTTCTGCAAACTTGTCCGATGCACCAAAGAACATTGGACCTGTTATTTCGTATACTGCGGTTTTGTCAGGGATTTCCAAAAGCGAAATAGACTCTTCGTCAGTTTCGTCATATTCCTGCCATTTGCGCACCTCTGTAGTGTCTGCCATTCGGTTCATAAAGAGAAGTGCTGCAAGCACCATGCCCACCTCGATTGCAACAACCAGGTCAAAGCACACCGTAAGCACAAAGGTGATGATAAGTACCGCATAGTCGCTCTTGGGGGCTTTTCGCATAGCTACAAAAGCTCTCCAACCACTCATATTGTACGCAACTACTATCAGTACTGCCGAGAGGGTAGTCATCGGTATAAGTGCCGCATAAGGCATAAGAACAACCATAATGATTGCAAGGGTTATGGCGTGTACCATTCCGGCAACGGGAGTTCTGCCTCCGTTTTTGACATTGGCGGCAGTTCTTGCTATCGCACCTGTTGCGGGTATTCCGCCAAAAAGACCCGAGAAGATATTGCCCACGCCCTGTGCTACAAGCTCGGTATTAGAACGGTGTCGGCTTCCTATCATACCGTCGGATACCACACACGATAACAGCGACTCAATAGCGGCAAGGATTGCTATTGTAAATGCAGGGGATATTAAATCGCCTATTAGTGAAAAGTTTATTTTTGGAATGCTCGGCATAGGGAAAGAGTTGGAAAGCTCTCCGTATACAGAGCCTATTGTTGCAACATCGAGATTAAATATCTTAACTACAAGAGTTGTTACTATGATAGCTACAAGAGAGCCGGGGATTTTTTCGGATATGTAGGGGAGCACTATCATTATTACAAGTGCTATGCCTCCCACAAGAAGTGCATACGGATTAAATGTGCCTATGTGCTCGGCGTATGATGCAATTCTCTCAAAAAATTCCGACGGAACGCTTGCAATTTCCAGCCCCAAAAGGTCCTTTAACTGCTGAACAAAAAGTGTTACGGCAATACCTGCGGTAAAGCCTGTGGTAATGGTGGAGGGAATGAATTTGATAAGCGACCCCACACCGCAAAGGCCCATTACAACCAGGATAATTCCTGCCATAATGGTGGCAAGTATAAGACCATCCAAACCAAATTTGGCAATTATCCCCACAACTATTACTACAAACGCGGCGGTAGGTCCGCCTATCTGCACACGGCTTCCGCCAAGGAAAGATATCATAAATCCTGCAATTATGGCGGTATGAATTCCCTTTTCGGGGGATACGCCCGATGCTATTGCAAGCGCTATGGATAGCGGAAGTGCAATAATTGCAACTATGATACCTGCAATAAAGTCTTTTAGAAATTTTTGCCTGTCGTAGCCTTTAAGGCACGAAAAAAGCATTGGTTTTAAACTCTTCATTTGTTTTCCTCTTTTCGTATTAATTAATTGTTTGCATTTTATTTCTTATGTAAGCACTCGGTAACTTGTTCAGAGATTTGTTTCATTCCTAACTCGGTAGGATGACCATTTTCCTTGTCTATTTCTTGTAGACATAAATATTTGATTTTATTTTTTTCACAAGCTTCTACAAAACCTTTGGTGATTTCTTGCTTTAAACCGGTGTTTATGATAACAATTACATCTTCAACCACTTCCTTTGCTCTGCTGATTATGTAGCAAAAAGCAGGCAATACACACATCATGTCATCATCAGTCCAATCTGAATATTTAAGATTTCCAACAGGAGCATCTAGCCAAGAATCATTTGTCCCTCCAAATATAAACATCGTGTTGATGTTATTTTCAGTAAAAAGTTTTTCGGCTATATATTTATCAATTCTGCTGACAAATGATGATTCAATAGTAAGAGTTTTTCTTACCGTATTACAAATCGTTGAACCTGAAAAGCTATCGTTAAGTATTATGTTGAGGTTGTTTTCCTTTGCCAATATATTCCACCAGGTTTTTTCTGCTCCCTTTACAATGGGCTTTTCCTCTCTTTTATCGCTATAATAAAAGTTATACCCGCTTGGAATGTATCCCTCATAAGTTGAATAACTGTCTCCCATTATAAATATATTATTTTTCATTTGTAACATCTCCCAATTTACATTGTATTTTTTCGGCACATCACTCTACTTATTTTCAATTCCACATTATTGTATTATATCACGAAATTTGATAAATGTCACCCATTTTTATGAATAAAAACACTCTTCTTATATAAAGATATAATAAAAAAGTGTTGAAATATGCAAAAATCTATTTTAGAACATTGACTTTTAAATGTTTTTGTAGTAATGTTAATATAGAAAATTGCATTTAGATGCAAAAATCTATTTTAGAACGGTGAATAATATGGAAATTAAAAGAGATTTGTATTTGAATAAGCTGATTAGTTTAAAGCATAATGGATTAATCAAAGTTATAACCGGTATCAGAAGATGCGGAAAATCATATCTTTTAAATGATATTTTTTATAACCACCTTTTGGAAACCGGTGTGGATGAAAGTCATATCATCCGCTTTGCGTTTGATTCCGGTGATGATTTGAACTTAATAGGTGAAAGCATTATAGAAATTGAAAAAGAGAACAAAAAGGTCAATCCTGAGAAATTTATGGCATTTATACGCTCTAAAATGACAGATAATGAAATGTATTATCTTCTTTTGGATGAAGTACAGATGCTTGATTGCTTTGAAACTGTTCTAAACGGTTACCTGCGCAAGAAAAATATGGATGTGTATGTAACCGGTAGTAATGCTAAATTTTTATCAAAAGATATTATAACAGAGTTTGCAGGTCGTGGTGATGAAATTCATATGTACCCATTGAGCTTTGCAGAGTTTATGACAGCTTATAATGGTGATAAGTATGAAGGATTGTCAGAATACATGCTTTATGGTGGTATTCCTTTGGTTGTATTAAGAGATGGTCAGGAGAACAAGGCATCTGCACTTGAAAATCTTTTCAGTGAAATTTATGTACGAGATATTCAAAAGAGAAATAAGGTCAGAAACATTGGAGAACTGGAAGATTTGCTCAACATAGTATCTTCTGCAATAGGCTCTTTAACCAACCCTGAAAAACTGCGAAAAACTTTTAAATCAGTTAAAAATTCAAAAATAACATCAGCAACCATAAAGAAATATCTTGATTATTTAGAAGATTCATTCTTGCTCGAATCAGCGTTAAGATATGACATCAAAGGTAAATCTTATATAGAAACTCCTAAGAAATTTTATTTTTCTGATATGGGACTGCGTAATGCCCGTATAAATTTCAGACAGTTCGAGCAGACACATGCTATGGAAAATGTCATTTACAATGAACTTAGAATGCGTGGGTATAAAGTAGATGTCGGCGTAGTTACGATAAGCGAAAAGGATGCAGATGGTAAGTCTGTAAGAAAACATTTGGAAGTTGATTTTGTTTGCAACCTCGGTTCTAGAAAAATCTACATTCAATCAGCATTTGCAATGCCGGATGAAGAAAAGAGAACACAGGAAATCAGACCGTTCAAGAAAATCAATGATTCATTTAAGAAGATTGTAATAACAAAGGACATTGTTCCATCTTATTATGATGAAAATGGTATCTTAACAATGAACATTTATGATTTTTTGTTAGATGCTAAAAGTTTAGAAAAATAAATAATTACTTTAAGAATTAAAACAGAGAGCAAAACTTTGGTTTTGCTCTCGAGATTTATATCGATGAATCTGTCCGCACCAAAAGTGCGACAGCTTCGCAATGTCCTGAATTCGGGAACATATCCACAGCACAAACTTTCTTTAGCTTGTAGCCGTACTGCGACAAAATCTTTATATCTCTTGCAAGTGTAGCACTGTTGCAGGAAACATACACAATCTTTTTGGGAGATATTTCGTTTAAAAATTCAAGGAGCTTCTCACTGCATCCCTTTCTCGGCGGGTCTACAACGACTACATCGGCACTTTCGCCTTTTTGTATAAGTTCTCCCACTGTTTTGCCGCAGTCGCCTGCATAAAATTCGGCATTTGTGATGCCGTTTAATCTGGCGTTTTGTCTGGCATTTTCTATCGCCTTTTCCACGATTTCCACGCCGATTACCTTTTTTGCTTTTTGTGATAGAAAAAGGGATATACTACCCACACCGCAGTACAGGTCAAATACGGTTTCGTTATTTGAAAGCTCGGCATATTCCAATGCTTTCAGGTACAGCTTGTAGGTTTGCTCTTCATTTACCTGGAAAAAGCTCTCCGCCGAAATGGCAAATTTGAGATTGCCTATTTGAGATACAATGGCGTTTTCGCCGTATAAAATTCTGCTTTCTTTTCCAAGGACAAGGTTTGTCTTTTCTGTATTGATATTTTGCAGTACACCTTTTAAATTTTCAAGGCTTTTTAATGAGTTTACGAGTTCATCCTGATGGGGAAGTCTTTTCTTGGAATTTGTCACGATTACAACAAGCATCTCGCCTGTGTTGTGCCCTGTGCGGACATATATGTGGCGAAGAATTCCTGTGTGATTTTTTTCATTATATACGCTTACCTTGTATTTGTTTGCGTATTCCAAAAAGATTTTTACCGCCTTGTTGATTTCTTCGTTTTGTATAAGGCAGTTATCCGCAGGGACTATTTCGTGGCTTTTGCGTGAGTAAAAACCGCACACAACCTTTCCTTTGTGCATACCCACAGGAAACTGTGCTTTGGTACGGTAGTTAAATACCCTTTCGCCGCCTACTATCCCCTCGTATACAAAGCTGTCCTCGTCTGCACCGCCAATGCGTATGATATTGTTTTTAACTATATCGGACTTTATCTTTTGCTGCATACAGTAGTCTATGTGCATAAAGTCGCACCCACCGCACAAATCGGCGATGGCACATTTGGGCTCGGTTCTGTACTCGGACGGGGTGATAATTTTGTTTATCTTTGCAAATCCGTAGCTTTTGTTGGTTTTGGTTACGGTTACATTCAGCACATCGCCCGTTACACCGCCTTTTATAAACAGCGGATAGCCATTGGGTTTTGCAACGCCGCAACCCTCCGAGGTCACATCGGTTATATTAACATCTAAACAGTCGTTTTTGGTAATTATAAAAATCAACTCCCATCCTAAAGATTATAACTCATAATTATTATTTTTGCAATCATTTAATCATAGAATTATAAAAGAGGTGACAATATGCAAACAGTGATTTTAAAAGGAATGTCTTCCCTCGTTACAGGTGTGGTGGATTATTCTTTTTTGGGAGATTGTATAAGGGTCAATTACAGTATTTGTGCAAATTCAAAAGAAAATCTTCCAATATGCAAGATAGTTCTTTTGAGTTCGCACAGACCGTTTAATAGCCCTGTAATAGCAGACACTCTGGAATTTATAAAAGGCACTGCAACGGGCGAGGTGCATATAAACAAAAACACTCTCTCGTATAACGGATACAACATAAACGATATGGATACATTTTGTGTGATAGAAAAACACACCAAAAGTATAAAGCCGATTGCTGTGGGATACCAAAATCTTTTGTGGAATATACAGACTTCACTCGATAATATGACAAAAAAGGACAAAACCGCCCCGATTGCAAGGGGAGAACAGCTTTTGCAAAGTATCAAAAAAAAGCCTCGGGACAAAAATTCGTACCGAAAGCTCATTGAAGAAATAGAAAGTTTTGCCGAAACATTAAATAGGAGTACATACATTCCCGTACAAGATTATGAGTGGTATGACCTTGCAGAAATAAAAGCTCCCCTTGGCATGAGTGCGTATTGTCATATTTTGTATGTACCCGAGGTTGCCGATGCCTTTGAAAAAGAGGGGACACTGCTTTTTGGTATAAAAAATGGCGGCAAGAGTGCCCTTGCCATTAAGTGCAGTGGCGAAAACCCCTTTGTAAATGTGTGGGACTGTGCGGCACGGTGCGGAGAGTTCTGGGTTGCGGGGATAGAATTTAAGGAGGATGGGCAGTATTTTTCAAGGATTAAGGGCGGATGCTAACATCCGCCCTTTTTGGAAAATTATAGGTTGTTTTTCGTAAATCTCCATGAGTCTTCGCACATTCTTGCGATATCAAGCTCGGCTTTCCATCCAAGCTCTTTAAAGGATTTTTCGGTATCTGCAAAGCACTCGGGGATATCTCCCGGTCTTCTGGGTGCTACTTCGTATTTGAGTGTCTTGCCGCAAGCCTTTTCGTAAGCGTGGAGAACTTCGAGTACGCTGTAGCCGTTGCCTGTGCCGAGGTTGTATGTATTAACACCTGTGCAGGAGTTTGCCTTTTGGAGAGCTTTTACATGGCCTTTGCTAAGGTCTACTACATGGATGTAGTCTCGTACGCCTGTTCCGTCTTTGGTAGGATAGTCATCGCCAAATACATTTAAGTGGTCGAGCTTGCCTATAGCAACCTGCGCAATGTAGGGCACGAGATTGTTGGGAATACCGTTGGGGTTTTCGCCGATGAGGCCCGACTTGTGAGCACCTATGGGGTTAAAGTATCTTAGCAGTACTATGGACCACTCATTGTCGGACACCCAGAGGTCTGTAAGGATGTCTTCTATCATAAGCTTTGTGCTGCCGTAGGGATTGGTTGTGCTTCTGGGGAAGTCCTCCTTTATCGGAACTGTGTGGGGATTTCCGTATACTGTTGCAGAAGAACTGAACACAATCTTTTTGCAGCCGTATTTTGCCATAGTTTCGCACAGTACGAGTGTGCTCAAAATGTTGTTGTGATAGTATCTCAAAGGTATCTGTACCGATTCGCCCACAGCCTTTAATCCTGCAAAGTGAATAACGGCTTCTATATCGTTTTCTTCAAAGATTTTTTCCACTGCGTCTTTGTCTACGAGGTCTGCCTCATAGAATTTAACATCTTTTCCTGTTATTTCTTTAATTTTGTATATGCTGTCTATTTTGGAATTGCAGAGATTATCTATAACTGCAACCTCATAGCCTGCGTCAAGAAGTTCAACACAAGTGTGGCTTCCTATAAAACCTGCACCGCCTGTTACCAAAATCATATTATCGGTCCTTTCTTATAAGTATTAAAATAATTATACATCAAAAATATGCCGATTTCAAGAGTAATTGCCTTTATTTAACAATCTGTAAAAATTTTATTAAAATTTTTATTTTGGGGTAGATTTTTAAATGATTTTGTAGCATAATATAAAATGAGGAAAAATAATTACATATTAAATATATTTTGGAGGTAAGTTATGAAGTATTTAGTAATATTAGGCGATGGTATGGCAGACTACAAGGTAGACGAGCTCGGCGGAAAAACACCCCTTGAGTGTGCCCACAAGCCCTGTATAGATTATATGGCAAAAAACGGCGAAACAGGACATGTAAAAAATGTGCCCCCCACACTTTCCCCCGGCAGCGATGTTGCCAACCTTGCGGCAATGGGATACGACCCTGTCAAATACTATTCGGGTCGTTCGCCTCTTGAGGCAGTGAGCGTGGGCGTGGATATGAAGGATACCGACATAATATTCAGATGCAATCTTGTAACGGTTTCCGATGACGAAGACTATGCGGAAAAGACAGTTATCGACCACAGTGCAGACGAGATAACCACCCAGGAGGCAAGGCAGCTTATAGAGAGTGTAAACGAGGCTTTTTCAAACGACAAATTTTCGTTCTATCCCGGTGTAAGCTACCGTCATATAATGGTATGGGACAAAGGTCCGTACTCTTTTACCCTTACTCCCCCTCACGACATTCTGGAGCAGAAGGTAAGGGATTATATTCCCAAGGGTGAGGGCAGCGAGCTCATTTATGATATGATGGTAAAAAGCTATGAAATACTAAACAACCACCCCGTAAATATCGCCAGAGCACAAAGGGGCTTAAGAAAAGCCAACTCCATATGGATATGGGGCGAGGGCAAAAAGCCGCTTCTCTCGGATTTCTACGAAGAGTTTGGTTTAAAAGGTACGGTAATCAGTGCCGTTGACCTTATAAAAGGAATAGGACTTTGTGCAGGAATGGATGTAGTAGAGGTGGAGGGTGCCACAGGCAATGTGCACACCAACTTCAAGGGCAAGGCAGATGCCGCACTAAAGGCAATAAGAGAGGGCAGCGACTATGTGTATATCCATATGGAAGCTCCCGACGAGTGCGGACACAGACACGAGATAGAAAACAAGGTTAAGGCGATAGAGCTAATAGACAGAGAGGTTGTGTCCTATATCAAGGAAGAACTGGAAAAAGACGGCATTAACTACCGTATGCTGATACTTCCCGACCATCCGACACCGCTTAAATTAAGGACACACACTCGTGACAGCGTTCCTTACATAATATACGACAGCACCAATCCTATCAAAAATGATGTTACCTCGTATACAGAGGATGAGTCAAAAAAGAGCGGCATCCTTATAGAAGAGGGACACAAGCTTATGGAGAGATTTATTAATATATGAAAATTCTTAAAAAAGACCCCACAAAGAGCCTTATAAAGCTCGTATATGCACTTCTTGTTACAGTGATAATAATCTTTGCTTTGCCAAAGGTGATAAGCTGTATACTTCCGTTTGCTCTGGCATGGATAGTGAGCCTTATTATAAAACCGCTTTCCTGCCTTTTGGAGAGAGCACATATACAAAGACGCATAGCGGTAATTATCTCTATGCTTCTTGTTGTGGGTATTCTGGCACTTGTAATCTACGGACTTTCGTCGGTTCTTGTGTCCGAGTTAAAGACAGTTGCCGATATGTTCAAAGATACCAAAGACGGTCTGCCAGTTTTTGTATGGGATATGATAGACACTCTGCCAAAAGCGGTAAGAGGCTATGCCGTAAGGTTTGCAGATGCTCTTGGCAAGGACACCGCGGGAATACTTATGCCCGCTATTAAATCCGCAGTGTCAAAGATAGGCGGAGCTGCAGGAAAGGTGCCCGGAGCAATAGTATTTACAATCGTATTTATACTGGCGGTTTACTTTATAAGCTATGACAGCAAGGGCTTTAAAAAGGAATTAAAGAGGTTTATCCCCTCGGACAAACTTTTGTATATCAAAAGTGCCAAGGATAGCTTTTCCAAGGCGTGCGGCGGATATATAAAAGCCCAGCTTATCATAATGTGTGTGGTATTTTGTATACTTCTGGCAGGGTTTATTGTATTGGATATAAGAACTGCGTTTTTGCTTGCACTGATAATCGGCTTTTTGGATGCCATACCCGTTCTGGGCACAGGTATAATATTAAACCCTTGGGCAGTTGTTTGCCTTATATCAGGCGACTACGCAAGGGCGATAGGACTTTTTGCCATATACGGTGTGGTCTTTCTTACAAGGCAGTTTCTGGAGCCGAGGGTTCTTAGCGGACAGCTTGGCATACACCCTCTGGTAACTCTTATGTCGATGTATATAGGGCTAAAGCTGATAGGCATCATAGGTATGATACTCGGCCCTGTGGCAGCTATTATAGTAATTAATCTGATAAATGCTGGTAAATCCGAAGAAAAGGAGGCGGCGAAAAATGAGTGTTAATAATACTGTTGTAATTGTAGATGATGACAAAAATATATGCGAGCTTGTAAGACTTTATCTTGTTAAGGAAGGCTTTGAGGTAAAGTGTGCATTTACAGGCAAAACGGCTCTTGCCGTAATAGAAGAGGCAAAGCCCTGTGCAGTAATTCTTGACATTATGCTGCCCGAACTCGATGGAATAGAGGTTTTGAAAAAAATCCGTCAAAACAGCAAAACACCTGTGATAATGCTCTCTGCCAAGGGCGAAACCATAGACAAGATAGTAGGTCTGGAGCTGGGTGCAGACGACTATGTCGTAAAGCCGTTTGAACCAAAGGAGCTAATCGCAAGATTGAGGGCGGTTTTGAGACGCTTTGAGGCTGATGATATCCAGGACGACGAAATAACCTTTGACAAGCTGTCTATAAATATGAGTACATACGAACTCAAAATCGACGGCAAAGTGACCGAAATTCCGCCAAAGGAATTGGAACTTTTGCATTATTTGTGCTCTCATCCCAACAAGGTGTTTACCCGCGATCAGCTTTTGGACGAGGTGTGGGGATATGAGTATTTTGGCGACTCGCGTACTGTGGATGTTCATGTAAAAAGGTTAAGAGAAAAGGTCGAGGGTGTAAGCGATACCTGGTCGCTCAAGACCGTTTGGGGCGTAGGGTACAAATTTGAGGTGAAATAATTTGAAAAAAAGTATATTCGGCAATCTTGTCATAGGGAGCTTTCTTGTGGTGGGACTTACGCTTATATTTTTTACGGTGTATTTTACCACATATTTAGAGAGAATAGCCGTAAACGAAAAAGTTAAGATGCTTACCCGCAATGTGTCGGAAATTGAGGAAGTTACGCATTATGCACTTATAAACCAGAGCGATGCTACGGATTTTATGTTTCAGAGTATGATAGACACCGTGAGTTACAATACTCAATCGATGGTTACGGTCTTTGACGGCAACGGCTTTGTGGTTGCAGACACCTCTCCCGACACTCCCAAAAATTCCTTTGAGAGAACAAACGAAAAGGTGACTAAACCTGTTTTGAAAGGGAAAAATATCGTTGCAACAGATATTTATATAAGCGAAAAAGGCGAAAAGATTTTAACTGTCGGTGCACCGCTTATGTACGGCGGAGAGGTTTTCGGCGGTGTAATGTTCAATCAGCTTGTGCCCGAAATACGAAGTATGTATGCTTTTTTGGCAAACAAGATGATAATTATCGTTATTTTGTCCACTGTTTTTGCGGCGGCACTGTTTTATATGCTGTCCTTAAGAATTACCAATCCCATCAAGTCAATCAGCATGGCGGTTACGGAGTTTTCCAAGGGCAATTTCAAAAAAAGAGTGGAATATTCGGTTAATAACGAGTTGGGTGAGCTTGCACAGAACATCAACAATATGGCATCTTCACTCGACAATCTGGAGCGTTTAAGACAAGGCTTTATATCCGATGTATCGCACGAATTAAGAACACCGCTTACCACGATATCGGGCTTTGTCGAGGGGATTATAGACGGCACAATCCCCGATGATGCAAAAGACGAATATCTGGAGGTAGTGCTGTCCGAGTCCAAGAGGCTGTCGCGGCTTATAACCAATCTTTTGCAGGTTTCCCGTATGGAAAGCGGTGAAGCAAAGGCGGAAAAGACGGATTTTGACATAAATGAGCTTGTGCGCCTTGCACTGTTGAAATTCGAAATGATGATTACCCCCAAGGACATTGATGTATCCGTAAATATGGATGCCGACAGAATAATGGTAAACGCGGACAAGGATATGATAACGCAGGTGCTTATCAATCTTATCAACAACGCCGTTAAGTTTACGCCAAGTGGCGGAAAAATCTCTGTGGATATTGAGGACAAAAAGGAAAAAGCCGTAATCTCTGTTACCAATACGGGCAAGGGAATAAATCCCGAAGAAATGCAGTTTATATGGGACAGATTTTACAAAGCGGACAAATCCCGAAGTGAAGACCGCACTGGTATGGGACTGGGACTTTATATAGTAAAGCGTATTATTCATATGCACAGCGAAAAGATAACCGTACAGAGCAAACCCGACGAGTACACCCGCTTTGTGTTTACACTAAAAAAATCAGTTTTCTAAACTTTTCACATTTTATTCACAGTTTATTCAAATTAGTGTGGTAGTATGTAATTAACAGAGATGTAAGGAGGTCTTATTATGGACGATTACAAATGGTTCAAAGACGATTTTGAAAACAACATAGAAAGTGACCGTGCAAAGACACAGGAAAACGAGAGCTTTTCATATAACGATACCGACGGTGTATATGAGAGCACCGCAGACTATAACACATCGGGAAACTCCTATGGAGATTTTTCTGATAATGGCGGCTGCTCGCAGACAACTACATTCTATAATACCAACATAAAGCAGAAGAAAAAAAGACATATCCCTGTATATGCTTTTGTGCTTGCAATCGTACTTACTGCAGCGGTATCCGTTTCGGGTACGGTATATGTTCCGAGGCTTGCCAACTATATTTCGTCTAATATAAAAAATGACAATGACGCAAAACAGCCCCAAAAGGAAACCAAGGGCAGCAAGGTTGTTGCCAATGCAATAGTTGCATCTTCCAAGGCAGATGCACTTTCCACACCCGAGATTGTAGACAAGGTGGGCCCTGCTGTTGTAGGAATTATAAACAAGGCAAAGGTGACTACTAACCCCTACGGTTTTGGCTTTGGGTTTTACGGCGGCGGTTCGGGCTCCGAGGTGGAGAAGAGCAGCGGCTCGGGCGTAATAATAAGCAAGGACGGCTATGTCGTTACCAACAACCATGTTGTAGAAGGTGCAAATGAGATAATTGTCATCTTAAACACCAACGAGGAATACAAGGCAAGGCTCATCGGTACAGATTCGAGAACAGACCTTGCAGTTTTAAAGATAGAGGCAGAGGGGCTTACCTTTGCACAGATGGGCAAAAGCTCGGAATTAAGAGTAGGAGATACCGCCATTGCAATAGGAAACCCTCTGGGTCAGGAATTTGCAGGCACTACCACTCAGGGTATAATAAGCGGTCTTAACAGAAGTGTTACCATAGAAGAAAAGCAGCTCAACCTCATACAGACCGATGCTGCAATTAACCCTGGTAATTCGGGCGGTGCACTGGTTAATGCCTACGGACACCTTATAGGAATAAACACCGCAAAGATTTCTTCGTCAACTCTTGAAGGTCTTGGATTTGCTATCCCCATAGACGAGGCAAAACCGATAATTTCCGACCTTATAGACCGAGGTTATGTAACAGGCAGACCTGTAATCGGTATCGGCGGAAGAGCTGTAACCGAAGAGGACGCCAAGGCGTACAATCTTGTTGTGGGTGTGTATGTTTCCAGTATGACACCCGACTCCCCCGCATATATGGGCGGTGTCAAGATTGGCGATATCATAGTAAAATGTGATGGCAAAAAGGTTGCAACAGTAGAAGAAATCAATGAGATAAAGAATAAACACCAGCCCGGTGACAAGTTTGAGCTTGAGATTTACAGACAAGGTCAGAATAAGAAAATAACAATAGTTCTTGGCGAAGAAATTCCCGATTAATTAAAAACAGTGCATAAAAACATTTTTATGCACTGTTTTTATACATAAAATGCAAAAAGTAATGCCTAAATCACTCAAACAGTTGACAAAAGGGATTAATTGGGATATAATTCAAATAGAAATTTATGCATAGTATTTATGCAATATATTAAAAAAGGAGATAAGAAAATGAAAAAGTTATTATCATTGGTTTTAGTTTTTGCACTTGTATTATCCTGTGCTGCAGTTTTAACCTCCTGCGGTGAAAAGGACACAGCCGAGGAAGAAGTTGTAATCAAAATGGGTACAAATGCAGCTTTCCCTCCATATGAATACAAAGAGGGCGAAGAATTCAAGGGTATCGATGTTGACATTGCAGGTGCAATAGCAGAAGAAATCGGTGCAAAACTCGAAATAGTTGACATGGAATTTGATTCTATCATCACTTCTGTTCAGAAGGGTGAGGTTGACTTTGGTATGGCTGGTATGACAGTTACCGACGAGCGTAAGGAAGAGGTAGACTTTACCTCCAGCTATGCTACAGGTGTGCAGGTTGTTATCGTTAATGAAGATTCCGATATCAAATCTCTTGATGATTTAGAAGGCAAGAAGATCGGTACACAGCTCGGAACAACAGGCGATATCTATTCCAAAGACGACTACGGCGAGGACAATGTTATAAGCTACTCCAAGGGTGCAGACGCAGTTATCGCATTAAAGGGCGGAGATGTTGATGCAGTTATCATCGACAATGAACCTGCAAAGGCATTTGTAAAAGACAACGAAGGTCTTGTAATTCTCGACACAGAATATGCTATAGAAGACTATGCAATAGCTATTTCCAAGGAGAACACAGAGCTTCTTGACAAAATCAATGCAGCTTTAGAAAAGCTTACAGCAGCGGGCAAAATAGACGAAATCATTGCCGAGTACATCAAGGCTGAATAATTTTTTTAAACTATACAAATTATGCTGCAAGGATAGTTATACTGTTCTTGCAGTATATTTTATTGTAAGAAATTTCAAAGGATTGTGAAGAAATGAACAAAAAGAAGCTGATATATAGTATTATAGCAGTCTTTATTGCGGCGATAGTTGTTTTGGGTTGTGTATACGAAATCCGCACTTCAACATATGCGGGCGAAATTTCGCAAAGCGAGGCAGAGAAAATAGTAAATTCGGGTTTCGACGCCATTGCAGTTACCAATACGCTAAAATATATCGCCGATAACAACCAAATAAAAGTAACGGATATGTCGTATGGCGACGAAAAGGACATTACCCTAAACTGTCTTGTGGAAACTCTTGATGTTTACGGAACAGTTTCGCCCTCGTACAATACATATCTTGCTGCTGATGTTAAGAAAAAGAACGGCACAATGTTTAAGTCGTCGCTTGATTTTAAGATGGAGTTTGAACAGCAGATTGTAAGCTCTCTTGAATATGCTAAAAAGATTACCAAAAATGTCAATCTGGTTATCTACGAAACCAAGGACGGATTTAAAATATACACCTCCGATGAGGCGGTAAATGCGGTATACGGCGGTATAACGGATATCAAAGAAGAAGTAAAGAAGATAAAGAAGATAACCGTAACTACCCCCGATGGCAAAACAGAAGAAAAAGACATTCTCTCCACTAATGTAAACAAGGGCTTTGTGGAATGCTTTGAGGCACGCATAAGCACCCAAAAACCCGAAACCAAGGAGGGTATTGCCAAGATATACAACAGCATCAAAAAGGACTTTGAGATAAACTTTTTAAAGCACGACAGATGGAAAACCATCTTCAAAGGTCTGTGGGTTACGATAAAGCTCACCTTCTGTGCTCTTATTATCGGTATAATCCTGGGCTTTCTTGTGGCGTTTGTACGCTGCACATATTTAAAAACCACCAAGCACGGCATCGTTCTTAAGTTTTTTAACTCTGTTGCACAGATTTATCTCACAGTAATCAGAGGAACGCCTGCCGTTGTGCAGATAATGATTATCTACTTTGTTATATTTATGCCGCTTGGCGTGGACAAGTTTTTGTCGGCGGTTGTGTGCTTTGGTCTTAACTCGGGTGCATATGTTGCCGAGATTGTCCGAGGCGGAATTATGAGCGTAGACGACGGACAGATAGAGGCAGGCAGAAGCCTTGGCTTTAACTATATGCAGACTATGATGTACATAGTATTTCCGCAAGCATTCAAGGCGGTACTGCCCGCACTTGCCAACGAATTTGTCGTACTGTTAAAGGAAACCTCGGTTGCTTTCTACATAGGTCTGGGCGACCTTATGTATGCAGGTAATGCAATCCGTTCGGCAACATACAGTCCGTTTATGCCGCTTGTGGCAGTGGCTGTTATTTATCTTATTATGGTACTGGGTCTTTCCAGACTGGTCGGTATACTTGAAAGGAGACTTAGAAACAATGAAAGATAATTCTCTTATAAGTGTACAGAATTTAAAGAAACATTATTTGGACGGCAGTGTAAAAGCGTTAGACGATGTTTCCATAGAGTTCCAAAAGGGCAGAGTTGTGGTAATAATCGGCCCATCGGGTAGCGGAAAATCCACACTTCTTCGCTCGCTCAATCTCTTGGAGGAACCCACCGAAGGACACATCCTTCTGGAAGGCACAGACATTTTGGCTGCAAAGACGGATATCAACCTTATGCGTAGAAAAATGGGGATGGTTTTCCAGCAGTTTAATCTCTTTCCGCATATGACAATACTTAAAAACCTTACAATAGCTCCAGTAAAGCTTCTCAAAATATCCAAGGAAGAAGCCGAAAAGAAAGCTATGGAACTACTTGAAAGAGTAGGTCTTGCAGACAGAGCTGATGCCTATCCTGCACAGCTTTCGGGCGGACAAAAGCAGAGAGTAGCTATTGTTCGGGCACTTTGTATGGCTCCCGAGGTTATGCTCTTTGACGAGCCAACATCGGCACTCGATCCCGAAATGGTCGGCGAGGTTCTTGATGTTATGAAAGAGCTTGCCAAAGAGGGTATGACAATGATTGTGGTAACTCACGAGATGGGTTTTGCCAGAGAGGTTGCAGACGAGGTTGTGTTTATGGACGGCGGACAAATAATAGAGAGGGGCACCCCTGACGAAATCTTTCAGTCGCCAAAAAGCGAAAGACTTCAGAGCTTTCTTGCAAAACTGCTTTAAATAATTTTTGGATTTATGGTTAATATATTATAAAAAGGAGGTTTTTAGTTATGAAAAAATATGTTTGCCCTTGCGGTTATGTTTATGACGAGGCGTTAGGTGACCCCGACAACGGCGTAGCTCCCGGCACAGCATGGGAGGATGTACCCGAGGATTGGGTATGCCCGACTTGCGGTCTGGGTAAAGACGCATTTGATGAAGAATAAAATTGGGGATGTAAAATAAAGCGCAGAACGCTTATAGGCTTGACTTATGACATCTTACAGTTTAAAAACATCAGAAAAACACTAAATTTATGTAGAAAGCTGCAATTTTTGCAGCTTTCTTGAATTTTTAGCCTATAAGCTCTAAACGAACTTCACCTCTCGGCGTACCTTTGTACGCCGTCGGGTCCCCCTCGCAATCACGCTTGCTTCGGTTCAGTTCGCTTATTCTGCATCTTATTTTCCTATCCCCAAAAGTTCAATCGGGGCGATGATTTCATCGCCCCGATTTTTTATTGAATATATTTTTTTAGTTCACTCGGCAGTGCCTCGCGGTCGTATGTGCACGAAATGTCAAACACATGAGAGTTATTAAGAGTGTATGTAAGATACACATCTATTGTGTTTTGTCCGTACTCTCTGTAGTGCTTGCCCGAGAGCATATCCTCATATATACTGTAGATTTGAGATATCTCCCGGGTGTCAGTCACATCGCAGGATGTGACCTCCTTGTCGTCCATAGTGCTCCTTACAGATATGGTCAGGAACGCAATGTCGCTCACCTTTGGAACAGCGTCATAGTAACCCAGTTTGCTTAAAATATCAATAGTGTTTATATACGAAGAATACACGCTGAAGGTATCGGAATTAGAACGGGTTTCAACCTTGGGCTCCGTATCTGTGTTTTCGTTTTTAAATTCCTCATTCCACGACACAGAAATCCTTACAGGTGATATGCCACGCCTTTGTGTCAAATCCTCATATGTTGCATTGGACATATCTTTTTTTAGTGATGAGAGGATTTTTTCCATATCCTCGTTGTCGGGATAAAGGGTCAAATATGTTTCATTTGCAAAGCGTCTGTCCGAAATACTTATCTGCGTAAAGTCTCTTTTCTTTCCGTCTATGAGAGGAAATTTTGATATTCTGTATTCTCTTGTTTCAAACAGAGGTTTTAAGAATGCCTCGTCGGTTTCGTAGTTCAGATCGTATTTTCTGAAAATCTGCTTGCCGTTTTTTAGCGTATAGCAAATCGGCATATACACATCGGAAAAGCCTCTGGAACTGTCTTCTTTTATATCTATGCAATGCTGATGGAGTTTGAGCACATTTTGTATGTCCTTTTCACTTGTAAATTCGGGCACATTGTCATAGGGTGAGTATTTTATCTGCTCTATGGAAACGCTTTGTATATCGGATAGCGGGGGCAGGCGTCTTTCGTATCCCGTAAGGTCAAATTTCACAGAGCCTATAAAGCAGAGTATACATACAAGGTAAATAGCTACAGGTCTTAATGTTCCCTTTAGCGAAACGGATTTTTTGTACACCATAAAAGCCACGAGCGTGCCCAAAACACCAAAGGGGATAATTGTAAAAATGCTGTGAATACCGAGAAATTCACTAAAGTACACAAAACTCATTCCGCTTGCAACGGAAGAGATTATACCGATAAAAAGCGGTACAAGGAATTTGAAAGAAATCACCTCGCTGTGTTTTTCGCTCTTTCTGAACTTATATAGCAGGTATGCACCCGCCAAAAATGCAATGGATAGTATGGGGTATATAAATCCGTACTCTTTGGTCAAAAGCCCGTTTTCGCCTATGTAGATATACTGTGCAAAATTGTCAATTCTTCCGAAATACCCGTATACCTCTCCCGAAAACACCGTGTCCAAAAGGGCGATTAAAACAATCGGCACAAGTGCAAAGCCTACCGTAAATACTATTGTGCCTATGGGGTTTCCTGTCATCATATTTACAATCGCAGTAAGAGAGAGTATCAAAAGTGCATACACTATTCCCTGATAGAGCCATTTGAGGATGTCGCAAACACCAAAGTGTCCGTACGATGTAATAAATATAAATAGAACTGACGAAACTGCAATCGGCACGATAATAAACAAAAGTGCGGTGAGCATCTTGGTTACATATATTGCACTTCGTTTAACGGGCAGAGAGTGCATTGTGGAAACCGAGCTGTTAAAGTGCATATACGAAAGCAGTATTGTGCCGGTTCCCAAGGCAAAGACTATGTTTATAACAATGCCAAGTCCCATCCAGGTGGGTTTGGCTCCGTATGAGTAAAAGGGATGGTTTACACATGTATCATATACAGGAACAACACAGCAAAGAATGATAAGAAGTGTATTTGCAAGGCAAAGCCACCAGTATCTTTTGATGTCGGACAAAAATATTGCTTTGTTAAATAATGATGTTTTTAAACTCATATCCCATACCTCCCAATTCGTAAATAAATACTTCCTCCAGCGAAAGCGGAATTATGTCGCAAAGAAGCGGTTTAAACGATCCAAAAACTTCTTCGAGATTATCGGAAACTCCTTTTGCTATTACGGTGTGAACTCTGCCCACTGTTTCTTTGTGGAGAATTTCGGCTTTTTCGTATATCTCTGGGGGAAATTCGCCATCGAATGCAAGCTGGATTTTGTGTATGTTTCCTTTGATGTCGTCGAGGGATTTTTCCAGTACCACCTTTCCCTCGTACATAATGCCCACATGGTCGCATATGTCTTCGAGCTCTCTCAGGTTGTGGCTGGATATAAGAACAGTTGTTTCGTATTCCGCTACAAACTGAACTATTATCTTCCATACATTTCTTCGCATTACAGGGTCCAGACCGTCTACGGGTTCGTCTAATATAAGTACCTTTGGCATAGCGGAAAGTCCCATCCAGAATGCAACCTGCTTTTGCATACCTTTTGAGAGCCTTTTTACTTTTCTTTTTGTATCTATCTTAAAGACATCCTTTAAGCTCTCGTACACTTCGTCGCTCCAGGCGGGGTATATCCTTTTGTAGAATTTTGCCGTATCTTCTATGGAATACGACGGGAAGAAATACAGGTCGTCGCCTATGTATATGGCTTTTTTCTTGGTATCTTCGTTTTCGTATATGCTTTGTCCGTCTATGGTAACAGAGCCAGAGTCACTTTGGTATATACCCGTAAGGTGCTTTATAAGCGTTGTCTTTCCGGCGCCGTTAGGTCCGACTAAACCATAGACAGAGCCTTTTTTTACATTTAGTGTAACGCCGTCTAATGCCTTGAAACCGTCAAAGGTTTTTACAACATCGGTTGCTTTTATCATCTTTTAGTCCTCCTTGTACACTTTTTCTATAATCGAAATGATATCCTCTTTGCTTTTGCCCAAAAATTTAAGCTCCTTTACCGAGGATACAAGAGCTTCCTCTATGGCAGAGATATCTATGGTGTCTGTTGCATTTTCTCTCGGACTTACAAAACTGCCTTTGGCCTTTTGGGAGTAAATGTAGCCCTCGTTTTCCAGGTCTTTGTACGCCTTTTGGATAGTGTTGGGGTTTATTGCAAGATTTGCCGCAAGCTCTCTCACCGATGGGATTTTGTCGTGTTCCTGTAATATTCCTCCAATGATGTGTTCCTTTAGTTTTTCCTTTATCTGCTCATATAAGGGTCTGTGGTCGCCATAATCGAGATGAAGCATCAGCTCACTCCTTTCTGTATCAACTGTATTAATACAAATAATACAGTATGTTTTCTGCTTTGTCAATACTGTTTTTAAAAAAATTCCATAAAATAAAATTTTTTCATAAATATCTTGACAAGTTAAGGAAAATATAATATAATAGGTAAGTCGTTTGACACAACAACTAAATATGGCGGCATAGCTCAGTTGGCTAGAGCATGCGGTTCATACCCGCAGTGTCGATGGTTCAAATCCGTCTGCCGCTACCAAAAATCGACAAGGTTCGACAGAATCTTGTCGATTTTACTTATTACCTATTCACTATTCACTTTTCCCTAAAAAGCCTTGTCGATTTTTGGAAAGTAATAAGTGATAGTGAATAAGGAAGAGGTAAGGTGCAAACTCGCAAAAGCGAGTTTGATTAAAAGGAGAAAATTTATGGAAAGTCCGTTGCTTACAAAATCAAAACAGTTTGCATTAGATATAATTAAAGTTTGTAATAAAGTAAAAAGCGAAAAAAGGGAAAGTGTACTTACAAATCAACTTATTCGCAGTGGTACAAGCATAGGTGCAAATATCAGAGAAGCGTTTTACGGACACGGTAAAAACGATTTTATTGCTAAACTGCAAATCGCTTTAAAAGAGTGTTCGGAGAGTGAATATTGGATTGAGCTGCTTATAGAAAGCGGATATTATGATGATAACAGCATTCTTGAAAATTGTATTGAATTGAAAAAGATACTTGTTTCATCTATAAATACAGCAAAGAAAAATAACAATTAGAGTGCCATCTAAACCGTTTGGCTCTTCCAGAAAAAGCGTACTGAAAAAATCAGTACGCTTTTTGTTAAAACAAAAATCAATAAAAAGTCGCAACCTCTTGCTCTGGTTTTTCGCTTTGTACGACCTCCGTTACCTTTAGCACAGGGCCCTTTGACCTGTAGAGCTTGTGGTATTCGCGTGTAAAAAGGGCGGTCACCGTTACCCAGTCGCGATTGTTAAGGGTAGTACCCTCTGGCAGAATTGCCACCATTCCCTTAAACTCAATATCGTCAACACAGCAGGTCATAACATGTCTGCCGCATACAACAGTACCTTGAGCAAATTTGTCGCTTACGGCTACGATGCCCTTAAACTTAACAGTCTTTCCGATGTATTTTTTCATATCCTCTGCCATATCTCTGAACCACAGTGCATAGTCGCGGTCTTTGATTTCTATTACAGGGGCGTCGATGTCAAAGGGGAGGGGATCCTCCTTGTCGTCGTATTCCATAGTGCCGTCTTCCAATTCATATGATATGGCACATCTTCTGGAAATCCCCCTTACTATTTTGTGGAATTCGTCTTTGTCGGTGGAGCTGTCTGAACGGTTAAACACAACGAGCTCCGCATTGGTAAACTTGTCCACCACAAAGGGACGCATATTGGCATTGTAGTTTACAAAAGTCGCAGCATCTGCAAACAAAATTTCCTGATATACAAACCACTTTTCGGGCAGGTTGTTGTAGAGGGAATTTAATAGCCACATTCCGTTGTATTCCACAATAACTCTTTCTATCTTGTGTTTCTTTTGGAGCGAAAGAAGATAGCTTTCGCTCAAATCCTCTTCGTTTTCTACCTTTTCTAAAAAAACATTGCCTCCGCAAAACCGCGAAAGGTCATATTCTTCTATTCCCTCTTCGCAAAGGAGAAGCAAAGTCCTCTCGCCGTTATGAAATCTCTTGTCCTGCAGTGTTTCTTGTATTGCTTTGGTTTTTCCTGCTTCCAGAAAGCCTGTAAAAACATACAGCGGTATTTGTGATGCCATAAAAATTCACCTCGTTTTAGAAAAGATTGTCAAGTGCCTCTTGGCTTATGTCGGCGCCTATTACACAAAGTCTGCCGATTACCGCAGGGGAGCCTTCGCGTATGTCGATTTCGCCGGGGATATAATCAAAGTGGATAAAGCTATCCTCCGATGCCACAACGCCCTTCGCACGGAGGATTGTGCCGTATTTTTCGGAGTTTGAAAGTTCGGTGAGAGCCTTTTGTATATCTTCTTTGGTAAATTTCTTTGCGGTTTCTTTGCCCCAGCTTGTAAAAACCTCGTCTGCGTGATGGTGATGATGCTCGTGTTCGTGGCAATCACAGTCGTGATGGTGATGCTCATGCTCGTGGCAATCGCAGTCGTGATGGTGATGCTCGTACTCGTGGCAATCACAGTCGTGGTCGTGATGCTCGTGATGGTGGTTGCAAAGGGGGCACACCTCTTCGTTTTTTAAATTTTCGAGTTCTTTTTCAAGGGTGTCTCTGTTTTCCATAGCGTCAAGGAGCGCCTCGCCCGATATGCTGTCCCACGGAGTTGTAACAATAACGCAAGAGGGGTTGTGCTCTCTTAAAAGTTTGATACATTCTTCAATCTTTTCGCCGTTTGCTTTTTGTGTGTGGCTAAGTACTATGGTTGCGGCGTTTTCAATCTGGTCGCCAAAAAATTCCCCAAAGTTTTTAAGATACATCTTGCATTTGTTTACATCTGCAACAGTTGTAAAGGAATTAAGAACGGCATCCTTGGCGTCAATGTTTTCTACAGCACGGATTACATCGCTTAACTTACCCACGCCCGAGGGCTCAATGAGTATTCTGTCGGGGGCATATTCGGTAAGGACTTTTTTAAGTGCCTCGCCAAAGTCTCCCACAAGCGAGCAACAGATGCAGCCCGAATTCATTTCGGTAACTTCGATGCCTGCATCCTGCATAAATGCCCCGTCTATGCCTATCTGTCCGAATTCGTTTTCTATAAGGACCAGTTTTTCGCCTTTGTAGGCTTCTGTTATAAGTTTTTTAATAAGTGTAGTCTTTCCCGCACCGAGAAATCCCGAGAAAATATCAATTTTTGTCATATAATCACCCTCCGATAGAAATATATGTTAATTATACCACAAAACCATTTTTAATTCAAGCCAAATGAAACGACAGTATACTAATTGACAAAACACACGGTTTGTATTATTATTAATATGAAATAAAGTTTTTGGAGGGTATATATGTCAGATTTTACAAATAAAATTATATCAGGAATAAATAGTGGCTTAAAGACAGTAGGTACAGGCTCAAAGGCTGCTATCAAAAAGACCAGGCTCAAGTCTTCTATAAAAAAGCTGGAAAATGAAATCAAGGATATCTCCAGCGAAATCGGAGTTAAACTCTATAACTGGTGTGTTTTAAATCCCGAAGGCGATATTCCCAGAGCCGACTATATGAGTTATCTTGAGGAAATATGCAGCCGAAATGACCTCATAAAAAAATACAGAGCAAAGATTGAAGAAATAGATAACGAAAAAGGCACATCTACTGATGCCGATGCGTGTATCTGCGGACAGGTAAATGAGCCCGATGCCAAGGTTTGTGCAAATTGCGGCAAAAATCTGGAATGATTTATTTGAAACGGAGTGTTTGATATGATATGTCCGAAATGCGGCAAAACCTATGATGACGGCACGGTTTTTTGCGGTGAATGCGGAAGTTACATAGGCGAAACAAAAAATGACAGCTTGGGCGACACATTGGGCAAGACTATGGCAATACCTACAATAAAGGATTATGAAAGGGTATACGCTTCAAACGACGCCCCAAGTCCCAAAAGGGAGACCCCGCCGACGCAGAAAAAGAGCGTCAAGCCTGCCGAAACAGCACCCAGAAAGCAAGCTGCAAGTGCACCCCAAAGGGCAAAAACTGATGTCCCCCGAGAGAAGAATACCAATCAAAAAAATGTGTTTATATTTATAATAGCCTTTTTGGTTGTTGTGGTAATAGCCCTCGCTACGATACTGGGCTTTGTTGCGATAAACAGTATGAATAGCGAAAACACCGAGGGAGAAGAGCTTTCTACTTCGCAGGATATCACAAACAATGAGCAAAAGAAATCCCAAGACACAAAGGACGAGGAAGCTCCCGATAAAGATAAAGAGAAAGATAAAGATAAAGAAGAAAACTCTATGGAGGCAGAATCCGACGAAAATTCCTCTGCCGACTTTGAATTTGCATACGGACTAACCCCCGGCAATGCCGACAGGAGCTACACCACCCTTACAAACGGTGATTTTAATTACAAGTGTGCACTTCCTTCGGATTTCAAATTCAAAAACGACTTTGGCGACAGACTTCGTTATGTTGCCAAGGACAAGAGTGCGTATATCGATATCGGTGCTATGAAAAACTCAAACAAGTTAAGTGCAGACGAGGTTCTGGCAAATACCAAATCGGACATCGGCGGTGTCAATCTGTATGATACCCTGGGCGAGGACTGGTTTGCTCTCAATATGGAAAAAGACGGCATATGCTACTATCAGATGTGCTATGTTGATGAATATATCCGTTATTTTGAGATGGCATTCCCCAAGGAGTACACCGACGCATATGAATTGTATGTAGAAGAGATTTCCGATAGCTTTGTAAGAACGGAATAACAAACAAAAAACAACTTTTTTTGCATAAACATCTTGACTTTGGGTGTTTTGTGTGGTAGAATTTATTTAATTTCATAAGAAAATGCGATGACCGAGAACAAGTAGGCGTGTTTTGAGTTTGGAGAGAGTTGCCGGGTGGTGCGAGGCAATGACGATGGCATATCCGAATACATCTTGCGAGCAGTGCACCAAAAGGGCGTTTGTCCAAGTAGGCTGCAACGGGAGTTCCCGTTATAGAACTAAGGTATTATTTAGTACCTGATGAGGTCGGTTTTGTGAGAAACCGATAAACTGAGGTGGTACCGCGAGATTATATCTCGTCCTCTGGATTTATTTCTTGAGGGCGGGATTTTTTTGTTTTCGCCCTGAATTTTAGAAAGGGTGGTAAAAATGTTACTGAAATTAGGTTTACTCATTGTTTTCTTCGCGGTTATGATTGCGGTAGGGCTTTACTGCCGTAAGAATTCCACAGATGTCAGCGGTTTTGTGTTAGGCGGCCGTTCGGTAGGTCCCTGGCTTACCGCTTTTGCATACGGAACATCGTATTTTTCCGCTGTTATATTTGTAGGATATGCAGGTCAGTTTGGCTGGAAGTTCGGCATAGCGTCAACCTGGATAGGCATAGGCAATGCCGTTTTGGGCTCTCTTCTTGCCTGGATAGTATTAGGCAGAAGAACACGACTTATGAGCCAACACTTATCCAGTGCCACAATGCCCGAATTCTTTGGCAAAAGGTTCTTAAGTCCTGCACTAAAAATCGCGGCATCGGTTATAGTTTTTGTATTCCTTATACCGTACACCGCATCGCTGTACAACGGTCTTTCCAGACTTTTCTCTATGGCGTTTCCAAGCATAGATTACTCTATGTGCGTAATAATTATGGCAGTACTTACGGGTATCTATGTTATAGCAGGCGGATATATGGCAACTGCAATCAATGACTTTATCCAGGGTATCATAATGCTCTTTGGAATTGTTGCTGTTATTGCTGCAGTCCTTTCCAAAAACGGAGGTTTTATAGCTTCCTTAAACGGACTTGCACAGATTGAGGGAGAGGGTATGGCACCGGGTGCTTTTAATTCATTCTTCGGACCCGACCCGTTAAATCTTTTGTTTGTAGTAATACTCACATCGCTTGGCACCTGGGGACTTCCGCAGATGGTGCAGAAGTTCTACGCCATAAAGAGCGAAAAGGATATCACCAAGGGTACAATCATTTCCACAGTGTTTGCTCTTGTCGTTGCAGGAGGTTGTTATTTCCTCGGCGGTTTCGGAAGACTCTTTACAGACAAACTAACATTTCTTGCCGATGGCTCTATCGAGGGCGGATTTGATGCAATTATTCCCACAATGCTTTCGGGACTTCCCGATATACTCATTGCAGTTGTTATAATACTGGTGCTTTCGGCATCTATGTCTACACTTTCTTCACTTGTACTGGCGTCGAGTTCCACTCTTACACTGGACCTTTTAAAAGACCACATTGTAAAGAATATGACAGACAAAAAACAGGTTTTCATAATGAGAGTTCTCATAGTAGTATTCATTGTAATATCTGCATATATTGCACTTAACAAAGACAAATTAAGTGCCATTGCCGATATGATGGGTATATCCTGGGGTGCTTTGGCAGGGGCATTTTTAGCACCGTTCTTATATGGCTTGTACTGGAAAAAGGCAACCAAAGCGTCTGTATGGATAAGCTTTGTATTCGGTGCAGGTATAATGATACTTAATATGCTGTTTAGACCCGCATTTCCCGTTATACTCCAGTCTCCCATTAACTGCGGTGTTATAGCAATGCTCGGCGGCCTTGTAATAGTGCCGATAGTGAGCCTTGTTACACCTAAAATGGACGCACAAAAGACAGAAGAAATGTTTGTATGTTATGACCGCGAGGTTGTGGTTTTTGCCAAGAAATCTCTCGGCGAGTAAATAAATTTGAAAGGACATAAAGACTTATGCCTATTACAGAAATTCTACAAAAAAACGCAGATTTTTATCCCAATGATGTCAGCCTTGTGGAGATAAATCCCAAACTGGAAAAACAGTCTCCAATGACCTGGAGGGAGTATTCACTTATTGAAACAAACCCCAGAGAGGCGTACAGAAAGGAAATCACCTGGAGTGAGTTTAATAAGCAGGCAAACCGCTTTGCAAACTTCCTTTTAACAAGAGGTATCAAAAAAGGCGACAAGGTTGCCATACTTCTTATGAACTGCATAGAGTGGCTGCCTATATATTTCGGAATACTCAAAACAGGTGCTATGGCGGTACCGCTTAATTACAGATATGCCGCAGACGAAATCAAATATTGTCTGGAGCTTGCCGATGCCGATGCTATCATCTTCGGACCCGAATTTACAGGCAGAGTAGAGCAGATTTGCTCGAAGGTAAAGCGTGTCAAGATGTGGCTTTATCTGGGAGAGGATTGCCCCACATTTGCAGAGAGCTATGATGAGCTTGTTGCGTACTGCTCGTCAAAGAGCCCTGCAATCAAGCTTACAGATGACGACTATGCCGCAATATATTTTTCTTCGGGAACTACGGGTTTCCCCAAGGCTATTATTCATAAACACCAGAGCCTTGTCCACGCGGCAATGACAGAGCAGGACCACCACAAACAGACCAAAGACGATGTGTTCCTTTGCATACCGCCCCTGTATCACACAGGAGCCAAGATGCACTGGTTCGGCAGCTTTCTGGTAGGCGGCAAGGCGGTGCTCTTAAAGGGTATCAAGCCCGAGTGGATTTTGAAGGCAGTGTCCGATGAAAAATGCTCTATCGTGTGGCTTCTGGTTCCATGGGCACAGGATATATTGGATGCAATAGAAAGAGAAGAAATCAATCTTTCGGACTATGACCTTTCTATGTGGCGTCTTATGCACATAGGTGCACAGCCTGTTCCCCCCAGCCTTATAAGAAGATGGAAATCCTACTTTCCAAATCATATGTACGACACCAACTACGGACTGTCCGAGTCTATCGGACCCGGATGTGTGCACTTGGGTATGGAAAATGAGCACAAGGTAGGTGCAATAGGCAAGCCGGGATATCTCTGGCAGACCAAAATAGTTGACGAAAACAGAAACGAAGTCAAAAAAGGCGATGTAGGCGAGCTTGCTGTCAAAGGCCCCGGCGTAATGACTGCATATTACAAAGACGAAAAGGCAACAAACGAGGTGCTCTGTGACGGCTGGCTCTTTACAGGAGATATGGCATCCGAAGACGAAGACGGCTTTATCTACCTTGTAGACCGCAAGAAAGATGTTATCATCTCGGGCGGGGAAAACCTGTATCCCGTACAGATAGAGGACTTTTTAAGAAAGCACGACAAAATAAGCGATGTTGCCGTAATAGGACTTCCCGATGCACGACTTGGCGAAATTGCTGCGGCAATCATTCAGGCAAAAGAAGGGGTAGAGTTAACAGAAGAAGAAATCACAGATTTCTGTATGGATCTGCCCAGATACAAAAGACCGCACAAGGTTATCTTTGCCGATGTTCCCAGAAACCCCACAGGCAAGATAGAAAAACCCAAGTTAAGACAGATTTACTGCGGCGAGAGTGTCGTAGCAAAGCAGAACGAAATAAAATAAAGAGAGGATAAGCTATATGAAAAAATTGTTACTCGGTAACGCTGCCGTAGCGCGAGGCGCGTATGAGGCGGGGGTAAATGTTGTTGCATCATATCCCGGTACTCCAAGTACAGAAATAACAGAAGAAATAGTAAAGTTTGAAGAAATATATGCAGAGTGGTCACCCAACGAAAAGGTTGCCGCAGAGGTTGCAATAGGTGCATCAATCGGCGGAGCAAGAGCTATGAGCTGTATGAAGCATGTAGGTCTTAATGTAATGGCAGACCCCGTGTTTACCGTAAGCTACACAGGTGTAAACGGCGGACTTGTATTTTGTGTTGCAGACGACCCCGGTATGCACTCGTCACAGAACGAGCAGGATTCCAGACACTATGCCAAGGCATCGAAGATTATGATGCTCGAGCCTGCCGACTCTATGGAATGTAAGGAATACACCCGTATGGCGTTTGAACTTTCGGAAGAGTTTGACACACCTGCATTTATCCGTCTTTCCACCAGAGTTTCGCACTCGCAGAGTTTAGTGGAACTTGGCGAAAGAAAAGATGCACAGGTTAAGGACTACGAAAAGAACATAGGCAAGTTTGTAATGATGCCTGCAAATGCTATCAAGCGTCATGTTGTGGTAGAAGACAGAATAAAGGCGTTAAAAGAATTTGCAGAAACCACACCCCTTAACAGTGTAGAAGAAAACGGCTCAAAGATTGGCGTAATTACAGCAGGTGTTGCATATATGTATGCCAAAGAAGCCCTCGGCGACAAGGCGGACTTCTTGAAGCTCGGTATGGTTTATCCGCTGCCCGAAAAGAAGATTATAGACTTTGCCAACAAATATGACAAGGTATATGTTATAGAAGAATTAGACCCCGTAATTGAGGACCACTGCAAAGCTCTCGGTCTTGATGTTACAGGCAAAGATGTGTTTACACTCCTTGGCGAATACACCCCCAATATGATTAAAAAGGCAGTTCTTAATGAAGATGCACCCTCCAAGGCCGCAATAGATGAGCCAATCCCCGTAAGACCGCCTGTTATGTGTGCAGGATGCCCTCACAGAGGAACATTCTATGTACTAAAGAAGCTCGGTCTTGTGGTTTCGGGCGATATAGGCTGTTACACATTAGGTGCAGTAGCGCCTCTGCAGTCGGTTGATACCACCATCTGTATGGGAGCATCTGTAAGTGCGGCTCACGGTATGGCAAAGGCGAGAGGCAGCGAGTTTAACAAAAAGCTCGTTTCTGTAATAGGCGACTCCACCTTTATGCATTCGGGTATCACAGGTCTTGTGGATATCGTGTACAACAAGGGCAATAACACCGTAATAATCCTGGATAACTCCATAACAGGTATGACAGGCCACCAGGATAACCCCACCACAGGCTACACAATAAGAGGCGAAGAAACCAAGCAGGTTAACCTCGTTGCTCTTTGCAAGGCTGTGGGTATAGATCATGTTGTAGTTTGCGACCCCTTTGATGTAAAGGAATTTGAAAAGGTTGTAAAGACCGAGGTAGAAAGGGAAGAACCCTCTGTAATAATAGCCCAGAGACCCTGCGCACTTTTAAAGAGTGTAAAATATATAGGACACTGCACTATTACCGACAAGTGCAAAAACTGCAAGATGTGTATGAAGCTTGGCTGTCCTGCAATAAGCATCAAAGATGACAAAGTTGTAATAGATGCAACCCAGTGCAACGGCTGCGGACTTTGCGTAAATGTTTGCCCGTTTGGTGCAATAGAAAAAGAAGAGTAGGAGGACAAAAGAAATGACTAAAAATATTATGATAGTAGGCGTTGGCGGTCAGGGTACTCTTCTTGCCAGCAGAATTTTAGGAAATACAGTAATAAACGAAGGCTACGATGTAAAGGTTTCCGAGGTACACGGTATGAGCCAGCGAGGCGGAAGCGTGGTAACCTATGTAAAGTACGGCGACAAGGTTTATTCGCCTATAATCGATGAGGGCGAGGCAGATATTATTCTTGCCTTTGAAATGCTCGAGGCATACAGAGCAATTCCGTATCTCAAAGAAGGCGGCAAGCTCATTGCAAACGGACAAAACATCAATCCTATGCCCGTAATTACAGGTGCTATGAAGTACCCCGAAAATATCGAGCAGAAAATCAGCGAAAAGCTGGATATAAGTGTAATAGATGCTCTCTCTCTTGCCAAAGAGGCAGGCAACATCAAGGCGGTTAATGTTGTTCTTATCGGCGTTATGGCGAAAAACACCGATATCGCTTATGAAAAATGGGTAGAAACAATAAAGACCACTGTTCCCCCCAAATTCCTCGAGGTTAATCTCAAGGCGTTTGATTTGGGATACAACATATAATTATAAAAGGTGCTGTAAAAAATTTTTTGCAGCACATCAGCGTGTCGATAAAGTCGACACGCTGATGAGACGAACGAAAATGGACGCAGACGAGGAAGCGCGAAGCAGGCAGTACAAAAGTACGGCAATGAGCGATGACGAAGTAAGCAAAGTGTATAAAATATTAGCTTTTGGCATTTATGACAAAAGCTACATAAAAAAATGCTCATAAGTAATTATTATAATATTCCTTACTAATGAGCATTGATTTTTTATATTCACTTTGCGGTGCGTTCTTTTTCGACAGTCTGAGGTGCTGCAAAATTTTTGCAGCACCTTCATTATCCCAGAGCCACATCAAGAGCCATCATAAGAGTAAAACCAAGTGTAAACATAATTGTGCCAATGCGGTAACTATCCTCTTCGATTATTTCGGGCACGAGCTCTTTTATAACCACAAACACCATCGCCCCCGCCGCAAAAGACAGCAGATACGGAAGCATCGGTGCTGCAAAATGGGCAAAAACAATGGTCGCAATGCACCCCACAGGCTCCACAACTCCCGACAAAAAGCCGTACAGAAAGGCTTTTTTCTTTTTTACACCATTTGCGGCAAGAGGCATCGAGATGATGCTCCCCTCGGGAAAGTTCTGTATGGCAATACCCAGTGCCAGAGTTATTACCGTAACAGCCGAAATATCGCTGTTTCCGTTTAAAAACGCAGAGATAACCACACCCACCGCCATACCCTCGGGCAGGTTGTGCAGCACAACTGCAAAAATGAGCATATAGGTCTTTTCAAAAGAGCCTCTTTTGCCGTCGGTATTTTCGGAATTGTTATATATCACAGGTATAAATCTGTCTACAGCAAGAAGAAAGATTACCCCAATCCAAAATCCCGCTACAGCAGGCACAAAGGAGAAAAATCCCAAATGCTCACTTGACTCAATAGACGGTATAATGAGGCTCCACACAGATGCGGCAATCATCACGCCTCCCGCAAATCCCAGAAGAGAGCGTTCGATTTTCTTTGACAAGGTATCTTTTATAAAAAACACGCACATAGAGCCCACAGTAGTTCCTATCAATGGCAAAAACATACCGTTTAATACTACAGATAACATCAGTACACCACTTTTCTACGGTTTGTTTTATACTATGTTTGAGCTTTGCAATATGTTACTTGTATCAGCAAGAATTCTTTGTAATTTGTTCGAAATTTGTCGTATTATTCATTGACACCGTATGTGCGTTATGATACAATAATATAGTTGCGAATTTATTAGAAAAATGGTGATTTATAGTGAGAAAAGAGCTTTTTCTCAAAGTAATTGTGACAATTTGTATTGTGTTTACAATGATATTATCCTGCAATTTCATAAAATCTGACGAAGGTAACTGCGAAATGGTATACACAGTCTTTACCGATATAGACAAAGATGATTGGTTCTATGATGAGGTTACAACACTATACAAAAACTCGGTTATACCGGGCGAGAGCGATTTTCGGGGAGATGAGAGTGCCAAAAGGCGGGACATTGTCCTTTATCTTTATAATCTTGCCAGGACAATGGGCAAGGATGTATCTGTTTCGGACGAAATTCCGTTTGATGATGTGCCAAAAGACTATACATATCACACCCCGATATCCTGGGCGTATGCCAATGGTATTGTAAAAGGTGCAGACAAACAGTTTTTTAAACCGCTTGAAAAAGCCACCAAGGAGCAGCTTTGCACAATAGTTGTGCGTTTTCTGGAATATATGGATATAAAACCGTCTGTCATAGGCGATGCAAAGCCGTTTAACGATTCTCTTACAGTTTCGAGGTATGCCCGTTCCTATGTTGTATCGGCAAAACTTGCAGGTATCATAGAGGGCGACGGAAACAATTATTTCAAACCCTTTGACAGCGTTACACGAGGCGAACTTGCGTCGATGGTGTATAAAATATTCACTTTGAAAAGTGCCCCTTACGGCAGGGAATTTGTAAGTACACAATACGGTGCATACACACCTTATTATATAGAATATATCAAGGGCAGCAAGAGCGACAGACTCCCCACACCCGACGGCGATTTTGAGGCGTATGTGAGTGAGGGCAAGACTGTAGATGTATCTTACTTTGACGATGCCGCCTTTGTAGGCGACTCTGTTTCTATGTCGTTGCAGTTCTATTGTGCATCGAGCAAGGCTCTTGGCAAGGCTACATTCCTCTGTGCAGGAAGTCTTAGCCCGTTGAACGCACACTGGGCAGTTACCAATGAGTCCAAGCACCCCGTATACAAAGGCGAAAAGCTTACCGTAGAGGACGCGGTTAAAAAATGCGGTGCCAAAAAGGTGTATGTTATGCTTGGCATAAACAGCCTTGGGTTTGGCTTTGATGAATGTGTAAGGGATATGGAAAACCTCATATGGAAAATCCTTGAAAAATCCCCTGATGCACAGATTATCATCCAGTCTGTTACACCTATGACAAAGGACAGCCCCATATACAAGCCCACATTAAATAACAATATCATATATGACTATAATTCAAAGCTCCTCGAAATGTGCAACAGATACGGCTGGTACTATGTAAATTCGGCACAGGCTGTGTCCGACAAAGAGGGATATTTAAAGAAAGAATATTGCAGTGACCCCAAGGATATGGGTATTCACTTTAATTTTGAAGCAGACAAGGCGTGGGTGGAATATCTCAAAACTCATGCACCCAGAATATGATTGAGAGGATAGTAAGATGAAAAGAGCGTTTTCTGTTATTACAGTTTTGCTGTTGGTATGCCTTTTGTTTACATCATGCACCGAAAAGCAAGCCAACCGCGAGATAGAAGATATATCCGACAAGGTCGTTGTATACGGCGGCAGCAAAGATGATAAGCCGTCAGACGAAATCAAAGACGACACCGCTGATGCAAAAGAGCCGGAAGAACAAACTTCAAAATCTCTCGAAGATATACGCGACGAAATCATATCTTCCATAGGTGCCGAAGATGCCGCACCGCTCGATGCTGACTCGGCATCTGCAATATACGGTGTAGATACCGCGGATATATCGCAGGCGGCAGGCTTTGTGGTAATGGCGGGCACCTTTCCCCACGAAATAATTATGATACAGGCAGTATCGGAGGAGGCAGCCTCTGAAGTGGCGGAGCTTTTTGAAACCAAGCTCGATGCCTTTACCCAGCAGTCCAAGGGCTATGATGCACACAACTATGCCCTCGCTCAAAAATGCAAGGTAGAAAGAAACGGAAATTTTGTGGCTCTCTTCCTTTCGCCCGATTGTGAAAAAATCAAGGGTATTTACAGTAAATATATAAAATAATCTAACAAAGTTGTCCGCATTTATTATTTGTCAATGCCGGCAACTTTCGTTACTTTGGAGATTTATATGGTATTTTCAAGTCTTGTCTTTTTGCTGTTGTTTTTGCCGACAGTAGTGATTGTAAACTTCATTTTGCCGCCCAAGTTCAGAAATCTTTTTCTTCTTGCGGCAAACTTAATATTTTATGCGTACGGCGAGCCTGTATATGTACTTTTGATGATAGCTTCTATCGCAGTAAACTATTATCTGGCAAAGTATATAGACAAAACCTCGGACTACCGCAAACGCAAGATGATGCTTGCACTATGTATTTTGCTTAATATCGGAGCACTGGGCTTTTTTAAATACACAATGCTCATTGCCGATACACTTCGCATCATTCCATGGTTTAAAAATCTCTCGGGTATAAACATCGAGCTTCCCATAGGAATATCGTTCTATACATTCCAGGCTATGAGCTATGTGATAGATGTATACAGAGGCGACTGCCGAAGCTCAAAGAGCCTTGTGGATTTTGGTGCATATATTTCGCTCTTTCCCCAGCTTATTGCGGGACCCATTGTCCGTTACAGTGATGTTGAGCGAAAGATAAAAGAGCGCCATGTATCTTATGTGATGTTTTCCAACGGCGTCAAGCTCTTTGTTATAGGTCTTGCCAAAAAGGTCCTTCTTGCCAATCAGTTTGGTCTGATATGGAATGAGATTTGTGCATCTGTTGCCGAATTTGGCACATTGGGTGCGTGGATTGGTGCTTTTGCATATACTCTGCAGATTTATTTTGACTTTGCAGGATATTCCGATATGGCACGCGGCCTTGGCAAAATGCTTGGGTTCGACTTTTGCATCAACTTCAGCTATCCGTATATTTCAAGAAGTATCACAGAATTCTGGAGAAGATGGCATATTTCTCTTAGCACATGGTTCAAGGACTATGTATACATTCCCCTCGGCGGTAACAGAAGAGGGATTTTGAGGCAGATAGTAAATATCCTCATCGTCTGGGCACTTACAGGGCTGTGGCACGGTGCAGGGTGGAACTTTGTTATGTGGGGCGTGTATTACGGTGTTTTGCTCGTTTTGGAAAAGCTCTTTGTCGGAAAGCTGCTTACCGTAGTGCCAAAGATAATTTGCCATATATACACTCTTCTGATAGTGGTTGTGGGGTGGATTTTCTTTGCAAGTCCCACATTTGCGGACGCATTTTCTTATCTCAAGGTGATGTTTACGCCAAGCGGTTCTCTGCAATTTAACTTTATGCCATGGCTCTTTACCTTTGCAGTAGGAATAATCAGTGCAACGCCCTTGGGTGCGGCTCTGTTTGGTACTCTGCGGGTCAAGCACAAGTCAGGTATTATAGAAATTATCCTCTGTATTGTGGGATTTGTGATTTGTGTGGCAAGCCTTGTTACAGAGAGCTACAATCCGTTTTTATATTTTCGATTTTGAGGTATTAATATGCAAAAACCAAATATATTAAAGTTCATATTGCCGTTTTTGTTTATAGGTATGCTTGCTATTATGTCGCTTTTTACATTCCTGGATGGCAAAACCTACTCCGAAAACGAAAAGAGAGTGCTCGCCGAGTTTCCCGAATTTTCGTGGAAGAGTATCGCCTCGGGCACTTTTCAGTCGGATTTGGAAAAATATGCGGCAGACCACATATCAGGAAGGAATTTCTTCGTTGGGGTGGATGCCTACTTTTCTAAACTTATGGGCAAAAACGCCCTTTCGGACATTTATTATGCCGACGGCGGATATCTTATCAATGCACCAAAGGAAGATACCGACGGCAATTTTGAAAACAATGTGAAAAATTTCCAGAAGTTTACAGAGAGCGTAAGGGTAGATTCTACTCTTCTGATTATCCCGACGGCAGGATATATAATGGATGACAAGCTCCCTCGTTTTTCCAAAGAGTATTTTGATGATGAACTCTTTGAAAGAGCAAATTCTCTTACCCCCGATATAAGCTTTTTGGATACGAGAAAGGTACTCTTTGACGCGTACACCGAGGGCAAGGGCGTTTACTACCGCACAGACCATCACCTTACATCGCAGGGAAGCTATGAGGTGTACAAGGCATATTGCGAGTTTAATGATATGCAATATCCGTTAAAAGCTGACTACACGGTGGAAACCTACGGAGATTTTTACGGAACAACATATTCGGGCAGCGGATACTTCCTTGCACAGCCGGACAACATAGAGCTGTGGAGTACCGGCAACAGTGTAACGGTTACTCTGGAGGAAAAGGACAGCAAAACGGCGGATAGTGTGTTTTTTAAAGAGCATCTTAAAAACAAGGACAAGTACCCTGTGTTTCTTGACGGAAACCACAGCTATGTGCACATACACAACCCTCGTTCATACGGCGGCAATCTGCTTGTAATAAGAGATTCCTATGCACAGAATATGGCACCGTTTTTGTCACACAATTACAGAAACATATATATGATAGATACCAGATATTACAGAAATTCGGCAAAAAAACTGATAAATGAAAAGAACATAAACAAAATTCTCTATCTTTACGGACTTGACACCTTGATTACGGATAACAGCACATCTTGGCTCTTTTTCTGATTTTGCTATTGATTTTTTAAAACTTTGGTATTAAAATTAATCTTGGAGGGATTATTATGGAATACAAAATGAATATAGCAGGACTCAACCGCTATTTGCCTTTGTGCAAGGTTGCAGACGAGTTATATATAGCAGCTTTTATACTTTTTGGCGATGTGGAAATTACCAAGGCATCTGCCAAGGCTCTTTTGGAGCGTGCACCCGAATATGATATACTTTTTACCGCAGAGTGCAAGAGCATACCGCTTATTTACGAAATGGCAAGACAATGCGCCGATGACAACTACATAATTGCCAGAAAAGGAACCAAGGTGTATATGCACGATGTAATAAGTGCCGAGGTAAATTCCATTACAACCGCACATCCGCAGGTGCTCTATCTCGACGGCGATGCTGCCGAGGCTTTGAAAGGCAAGAGAGTTCTTATAGTAGACGATGTAATAAGCACAGGCGAATCTTTAAAATGTCTGGAGCTTCTTGCAGAAAAGGCAGGGGCAAATATCGTGGGCAAGATGGCAATTCTCGCAGAGGGCGAGGCTGCCGACAGAGATGATATAATTTATCTTGAAAAGCTTCCGCTATTTAACCCCGACGGAAGCATAAAGGAATAATTTTACAGAAATATTATTTGACAACAATTTACATTGACAAAAATATAAATAATGAGTATACTAATAAGACGGAAAATGACTTCCGTCTTATTTCTGATATGGGGACGCAATGGTTTCGACGGGGGTTTTGAAGTCAGAGGAGCGAGCAGCGGCGGGAACCGCTTTAACAAGCCTAACTTTTAAAATTAAACGCTAACAAAAATTTAGCTTACGCTGCCTAATTACAGGTAGCCGTTCTTACCTGAAGGACCACGGTCGGGATAAGAGCGTCATCGAGTGGTGAACGTGAGTATGCAAAGCTTTGAGCATACCATGAAAGATGAAGCTACCAAGATTTAAAGCTTGTTTGTGGGCTTTAACTTGAGGGAATGTTGACCACAAACTGCGCTCGGAGAGCCTCCGATGGATGAATTTTCGGACAGGAGTTCGATTCTCCTCGTCTCCACCACTCAGTAGCACGCCAAGTGCTATATAACAAGAAACACCGCTTTGGCTAAGATTTACTAGCCAGGCGGTGTTTGTCTTTGTTTAAGATGGTAGTGCTTAAACTAGATATTTTAGATTTTTTCGATAAAATACTGTTGAGATTAAACAGATAAAACTCCCTTACAATTGAAACCATAGAGCTTTAGTGATATAATCTTATTGATTATATCTTTTGAAAAGGTGATGTCAAATGAATGATATTCTTAATGATTATTCTATTATATCAGAATTGGAATTAAACAAGCAAATTGCTTACTACGAACAGGTAGATTTTTTAAATGAAGCAATAAATTGGCGCATACCCGATGTCGATGCCTATATAAAAAAGATTTTCAATTGTTTGAATTGGGCTGAACAAAGCAGAATAGTTATTGAAGATGTTTGCAAACAAATTTCTGAATGTCGAAAAATAAAAGAAGGAATAGTCAACTCCATTGGGTACAAAATAGGAACTCTACATGTCGATGGGAGAGCATATGTACAACAGAATGTTCACATGTATTGCCAATATATTTCAGAAATTAACGACTGCTTATACCAAATACTAAACATTGTTTATAATATGAATTATCAGCAATGGGATTTTTTAAATAATAAAAAAATACTAGGCATATTGAAATGTTATCCACAAATAACCAAGTTATGTGATAAATTCCATTTAACTATCAATCTTTATAAAGAATTTGACAACTTTGCTAAGCATAACTTAGTTTTATGGGGAAAAGAAAAGTTCTCACCAGAATATTTTCTAAATATTGAATATCATTTTGATTTATATGATAAACAGTACAAAATGTCTGATTTTATAAATGCGGAAAAAGAAAGACAGATTAAAATATGCATTATTGAATTATTAGACAATATATTTAACTCGGTTAATCAAGACATGTATCCCAATAGGAAATATGTTAAAATGGTGTTTGATTTCAACACGACTGAAAATGCGATTGTTACAATCAACGATAATCCTTTGCCCGATTCCTATTTTATTCCTATTTATTATAAAACAAATTTAAAAGATGGTATAAGGCATGTAGAATCACTTTCTTATTATTGCGAAATTCCTAATCCTAAGCCCATTTTATATTTAGTGCTACTTAATCAAACCAAAAGCCCTCTTGGGGATAATACCATTCAAAAACAATTGGATACAGTTAATTTTAATGAATTTGATGTTATTCAAAACAATGCAAAAATCGGAAAATACATATGTAAAAATTCACAGGATCAAACAACTAAATATTTTCATTTCAAAAAATTCGAATATGCAAATTTTTAAAACTCACGCGCACAAACTCGCACGCGTGTAAGTTTGCATTGACTTTTTTACACGCGTGCGATATACTATTAATAACATTATTATTTGGAGGTGTTTTTATGAGTCATACTTTACCCGAAAAAGAAACACTGGAAATAGAATTTAAAAGCGATTTAAAAAAGCTCAGCGATAATGATTTGATTGATGCTGTAGTAGCTTTTGCAAACACATATGGCGGAGATGTTTATCTCGGTGTCGAAGATAATGGAACACTAACCGGAGTGCATGAATCTCACAGAGATTATACCCAGTTAGCTGCTTTTATTGCAAACCGTACTGTTCCACCCATTTCTGTACAAATAGAGCCGTTACATTCTGTAGAAACAGAAAAAATGGCATTAATTATTCATGTGCCCAAAAGTCGAAGTATTGTTGCATCATCTTCCGGAAAAATGCAGCGAAGAAGATTAAAGGCAGACGGAACACCTGAAAACATTCCTTTGTATCCTCACGAAATAACGACACGCCTAAGCGAATTGTCTCTTTTAGATTTTTCTGCACAGCCTGTTCCGGGTGCACAGTATCAGGATTTGGACCCTGTTGAGCGAGAACGTTTAAGAGGGATTATACGTTCATATAACGGCGAAAAGTATCTCCTGGAGTTGACAGATGAAGAACTTGACAAGGCTATGCAATTTGTTGTCACAATAGATGACCGGCTCATTCCAACATATACGGGAATGCTAATATTAGGACGCAAAGAAAAGATAAAGGAACTTATTCCAACTGCTGAATCAGCCTTTGTTATGATGCGTGGAACAGAAGTTACAGCAAACGAATCTTTTTATTTACCTATGCTTTTAGCTATTGAAAAAATGATCGATTTCGTTTCAGCAAGAAATCCCGAGCAAGAAATTGAACAAGGACTATTTCGGTTATCTGTACCAGAATTCAATCCACGTGCGGTAAGAGAGGCAATTGTTAATGCATTTGCACATCGAGATTACACACAATTAGGAAGAGTTTTAGTCCGAATTGATGCAGATGGACTATCTATATCAAATCCCGGTGGATTCATAGAAGGCGTCACATATCAAAACATACTAACCGTTGAACCACATGGTAGGAATCCCGTTTTAGCTGACGACCTAAAACGAATTGGATTGGCAGAGCGTTCCGGCAGAGGTGTTGATAGAATTTTTGAAGGTTCTCTTATATACGGCCGAGAACTACCGGATTATTCCGAAAGTACATCAACATCCGTGCGTTTGTTTATCCCCCGTGGAATGCCCGACAAGAAAATGGTTGCATTAATTTCAGAGGAACAACAAAGATCAAGTACCCCTATTTCGCTTAATGCTTTGTTTGTGTTAAACACTTTAAAGCATAATCGCAGAATGTCTCTTAGTGAAATTTGCATAGAGTGTCATATTCCCGAAACAAAGCTTCGTTCAACAGTAGAGAGACTGGCGGAATCAGGAATAATTGATGCCATAGGAAGCGGTCGCGGACGAGTATATGTTTTAAGTGCTAAAGCGTACAAGGATCCTGTTCAATATGTACGCCAGACCGACATTGATATAATTCGCTATACGGAATTAATAATCAAATTGGCTCAAACTAAAGAATATATAACACGAAAAGACGTTATTGATTTATTGCATGTATCGGGTCCTCAAGCATATCGTTTGCTAAACAAATTAGAAAAAAAGAAAATTTTAGTTCGTACTGGAAACACAAGTGCTGCAAAATATAAAATTTTGAAATGAACAATTAAAACTTACACGCATTTACACGCGTGTAAGTTTTGTGCAATATAATCTTAATAATACAATAATTACAAAAATCTCAAAATCATTTCAATTAAAATGCTTTATGACACTCGAGGCTATTCCTGTTACGACAAACGTAATAACCTCAATTAGCTATATACTTTTGACGAGCTACTGTGTAGTTACACCTCGTCTCCACCACATAAAAAAGATGCCTTTTGGCATCTTTTTTATGTGCGTTGACTTCAGGGAGAATCGAACTCCGTATTAATTTAGATTATTTTTGTATATGAGGATTATCAGTTCTTTCCAAAAGATAATCAATTGATATGTTAAAATAATCAGCAATTCTAATAAGTTCATTTATTCCTGGTTCTCGTTCACCAGTTTCATACCTACTTATTGTATTTTGATTAGTGTTTAATTCTATAGCCAATTTAAGTTGAGAAATGCCTTTTTCTTTCCTTATTTCTTTTAATCGCATCAAATCACCCCTTGACACAATTTTTAAAACCATTATAATACCTTATCCAGAAATTCATTAACCATATCGGTATACTTATCTGTATCAATATAGTAGCTCATACCGTGCGATGCGTTTGGCACTGTCAAGAGATACTTTTCGCTTTTGCACGCATCAAAGCAGGTCTTACTCATATGGCAGGGGACATAGTCATCATTTTCCCCATGAATAAACAGTATGGGAATATCCGTATTTGATACAGACTTTACCGCCGATGCACCCTCTGTGTCAAAAGAGCCAAACATCCTTGCAGAAAGCCTTGTAAAAAAGTATGCCGCCTTTGGCGGTAGTTTCATCTGTTCTGCAACCTCTGTAAGTATATCTTTTGGAGAAGAAAACCCGCAGTCTGCAATAATTCCCTTTACATTTTGCGGTGCAATGTCCGATGCCATCATTACGGTAGAAGCACCCATAGAAAGTCCCACAAGAATAATCTTTGTATCCTCGCCGAAACGGTCAATCAAATAATCCGTCCAGCTTACACAGTCAAAGCGTTCCTTGATACCAAAGGTTATGGTTTTGCCGCCGCTTTTGCCGTGTGCTCTCTGGTCGGGGAGGAGGACATTTAGTCCGTAATTGGTACAAATTTTGAAACCGCCGTTTCCGTCGCGGCAGTAGTTACTGCGGTAGCCGTGCATAATTATCGCAATCGGTGCACCGTCTTTAAAGTGATAGTATCTTCCTTTTAATGATAAGCCGTCAAAAGACTGCGTTTCCACATTTTCAAAAGGCTTAAACAGGAGAGAGTTGATGTTTTCCATTACCTTTTCCCTATAAGGTGACGGTGGAACTTCGTCTTCTTTGGATTGCCGTCTTGCACTTACCCTGAATGCAAATATGTAGCAGTATGCACACAAGCACAAAAATCCAAATCCTATTATCAGCAAAGACAAAATAAGTGCAGTCATACTATCCCTCCTTTTGAAAAGATTGTTTCTAAATCATAGCACTTTTGGTCTACAAAGTCAACAATCAATTATTGGAAACCGATTTATGCAGTACAAAAAGGGACAGCACATTTGGTATAACCATAAGATTTGTAAATAAATCTGCCATCTCCCATACAAAGTCCGACGACAAAACAGAGCCGAGGAAAATCGACACAGCAGATAGGAGCATATATACAGGAACTATTTTTTTGCCCATAAGATATACTGCATTTATTTTGCCAAAATAGTTCCAACATATCACGCTTGAAAAAGCAAAGAGCGAAAGGCACAACGACACGAACACATTTCCAAGGTAAGAGCTTGAAAGGGTGGTGCCCACGCATATCTGCATCATATTGTTTTTGTCTATTCCCAAAGAGGAAATTGGCAGAGCATTCTGAGATAGGGGACCGCCTCCTGCATACATTGTCGATACGACCGCCAGAGCTGTCATTGTAAGAATTACAAAGGTATCTGCAAAAACCCCCATCATTGCCGCAACTCCCTGGGTGTGCGCATCTTTTACATTTGCAGAGGCGTGGGCGTGCGGGGTGGAGCCCATACCTGCTTCGTTGGAAAAAAGCCCCCTCTTTGCACCCTGACTTATTGCGATTTTAAGAGCACCCCCAAGGCTGCCGCCTATTATTGCATTGGGATTAAATGCATATTTTATTATTAGGCAAAAAGTTTCGGGGATATACTTTATTCTGCATATTATAACGGCAAGGCATCCGAATATATACAGCATCGCCATAAATGGCACTATTTTTTCGGTCACTTTGGCAATTCTTTTAATCCCGCCCCAAAATACCAATGCAGAGCATACGGTAATCACAATGGCAGTTGTGTAAATATCGGTGTTAAATGCCTGACAAATAGATGAGCACATAGCGTTGGACTGCACCATACACCCCATAAATCCCAGTGCAAGCATTGCCGATACGGCAAAGAATTTGTCGGCATAGCCTTTTGGAAATGCTTTTTTTATGTAATAGACGGGGCCTCCTGTGTAGGTGCCGTCTTTTTCGCATTTTCTGGTTTTTATGGCAAGCACCGCCTCGGCGTATATTGTTGCCATACCAAAAAAAGCAATTATCCACATCCATAATATTGCCCCGGGACCGCCGGTGATCAGGGCACCGCACACACCCACAATGTTGCCTATGCCTATCTGTGCGGCGATAGAGGTCATTAGTGCCTGAAAGGAGTTTATTCCTTTTTGAGATGATTGTTTTTGCTTTAGCCCCGAGCATAGCATTCTGATGCCTGTTTTAAAGAAACGAACCTGAACAAAGCGGGTCAAAAAAGAAAAAAACACCCCTGCCGACACAAGCATAACGATGAGCACATAGTCCGTAAGGGCAGAATTAATAAATGATACAAGTGTAAAAAACAAATTCACTTTCTGTCAATCCTTTCATTTGTAATAGCTTATGTATAATACGAGGGCAATATTATAGTTATGCTTGTATAAAGTTTACAAAAAGAATATTTTTTGTTGCTTTTTGTATTTTTTTGTGCTAATATATTAAAGTAGCTAAATGAAGGTTGCAGGAAAAAGGCTTTGCCTTACCGAAGGAGTAACACTCTCAGGTGCCGATATTCCGGCAGGACTGTAATCCGATGGCAATCCGGAGAATCCCGACATAACGGGTGCCGAAGGTGCAAGGTTTTTATCAAAAAACCGAATCTCTCAGGCAAAAGGACGGAGCAGATACTTTTAATAACAGCACAGGTATAGTCTGCATCTAAATTCCGGAGTCGCCATTATTTGTGGCGGCTATTTTTATTAATTTTTGAAAGGTGGTTACATACCATGACACAATTTTTAAGTGCACTCGAACAGTACAATGGTGAAATTAACACTTTTGTATGGACAACTCTCGGTCTTGTACTTCTTCTTTTTACAGGAGTACTCACAACGGTTATCACCAAGGTTTTCCAGATTTCGCATCTCGGACTTTGGTGGAGAAAAACTATCGGAAGTCTTTTTAACAAAGATGTTATAGGACACTCCAAAGACAAGTCCATTTCCCCTTTCCAGGCTCTTTGTACAGCTCTTGCTGCTACAATCGGCGTAGGTAACATTGCCGGTGTTGCTGCAGCTATCTGCATAGGCGGACCCGGTGCGGTTTTCTGGATGTGGATTGCGGCATTTTTCGGTATGATGACAAACTATTCCGAAAATGTCCTCGGTATCTACTATCGCCGCAAGAATGCTGACGGCGAATGGTCCGGCGGTGCTATGTATTATCTCCGTGACGGTCTTGGCTCCAAAAAAGGTTGCAAGACAATAGGCAAGGTTTTGGCAGTGCTCTTCTCCATATTTACACTTCTTGCATCATTTGGTATCGGTGCAATGGGTCAGATTAACAAAATCGTTGTAAACATAGAGTCTGCATTCCCCATACAGTCACTTGTAAATATTTCGCTCTACGAAGGTGTTACACTCTATTCTGTAATAATCGGCATAGTTCTTGTTGTAATAGCAGCTCTTATAGTTCTTGGCGGTCTCAAGAGAATTGCTGCATTTGCAGAAAAAGTAGTTCCCTTTATGGTTGTTCTCTTTATCTTGGGAAGCATTGTTATCGTTGGCATAAACTATGCAAACATACTTCCTGCATTCAAGGCTATATTTGTTACAGCATTTAAGCCTATTTCCATTGCCGGCGGTGTTACAGGTGCTATTATCCGCGAGGTTATGGTTCAGGGCTTCAAGCGTGGAGTATTCTCCAACGAGGCTGGTCTTGGTTCCTCGGTAATGGTTCACTCCAACTCCAGCGTAAAAGAACCTGTTCAGCAGGGTATGTGGGGAATATTTGAAGTATTTGCAGACACAATGGTTGTTTGTACTCTTACAGCACTTGTAGTTCTTACATCGGGCGTTTATGACATTACAGCTCCTATGGGTACAATCACAGGCGATGCAACACTTGTTGCTGATGCATTCAACACAGTATTTGGCTTTGCAAATATCGGCGGTAAGTTTGTGGCTATTGCAATACTTCTCTTTGCTTTTACCACAGTTCTTGGCTGGGACCACTACGGTTCAAAGGCTTGGGAATACCTCTTTGGCGTAAAGACAATCAAGGTTTACAAGGTAATCCACCTTGTTATGATTATGTTTGGTGCACTTCTTACATCGTCACTTGCTTGGGATATTTCTGACACATTCAACGGACTTATGATGATACCCAACCTTATCGGCGTTGTGGTTCTTTCGGGAACAGTAATGAAGATTACCAAAAACTATATTGACAGAAAAATAAAAGGAAAAGATGTTGCTCCGATTTTGTCAGCTATTCCTGAAGTACAAAAGGAAATGGAAGAAAAGATTGGCGACTGATTTAGGCTAATAGAGAAGCACCCCTTTTGGGGTGCTTTTTCTGTTGTGTTTGATACCTGCGACCTTACGGGTTGCGGTGCCCAAATCGACTGTGTGCCGCCGCAAGCGTCGGCACGCCGATTTGACCGCTGCCCCTTTCTTGCCTCGCTGCATCTGCCACCGGCAGCACTCGGCTCGAAAGCAAGTTATTCGCCCTTCGGTCTCATAACCCTACAAGGCAATTAGTTCAAATTACTGACACTATACAAGTACAACAAAAAAGCACCCCAAATGGGTGCTTTTTCTGTTGTGGGTGCAGGGGCCGGATTTGAACCGACGACCTCCGGGTTATGAGCCCGACGAGCTACCAGACTGCTCTACCCTGCGATATTTAATTTTACTATGCATAGTTGGTGCCGGAGACCGGAATCGAACCGGTACGAAGTTTAACCCTCGCAGGATTTTAAGTCCTGTGCGTCTGCCAGTTCCGCCACTCCGGCGTACCACCGTGCCTTACTATAATAACACTTAAGGCACGGTTTGTCAATACTAAATTTTCAAAAAATTAATAATTGCCGTTTCCTCTTCGGCTTGTTCCTCGCTTGGATTCAAACGAGCGCTTGATATCGTGCATTCTTTCGTCACTTGTCTGTTTGAATTTGTTTAATTTATCTTCAAAGGACATATCATCGCTGTCTTTTGCAAACGAAAATTCCACCGGCTGAACACTAAAATCAGGCGGTGCACTTCTTTGAGTGCGGGGCTCTCTTTTTTTGAAAGGTTTTTTTGCAGGAACACTGTCCCCAAGCTTTTCTTTTAGTGCCTGCTTGATTGACAATCCTATTTTACCCTTTTTTTCTTCGGGTAATACCTTAACTTCCACATTGTCACCTATTTTTATGTGGTCGTTTATGTCGTTTACATAATCAAGAGATATCTCGGATATATGTACAAGACCTGTTATACCGCCTTCTAATTCTACAAAAGCACCAAATTTGGTTATACCCGTCACCTTGCCGGTAACAATCTTACCCTCTTCAAGCTGCATACTGTAAAAAAGCCTCCCCTGTGAGCCTACTTTTCGTTGTAGTTTTTAAAAATTTTTTCGTTTGGTTTTACAAGGCCAAGCGAACGAGCATACTTTTCAACATATTCGTCGGAAGCGTATTCCTTGGCTATTTTGTCAAGCTGTTTAGAGTATTCTTCCTGCTCAGCAATCTGTGCATTAAGAGCCTCTATTTCTTTGTTATAGCTTTTAAGAGAAGAAATTTTGTCGAAAAAAAGACTTGCAAATAAACACACAGAAAACAGAATAACTATTTTGAAAAAGGTGTTTCTTTTTTTCTTTTTCATTCCTTCACCTCCGCACAGAGTTTATACACAAATATTATATAACATTAATATCAAAATGTAAAGATGTTTTTTGATTCAGGTATCTTTTTTTGTGGTTTTTTTAAATAGGTGTGATGCTTTTTGGACAACTTGTTTTTTGCCCAGGGTTATTTTTTGGGTGATGTTACGCATACGGGTGACAAGATGAATTTTCAAACTCATTATTTTGCACACGATGGAATTCTTTGCTTTTACAAGTGGTGTGAGTGTTTTTAACACCAATCTGTACAATGGTAAAAAAACAGCAATGATTAGTTTTGCACCCCAGCCAACAAGAGTGCACATCATAGATATTGCATAGTGTGACACCGTCATAAAATACAAAAAAGACCCCAATACAAGAGCAATCGCTTCGTATAATCTTATGCGTGCGTAGTTGAGTTTAAAAAGCACCTCGTAAACTATTACAAGTTCAGCCAGCCAAAAGAGTATGTCCTGTGTTGCCACGATCCTTTTGCCGCTTGATTTAAAACGGCGTATTGCTCTGAAAAAGTCAAAAACAAATCCGCACGCAAACCCGCACACTACCATTGCCAGAAAAACAAATGCCTGATTAGACGCAGAGATTTCCACAAAATATCACCGCCGTTACCTTAATAGACGCGATATCAGTGACGGTCCCTTTGTCTTGGCAGACTCATCTACATAGTCCATATTGGTTATCTCGCCCGCAATGTTTACATCGCCGGTATCCACATTTAGTTTATTGATATGCAGACACTTACCCTTGATTACAAGCACTCCCGATGATGAGGTCCTCAAGATTATTTCTTCTTCGTTAAAGCTCTCTACTTCTTCAATGCCCGATACGCTTAACTTCTTTCGGTTTTCCAAGATAAGATTATGCATTTGTTCTGTTCGCACTTTGTTACTTTGTCTTTTTTCTTCCATAAAAAAATCCCGCCTTTTCGTATATTTATATTACATAAATATGCACAAAAGGCGGCTTGTATTACAAAACTGTGTACATATCGGATGCATCAGCCTTTAAAGCGTGCTCCGTGATTTTTTCTACCTTTACTGTAATTGTTTTGGCTCCCAGGGTTATTGAGATTGTATCGCCTTCGCTGACCGAAGCAGATGGCTTTGCAACCTTGCCGTTTAGCGTAACCTTGCCAAGCTCGCACGCCTGACACGCAACAGTTCTCCTTTTAATAAGGCGGGAAACCTTTAAATATTTATCAAGACGCATATATTACCTCCGCTTGTTTTTTATTTATTGTATCACAAAATATAGTCTGATGCAACTTATATAATTTTAATAATGTTAAAAAAAGTGTTGCAAAATATATACCGTTGTGATAAAATACCTTTATATGAGAAATACAAATGGAGGTGTCATAGATGCTTGAAACAGTTTTTACTATAATACATGTAGTGCTCGCACTTGTGTTGGTTTTGGTTGTTTTGCTCCAGTCCGGTAAATCTGCAGGTCTTTCCGGTTCTATCGGTGGCGGTGCGGAAACATTTTTTGGCAAGAACAAAGCAAGAACTCTCGACGGTATGCTCGAAAAGGCTACAGCAGTTGTAGCATTTCTCTTTATCGTTACATCTATTGTGCTTGCTATAGTTGTAAAATAATCTTGATTAGAACAAAGTGGCTGTAAAAAATTCAAACGGATTTTTTACAGTCACTTTTTATTTTTTCTTGTTGAGTATTTTCCTTATCCTATACTTATCTTCCTGATTATAATGAGTGTTTTCCGCGGTATAAAGCTCCAACTGCTTGTAGAGCTCTTTCATTTCCGGTTCACCAAGTGCGTTTAAAACGCGGATGTTTTTTTTCAAACCATCTTCGGTTGTTTTTGGTGATGCTGTTCCCAGAGGCTTTTCACGCAAGCGGTCGGCGATGGACTTCAAAACCAAATTTATGTATTCTTCCTTGTCGTAAATATCCGAAGCTTTATAGAGAAACTCGAAAACATCAATCACTTCCGGCACCAGAACAGTTGTAGCCCTTTTGGCAATAAGCGAAAGCTCTCTGGAGTTTTGGCTGCAGAAGATGCATTTTTTAAGATTTTCTTCCATGAGGGCTTTGAATTCATCGTGCCTTCTTCCGCCGCCTTCAAAGGTAATGGTGGGATTAACGCTTTTGTATGCTTTGACAGTTTCGTACAAAAACGGAAAATTGATGCTGTAGCAGGTGTTGGTGGTACCGCAAGACAGTATAGAGGAGTTGTATTCGGTGCTGAAATGGCACAGAATTTTGTTTTTGACGCCTTTTTCCTTTAAAAGCATACTGATTTCGCCAAGGCTGTCATCACCATAGCCTATAACAATTACATCCGCTTCTTTTATCAAGTCATCAAATGAAGCATATACCTTGGTGTTTATCTTTATTGCTGCGTTTACCGTCGAGGTGGTGTTTCTTGCAAAAACACCCGTAATCTTTATTGAAGTATTTTGCTTTGCCGCCTCGGAGAGAAGATCAGCAAAAACGATTGAGAATTTGTGTAGCCCGTAAAATGCAAAGTTCATATATTTTTGTCCTTATCATAGTATTATCGGTGTAGTTGTGTAATCCAAAGAAGCACTCTTTCCCACGCACAAAGCTGCTATGTCTGTAGAAAGGATGTCTTTAAGGAGCATTGGATTTGTCTTTTGGTTGCAATTAGGTATTTTTGTTATCACTTCAAGCGGGCAGGTATCTTTTGCTTGTTTCAAAATTTTTGCACCTGTTGAGTTAAGAGCAAGAACTCTTATATACGACGCAGATGGGATAGAAGTAATGCCAAGAATGGAACATAGGACAACTCTGCGTATTCGATGCAGTGTGTAGCGTTTTGTTACACATGCATCAAAAAAGTCTGTGAGATTTCCTGTTTCGCGGCTTTTTTGGATAAGTCTTAGTGCAAGGCCTTCTTCCATACCCGAAATGTTTTTAAGGCATTCCTCTTTTGCCATACGAAAAAACCCCAATATTAGTGACGATATGTTATTTATATCATATATTTCGTCATTTGTACATAGCAAATAATCTTGTATCTTGTCGCCCGAGAGCAAAATTTTGCGAAGTGCGGATGCACTGGCAAAATCTTCTCCGATTGTATCGCTGTGATAGCTGCCGAGGCGTTTTTCTATGTGTATTTTGATATTTGGATTTATTTTTTTGATAGCTGAAATATACGAAATGCCAAGGGTAGTGTTTGGCATAGTTATTTCTTGGGGAATTTCGCCAAGAAAATCTCTCGCGGCTTTTTCGCAGGCGGTAGGATATCCCAGACCGCTGTCTAAATATTTTTTAAGAGCGTTTCTGTATTCCGGGGGTTCGTTTTGCTTTAATTCTGCCATTTTGTATATAAGCGAGGTGTCTGTACATTCCGAGCCAAAGCTTATGCCTTGGCAGCCCAGAGCATTTGCAATTTCCACAGCACCTCTTGCAAAAATATCTGCAGATTGCAACACATAGCATACGGGCAGCTCCACTACCAGATCTATTCCGTTTTGCACTGCGGCTTTGGCTCTTGTCCATTTGTCAAAGACGGCAACATCGCCCCTTTGAACCATACTGCCGCTCATTATGCAAACTACTGCATCGGTGAGAGTTTTTTTCTTTGTTTGCTCAATCAGATATTTGTGTCCCGTATGAAAGGGATTAAATTCACTTGTAATGGCGTAAAAGTTCATTTTTTTCTCCTTTTTTTGAAAAAAGTGCTTGACAAACTTGTCCCAAATGTGTATAATAGTCAATGTTGATTAGACAAGCACCATTAGCTCAGTTGGTAGAGCACCTGACTCTTAATCAGGGTGTCCCGGGTTCGAGTCCCTGATGGTGCACCAAAAAGAGCATTCACATTTTGTGGATGCTCTTTTTTTGCACCCATAAGTCTGATGGTTTACCAGAAAAACCAAGGTAAGAAATATATATCATTTTAGCACATTTCTTGTAATATTGCAAATATAAAAACAGGTTGTAATAGTCTTGTTATTGTGATATAATTAATTGAACTTAAATTCATATAATAAGGATATAACAAAAGAGAGGTTTATATTATGAAAATTGCACTTATTGCTCATGACAAAAAGAAACAGGAGATAATAGAGCTTGCCAGAAAATACAAGGATGTTCTGGCAAATCACGAGCTTTATGCCACAGGCACCACAGGAACAATGATTATGGGCGAGACCAAACTGGATATTTGCCGTCTTAAAAGCGGCCCACTGGGAGGCGACCAGCAGATAGGTGCCATGCTTGCAGACGGAGCTTTGGACCTTATAATATTTTTGAGAGACCCGCTTACTGCACAGCCGCACGAACCCGATGTTTCTGCACTGCTGCGACTTTGCGATGTACAAAAGATACCCCTTGCTACCAACGAAACCACAGCAAAGGTTATGCTTGAGGCTCTGGGCAACGGAAGTCTTAACGCTCTTTTGGACTAATATCAGGAAAGGTTGATTTCAAACGGATACAATAAAGATTAAAAAATCAGATGTGCACTTAATTGCACACAGGGGCCTTAGCGGTATCGAAACCGAAAACACAAACTCTGCTTTTGTAGCTGCGGCAAACCGCACATACTGGGGTATAGAAACAGATGTGCACCTTTGTGCCGACGGCAGCTTTGTTATCTTTCACGATGACAACCTTAAACGCCTTGCAGGTGTGGATATGGTTGTCGAAAAAAGCAGTTACGAAGATTTAAAAACCATAGTGTTAAAGGATACCTGTGATGGTGCTGTCCGTTCTGACCTCACGATACCCACTCTTTCGGAATACATAAGAATTTGCAAAAAATACGGCAAGAAATCCGTGCTGGAAATAAAAAACCATATGCCAAAGAAGGATATCAAAAGGATAGTGGACATAATCCGCGAGCTTAAGTATCTGGACAATACGGTTTTTATATCATTCGATTTTGAAAATCTTGTTTCTTTAAGGGAAATCAGTTCAAAACTGACACTTGAGTATCTTGTGTCCAAATGGAGCGATAATCTTACTGACAAACTCAAAAAACACAAAATGGATATAGACATATATCATAAGGAAATCACAAAGGAAAGAGTACGGCTTTTGCACAAAAACGGTATCTTGGTAAACTCTTGGACAGTTGATACCAAAGACGATGCCAAAAGGCTCATTTCCTGCGGTGTGGACTATATTACCACAAATATTCTGGAGTGATTTTTTTAAGAAAAACTATTGACAATGTTTTTTAAATGTGATAATATGTTCCCATAGTTTAATATTGAAAGGCTGTGACGAAGACGGTCGGGTTGCAAGGTTTTGAGAGAGTTGGCGGTTGCTGCGAGCCAATGACTGAACTTCCCAATGACCCATCACTTCCGAGCCGGATATCCCAAAGGGCTTTGTCCCAAGTAGGCGTATCCCGAGAGATGCTGCGTTAGTGCATAGGACTTGTTGGAGTCTGTGAGTGGCATAAGGTAAGACTTATGCAATTTGAGTGGTACCGCGGAATATATATTCCGTCTCAAAGGATTCTTTGAGGCGGAATTTTTTATTTTCAAAAATTACCGCCGAAGCACTTTGGAAAGGATGGTAACTTATGAACGGAGAAGTATTTATGGAAGCGCAGGAATTAAAGCAGCTTATGGAGGTTGCCCTGCGTATTAAAGAAACGAGAGAATTGCTTTCGCTCTCTGTGGAAGAAATGGCAAAAAATACAGGCGTCAGCGTAGATGATTACAAGGAATATGAAAGCGGCAAGAGGGATTTTAACTTTACATTTATATACAAATGTGCCAAGGCGTTTAATGTGGACCCCACAGACCTTTTGAAAGGCTCAAGCCCCACACTGTCCGGCTACGAATTAACCCGAAAAGGCGAGGGTCTGCCCATTACAAGAAGAGAGGGCTACACATACAAAAACCTTGCGGCAATGTTTAAGAAAAAAGTTGCAGAGCCGTTTTGGGTAAAAATCCCGTATAGTGAAGAGGATGAAAAAAATCCTCATTATGCAACACACAGCGGTCAGGAGTTTGATATAGTAATCTCCGGAAAGCTCAAGGCCTATATAGGTGACAGTGTAGAAGTGCTCGAACCGGGCGACACAATCTATTACAACAGTACCATGCCTCACGCATTAGTTGCCGTAGGCGGAGACGATGTAGAAATCTATGCTATGGTAATGCACGGCGAGGAAATAAGCGAGCCCGCATATGAACATACCAAAGAGGAGATTGTTGTAGAACAGCCCAAAACCGCTGTATACAAAAAGTTTGTAGAAACTGTAAAGGACGACAAAAAGCGTCTTAAAGAAATCAGCTTCAAAAACGACGATACATTCAACTTTGCCTTTGACTGCGTTGATGCTCTTGCAGAAAAATGCCCCGACAAAGTGGCTATGATGCATGTTGCTGCAGACAAAACAGAAAGAAGATTTACCTTTAGCGACCTCAAAAAGTATTCCAATATGACAGCTAACTACTTTGAAAGTCTTGGCATCAAAAAGGGCGATGTGGTTATGCTGGTACTCAAAAGACACTATGAGTTCTGGTTCTCTATCCTTGCACTTCACAAGATAGGGGCAATCACAATTCCCGCGACAAATCAGCTTGTAGAGCACGACTTTGAATACAGATTTAACGCTGCATCGGTTAAGGCTATCGTTTGCAGCGCCGACGGCGAAACTGCCCGTCACGCAGAAAATGCGGCAGCAAAATGCCCGAGCGTGGAAATCAAGGTTATCTCTCATGGCGAGAGAGAGGGCTGGCACAGCTTTGACAGCGAGATGTACCGCTTTAGCGATGTATACGAAAGAAAGGCAGACACCGCCTGCGGAAATGACCACCTCATAATGCTCTTTAGTTCGGGTACAACAGGCTACCCCAAGATTGTTGCTCACAGCCACAAGTATCCGCTTGGTCACTTTATCACAGCAAAATACTGGCACAATGTAAACCCCGACGGACTTCACTTTACAATTTCCGATACAGGTTGGGGCAAGGCACTCTGGGGCAAGATTTACGGTCAGTGGCTTTGCGAGGCGGCTGTGTTTGTGTATGACTTTGACAGATTTGATGCAGGCGATATACTGCCAATGTTCAAAAAGTACAATATCACAACCTTCTGTGCTCCTCCGACAATGTACAGATTTTTTATCAAAGAGGATTTGTCAAAATACGACCTGTCTACCATTGAATATTCCACAACAGCGGGCGAAGCACTAAACCCCGAGGTTTATGAACAGTGGAAAAAGGCAACAGGCTTAAAGCTTATGGAGGGCTTTGGTCAGACAGAAACCACCCTTACCGTAGGAAACTTGAGAGGTATGAAGGCAAAACCCGGCTCTATGGGTAAACCCAGCCCAATGTATGATATAGACATAGTAAATGACGAGGGCAAGAGCGTGGAAGTCGGTGAAACAGGCGAAATCGTTGTCCGTACAGACAAGAGAATTGCCCCCGGTCTTTTCACAGAGTATTACAAAGACGAAGAAGCCACCAAAAAGGCTTGGCACGACGGTATGTATCACACAGGCGACCTTGCGTGGAAGGACGAAGAGGGCTACTACTGGTATGTGGGCAGAATAGACGATGTAATCAAATCATCGGGATACCGCATAGGACCTTTTGAAATAGAAAATGTAATTATGGAGCTTCCGTATGTTCTGGAATGTGCCATCACAGCAGTTCCCGACGAAATAAGGGGACAGATTGTAAAGGCTACAATAGTTCTTGTAAAGGGCAAAGAGGGCACAGACGAACTCAAAAAAGAAATTCAGACATATGTCAAGACCAATACCGCACCTTACAAATATCCGAGAATAGTAGACTTTGTAGATGAACTGCCAAAGACTATAAGCGGAAAGATAAGAAGAGTAGAAATCAGAAATAACGACAAAAAATAATTTTTTAAAAGATGTAATCATATTTGGTTACATCTTTTTTTAATAAAATTTGTATTCGTAGAAAATAATATGTACACAAGGAGGCTTTTTATGAAAAAGATATTCATACTCGTTGCAATAGTCCTTGTGGCGGCGGCACTGATTTTGTATATAAAGACGAACTTTTCCAATTCGGGAAAAGCTGATAACGGAACAATGGTAAAGGGGATAGAAAATGAATATTTCAAACAAAGAATATGACCGTATGGTCAAAAAGGCAACACCTAATTCCGAAACCTTTAAAGACGCTTTAAAGGCGTTTGTTGTAGGCGGTCTTATCTGCGTTATAGGACAGGTTATTCTGGAGGGGTACCTAGCGCTCGATATCAAAAAGACAGATGCCTCTGCACTTACAAGTGCCACCTTGATATTGGTGGGGGCTCTTCTTACGGCATTTGGCGTGTACGACAAGATTGCCAATATCGGCAAGGCGGGGACACTTGTGCCCATTACGGGATTTGCAAACAGCATTGTGTCGCCCGCTATGGAATACAGAACCGAGGGCCTTGTGCCCGGCGTAGGCTCAAAGATGTTTATAATAGCCGGACCTGTCTTGGTATACGGTATAACCGCCTCGGTCATATATGCGTTTATCTACAAGCTTTTTGGAGGAATGTGATATGGGTGTTAAAAAAGGAAAACAGACTGTCTTATTTGATAAAAGCGTGTATGTAAAGAATTTTTATTCATCAGTAGGCAAGCTTGAGGGCGAGGGCCCGCTTGGTAAATACTTTGATGTTGTTTACAATGATGAATACATTGAGGCAAAAAACTGGGAACAGGCAGAAAATAATATATTAAAAAACACTGTAACAGGTGTCTTTGCCAGGGCATCTCTTACCCCTGACGAAGTAGACTATGCCTTTTCGGGTGATTTGTTAAATCAATGTACAGCAAGCTCTTTTGCTCTTAAAGATATGGGGATTGCGTATTACGGTCTGTATGGTGCCTGTTCCACAATGGCGGAGTCTATGTCGCTCGGTTCGGTTATGGTTGATGCAGGCTACGGCAAAAATGTCCTTGCCGCAACATCAAGCCACTTTTGCTCGAGCGAAAAGCAATACCGATTTCCGCTGGAATACGGCGGAGTGCGTACTCCGTCAGCCCAGTGGACAGTTACAGGTAGCGGTGCTCTGATTCTTACAGACGAAAAATCTCATATATGCGTAGACAGCATAACCACAGGAAAAATGGTGGATTTCGGAGTTACCGACAGCTCAAATATGGGTGCGGCAATGGCACCTGCCGCAGCAGACTGCATACTGGCTCATTTCAAAGATACGGGATATGATATAAATCATTATGACTGCATAGTAACCGGCGATTTGGGCATTGTAGGAAGTACCCTGTTAATTGAGCTTTTGCAAAAAGAAAATGTGGATATTTCGGCAATTCACAAGGACTGCGGGTCTATGATATTTGACCCCGAAAGGCAGAATACCAATTCGGGCGGAAGCGGTTGCGGTTGCTCTGCGAGTGTGTTTTGTGGATATTTTTGCAAAAAACTGCAACAGGCAAACATAGGCAGAATGCTCCTTGTGTGCACGGGTGCTCTTATGAGCCCTACGACATATCAGCTTGGCGAAACAGTTGTAGGCATTGCACACGCAGTTGGGCTTAGTTATGAGGATTTTTCGGAGGGTTGAGATGAAATTTTTGTATGCTTTTCTGGTAGGGGGCATCTTGTGTATGATTGCACAGATACTCATAGACAAAACCAAGGTCAGTCCTGCAAGGATAATGGTGGGCTATGTGGTAGCAGGCGTAATTTTGACTGCAATCGGCGTATACGAACCTATTGTCAAGTTTGCAGGTGCGGGGGCCACCGTTCCCATCATAGGCTTTGGCTATTCTTTGGCAAAGGGTGCGGCAAAGATGGTTGACCAAAAGGGCTGGCTTGGAGTTCTGGGCGGCGGTGTGTCGGGGACAGGCACAGGGATAGCGGCGGCTATTGTGTTTGGATTTATATGTGCGGTGTGTTCCAAACCAAAAGCTAAATAAAGTTCAGAAAGCCTCAATTGTAAAGTGAAATGCAATACTTGTCTGATTTATATTTTTGAGTATATAAATTATAAATGCATACGGGTATTGTATTTTGTTTTGCAAAAAAACTTTGTCATAGGTTTGTCATACTGGTTTTTATATTATATATTTATCACTTAATATGTGTGGCATAATCAGACAAGAATTGCACAGGTTAAAAAGTATTTGGGAGGTATTCAAATGAAAACTAAAAGGCTTTTAAGTTTATTTATCGCGTTTGTTATTTGCTTGCCGTCGTTTACGGCGTTTGCGGCAGATGAATTGTCTGGTGAAAAAGACAAAATAGATGTTTTCTACAATGATAAGATTATAAATTTTGATGTAGAGCCGGAAATCGAAAACGGCAGAACCTTGGTTCCGATGAGGGCTATTTTTGAAACCATGGGCTGTGCAGTTTATTATTCTGCCAAAGATGGAAAACAGATTGTTTTGGCACGCAGAGCAAATGATAATTTGCTTCTTACAATCGGTGAAAACAAAATGTATTTTAATGGCGAAGAAAAAGCACTTGATGTTCCTGCAAAAATTAAGGATAGCAGAACCTTGGTTCCTTTAAGAGCAATATCAGAAGCCTTTGAGTGTGAGGTTCATTGGTACGGCGACACCAAAACAATTCACATTTACTCACCGGCGAATGCTTACACTGTTTCTGCAGAAAAAATCGAAGAAACCATAACCGATGATGACGGCAATGTTTTAATAGAAGCAGTTGCATACTATCCTGTCATAGAAAACCCTTATAAGAACCCTTGCTTTGATTTAATCAATTTTGATTATGAGTGGGATGCAGATAAGTTTATGGAAGAAGCAAGAGCCAGGAAGGAAGATGCACTTAACCTTAGAAAAGAAATGGGAGATGCGTTTACACCTTTTGTTTTTGAACTTACTTTTGAACAAACTTACAGAGTTTGGGGATATCTCTCATTTATCAATCACAAATACATAAATGTTGGCGGGGTGCACCCAACAAAAACGATGGAATCAAGAACATTTTGTACAAGTTATGAACCTGAAATGTCAATTTCAGATGTGATTGACGAAATAATGCTTGATGTTTCTTTGAGCCAATATGTAACAAATTTATTTGTTGACAAATTAAAAGAGATAGCTCCCGAATCTGCAGATATCTATACCTATGATTATGTGAATGAATATCTTGGCTATGTTCAGTTTTATCTCACCAAAAATTCTGTGGTGCTATATTTCAATCAGGGAGAACTTGCACCTTTTGCACTTGGTGTAATAAGCGTGGAAATTCCGTATGAGCCGCAAGTTTTTAGTGTAGATATGAGGTATAACTGCGAAACTGAACATGTATTTGAATATGAATATTACGATGGATATGAATGGCGGGTTTTTGCTTATGCAGACGACAAACTCGTAATTACAGAAGAAAACACAGATTATCCGCCTGAAGAAATTTATTCTGAGTATTATCCTGTAGGCTTGCACAAGGTTACCGTAAAAGGCATTAAAAAAGGTAATGCAGGTTTGATTTTAGCCCATGTGAAAAAGGGTGAAGATATTGAAACCGCAACACAAATATATATATCAAGTTTTTATGTTGATAAAAACAATATGCTGACACTTATTACTGAAGATGACGGTATGTTTTTAATAGAAGAAAATGTAAGAGCAGAACAAGAGGCAACAGTTGTATATCCTATGACGGATGATTTTTATATAAATAATCTTGATAATTGCAAAGTCTCGGTTTCTCTCGAAAAGGGTGGTGCGTATCTCGATGAAAGCGGAAAAACGGTGATGGATGTAAGCGTTTATTCCTATGAGATTTACGATGCGGGAAATATTGCATTTCTTAAAGAAAATGATGTGATTGTTCGCAAAAATGAAGAAATAAAGGTTACACAGATTGAGCGTCTTGAAAGCGGACTTGTACGAATCAATGGTGGCGAAGAAAACGGTGGATTTGATTTGGTTTCAAATGATAGCAGCGTATATTACGAAACAGGAATGAGTGATGCAAAAGCATACTACGAAGTAGGCAAGCTGACACTTCCTGTTTCCGAAGAATTTGAATATATTGACAAGTCAGACCTTGATGCAAAGCCGAAATACTATTCTTTTAAAGATTTTATTGCAGACGATTCAGGGATTGAATATAGATTTACCCCACACAACACAACTATCGTAATCAAAAACGGAGCTATCGTGAATATGAGCAAGGTTTATATTCCGTAACAAGCGAGAGAGTCTGTATGAAAAGTGGAAAATAATCAGTACTGTTTTTGCAATTGTTATAGCTAAAGTTTGTAATGCATAGCATTAAAATAACAAAATTTAACTAAGGAGGATTTTTGTATGTTGAAATCAAAAGAATTAAGAGCAAAAGCATGGGAATCGCTTAAAGGCAAGTATTGGATGGCGTTTGCTGTCATCCTCGTTACCGGACTTATTGGTTCAATCGGTAACTCTTTCGTATCGTTTGCACAGAATCTGGGCGAGGTTTTAGGTCTGGTAAATCCCGATGAATTGGATTCTACTATGGCAATAGGTGCTTTGGTTCTTAACTGTGTTGTGATGTTTTCAGCAATTATCGGCTCTTTGTTCGGCATTTTTGTGGCAAACGCAATAACAGTAGGCGTTAGCAATTACTTTATCAAAAACACATATTCCAAGCCTTCGTTTAAAGATGCTTTTTCAGGTTTCAAAGTTAAGTACGGAAGAAACATCGGCACACTATTTATTACCGGTATCAAAGTGGTTTTATGGAGCATTTTGTTTATAATTCCCGGAATTATAAAAACTTATGAATATGCTATCATTCCTTACATACTTGCTGATGATGCTGAAATTTCTTCAAAGGATGTATTTAAAAAGGCAAAGCAGATGATGAAGGGTAATAAGTGGAGACTCTTTAAGCTAGAATTCTCATTTATCGGATGGTTTGTTCTTTGTGTTTTGACACTTGGTATAGGAACATTATTCCTTATTCCTTATGTGAATGCTGCAAATGCAGAATTTTATGCAGAATTAAAAAACAAACAAGCATAGGTTGCAAGTTATAAATCAGATATTTTTTCTGTCCCTAAAAACTCAAGGGGCTGTAAAAAATTCAAGCGAATTTTTTACAGCCCCTTTGATATATTTATTGGAGGTAATATAATAATTTTATAAGGTTTATCTTATCACTGCAATATCCATAACTTCGCCCTTGTATACTCTTACAAATACTCTTTCGGGTTTGGAGTCATCATACTTTTGTATATCTGATGCATCACCAACAGTTATGGAGTTGGAATTCTTTTCGGTATCTACAACATAAACCTTGGCATTTCCGATTTCGTGGTTTACATTGGCAGAATCGTTTATCTGGAGGTTAAAGGAATTTGCAAATTTCTTGGTAACTCTTCCGTAGTGAGTGGAGAGATCTTTGGAAATTTCGTTTGTAAATTCCTTGTCCGTTTTGTCGATGTCAAAGAGCACTCTTATAGCTTTTGCATTGCCTTTGGCATCAGCTTTTACCTGAATGATGTCGCCTTTTTCAAGGTTAAGGCTACCTTTGCGGAATATATCCTTGTCGGAGGTAAAGCTTACTCTTTCGCCATTACTGTAGCCATAGAGCTTTTCTATGGTATCGCCGCTTTCGTCTTTGGATTTGGTTATTTTCTCTACCACAACGGCTGCGGATTCTTCGCTTGCTTTGTTTTCGGAGTTGGTCACAATGATTACACCTGCGGTGAGCTCATCTGTAACATCGTACACAGAAATATTGTATTTTTCGCCGTCTGCAAAGAAGCTCTTGTCAGCTACGGAGTATTCGCTGCTGTCCTTGGCAGATGCAGGAATATCAAATACTATTGTGTTTGCACCTACTCTTATATTCATTTTCTTTGCAAGGAGCTTGCTTGTTTTTGAAGTGAATTCCACATCATCCTCGGAGAAGTTGAGTACAAATCTGTCCTCGTCTATTTCTTCGGAGGATATGCTTTTTTCTATCTTGGAAACCTCGCCGTCAGCATTAATTTCTGCTGTTACAAGCTGACCCTTGCCGCCTATGGCATCAAGTGCTTTGGAAGGTTCTGAATAGGTCTTGCCGTTTACCTTGATTTTGGATGCGGCGTCGTACTTTTTGGTTTCGCCGTCCAAGGTAAGCATTTCTATTTCCAGTTTGCTGTTAAAACCTGTAGTTACACCGATATTGGTGATATATGCGTAGTCTTTTTCGGTAGCATCTTTTTCCTGGAATGCTGCAATCTTGCCCTCCTGGTCGAGATAGAATACACCCTCATCGCCAAGGGATATTTCGTCGGGGTAGTTTTTGGCTATTTTGTAAGTTTTATCGCCGATTGTAACACCGTCGGAGTTCTTTTCGGAGACTATGCCCTCTACCTTGCTTTCGATTACAACACCGTATATTATGCTCTTGTCAGCACTCATAGTAAGGGTTATTACATCCCACTCTTTTAAGTCCTTTGCTTCTATACTCTTGTTGTCCTTTTCGATTACATAGGTTACGCTCTCGTCCTCGGGGTCCAAAGTAAGGGGGGATTTGCCGTACTTATCTATGACCTTGTTGGATTTGGAGCTTATTTCGTCTACAACATAGTTCTGTGTTTCGTTTACAAAGACGACTTTTTCGCTTTTGGAGATGTCCAATATCATAACAGAACCGGAGTCTATTTTCTTTAACTCGTCAAATGATGCAGACTTTCCGTTGTATACAACAAGACTGTCATTGGGAATGGTTACTTTTACCTTTTTGCCGTTTTTGTAGTAGGTTATCACCTTGGAAGATGAGCCATCTGTTATAGAGTTGATGTCATCTGCCAATATGGTTGTGATATCGTTTCTTCCGGGAGATGCAACTACGGCTTTTACGGAGTTGTGGTCTCTGGAAGAGGATTTGTCTACAATGTAGGCATCTACATACATACCCAGTACATTTCTTACATCGGCTGCTGCTATGTCATAGGTCTTGCCGTCGATTTCGATTTTGCCTCTTTCGACACCCAAGCCCTTGAGGGCAGATGTTCCGACTGCTGTTACTCTGCCGGAGATGAGCTTTGCATCGAGGTTGCCTGTAAGAAGGGTATCGTCAACGATTTCGTATTTGGCATTGTCGCCAAAGCCTGTCTGTTCCATAAGATTGATGTTAAGAGAGTTGTATGCCATAAGAGCAACTGCTCCTCTTGTCATCTCTTTGGAACTTCTCATAGCAGCAACTGTAACACCCGAGGTAAGACCTGTGGAGTTACCTGTGAGAAGATATCCTGTAGGAAAGCCGCCCTTTGCCTGTGCCTGAGGCTCATAGCCGAGTGCTCTTACAAGGATGGTTGTAGCTTCTGCATAAGTTATATGATCATCGGGACGGAAATTTCCGAGGTCGTCACCGATTATAAGACCTTCGGAGCTGCCGACATTGATAAAGCCTGCTGCCCAGTGGTCCTTTGATACATCGGGAAATCTGGAAGAAGTTGATGCATTTGCAGCGTGGGTGAGGCCCTTTAATGCAACTGCAACTTTTGTTACTTCGGAACGCTTTATAGGGTCATTAGGTCTGAAAAGTCCGGTACCTGCGTCGCCAACCATTATGTTAAATGCTCCAAGAACCTTGGCAGCTTCTTCGTATTCACTTCCTACAACATCGTTTGAAAGTGCCGCAAACGAAGTGAGAGATGCTGCTGATGATAATAAAAGAGCTGTTGTCGCCACGGATGAAACAAATCTTTTGAATTTTGACACTAAAAATCCTCCTTTTGTATTAGTAGTTTGCATAGTCTTTTTTGTGCAGACCTCTCCGATTGTATAGTGCTACCCGTAATAAGCAGAGAGGTTGCATTTGCAAAGATTATGTCAACCAACAAAACTAATAATACTATATCAAAAAAATTTTTTCAAGTATCAAAATTTGGAAAAAGAGCACGACCTACATAAAGGCCGTGCTCCAAAATTTGATATTAACTTTATTTTTTGGCTCTGTTAGCCCACTGTATTGATTTTTAAAATAGACATAAAAATATCATATGTATGCATAAATGACCTCAGTTTATTTTACTACCTTAAGAGGTGGTAAAAATGAGTATAACAAATAATATTCAAAACATGGTAAAAGATTTGACAAATAGGTTGTCAAATCAAGAATTAACAGAATTAGCAGTCAGTTTAGCAGAGTATATAGAAGTAGTAGGTGCAGAATTATCCACAGACGAAATCGCAGATAAAAGATTTGCAGAAGGTTTGGTTTGTCCTCATTGTAACAAAAGGCATATTGTTAAGAATGGTAAAGTAAGAGGAATACAAAGATATTTATGTAAGGATTGCAGTAAAACTTTTAATGCACTTACCAAAACAGTTTTTGCTAATACAAAACTACCAATATCTACTTGGATTAGATATGCTGATTGTATGTGTAAACAAATGACTTTGAGAGAAACAGCAATAGCATTAGGTATATCCCTGAAAACCTCATTCTTTATGAGACATAAGATATTAAAAGCATTGATAGAACATATGGGATTGGATTTTCTCAAGGGTGTACTTGAAATGGATGAAACATTTTTTGCTGAAAGTTTCAAGGGCAACCACAAGAAAGGTAATCCTCATTGGATTGCACCAAGAAATAGTGGAAAATCTCACAAAAGAGGTAAAGAAATAGATTATAGAGGTATCAGCCATGAACAGACTTGTGTATCGACTGCTGTTGATAGAAATGGTGGTTTAGTTGTTGTTCCTATTTGTATGGGGAGAATAACAACAAAGGCTTTAAATGCCACATATCAAGATAATATTGAACAATCTTCTACAATCTGTACCGACAGTCATAGAGCATATATTCAATTTGCGAAAAATGTTAATGCTGACCTTGTTCAAATTGATAGTGGTAAGCATAAAAAAGGTATATATCATATAAACCATATAAATGCACTACATAATAAATTGAAATTATGGATGAAACGAAAATATGGTGTTGCCACAAAATACCTTGCTAATTATATGTACTGGTTTAATTGGGAAGAGAAAACTCAAGGGGTTAGTAGGCATAATAAGTCCAAAGACTTGATTTATAACAGTTTTCAAGTATAATAGAATTAACAAGAGATAACATTGTTGATACAATACCTTTCAGGAACAAGGAGGAATAAAACATGAAAAGATTGCTTTTTATTATGGGCATAGCTTTGTTGGTGCTATTTGTGATTTTTGGCTCTTTATATGTGATTGACCATAAAAAAATGGATAACAATGAACCTGTTGTATTTTCAACTTGGGGCAAACAGTATGTTCCGCCTGTTGAAATAACTCCGCAAACAGCAATAGAAAATGTCAAGAAAAAACTTGACAAAAAAAGCATTGAAACAATTACAAACTTTGATAATCCTAAAATTGAAGAAGTAGTATTTGATACACAGCCATCACTATATTATTTTGAAGATAAAATTGATATTGTTGGGAAAGTCTTATATAAAATCACTTTTAATACAACACAAGATGGATTGTTAGGCCCTATGGTTTTTTATGTTGATAAATTAAGTGGTGTTTTGATAGGAGCAGAATATAGATACTAATTTAAATTGACTGAAATAGAATTGAGATTAATCCCTACACTTCAAAGAGTTTGGAGTGTAGGGATATAAAATCAATACACTTGGCAACAGAGCCTATTTTTTAAGTAAATCCCTTATTTCTGTAAGAAGCTCTTCGGTTGTGGGAGCTTTTGGAGCTTCTTCCTTTACTTCTTCCACTTGTTTTTTCTTAAAGCCGTTTATCAGTTTAACAAAAAGAAACACCGAAGCCGAAATTATAATAAAATCAACAAAGGTCTGAATAAAGTTACCTATCATAATTGCACTGTCGCCCTTAAGAGCAATCTTTAAATCTGTAAACTTTATGTTGTTAAGAAGCAGTGAGCAAGCCGGCATAATAATATCGTTTACTATAGAGGTAACTATTTTACCAAATGAAGAACCTATTATAACACCGACAGCCATATCAAGAACATTGCCCTTAAATGCAAATTCTTTGAATTCTTTGATAATTGACATTGACAAAATCTCCTTTTTTTCGATAGTTTATTACCTAAATTTTATATCATAGTGGAGATTTTGTCAACAATTTATTTACAGTACATTTGCCTCCTGCTGTACCATTGTGGAGTGATATTTTTCGAGTATCATATTAGACAGCGTTTCTCTCATTTCGGGGTTGATGGGGTGGGCAATGTCTTTAAATTCATTATCGGGGGTTTTGCGGCTCGGCATCGCTATGAAAAGCTTTTCTTCGCCTTCGATAATCTTGATGTCGTGTACCACAAAAGAGTTGTCAAAGGTAACCGATACCACCGCTTTCATTTTGGCATCGTTTGTCATTTGTCTTATTCTGATGTCTGTTATTTCCATAAATTCAAGTCCTTTCAAGAAGATTTAGTGCTTCTGTTTAGTGGTATTATTTGCAAAAACAGAAAAAATATTCAGTTTAAGTAAAATAAGTGTTTATTTTTTGGAAAAAAGGGTGTATAATTTATATATCAATATGTTTATTGGAGTGTTTTCATTGACAAAATATGTACATTTTATAGGTATCGGCGGTATCAGTATGAGCGGTATTGCCAAGATATTATTAAATAACGGCATCAAAGTTTCGGGCTCGGATATTTCTATGTCCGACAGCGTAAAGGAGCTGATAGATTTAGGTGCCGATGTTCAGATAGGCCACAGAGCAGAAAACATCACAAATCAGGATATTGTTGTCTATACCTCTGCCGTCCATGATGACAACCCCGAGATGATAGCGGCAAAGCAAAAGGGGATAAAGCTCATAGACCGTGCCACAATGCTTGGGTATATTATGAAGGATTATTCCACAGCCATAAGCGTTGCGGGAACACACGGCAAAACCACCGCAACCTCTATGCTTGCATATATCCTGCTGGAAGACAAAAAAGACCCTACCATAATGGTCGGCGGCAAGCTCGATGGCATAGACGGTAACCTCAGAATAGGAAAGAGCGAGTATTTTCTTACAGAAACCTGTGAATATATGCGAAACTTCCTCAAATTCTTCCCCAAAATTGCGATAATCCTGAATGTCGAGGAGGACCACCTGGACTACTACAAGGATATAGACGATATCGTAGATGCGTTTTCTTCGTTTTGTTCGCTTTTGCCCGAAGAGGACGGCTTTGCAGTAGTAAACAAGGAGAGCGAGTATGCAGTTAAATCGGCACAAAACACCAAGGCAAAGGTGTATACCTTTGGTTTTGAAGATGCCGACTACTGTGCAAAAAATATCACATATTCGGATTTTGGCTATCCCGAATTCGATGTGTATAATAATGGCGAAAAGTTAGGCCACATAGTACTTAATGTGGTTGGTATACACAATGTGCTAAATGCACTTGCCACTACCGCTGCTGCACTTAATATGGGTATAGATTTTGACTGTATCAAATCGGGACTTGAAAAGTACACAGGAACCAAACGCCGTTTTGAAAAGAAGGGCACTGTAAACGGAGCTCTTGTAATAGATGACTATGCACATCACCCCACAGAGATAGAGGCAACGCTAAAGGCACTATCCAATGTAAAGCATAACAGACAGTGGTGCATATTCCAACCCCACACATACACAAGAACCATAAGCCTTATGGATGACTTTGCAAAGGCACTGTCGCTTTCGGAAAATGTGATAATTACAGACATCTTTGCCGCAAGAGAAAAGGATACAGGCATTGTACATTCCAAGGACCTTGCAGCAAAAATCGACGGAGCAATCTATATAAAAGAGTTTGAAGAGATAGAAAATTATATAAAACAAAACGCCAAAGAAGGCGATGTAATCCTCACCGTTGGTGCGGGAGATGTATACAAGATAGGCGAGAGCCTCTGCAATAAATAAAAATAAAAACCCTTTCAGATCCAAACGGAAATGAAAGGGTTTTGCTTTTTTAAAAAAATTATCTGATAAGTGAGTAAGAACCTCTTACGATTACCACCGCATCTGTAACAAAGTTCATACCTCTTGTGTCCTTTCTGGGAGATAAGAGGAGGTGGTTTTTGGGTACATATGCACCTTGTGTAAGGTCAAGACCTGCAGTAAGGTCGGACACACCGCCCTGTGCACCGGAAACTATTGTGGCATCGCCCGAACGCAAAATCATCTCTGTGCCCTCGTCACCGATTAACATCTGTCCTGCCTTGGCAGTGATAATCTGGTATGTATTATCGGTTTTGTGAGTGTCAGAACTATTATTGTTGGAAGAAGACGGACTAAAGTCTCTCAGAGCATCGCTGATTTTCTCGTCGATTGTATCTTCGATCTGGGGCATAAGTGTCTTGGTAATGTAGGACAGAGTTACGAGCGGGTCGTTATTGTCGCCCGGGTCTGCAAGGGCATATACCGCCGAAAATACCATTGCAACTGCAATTACCAAAAGCATTAGTTTGTGTCTTAACTGAATTTTCATAAAAAATTCCACCTTTCGTTTCTAAAGTCCAAAACTTATCATAAGTGCTGTGTTAACCTTTTCTATAAGTTTATCATCAATACGCCCGATTTTTTCTTTGAGGCGTTTTTTGTCTATGGTTCGGATTTGTTCGGCAAGGATTACAGAGTCCTTGGTAAGACCGTATTCGAGTGCACTTATCTCGATGTGCGTGGGCATCTTTGCCTTGTTGATCCTGGAGGTTACTGCCGCCACGATAACTGTGGGGCTGTACTTGTTTCCAATGTCGTTTTGAACGACAATCACAGGGCGTATGCCTCCTTGCTCGGAACCTATCACGGGGCTTAAATCCGCGTAAAAAATATCTCCTCGTTTTACCATAAAAAATCATTCACACTCCGCTAATTTTTCCTCGTAGCTTTGCTGTTGAATGTTGTCGGCACTAATGCAAAGTTCGGCAATCTCGATATTGATATCCGCCATTTGCTCGTAGCCTTTTTTGAGTGCTTCGTTAAGAGAGGCAGTTTTTTGCTTGTCAACATAATGACGCATAGCTTCTCTTACAAATTCGCTTCTGTTGATTTTTTGTGCAGTGGCAAGGGTGTCAACTTCGGTAAGAAGTGCATCGGGTAAACTAATGAGAATTTTCTTTTGATGCGACAAAGCAATCATGCCCCCAATCTGCTATCCGGCTTTTTTGATATATAATAATTATATATTCTTTAGTCTGTATTGTCAAATGTATATTCTGCCAAAGAATATCATTGCAACAGATAGTTGATTTCGGCAATGATTTTGTTGTCGTGTATGTAAGCACGGGGAACTCGCCTGCTGACCGAGCATACAATCTCATAGTTTATCGTGCCCAACAGATGCGCAACAGAATCTACGGTAATTGTATTATTACCATCGGAGCCAAATATTATAACCTCATCGCCGATATTAATATTGTCGATATGGGTTACATCTATCATACACTGGTCCATACATATGTTGCCCACCACATTTGCAAGCTGTCCGCACACTATGACCTTGGCTTTGCCCGAGAGAATTCTGGAAAATCCGTCTGCATAGCCTATGGCAATGGTGGCAATTTTTTGTCCCTTTGCCGCCTTGTAGTTTCCGCCGTAGCTGATTAGCGTGTCTTGGGTGATTGTTTTTATATGTGTTACCTTTGTTTTTAACATCATAGCCGGCTTTAATGAGATGCCGTCTGTTTCGGTTTCCTCCGAGGGAGAAAGACCATAGAGCGAAATTCCTACTCTTACCATATCCAGATGTGCCTCTTTAAGCGTAAGAAAAGCCGCCGAGTTTGCTATATGTTTAATCGGTATTGATATGCCCCTGTCTTCTACAAGAGAGCACAGCTTGATAAATTTGTTAAGCTGCTCTTTGGAATATGATTTGTCGTATTCGTCTGCACGGGACATATGCGAATATATGCCTGCGATTTCTATGTTTTTGAGCTTTGATATATATTCTATATCGTCTGCAGCTTTTTTATCATCTATGCCCACAGGAAAGCCTATTCTTCCCATACCGGTGTCGAGTTTGATATGGATTTTTGCGTTTTTACCTACCTTTTGTGCGGCGTCTGAAATATCTGCAGCACACTGCCTCGAGGCCACCGTCATACAGATGTCATTCTCTATTATTCTATGATAGTCCTCTTTGAATATTACGCCCAGTATCAGTATAGGCAGGTTAATCCCCAAGTTTCTTAATTCCAGAGCTTCGTCGGGAGTTGCAACGCCAAAGTAGTTTGCACCTGCGGTCTTCAGTACAGATGCAACTTCTTTTATACCGTGGCCGTAGGCATCAGCCTTTATCACAGCCATTATAAGTGACGAGGTTTTCTTTTTTATATTTACAAAGTTTTCTTTTATGGCATCTAAATTAATCTCTGCCCAGGTTCGCATATTTTAATGCATCTCCTTAAATTTTATTGCTGTTGACTGTATTTTATCGCATACGGCAGATATTCCAGAATATCTGTCGGAGTAAGCGAATATTCGCCCTTTTCAAGTGCTGCCATATCCGCCGCAAGAGAATGTATATATATTCCTGCAATGGCCGCATCTTCCAATGTTATACCTTGTGCCGCAAATGATGCAATACATCCGCACAGTACATCACCGGTTCCGCCTGTTGCCATACCGGGATTGCCCAGTATATTTACATATACCTTTCCGTCCGGGAGAGCCAATACGGTTCTGTGAGATTTAAGTACCAGTATCACACCGAATTTTTGTGCAAAGGTTGATGCGTACATTTCGGTATTTTGCAGAATTTTGTCCGCTTTGACACCGCAGAGACGCTCAAACTCCTTGATATGAGGAGTAAGAATAAGCGGTATCTTGTGGTTTTTAAGTGCGTTTATATTATTGGATAGAGCATTTAAGCCGTCTGCATCTATAACGCACGGACAAGTGTCCGAAAGCACAATGTTTTTAACTATGGTATCTATCCCTGCACTTCTTCCAAGGCCGGGGCCTATCAGTGCAACATCGGATTTTTGAAGTTGTTTTATGATTTCTGCCGAATTGGAGCCGCATATTATGCCGTTTCGGCTTTTGAGCGGCTTTGTCATAACTTCCTTTAGCGAAATTTCAAATATCGGGTTTAGTTCATTAGCACAGCCGAGGGTAATAAGACCTGCCCCGCAGTACAATAGTGCAAGTGACGACATAATAGCCGCACCTGTTAAACCCTTTGAGCCTGCAAGGTTATATACCCTGCCGTAATCGCCCTTGTGAGTGTCAGGCTTTCTTATCTTTAATATATCGGAAACAATTTCTTTGGTTATTGCGTTTGGGGGAGCATCATTTAGCTTTTCTGATGCGGTGTTATACAGCTTTAGCTTTTTGTCAAAGGTTGCAACGGCAGAAGCTATTGCATAGTCGCCGTCGTGCGTTATGCTTACTTCAAATTCCAAAAAGCCCATTTCGGTTGCCCTTTGTTTTGCCTTGCCCTTTAGAGCTACAGAGGGCACGCCGCCTTTTGAATGCTCGATACACACATCTGAAAGAGGCACGCTTATCCCGATACCCATAGCCTTTAATACGGCTTCCTTTGCCGCAAACATTCCTGCGGCACTCTGGCATTTGTCCTTTTTGGAAAGGATATATTTTTTCTCTTCGCTGCAAAACACAAGAGGGGGTATGTCGTTTTTAAGAAGCCTTTCCATTCGGCTTATCCGTACAATGTCTGTACCTATCGGCATAGCTTTTCCCTTAATCCGTAAATACTTTTCTCGGATTTCTTTCTTTGAGATTTGAAAGGATTTTTTCTGTAGGCTCAAAGTATATAGCCTGCATATTTTCCTTGTTTACTGTCATAACATAGATGTTGGCATCGGGTCTGTTTGATGTGGCGTCAATGATTTGCACATTGTTAAGCGGCGGGAGATTGGAGCTGCCCAAGGGTGCCACAACGCCGATTTCACTTTTTGAAACAGAGATGACCTTTTTTCTTGATGAACGGTTTAATATCTTGTCTATGTCGAGGTCGCTTCCTGTAAGAGTATATTCAAATTCTATGTTTTTACTTGAGATGAGCTTGTATGCAAACCATATAATTCCTACCCACACAAGCGGAGACAAAAAAGAAATGACAGGAACCATAGAAATAAGTGAGGGCAATATAAGAGAAAGTATGATTGCTCCTATTATAATCCCTGCTATGGTAAGAGCCTCCTTGGGACCTTTTTTTCTTTTTATAATATATTCGCAATATGTATCCATAATAACAAATCTCCTTTTATATAATATTAAGTTTAGTTTACCACATAATAAAGCTTTGTGCAAGAATATAATTGCAAAAAAACATATATTAAAATTTTATTTACATATTTATTATTGTGTGATAAAATATTATGAACGGTAATTCTTTTTGCTACATATAATATTATGGGTGAAAAATATGTGTAGTAAAAAAAGGAAAAGTCCGTTTAAAACAATACTTATTATTTTGGTGCTCGTTGCGGCGGGGTACTTTTTCTTTTGTTCATATGCCACTTTCATACGGACTGTAAGAAGTGTTGCCCAGTCCGAAATGGAGGATGTGGCAAGCAGAGCCATCCACAATGCCATAGACGATGCCTGCACCCGATTTGCATCGTATGAGGAGCTTGTAAACATCCACAGAGATTTGGAGGGCAGGATTGTGTCGCTTACACTAAATGCCCCCGTTGCCAACAGGTTAAAATCCGAAATCGCTACAAAAACGCTCGAAAACTTAAATGACGAGGAAAACTATCAGGTTTTGGTGCCGCTGGGCAACTTTTTCGGTTCGGAGTTTTTGTCGGGATTGGGCCCTGATATCAAGTTTCGCATAGTGCCCAGCAACATTGCCTCGATAGACTACGAGAGCACCTTTGTTCAGGCAGGCATCAATCAGGTGCTCCATAGAGTAAGTGTAAAGGTTGATGTGCATATAGGTGCACTGCTTCCGGGGTTTGACGAGATATCCGACTTGTCGTCGGGTGCGGTTGTATCCGAGGCGGTAATTGTGGGCGATGTGCCCGATACTTATATGAATATAGAAAAATAAAGAGGTTTTACTTATGACAGATAATATAAACTATAAATATGTGGTAGACTATATCGTGGATACTATCCCCAAGTCTGCGGGCTTTTTAAAGGAGCTTGAGGACTTTGCCGACGAGAGATACATACCCATAATACAGCGGGAGGTAAAGGCTTTTCTGGCATCGCTGTTGGAATACAAAAGACCAAAGAGGGTTTTGGAAATCGGCAGTGCAATAGGCTATTCGTCCATCTTTTTTTCGCAGTATCTTAAAGACGGCGGAGAGATAATCACACTCGAAAAAGATGAAAAGTATGCTGCCCTTGCCCGCGAAAATATCAAAAAAGCCGGCAAAGAAAATGTAATTACTCTCGTTGAGGGCAGTGCCGAGGAAACGATAAAGACAGTTGGCGGTATGTTTGATATGGTTTTTTTAGATGCCAACAAGTCGCAGTACAGATATTATTTTGATGTAATCTTTCCGCATCTTTCAGAGGGCGGTATAATCATCTGCGACAATATTCTCTACAAGGGAATGACTGCTAATGATGAGCTTCTTCCGAGAAAGCACTTTGCAATAGTTAAGCACATAAGAGAGTTTTTGAAGTTTTTGTGCGAGCACGAAAGCCTCACAACCTCAATAATCCCCATAGGAGACGGAATGAGCATTTCTGTCAGAAAGGAAAAAGACAATGAATAAACCCGAAATTCTTGCTCCTGCAGGAAGTCTTGCAAAATTAAAATATGCCATAATGTACGGAGCTGACGCGGTATACATAGGCGGAGAGGCGTTTTCGCTTCGGGTTGCCGCAAAGAACTTTACATTAGACGAAATAAAAGAGGGTATAGAGTTTGCCCACGCACGCGGTGCCAAGGTGTATATCACCGCAAATATCATACCTCACAACGAGGATTTAAAGGAGTTTCCCGATTTTGTAAGGCAAGTGGCATCTCTCGGAGCAGATGCCATAATAGTATCCGATTTGGGAACATTTAGTATTGTAAGAGAGGTTGCACCAAACCTTGATGTTCACATAAGCACCCAGGCAAACAACACCAACTATGCCTCGGCATCTATGTGGTACAAGCTCGGTGCCAAGAGAGTTATTTTGGCACGCGATTTGTCCTTTGACGAAGTAAGACAGATCCGGGATAACACCAATCCCGATATGGAGATAGAGTGCTTTGTGCACGGTGCTATGTGTGTGTCGTATTCGGGCAGATGTCTGTTAAGTAACTATCTGACCCACAGGGACTCCAACAAGGGTGCCTGCTCTCATCCCTGCAGATGGAAGTATTATTTAATGGAAGAGAAACGCCCCGGAGAATATATGCCCGTATTTGAAAACGAAAGGGGCACATTTATCTTTAATTCCAAGGATTTGTGTATGATAGAATATATCCCCGAGCTTATAGAAGCGGGAGTTACGAGCTTTAAGATAGAGGGCAGAGTAAAGAATGAGCTCTATGTTGCAACGGTTGTCAAGGCGTACCGCGATGCAGTAGATAAGTATTTTGAAAACAAAGAAAATTACAAGGTTGACGATGACATATTAGAAGAGCTTACCAAGGTAAGCCACAGAGAATACACCACAGGCTTTTTCCACGGCAAGCCTACCGAAAAACATCAGCTCTATACAAGCAACACCTATATACAGGAATATACAATCGCCGCAGTTGCAAAAGGGTACGAAAAGGATACTTGTCTTACAGTGTTTGAACAGCGAAACAAATTTGAAAAAGGCGATGTTCTGGAAGTCCTTACCCCAAGCGGCAAAAACTTTGCCTTTACGGTAGACAAGATGTATGACGAGTGGGACAGCATCATAGAAAGCGCCCCCCACGCCCAGCAGACAGTAAAGATTGACCTGGGCAGAGATATACCCGAATATTCCATAGTCCGTATGATTAACAAAAATTACAAACCCGAGTAAAAAAGTTGTTGACATTGTCACTTGGGTGTGATATACTCTTATGGTAAACGCATAAATGCGGTTTTTTGGAAATTCCTTACTATGAGGAATACCGCAGATTAGCGATATTAGATGAAGGAGGTGCTTCATAATGTATGCAGTTATCGAAACAGGCGGCAAACAGTACAAAGTTTCCGAAGGTGATATCATTTTCATCGAAAAGGTAGCAGGTAACGAGGGCGACGCTGTTAAATTTGATAAGGTACTTGCAGTAGGCGGCGATAAGACAGTTTTCGGCACACCCGTTGTAGAAGGCGCAAGCGTAGACGCTAAGGTTCTCTCCCAGGGCAAAGCTAAAAAGGTTATCGTGTTCAAGTACAAGCCCAAAAAAGGCGAAAAGTGCAAAAAGGGTCACAGACAGCTTTTCACAAAAGTTCAGATCGAAAAGATCAACGCGTAAACCGTTATGACCCAAATCAAGATTTTTCGTGATAAGGATGCCAATATCGTAAAGGGCGAGCTTTCGGGTCACACCGGATATGCTGACCTTGGAGAAGATATTGTATGTGCATCAGTTTCGTCAGTACTTATTATGACGCTAAACGGCATCGAAAGAGTACTAAATGTTATCTTCGGGTCAGAAGAGGGCGACGGATATCTCCTTTTTGTACTTCCCGATGATTTAGACGACAATAAGAGAAAAGAAATAAATATATTGTTGGACTCTATGTATCTTCATTTACAAATGATTGCAGATGAGTATCCCGACAATGTCAAAATTACCGAATTGGAGGTGTAATTTAATGCTTAGCTTAAACATTCAGTTATTTGCTCATAAAAAAGGTATGGGTAGCACAAAGAACGGTCGTGACAGTGAGTCCAAGCGTTTGGGTGTTAAGAAAGGCGACGGTCAGTATGTTACTGCCGGCAACATTCTCGTTAGACAGAGAGGAACAAAAATCCATCCCGGTATCAATGTAAAGAAGGGTAGCGACGATACACTCTTTGCAGTTGCAAACGGAAAGGTTAAATTCGAAAGACTCGGCAAGGACAAAAAGCAGGTTAGTGTGTACGAAATTGCTCAATAATAGGTCTTAAGAACAGAGTATTTAAAATCCCGGGCGAATAACCCGGGATTTTTTAAAACAGAAAGCGGTGATTAACTATGATGGCAGATACAGCCGATATCTATATAGAAGCCGGCAACGGCGGCAACGGACTTGTGAGCTTTCACAGGGAAAAGTATGTGGCTGCAGGCGGTCCCGACGGCGGTGACGGCGGCAAAGGCGGAAGTGTCATCTTTATAGCTGACGAAAAGATGAGTACCCTTGCGGACTTCAGATACCAAAGACGCTACAAAGCCGAAAACGGCGAGGACGGCAGAGCTGCAAAATGCTCGGGCAAAAACGGCAGTGACCTCTATGTAAAGGTGCCCTGCGGTACAGTAATCCGCGACATAGACAAAGACCGCATAATTGCCGATATGAAGACCCCCGGGCAGACCTATGTAGCTGCCAAGGGCGGCACAGGCGGTTGGGGCAACTGTCACTTTGCCACAGCAACAAGACAGATACCGCGATTTGCCAAAAGCGGTATAGAGGGCGAATTTAAGAATATCAAGCTGGAACTAAAGCTTCTTGCAGATGTGGGCTTGGTCGGATTTCCCAATGTAGGAAAATCCACACTGCTCTCTGTCGTTTCCGATGCAAAGCCCAAGATTGCCAACTATCACTTTACCACATTGGAGCCCAACTTGGGTGTAGTAAATGCAGGCGAGGGTATGAGCTTTGTTATGGCGGATATCCCCGGACTTATCGAGGGTGCAGGCGAGGGCGTTGGCCTCGGGCACGAGTTTTTGAGACATGTGGAAAGAACCAGACTTCTTTTGCATGTGGTAGATGCCTCGGGCATAGAGGGCAGAAATCCCATAGAGGACTTTGACCTGATTAACAAGGAGCTCGAAACATACAACAGCTCTCTTGCCGATAGAGAACAGATAGTAGTTGCAAACAAAATGGATGTTGTGTATGACGAGGGTATATACGAGGGCTTTGTGACCGAAATGGAAAACAGAGGTTACAAGGTGTTTCGTATAAGTGCCGCTGCAAACAAAGGTGTCAAAGAGCTTATCCGCTATGTAGCGTCAATGCTTGACAGTATTCCCATTCCTGTTCTTTATGACGAAGAGGAAGCGGAAAATGTGGTCATATCCTTTGAGGACGACGAGCCATACACCGTAACTGTACAAGACGGTGTCTATGTTGTGGAGGGCAGCTGGGTTAAGCGGATGATTGGCTCTACCAACTTTGAGGACAATGAGTCGCTGCAGTATTTTCAGAATGCCCTGCGTAAAAAAGGCGTAATAAAGGCACTTGAGCAAAATGGCATCGAAGAGGGCGACCTTGTCAGAATGTACGAACTCGAATTTGATTATATGAAATAATGCAGAACAGCATTTGTGCAGAGCAGCTTTTGCTGCTCTGCGCAGCGTGTCGATAAAGTCGACACGCTGCTGAGACGAACGAAAATGGACGCAGACGAGGAAGCGCGAAGCAGGCAGTACAAAGGTACGGCCATGAGCGATGACGAAGTAAGCAAAGTGTACAAAATACTAGCTTTTGGCATTTATGACAAAAGCTACATAAATGAAAAAGCCCATAAGTAATGATTACAATATTCCTTACTAATGAGCTTGTATTTTAATCTTCACTTTGCGGTGCGTTCTTTTTCGACAGTCTATGCAGAGCAGCTTTTGCTGCTCTGCATTTTTTATTACATTTTTGTTATATTCATTGACAAGAACTGTCATAATTTAGTATAATTATATGATAGTATGGAAAGGACTGTTTATGTATATGATAACAAGTAAACAAAGAGCTTTTTTAAGAAGCCTTGCAAACAAGATAGATGCAACCGTTCAGGTAGGTAAGGGCGGTATTAATGATAATATGATTAAGCTCATAGATGCCACACTCGAAAAAAATGAGCTTATCAAAATCCATGTGTTAGAAAACGCCTTTTCTGAAACAAAAGATGTTTGCCGTGAGATAGCAACTCTTATCGGTGCAGAAGAAGTTCAGGTAATAGGAAGTAAGTTTGTCCTTTACAAACAGTCTAAAGAAAACAAAAAGATAGACTTAAATAAGCTCGTTGTAAGACAAAACGAGCCAAAGAAGAAAACCGACCCCGGAACTAAACCCCTACAAAAGGCAAAGCTCAAAGCCGAAAAAGAGCGTAAGCGTCAGGAGGAAGCAAAGAAGAAGAGAGACAAATTTTTCAAAGAACAGAGAAGAAAGTCTTATTCTCAAAGAGGGTGACAGATTTTGGCTGTGGCAATATTTGGCGGAACATTTGACCCCGTACATCTGGGGCATACACATATGGTAAAAACAGCTTTGGAAGAGTTTAATCTATCAGAACTTGTTATTGTTCCAAATGCCAACCCCCCGCACAAAAAGGATAGCAAGATAGCAGACTTTTCGCATAGATACAATATGCTTAAATTAGCATTTAGAGATTTTAAAAATGTTACTGTATCCGACTACGAAAAGGACACATCAAAGTTTTCGTATTCGGTGGATACCATGCGTCATTTTCGCTCGGTATACGGCGAGGACACCTACTTTGTAATAGGTGCGGATTCGCTTCTTTCCATAGAGTGTTGGCATAACTATGAGGCACTATTAAATGAAAACCGCTTTATAGTATTTCACAGAGAAGGAGGCGAGGTCCTTATGGAAACTGTGGAAAGATACAGACAAAAGGGCTGCAAAATCTACCTTTCGGATATGCCAAAGTTTGATGTATCGTCTACTATGGTAAGAGATGCCGTTAAAGGCGGACTAAATACAGACAAGCTCCTCTGCCCCGAGGTGTTTGGTTACATCAGGGACAACTCTCTTTACGGAGGCAGATTATGACAAATAATGAGATAAAACAAATACTTGCGGCAAAGCTAAAGCCAAGCAGATACAAGCACACCATAAGTGTTGCCGAAACCGCACAGCGTCTGGCAAGAATTCACGGTGCCGATGAGGACAAGGCCTATCTTGCGTCGCTTTTGCACGACTGCGCCAAATGTATGACACAGGAAGAACTCCAAGAAAAAATAGACAAGTACAAAATAGAGCTTGACGAAGTATCTCTTAAATCACCTCAGCTTCTTCACAGCTATGTAGGTGCATACGAGGCCAAGTACACCTACGGTATAGACGACAGCGAGATTTTTGATGCAATATACTACCACACCACAGGAAAAAAGGATATGTCAAAGCTATGTGCAATAGTTTACTTATCCGATGCAATAGAGCCTATGCGTGTCTTCCCCGAGGTTGACAAAATAAGGGAAACCGCAGAAAAATCGCTTTGGAAGGCTGTATATATGTATTCCGAGGCGTCAATACGGTTTGTACTGAAGAAAGGCAACCTTTTGCACCCCAACACTGTAGACACAAGAAACTTCTATATTAACAACTCAACTTACTAAACTGGAGATAAATATGACTACAAAATCATTTTTAAAACTACTGTTTTCACTTATTGTAACATTTTCGCTTACTGCTATGTCATTTTTGGTGGCATATATCATCACAAGCGGCGGCTCGTTTTTGGGCTATGAGTTTACCTCTGCAGAGGAAAATATGTATGTAAACACTATGCTTATGGGTCTTGACAAAAGCGGTACCAGGTCTGATGTTATGATTTTGGCACAGCTCAATCTGGAAGACGGCAAATTAAATATGCTCCAGATACCCAGAGATACCTATATGCCAAACAACGGCAGATGGGACCACAAGATTAATTCTGCCTACGGCTTTGGCAAGGAAAAAGGCGTATTTAAAGAGGTCGGCAGTCTGCTGGGTGTAAATGTGGACAAATATGTAATAGTAGACACCAAGGGCTTCAGGGATTTGATAGACACAATAGGCGGTGTAGACTTCTATGTTCCGCAGGATATGGACTACGAAGACCCCGACCAGGATTTGTACATTCACTTAAAAGAGGGGCAGCAGATTTTGGACGGGGATAAGGCAGAACAACTTGTTCGTTTCCGCAGTTATCCCACAGGCGACATAGGGCGTATGCAGGTGCAAAGTGACTTTATCGGTGCTGTTATAGACGAGCTTTTGAGCCTGTCAAATGTGTTCAAGGTTTCCGACTTGGTCGAGGACTTTTCCAACATAGTAAAGACCAACTTTACAATGAACGAAATGCTCAACTACGCTCCCCACATACTCTCTCTGGAGCGTGACAGATTTTACACACATCAGCTTGCAGGCAGTGCACAGTATATAGGCATTGTATCGTACTTTGTTGCAGACGACGAGGCAAACAAGCTCATTATAGACGAGCACTTCAGCCCCCTTAAAGACAAAGAAAAAGAGCTCGATCTGGAAAGCTCAATTATAGGGCGGTCTTCAACCTACGAAAATGTAAAAGATATCAAACTCAAAAAATCATTCTTAAACAAATTCACAAGTGTTGATATAATAGATGCCTCGGGCAAAGAGGTTGAGTTATCCGAACTTATTCAACAGCTCAAGGAATACGGCTTTAATGTACGCAGCACCTCGATATCTTCAAAGGATTTCGAAAAGACATCTGTTGTCTGCAAAAGGCGTAACTCATCGGCAGACTCTGTTGCAAAGACAGTGGGGCTTGATGAATACATTCACAATTCCAGAAAATCCACAGGCAGCGACATAACCATTATTCTTGGTAAGGATTATAAGTAACTATTCGGAGGTAAATGATGTTAGCAATAGATTTGATGAAAAAAGCAGTAAAATGTGCAGACGATAAAAAGGCACTCGATATCAAGGTACTAAACATCGGGGATCTGACCACTCTGGCAGATTACTTTGTAATATGCCACGCACCGTCTAACACGCAGATGAATGCTATATACGGCGAAATCGAGGACAAACTCGAGGAAGATGGCGTATTTCTCATAAACAGAGGCTCGCACGACAGCACACAATGGCTTCTTATGGATTACGGCGATGTGGTTGTGCATATATTTAATACCGAGTCTAGAGAGTTCTACGGCATAGAAAAGCTCTGGGCAGATGCCAAGACCGAAGATATCTCGGATATTATATCTTAATTTTTACAAATAATTAAAGGGGATGTATATAAATGAATTACGATTTTGGTGCCATAGAAAAGAAATGGCAGACTAAATGGGAAGAGGACAAGGCGTTTAAAACAGAAATAAACGACAAACCCAAATACTATACCTTGGAGATGTTTCCGTATCCTTCGGGCAATCTCCACATGGGACATGTGCGTAACTATTCAATAGGCGATGTTGTGGCAAGATTCAAGAAGATGCAGGGCTACAATGTACTTCATCCAATGGGTTGGGATTCCTTTGGACTTCCTGCAGAAAATGCTGCCATAAAGCACGGTGCAAACCCCAAGGACTGGACACTTTCCAACATAGACAATATGCGTGACCAGCTAAAGAGTCTTGGCATAAGCTACGACTGGGACAGAGAAATTGCCACCTGCAAACCCGATTACTACAAGTTTACCCAAAAGCTCTTTTTGGAGCTGTTTAATCACTCTCTGGCATACAAGAAGAAATCATATGTAAACTGGTGCCCCTCGTGTCAGACAGTTCTTGCCAATGAGCAGGTTGTAAACGGCAAATGCGAAAGATGTAAGGCAGAAGTCGGCAAAAAGGATTTGGAGCAGTGGTTCTTCAAGATTACCGAATATGCAGACGAGCTCTTACAGGATCTGGACAAATTAAACGGCTGGCCCGAAAAGGTTAAGACAATGCAGGCAAACTGGATTGGCAAAAGCCGCGGTGCACAGGTTACCTTTAAGGTTGACGGATTGGACGAGAGCCTTACCGTGTATACCACAAGACCCGATACAATCTATGGTGTTACATATATGGTTATGGCACCCGAACACCCGATGGTAGCAAAGCTTATAGAAGGCACAGAGCAAAAAGAGGATTGCGAAAAGTTTGTTCACAAGATGCAGTTCTTAAACGAAATCGAAAGAACCAGCTCCGATATAGAAAAAGAGGGCGTATTTACAGGCAGATATGTAATTAACCCCATCACAGGCGACAAGGTGCCGCTGTATCTTGCCAACTATGTACTTACCGACTACGGTACAGGCGTTGTTATGGCAGTTCCTGCACACGACCAGAGGGACTTTGACTTTGCAAAGAAGTACAACCTGCCCATTAAAGTAGTAATTACTCCCGATGGCAGCGATATAGACGGAAACACCATGCCTGCATCCTTTGAGGCAGAGGGAATAATGGTTAACTCGGGTGAGTTCAACGGCCTGGGCAACAAAGAGGCACTTTCCAAAATAATTGACTATATGGACAAAAACGGCATCGGCGAAAGCAAGGTCAACTTCCGCCTCAGAGACTGGCTGATATCCCGTCAGCGTTACTGGGGTGCACCTATCCCTGTTATATACTGTGAGGATTGCGGTGCTGTGGGCGTTCCCGAGAGCGAGCTCCCTGTTATGCTGCCCGAGGATGTAGAGTTTACAGGTCAGGGCAAATCGCCTCTTACCACAAGCAAATCCTTTGTAAACGCTCCCTGCCCCAAATGCGGCAAAATGGGCGTAAGAGAAACCGATACAATGGACACCTTTGTGTGCTCCTCGTGGTATTTCTTAAGATATTGCGACCCCAAGAATGACAACGAGCCCTTTAGCTTTGATGCACTTAAATACTGGATGGGCGTAGACCAGTATATTGGCGGTGTAGAACACGCAATCTTGCACCTTTTGTATGCGAGATTTTTCACCAAGGCATTATACAAGATAGGCCTTGTTCCCGTAGACGAGCCGTTTGACAATCTTCTTACACAGGGTATGGTACTAAAAGACGGAACCAAGATGAGTAAATCCCTCGGAAATGTAGTAAGCCCCGAAGAAATCATCTCCAAATACGGTGCCGATACTGCAAGACTGTTTATCCTCTTTGCAGCACCGCCCGAGAGAGACCTGGAGTGGAGCGATACCGCAGTTGAGGGTTCATACAGATTTATAAACAGGGTATTCAGGTTTGTAACAGACAACCTTGACAAGATTGATATTAATTCCACCTATGATGCAGAAAACCTTACTTCCGAGGACAAGGAATTAAGATATGTCCTCAACTACACCAAGAAAAAGGGCACAGACGATATTTCAATCCGCTTTAACTTTAATACTGCAATAAGCGGTATTATGGAGCTTGTAAATGCTATGTACTCATATAACGGCACAAACTATGCTCTGCTTTCCGAAGCGGTTAAGGATACTGTGATAATGCTTAGCCCCTTTATCCCTCATGTTACAGAAGAACTCTGGCAGATATTAGGCGGAGAGGGCAGTGTTCACGAGCAGTCTTGGGTAACCTACGACGAAAAGGCTCTTGTAAAAGACGAGATAGAGCTTGTAGTTCAGGTAAACGGCAAGATTAAGGGTAAGATTCTTGTGGGCTCTTCGCTTACAGATGACGAGATTAAAAATCTTGCAATCTCCGACGAAAAGGTAAAGGCATTTACCGAGGGCAAGGAAATTGTAAAGGTGATAGTAGTAAAAGGAAGACTTGTTAATATTGTTGTAAAATAATAAAGAAAGCTGAACGGATTTGGGTCCGTTCAGCTTTTGTGTTTAAACAGAAAAAACATTCTTGTATATCCTCTTTAGATATATCATACATAATGCAATAGACACAACTTCTGCTATTGGAAATGCGAGCCATATAAGATTTAGACTTCCCGTCATAGACAAAAGGTACGCACACGGCACAAGTACAACAAGCTGTCTTGCTACGGAAACATAGAGCGAGTACATTCCTTTGCCAACTGCCTGAAACACCGATATGGTCACAATACATATCCCTGCAAAAATAAAAGCTATGCTTATAAGCCGCAATGCAGGAACACCGATAGAAAGCATTTCGTCGGATGCATTAAATAGATTTCCAAGCAGAATATGCGGCACCGTCTGGAATATCACAAAGCCAAAAAGCATAAACGATGTTGCAAATATCACGGAGAGCTTTATTGTCTTTTTTATTCTGTCGATTTTCATAGCACCGAGGTTGTACGCCATTATAGGTACGATGCCGTTATTGAGTCCGAATACAGGCATAAATATGAAGCTCTGGAGCTTAAAGTATGCACCGAATACCGCAACAGCAGTTTCTGTAAATCCCACGAGGATTTTGTTTATACAAAATGTCATTACAGAGCCTATTGAACCCATAATTATAGAGGGTATTCCTACGGCATATATTTTCTTTATTATTCTAAAGTCTGGTTTCATCAGTTTTACCGACAGGGTAAGCTCTTTGTTGAGCTTTATATTCATCATTATTCCTGTAAAGGTGGCTACAATCTGTGCGATAACAGTGGCATACGCCGCACCTGCAATACCCATTTTGGGGATTGGTCCCAAACCAAAAATCATAATCGGATCCAAAATGATGTTGATAAGTGCACCGAGAGCCTGCGTTATCATAGAACATACAGTTTTGCCCGTCGATTGCAAAAGTCTCTCTGCTGCTATCTGACCGAAAAGACCTATGGAAAAAGTGGAAACTATAACAAGATATGAGTTAGCTTCTTTAAATACTATCGGGTTTTCTGTCTGAAATGACAGAAACGGCTTTATTACAAAAAACCCAAGCACTGCAAACAAAACAGAAATAATGATGGCAAGCGTAAGCGATATGTTTGCCGTTTTGTTGGCAGAGGCAAAGTCTTTTTCACCGAGGTTTCTCGACAAGAGCGAATTTACACCCACGCCTGTTCCGGTAGAGACTGCAATCATAAGGTTCTGATACGGAAATGCAATAGATACCGCCGTAAGAGCCTCCTCGCTTATCATTGCGACATACATACTGTCTACTATATTATACAGTGCTTGTATCAGCATAGAAATCATTATAGGTACCGACATAGACAAAATCAGTTTTCCTACGGGCATCGTGCCCATTTTGTTTTCCTTTATATTTCCCAAATTGATGCCTCCAAAACAAAAAATGAGTTGCAAAAAGGCTTTTGATGCCGTTTGCAACTCAATAAGTATATCACTTTTAAAATTATATGTCAACTAATGCAACAGGTTAGTTTAAATTCATACTCTGAAAGCCTATCGCTTTGCCAAGGACATATGTCTGGGTCAGTTCTTCCCCCGAAAAATACATTGGCTGATATGCGGGGTTTTCTGCAACCAGCATAAGTCCGTCGGCGGTTTTGTATACTCTTTTAAGTGTGGCCTCGTCGTCTATTACCACAGCGGCAATCTCTCCGTTTTCTACGGTAGGTTGCTGCTTGATAAATACGATATCTCCGTCTGCAATGCGGGCATTGATCATACTGTCGCCCTTTGCAGTAAGACAAAAATCCGCCTTCGCATTTTCGCCCGTAGCCAGAACATACTCGTATTCTTCATTACAAAATATGGGTGTACCGCAGGCAATAGAGCCGAGCATACGGATTTTTTTGACAGGGATGGAGTAGTCCTCGCTGTAATCGGGGTTGATAGTTTCCACTCCTGTAAGAAGAAAATCAACCGATACACCCAAAACCTCTGCCAATATTTTGAGAGTGTCTATGTGCGGTGTCTGAAATCCCGTCTCCCATTTTGAAATCATAACCCTGTCTGTTTTCATATTATATTGGTTTCTTAATACTGCCATAAGGCTTAACTGTGTAAAACCATTTTGCTTTCGTAGAGTTTTAATTCTTTCGCCAAGTTCTGACATTAAAATACCATTCCTTTCGATGAAATTTGTCGCAAAAAAATATTATTTTGTCAAATTGTTTCTCTTGTCGACACATTAATAATAACACAAATGTTTCGAAAAAGCAACCCGAAAAATAAAAAAATATGTAGAAATTTGAAATTTTTTGAAAAATACATAAAAATGTGTTGACAACGACAACTTTTGGGTGTAATATAAATGTGTCGATATCGAAAAGTTTGTTTTCTTTACTTTGAAAGGAGGAAGCATACATACCCAATGTGTATGCGAAAAGACTATGAAAAGAACAATAAGAATTTCCGATGTTATTAATATTTGTAAACTATTCAGCCCTGTTGTTATTATGTATATGACAAGCTGTATTGAAAAGTTGGTATAATAACTTTTTTTGCAAAGTTTATTATATGCGTTTTCTTTAACAGATTTCTTTCGCATGAAAAGAGTAAATACTGCAGGTAGCAATCCCGTCATACAGACGGGCAGGCTGCATCCCCGGTAGCTTCTAAATATACAGAAAGGATTTATCAAATGAAAAGAACACTACATTGTCCTGTGTGTAACAGTGAATTTACAACAGACAAAAATGCCAAAAAGTATTGTTCTGCAAAATGCCGCAGAAAAGCGAACGCACAGAGTGCCATGATAAACGGTATGCACAAATACTCATGCTCCTGGTGCGGTGGCACCTTTGCGGCAATCCGCCGCAAAAAATATTGTTCCAAAGAATGCAGACTGTACGCCAACGGCAGACTTGGCAAGAAGCCCAAGATGAAAAAAACCCCCGCGTTTACATTGAGCCAGGTAGCGCGCCTTAGCCGTGAGGCAGGACTCAGCTACGGTCAATATGTCCAGAAGTATCAGCTGAGTTAGGAGGGAGTTCCAATGCCGCTATATGCAATATGTCCGTTTTTCTTATACGAAAAGAAAAACTGTATCGGCTGCGAACTCAAAAAAATACAATTTCAGAGCTATAAAGACAAAAAGAACTGGATGTTTGATCATTGTTGCAGCTGGGACTACGAAGAATGTAAAAATTCAATGATACTAATGAAAAAATATAGTTAAATAAATAAATATTGCAGGGAATTTGCATACGCAAATTCCCTGCTTTTATTGTTGACCGAAAAAATGGCATATGGTAAAATTTAAGCACGAAATAAATGCCACCCAGAAAAGTCCGTGGTCAAGCGAAATTTGACACTCCTTTAGAAAAGCACTGAACTCTAAAAAGTACAGATGCAACCACCTATTTTACACATCATAACAACAAATGCGAAAAATTAGTTGATGTGATGTGTAAAATAGCTTAGAAATAATAAATATACGATGAGAAAATATGGCAAATCTATTGAGATTTTTACAAATCTGTGTTATAATAAAAAAATAAATAGTAGAGTAAGGGTGGTAACGTTTATAGAATGTTTTACAAATGAATAGGAGGCATCATTATGAAGGAACCAATAAATTTACGGCACGGATAAAATAGCGGTCACTACGGACTGCCGATTGTCTGTGCCTTTTTAATTATAATTCGACAAATTAAATTTGTAGCAAAGGAGAAATTTATTATGAAAAAGATAATTTCAATGGTTTTAGTGTTTACAATGCTCGCTTCAATATTAATGTTTCTTTTGCTGCAGAAGTCGAGCAGGGTGATATAACCTCCTATGGAGCTTCAGCAGCGAAAGATATTACAAAAATAAGTGAAATAATAGTTAATGATGGTAGCCAGATAGGTATATCTGTTGTAAACGAACCTGATGTACCTGACATTATAACTAATAAAGAACAATTGGCCTATGGTGCAAATAATGCTGTGAAAATTGCTTCAGAAGTTGAAAAGACACGCTCTGCTATCCCAGAAATCACTTCAACAGATTTTAATTTTAATGCAAATTTATTAACAAGCTTTAACACTGTAACAGCACCTAAAATTGGCAATGGTGCGAATGAGCCTAAATTCTCATATAACAGTTTCTTGGAAGAAAATATATCAGATTATTCAGGTGAATTGACACTGAATTTTGAGGACCTTGTTCTTGATGGAAGAAATGGTCTTGATTTGCGTATTGGAAGAACATATCAATCAGTAGCTTCTTCGGTAGCAGGAAATGCAAGTCTGATGGTTCTGCCGAACAGTAACGGTTATTTAGTCAACAAACTTGTTAATGATTATTCTACATATCAGATTGACAGGTACAATTTGGGAGTAGGATGGAGCTTTAGTTTCCCATCTGTGCAGGTTGAGACTGAATATATACCACAAGAGGTAGTAGATACATATTATTACGATGAAGAAACTGAATTATATTACCATTCAGGAAATGGTGAGGTCTATCAGGTTCAATTCACATCTGATACAACCGACAGTAACCTCAAAGGGTATTATAATAAGGATATTCAGTTCAACAGAAACGATAAGGGCTATTTTAATGGACAAGTTACATCGTATTATTCTTTGACAGATGCAGATAAAACGAAGCAGTATTTTGCAGAAGATGGCAGACTTATTGGTATCGTTGATAGATTTGGAAATACAATCAAATTTGAACATGAATTTCACTCTATAACAAACAGAGTTCCACAAGGAAACTTTGCATATCGTGAAATAGAGATAGATGGTGACGAATTTGATGAAGATATGTGGTTTACCTCTACTGCATCAAACGGCACTTACGATGCAATCCAATTAGAAGAGACGGATATTGGAAGTAATGACGGATATGTAATGTATTTCAGGCGAAATAACGAAAACGGAGATACATACATATTGTCGCAACCAATTCAGATTAAGCCTTTGACATACTATGATTTTGGTATGAGATTTAAGAGTCAGTATGGCGATGATATAAAGGTTGAGATAATTGGTTATGATACTGCTTATAATATAGAGGATGAAGAAACAATATGGATAAGAGACTATGATACAGAGAATTGGGTAGATTTCTCTGACCAATTTGCAATGTCAAGTGCAATCAGGTACATTCAAATTAAAGTAACTCCTGAATATGCAAAATATATGTATATAGATACAGTTAGTCTCGATGAACCTAAACCTCTTATTTCAAAGATAACTGATTCAGTGGGAAGAACAGTTACATTTAACTACACAGGAGGCATAGACTCGTTGAACGAACCGGGTGCAGTTACATTAACAGTATCATCTCCTGATGGAGCTTCAAGCAGAGTTCTCACATACAATAAAACCAAAATAGAGTATACTATGGCATATCAGGATCATGCCGAACAGAGATTGTATTGGTATCTTGCCAATTGTGATACTGAAGGCGAAGATGGTGTGAAAGTGTATTATACATATGATGGCGGCTCCTCTTTTGATTCCACAGGAAATCAAACATGGCTTCCATTATATATGAGATATGATACCAAAACACAGTCAAGCAATGATGGTCCTCACAACAAACCTGTGCTTAATAGTGTTCGTTACAAGGATAGAAAGAAAATATATGAATATGAAACAGTTCGCAAGCATCTTGGTGATGATGGATACTATGACACTTTGCGAATAAAGAAGAAGTATGACATGTATTCCTATGTTCCGGAGGGCGAAAGCAAAAGCTATTTCACAGGTGAATTAGGAACGGTTAATTATTCTTATGGTGGAACATACAACGGAAACAGCTTCAATAACGAAACAGGCTATCCAAGTTACACATTTGATGATGAAACTACACTAAATGAGCAATGGACTGTAACAAAAACAGGTAAGTCAACAGATACAATAACATTTAGTAATTGTGCTGTTATCAAGCAGACAAGCAGTTCGGATGGCGTATTCGTAACATCAGATTATACAAACCACGAAACATTTAAAAATTCGCCTGTTCAAATAAAAAATACGGTAGCACAAAACGGGCAAACTAAAGAAACATATCTTATGTATTCGTATAACGAATGGGGTGGATTGGCTTCTGAAACCAAAGAAGTTGATGCAATCATAAAGAATAATCCATCATTATTAGAAAAATATATGACATCATACGTCTATAATGACACATATCATTTAATAACGGAAAAACGATTTTATAATAACATTAGTAAGCCACAGGTTAGTGAGACTTATACATATGGAAACAATGGCATTTTAACGAAAAGCAAAAATGCTGTTGGTGAAGAAATTCAATATTATTATGAAGATGCGACACATCCAGGACTTTTGACAAAAACAACGCAGAATGATCCTATGAGATTTCATAATCTTATAGGCGGAGATGCTGTAATAATTTATACTTATGATAACTATGGTTTATACCCGACCGTTATTACACAACAATATGATGGTGGAAATTCACAAACAGGATATGTATATGATTACATAACAGGTGATACTCTAAGAGAAGTGTTGCCGGATGGGTCATATTTTGACTATACTTACTATTCTGATGGCAAAATAAAACAGGTAGTTTCGCCGTTTACTCAATATCTTGATGGAAGACTATTCTATACAATTGAACAACATGCATATGCCACAAACGCTATGTGTCCTGATTATGAGACATACATGCCAACCTATACAGTTGATCAAGTAACTTGTTACCGTGTGTTTGCGGATGATAGCACAGCGGCTGTCTATGATGGATATATCAATTTTTATGATGCTGTTGGAAATTTGAAAGTAAGCCAAAGGTATGATTTTTCAAAAATGGATGCAGATAACTACTATTTGCGTTATTCTACAAAATACTACTATGATGCATACGATAGATTGATTAAAATTGTTGATAATGAAAATCATTCTACCATTTATAGTTATGATGGTTTTGATAGGCCTATAACAATAACCGATAGTGAAAATAATGTGTATATTTATGAATATGACACTATCCAAAATAAAGTTGATTTATCACTTAATGGCACAACAGAAACAACAGAACGCAAACTTATGGGTCAAATTTTTGACTTGTATGGTAATACTATAGAAAATATTGTTTATCCAGATAACTCATCCGATTATCTTAACGAAACATATGAGTATGATTTGAATAACAACGTTATTAGTTACACAACTGCAAACGGACATGAAACTCTATATTTTTACGATGCTGCAAATCGCTTAAAGGAAACAATCCTACCAAATGGAGTTAAGGCAACCTCGAGTTATTCAACATTTAATACTCCAACATTTGAAAAAATCTATGATCCTGACGGAAATGAGAAGTCAGCAAGAATTTCATATCGTAACGAAAAAGGTGATATGAGAATTAGATTCTTCAATTATGATATAAGGTTAGTGGATTCAAACGAATATGCAGCAGATGCTAAAGGCAGATCAATACAAGTCCGCGAAGGAGAAAATATATTTTCTTATATGTACGATGAGGTAGATCATCCTATTATTAAGACAAGTGGCAATAGCCAAATTCATAGAAGGTATAACTGGCATGGTGAAGTAACTGCGGCTTCAACAGACGGAATGACACCGGAAATTCGCTTTGGGTACGATGCTCTTGGTAATATTTCTGCAAAGCGTCAAAATGATGTGCATTATATGAGCTATACCTATTCTACAATAGGAAATATGACTAATAGTGCTATGCCGTCAACACGAACAGAAAATTATACCTATACTGCAAATGGAAATTTGAATACCATTGTTTCTGATAACAAGACCTTTGATTATGACTATTATGACACAGGCTATGTAAAATCAATAACTTATCCAAACGGCTTGAAAACTACCTATAATTATGATAATATAAATCGTGTAACAAGTATGATTACAGCAATGGGTGCGACAACAATAAATACATTCCTGTATGAATACGATGCTAACGGAAATGTTATCTCTGAAACACGAAATGGTGCTGAAACCGAATACTCTTATGACAACTTGGATAGACTCTTATCTGTTACTTATAGCGATGGCTCGTCTGTTACTTATGAATATGATGCACTTAATAACAGAACAAAAGAAACATATTCAAATGGCGATGTTAAGGATTATGTGTACGATGCAAAATATCAGCTTAAAGAAATCAAGCTTAATGGTCAAGTAACCGATACATACACCTATAACGAAACGGGTGCAGTTATATCTCATAATGATGAAACCTTTACCTATGATGAATGGGATAGGATGTCAGGCTATTCAGATGGAACAAACACCTACTCATATAAATACGATGCAAACGGCATTAGAACTCAAAAAAATGATAAGCAATATGTTATAGACATCAATAACAATGTTGTTGCAGAAACGGACAGCACAGGAGCAGTAACCGATGAAATTCTTTGGGGACATCAGCCACTTGCAAGGAAGACAAATGGCAGTTGGTATTACTACATTTACAATGCTCATGGCGATGTTGTTGGACTTGTGAATGATGCAGGAACAGTTGTTAACACTTACGAATATACTCCTTGGGGCGAAATTCGTAGCGAAACTGAAACTGTTGATAATCCAATAAAGTATGCCGGAGAATATTATGATGATGAGCTTGATATGATTTATCTTCGTGCAAGATACTATAACCCTAAAATCGGCAGATTTACAAGTCTTGACATCGAAGAGGGCGAAATCTCTAATCCTCTTGATATGAACAGATATGTGTACTGTAGAAATAATCCGATTAAGTATATCGATCCGAGTGGGCGTTCTGTTTTAGCTGGTTCGCTCGGTGCAGCCATACTGGCTGAAGCCGCCCCTTATATAGTCGCTGGAGCTGCAGCAATAATAGGCGGTGCAATAATTTATTTTAAAGAACATTCTAAGGGAGCGAGACCAAGCACCAAGGGAAAACATCAAGAAGGACAAGCGAGAAGACAACAAGATGCTGGTGGCGAAAAAGGTGATGCAAGGAGAACACCGAGAAAGGATAAAAAGAAATAAGGTGATTATATGACAAGTGAGCAAAAAGAAATAATAAAATATCATATTGACAATAAATTTTTAATGAATATAGAGAGATGTTTTAATGGTGAAACCACATCTATTTTAGGATTTCCAATTCGTCTGTCAGAAAATTTTATTTTGACAACAGTAATAGTTGATTTTTATGATGAAGGTTATGCTATTTTGTGTACTAAAGACATCGTTGATGCTTACTCAAAAGAAAGTGATTCATTTAACGAACAAATATGTGTATCTGAAGGTTTGCAAGATAAAATTAAACAGGAACATGTAAAAGAAATAAATTCTTTGAAGGAAATATTGTTGCAATTGGAAAAATATGATGGCTTTGTATGCATACAGTGTGAGCAACAGTTAGAAAGATGTTCATTCTATATGGGGAAAATTATAACTATAGAGGATGATAGTATTAACTTTAAAGACATTGGCATGGATGGTATATGGGATGATGAAATACACAATATTCCATATACGCATATAACACAAATAACATATGGTGATAATTATTCAAAGATGTACTACAAGTATGTAAAAAGATAAAAAATTGTATTCTGCGGTAACATTTTTGTCGCCGCAGAATGCTGTTATGAAAGCAGATCTGTTTAATTGTAAAACATTGTCGAAGATTGACGATTTTTGTAAGATGTGATATAATTAGTTTACAAAATTAATATATAAAAGAGGGATTTTTTATGATTTACAATGTACAAGACTTTAGTGTTGATTATGAGGCAATGGGCGTAAGTAGTCCTTCGAGAAAAACCACATTGACATCGTATATTCTTACACCGTCAGAGGTTAGCTGGACTGTGCGTCCCGCAATTATCATTTGTCCCGGCGGCGGATACGCATTTACATCGGCAAGGGAGGCAGAGCCTATTGCTATGAAGTTTTTGTCTGCAGGGTTCCACTGCTTTGTTCTGGACTATGCGGTTTCGCCTGCGGGCTGGCCTGCTCCCTGCTGCGAGCTTTCAAAGGCTGTTAAGTATGTAAGGCAAATCGCTGACGAAAACGGCATTGACAAGGACAAAGTGTTTGTCTGCGGATTTTCGGCAGGCGGACATCTGGCTGCGAGCATCGGTGTTCATTATGACAAAGAGATTGTTCGCAAATTCTCGGGCGTTGAGGGTCTGGAAAATAAGCCAAACGGAATGATTTTGTGCTATCCTGTTATAACTGACCACGATACTCATATGGGAACTATGGATAACTTTGTTGCAGGCAGAGAAGATGTAAAGCAATTTTTCGGCCTTGAAAACTATGTAAATAAGGACACCCCCAGAACATTTATATGGCATACATTTGAAGATGCACTTGTCCCTGTGGTAAGCACAACACGCTTTGTAAATGCCCTGGTTGAAAACGGTGTTGAGTGCGAGGCACATATCTTCCCCAAAGGCGAGCACGGACTGTCCCTGGCAGAGGTACAGACGGGTATGATACTCCCCGAGGTTGCCGCTTGGAGCGATATGGCAATAAGGTGGATTAATAATTTTTAATTAAAATACAATGATGGTTTTTGAGGGGGCTAAAGAAATGAAACTTCATATCGGTATGCGAAAGGTAAAGAGCCTTCTGGCTTTGGGGGTTGCATTTTTAATTTGGCAGATAATACGCCTTTTTCTACCGATGCTCGAGGCACATCCGATTTTTGCCTACATCTATTCGGTAATAGAAATAAGAGAAACTCCCGAAAAAACCCAAAAGTTCGGCAAATTAAGAATCAAGGCAACTCTTATCGGTCTTGCAACAGGTCTTGTGTTTATAACTCTGTCGTTTTTCATAACTGCCAAAATAGATGACGGATTGTGGCATTTACTTGCGGAGTTTGCTTTTGTGCTTATTGCCACACTTGTTTCGCTTGTGTTTGCCGAAATCACCAAATGCGAGAACTTTTGCGGTGTTGCAGCTATCATAGCCATTATCTGTATGGTTTCTCTTGACGAAAAAAACATCTATCTCTACGCTGTGATGCGTGTTGTACAGACTTTGGTAGGTGTTGCATCGGCGATGATTATAAATATGTTTGTTCATAGAAAAGAAATCAAAAATGACCAATTGCAATAATAATTTTTTTAAAAGGGCATAATATCCCAAGAGGTGATATTATGTCCTTTGATTTTTTTTGTGACGAAAAAAAGCTGCTTCAAGATTACAAATATCTTCATTCAATTCCCGAAACAGCCTTTGACCTTGAAAGGACCAAGGCATATGTAAAAAAGAGGCTAAACGATATGGGGATAGAGGCTTGTGAATACGGAAGATGCGGCCTTGGTGCAGTGATAGGAAAAGGGGAGAGGACACTGCTTTTGCGTGCAGATATGGATGCACTTTTGGCAGAGGCTCCCGACGGCACCAAGGAAAGCAAACACCTTTGCGGACACGATATGCACACCGCAATGCTCCTTGGATGTGCGGCAGTACTTAAGAAAAATGAGGCAAGGCTTGAAAGCAAGGTAAAGCTTATGTTTCAGGGTGCAGAGGAAATTCTGGAAGGTGCCAAGGATATGATACATGCAGGAATTCTGGAAAATCCAAAACCCGATGCCGCCTTTATGCTGCATGTGGCAACGGCAGTTAACTATCCCACAGGGACTGTGATATTTGGCTGCGAGGGAGAAACCGCCCCCTCGGCAGACTATTTTGAAATAACTATCAAAGGCAAAGGCTGTCACGGTTCGAAACCCGATACGGGCATAGACCCCATAAATGCCGCAGCACATACGATAGATGCCATACAAACGATTAATTCCAGGGAACTGGGGGTTTTTGACAGTGCGGTAATTACCATTGGCTCTGTAAATGCAGGCACAGTGCACAATGTAATCCCCGATACTGTCCGCCTGTCAGGCACGATGCGTTCTTATAGCCAATCATGCAGAGAATTTGTCCAAAAAAGGCTCACCGAGATAACAACTGGCGTATGCAGTGCCTTGCGATGCTCGGCAGATGTGGAATTTACAAGAGGATGTCCGCCGTTTTTAAATGATGCGGTGTTTTTAAAAAAAGTATGTGATTTATCAAAGATATTCCTGGGAGAAGAAAAGGTAGTAACCTACGATATGCTGCCCCGAAGCACCCGCGGCGGCGGTTCGGAGGATTTTAGCTATGTAAGCCGTCTTGTACCAACAGCTATGGCAAGCATTTGCGCAGGAAGTATCGATGACGGATACAAATACCCGCTGCATCACAGAAAGGTTAGCTTTGACACCGATGCCCTCAAATACGGAAGTAGCCTTATGGCATATATAGCATTTAATTTTTAACAAAAACAAGCCTCGGAACATATATTAAAAAAGAGGTGATATTATGTGCTCAATAGCCGGCGAAATTGATTTTTCAAGGTGTCTTGACATAAAGGATTATCACAAAAATATGATTTCTTCTATGAAAAGACGCGGCCCTGACGATGACGGTATATACAGAGAGAAAAATGCAGTTCTTCTCCACGCAAGATTAAGTGTAATAGATGTAGAAAAGGGCAGGCAGCCTATGACATTTGCCTATCGGGGCGAAACCTATACCATAGTATACAACGGGGAACTTTACAACACAAAAGAACTCAAGGAAAAGCTAAAATCAATGGGGATAAAATTTGAAACCAATTCGGACACAGAGGTACTTTTAAAGCTGTATGCACTCTATGGCAAGGAATGTGTAAATATGCTAAACGGAATCTTTGCCTTTGCCGTATGGGAGAAAAATGCCAAAAGGCTCTTTCTTGCAAGAGACAGGATAGGCGTAAAGCCCCTTTTCTATCACAAATGTTCAGGGAGGCTCGTGTTTGCATCGGAGATAAAGACCATCCTTTTGCATCCTGAAATAGATGCCGTAATTGACAAAAAATCCATATCAGAGCTAATGCTCATAGGTCCCGGCAGAACTCCCGGATATGGAGTGTTCAAAGGCATAAACGAAATCAAGAGAGGCCACCTTGCGTATTTTGACAAGGACGGCTTGCGTATAGAAAAATACTGGGATGTAACTGCCAAAAAGCACACCGACAGCAAGGACCTCACCATAGAAAAGGTGCGGTTTCTGGTAAAAGATGCCATAGAAAGACAGCTCGTTTCCGATGTGCCCATAGGCACATTTTTATCGGGCGGACTGGATTCGAGCATCATATCCTCCGTTGCGGCATCGTATATGAAAAAAAGGGGAGAGAGATTGACCACCTTTTCGGTAACATACCGTGACAACGACAAATACTTCAAAAAAAGCCGCTTTCAGCCCAACTCTGACGAAATGTATATCGATATAATGCAAAAGTATCTGGACTCAAACCACCATATGATAGTAATAGACACCCCCGAGCTTGCCGATGCTCTCAAAAAAGCCGTAGATGCGAGGGATTTGCCCGGAATGGCAGATGTGGATTCGTCGCTTCTTCTTTTTTGCCAAGAAATTAAAAAGCATGTTACAGTAGCACTCTCGGGCGAATGTGCCGATGAAATCTTTGGCGGATACCCTTGGTACAGAGACGAAAAAATCAGAATGGCGTATGGTTTTCCCTGGGCACAGTCTACCGAGTACAGAAGTACATTTTTGAAAAAAGAATTTGAGATAGATGCTAAAAACTATGTAAACAGTCTGTATGACGAATATATACAGCTTGCACCGAAATACCCTATGGATACAGGCGTAGACAGCCGTATGAAAGAAATGGTGTATCTCAATATGAACTGGTTTATGCAGACACTTCTGGACAGAAAGGACAGAATGAGTATGTATTCGGGGCTTGAGGTGAGGGTACCGTTTTGCGACTGGCGTATAGCAGAATATATGTACAGTGTGCCTTGGGAATACAAGGATTTGTTCGGCAGAGAAAAAGGCCTTCTTCGTGCGGCGGCAGAGGGAATACTACCGCCCGAAATATTGTACAGAAAGAAAAGCCCGTACCCCAAAACGCACAACCCGTCGTACAGAAACGCTGTTGCAAAAATGCTGGAAGATATCACAGAAGATACCGACGCACCGCTTTTTGCTATAGCGGACTATGATGCGGTAAAATCTCTCTTGGATACCGACAGAGAAGAGCCCTGGTACGGTCAGCTGATGGCAACACCGCAGACTATGGCATATCTTATTCAGCTAAACTACTGGATGGAAAAATTTGATGTCAAAATAGATGTTTAAACAAAAAATCAGCGTGCCGCTTTTGCGACACGCTGATTTACTTATAATTCGATTTCGCTTGAATTATCTGAATTGTCTTTTTGAGATTTTTTGTCAATAAAGTCGTTTGCTATCTTATTTACCTTGTTGATAATTTCGGGTACAAGGTCAATAATCTTGTCCGCTGTTGTGGATTTGTTTGTTACGGGGAGCAGTTTAATCTGCTCGGAGTTTACCACGAGAAAAGCCACAGGGCTTATGCTTACACCGCCGCCGGAGCCGCCGCCAAAGAGCGAGCCGTCGGGCTGTTTGTCGGGTTTTGCACTGAATTCGCTTCCGCCTGCACCAAAGCCAAATGCCACCTTGGATATGGGTATTATAGTAGTTCCGTCGGGTGTTGTTACGGGATTTCCGACAATAGTGTTTACATCTACCAGTTGTCTGATGTGATCCATCGCTTCGCTCATTAAGCCTTCAATAGGATGTTTTTCCATAATATCGCCGCCTTTTTATAAATTTTTCTTTAACTTATTATATGTTGAGTATAGCTTGTACAAAATTGTGGCTATACCTATAAGCCTGAAGCTTATCCGTATGCTCCCCTGCGAGATAAAGCCTGCCTCGGTGTACACAGGCACAACCTCAAAGTTGTGATTTTTAAGTGTTCCTATCTGTCCTATAAGTGCCAAAACCGCATAGAGAAGAGACCATATTGCTCCGGTTGCAATGCCGGTCTGTGCCGCATCGTTAAGACCGAACTTTAGGTGAAATTCTATCATTTCCGCCTTTAGCCTTTTGCGTATAAACCATCTGTTTTTTGCATATGTCTTGGAAACGAGGGATATCGTTTTGGCATACGATTTGATTTTTTTAACAAAGGCTTGTCCGTCTTTTTTCTTTGCATCTTTGTTTTCGGGTGCTTTTTTTATTATTTTTTTCAGAATCGGATTAAGGTTGAATCCCGATATAGTTACTTTGTAGTCTGTATATAGCTTTTCACCGGGATATTTTTTATATTCAAAAAAAATCTTGATTTTTGCTGTTAATATAAAAAGAAGAATAAGACAGATTAATGCCAGAATAATATAAACAAAAACCATCTTATCCCATCCTTTCAAAAAACATTAATCATCAAAAAGAAATTCTTCCTGGTGTTCTTTTTCGTTTTCCAATGCTTTGCCGTCGGGTTCAAAATCCATCTCTATCTGGTTTTCGTTTATTACCTCTTCTGTTACGGACATTGGAGTGCTGCCTATTTCGCCTGTTAATCCTTCAAAGGAATACTGCTTGTCTATTTCGGGCAGGTCGGATAGCGACGACAGATTAAAACATCGCAAAAACTCCTCCGTAGTACCAAAAAGTATAGGTCTGCCGGGAGCGTCAAGTCTGCCTTTTTCTTCCAGAAGTCCCGAAGCCACAAGGTTGTTGATAGGGCCGTCGCTGTTTACACCTCGGATAAATTCCACAGTGCTCCTTGTAACAGGCTGATTGTATGCCACAACCGAAAGAACCTCAAGACCTGCATTGGTAAGTGCGGCTCTTCTTGCTTTTTCCTTTAGTCTGTGGATGTATTCGTAGTATTCTCTTTTGGTGCAGAGCTGATAGCTATCCTCGAGGCGTATCAGATAAATACCCCTCTCGTCGGATGAGTTGTACTGCTCCGCCATTTCGTTAAGCAGCTTTTCTGTTTCTCTTTCGCTCATTTCCATTACTTGTGCAAGCCTTTTTACAGGTACGGCTTCGCCGCTGGCAAAAAGTATTCCCTCAAGTATTGCTTTTGGTTTTATGTTCATTATTAGTCACCGCTGATATTTGACAATATCTCCTCTGTATTATCTGATATATTATCGCCGATGCGGATTAGTATTCTGTCGTCCTCTTCATAGGCAATAATCTGATTTAATTTCATAAGTTCGAGCACTGCAAGAAAAATTGCAACAACCTCGTTTTTGTGCTTTGCACCGCTGAAAACCTGCTCAAAACGCATCTTTTTGTTTTTTTTCAGGCTCACGATGAGGCTGCCTGCCTTTTCTTTTACAGATACAGGCTCTCTGCCTACAATTCCCGTAAAGTTGGATTTTGGCGGGGGTGCTCTTCGCTCGGTTTTTTCAAGCACTGTCATAAATGCCTCGTAGAGCTTTTCTATATCAAGGCTTTCAAACTTGTTTTCTCTCGGCGGTTTGCCGATTTTTTCTTCTTCTTTAAAGTAGCGGAAGGTTCCGTCAAACTGCATAGTACGAAATCTCTCGGAAATAATCCTCATCCTTGCCCTTTCTTTCAGAGCTTCTGTAAGAGATTTTGCCGCGTCTTCGGCGTTTTCCTCTTCTTCGTCGTGCTTGGGTAGGAGTGCCTTGGACTTGATATAAAGTAGGTTTGACGCCACCACAAGAAACTCTGCCGAAATCTCGAGGTTCATTTCTTCCATCTTGTTTATATATTCTATATACTGCCCTGTTATCTCTATAAGTGATACAGTGCATATATCAAGCTTATTCTTTTTTATAAGGTGCTCGAGCAGGTCCAGAGGCCCCTCAAAGCTTTCCAGTTTGAAAATAAGTTCTTCCATTTAAAAAACCAATCCTACTATAATATTAATCGCAGTAAGTACAAACGACCTCATTGTGTTAAGTACAGGCGAGAGTGCGTTTGTAAAAAGAAGTGCCATAAGTATAAGTGAGCTATACTGCTCTATACGATAAAAGACCTCTGCATATCTGTACGGCAAAAGCTCAAGTAGAACCTTGGAACCGTCAAGCGGCGGTATGGGAATTAAGTTAAAGCACATAAGACCGACATTTAGCATCAAGGAGTACAGAACTACATAGTACAAAAAGTTGTGCAACTCGCCGTATGGCATAAACCGTCTTATTATTTCGAGCACAAACGCCGAAATAACAGCTACGACAAAGTTCATAAAAGGTCCTGCAAGGCTTACTACTATAATGCCCAACCTGCGTTTTTTGAAGTTGTAAGGATTAATCGGCACAGGCTTTGCCCAGCCAAAACGGAACAAAAACAGGCAAAGGGTACCCATAATATCCAAATGGCTGAAAGGATTGAGCGACAGTCTTCCATTGTATTTGGCGGTGCTATCACCCATAAGGTATGCCGCATATCCGTGAGCAAACTCGTGGAGCGAAAGAGCTATTATAAGTCCTGGAATGCTTAAAACAAGTCCCAGAATATATGATTTTATATCCATATGTCAAACCCCTTAAACATCATTTCTTATTAAATCCTCGTAGGTTTCTCTTTTTACAACAATTTTTGAAGAACCGTCTTTTGCAATAACTATTGCAGGGCGGGTGAGACGGTTGTAGTTACTTGCCATAGAGTAGTTGTATGCACCTGTCGACATTACGGCGAGGATATCTCCCTCTTTTGCTTTGGGCAGGTGGGCATCTTTTATTATTATATCGCCCGACTCGCAGCACTTGCCGCATACGGTTACAGTTTCTTCTTCTTCGTCGTTTGCACGGTTGGCAAGGACACCGTCGTACTTTGCTTCGTAGAGGATATATCTGGGGTTATCCGCCATACCGCCGTCTACCGACACATATTTGCGTACGCCTTTTATATCCTTAATATTGCCGACTTTGTACAGTGTGATACCTGCATCGCCTACGATAGAACGCCCCGGCTCCATATGTATGTCGGGCAGGTCTATGTTTTCCTCTTTGCAAATATTCTTGACAACGACAGAAACAGCCTCTATAAACTTGTCGTATTGGCAAGGGTTGTCGTCTTTGGTATAGCTTATGCCAAAGCCGCCTCCAAGGTCCAGTGTGGTAAGCGGTAGATTAAACTGCTTTTTTGCCTTGGCGTAATATCTTGTCATAACTTCTGCCGCAAGCCTGAACGGCTCCAAATCGAAAATCTGCGAGCCGATGTGGCAGTGTATACCTATTACCTCTATGGAGTCTAATGTTTTGGCATAGCTGCAGATTTCGTCGGCTTCACCGTTTTCTATGGAAAAGCCAAACTTTGAGTCTATCTGCCCTGTACTTATAAATTCGTGAGTGTGTGCCTCAACGCCGGGCTTTATCCGGAATATTACCTTTACGGTTTTGCCGTATTCTTTTGCAAGAGTATTTAAGGTATCAAGCTCACTTCTGCTGTCTGCGGCAATTATGCCTACATCATTTTCCACAGCCATTTTGAGTTCTTCATAGCTTTTGTTGTTACCGTGAAAACAAATATCTCCGGCGTCAAAGCCCGCCTTTAACGCGGTATAGAGCTCTCCTCCCGATACTACATCGGCACCCAGGCCCTCTTCTTTGGCAATTTTATACATAAACATAGCCGAGAGTGCCTTGCTTGCATAATAAGCTTTGCCTTTTCCGCTGTAATATTTATTTAGTGCATCGCGGTAAGTTTGCATATTTTGGCGTATTACATCCTCTGCCATTACATAGAGCGGAGTGCCATACTCTTTTGCAAGCTCCACTGCGTCGCAGCCGCCGATTTCAAGATGATTTTTACTGTTTATTTTCAGATGGTTTAGAGCGTACATTGGTGTTTCCTCCGCATTTATTATAATTACCCATTCTAATTGTAAATTATATCATTTTTTGAGTGATATGTCAAATTTATAATCATAATTTTATGTGAATATACGGTGAACAATCACAAAAAATATTTTTTCAAAAAACTATTTACAATTCGGTTTTCTTGTGTTATAATAGCATAGTTGTCAGCCCAATACTAAGGTTTTGGATACTCCAACCGTGCCTTTGTATTGCGGCGATTATTAAAGCCTATTGGCTAATTTAAGGAGGATTTATTATGTTAAAGGAAACAAAGCAGGCTATTATCAAAGAGTATGCTACTCACGAAGGCGACACAGGTTCACCTGAGGTTCAGATTGCAATTCTTACTCACAGAATCAATCACCTCACACAGCACTTAAAGTCCAATATGAAGGACCACCATTCCAGAAGAGGTCTTCTTATGATGGTTGGTAAGAGAAGAGGCCTTCTTAACTATCTTGCTAAGATTGATATCGAAAGATACCGTTCTATCATTGCAAGACTCAACATCAGAAAGTAGTTTACATTTCGGGCAAAGAGGTTACAATAAACCTCTTTGCCTGTTTTGCATATTTTAAAAAACATCGGGAAATCTGTCGGTATTAGCAGTTAAATATGCAGTTTTTGTTTTAAAAAATGTGTATTTAACTGCTGATGGAGCTTTTTCCCGAAAAATTTCAAGGAGGAAAAAAGTTATGAAAAAAACATTTACCACAACTATTGCCGGTAGAGAATTTACTGTGGAAACCGGCGAGGTGGCACAGCTTGCATCCGGTGCAGCAATGGTAAGATACGGCGATACCGTAGTTTTGGCTACTGCAACAGCATCAGCAAAACCCAGAGACGGTGTAGATTTCTTCCCGCTTAGCGTAGATTATGAAGAAAAGATGTACTCCGTAGGCAAAATCCCCGGCGGATTTTTGAAGAGAGAGGGCAAGCCCAGCGAAAAGGCTATCCTTACATCCAGAGTTATAGACAGACCCATAAGACCTCTCTTCCCCAAGGATTACAGAAACGATGTTGGTATCGTAACTACTGTAATGAGCGTGGATATAGACAACTCTCCCGAGGTTTGTGCAATGAACGGTGCATCTATTGCTATTTCTATCTCCCAGATGCCTTTTGCAGGCCCTGTGGGTGCGGTAGTTGTAGGTCTTGTAGACGGCGAGTTTGTTATCAATCCCACATTGGAGCAGCGTGAAAAGAGCGAAATGTATGTAACCGTTGCCGGTACAAGAGAAAAGATTGTTATGATAGAAGCCGGTGCTAACGAAGTTAAAGAAGATACAATGTTTAACGCTATTGTTTACGCACACGAAGAAATCAAAAAGATTTGTGACTTTATAGACACAATCGTGGCAGAAGTAGGTAAGGAAAAAGAACCCTACACCGCACACGAAGTAGACCACGACCTCTATGACAAGGTTTATGCATTCTCATACGACAAGGTATGTGCTGCAATAGACACCGACGACAAGAGAATCCGTGACGACAGAATGAAGATTTTGACCGATGAGCTTATGCAGTACCTTGGCGAAGAGGGTGAGGGCAGAGATGCCGAAATAGACGAAATCTTCTACAAGATACAGAAGGAAATCGTAAGAAAGTGGCTCTTTGAAGACCACAAGAGAGTAGACGGCAGAGCTATCGACGAAATCCGTCCCTTAAGTGCAAGTGTTGGAATACTTCCCAGAACACACGGTTCGGGACTTTTCTCCAGAGGACAGACACAGGTTCTTACAATAGCAACTCTCGGTGCTATGAGCGAATCCCAGACAATAGACGGTATTGACGAGGAAACCTCCAAGAGATATATGCACCACTACAACTTCCCCTCATACTCTGTTGGCGAAACCAAGCCCTCCAGAGGCCCCGGAAGAAGAGAAATCGGTCACGGAGCATTGGCAGAGAGAGCATTAAAGCCTGTTATTCCCTCCGAGGAAGATTTCCCCTATGCAATAAGACTCGTATCCGAAGTTTTGTCTTCAAACGGTTCTACATCACAGGGCTCCGTATGCGGAAGTACTCTCGCACTTATGGATGCAGGTGTTCCGATTAAGGCTCCTGTTGCAGGTATCTCCTGCGGTCTTATCACAAAAGGCGATGAGTTCCTTACAATGGTAGATATTCAGGGTGTTGAGGACTTCTACGGAGATATGGACTTCAAGGTTGCAGGTACCAAGGACGGTATCACAGCAATCCAGATGGACATCAAGGTAGACGGTCTTACCTATGACATAATCAAAGAAGCATTCGAAAAGACCAGAGTTGCAAGAAACTATATATTAGACGAAGTAATGCTCAAGGCAATAGAAGCTCCCAGAGGCGAGCTTTCGACATATGCTCCCAAGATTATCACAACCAAGGTTCCTGTTGAAAAGATCAAAGATGTTATCGGAACAGGCGGCAAGGTTATTCAGAAGATTATTGCAGATACAGGCGTTAAGATTGATATAAACGACGACGGCTCTGTATATATCCTTTCCGAAGATACAGAAGCTGCCAAGAGAGCTCTTGCTACTGTTGAGGGCATAGTTGCAGAACCCGAAGTAGGCAAGATTTACAAGGGCAAGGTTACCAAGATTATGGAATTTGGTGCGTTTGTAGAATTTATGCCAAACAGAGAGGGTCTTGTTCACATTTCCAAGCTCGATACCAAGAGAGTAAACAAGGTGGAAGATGTTGTTTCCGAGGGCGACGAAATCATCGTTAAGCTCGTGGAAATCGACAAGATGGGCAGAAACAACCTTTCCAGAAAAGACGCTCTTAATGAAGTAGAAACAGAAGAACAGAACTAATAAGATGTATAAAACGCAAAGCCTTTTTCGGCTTTGCGTTTTTTGTTGACAAAAGATGGAAAGTATGCTATTATATAGCTACAAGTTAGTCGTAGCTAACTTGTAAGAATAATATTTTTTGATTTTTACTGTATAATATAGAAATAAGGAGGTTTTGTTATGAAAAAATTTCTTGTGTTATCACTTGTATCTATCTGCCTTGTATTATCTGCGTGCGGCGGCAACGATACAATAACCAAAGACGATGCCAAAAGGATAGCCCTGGAGCAGGCAGGCTTCAAGAGTGAGGATGTACGCTTTACCAGGATAGAGCGTGACAGAGAAGACGGAGCATCAGTTTACGAGGTGGAGTTCTACACCAAGGATTTTAAGGAGTACGACTACGAGATAGATGCCAAAAGCGGCAAGGTGATATCCTTTGACGAAGATGCCGAAACTGTGGACAGAACCCAGGAGAGCAATACCGATAACGCCATACCCGAGGGCGAGGTTATAACACCCGAGAGAGCCAAAGAGATTGCATCTTCCAAAGTTCCCGGTTCATCTGTGGGCGATGTAAGAGAAATGGAGTTTGACAGCGAAAACGGCTCTCTCACATACGAGGGCAAGCTCATATATGACACCACAGAATACGAATTTGAGATAGACGCCAAAACGGGCGAAATAATCAAATGGGAAAAAGAGAGCGTATTTGACTGATAACAGAAAAGCGATTTTGCAGGATTTAGCTTGCAAAATCGCTTTTTCTTTTATATATTGCCAAAAGTAAATGTCAATGTGTTTGTAGTTTTTTCGCCCGGATTTAAGAATTTGAGTATCCCTTTTTCTCTCATTACATCTCTTCCGTCGGGATAGCAGTTGCCGGGTTCAAGTCCCAGAGCATATTCGTAAGAACCAAGCATCTTCCACTGGGTAAAGCAGTCGAGTGTGGAGTTGTCGTATGTAATATTAAGCTCGGTGTTTATGTCGGGGCTTTTTAGTGAAATACGGGGAGTACCCTCTATCTTGTGATAGTAGCACTGCTCCACAAAATCGTCTGTGGGAGGGAGCATCTTGTCCCATGTGTCTATGTCCTTTAACGAATGTTCGTTTCTGGCACCGACATCGCTTGAAGAAACAGACAAAATCGAATTTTCCTTAAGCAATGGATACCCCATATTGCAGTGATAGAGAATCATATACGGTGTTTTCTTTGAACCGACATTTTCTACGGTGTCAATAAGGGTTATTTTGTTTTCTTTAAGCGAGCAGATGTACTTTCTTGTAAGAACGAGCTGTCTTGAAAAAATGCTGGCATCCCTTATTGCAGCAGTTATTGTAATGTTGTCATCATCATAGAAGTAAGAGTGGTTTTCCGACGGGGTATTGGCAATGTCGCCGTGCAGCGGTGTTTGTTCTCCGTCATCAAGGCAGGGACTTCCCACAGCGGTAAGACCGCAGGTTGTAAGAAATCCTGCAGTAAAGGATTTTAGAAAGTTTGTGCCCGAGTTGTCATAGTAGTGGGGGCCCACCATACCGCAGGGTGCGATGTATGCCATAGAGTTGCCTTTGTAGAAAAGATATGGGATATCGGCACATCTGTCGAGAGATACGGTAAATTCCAACCCCTTGCCGTTTCTTACTTCAAGGACACGCATACCGTCTGCCTTGCCTCCGGTAAGGCGTGCTTCCTTAACTCCGAAAACTTGAGATGGGTGGCCTATGTATTTGTTATTCACATAAATTCCTCCAGTGCAAAGTTATTTATAAAAATATTCTACCACAGATTTACAAAAAAAGCCATAAAAATTTAATGAAAAAATAGCACATTTTAATTGGCAAATAATTCGACTTTTCTATTGACATATATATAAAATAGTATTATAATATTTCTCGTGCGTATAAGTTTAGTTTAACTAAACTTTTGATTTAGTAATACATACTAAACATTTTATTAAACTTTTTATTTAAAAGCTTCAAACCCGATAGGTTAAGCAGTTGCGTTAGTATCCGAACCCGTTTTGGGTGCGTGTTTTTACGCCACTGCATCGTTAAAATACTCGCAAATGCGTCAGCATTAGCTGTGTTTTTGCCTCGCATTGACACAAAAACACTGCACCGAAAATTCAT
>JAZPZD010000014.1:0-63950 GCA_045544515.1 Clostridia bacterium | reverse complement strand
ATACTCGCAAATGCGTCAGCATTAGCTGTGTTTTTGCCTCGCATTGACACAAAAACACTGCACCGAAAATTCATAGAACCTAAAACAAAATAAAATTGTCGGTTTTTCAAGGCGGAAGGTCGAAGTAATACCGGCGTATTTCGAGACCGACAACAAAGAAAAACGGCTATTTTACTTGATTTAGGCGGGTTCGGATACTAACGCAACTGCTTAAAAAAAGAAAACCATAGATTGCGTTTTCTGTGAAGGGAGGCGACAAATGTCTGCGTTTTGTACGCGGCATTTGACGGTATGGAAATTGGCAGTAAGCTCAAAAGATTAAGAATGAAAAACAACCTCACTCAAGAGGAGCTGGCGGACAGATGCGAGCTTTCCAAGGGATTTATTTCCCAGATAGAGAGAGATTTGGCATCGCCGTCTATTTCTACGCTTTCAGACCTTTTGCAATGTCTGGGCACAGACCTTAGGGACTTTTTTAACGATGCCAAAGACGATGTTGTGGTATTTACCAAAGAGGATGTTTTTGTAAAGGAAAACAAAGACGACAAAAACATCGTGGAGTGGATTGTGCCAAACTCTCAAAAGCACGATATGGAGCCGATAATAATTAACCTTTTGCCCGGAGGCACCTCTTATGCAGATGACCCTCACGAGGGCGAGGAATTTGGCTTTGTCCTTTCGGGCAGTGTTACTCTTTGCCTTGGAAATGAAAAATACAAGGTAAGGAAAAACGAAAGCTTTTATTACAAGGCAAACCAGTCGCATTGTATTATAAACAGCGGTAAGAACAAGGCAAGTGTGCTTTGGGTTTCTACTCCGCCAAACTTTTAAGGAGGTGCATAGATGGAGCATCTTATTCATCTTACAAATTTGTGCAAAAACTTCGATGACAACGAAGTATTAAAGAATATAAATTTATATATAGACAAAAACGAATTCGTTACTCTATTGGGTCCATCGGGCTGCGGAAAGTCTACAATACTGCGAATTATTGCAGGCTTTGAAACTCCCACCTCGGGCGATGTTCTCTTCGAGGGCAAAAGCATCCTCTCAATACCGCCGTATGAAAGAACTGTAAATACGGTGTTCCAGAAGTATGCTCTTTTTCCGCATTTGAATGTTGCAGACAACATTGCATTCGGACTTAAATTAAAAAAGATGTCATCTTCCGAAATTTCAAAGCGTGTGGCAAACATACTGGAGCTTGTCAATTTAAAAGGCTTTGAAAAGCGTTCAATAAATGCTCTCTCGGGCGGTCAGCAGCAGAGGGTAGCTATTGCAAGAGCACTGGTTAATGAGCCGAGCGTGCTTCTTTTGGATGAGCCGCTTGCGGCACTGGATTTGAAACTTCGCCAGTCTATGCAGCTCGAACTCAAAAATATGCAAAAGGAGCTTGGCATTACCTTTATATATGTAACACACGACCAGGAGGAAGCCCTTACAATGTCGGATACCGTTGTTGTTATGAAGGACGGTACCATACAGCAGATAGGCTCGCCTACTGATATATATAACGAGCCCAAAAACGCCTATGTAGCCGACTTTATCGGCAAGAGCAATATCGTATCCGGTGTGATGAAAAAGGATTGCCTTGTTAATTTTGACGGATATGATTTCGAATGTGTGGACAAGGGCTTTAAAGAAAACGAAGAGGTAGATGTAGTGGTAAGACCCGAGGATATCTATCTTGTAGAACCCGACAAGGGCAAAATCAAGGGCGTAGTGGAAACTGCGATTTTCAAAGGTGTTCACTACGAAATGTGCGTAGTTTCCGAAAGCGGTCAGAGATGGCTGGTACACGACACCACACTTTTTGAGCCGGAAACACCCGTGGCTATACTTGTTAAACCCTTTGACATACATGTTATGAAAAAGTCGGTCTGACGGAGGTGGGTTATGTACAAAAAATCTTTATCATATCCCCATCTTGCGTGGATGGCTGTGTTTGTGCTTGTGCCTATTGCCATAATATTTCTCTACAGCATCAATGTTTTTCCATCGGGCGGTGCGGGAGAGTTTTCCTTGCAAAACTATCAAAAACTTTTCAGCGATGCACTGTATCTTAAGACATTTGGATATTCTCTTTATATAGCGTTGCTCAGTACTGTGTTTTGTCTCGGTTTTGGATATCCTGTTGCATATATCCTTGCCAAGAGGGAACAGCAAAGGCTTAAAGCGGGCAAAAAGTCCAGCACAATGTTTATGCTCTTTGTTATGCCTATGTGGATGAATATGATGCTTCGTACATACTCGTGGCTGACTATTCTTGAAGATAACGGACTATTAAACACAATGCTTGCGTTTTTTCATCTGCCGAAAGTTAGCATTCTTTATACCACTTCGGCGGTTGTACTTGGTATGGTGTACGATTTTGTACCGTTTATGATACTTCCTATATATTCGGTGCTTGTAAAGATAGATTCCAGTATAAAGGAAGCGGCAGAGGACCTTGGTGCAAATCCTGCGAGAGTGTTTTTTAAGGTCACACTTCCTATGAGCCTGCCGGGTGTGGTATCCGGAATTACAATGGTGTTTTTGCCATCTATTACAACATTCTATATATCCAACATTTTTGGCGGCGGACACACAATGCTTGTGGGTAACCTTATTGAAAGACAGTTCCTCGGAGCAAGCGACTGGAATTATGGGTCGGCTATGGCAATTGTTATGATGATTCTTATGTTTATTTCTATGAAGATAATGAACCTCTTTAACAAAGGCAATCAGCAGATGGCAATGTTTTAAAACATACGGAGTTCGACTCCCGTGTGATTAAATTGGCGGTGAGATTATAAATTGAAGAAAAAATTAAAAAGTATACTGGAGAGCATATATCTCTATCTTATGTTTATGTTTTTGTATGTTCCTATAATTATACTTATGGTATTTTCTTTTAACGAATCAAAGTCCAGAGGGGTATGGGGCGGATTTTCGTTTAAATGGTATGTGGAAATGCTAAATGACGCATCTCTTATGTCGGCACTATCTACAACACTTGTTGTGGGAGTACTTTCTGCAGTAATATCGTGTATAATAGGAACAGCTGCTGCCATAGGTATACACGGTTTCAGAAAAAAGAGACTTCGCAATTTTATTACTGCGGTTACCAATATCCCTATGGTTTCGAGCGAGCTTGTAATAGGTGTGTCTCTTATGATGCTTTTTATAGCATTAAATATCCCAAGCGGTATACTGACAATGCTTTTGGCACATATTACATTCAATATCCCTTATGTAATACTATCTGTTACGCCAAAGCTTATGCAGCTTGACAACAACCTGTACGAAGCGGCAGTAGACCTCGGTGCAAAGCCGTGGTATGCTTTTAAAAATGTGGTGCTGCCCGAAATAATGCCCGGAATTATAAACGGACTTCTTATGGCGTTTACTCTGTCGATAGATGATTTTGTAATAAGCTTTTTTACAACGGGCAACGGAGTAAGCAATCTTTCGATTTATGTTTACACCACTGCAAAGAGGTTAAATCCAAAGATAAACGCCCTCTCTACTGTAATGTTTGTTGTGATAATGGCACTGCTGTTTATCATAAACAAGAGAACTTCAAAGGACAAGGATTCCAATGTACTTATAAATTAGGAGGAATTTAAGTGAAAAAGTTAGTATCTTTACTTATTTGCATCATTTTTGTTGTGAGCTTTTTTTCGGGTTGCGAAAGCAAGACCACAATCTATGTGTACAATGTAGGAGATTATATTGACGAAGAGGTAATAAAGCTCTTTGAAAAGGAGTACCCCGAAATAAAGGTCAATTACGAAACCTATTATACAAACGAGGAAATGCACGCAAAGGTTAAAACAGGCAGAACCAATTATGATGTGGTTTTCCCCTCGGATTATATGGTTGAGCGTATGATAGAAGAAGATATGCTAAACAAGATAAATTTTGAAAATATGCCAAATTACAAAAACATAGGCAAGGAGTTTAAAAATCTTGACTATGACCCCAAGGGCGAGTACAGTGTTCCTTATATGTGGGGCACTATGGGCATACTCTACAACAAGGATATGGTAGATAAGAAAGATATGAATAGCTGGAAAGCCATGTACGACAAAAAGTACAGCGGCGAAATCTTTATGCTTGACTCCGAAAGAGATATGATATCCATCACTTTGAAAAGCCTTGGATATTCTATGAACAGCGATAGCGACAGCGAGCTAAAAGAAGCCCAGAAGGCTCTTATCAAGCAAAAGCCCCTCGTAAAGGCATACTGCGGAGACGAAGTCAAGGACAAGATGATAGCAAACGAGGGTGCAATGACTATTGCGTGGTCGGGAGATGCGTTCTACTGTATGGACTACAACGACTCTCTGGCATACAGCATCCCTAAGGAAGGCTCAAATCTTTGGTTTGACAGTATGGTAATCCCAAAGACCAGCAAGCACCAAAAGGAAGCGGAACTGTTTATAGACTTTATGTGCCGAGCTGAAATTGCAAAGATGAATGCCGAATATATAGGTTATTCCACAGCAAATAAAGCGGGCAGAGAGCTGCTTGATGATAGTGTAAAAAATGACCCCTTGCGTTATCCCGATATTACAAAAATGGAAAATATGGAAATCTTTATCTATGATGCTGCTCTTGCTAAAAAGCACACAGATTTGTGGAGCAGGGTAAAGATTGATTAAAAAATATCACAAAACACTTGCATTTTTGTGATACACAATATATACTAACACTTGAAATATATTTTGGAGGTGAAAATATGGTATTTGAAAAAATAAAAGAAATCCTTGTAGACCAGCTCAATATCGATGCAGACGAAATCACTATGGGTTCTGCTTTTATAGACGACCTGGGTGCAGATTCTCTTGATATTGTAGACCTTATTATGACTATCGAGGAAGAGTTCGACATCGAAATCCCCGAGGATGAGGTTGAATCTATCGCAACAGTCGGTGCTGCCGTAGATTATATCAAAGCAAATGCAAATATGTAATTTACTGTTAGTAAGAGGTTATAAATGACTGATATAAAAAACTTGGAGAAAAAACTTGGATACGAGTTCAAGGACATATCAATATTGAAAAACGCCCTTATCCACCCGTCTTATCTTAACGAAAAGCATGTGGAGAGGATTTATTCCAACCAGAGGCTTGAGTTTTTCGGCGACTCGGTGCTTTCACTTGCGGTAAGTGAGTATATCTTTACTAACCTCAAGTATTTCCCCGAGGGAAAGCTCACAGAAATCAGAGCAAAGGTTGTCTGCGAGGAGGCACTTGCCAAAATGGCAAAAAAGCTCTGCGTAGGGGATTTTATTGTTCTGGGAAAAGGCGAAAAGAAGTCGGGCGGCTCTTCCAGACCGTCTACACTTTCGGATGCAATGGAGGCTATAATAGCCGCGGTGTATCTTGACGGCGGATTTGAGGCGGCAAAAAGACTTGTACTTAGCAATCTTTCGGACGATATAGATGCCCTTGCAAAAGCGGACAATATTGTATCCAATTACAAGTCCGATTTGCAGGAATATGTTCAATCAAAGGGCAAAGAGCTTCATTATGAGGTTTTGTCCGAGGAAGGCCCCGAACACGCCAAATCCTTCGAGGTTGCGGCGTTTGTAGACGGCACAATGATTTCCAAGGGAAAAGGAACAAGCAAGAAAAAGGCAGAGCAGGAGGCGGCAAGGATAGCCTACTTAAAGCTCAAGAAAATTTAAAAAATCAAATAATTTCAAAAAGCGATTTGCACATTTAGTGTGGATCGCTTTTTTGTTGCAATAAACAGAGCAGACAATGTATTTTGTGCATATTTAACAAAAATTTAAAAAACGCTTTTTCGACAAGAATTTCTTTAAAAAAACTATTGCAAAATTGTTAAAAATGGTTTAGAATGTACTTAAAGTGGCACGAAGTGGTGCCAAAGTGTCAAAAAGTGTCACAAAAGTTTCCAAAATAGGAACAATTTTCTAAAAATCACGAAAGGGGGAGATAAGATATGTTCAGCGGTGAATACGAGCATAGCCTGGATACCAAAGGCAGAGTAATTATGCCGTCAAAATTCAGAGAATTACTCGGCGATGTGTTCTATATAACAAAGGGTCTTGACCGCAATCTTCTGGTGTTCAGCCAGGAAGAATGGAACATATTCTACGACAAGCTCAATACTCTCCCTATGGCAAATAAAAACGCAAGAGGTTTTTCGAGACTTTTCTTGTCCGGTGCAGTAGAATGCGAGTCAAATTCGCAGGGCAGGGTGCTTATTCCTGCAACACTGCGTGCATATGCCGGAATAGAAAAGGATGTTACAATCATCGGCAACGGAAACAAGGTAGAAATATGGAGCACAGAAAACTGGAATGATTACATAAATTCTCTCGACCCCGACTTTGTAGCCGAGAGCCTGTGCGAGATAGGAATAAACATATAAGAGGTGCTAATGTATGGAGTTTAAGCATATTTCGGTGCTTTTAAACGAGTCTGTGGATGCACTTAATATAAAAAAAGGTGGTATCTATGCCGATGGTACAATGGGCGGCGGCGGTCACAGCAATGCCATAGCAAGCAAGATGAACGGCGGTATGCTAATAGGTATCGATCGCGACACAGAAGCCCTCGAAGCAAGCAAAAAGAGACTGTGTAAGTACCCATTTGTAAAGTATGTACATAATAATTACAAGAACATCAAAGAGATTTTAAATGAGCTTGATGTAGATGGGTTAGACGGTGCGGTTCTGGACCTGGGCGTTTCTTCATATCAGCTTGACTGCAAGGAGAGGGGCTTTTCGTATATGGAAGATGCTCCCCTGGATATGAGGATGAACCGCGATGGCGGAAAAAGTGCATACGATGTGGTAAACACATATTCCGAAAGGGAGCTTAGCGATATATTTTTTAAATACGGCGAAGAAAAGTTTTCCAAAAAGATTGCAAAGATCATCTGCGAAAGAAGACAATCAAAGCCCATAGAAACCACCTATGAGCTTGTGGATATTATAAAGGCGGCAATCCCGGAGAGATTTCGACAAAAGGGTTCCCACCCTGCCAAGAGGGTTTTTCAGGCAGTAAGGATTGAGGTAAACGGTGAGCTGGAGGATTTAAGAGGGGCGTTAGATGACTTTTTTGATGTGTTAAATACCGGTGCCCGTCTTGCAGTTATAACATTTCATTCTCTCGAGGACAGAATAGTTAAGACAGCCTTTAACGACTATGCAACAGGCTGCACCTGTCCAAAGGATTTCCCTATATGTGTCTGCGGCAAAAAGCCCAGAGGCAAGGTAATAACAAGAAAGCCAATACTTCCTACCGAGGAAGAATATGAGTTTAACAAGCGTTCAAAAAGTGCAAAACTTCGGATAATAGAAAAATTACAGGAGGGTACACAAGGTGAGTGAGCTTTACAAAGGAACAAGTGCATACAAAATAGAAGAGTATGAAAACTATGCCAGAAAAACTCAGGAAAAACAAACCGAGCGTAAAGAGATGTCAAAAATGGAGCACAAGGCTCTGTGCCGTCTTGTTATATCTGCGGTTATGATTGCGTTTGTAGCGTGTTCGGCACTTGTGTATGTCAATGTAATGACTCTTCGTGCTGCAACCAGGATAGACGAGCTCGAAAAGGAGCTTGCACTTATTACTGACACAAACAAGCAAAAGGAAATAGAAATAAACCAAAAACTTGATATGAAAGTTATAGAAAAAAAGGCTGTGGAAAAACTCGGTATGCAAAAGCCGGACAACAGCCAGATTGTGTATATAAATGTCAAAAAGGGAACACACTCCGAGTCTCTTACAGCATCACCTGCCAAAAAAGGACTTTTTGTCGGAATAAAGAAATCTCTAAAAGGAATTGTGGCATATTTCAGTTAAACTCGTAATATAAGTAAATATCACAGTTGCGAAGGGATTTTTTAATATGGTTGAATTAAGATACAATGTTAAAAAAAGAGCCCCTTGGATTGCACTTGTATCAGTGATTGTATTTATTGTTTTGATATCAAAACTTGCATACTGGCAATTTATAAAGGGAGCAGAATTAAAATCGGGCGCCATACAACAGCAGACGCTCGATTCTGTCGTTTCTTCCAAAAGAGGACTTATATACGACAGAAACGGCAAGGTGCTTGCACAGAGTATATCCGTGCAGACAGTTACCGCATCGCCTGCCGAGGTTAAGAAAAGCGGCGAGGCAGAGGATATTGCACGCACACTTGCAAAAATATTGGACGGCGACGAGGACAAAATAGAAAAGCAGATTACCAGAAATTCCTCATATGAAATCGTTGCCCGAAAGATAAGCAATCAAAAAGCAGAAGAAATCCGCAAAGCATCTTTGAGGGGTATATACCTTGTTGAAGACAGCAAAAGGACATATCCTTACGGCTCGCTCGCCTCGCATATAATAGGCTTTGTAGGGACTGATAACCAGGGACTTGACGGTATCGAAATGGTATACGACAAGTACCTTAAAGGTATGCCCGGAAGAATGATAAGCTCAAAGAGTGCATCGGGAACCGAGATGCCTTATGAATACGAAAAATACATAAACCCTGAAAACGGAGCTAACCTTGTCCTTACAATAGACGAGGTTATTCAGCATTTTGTCGAAGAGGAATTAAAACAGGCGGTAAGCGACTACGATGTAAGAAACGGAGCCTCCTGTATAATAATGAATGCCAAAACGGGCGAAATTCTGGCAATGGCTACATACCCCGACTATGACCTCAACTCTCCTTTTAAACTGCCAAAAGAGGTGGAAAAGGAGTTTAAGTCCAGAGGCGAAATCAAAGAATTAGAGGGCGACGATTATGACAATGCCTACAACGACAGATTAAGAAAGCTCTGGAGAAACAAGGCAGTTGTGGATACCTATGAGCCGGGCTCTACATTCAAGCCCTTTACTGCCGCAATGGCACTTGAGGAAAACCTGGTAAGCACAAGCGATATCTTCTCGTGCAACGGCGGCTTGCAGGTAAAAGACTATTTTATCAAATGCTGGAAGAGCGGCGGACACGGACAGCTCAGCTTTGCCCAAGGGTTTGAAAATTCCTGCAACCCCGTATTTATGAATCTGGGCGCAAGGGTAGGCCCTCTTAAGTTTATAGAATATTTCAAGAAGTTCGGCTTTATGGAGTCCACAGGCTTTGACCTTCCTGGTGAGGCTACGGGTACCTTCCACAGTGCAGAGAGATTTAACGAGGTGGAGCTTGCTACAAGTGCATTCGGCCAAAGCTTTAATGTGACACCGCTTCAGCTTATAACAGCATACAGTGCTATTACCAATGGCGGTGTAATGGTAAGACCGCGAATTGCCAAAGAGCTTGTCGACGACAATGGAAATGTAATAAAAAAGTTTGAAACAGAAATAATAAGACAAGCGATAAGCAAAGAAACTGCAGATACGATAAGAGAAATCCTGCAGGGCGTTGTGGACAACGGAACAAGTAAAAATGCTTATATCAGAGGTTACCGCCTTGCCGGTAAGACAGGCACGAGCGAAAAGCTCCCCCGAGGCAACGGCAAGTATGTGGCATCGTTTATAGGCTTTGCCCCTGCAAACGACCCCGAGATTATAGGCTTGGTAATGCTCGACGAGCCTATGGGCTCGAGCCATATGGGCGGAGCGATAGCTGCACCGACATTTAAAAAGATTTTTGACGAAGTATTAAGATATATGGATATAGAACCGCAGTTTACCGAAGAGGACCTTCTTATCAAGGACAAAACTGTTCCAAATGTTGAGGGACTTTCTGTAAACGAACTGGCAAAGGCTTTTGCCGAGAGCGGTCTTAAATATAATATTTTAGGTTCGGGTTCCACAGTACTCAGCCAGGTGCCAAAGGGCGGTTCAACTCTTCCCGATGGTTCGACTGTTGCGGTATATACAGAGCCCGAGGCGTCAAATACCGTAATTGTCCCCAATGTCAAGGGTATGAGTGCCACCAATGCCAATATCACACTCACCAACGCGGGACTTAATATGAAGATTGTCGGTGCGTCGGCAGACAGTCAGGGCTCGGCGGTTGTATCGCAGCAGACGCCCGAGGCAGGTACGGAGCTGCAGAGAGGCTCGCCTGTAAGCGTGGAATTCAGCTTTTCAAATGTGCACTAAACAGGAGTTGAGGTATATGTATCTTGATAAACTTTTGGAAGATGTAGAAATATTGGAAGTAAAAGGCGAAGGAAACCCCGATATAACGGGTGTTGCATATAATTCCAATGAGATAACAGACGGCGGTCTTTTTGTAGCCATAGAGGGCTTTAAGACCGACGGGCACAAATATGTGCCGTCCGCGGTTTCAAACGGTGCCGGAGCCATTGTATGTACAAAGTTTACACCCGATTTGGATGTGTTGCAGATAAGGGTGGCAGATGCAAGAATTGCAGAGGCAAAAATAAGTGCCAATTTCTTTGGTAATCCTTCCAAAAAGTTAAAACTCATAGGTATTACAGGTACAAACGGCAAAACCACCGTAACATATCTTGTAAAGCACATATTAGACAGCCTCGGGTACAAAACGGGGCTTATAGGAACAAACCAGAATATCATAAACGGCAAAGTGTACGAAACCGGCCGCACCACTCCCGATGCCTTTGAACTGCAAAAGCTCTTTTCTCTTATGGCAGCAGAGGGCGTAGAGTATGTGATAATGGAGGTTTCCTCGCACGCGTTGGAATTAAACAGGGTATACGGCTGCACATACGAGGTTGGTGCCTTTACCAATCTTACACAGGACCATCTGGACTTCCATGGCGATATGGACAGCTATGCCAACGCCAAGGCAAAGCTTTTTGATATAAGCGAAAATGCCGTTATCAACGGCGATGATATATACGGCAAAAAGATGCTCTCATTATGCAGACATAAGGCTCTTTCCTACGGAACAGCTTCAAACTGCGATATGTGTGCCAAAGATGTAAGGCTAACTCAAAACGGAGTGGCATTTAACTTAAACGGCCTGGAGTTTACTCTTTCTATCCCGGGAGAATTTTCGGTATACAATGCACTTTGCGCAATAGGTGTGTTAAAGTCGCTCGGCATAGAAGATGCTTTGATTAAAAAGGGTCTTTCTACCGCAACAGGTGTCAAGGGCAGAGCCGAGGTTGTCCATACAGGAAACGACATTTACACCCTTATGATTGACTATGCACATACCCCCGACGGAATAGAAAATATATTGAGAACCGCTCGCGGCTTTGCCAAGGGCAGAGTGGTGCTCCTTTTTGGATGCGGGGGAGACAGAGATAATACCAAGAGAGCCATTATGGGCCGCATAGCAGGGGAAAACGCAGATTTTTCTGTTATAACAAGCGACAATCCCAGAACAGAAGACCCGATGGCTATTATAGATATGATAGAAGAGGGCATAAAGACTACAAAAGGTGCCTATATTGTAATAGAAAACAGATACGACGCCATAAAATATGTACTAAACAACGCACAAAAAGGCGATGTCATCATTCTGGCAGGCAAAGGACACGAAACCTACCAGATATTAAATTCGGGTACAATACATTTTGACGAAAGAGAAGTCGTAAGAGAAATACTGGGCATTTAATTGGGGGAACAAACTGTGGAAAAATATATACTTGTAATAGTTGCAATTATTTCGTTTGGTATAGCGGCACTTTTGGGGCCGGTACTTATCCCTGTACTGCACAAGCTCAAATTCGGGCAGGAAATAAGAGAGATAGGTCCGAGCTGGCACAAAAAGAAAAGCGGCACACCCACTATGGGCGGATTTATATTCATAATATCTGCAATAGTTACAACGCTTGTTTTTGTCCGCAGCACCGAGGTGTTACTTATACTTTTGTTTTCGCTTATATTCGGTCTTATAGGTTTTATAGACGATTTTATAAAGGTTATCCTAAAGCGCAATCTCGGACTTACAGAAAAGCAAAAATCACTTTTGCAGATACTTGCGGCACTGGTGTTTGTGTTTGTATCTCTGCAGTACGGATTTGCAGATACATCCATAAGTATTCCCTTTGTTAATGCTACGATAAGTCTGCCATATTACATATACATTCCCTTTGCACTTTTTGTAATAGTAGGTGCTACAAACAGCGTAAATCTTACCGACGGTGTAGATGGTCTTGCATCGTTCGTAACGGTCGTTGTGTGCGCCTTTTTTGCACTCTGTTCTTACAAGATGGACAGAATGGATATTACCGGATTTTGTGTAATTAATATGGCTGCAATACTGGGATTTTTGATATACAACATCCATCCGGCAAAGGTCTTTATGGGGGATACCGGTTCGCTGTATCTTGGAGGAGTGGTGTGCTTTACTTCTATTATATTAAAGCTGCCCCTGATACTTATAATTGCAGGCGGAGTATATGTACTGGAAACCTTGTCTGTTATAATACAGGTGGCATCTTTCAAGCTTACAGGCAAGAGAGTGTTTAAGATGAGCCCCATACATCATCATTTTGAAATGTGCGGCTGGTCAGAAAAGAAAATAGTAACGGTTGCAACGCTTGCTACTGCTATTTTGTGTATGATTTCTTATTTTTCTATATAAATTCGGGAGGAATTCAAGGTGGCATTACGGTCAAAACCAAATGACAATTTAATACAGAAAACACCTGCGATTAAACCTGTTGACTATTCTCTGGTTGTTATAATACTTATGCTTTTGTGTTTTGGTCTTGTAATGGTTTTTTCCGCCAGCAGTGCCAATGCACATTATGCCTACAAAGATGCAACATACTTTTTTAAGCGTCAGCTTTTGTGGGCTATTGCAGGGCTTGTTGTAATGTGGTTTGTGTCCCTTTTTTCGTACAAAAAGTTAAGGCGTTATGCCAATTTGCTTTTTACTGTAACTATAGTAATGCTTCTTTTGGTTCCGATTATAGGACTTGAGGTAAACGGAGCCAAGCGTTGGCTCGGTTTTGGAAGTTTGTCGTTTCAGCCGTCGGAATTTGCAAAGCTCACTCTTGTGCTGTTTCTTGCAAGAAGTATCTCTTATTTTCCAAACAGGATTGCAAAGCTCGGCGACGGGTACTTAAGATATATGCTCATAATAGTCGGCGTTGCCGGATTGGTTCTTTTGGAGCCGCATATGAGCGGTGCCATAGTAATAGGTGTTGGCGGCTGTGCGGTGCTTTTTGCAGCAGGCTACAAGATAAGATATTTTGTTACAACGGTTATGTGTGCGTTTCCCGCACTTTTGGGTCTTGCCATAGCATCTCCGTACAGATTCAAACGAATTACATCGTTTCTCGACCCGTTTGCAGATAAGCTGGGCGAGAGCTGGCAGATAGTTCAGTCGCTCTATGCAATAGGCTCGGGCGGACTTTTTGGTCTGGGTCTCGGACAGAGCCGACAGAAGTTTTTGTATATTCCCGAACCGCAGAACGACTTCATATATGCCATCATATGCGAGGAGCTTGGATTTATCGGGGCACTTTTTGTTATCTTCCTCTTCGGACTTCTCATATGGAAGGGCATCATGATTGCCAAAGAGGCTCCGGACGAATTTTCTTCGCTTACAGCGGCGGGTATTACCTCGCTTATTGCGGTTCAGGTGCTTATGAACATAGCAGTTGTTACATCTACTATGCCTGTAACAGGCGTTCCGTTGCCGTTTTTCAGCTACGGCGGTTCGTCGCTTGTGATACTTCTTATAGAAATGGGAATTCTTCTTAATATTTCCCGTCACATAGATAAATGAGGTGATTATTTGAGAATTCTTTTGTCCGGCGGAGGTACAGCAGGACACATAAACCCTGCAGTTGCCATAGCAAGCTACGCCAAGATGCAAAATAGTAGCAACGAGGTGCTTTTTATCGGCACAAAAAAAGGACTGGAAAGCACCCTTGTGCCGTCAGAAGGCTATGATATAAAGTACATCAATGTAGAAGGTTTAAAAAAGGAAATATCTATAAAGAGTATGGTGTCTGCTGTTAAGATGGGCACAGCTCTTGCCAGATGTGTTGCAATAATAAAAAGGTTCAAACCCGACATAGTTGTGGGTACGGGCGGATATGTCTGCGTTCCTGCACTTGTTGCGGCAAAGATGCTGGGTATCCCCTCTGTTGTGCACGAGCAGAATGTTTTCCCGGGAAGTGCGGTAAAGTTTGTCTCTGACAAGTGCGATGTTACACTGATTAGCTTTAACGAGAGCATCGGGTACCTTAAAAACGCAAAAAAATTAGTTCTCACAGGCAATCCGATACGCCCGTCTATTCTTACTCATACCCAAAACGAGTGCAAGGATAAGCTTGGCATCAAAGGCAAAAAAGTTATCCTTTGCTTTGGCGGAAGTCTTGGTGCAAACAGAATAAACGATGTTATGACAGGCTACCTTAAGCTAAACCCACCCTCCCATGATACCGTCGTGTATTTTGGCACAGGCAAAAGAGAATACGAAAGGGTTATGAAAAACGCCGGGGGAGCTTTTTCGGACAATATCAAAGTTCTTCCGTATATAGACAATATGGATATTCTTATGAATGCGGCAGATGTGGTAATAAGCCGCAGCGGTGCCATCACTCTTGCAGAGATTTGTGCCCTTGGCAAGCCTTGCGTGCTTATTCCCTCACCCAATGTAACCAATGACCATCAGCTATATAATGCCAAAGCATTGGAAAATAATGGTGCGGCTATTATGATAGAAGAAAAAGACTTTGATGAAAAAAGCCTCAAAAAAGCCTTGGATACAATTTTAAGTAGCAACTCTACGGCAGAAAAAATGTCGCATAATTCCAAAAATATGGGCATAACCGATGCCACAGAAAAGATATTCGATGTTATGAAAGGTCTTACTTAAGTAACACTTACAAGTGCTTTCGCATACAATAATATCACCATAATTATTGTTGTGCGGAGGTGCACTATGGAGTTTTTCAGGATAACAGGTCCCACAGTGTTTGACGGCGGTGTAAAGGTTCAGGGGTCAAAAAACGCAGTGCTTCCTATGATGGCGGCATCTGTTTTGGTAAAGGGCATTACTGTGCTTAAAAACTGCCCCGATATAACAGATGTTCACAATGCCTCGGATATATTAAGAGAATTAGGCTGCTCTGTGGAATTTAAAGACAACACTCTTACGATAGATTCGTCTATGGATTTACATAGTACAATTTCATCAGAAATAATGGGCAAAATAAGGGCATCGTTTATTTTTACAGGTGCTCTTCTGGCAAGGTGCGGCGAGTTTACGGCATCAAAACCCGGAGGCTGCAACATAGGTCTGCGGCCTGTGGATATCCACATAAATGCGTTCAGGGATATGGGCGCCGTAATCGAAATGTCGCCAAATGGTATACGGTGCACTGCAGATAAATTAACCCCTTGTACAGTGACAATGAGGTTTGCATCTGTAGGTGCCACAGAAAACATTATGATTCTGGCGGCATCATTAAATGGTACCACGAGGATTGTAAACGCGGCAAGAGAGCCCGAAATCGTGGATTTGCAAAATATGCTCAATTCCTGCGGAGCACATATCACCGGTGCAGGCAGCTCCGTGATAGTAATAGAGGGCACAGACAGCCTAAAGGGCACAACATACGAGGTTATGCCCGACCGCATAGATGCGGCAACATACTTGTCAGCGGTTGCCCTCTGCGGCGGAAGTGTCGATATTATGGGTGCCAAGCCAAAACATCTTATTAATTACATCAATTTGCTAAAAAACTGCGGTCTGGAGATAGACCTTTCTGACAGCGGTATATACGCCAGAAAGCCATCGAGATTAAAGGGCAGCATAAGTGTTTCTACAATGCCGTATCCCGGTTTTGCAACAGATATGCAGTCACTTCTTATGTCGGTGCTCTCTGTAACGGAGGGCGTGGGCATCATAAGAGAAAACATATTCGAAAACAGATTTTCTATGGCGCAAAGCCTGTGTAATATGGGCGCAGACATAAGGATATACAGCCGCAGTGCATCTGTGAGGGGCGTGAGGAATTTGTCCTCGTCAAAAGAGAGCGTCTGCGATTTGCGTTCGGGGGCGGCTCTTGCCATTGCTATGATGGGTGCAAAAGGCGTATCTTATCTTGACGACATATGCTATATAGACAGAGGATACGAAAACTTCGAAACAAAATACCAAAGTATCGGTGCCGATATAGAGAGGGTTGAAAAAACTTGAAAGATAACAAAACCAAAAGAAAATCATTGTCATATGGAAAGATAGTAAGGAGAAATATTTTTTTGACCTCGTTTGTTATTATCGCCTTTATATGCGTGGGTCTTTTTACTCCTGTTTTTAACATAAGATGTGTATATGTTACAGGCAACGAGATGCTTGCCGATGAGGATGTAATAAAGGCATCAAAAATACAAGCAGGCGACAATCTCTTCCTTACAAACACCAAGAAAGCCAAAGAAAATGTAAAAAAATTAGGCTATGTGGACAGCGTTGAAATAAACAGAAAGTTTTTTGCCGATATAGAGATTAAGGTAAAAGAATGCACAGAAACAGCGTACATTTCGTTTGCAGGCAATTATATAGGAATAGATGATGATGCAAAGGTAATCAGCATCACAAAGTCCAGCAAGCTAAAGCCAAAGAAAACCGTAATTACCGGCTACGCAATAAAAAATGCTGCCAAAGGCTCGTTTGCCGATAGCAAAGATGAATTAAAAGGCAAGGCGCTCAAGTCTATTCTTAACTCTTTAAAAGAAGGAAAACTCATTTCCAAAACCAAGAAGATAGATATGTCGGATATAAACAAGATAAAATTTGTCTTAAATTCTGATACATCTGTGATACTGGGCAAAGACGACCAGACAGATTACAAGATTAAATGCTTAAAGGCAGTTCTGGATGAACTTGGAGAAATACGAGGCGGAAAGATTAATGTGTCCGACCCGTCCAATGTAATATACGAAGGAGGAAATCAAAAGTGATTTTCAAAAGAAAAGCACAGATACTTGCGGCAATAGTGTGCTTTGCACTTGCCTTTGCTATTACTCTTCAGTACAAAAGCGTCACAAGAAACTCGGGTTTGGGCACAGCCCAGATAAAGAGGACCGAGCAGATAGAGGCCGAACTTGTAAATGCCAACCAGGAAATAATAAACTTAAAAAAAGAAAATATGCAGCTTGCAAGCGACATAGAATTATACAGACAAGAGGCTGCCTCAAACGATACAGGCTCAAAGGCTCTTAAAAAAGAACTCGAAAAGATGTCACTTCTTTCCGGTCTCGAAAAGGTTTCGGGGCCGGGTGTGGTAATCACTATATCCGACAGCACCGAAGAAAACGACAAAGCCGCAGGAATGGAGTCGGGCATAGTTCACGACAGCGACCTGCGCAGTGTGGCAAACGAGCTGTTCGGTGCCGGTGCCGAAGTTGTTTCTATAAACGGCGAAAGGCTCATTTCCAATTCTTCCATAAGATGTGTAGGCAGTACCATTATGGTAAACAGCAAAAGATGCTCATCGCCCTTTACCGTAAAGGCAATAGGCGACAAAGATGTATTGGAGTCTGCAATAAGTATGCCGGGCGGAATACTTGATGTACTGAAAATTTACAAAATCAAAGTAAATGTTACAAAAGAATCAAATATTGTAATAGATAAATTCAATGGTTCCACAGAATATACATATGCGAAAAAATATGAAAAGTAGGTGATGATATGATACTTATTTTGGTCTCTGCCATTCTCGGAGTATGTGCGGCGATAGCTTTCGATTTATATATTCCGCCTTTTTTAAGTACATATATAGCCGTAGTTATTTTTGCAGCTACAGACTCTGCAATGGGCGCGTATAAGTCGCTTTTAAGGGACAAATTCGACCCATGGATTTTTGTTACGGGATTTTTTGTAAGTTCCGTTCTTTCTGCACTTATGGTTTTCTTCGGCAAAAAAATCGACCTGGATTTGTATTACGCAGTTTTGGTAGTTTTCACAATGAGGATATTTAACAATTTCAATTATATCAGAAGATTTTATATAAAAAAGATAAAACAAAAGTTAAAAAAATGTTAAAAAATTTTTAAAAAATTTACAAAAACCTATGGAAATTTCAAAATAAGTATGTTATAATACTTTTGAATGTGAAATATCAGTTGCTTTTTACAGGCAGTTTTAACATATATCCATAAGAAAAGCAATGAATACTTAAGGAGGAAGTTTTGGAAATGAATTTTGAAAACACAAATGAGGTAGTAGGCGCTAATATGAAGGTCATCGGTGTAGGCGGCGGCGGAAACAATGCTGTTAACCGTATGATAGATGACGGTCTTGCCGGAGTAGAGTTCATTGCTGTTAACACAGACAAGCAGGTGCTCTTTGGTGCAAACGGCACAAAGGCAGGTATCAAAATCCAGATAGGCGAAAAGCTCACCAAGGGTCTTGGTGCAGGTGCTAAACCCGAAATCGGTCAAAAGGCTGCCGAAGAAAGCCGCGAAGAAATCAAAAAGACCATTCAAGAGGCAAATATGGTATTTGTAACAGCAGGTATGGGCGGCGGAACAGGTACCGGTGCTGCTCCTGTTGTAGCATCTATCGCCAAGGAAATGGGCATACTCACAGTAGGTGTTGTTACAAAGCCCTTCAGATTCGAAGGAAAGAAGAGAATGCAGCAGGCAGAACTCGGCGTAGACAGCCTAAAGGACAATGTTGATGCACTTGTTGTTATCCCCAACGACAAGCTCCTTGAAATATGCGACAAAAAGACCACAATGCAGGAAGCATTCAAGATGGCAGACGATGTATTAAGCCAGGGTGTCAAAGGTATATCTGATCTTATCACATCTCCCGGATACATCAACCTTGACTTTGCAGACATCCAGTCTGTTATGAGAAACACAGGCGTATGCCATATGGGTATAGGCAGAGCTTCCGGCGAAAACAGAGCGGAAGAAGCAGTTAAGATGGCTATCAACAGCCCGCTTCTCGAAACCACAATCGACGGTGCAACCAAGGTAGTACTCAACATTGCCGGCGGTGCGGATTTGGGACTTATGGAAATCGAACAGGCGTCCGAGCTTGTACATCAGCTTGTTTCTGACGATGCAGAGATTATCTTTGGTACATCTGTTGACTCTACACTCGGTGACGAAATAGTAATCACCGTTGTTGCAACAGGCTTTGAAAATACCGATGCTGCAGCCGATGCAGAGGGCGAAAATGCCTCCGGTGCTACATCTCTTTTCGGCGGTGTTGGCTCCAACTCCAAGTTTGATGTAGACGATGTTGTGATTCCTACATTCTTAAATAGACCAATAGATTGATAATATCCAATAACAAGAGTTGCCGCTTTTTTGCGGCAACCTCTTTTATATGAAAGGAAACAAAACATATGAAATGTCCGTATTGCGAATATCTCGAAAGCAAGGTTATAGATTCAAGACCGGTAGATGACGGTACTTCCATAAGACGAAGAAGAGAATGTCTCAAATGCGAAAAAAGATTTACAACCTATGAACAGGTGGAGTCCGTTCCGCTTGTTGTAATCAAAAAAGACGGCAAAAGGCAGGTCTACAACCGCCAGAAGCTTATGAACGGCATCTTGAGAGCGTGCGAAAAAACCCCCGTGAGCTTTACCGAGATAGAAAAGGCAGTAGTAGAAATAGAGGCAATGCTAAACAACAAGCTCGACCGCGAGGTTTCTTCTACAGAAATAGGCGAACTTGTCATGGAAAAACTAAAGGTATTAAACGATATCGCCTATGTTCGCTTTGCATCTGTGTACAGAGAGTTCAAAGATGTAAATACCTTCCTTGCCGAACTAAACAGAGTGCTTAAGGAAAGGGAATAGTATGAAGATAGGAAGCGTTACACTTGAAAACGGCGTTTTTCTTGCACCGATGGCAGGGGTTACAGACCTGCCATTTCGTATTATGTGCAAAAAGTTCGGTGCAGGACTTGTGTATTCGGAGATGGTAAGCTCCAAGGCACTTAACTTTAATGACCGCAAGACTATGGAGTTGTTAAAATCATCCGAGGAGGAAGAGCCCCTTGCGGTGCAGATTTTCGGTCACGAGCCGGATATAATGGCTGATAATGCCTGCAAGGCACTCTCCACAGGGGCTAAAATTCTCGATATCAATATGGGCTGTCCCGCACCCAAGGTTGCCAACAACGGCGACGGCAGCTCCCTTATCAAAAACCCCGACCTTATGGGTGAGATAGTCTATCGTGTCAAAAAAGCGGTGTCTGTGCCCGTTACCTGCAAAATGCGAAGCGGCTTTGACGAGGTAGCCGATGTAGAAAACATAGCCAAAATCCTCGAACAAAGCGGTGCCGATGCCATATGTGTTCATCCTCGTACCCGCAGTATGTATTACTCGGGCAGTGCGGATTGGAGCATAATAAAGCGGGTAAAAGAAGCAGTTAATATCCCCGTAATAGGAAACGGTGATATCCGAACAGGTGCCGATGCCAAAAGGATGATAGACACTACTAATTGCGATGCTGTGATGGTAGGCAGAGGTGCCAGGGGAAATCCCTTCATTTTCACCGAGATTTTGGAGTATCTGGAATATGGCGAGGTAAAAACGCATTTTACTCTCTGTGACAAAATAGATGTTTTAAAACAGCACATAGCTATGCTCGTTTGCCAAAAAGGTGAATATATAGGAGTAAGGGAAGCCAGAAAGCATATAGCCTGGTATATAAAAAACTTCAAGGACAGTGCCGCTATGCGAAAAAAGGTTTGCTCCATAACAAGCTATGATACCCTTATTTCTGAAATAGACCAATATGCAAAAACGCTGGTTGATAATTATGAAAAGTAAAAGGTGTCTTACAAACAAAATACTAATTTTCTCTGTCGCAGTATTTGCTGCGGCTCTTTGTCTTGCACTTTTTTGGTTTAATGCGTCAAAAATTAGAGGCGAAAGAGCAAATATATACAAAGACGGAAAAATCATACAAACGCTTGACTTGAATACACCAAAGGAGATAGATTTGGGCACAAATATTATCCTGGTAAAAGACGGCACCATATGTGTCAAAAGTGCCACTTGCCCCGACAAGCTCTGCGTAAAGCAGGGCGAAATCTCGTTTGGCGGTGAGAGTGTCATATGTCTGCCAAACAAGGTAGTGATAGAAGTTACAGGCAAAAGAAAAGATGTTGATGCCGTTTCCAGATAAGGAGGACGATGTATGCAGACCAAAAGGCTTATAAGATGTGCACTTTTTTCGTGTATTGCACTTGTGATATTTGTTTTGGAAGCTCAAATTCCTCCACCGGTAGCAATCCCCGGGATAAAGATAGGGCTTTCCAATGCGGTAACTCTTGCCGCACTATACATATTGGGCGCCAGGGACACCTTTTTTATTCTTATGATAAGGATAATACTGGGCAACATCTTCACAGGGCAGGCGGTTTCGCTTTTGTACAGTCTTTGCGGAGGGCTTTTGTGCTTTGGGGTGAGCGTGTGCCTTAAAAATTTTTTTGGCAAAAATACCCTCTGGGCACTGGGTGTTATAGGCAGTGTGTTCCATAATATAGGGCAGATTATATGTGCGATTTTTATGTTTAATTCGCCATCTCTTGTATACTACGGAATTGTCCTTTGTCTTGCCGGTGTTGTAACGGGTGTTTTTACAGGTCTTTGTGCACAGTTTGCTGTAAATGCACTAAAAAATTAAATCCATTTATACCTTGAAAAAATACATATTTTGTAGTAAAATAAATGTATATGAGGAGCAGACATTATGGAAGTATATCTTGACAACAGTGCCACCACCAAGCCGTACAGCGAGGTTGTGGATACCATAACCCATATTTTGAATAACAATTATGCCAATCCTTCGTCGCTGCACCTTCTTGGCAAAAAGGCGGAGGACAGTCTGAAAGATGCAAGGCATACCATTGCCCGTACACTAAACTGCGACGATAAGTGCATAGTTTTTACATCGGGCGGTACCGAGAGCGACAATCTTGCAATTATCGGTTACGCTATGGCCAACCGCAAGAGAGGCAATAGACTCATTACCCAAAAGACCGAGCATATGGCAGTTTTGCAGGCGTTTTCTTTTTTGGAGAGTCAGGGCTTTGAGGTGTGCTATCTCGATGTAGACGAAAACGGACTTGTTGATGTGGACAAACTGTGCCAAAGCATAGATGACAAAACAATCCTTGTAAGCATAATGCATGTTAATAACGAAACAGGTGCCATTATGCCCATAGAGGAAATATCGCGCAGAATTGACCACACAAAGTGTGCCCTGCACATAGATGCAGTTCAGTCATACGGCAAGATAGATATAAATACCCGCCAAATCGGTGCCGAAATGATAAGCATTTCCTCGCACAAGATACACGGTCCAAACGGTGTGGGTGCACTCTATATCAAGGACAAAACCCGCATCAACCCCATCGTATTCGGCGGAAATCAGGAGGGCGGTATGCGTTCGGGTACCGAAAACCTTGCAGGAATATGCGGCTTTGCCAAGGCGGCAGAGATTAAGTTTAACAATATGCAATCGGCAAAGGAAAATATCACACATCTAAAGCAAACCCTCTTGGATTTGATATGCCAAAGAATCGAAAATGTCGTGGTAAATTCGCCCGAGAACAGCATATATTCTATACTTAATGTGTCTTTTCCGGGGCTAAAGTCCGAGGTGCTTTTGCACATATTGGAATCCAAGGGAATATATGTTTCCACAGGGTCTGCCTGCAATTCCAAAAAGAAACTCAACTATGTGTTAAAATCAATGGGTATTACGGATAACATCACAGACGGTGCAATACGCTTTAGTTTCAGCGAGTTTAATACCACAGAGGATATTGTCTATGTCGCCGATGTGCTAAAAAAGGAAGTACCGCTTCTTAGAAAAATAATGAGATAGGGTGTATAAATTGAAAAAACTTGTACTTGTAAGATATGGCGAAATCATACTAAAAGGCTACAACCGCCCTGTGTTTGAGGACGCCCTTATCAAAAACATAAAAAGAGCAATAGCAGATGAGGGCAAGGTTAATATAACCAAAGCCCAGGCTACGATATATATAGAGCCATTAGAGAGCGATATGCAGATAGACGCCATAGTAGAAAAGCTAAAGAAGGTCTTTGGCATTGTGTCTATCGTTGTTGCATATAAGACCGAAAAGTCAATAGATGCGGTAGAGCAAGAAATAAAGGAGAGCTTTGATGCGGTTTTGCGTGGGGCTGAAACATTTAAGGTTGAGGCAAAAAGAGCCGACAAAAAATTCCCGCTCAAATCCCCCGAAATCTGTGCCGAGGTTGGCGGAAGAATTCTCTCTAAATACCATCACCTAAAGGTTGATGTAAATAACCCCGAGGTTACAATCCATGTTGAAATAAGAGAGGGCTATGCCTATGTTCACACCGGAAGAGAAAAGGGCACAGGCGGTATGCCCGTCGGTACCAACGGCAAGGCTATGCTTTTGCTCTCGGGCGGTATAGACAGCCCCGTTGCAGGCTATATGATAGGAAAACGCGGGGTCAAGCTCGAAGCCATACACTTTTTCAGCTATCCGTATACCAGCGACAGAGCCAAGGACAAGGTGCTGAAGCTTGCACAGATTATAGGCGATTTTATGGGCGGTATCAAGGTTCACATAGTACCCTTTACCGATATTCAGCTCGAAATCCGCGACAAATGTCCCGAGGAGCACCTAACTCTTGTAATGCGTCGCTTTATGATGCAGATTTCGCAGAAAATCGCAGAAAAGAGAGGCTGTCAGGCACTTGTAACGGGTGAGAGCATCGGTCAGGTTGCCAGCCAAACGATGAGTGCTTTAGCCGTTACAGACGATGCGGTGTCTATCCCCGTATTTAGACCCCTCATAGGTATGGACAAGGAGGAAATTGTGGAGATTTCCAGAAATATAGATACATTTGAAACATCTATCCTGCCTTACGAGGACTGCTGCACGGTATTTACACCCAAGCATCCCACTACCAAACCCAAGATAGAAAAAATCGTTATGTCCCAAAACCTTTTAGACTGCGAAAGACTGATTAATGAGGCGGTTGAGGGAACAGAAATTGTAGAGTGTTAATGTTATGAAAAAAGAGTATCTTCTTGCAGAAAAGTTATATAGGCTTTTAAAAGAAAAATCGCTTACGGTTTCAACTGCAGAGAGCTGTACAGGCGGTCTTATAGGAGCTGCCCTTACATCAGTTCCGGGTATGAGCGAGTGCTACGGCTACGGCGTTGTAACCTATGCCAACAGTGCCAAGGAGGAGCTTTTAAAGGTCAAGGAAGCCACACTTGCCAAATGCGGTGCGGTAAGCCCCGACACTGCCAAGCAAATGGCAGAGGGCGTTATGGCTTTGTCGGGCTCTGATATTGCAGTTTCTGTTACAGGCATTGCAGGTCCTACGGGAGCGACTTTGGATAAACCTGTGGGTCTTGTGTATATAGGACTTGCCGTATCGGGCAAAGAGACGCAGGTGTTTAAAAACATATTTTCGGGTGACAGAGATACCGTAAGAAAAAGTACGGTTTTAAAAGCACTGGAGATAATAATAGAAAATATTAATTGAGGTGAAATATTATGGCAAAAGAAAAAATGTCAATCAAGGGTGCTGTGGAAACAGGCGGAAAGGCCGAAGCCATAGACCAGGCTCTTGCACAGATTGAAAATACCTTTGGTGCGGGTTCCATTATGCGTCTTGGCAATGCACCTATAAAACAGATAGAAACCATATCCACAGGGGCACTTAGTCTTGACATAGCACTTGGTGCAGGCGGACTTCCCAGAGGCAGAATTACAGAAATCTACGGACCCGAATCCTCTGGTAAAACGACAGTTGCCCTCCATGTAATCGCCGAAGCTCAAAGACAGGGCGGAGAGGCGGCATTTATCGATGCAGAGCATGCGTTGGATCCCATATATGCGCAAAAGCTCGGCGTTGACATAGACCGTCTTATCGTATCACAGCCCGACACCGGCGAGCAGGCATTGGAGATTGCCGAAGCCCTTGCCAGAAGCGGTGCCATAGATGTAATAGTTGTAGACTCTGTAGCCGCACTCGTACCCAAGGCAGAAATCGCAGGTATAATGGGTGACTCTCATGTGGGACTTCATGCAAGACTTATGTCTCAGGCACTTAGAAAACTTACAAGCATCATAAACAAATCCAACACAGTTGCCATATTTATAAATCAGTTAAGAGAAAAGGTCGGCGTAATGTACGGCAATCCCGAGGTAACAACAGGAGGAAGAGCACTCAAGTTCTATTCGTCTGTACGAGTTGACATAAGAAGAATAGAGGCTATCAAAGACGGTACCAATGTAATCGGTAACAGAACCAAGGCAAAGGTCGTAAAAAACAAGGTTGCACCTCCGTTTAAAGAAGCAGAATTCGACATAATGTTTGGCGAGGGTATTTCCAGAGAGGGAAGCATCATAGACATCGCAGTTCAGATGGATGTAATCCAAAAGGGCGGCTCGTGGTATTCCTATAACGGAGACCGCATAGGTCAGGGCAGAGATAAGGTAAAGGAATTCCTTAAAGACCACCCCGAACTTACCGACGAAATATACGACAAAATTATGGATAAGGTAAACGAAGAAAAACGAGAAAAAGAACGCATTGCCGCAGAAAGAGCCGCAAAAATCAAAGCCCCTGCACAAAGCGATGAGGAATAATTTCTATGAAGATAACCGAGGTTTCCGGACAAAAGAATAATCCGTCGAGGGTAAATGTTTATTTAGACGGGGAGTATGTTTTGTCGCTCGACGAGGTCGATGCACTTACCCTCGGGATTAAAGCGGGCATAGAAATAGATGAGCAAAAGCTCAAAAATCTTTTGTTTGAGTCGCAGTTTGGCAAAGCCAAGGCAAAGGCACTGGACATACTTTCCAAAAAGAGTGTAACTTCGCATATGCTCTCTGACTTACTTATCAAAAAAGGCTATGACAAAATAGTGGTATGCGAGGTAATAGAGGAGTTTACATCACTTGGATATATCGATGATTTAAACTTTGCACAGCTTTTTATGGAATACGCCGCAGAAAAGATATGGGGCAAAAACAAAATCGTGTACGAACTCACGCAAAAAGGCATAGACAAAAACACCATAGAAGATGTTTTGTACGAATGCCGTCTTGCCGATGAAAATGTGCTGTGCGAGTACATCGTACGAAAGTATGCCGGGGAGGATTTTTCGGACCCAAAGGTTAAGGCAAAATGTGTACGCCATATAGTGTCGAGAGGCTTTGATTTTGGTGTTGCACAGCGTGCATTGGAGCTACTTAAAAAGGATTGATATAATATATGATAAAAAAGATTGGTTTTGTTTCGCTCGGTTGTGCCAAAAACTTAACCGACACCGAAACAATGCTCGGAATACTTACAGATAAAGGTTACGGCATAACCGCCGATGTTACCGAGGCTGATATTATCGTAGTAAACACCTGTGCATTTATAGACAGTGCCAAGGAGGAGTCCATATCTGCAATATTGGAGATGGCTCTCTACAAGGAACAAAAGTGTGAACTTCTTATCGTGTGCGGATGTCTTGCCCAGAGATACAGGGAGGATATAGAGGCATCTTTGCCGGAGGTTGACATAATCCTCGGAACTACGGACTATGCCAGAATTGCAGAGGTTATAGATTGTTATTATACCAAAGGCGAAAAGCTATCCTTTGTAGGCGATGCCAACAGTATTGTGGGCTATGACCTGCCCAGGATACGAACAACGGCAAGCTACACCGCCTATGTCAAGATTGCAGACGGATGTGACAACTTTTGCACATATTGCATTATCCCCAAGCTTCGCGGAAAGTACAAGTCACGCCCGATGGAAAGCATTCTAAATGAGGTAAAAGCTCTCGCAAAAGAGGGAGTTAAAGAAGTAATATTAATAGCTCAGGATACCGCCTGCTACGGAAAAGACGGCGAAAAATACGATTTGGCAGACTTACTTGAGCAAATATCGGCTATAGATGGCATAGAGTGGATAAGACTTCAGTATTGCTATCCCGAAAATATCACCAAAAAGCTTGTAGACGAGATAGCCAATAACCCCAAGGTTGTAAAATACCTTGATATGCCGCTGCAGCACATATCAGACAGCGTACTAAAGCGTATGGGCAGAAGAAGCCGCCAAAAAGAAGTGCAAGAGCTTATTGAGGAATTGAGAAAAAGAATACCAAATATCGTAATACGCACCTCGCTTATTGTGGGATTTCCCGGTGAAACGGACGAGGATTTTGAAACATTAAAAGAATTTTTGGTTAATTATCCGCTTGACAGAGTAGGTGCCTTTACCTATTCGTGCGAGGAGGGTACACCTGCGGCAGATTTCCCCGAGCAAATCCCCGAGCAAATAAAAGAGATAAGGCACAAGGCGATTATGGAGCTTTTGCAGGAGATTTCCTACAAGAGAAATCAGGACAAAATAGGCAGCTTTGCCGAGGCTATAATAGAGGGCTACGACGAAGATAATTTTTGTTATGTAGGCAGAACCGCACAGGACACACCCGATGTTGACGGTACTGCATATATATACAGCAAATACGAACTAAACGCCGGCGACATAGTAAATATAAGAATACTCGAAGCCGACGAATATGATGTGACAGGAGAGGTTGAAAATGAATTTACCAAATAAGATTACACTTGCAAGAGTAGGACTTATCCCGATTTTTATGATTGTACTTATGTGCGGATGGCACTATGATTTGCCGTACTATCATATCTGGGCGGCTGTTGTTTTTGCAGTAGCATCGCTTACAGACGGCATAGACGGTCACATTGCCCGTTCCAGAAATCTGGTTACGGATTTTGGCAAGTTTGTTGATCCGCTTGCAGATAAGCTCTTGGTTTCGGCTGCACTTATATGCTTTATTCAGCTCGATTTGATGCCTGCATATATGGCGGTAATCATAATAGCAAGAGAATTTATCGTAACAGGTCTTAGAAACATCGCTGCATCAAAGGGCATAGTAATGGCTGCAATTATGACAGGAAAGATAAAGACTGTAATTCAGCTTATTGCTATAATATGCACAATGCTCTTTGCTACTATGGAATACAAAATCTGTTCCTATCCTGCAGTTGGTTTTGTTACAATGGCAATATCCACTTTATTCACAATTTATTCCGGTTATGAATATATTGCAAGAAACGCTGATTTATTAAAGGATATGTAATAATGTTTGAATTTCTTATCAATTTATTTACAAAGGATAATAAAAACCGCGAAAGCATCGGCAAAACTGCCGGTGTTTTCGGTATTATATGCAATGTGATACTGTGTGCTATAAAGATGGCAGCAGGTCTTATCTTTGGCAGTGTCGCTGTTGTGGCAGACGCTTTTAACAATCTTTCCGATGCACTTACCTCGGTAATTACTGTGGTAAGCTTCAAGCTATCGGGAAAGCCTGCCGACGAGGACCATCCGTACGGCCACGAGAGGATAGAATATGTAGTAACACTTATTCTGGCATTTTTAATCATTTTTATAGGCTATGAGCTTATCAAGACTTCGTTTGGCAGAATAGTAAATCCGTCAGAGAGCGAGTTTGGACTTCTTATGGCGGCGGTTCTTGTAATCTCGATAACAGGCAAGCTCTTTATGAACAGAATGTACAGTGCATATGCCAATATGGCGGACTCGGCTGTGCTTAAGGCTACGGCACAGGACAGCTTAAACGACGCCATATCCACAGGGGCGGTTCTTGTGTGTCTTGTAATATCACATTTTATCAAGGTTGAGCTCGACGGCTATGTGGGAATATGCGTGTCGCTGTTTATCATATGGTCGGGGATTTCGCTTATAAAAGAGGCACTGAATCCAATTCTTGGCACAGCACCCGATACAGAATTTATTTGCAAATTGGAAAAGAAGATTTTGTCCTATGACGGAGTTATTGGCATACACGACCTTATCGTGCACAGCTATGGCCCCAGCAAGACCTTTGCATCAGTTCACGCCGAGGTCGATGCCAAGGGCGATATTTTGGAAAGCCACGATATGATAGACAATATCGAACGCGAGGTTTCGGGAGAATTTGGCATAGAGCTTGTTATCCATATGGACCCAATCGTTACCGACGACGAGGCCACCAACGAAGCAAGGGGAAAGGTAAAGGATATAGTAGAAAATATTGACAAGAGCCTTTCTATGCACGATTTCCGTATGGTTCCGGGCAGCACTCATACCAATCTGATATTTGATGTTGCGGTTCCGTATAACTTTGAACTCTCGCAAAAAGAGCTGCTTTCAAAAATCCAATTCGGTGTAACCGAAAAGATTGGAAATTCGTATTTTTGCGTAGTTAATTTTGACAGTATTTATACAGGCAAATAAAAATCAAGGAGCTGTAAAAAATCCAAACGAATTTTTTACAGCTCCTTGAGATTTTGGGGATAGGAAAATAAGATGCAGAATAAACGAACTGAACCGAAGCAAGCGTGCTTGCAAGGGGGACCCGAAGGCGTGCGAGGGCACGTCGAGAGGTGAAGTTCGTTTAGAGCTTATAGGCTAAAAATTTGAGAAATCTGCAAATTTTGCAGATTTCTACATAAATTTATTGCTTTTTCGATACTTTTAAACTGTAAGATGTCAGAAATCAAGCCTATAAGCGGTCTGCACTTATTTTACATCCCCTGTTTCATACAATTTCAAATTCAATATCATTTTTGCTCACGGTTTCCATTTTGGAAACCGATATTTCATATGCGGTCTTTGTTATGGTTTCGTCTTCGCTTATTTTTTTCTGATAGTCGCGGCTTTGTATTCTTCCGTGAATTTTGATATTTTCCCCAACATCAAGACTGCCTGCAAAGCGGGCATTTCTTCCCCAGGCAATGCAGGGGATATAGTCGGATTTGTTGTACGCTCTGTTTACCGCAACCAAAAGGTCTGTTATCTCTCTGCCAAACGGGGTAGTACGGTAGACGGGTTTTTTGCACAAAAATCCGTTTAAGTAAATATTGTTGGGGTTTTTAAACTTTGCCTCATCGGGCCAAAGCTCAATATCCCTTGCAAAGACGGTCAGCATCAGCTTGTTGCCTGTGTCGGTGTAGTTGTTGTACGAACGAAACTGTCCCGATATGCTCACCTTGTCGCCCTTGTTTAGTGTAAATTCCTGCAGGAGCCTCTCGGATATTGTTACATTGATAAGGTCAGAGATATCACTTAACCTCATCACACGAATTACAAATGAATAAAAACCCTCGCCATAAACCTCATGGTTGAATTTAAGGTCAGTTTCCACAGTACCTGTTAATTCAACCTCGTTGTTTAAGATGTTATCTGTTGTCATTTTTAAAGCACGCCCTTCCAAAATAGTTATTATATTGATTTAATTACTCTCTGTTTATAGTTATATTCACAAAGGACTGATTTTATAACAACAAATGTAAAAGTTTTGTGAAAAATTTTCCTGTATCATTGATAATTTGCTTTTATAGTATTATAATAAATAGTGGAATTTTTTGTTCGGATATACCGGGAGGTGGTTTTTACGAAAAGATATATAAAATATATAAAACCGCATATCTTCTTTTTTATAGTAGGGCCTATTATGATGCTCACCGAGGTTGCAGGCGATGTAATTATGCCCAAGCTAATGAGCCTTATTATTAATGAAGGTGTCAAAGAATTAAAAAGTATGGAATATATAATTTCTATGGGCTTAAGAATGGTTATTCTGGCATTTGTTATGATGCTTGGCGGTGTTCTTGGCAACTACTTTGCCGCACGCGGAGCAATCAGCTTTGCCGCAGACCTTAGAGGCGATGTGTTTAAAAAGGTGCAGACATTCTCTTTTAAAAACATAGATGCCTTTTCTACAGGCTCGCTCGTTACCAGACTTACCAATGACATAACCCAGATGCAAAATGTATTAAGAATGGCAATGGTTATGGCACTTCGCTCTCCGGGAATGCTCATCGGAGCATTTATAATGGCGATAGGCATCAATGCCCGTCTTGCGCTTGTAATAGGGATTGTTACGCCAATTCTTGCTTTTGGCATATATTTTATTATGAAAAAGGCTCTTCCCCGTTTTACAATAATGCAGAAGAAACTCGATACACTTAATACCAATATTCAGGAAAACCTGACCAATATCCGCGTTGTAAAGTCCTTTGTGCGTACCTCGTTTGAAGAGGATAAGTTCTCTGCATCAAACAGCGACCTCAAGGAAAACAGCATAAATGCAATGAAGATAATGATTTGCACAATGCCTCTTATGACTGCAATGATGAACATAACCACACTTGCAGTAGTGTGGTTTGGCGGCGGTTTTGTAATTAAGGGTACTATGCCAGTGGGTGACCTTATGGCGTTTATTACATATATCACCCAGATACTGATGTCGCTGATGATGCTGTCTATGATAATTCTTCAAGGCTCAAGAGCTCTGGCTTCTGCCAGGAGAATATCAGAAATTTTGGACACAAACCCCGATATCACAGACGATAGTGCCAAGCACAAAGATGCCCTTGTAACAAAAGGCGAGATAGAGTTCAAAAATGTATATTTTGACTACTCGGGCAAAGAAACCAACTATGTGCTAAATGATATATCCTTTAAGATAAATCCCGGCGAAACTGTGGGAATACTCGGCTCTACGGGTTCGGGCAAAACCAGTCTGGTGGGTCTTATACCGAGGCTTTATGATGCGACAAAAGGCTCTGTGCTGGTAGACGGAATTGATGTAAAGGACTACTCGGTCAAAAACCTGCGCGACGGCGTGGGTATGGTTCTGCAAAAAAATGTACTTTTTTCGGGAACTGTTATGGAGAATTTGCGTTGGGGCAGCGAGGATGCTGATGAAGAAGAAATAATCCGATGTGCAAAAAATGCCCAGGCACATAGCTTCATCTCGGAAACAAGAGAGGGCTACGAAAGAGAGCTGGGTCAGGGCGGTGTCAATGTGTCGGGCGGACAGAGGCAAAGGCTCTGCATTGCAAGGGCACTAATCAAAAACCCAAAAATCCTCATTCTTGACGACAGCACAAGTGCATTAGATACTGCAACCGAAGCCAGGATAAGAGAAAGCTTCAAGGAAGATTTAAAAGATACCACAAAGATTATCATTGCTCAGAGGATTACCTCTGTAATAGATGCAGACAAGATAATAGTTATAGACGACGGCAAAATAGTTTCCATAGGTACTCACAGGGAGCTTATACAAACCTGTGAGCATTACAAGGATATATACTATTCTCAAAAAGAAAAGGAGGGTATGTGATGGATAACAAATTACGCCTTGAGCGTTTGTCCAAAAGATACAGTGCTTCTGCCAGACACACCCCTCCGCCAAAGGGACCCGGGGGACCCGGACCCAGAGGAAGAATGCAGCATCGCGGTGGCAAGCCAAAGGATATGTGGCCTGCAATCAAGAGAATTCTTTCGTATTTGAGTGCAGACAAATACAAGCTTGTTGTAGCCTTTGTTTGCGTTTTTGCGGCGAGTATTTCGTCGCTTGTAGCGTCGTATATGTTAAGACCTATTATAAATAAGTTTATAGACATAGGTATGGGTACACCTGATTTCAGAGGGTTGGCACTTTCGCTTGTGTATATGGCAATCGTATATATAATAGGCGTTGTCAGCTCATACACACAGGCAAGGCTGATGATAGATATATCCCAGAATGCCATATACAAAATAAGAGATGACTTGTTTAAAAAAATGCAAAAGCTCCCCATACGCTTTTTTGACAAAAATGCATACGGCGAGCTTATGAGCAGATATACAAACGATGTAGACACAATAGGGGAGATGCTTAATCACACTATTATACATCTGTTTCAGGGAATAATAACAATAGTGGGTACACTTTGTCTTATGGTTTATACCAATGTGTATCTTTCTATAGTCACGCTTGTTATGATACCGATATTTGTGCGTGTTGCAGGTGCAATTTCCAAAAGGAGCCGAAAGTATTTCGGTATGCAGCAGGCGGCACTGGGTGCCTTGAACGGCTATGTTGAAGAAATCGTTACAGGGCAAAAGGTGGTAAAGGTCTTTACAAGAGAACAAGAGGTAGCAGAGGATTTTGAACTTTTGAATGACGATTTAAAGAAAAAGCAAATCCGTGCACAGTTTTCAGGCGGAGTAATGGGACCTCTTATGGGTAACCTAAGCCAGATAAACTACGCACTCACCGCATCTGTGGGCGGAGCACTCTGCCTTATGGACAAATTTGATGTGGGCGGAGTTACTGTGTTTGTAAACTTTTCCAGACATTTTTCCAGACCTATCAACGAGATTTCTATGCAGGTTACAAACATCTTTTCTGCACTTGCAGGTGCAGAGAGAGTTTTTGCCATTATGGATGAGAGGGCGGAGACTGACCTCGACGGCAAGATAGAGTTTGTTGAAAAAGACGGCAAGGTAACTATGGAGGATGTAACTTTTGGCTACGAGCCAAACCGCACAATAATAAAGGATATAAACCTCTATGCCAAAAAAGGTCAGAAGATAGCTTTTGTAGGTTCGACAGGTGCAGGCAAGACCACAATTACTAATCTTATCAACAGGTTCTATGATGTAGATAGCGGAAGTATCAAGGTGGACGGCGTTGACATACGCGATTTTAACAAGCAAAGTTTAAGACAAAATATCGCTATGGTTTTGCAGGATACACATCTTTTTACGGGAACGGTAATGGAGAACATCCGCTACGGCAGACTTGACGCCACCGACGAAGAGGTAATTGAGGCGGCAAAAACCGCAAGCGCACATTCGTTTATAATGCGTTTGCCCGACGGCTACAACACTATTCTAAAGGGCGACGGTGCTAACTTGAGCCAGGGGCAAAGACAGCTTATAAACATTGCAAGAGCGGCTATATCAAAGGCACCGATACTTGTGCTCGACGAGGCAACAAGCTCTGTAGACACCAGAACAGAAAGACACATAGAGCACGGGCTTATGCGCCTTATGAAGGACAGAACAACCTTTATAATAGCACACAGACTCTCTACCATACGAAATGCCGATGCCATAATGGTACTGGAAAAAGGTGAGATTATAGAACGAGGCACACACGACGAACTGCTTTTGCAAAAGGGCAGATATTATGAGCTTTATACAGGTCTAAAGGAATTAGATTGACATCAAAGGCTGTAAAAACTTTTCGGTTTTTACAGCCTTATTATTATTTATTATATTCTTTAATTTTTCTGTCCATCTTTCTTTTTGCCTCTTTTTCGGCTATGGCATTTCGCTTGTCGTAGAGCTTTTTACCTTTGGCAAGGGCAAGCTCCACCTTTACTTTGGAGCCTTTGAGGTATACCTTTACAGGTATAAGCGAATATCCGTCTTCCTTTGTTTTGCCAATAAGTCTTCGTATCTCTGCCTTGTGCATAAGCAGTTTGCGATCCCTAAGCGGGTCCTTGTTAAAGATGTTGCCCTTTTCGTACGGACTTATGTGCATACCAATCAGTATCACCTCGCCGCTTTTTACGGAGGCAAAGGAGTCCTTTAGGTTAATCTGACCGCCTCTTATGGATTTGACCTCTGTTCCTGCAAGCGATATCCCGCATTCGTAGGTTTCCTCTATAAAGTAGTCGTGATATGCCTTTTTGTTTTGTGCTATCAATTTTATGCTTTGATTTTCTGCCATAATTTTTGTCATCCTTTTAATACAAAATCAATTTGCTTTGTCATAGAATTTGCGTTTGCAACTGTTATTTCCACAGGGGTGCCTATGGTGTATTTTTTGCCGCTTCTTTCGCCTGTCAGGGAGAAATCTCTCTCGTCAAAAATATAGTAGTCATCATCTAAATCGTTTACCCTCACAAGACCCTCTATGCCGTTTTCGAGCTCTGCAAAAAAGCCAAAATTTGTAACCGATGAGATAATCGCACTAAAGTCCTCACCGATGTGATTTTCCATATATTCTGCCTTTTTCATATCCTCGGCATCTCTTTGAGCTTCCATCGCCGTGATTTCTGCCTCGGAGGATTTTTGCGATGCGTCGGCAACAAATTTGTTGAGATATCTTTGCCTTTTTTCGCTTATACCGCCGTTTATAAATTCCTTGATAATCCTGTGGATAGCCAGGTCGGGATAACGGCGGATAGGTGAGGTAAAGTGGCAATAATACGAAAACGCCAGTCCAAAGTGTCCCAGACATTCGGGTGAGTATTTTGCCTTCATAAGAGAACGCAGCATCACCTTGGATACCACAACTTCTTCCCTGGTACCCTTAATTTTGTTAAGGATTGAGGCAAATTCGTTGGGGTGAGGCTCGTGTGCATCGGATAGGCGGTAGCCCAGATTTCTGGCAAAGTCATTAAATGCAGATATCTTTTCTCTCGATGGTTTTTCGTGAATTCTGTATACAAAGGGTATATCCGCCCAGAAGAACTGTTCCGCTACGGTCTTGTTTGCACACAGCATAAATTCTTCTATTATTATATTGGATATTCCTGATTTGTATTTGTACACATCAACAGCCTTGCCGTCTTTGTCGGTCTTTATTTTTACCTCCGGGAAGTCAAAGTCTATGCTGCCTTTGGATTGTCTTTTCTTTCTTAATATCTCACAAAGCTCCTTCATATCGCAAAGCATAGGATATATGTGAGAGTACTTGTCTGTAAGTTCTCTGTCGCCTTCCAAAATGGCGGTAACATCGTCGTATGTCATACGCTCCTTTGAGCATATGATACCCTCGGTTATATTATGCTCTGTTACTTCGCCGTCGGGCGATATCTTCATCTCTATCGACAAAGTGAGCCTGTCCTCATTTGGATTAAGACTGCATATGCCGTTGGATAGCTTTTTGGGCAGCATCGGCACCACATATGAGGGGAAGTACACGCTTGTACCTCTTTTTAGTGCCTCTTTGTCGAGGGGATTATTTTCCATAACATAATGCGTTACATCGGCTATATGAACATAGAGAATATAGGAGCCGTTTTCCTTTTTGACACACACCGCATCGTCAAAATCCCGGCTGTCTGTGCCGTCTATGGTAATTACACTATCGGGGCGGTAGTCCTTGCGGCAGTCTATGTCCGCCTGTGATATGGTTTCGTCTATGTTGTCGGTATCTTCAAGAACCCTCTTGGGAAATTTGTCCGTAATAGAGTGCGAACGCATCACCGAAAGTATGTCAACACCCTTTTCGTATCCAAAGCCGAGGATTTCTGTTATTTCGCCCTCGGGCTTTTTGTATCCGTCGGGCCATTTTGTGATTTTTGCCACTACTTTTTGACCGTCTTTGGCGTTTAGGGTTTTGGATTTGCCGATATATATGTCGTAGTTTAGCCTTGTATCATCGGGAACAACAAAGCCAAAGTTCCTTGACTTTAAAAATGTTCCCACAATTTCATTTTTGCCTCTTTTTATGATTTTAAAAACTCTGCCTTCTCTTCTTTCGCCCTGCGATGCCTTTTTGGTAACAGATACTGCAACGGTGTCGCCGTTTATCGCACCCATAAGGTCGCCCGGGGCAATAAATATATCCCCCTCGTCGTTCAGGAGGAAGCCAAAGCCCTTGGCTGTTACGGACACCTTGCCCGTAAGATATCCCAGCTTTTCAAACGAGGCGTATTTCTTTTTGGATGTTTTCAAAATCAGGTTCTCATCTGTGAGCTCTTCGAGTATAACCATAAGCTCTTCTCTGTCGTCAAAGGGGATATCAAGATAGAGCATTATTTCCTCGGCGTTTACGGGAGGAATTTTTTCGTCTTTTAAAAATTCGAGTATGGTTTCTTTTCGGTTCATATACTATCCTCACTTTTTGAGATATAATAAGTATATCACAAAATCCCATTAAGATACAATAGTTTTAATAAAAAACAAGGCGGAAAACACCGCCTTGTAATTAATCGATTGAATATTTATTTTTTGCACTAAAAATTTCCTGTATAAACATCTTGTCGAGATTTGTAAGCTGATAACCGTCTTTGTATATGAGCACATCGCGGTACACTCTGCTGTTTGCTTTGCACTTTTTCTGCACGAGGTTGTATTTTTTCATAAGTTCCTCGGGCATAGGTGACACCCACATAAATGTGTCGGGATTGGTGCTGAGTAGTTCATACTGGCTGGCACGCTCAAATACATAAACCCTCTTTGTTATATTGTCGGGGAGCTCTTCCTTTCGCACGGTTGCAAGCGGAAGCGAGGGAACATACGGGTCTGCGTGGGCGATTTCCACATAGTTTGTAAGGTCGTCAAAGGTGATTTCGTCTATCTTGGCAAGGGGACTATGCTTACTCATAGATAACACATATGTAAACTCGGTAATGGTTTCGTGTGCGAGACCTTTTTCGGAAAGCATTTCCATAAAATATGTTTCGTAATTTGTGGCGTATCTAATAATCCCCAGCTTGTAGTCGGATTTTAACAGATTGGTTATCGTGCGGTTGGAGTTGGTTTCTTTGTAAAAGAGGTCAATTTCCTTGTCCCTTGTCACATCTTTGACAAACTGGCTGAATGCGTGCGAAATATAGCTTGCTCTCGGCACAGAAATGGAAAAATGCTGTTTGTCGGTGTAGCTGTCCTTAAACATATTTTCCACATCGTCTATCTGCTTTAAAATCTTCCTGGAATAATTAAGAAATTCCTGCCCCTTGGGAGTTATGGTGATGCCTTTTGTAGTTCTGTCAAAAATCGTTATCCCGAGCTTTTCTTCAAGCTCCTTTATCGCACGGCTGAGGTTTGGCTGTGCCATATAGAGATTTTTAGCTGCCTGGCTTATAGATTTGGTCTTTTCTATTTCCACAGCGTATTTCATATGGAGTATATTCAAAGGTTTTTCCTCCCTTGCAAAACATCTTTATTTTGCTATTTTATCATAAACAAATAAAATATTCAACAATTTTATGTAAAAATCTGTATCCAAGCACTTGATATTACATACAAAATCTAATATAATGTAAATATTAGATTTCAGAGGAGATAAAAGTTATGATTTTTAAAAGAGCAGATATATTGTTACCCAAAGATGCAGATATGTCAAAATGGAGTGTTGTTGCGTGCGACCAGTATACCTCCGAGCCCAAATACTGGCAAGAGGTTGAAGAGTATACCAAAGACGCTCTTACCTCGTACAACCTCATTCTTCCCGAGGTGTACCTCGAGGACAATGATGTAGACGACAGGATTGAAAAAATCAACACTAATATGGCAGACTGCCTTAATAAAGACGCCTTTAGATTGTATCCAAACTGCTACATATATGTGGAGAGAACCCTCAGAAACGGCTCTGTGAGAAAGGGTGTTGTAGGCTGTATAGACCTGGAGGAGTACGACTATGCCAAAGGCAGCAAATCCAGAGTTCGAGCTACCGAAAAGACGGTGGTAGAGCGTATCCCCCCAAGACTAAAGGTAAGGAAAAATGCCCCCGTTGAGCTTCCGCATGTAATGGTACTTTTGGACGACGAAAAGAGAGAGATTATAGAAAAGCTCGCAGACAAAAAGGATAAATTCATTAAGGTATATGACTTTGATATGATGATGAATTCGGGTCACATCACAGGCTATGTGATAGATGATGAAACTGCAAAAGAGCTCGAGGCAAAGTTAGAAAAACTAAATGATATAGACGCATTTAACTCAAAATACGGCGTAAAAGAAGAGAGCCCCCTCGTCTTTGCAGTAGGCGACGGAAATCACTCTCTTGCAACAGCCAAGGAATATTACAGACAAATTAAGGAAAACATAATAGACGGTAGTATAGAAATGGCAAGATACGCTCTTTGCGAGATAGTAAACCTGCACGACAGTTCTCTTGAGTTTGAGGCTATTCACAGAGTGGTGTTCGATATTGATTGGGATAATTTCCAAAAGGAATTTTTATCCTTTGCCAAAGAGGGCAGCGGTGAGCAGAGCTTTTATCTTGTAAAAGACGGCAAAAAGACACTTTGGAGCGTAATCAACCCCACAGCCAATATCACAGTTGGCTCTGTGCAGAATTTTATAGACGGATATCTGGCTGCAAATGCGGGCAAGGTGGATTACATACACGGGGAAGATGTGGTGTTGGAGCTATCCAAAGCAAACAACATAGGCATAATTTTAGATGCTATGGAAAAGAGCGAACTATACAAAACCGTAACCGTAGACGGAGCACTGCCCAGAAAGACATTTTCTATGGGAGAGGCATGCGACAAGAGATTTTATACAGAGGTAAGAAAGATAAGGGGATAGGGGACTGTTCCATTTCTTGACAATATAATATAAAGTATGTTAAAATAATCGTTAGTGCTTATATAGGAGGATGAAATTATGTCAGGACATTCCAAGTGGAATAATATAAAACACAAAAAAGAAAAATCCGATGCCCAAAAGGCAAAAATATTCACAAAAATGGGCAGAGAAATCGCCGTTGCCGCAAAGGCAGGCGGACCCGATCCCGAGGTAAACGGCAGACTCAAAGATGCCATTGCCAAGGCTCGCTCATTTAATATGCCAAACGATAATATCCAGCGTGTTATCAAAAAGGCCGCAGGCGACCTTAATACCGATAACTACGAGGATATCACATACGAAGGCTACGGTATAGGCGGTGTTGCCGTAATAGTAGAAACTCTTACAGACAACAGAAACCGTACCGCAGGCGATTTGAGACACTATTTTGACAAATTCGGCGGCAATCTGGGCACAAACGGTTCGGTTAGCTGGATGTTTGACGAAAAGGGTATGATCATAGTTTCCAAGTCTGACGATGTAGACGAAGAAATGCTTATGATGGACGCATTAGATGTAGGTGCAGACGACTTTAACGGCGAGGGTGAGTTCTATGAGATTTCCACATCTCCCTCTGACCTTCGTGCAGTAAGAGACGCTCTTGAGGAAAAGGGCTACAAGTTTGAATCCGCAGGAGTAGAAAAAATCCCCCAGACCACAGTAAGACTTACCGATGAGCACGATATTCTTATGATGGAAAAACTCATCGAAAGCCTTGAAGACAACGACGATGTACAGGAAATATACCACAACTGGGAAGAAGAATAAAAATTTTTAAGGAGGATTGGTTGTGGAAAAACTTCTTATAAACGGCGGCAAGCCATTAAAAGGAGAAGTGGTAATCAGCGGTGCCAAGAATGCCGCAGTTGCAATAATTCCTGCTGCCCTTTTGGTAAAGGGTGTTTGCCGTATAGAAAATGTTCCCGACATAAGTGATGTTGACAGTATAGTCAAGATGATTATATCTCTCGGTGCAAAGGTAGAGAGAGAAGATGTCAACACATTGATTATAGATTCCACACATTTAAAGACCTATGTTGCAGACCCCGAATTAGCTTCAAAAATGAGGGCATCGTACTATCTTATGGGTGCTCTTATAGGCAGGTTTGGCAATGCTCATGTTCCGCCACCCGGAGGATGTAACTTTGGTGTAAGGCCTATTGACCAGCATCTCAAGGCGTTTAAGAATTTAAACTGCCACATTGCACCCTTTGGCGAAAACGACACCTTTGTTAAGATAGATGCTTCTTCCTTAAAGGGCGGAAGTGTGTATTTTGATGTTGTTTCCGTAGGTGCCACGATAAATGCCATTCTGGCAGCAGTTCTTGCCCCCGGCAAAACTGTACTGGAGAGTGCGGCAAAAGAGCCCCATGTGGTAGACCTTGCCAACTTTTTGAACTCGATGGGTGCACAGATACGCGGCGCAGGTACAGATGTTATCAAAATCACAGGTGTTTCGTCTCTTAAGGGCGGTACCTATTCCATAATCCCCGACCAGATAGAAGCAGGAACATATATGTTTGCTGCCGCTGCCACAAGGGGAGATGTTGTAGTAAAAAATGTAATCCCCAAGCATCTTGAGGCAATCACTGCCAAATTTGAGGAAATGGGCTTTGGCGTAGAAGAAGGCGACGAGGAGGTCCGCATATTTACCAAAGGACCTGTCAGTGCCATAAATATTAAGACAATGCCGTACCCGGGATTTCCCACAGATCTTCAGCCTCAGGCGGTAATAATGCTATCTACCGTTAATGGTACAAGCGTTGTTACAGAGGGCGTATGGGAGTCGAGATTTCAATATATAACAGAGCTTGCCAAGATGAATGCCAATATAACCTTGGACGGCAAAAGGGCAGTCATAAGCGGCGGTGCACCGCTTTCTGCATCAAAGGTTACCGCAACCGATTTGAGAGCAGGTGCAAGTATGGTAATAGGCGCACTAAGCTGCAACGGTACAACGGAAATAGACGGACTCAGGCACATAGACAGAGGCTATGAGCATATTGTAGAAAAGCTTGCTATGCTCGGTGCCGATATCAAGCGTATAGATGATTAGGTTTTGTACATTATTCAGTTCCAGCAGCGGTAACTCGGTCTTTTTATCCAATGGGCAAACGAGCATCCTGATTGATGCAGGCGTAAGTGCCGCCAGGATAACAAACGCACTCGAAACCATTGGTGTCAGTCCCAAGGATATAGATGCAATCTTTGTTACACACGAGCATTCGGATCACACATCGGGCATCAATGTTTTGGTCAGAAAGTTCGGTATTAGTTTATATGCCAACAGTGCCACATTATCGAAGATGCAAACCGCACTAAAGGGAGTTGAGCCATCTTTGATACACCCTATAACAACGGGAGAGAGTGTTAAGGTCGGGTCAGCTTCAGTGCGTTCCTTTAAAATCCCGCACGATGCTGCAGAGCCTGTGGGCTACACAGTAACCCTGGACGGCAAAAAATACGGCATCGCCACAGACACAGGATGTATTACAAAGCCGATGCTATCCGCACTTGCACACTGCGAGGCGGTAGTTATAGAGTCCAACCACGACGAAAATATGCTCCGTTTGGGAGCATATCCGTACATACTCAAAAAGAGAATACTCTCTGATAACGGACATCTGTCTAACGAAAACTGTGCCTGGCTTGCCACACAGCTTGCTCTGTGGGGCACCAAGCATATTGTGTTGGGGCACATCAGCGAGAATAATAATACTGCCGAAAAGGCATACCTTGTATCAGAAAATAAACTTTTGGAAAATAATTTTGAGATAGGTAAGGATGTATATCTTACCGTTGCAGAGAAAAATCAAATAACAGAAATTATATAAACGGTTGCAATCAGTTGCAACCGTTTCTTATTTAAATATATTCCAGGGATTTTGTAACCATTCGGGTTCCAAAAAGTATTCGGCCTTTTCCTTGTCTATAGTAGGGAAAGATAGCGAATACGACCACAGGGCAATGCTGCAGTCGTCTTTTCCGCTGCCGTAACGCCTGTCGCCCACAAGCGGCATCTTTCTTGACGAAAACTGCACTCGTATCTGGTGGGTTCTGCCTGTGTGCAGAAGTATTTTTACCAGAGAATAGGTTTTCCCGTTATGCTCCAATGTTTTTAATACCTCGTATTCCAACGACGCCTCTTTTACGCCTTTTCGCATTCTGTTTACAACAAAACTCTTGCTTTTTCTTGAGTCCTTAAACAGCAAATCCTTAAACACGCCTTTTTCCTCATCGGGACAGCCGTGTATAACTGCGAGATAGCACTTTTGCATAGCGTTTTCGCTTATAATACGCGACAGATGCGCCGCACTCTTTTTGTTTAATGCATATACCATAATGCCGCCAACGATGCTGTCCAGACGGTGAACGGGATATACACTCTCTTCCTTTGCCGAAAGATACTCCGCAATAAAGGACGGCATATTATTTTTGTCACATTGTGAGTGCTCGGATAAGACCCCTGCATCCTTTTGGCATATTATATAATCATTGTCATTATGCAAAACCTTAAGCATTGTGACCTCCAAAGTCTTTATTTATACTGATTATATAATAAAACCAAAGACAAATCAACCTATAATATTATACAAATAAGTCCATTTTTCATTATTTAAAAAGTGATTAAGCCAATCCGAGTTGGTTGACTTTTAAAAATGGTTGTGGTAATATATAGTTAAATTTTTTATGTTTATAGGGAGCGATATTATGTCTAAAAATTACACATTCAACGATTATGCTTTTGGAGAAACAGTTGTAAGATATGTAATAATGAATGAAACCAAAAGAGTATTTATGATGTTAATTCCCAAGGATACTCTTTCGGATGTTTGCGATGACTATAATACTTATCCAAATGAAAGTCAGTTTAGCGATTATCATGATTTCCGTGCGGGTGCACTTTGCCATCTTCACCTGTCACATCATTATATATCGCCTTGTTGTGACAGTATGCGTCTTGGACAATCATTTGATGAAATGTATTTTAAATCACAAAAGAAGATAGACCTGGAAGATAAAACTGTTATAGAAACAGAAGTTGTTTCCGATGAGGGCTACAGAGTAATACATAAGCTCACAAATTATAACGGTGAGGGCGGTTTTGAGGTAGAGTGCGTTTTTGTCAATGATTCGGACAGGGATTTCAGACTGGAAATGCTCACAAGCGCATCACTTGATAGTTTGAGCCCGTACCAGAATGATGACAGTTCAAGAAATATCTATTATCACACCTTTAAATCAGGCTGGGCTCTGGAGGGCAGACATTCAAGACGCTCTATTGCTGAATTAAATCTCAATCAGGCATGGGGCGGTTCCTTTGAATGTTACAAAATAGGAACAAATGGCTCAAGACCGACTGCAAATTATTTCCCGTATGCAGCACTCGAAGATGAAGCACACGGAATAATCTGGGGAATGAAACTGGCACATAATGCTTCGTGGCAAATGGAGCTTTTGCGCTATGGCATAAAGCTCTCGCTTTCGTGCGGTATTGGTGACTTAAGCTACAGTAATTGGGCAAAAACAGTAAAACCCAATGAAAGCTTTGCCGCGCCCAAAGCGTATGTCGCAGCAGTTAAAGGCGGCATTGCAGACCTTTCGTATGAATTCGAAAAGATGCACCGTCGTGATGTTGATGCATATGGCGAAAAGGACTCCATGGCGATAATATTTAACGAATATTGCACACCCTGGGGCAAGCCTACACATGAAAATAACATAAAACTTGCAGACAAGCTCAAAGATTCAAAGGCAAAATACTTCGTCATGGATGGTGGATGGTATAACGGCACTATAGGTGATTGGGATAAATATAAGAAAGACAAATTCCCATATGGATTGAAAACTTATGCCGACGAAATAAGAAAGCGCGGACTTATTCCGGGTATCTGGTTTGAGTTTGAGTCTGTTGCCGAGGGTGCAGGAAGATACGGCAGCGAATATGACCATATGTATTTAAAACACGATGGTATTCCGATAAGAGGTCAGGTAAACAAAGGCAGAAGAGAAAAATTCATCGATTTTTCAAATCCCGATGCAATAGAATTTCTTGATAATAATGTAATAAAATTATTAAAGGATAACGGCTTTGGCTACATAAAAGTGGACTACAATTCAAATATGGGAATTTGTATAGACGGCGAAGAAAGTGCGGGAGAAGCTCTAAGGAAAAATCAGGAGGCAGTTCGTAATTACTTTATCAAAATGAAAAAAGAAATTCCGGACCTCATTATAGAAAACTGTGCTTCGGGCGGTATGCGTCTTGAACCAAGTATGATGGCGGTCAGTGCTATGGCATCGTTTTCGGATACACATGAATGTGTAGATTTTCCGATTGTTGCTGCAAATATGCACTATCTCATTATGCCAAGACAAAGCCAGATTTGGTGCGTATTAAACCCCGAATTTGACGACAACAGATTTTCCTATACAATATCGGCAGGTTTCCTTGGCAGGATTTGCTGGTCGGGTGATTTTGTAGGTATGTCAGACAAGCAGATGGATCAGGTATATAGAGCAGAGAACTTTTATGAAGAGGTATCCGATATCATCCGTTGCGGAAAAAGTATAATCTACAGGACGGAAAAATTCATAAATAACAGATACCCCAAGGGTACCCAGGCTGTAATAAGATATTCCGACGATGGCGATAGGGCACTGTTGGTATATCATTGCTTCGAAGCTCCCGAAAAGCTCGAAATCCCGCTCGTTGGCAAATGGGAGATAGAAAAATCCCTGTACGAGTGTAATATTGATGTAAATGACAAGATAGTTATAGACGAAAATAGAGAAATATGTGCAAATGTTGTACTTTTGAAAAAGGCTTAAATATTCGAAAGAATATGTGATTTTATCCCGAATACGGCCACAAGGGACTAAATGTTTGGGTGATAAAATTTTCAGACAAAAAACTGACTTCGCTTTTTACGAGAAGTCAGTTTTTTTGGGATTAATTACCTATAATATTATACAAATAAGCCCGCCCGAGCCTTCGTTTATAATTCTTTGCAATGTTTCCTGAAGTTTAAATCTCGCATCATCGGGCATACGCATAAGCTTTCCGCGTAAATCCTCGTTTACAAGGTCGTGCAGAGATTTTCCGAATATGTTGGTATCCCATATGCTCTTGGGGTCGTTTTCAAATTCTTTTAACAGATAGTGTACCAATTCCTCGGACTGCTTTTCCGTACCTACAATGGGGGACACCGCAGTTTCGATATCCGCTCTTATCATATGGATGCTTGGAGCACTTGCTCTCAGGCGTACACCAAACTTACTGCCCTGACGGACGATTTCGGGTTCTTCCAGCTCAAGCTCGTCAATAGACGGCGAAACAATTCCGTAGCCTGTGGCGTTTACCTCTTCTAATGCAGAGGCAATCTTGTCATACTCGCATTTGGTTTTGGCAAGTGTCCGCATAAGGTTCATAAGTGAGTCTTTTCCTGTGATTTCAAAGCCCGTTTCTTCACCGAGTATACGATAGAACAGATTTTCGTCGGTGTTTACGACTACCCGTACTGTGCCGTCGCCAAGGTTGATTGTTTTAATTTCCGACGAGGTTATGCTTTCGCAGGCAGAAAGGCTTTCGGAAATCCTGCTTGCATCTCTTATTTTTGATACATCTTTTATGGAATTCAAGATATTGGCGAATATGTCTTTTTTGAGCCAGTGCTCGTTTTCCAGTACATCTACCCAGTCGGGCATATCCACACCGACTTCTTTTAGCGGAAATTCAAAGAGTACCTTTTCTATAATGGTACTTATATCGTCCTTGTCAAGTTCCGCACAGTTTATGGGGAGTACGGGAACAAGGTGCTTATCCTCAATTTTTGCTTTGGCATCGCAGGCACTCTTGCCGTTTGGGTCTGTGGAATTAAGCAGAACCACAAAGGGCTTTCCGAGGTCTTTTAATTCGTTTATAACTCTGTCTTCCGCCTCTATGTAGTCATCTCTTTGTATATCGGTTATGCTTCCGTCGGTGGTTATTACAAGCCCTATATTTGAGTGATCGCATATCACCTTGTGAGTTCCTGTTTCTGCCGCCTCTTTAAAGGGGATTTCCTTTTCTGACCAGGGGGTTTTTACCATTCTGGGAGAGTTATCCTCTATGTATCCGAGTGCCGAATCTATGATATAGCCCACACAATCTATCATACGGACATTGAACTTCGCATTTCCCGAAAGACACACCTCCACCGCTTCGTTGGGTATAAACTTGGGTTCGGTGGTCATTATAGTTTTTCCGGCACTGCTTTGGGGAAGCTCATCTTTTGCCCTTTCTCTTTTGAACGCATTGTCAATATTTGGGATGACGAGCAAGTCCATAAATTTTTTAATAAATGTAGATTTTCCTGTCCGTACCGGACCTACGACGCCTATGTAGACATCTCCGCCCGAACGCTTGGAGATATCCTGATAAATATTGTAATTAGCCATAATTTTTCCTCCACACTCTGTACTTTTGGTACATTGTATGCAGGGCAATATATTTTTATGAAATCAAATGATATATTTTGATTTTTTTGTATACTTTCTGCATTACCGCAAGGAGCAGGGTATGACACAGATGCAGCTTGCAGAGAGATGCAACATCAGCAGAACTTATATGCAAAAGATAGAAACGGCTGAGTGCTTCTGCACACTCGATACTCTTATTGATATTTCGAATGCACTTAACATATCTGTCAAAAAGCTGTTTGAGTTCAAGGATTAATTGACATTATGTAGATGCAATGGTATAATTAAAAATGGTGATTAACAATGAAAATGCTTATAAAAAACACATTTGTCTATGGCTTTGGCGATGCAGATATCCTCATTGATGAGGGTATTATTACACAAATAGAAAAAGGCATAGACTGTCCCGATGCAGACAAGGTATACTGCCTTGACAACTGCACCGTATTTCCGGGCTTTACCGATGTGCATGTGCACCTTCGCGAGCCGGGGTATGAATACAAGGAAACAATCCTTACAGGCACAAAGGCGGCGGCAAGAGGAGGCTATACCACAGTTTTTTCTATGCCAAACTTAAACCCTGTTCCCGATAGTATGCAAAATTTGTCTGTGCAGCTCGATGCTATAAAAAAAGATGCTGTAATTAATGTAGTTCCCTACGGCTCTCTTACCAAAGGTCAAAAGGGCTCCGAATTGTCCGATATGGAAGATATGGCAGAGTTTGTGTGCGCCTATTCCGACGACGGCAGAGGCGTACAGGACAAAGAAATGATGCGAGAGTGTATGACAAATGCCGCAAGACTTGGCAAGGTTATTTCGGCTCATTGTGAGGACGAAGGCTTACTATTCGGCGGATATATACACGATGGCGAGTATGCTCTTAAAAACGGTCACAAGGGCATCTGCTCCGAGAGTGAATGGGGACCTGTTAAGAGAGATATCGAGCTTTTAAAGGAAACCAAGGCTATGTATCATGTGTGCCACATCTCTGCAAAAGAAACAGTCGAGCTTGTACGAAATGCCAAAAAAGACGGCATAGACATCACTTGCGAAACAGGACCGCATTATCTTGTGTTTAATGATATGGATTTAAAGGACGACGGCGGATTTAAGATGAACCCGCCTATCAGGAGCGAAAGCGACAGGCTCGCTCTTATAGAGGGCATACAAGACGGCACAATAGATATGATTGCAACCGACCACGCACCGCACAGCGAGGAGGAAAAGTCAAAAGGTCTTAAGAGCTTAAACGGGATAGTAGGGATAGAAACAGCCTTTCCTGTGCTATACAGCGAGCTTGTCAAAAAAGATATAATCTCTTTGGATAGATTAATTGAACTTATGAGTACAAACCCCGCCAAGAGATTTGGCGTAGATACTTCGCTTAAGGTAGGCTCAAAGGCAAATCTTACGGTGTTTAATTTGAACGAAGAATATACAGTAAATTCTTCCGACTTTCTCTCAAAGGGCAGAAGCACTCCGTTTGAAAACAAAAAGGTAAGAGCTGTCTGCTATCTTACAATCTGCAACGGCAAAATTGCCTACGAAAAATAAATTTGGCGTACATGCACAAAAGATAAGCACCCCCACATATATTGATATTGTGTCAATATTCGGAGGTGCTTTTTGTGTTTTCACTGTTAGCAGAGCTTATGCCAAGGATGATATTTGTTCTGTCATATGTTACAAATGTTTCGTCTTTTGCAAAGCCCCTTACCAATGAAGAGGAAAAACAATATCTGGAAAGATGCCAAAAAGGTGACAAAGAGGCAAAAAACATCCTTATAGAGCGAAATCTCCGCCTGGTTGCACATGTGGTAAAAAAGTACCCGTCCGCCGGCGAAACAGATGACCTTATAAGCATAGGAACAATAGGTCTTATAAAGGCGATTACAACCTTTAAAGATGACAAAGGCACACGCCTTGCTACATATGCCGCAAGATGTATAGAAAACGAAATCCTTATGAGTATGCGTCAAGGCAAAAAGCGACAGAGCGAGGTGCTTTTGCAGGACCCTGTGGGTACCGACAGCGAGGGCAAGGAGATATCGCTTATGGATAAGATATGCTCCGATTCTGAGGATGTGTTTTGCGAGGTGGAAACCAAGATGCGTATAAAAGACCTGTACGAAAAAATGGCTACATCTCTTGGCAAAAGAGAAAAAAGAATTGTGGAAATGCGATATGGTCTATGCGGCTTTTCTGCACTTACGCAAAAGGAAATAGCATCTATTATGGGGATATCCCGTTCGTATGTTTCAAGAATAGAAAAAAAGGCACTAAAAAAGCTCTATGACAAATTAAAAGATTAGCTCGAATAGTCCTCAATCAGTATATACATATCCTCCTTGGAACTAAACTCAATACCTTTTTTTAGCGATTTAATGTCATCATTAGTAAGATATTTCGGGTTTATTGTTTCAACGGAGGATATTATTTCGCTGCCGTCTTTGTATCTTACGGTAAGGGATATTTTTTCGGTATCCTCGTCATATTTCAGTATATACTTGTCCTTTTCTGAGGGCGGAGTATTGACCTTTTGGGTCAAAGTATCAGGGGTGGTGCCTTTTTTTTCGTAGGAGATTTTTTCTTCATAAGGAGTACTTTTTTCTGTATAACCGCTGTTTAACCTTACAATCCCAAGACCTATTACAGCACACAGCATAATACAAACGCCAAATCTTAAAATATACTTCATAATGGTTAAATTCCTCTTTTTTTGTTATTTTTTTATAATTTCCCCCAAAATTTAAAATATATGTAAATTAATTGTAACATCATTTTATTATTTGTGTGTTATAATCATAATGTATAATTAGATTTTATTATATGTTAATATACAGAAATGAGGAATTTGCATGGACAATCTGGACAAAGTCAGAGCACGCCAAAAAGCTAAATCCGAAAAAACAAAAACTAAAGGCTCGCCTTCTTCCAAATCGGCAGGACAAACTACGCCAAGGACTAATGCGAAACCGCATACAAGCGGCACTGCGGGCGACAAGAGAACTCCCTCGGATACATATCCGAGAAAAACGGTAGTTCCTAATAACACCAATAATCCGCCGAGAAAAAGGAGAAGGAGAAAGCGTTCCAAATACGACAAGCTCTTTACGGCATTAAAGATCGCCTTTTTGGTATTTGTTGCTGTAGGCATTGCTGTGGGTATTTGGGTTTTCTCTATGATAGATTTTTCCTTTGGAGACGATTTGAGTTCAATGGATCTCAATATTTCGTCCAAGGTGTATTATACCGATGCCACCGGCTCTGCGGTAAGATATGCTCAATTTGATGCCAAGGAAAACCGCATATGGATTTCCATAGACAATATGCCAAAGGACCTCAAAAACGCCTTTGTGGCAATAGAGGACCAGAGATTTTACAAACACAACGGTGTGGACATCAAGAGGACCACAGGTGCTGTGCTTAACTATCTTACAAGGGGCGATTCTTCGTACGGCGGAAGTACAATCACCCAACAGCTTGTAAAGAACATAACCAATGACAAAGAGCGAGCAGCATCCAGAAAAGTAAGAGAAATCCTTCGCTCTCTTGTGCTCGAAACCAAATTAAGCAAAGACCAGATTTTAGAGATGTATATGAACACCATATACTTGAGCCAGGGAGCCAACGGAGTAGAGGCGGCATCTAATATCTATTTTTCAAAGCCTGCATCCGAGCTTACTTTGGCAGAATGTGCGTGTATTGCAGGTATAACGCAGTACCCGTCAATGTACGACCCCATTTTGCAGCCCGAAGCCAACGCCAAGAAAAGACGCCTCGTACTGGACAAAATGCTCGAGCTTGAGTATATAACGCAAAAAGAATATGACAAGGCTGTAAAAGAAAAAATAGAAATCCACGAGGGCAAGGTAAAGAAATCCAAATTCCAGTCGTATTTTCTCGACCATCTTTTTGAAGAAATACAGGACGCTCTTGTAGAAAAGGGATACACAGAGGATTTTGCTGCCAATATGATATACAACGGCGGTCTCAAGATTTATGCAACTGTAGACCCCGAAATTCAGGGAATAATGGAAGAAATATACGAAAATTCTTCTAACTTCCCCCGACTGTCCGGAGAAACACAGCCCCAGTCGGCAATGGTAATATCCGACCCCAAAACAGGCGAAATCAAGGGTATAGTGGGCGGCAGAGGCGAAAAAGACAGAAACCGAGGCCTCAACCGTGCTACACAGTCCAAAAGACAGCCGGGATCTTCCATAAAGCCTATTGCAGTATATGCACCTGCCATAGATATGGGAGTGATTACCCCCACAAGCAGCGTAGAGGATTCTCCGCTTGACATTGACGGCTGGAGACCCAAAAACGCCGGAGATAACTTCAGAGGATATGTAGATATCGGCACAGCTGTTTCCTGGTCGTACAATATACCTGCCGTAAGAGTGCTCGAAGAGGTAGGAGTAGAAAATTCCTTTGATTATATGAAAAACAAACTGGGGGTGTCATCTCTTGTTACATCAAGAGAGAAAAACGGCAAGGCGTTTTCTGACAAAAACCTTTCGTCATTGGCACTGGGAGGTCTTACAGACGGTGTTACCGTTTTGGAAATGAACGGTGCATATTGTTCTCTTGCAAACGGAGGAATGTATATTGAGCCTCACGCATATACAAAAGTATACGATGTAGAGGGAAAGATACTGCTTAACAACGAACCCAAAAAGCAGAGAGCTTTCAAAGCATCTACCTCGTATCTTGTAACTAACCTGTTAAAAGGTGTTGTAAGAAACGGAACCGGAACAGGAGCACAGATTTCGGGTATAGAAACCTGTGGCAAAACAGGAACTACCGATGATAACAAGGACAGATGGTTTATAGGCTATACACCGTACTATGTAGGCTCTGTATGGTTTGGATACGATAGTCCCCGTGCTATAAACGCCGGCGGAAACCCTGCTATGACCATATGGAAAAAAGTAATGGAAAAGGTTCATAATGAGCTTCCAAAGAAAAACTTTGAGTGTCCCGATACAGTAGAAGAATTAACTGTGTGCCAAAGAACAGGCTGTGCACCGTCCAAGAGCTGCATGAGAGTTACACAGTATGCGGATGTAGAGCGAGCACAGCAAAAATGCCCAGGCGACCACGAATATATAGGTACACCTGCCTATATGGAATGGGAGGAAGAAGGAGAAGAGGGCGAAGAAGGGGAAGAAAACACCGATGGCGAAAACACCGCTGGTGAGCCAAATGGCGAAAACGAGATAACTTCTTCGGATAACACTGCAAATGAAAATCCGACGCCACCTGCACCTACAGATGCTTCGGAGGCAAATAACGCGGCATAATTCGGCAAGACTATAATGGGGGGATATAAATGAGAATTATCACAATAAGCAGAGAGTTTGGAAGCGGCGGAAGAGAGATAGGTATGAGGCTCTCTGACATTCTTGGCTTTGATTACTATGACAGAGAGATAATTTCGGAGGTTGCACGAATAGGCAACTTTGACGAAAAGTTTGTCGAGGACATCGGCGAAAAGGGGTATCACACAGGATACACCGTTACATACGGAAGAACTTTCTATTATCCTCAAGCAGTCTGGAACAACTCGGCAAAAATCCTTTTGGCAGAGCAACAGGCACTAAAGGGTATAGCAGAGAGGGGCAAGGATTGTATTATTGTAGGAAGATGTGCAGATGTCGTGTTAGAGGAGTATAGTCCGTTTAATCTTTTTGTTCATGCAGATATGCCGTCTAAATTAAAAAGATGCAAACAGAGAGAAACCTATGATGAACAAATGACAGACAAACAGCTCATCCGCAAAATCAAAGAGATAGACAAAAACCGTGCAAAGCACAGACTTACTCTTTCGGATATCAGGTGGGGAGACAAAAGTGCTTATCATCTTTGTGTTAATACATCAAATATCAGACCCAAGGAAATAACACCAATCATTGCAGAATATGCCAAGTCATATTTTGAAAGTTTAGAAAAGTAAATATAGCAGTTATGGGATGTGAAAATTATTTTTTACATCCCATTTTTGTTGTCTTTTCTTATTTGCGACGGCGTTCTGCCGTGTTTCATAAATCCGATACAATGACAGTCTATGCCTTTTGTGTTATCGCGGTGGCATATCTCGTTGAAACAGTATTCGTTGAACACAAAGTTTTTTAAGAATATTGCATCATTCATCTAAATTAGCCTTAATCTTGATTATTCAAAGAGTTTGTGATATAATCATCGATATATTTAAAGCGTAAACACTTGTAAATACTTTATTGTGATAACAGCAAATGTATGATTATATTTGTCGCTGATTATGTTTTGCGGCAGATGACAGCAGATTGTAAGTACAACAAAAAATCTTTGATATCTTTTATCCGTTATCCGTTTGGATTTTATGCGATAATTGATATTATATCAATTTTGCCGTCTATTTCGATTGTGAACAATGGTTTCTTCAATATTTGGAATTGCTATTGTTGCTTTGCCAGCAGGCATTATTACAGCGGGCTATATGAGTGAAATAGACAAGTAATCAGTTCCGTTGTTGAATCGCATACCTAATGCTTAAAATGTCTGTTTAGACAGAAAAGAAAAGTCCGTGACGGAGGTTATACATATGGATAATAAAATACAAATATTTGAAGATAAAAGAATAAGAACTGCATGGAATGAAGAAACAGAAGAATGGTATTTTTCAGTTAGTGATGGAGTTCAAAAAGGTGCAGAATATGCAATTCTCACAGATGAGATTACAAGGGCGTGGTCAGGCATGACAACGCGCAAATATAAGATTGACAAAAGAAAATCTGCGTGATAATATGAGCGACCTTGAGCTTGTACTTAATATGCTTGCAGAAGCGACAACGACAGAATTATCAAAAGTTCATAATCCTCAAACTTTTGAAGAAAATCGTGATATTGCAAAAAGAGGCGGAAAGTATGCGGGTAATGCACGAAAGGAAATTGAAGCAGATACAGGTAAGCCGGTAATTACATCAAAAAATGCAAGCGAATTAAACCAAGTTGTAGTTGATTTGATTGAAAATATATCAAAAGAAGAATAGAGGCATTTTTATATGAGCAAATAGGGAAGATTTTTAATTTTTTGCATTGAGATATATAGGTCGGCGAAAAATCTAAAAGGAAAAGAAGCTATTCAGTTGTTTCAAAAATATAATGTGTGTGAATATATTATGGAATGTTATGCTGCACTGCATACCAACGGAACAAACTATATTATTAACGATATAGATTTGTATATTGAAGCAAGACAAGTTGCTGTATGAAAAAATAAATTTTTTTGTCCTGAACACTGGACATTAGGGACCAAAGACGAAACCCTAGTATTTATGCGGGTTTGCGGAGTTGCGGTTCACTTTTGTTTGCTGTAAAAATGGCAAATGACAACTCGAATTTCGAAAGGTGGTAGGTATTTGTCGTAAATATTCGCTTTTAAGCGATGAGGACTTTAGGTTCTTATAAAAATTAAAAACAAGTATGTTTTTTGGCAGACTATAGAAATCTATACCGAACTTTTTTCCAAAGGATATAAAATAGGATAATACGCATTATGCCTCCGGCTTTTTTGTAAAGTCGGAGGTTTTTGTATTATTTAATAAAAGTATATTGACAATTGTAGATATACTTGTTATAATGAATATAGCCACAAGCGTAGATATATTATTTTCAAAAGGAGAGATATTATGTCGGCTATAAAACATACGATAACAGATGCGGAATATGAGATTATGTGTATTCTATGGAGAAGTAAAGAAAAATTGACGGTTGCAGATATTATAAAAGAGCTTAATAACAATGATTGGACTGCTTCAACCGTTGCGACCTTTATGGCTCGTTTGCTTAAAAAGGGCGTTATTTCTTGTGATAAAAAAGGCAAGATAAATTATTATTTCCCTGTTCTCAAGCAGAGCGAATATGCTCTTGATGAAACAGAGAATCTATTATCAAAAATTTATAAAGGTTCTGTGAAGAATCTTGTTGCGACACTCTATGAAAACAAAAAACTTTCAAATGAGGATATGTCGGATTTGAAAAAGATGTTTGAATTGGAGTGAGATTATGAGCGAACTATTTGAAACAGTGCTTATTTTAAGCCTGTTCGGATTTGGTGTAACTTCTGTTTTGTTATGCTTAAAACCGATTACAACAAAGAAATTTCCTGCAAAGTGGCAGTATTATGTATGGATAGCGGTACTGCTTACAATGATAATACCTACATACAAGCTTATTCCGGAGCAGGAAGTTCAGAAGATACAATATATGACTCAAACTGAAACACCTGTAAATGAGGTAGAAATTGTTGATATACCTGAACAAATTCCTGATGTTCCAGAGGCTCCACCAATTACAGAAAGAGAAATCAATGTGACGCAGGATGTAAAAATAAAGGTACTTGATCTACTTGCGATTATCTGGATATGTGGAACAGGAATTTTTCTTATAGTTGTTCTAATGAGCTACATGATATACATACTGCGAAGAAGAAAAAATGCCGTTTCGATGGAGGGAAATTCGGTTCTGCTTGAAGCGAAAAGGGAATTAAAAATACGCAGGAAAATAAGAGTCAGAATGTCGCCGGACGTGGGTTCGCCGATGCTCGTTGGTGTTTTCTTTCCGGTTGTATATATGCCGTGTAAAGAAATACCACACGATATGATGAGGTTGGTATTTCTTCACGAGTTGACTCATTACAAAAGAAAAGACTTGATAATAAAGTGGTTTGCTTTATTTGTTAATGCAGTCCATTGGTTCAATCCACTTTCGTATTTGCTCAGTGCGAACCTTAGTGAAGCCTGTGAGGTTTCATGCGATATGGAAGTAACAAAGAATATGAATGATGAAGAACAAAAATTATATATGAAAACCATCTTAGAATTGGTAGAATGAGAGGCAGGCGATTTTATATGTTGGAAAAGATGTTCACAACCAAAATGAGTGCAGATAAAAAGAAACTACAAAGCAGATTTTCAAAAATCCGTTCTAAAAACGGAAGGCTTTCTAAATTGTTTAGTGGTATTCTTTTTGGAATTATTATAATTGCAATAATTAGTGTTGGAGTAATTATTGCAGTAAATATCACCAAAGATTACACAATGACAGATAGCGAATTTTCTGACTATATAAATCGTCCTATCGGCTCAATTATGGCAGACCTTGATTATGTTGATGATGAAAAGCTGGTATTCCACTATCTTGAAGGATTTTTCGTTATTAACCAACAGAATAATGAAATAATTCATAAAATTAATTTAAGTAAACTGAATATTGCAGGACATACACAGGGCGATTGCTTTACTGTATTTAAAATAGATAAACATGGCAATTTTGCATATTTAACAAATGAAGGACTACATAATGACAGGGTTGCAAAGTACGATAATTATATTATCAACATCAAATCCGGAGAAGTAAAAATTGGTAATGCACCTAACGGAACAGAATTTTTCACAAATTATACCGATACATTGACTGAAGTTGAAAATCCTTATGGATGGTACAGTGATAAATGCATAGTTAATGGGGATAAAGGTGTATATTATCTGACGACTCAGAATGGGTTTATAGCATCAATACAGTTAGTGTATTTAGACCATAAATCATATGACAACAGTTTGTTCCAATATGTGTTTAAGGATGATTATGTAAGTAAGGTAGAGAAAAAACTGAGTATAATTGAGAAAACAGTGCTTAGAAAAGATGAGGAGATATTACCAAACAGCGGTTTTCAGTGGGAGGTTAATGGAGATAGACTTGAAGCGATTTTTGACAAACTAAGCGAAACAAGAAATCTCAAACATTTTGCAGTTGAAAAAGACGGCAATTATGATGTGAGAATGTATAATGTTTGGGACAATGCCACAGATGAAAACAACCTGATGATTTTCATTTTTGATAATTATAAGACTGAGCTTGTATTCTATTCAGATATTACATTAGACGAACAGAAGTCTTTAGTAAATTTGCTAAGAAATCCTGAAATCCCACAAAAAGAATTTTACCCACAGGATATAAAGGATATAACACATGCAGAGCTTATGATTAATGGCACAGTATATCCGATTTTGGTAAGAAGCAATCTCGGAAAAATAGAACAAATGCTCTCTAATGCAAAAATAATCAAAGGAGCTACAGATTGTCCGATCAAAGGCATACTTGTTTTAACGAATCAAGACGGAGAAAAAGGTATGGTTACACTTGCAACGGATAGTTGTGCGGTGTTTGTATCTAATGGCACATATTACGATTACAGTGATGGAGATAATTCTGAAATGTTAGGTTATTTTGGAATTGACTCCGAAGAAATACTTGATTTGACTACCTAACGATAAACAAGGAGGGAAACTCAATGCTTGAAAAAATGTTTACAACAAAAATGAGCATGGATAAGAAAAAACTGCAAAACCGTTTTTCAAAGATTCGTTCTAAAAACGGCAAGACATCAAAGTTTATAGCGATGACGGTGTTCGCTGTTATAATAGTGTCAATAATCTGTGTTTCTATTTGGGTGGCAGTCAACAGACAGGATGACACAGTAGTTAATAGCGATATAAAGCTTACATTTAACGGAGAAATTATCAGCTTCCAAAATGATCCTTATATATTTTCGGAAACGCTACCGACAGGGTTTAGCACTCAAATAATGGCATTCTTCCCGTTAGAAGAACTATGTCAAAAACTTGGTGCAGAATGTGAAAAAAACTTTAATGAAGCAGTTATTAAAATTCCGGGGTCAAATGACAATTACAGGATTAGCCTTGGAAAGAATGAAATTTATTATGAATCGTTGAATGGTGCAAGTGCAACAAGAGAAACTAAAACTGCACCTGAAGCTAAAAATAGCACACTCTATATCCCGTATGAGTTTATAGAATATATCTTCATAGATGCAAATAACTACGATATCTTTGGAAGTACATTGTATAAGAACGAAACAATGAATATTCAGTTTGAACTACCTATGCATTGGCTTGGGAAATACATAGCTGACGAAACAACTGTTAATGATGGCTATATAGCGTTCAAACATAAAGGAATTGCAGAAAAGCATGATGGTATGGGAACATTATTTTCGGTTATGAAAATTCCCGATTCTGAAATTGAAGAACACATCGGAATGGTTGGTGGAACAATTGTATGGCAAAATCAGGAATACGCATTTTTAATTGGAAGACCAACTGATGTTCAAGTGCCTATATGGGCAGGCAGTGATAAGGAAGACATTGTTTTTGCAGATGAATATGAGAGGATGTCTAAAGGCATAACTCATGTTGAATCAACTTTTTTGTTAATAAATGATATTGACACCCCTGTTATAACTAATGCTGAAAATATGTCGTATGCTCAAATGGTAGATTTACAAAGACAAGTTGATAATGGGCACTTTCCATGGAGATTAGACTATGAGCAGGTTATGCAGTCATATATATCAGGAAAAGGATATGCGGTGGATGATTGTTCTCTTATGTCCTTTGCAGGAGACGGAGAAAAGTGCGGCGGAGTGTATAGTATAGGAAATTACAGACACCATATTGAATTATTCAAACCAATTGATAAAACAGAACACGGTATTTGGATTGTGCACAGTTATAAATTGGTTGAACCTTTAGAAATAAAAGAGATACTTTTTCACAATGTAACTCATAAGGACAACAAATCAACTGCTGAAAGAGCTTTGAAAAGAGATGATGGTTGGTATAATCTTCTTCGTGACGCCAGTGTATATATAAATTTTAACGGTGCTATTCCGCAAGCTGTTATTGCTAAATTTACTCCTGCAGGAACGGAAATGCAAGAATATGAAAAAGAGGTTGGTCGTGCTATAGCGCCATTTGAACAAATTCCAATTTTAATAAATATGAGCTTTTCAAAAGAAGATACTATGGGACATTTGCAATTTGAATTTAATTTTGAAGATGGCTCAATGGTTAAATCAGAATTGTTTAATGTTATGATCGAACAATAAGAGGAGGCGATTTAATGAAAAATAGATTAATGTCAATGATTCTATGTGTAGCGGTTTTGGTTACGAGCGGTATATCCTGCCTTGCTGTATCTGCAAGCGAAGATATCAATATTCATAATGAAAACACCATCAAATATATAAAATCAGAAGAAAACTATGACTATGGTAGTGATACTGTATATATTGTTAGAGATAAAGGCACGAAACAGATTATTCCGCTTTCTATAGGTCCTCTTGATGGGTATAGCTATGCTTATCTTCCGGATAACAGCGATTTTACAGTTGAGAAAGTAACATACACCACACCTTTTAATGATTTGGGTGAGAAGTATAAATACGAGAGCTACATACACGAAATTTCATCAAGAGAGATTATTGTAGGATTTGAAGATGGAAGCTTCAGACCTGAAAAGGAACTTACAAGAGCAGAAATGGCAACGATTTTTTCAAGAATGTTTAGTGTTCCCAAAACTCGCTCTGCATCCTGCTTTGAGGATATTCCCGAAAACCATTGGGCAAAGGGATATATAATGGCACTTGTGGATAAAGGCGTGTTTATGAAGGATACAAACTTTAATCCTGATTCGGTCATAACCCGTGAACAGCTTGTTGCTATGACCTTCCGTATGCTTTCTGATATGGGGAAAATTGAACCTCAAGAAGCTGAAATGGATTTCTCAAAATATAAGGACTTGGATAAAGTGTCTGACTATGCTAAAGTAGCATACAAAGCATTAACCAAAGACAATTATCATCTTTTGCTAGAACTTGTTGATCATGAATTTATGGATACTGCAGATGACGAATTATTCTGGTATCCGCAGCAGGCTGTAACAAGATTGGAATGCTGTGAATTCTTATATCAGTTTATCCGTATATTCTTTAATAATCATGCCCCTGCAATTTTACGAGAAACTGCTCCTGAAATAGAAATTCCCGTTTTGGATGGTTCGACATCAACCTATGCAATAACACAAAACATATATAGTGCATATTATCAAAATTATGATAATCACCCGGACTTCCCTAAAGCACATAGTAAAACGGTTGCATCGTATAAACGCCTGATTGACGGCGAGGTGGAAATGATATTTGTTCCCGATGCAGGCGAAGAAGTGTTAAAGTATGCAGAAGAAAAGAATGTAAAACTTAAATTTATACCGATTGCTGATGAGGCACTTATCTTCTTTACGGGGACAAAAAATAAAGTTGATAATATTACAACAGAGCAACTTCACGACATTTATGTTAATAACGGTATAACTAATTGGAAAGAGCTTGGTGGAGATGATGGCACACTTGCCGCATATTGCAGAAATGAAGACAGTGGAAGTCATGCTCAGATGGAACAGTTTATTCTTGACGGAAAAGAAATAAGTGAGGATATATCAAGAGAGCGCACATCTATTATGATGTCAAGTATTCTTACTGAAGTTGATGACTATAACAGAAAGAACGAAGGCAACTATGCTATGGGATATAGCCTGTTCTATTATTACTTAGTTAATTCATCTGTGCTTGGACCTCTTGATTTGAAATTTTTGAGCATAAATGGCATAGCTCCAACCGAAGAAACAATTTCTAACGGAACCTATCCATATACAACAAACTATTATGCAGTAATTCGTGACGGTGAAAATAATCCAAAGGTAGATGCTTTTGCAGAACTAATGCAAGGAGAATTCGGTCAGTTAATAGCAGCTAAAAGTGGACTTGGAGTTAAGAGAGTTTATTGATAAATTGATTTGCATTTCCAATTTTTAATTATCGTAATAGTATATTTTATTTCATAAGTCAAAAAATTTTATTGAAGACTTGCAATTATTGACAGGATGTGTTACAATATAAAAACAAAAAAAAGAAATGGGAGCTTGTGTTACAGGCTGAGAGGAAGGTATAACCTTCGACCGAGAACCTGATTTGGATAATGCCAACGTAGGGATGCCTTGTGCGACATCGCAATTGACATGGAATAAGCGGAAGCTGCCAAATCGGTAGCTTCTTTTTGTTTGTAAAAAAAATAATAGGAAACGGGAGCTTGTGTTACAGGCTGAGAGGGAGGTAAGACCTCCGACCGAGAACCTGATTTGGATAATGCCAACGTAGGGATGCCTTGCACGACATCAAAGCTGACAAGGAATATGTGGAAGTTACCAAATCGGTGACTTCCTTTTTTATTACATTCCGGAGGTGAAAAAGATGGTAAAGATTAACGGCGAATATGTTGATGTTTCCGGTAAAACAGTTTTGGAATATCTTACATTGGCAGGCTATGATGCAAAAAGAGTTGCTGTTGAATTAAACGGAGATATAGTACCAAAAGCACAGTATTCTGAGATTGTTTTTAAAGATGATGATAATGTTGAAGTTGTAAGCTTTGTGGGAGGTGGTTGATATGATGCCTTCAAAAGATGAATGGATAAAGGCTTTAAATGACAGACACGGAAAAGATCTGCAGAATAAGATTTCATCAACAACAGTTGGTATTTGCGGACTTGGAGGACTTGGTTCTAATATAGCAATTGCTCTTGCACGTGCAGGAATAGGAAAACTTATACTGATTGATTTTGATAAGGTAGACATTACCAATCTTCACCGTCAGCAGTATAAGGCGAGTCAGGTCGGCATGTATAAGACAGAAGCCTTAAGAGAAAATCTTAAAGAAATAAACCCATATCTTGAAACAGAGATACAGACGGTTTGTGTAACAGAGGAAAACGCAAAAGAACTTTTGAAAGAATGCGATATCATCTGTGAAGCCTTTGACAATGCAGAGTGTAAAGCGATGCTTACCAATTTTGTCTTGGAAGAGATGCCAGATAAATACTTGGTTGCAGCATCGGGTATGGCTGGTATGGGAAGTGCGAACAGCATACATACAAGAAAGGTAACAAAAAGATTTTATCTTTGCGGTGATGAAATAAGTGATGCATCCGACGGAATAGGTCTTGTATCATCAAGAGTAATGCTATGTGCAGCACATCAGGCTCACATGGTACTAAGGCTTATAGCTAATGAATTTGAAGTATAGGAAGAAGGAAAGACAAATGAATAATGACAAACTTATTATCGGCGGTCATGAATTTAATTCCCGTTTTATTTTAGGCTCGGGAAAATACTCTCTTAATTTAATTGAAGTTGCGGTAAAGGATGCAGGTGCAGAAATAATAACTCTTGCAGTTCGCCGTGCAAATACAAAAGAACAGGAAAATATTCTTGATTTTATTCCAAAGGGAATAACTCTTCTGCCAAACACAAGTGGGGCAAGAAATGCTAAAGAAGCAGTAAGAATTGCAAGGCTCGCAAGAGAGCTTGGTTGTGGGAATTTTGTAAAGATAGAAATTATGCGTGATTCAAAGTATCTGCTCCCAGACAATGAAGAAACAATCAAAGCAACGGAAATTCTCGCAAATGACGGTTTCGTTGTTATGCCATATATGTATCCGGACTTAAATGTAGCCCGTGATTTAGTAAATGCTGGAGCAGCCACCATAATGCCACTTGCGTCTCCCATAGGTTCTAACAAAGGTCTCGCAACAAAAGACTTTATTCAGATTCTTATTGATGAAATTGATTTGCCGATTATTGTTGATGCTGGTATCGGTAAACCGTCTCAGGCTTGCGAAGCGATGGAAATGGGTGCTGCTGCAATTATGGCAAACACAGCACTCGCTACAGCGGGTAATCTTCCACTTATGGCATCCGCATTCCGTCAGGCAATCGAAGCCGGAAGAAAAGCATATCTTTCAGGCATTGGCAGAGTGCTTACAAGAGGTGCCTCTGCATCCGATCCTCTTACGGGATTTTTGCGTGATTAAGGGGGATTTAAAATGGAAAATCAATTTTTTGTGGATTCAGAGCATTTATCTCCAGAAGCACTTGCAAAGAAGCACCAGATAGAAACAGATCCTTCCTCACGAAAAAAACACATGGAATATTTGCCGGGGATGGAGAAAATAGAATCCGATGTTTGCAAAAATGTAATGGAACAGATGAATTCTTTCGATTACTCAAAATACACTGCCAAAGATGTAAAAGCAGCATTGGAGCATGAAACCTGTACCATAGAAGATTTTAAGGCACTTTTATCTCCGGCAGCAGAACCGTTTTTGGAGCAGATGGCACAAAGAGCAAGACTTGAAACCAGTAAACATTTCGGTAACACAGTGTATCTATTTACTCCTCTTTACATAGCTAATTACTGTGAGAATTACTGCGTGTATTGCGGCTTTAATTGCTATAACCATATTAACCGCATGAAGCTCACTATGGAGCAGATTGAAAAAGAAATGAAGGTTATTGCAGATAGCGGTATGGAAGAAATTCTGATACTTACAGGCGAAAGCCGTGCTCAAAGCGATATAAATTATATCGGTGAAGCGTGCAAGCTTGCAAGAAAGTATTTCCGTATGGTAGGACTTGAAATATACCCCGTAAATACCGATGAATATAAGTATCTTCACGAGTGCGGTGCTGACTATGTGACCGTATTCCAGGAAACTTATGATACAGATAAATATGAACAACTTCACCTGCTCGGTCATAAGCGTGTGTGGCCTTATCGTTTTGATGCACAGGAACGAGCACTTATGGGCGGTATGCGTGGAGTAGCATTTTCTGCACTTTTAGGACTTTCGGATTTCAGAAAGGATGCTTTAGCAAGTGCGCTTCATGTGTACTACCTGCAAAGAAAATATCCTCATGCGGAAATGTCACTATCCTGTCCAAGACTCAGGCCGATTATCAATAACGATAAAATCAATCCATTGGATGTTCACGAAAAACAGCTTTGTCAGATAATCTGTGCTTACCGTATATTCTTACCTTTTGTCGGGATTACAGTATCTTCCCGTGAAAGTGCGCAGTTCAGAAACGGTATTGTAAAGATTGCCGCAACAAAGGTTTCAGCAGGTGTTTCCACCGGAATCGGCGACCATGAAAGTAAATACAGCGGAAAAAAGTCAGATGAAGTACAGGGTGATGAGCAGTTTGAGATAGACGATAACAGGAGCCTTGACAAGATGTATAAGGACATTGCAGGTGAAGGTCTGCAACCGGTTTTAAATGATTATTTATATGTATGAGGAGTGAGAGTATATGAAATTCGATTCAAGTATGTATTTTATAACTGACAGCTCAAATTACTCTGAGGAGGAATTTTTGTATCGTGTTGAGCAGGCACTGATGGGAGGGGTGACACTTCTTCAGCTTCGTGAGAAGGACAAAACCACCCGTGAGTATATTGACCTTGCCAATAAGGTTCACGCACTTACAAAGAAATATAATGTTCCGCTTATCATTGATGATAGGGTAGATGTTGCATTGGCAATTGATGCTGAAGGTGTGCACGTTGGACAAAATGATATGCCTATTTCTATGGCAAGAGAGCTTATGGGCAATGATAAAATTGTAGGAGCAACCACAAAGACGGTGGAACAGGCAGTTGAAGCTTACGCTCAGGGAGCAGATTATCTTGGTGTTGGAGCGATATATCCAACTACAACTAAAGTAAAAA
>JAZPZD010000013.1:0-13094 GCA_045544515.1 Clostridia bacterium | reverse complement strand
AGCAGTTGCGTTAGTATCCGAACCCGCCTAAACCAAGTAAAATAGCCGTTTTTCTTTGTTGTCGGTCTCAAAATACGCCGGTATTACTTCGACCTTCCGCCTTGAAAAACCGACAATTTTATCTTGTTTTAGGTTCTATGAATTTTCGGTGCAGTGTTTTCGCGTCAATGCGAGGCAAAAACACAGCTAATGCTGACGCATTTGCGAGTACTTTAACGATGCAGTGGCGTAAAAACACGCACCCAAAACGGGTTCAGATACTAACGCAACTGCTTATGGAGGAAATGTCATGTACAAAACTGCAATTTATCCCGGTTCGTTTGACCCATTTACAAACGGACATCTCGATATGGTTATAAAAGCATCCAAACTGTTTGAAAAAGTTCATATAGTAATAGGTGTTAATGCAAACAAAAAGCGTTCATATAGCAGTGAACTTATGAAAAATGCAATAGATGCCACACTCAAAGAGAAAAACATATCCAACTGCGAAGTAATTATATACGAGGGTCTTGTGGCTGAATACACAAAGATTAATAACATTGGATATATGATACGAGGCCTCAGAAACAATATGGATTACAATTATGAAGAAAATATCGCTGAAGTAAACAAACTTATAAATCCTAATCTGGAGTATGTGTATTTCCGTGCGGAAAATGTTGCACTTTCTTCTTCTATGGTTAAAGAGTTAAATAGTTTCAACCAGGATGTTTCGGATTTTGTTCCGTCTGCGGTAAAAGAAATTTTAAATAAGAAGTGAATATAAGTATGTAATGCAGGCTCGTTTTATCCGAGCCTCATTTTTTATATCTGACTTAATAGCTTTAGTTTAATTCTGGATACATCCGTTTCCAGAATTTTTTGCTTAAGCGGGAGTATTTGACCGGGAGATACGGATAGCTCATCAACACCAATTGCCAGAAACATCTCTGTAAGTGACATATCCGAAGCCAGTTCTCCGCATATTCCCGTCCAGATGCCTTCCTTGTGCGAATTTTCCACCACGAGCTTAATAAGACGGAAGATTGCTTTGTGATGTATATCACAAAAGGGTTCGGTGTTTGGGTTTTGTCTGTCTACCGCCAGAGTGTATTGGGTAAGGTCGTTTGTACCTATCGAAAAAAAGTCGACTTCCTTTGCCAGAATATCGCTTATTATGGCGGCGGCAGGGGTTTCTATCATAATGCCAATTTCCGTATTTTCGTTAAAGGGAATCCCCTCGGATATCAGTTCTTCTTTCGCTTCTTCGCAGAGGCTTTTGGCTTTTCTTACTTCGTCTACGGAGGTTATCATAGGAAACATAATGGCTATTTTGCCAAACGCCGAAGCTCTGTACAATGCTCGAAGTTGAGTTTTAAAAAGCCCCGGTCTTGAAAGGCAAATCCTTATGGCCCTTATCCCAAGCGCAGGATTTTCTTCTTTTGGCATATCAAAGTAGTCTACATTTTTGTCTGCACCTATGTCGAGAGTTCTTATTATTACTCTTTTGCCCAGGGCTTTTTCTACTGCACTTTTGTATATAGCAAATTGCTCGTCTTCGGTGGGGTAGGTATCGCTTTCAAGATATATAAATTCACTTCTGAATAAGCCCACACCCATAGCATCATTTGCATATACCTCGGACATATCTTTGGCAGAGCCTATATTTGCATACAGTAGTATTTTTTGTCCGTCCTTTGTTATAGGTTTTACTCCCTTTAATTTTTGCAAAAGAGTTTTTTGTCTGTCGTACTTCTGCTTCTTTTCTTGCATACGGATTATTGTTTCCATTGTGGGATCAATGTATATTTCGCCGGTAAAACCGTCTACAATTATTTCTGCATTGCCGAAATCTTTGTTTGTAATGTTCTCAACGCCTACCACCGCAGGAATATCCATTGTTCGTGCAAGAATAGATGTATGGGAGTTCATACTTCCTTTTTCTGTTACAAATGCGAGAATTTTTGATTTATCAAGCTGAACTGTTTCAGAGGGAACAAGGTCTGTTGCACCAATAATTACAGGGATATCCGATTTTATTTTGGTATTGGTTGCATTGGTTAGAATAGATATTATCCTGTCGGATATGTCTTTTACATCAGATGCACGGGCTTGCATATAGGCGTCTTCCATGGATGCAAACATCGAAGAAAAATTGTCCGATGTCATAGCAACCGCACTTTCTGCATTTATTTTTTGCTCTTTTATATATGTTTTTACCGAGCTTAAATAGTCGGTATCTTCAAGCATCATTTTGTGTATTTCAAAAATCATTGCATTATCTTCGCCGACTTCTTCAAGAGCTTTGTTATATAGCTCGGTCAGTTGATTGTAGGCGATGTTGCAGGCGTTTTCGAACCTCTTTGTTTCGTTTTCAAAATTTTCAGTACGGGAACGGTGCACAGTAGGGTTCGTTTTTGAATATATTTCCAGTTTTCCAAAGGCTATGCCTCCGCAAACACCTTGACCATTTAATATTACCATAGCCTCTCACTCCGTAATTTCAAAGATTATCAGTTAAAAACTTTTGTATTTTGCTGTATGCTTCGGCTTCGTCGTCGCCGTCAAATTCCAGGGTTATTTCGTTTCCGCATTTTACACCAAGCCCCATAACAGAAAAAATCCTTTTTACATCTGCCTCTTTTCCGTTAGCTTTCAGTGTTATATTGCAAGAAAAGTTTCCGGCTTCTTTTACCAGCAGACCTGCAGGTCTTGCGTGAATTCCGTTTGTATCGGTTATTTTATACTTAAGTTCAAGCATATAAATTCTCCCTTTAAAAAATTATTCTAATATATTTTGCCATTTAAAAACAAGAATATCCGTTTATTTTTATTAACAATATAAAAAAGTGTTTTTATTGCAAAAAGTTTTCTTTGGTGTTATAATCGTAATTACAGTATAACTTGAAAGTTTTAAGGAGAAAAACAATGTATCTTATTGCAGGACTTGGAAATCCCGAAAAAAAGTACGAAGCCACAAGACACAACATCGGTTTCGAAACAATTGATTTATTTGCGAATAAAACGGGTATTAAATTAAATAAACTAAAGCATAAGGCAGTTTTTGGTGATGGTATTTTGGCGGGCGAAAAGATAATTGTTGCCAAACCGCAGACATATATGAATTTAAGCGGAGAGAGTATAAGAGATATTGCAAATTTCTATAAAATTCCTGCGGAAAACATAATAATTGTCTGTGATGATATCAATATAGAACTCGGCAGAATTCGTATCCGCCCAAAAGGCAGTGACGGCGGTCATAATGGACTTAAGTCCATAATATATCAGCTTGCATCTGATAATTTTGTTCGTATACGAATGGGTGTAGGTGCACCAAAGGGCGAGAAATACAATCTTGCGGATTATGTTCTCGGAAGATTTTCCAAAGAAGAAATCCAAATCCTCACCCCCACAGCAAACCGGGTAGTCGACGCCATAGAAGAAATCATCAAAAACGGTGTTTCTTCTGCAATGAATAAATTCAACGGAGCAATCTAAATGAACACATTTACCTATCTTCTCGATGGTATGACAGAGTTTGACGCAATCCTTTCGCATATCAAAAAGGGCAAAGGCTTTGTTCATACTCTGGGTGTATCAGGAAGTCAAAAAAGCCATCTTATATATTCGTTGGGCGAGCATATAACGGCAAAAACCGTTGTCATCGCTCCCGACGAAAAGGAAGCAGGAAGGATAGCGAGCGAGCTGTCGTTCCTCTGTTGTGATGCGGTTTTGTATTTTCCGCCGAGAGAATATATGTATTATGATGTTGATGTGTCAAACAGAAAGGGCGAAATATCGAGATTAAAAGCCATTTCGAATATAAAAGATGCAAAATTCATCGTTACCACCATATCCGCCATAGCGTCATACACCTTGCCGATGGAGTATTACGACAAATATACCATTACATTAGATAATTCATCATCAATAGATATGCAACAATTGGTTTCCAAACTCATCTTTATGGGATATACCCGTGTGAGTATGGTAGAGGCAGTGGGGCAGTTTAGTGTAAGAGGTTCTATTATAGACATATTCCCGCCCTCGTCCGACTTGCCATGCAGGATAGAGTTTTGGGGTGATGATGTAGACTCTATGCGTCTTTTTTCGCCCGATAGCCAGCTTTCAAGTGATAGCGTAGATACAGCAGTAATATGTCCCGCAAGAGAGCTTGTATATACCTCGGAGCAGTCGCAGGAAGCTGTCAAAAAAATCGAAAAATTAAAAAATGAGAATTTGTTAAGAGATATAGAAAAGTTTAATACAAGGCATTACTTTCATTCCAACGACAAGTATATGCCGATTTTCTATAGTGAAGTACCAACACTTGTTGACTATATGCCCAAGGATACTATGTATATTCTCGACGAACCCAAAGAGCTGAAGAAAAGGTTTGATGTCTGGTACAAGGAACAAAATGAGATAATAACCGCCCTTATGGACAAGGGACTTTTTCCGAGAAAACTGGGTAGTTACTTTGCCACATATACAGATGTTGTAAATGTTTGTTCTCAAAGTGCATCAGTAAGCATAAGTGCACTGTCGCACTCTGCACCCGAAATACGACCGTCGGAAATTATATCTATGACTGCCAAGACACTGCGTGCATATACCGACAGTGTGGATTATCTTATAGAAGATATAGAATTCTGGAAAAAGTCCGGCTACAGAATAACCGTACTTTTAAACTCGGATGCTAAAATTAAAAACATAACCGAGCTTCTTTACAAAAAAGGTATAATGGCATCGTATCTGGAAAACGCAGACCGTACTCCCGATTTTGGCGAGGTTATCATACTAAAAGGTTCGCTGGAGCGAGGCTTTGAATATCCGTCTTTGAAAACCGTTGTTGTAACAGACGGTGAACAGACAAAGAAAAAGAGAAAATTTACAAAAAATTCCAAAGATGCCATAAAGAGCTTTGAGGAGATTTCGGTAGGCGATTATGTAGTTCACAGAACTCACGGCGTGGGTCAGTATGTAGGTATAAATCAGCTTGAAGTTCAGGGTGTGGTTCGTGATTATATTAAATTAAAATATAAAGGTACCGACATTTTGTATGTACCTGTAAATCAGCTTGATATGCTATGCAAGTATTCTTCTACCGAGGACAAAAATGTCAGGCTAAACAGCCTCGGCGGAACAGCTTGGCAAAAGACGGTAAACAGGGTTAAAGAGAGCGTTGCCCGCCTTGCTGAAGATATGATTAAGCTTTATGCTGAAAGAAGTCAGCTAAAAGGGCACATTTTTGCCAAGGATACCGACTGGCAAAAGCAGTTTGAGGGGGACTTTCTGTACGAAGAAACACCTGACCAGTTAAGGTGCATCGAAGAGGTAAAATCCGATATGGAGCAGGGTAAGTGTATGGATAGGCTCCTGTGCGGAGATGTCGGTTATGGCAAGACAGAGGTTGCACTTCGTGCAGCGTTCAAATGTGTTATGGATGGTATGCAGGTTGCATATCTTGTACCAACAACCATCCTTGCATCTCAACACTACAATACCTTTGTGTCCAGAATGAAAGAGTACTGTGTAAATGTAGAGATGCTTAGCCGTTTTCGTACCAAAAAGCAACAGCAGGAGATAATTGCCAAGCTCAAAACAGGCGAAATAGATGTTGTTATAGGTACACACAGACTTTTGCAAAAAGATGTGGAGTTTAAATCTCTGGGACTTCTTATAATAGACGAGGAACAACGCTTTGGCGTAGGTCACAAGGAAAAGCTTGTGGAAATCAAGAAGAATGTAAATGTACTTACCTTAAGTGCCACACCTATCCCAAGGACACTTAATATGGCTATGATTGGCATACGGGATTTGAGTGTAATTACCTCTCCACCGAGTGACAGACTTCCTGTACAGACCTTTGTAATGGAATATAGCCCCATCGTTGTACAAAACGCGATCCAGAGGGAGCTCTCCAGAGGGGGTCAGGTATACTACCTCTACAACAGGGTGGAGAGCATAGAAAGAGTGGCTTCCAAAATCCAGGAGCTTGTGCCGGATGCAAGAGTAAGTGTTGCACACGGCAAAATGACCGAGACGCAGTTAGAGAATATTATGCTCGATTTAATCGACGGCGAGATAGATGTTCTTGTGTGCACCACAATTATAGAAACAGGTCTCGATGTTCCCAATGTCAATACAATAATTCTGGAAAATGCCGACTGTCTGGGTCTGTCGCAGCTATATCAGTTAAAGGGAAGAGTGGGGCGTTCAAACAGACTTTCGTATGCTTATTTTACTTATCACGAGGGCAAGGTGCTCGACCAGGTTGCACAAAAAAGGCTCCAGGCAATAAGGGAATTCACAGAGTTTGGGGCAGGCTTCAAGATAGCTCTCAGGGATCTGGAAATAAGAGGTGCGGGCAATATTCTTGGCAAAGAGCAACACGGCAATATGAACCTCGTGGGCTATGATATGTACTGTATGCTTCTTGAAAAAGCCGTAAAGGAATTAAAAGGTGAAAAAGTGGCAGAAAAGACCGACACATCCATCGATATCAAGGTGAGTGCCTTTATTCCCGAAAAGGTTATATCCGACGAAAAGCAAAGGGTAGATATGTACCGCAGGATTGCCTCTGTAATTACCGAGGAGGATAAGCTTGAGGTAGAGGCGGAGTTTATAGACCGCTATGGAGATATCCCCGAAAGCGTGGATAATCTTATGAAGATTGCACTTATAAGGGAAATTGCCTCAAGGCTTTTTGTTTCGGATATTTCCCAAAAGGATGAGCTTGTAATTTTTACTTTTCAAAAGGAGATAAGTGCCAGGGCAATAGTTGAGATAATGGACACATACAGAGGAAAAATGATGTTTTCCTCCGGAAGTACTTCATATCTTAGTTACAAATATGATGTAAATATCCTGGACAATATTAAAATTATATTACAAAAAATAGAAAACGCAATACACGAGGAGTGTTTGTAAGGTATACTTTAGATATATTATTATGGGGAGGAAGCATAATATGAAGAAAATAATCGGATTAATATCATTATTGTGCATTGTTTGTCTTATCGGAGGATGCTCACTTGTTACGGATGTAAATGATGCGGGAGATAAAACCGCAGATAAAAAAGATGTTGTTGTTACCGTTGACGGAAAAGAATATGGCATAGACAGGTTCAACCTTTATTTCTATGATGCACAGGATGAATATCTCAAAGACGCAGGATATACCAACGCATCAGAAATCCCTGCAGATTTCTGGGACAAAAAGGTAGACGGCAAAAAGACCAATCTCGAAGTTGTTAAAGAAAAGGCACTTGCAGACCTTATAGACGATGTTGTTGCATACAACAAAGCGATAGAAAGAGATATTACAATATCCAATGATGAAAAATCATATATTTCCAATCAGATTTCCCAGCTCAAACAGGACAAGGTTTCTCTTGCACAGTTTGAATATATGGGTATAAGCGTTGATGAGTTTGAGGATTATTATATGGAGAGTGCATATATACAGTACCTCATATCCCAAATGGTAGAAAAAGAAGAGATTGTGCCCGAGGAGGCAGATGTTTCCAAGTACTACGAAACCGAATTTGTTAAGGCAAAACATATACTTATTCCTACAATCAATCAGGAAACCAACCAGCCGCTTAGCGAAAAAGCTGTGGAAGAAGCAAAACAAAAGGCTGCCGATATTCTTAACAAAATCAAATCCGGTGCGGATTTTGATGAAATTATGAATACCGAGAGCAAGGACCCGGGACTTGCTACTGCTCCCGAGGGATATGTGTTTACCAAGGGTGAGATGGTGTTGCCGTTCGAAAAGGCGGCATTTGCACTCAAGATTAACGAAGTAAGCGATTTGGTTACTACAGATTATGGTATCCATATAATAAAGAGAGTGCCCTTTAATCCCGAGGGCGAGGCTGAACTTCAGGCGTATAATACTGCAAAGCAAATTGTTGCCGAAAAGGAATTCAAAAAGCAGGTTAAGGTTTGGAAATCCAAGGCGGATATCAAAACCAACGACAAAGTTCTAAAAAAAGTAGAACCGACAATAATTAAAAACGAAGAATAAAAAACCAAGAGCTATTTTGATGAATACAATCGAAATAGCTCTTAATTTTTGGTACGAAACATAGCATATACAACACCGTTTTACAAAATAACTCTCTTGCGTTGTGTTAGAATAGTCTAAAACAAATAAATAGGAGAGTATACAAATGAGTGATATGGTAAATACGGTTTTGTTTAACAAAAAAAACACACTTCAAAAAAGGATATCTCTTAATATGAGTGTAAGGGATATTATATATCTTGCTCTGTGCTATCTTATGTCGGGCTGCAGTGTCTTTGCAGAAAAAACTCCGTTTGGACTTGGTGCGTATGCTGCGTGCTTTTCCCCGGGCAAATGGATAATGTTTTTTGTTTCCTCTGTTTTGGGATTGCTTCGTTTCCGTATGGATTACGAGGTAGTTTTGTACATAATTCCTTTGGCCTGTGCCACCTTGTTTATGGGAGTGTTCAAGTCCAAAATCAAGATAAGAGCTTTTGCTGTTTCGGGCTTTTTGTTTGTCTCTTCACTCTGTGCCAATATAGTTTCGGGGTTCTTTTGGTATGATTGCTTTTTGGCACTGTTGGAGGCAGTTTTGTGCTTTGCGTCGGTGTATGTTTTTTCGTCTGCGGTTCCGCTTGCCGTAAACGCCAACGAAAGAAAATGTGTTTATGATACCGAGCTGATATCTCTCTATGTTTTGGGAGCGCTTCTTATCAAGCTTACCACAAGATTTCCTATGTTTTTGGGTATGGATGTTTCCATAGTACTTTCTATCGTTACTATATATATTATAAGCCTGGAAGGCGATATATCGCTCGGAACGGCAATGGGTATAGTCCTTGGTATGATAACCGTGGATAGAACCGACAGTATAACTGCCTCTATCGGTGCCTTTGCACTTGTTTCGTTTTGTTCGGGAATATTAAAACGCTATGGTAAATGGGGAGTTGTGGCAGGATTTGTTTTTGCACACACTGTGATGGTTGCTTTTTTTGCAGGCGAAATACTTCCGTTTGATATATTCGAAATAATTTTGGCCTCGCTCATATTTGCTGTTCTTCCAAAACGCGTCACAAAATACCTCTCTTCTTTTAGTGCAAAGACGGTACATATCGCCACCTCGGCTTTTATAGAAGAGGACAAGATGCAATCTGTAATATCAAAAAAGCTAAAGCGTATGTCCGAAAGTTACAGGGCACTTTCTGGTGCGTACAGCACCTGTTCAAAGGAAAACAATATCACAAAAGGATATATCATACGGATGATAGATAGTGCAAATTCCAAGGTTTGCAGAGATTGCGGTCTTAAATATAATTGTTGGGAGAGAGGGTATAAACAGAGCTACAAGGCAATGTTTGAAATGCTCGAAACTGCTGAAGAAAAGGGAATAGTACTAAAGGAAGATGTACCCGAAGAAATATCTTCAAAGTGCACAAAGCTCGATAATCTGGTAGATGCTTTCAATCGTATGTTTGATGTATATAAAACCGAAAAAATTTATTCTGCCAAGCTAAATGAGTGCCGAAGCCTTATGTCCTGTCAGATGGAAGAGGTAGCAAATTCTGTAAGCGATATGGCAGGCGAGTTTGAATTGTTTCCGGATATTCCAACCGAAAAAGAACTCAACATAAGACTTGACACCCTTGGTATAGGGGTAAGTGATGTTATATTTTTAAGCGGCAGGGACAAAAACTTTGTATGCGAGGTTGCCTTTGATAAATGGGATATTACCAAAAAGGACGAAAGCCTGGTTAAAAACTGTATAGAAGAGTTAACTAATTTAAAAGTATCCTCACGGGGAGTAAACCATACGAAAAATACCGCAACTCTTACCCTGGGACCCAAAAATGCCTTTAACATTACTGTAGGCAAGGCCGCCGTGTGCAAAAGCGGCGAAAAGGTTTCCGGCGACAGTATGCTCGTGTGTCAGGACAGAAGCGGCAAGATGTTTTGTGCAATAAGCGACGGAATGGGCACAGGCGAGTGTGCGTCAAAGGACAGCACCTTAGCAATAGCACTTTTGGGTAACTTTATATCTTCGGGAATGGATATAAAAGCAGCCGTAAGGCTTATTAATTCTTCTTTTCTTTTGGGCTGTTCGTCGGAGAATTTTGTTACTCTGGATGTGTGCAGTGTTGACTTGAATTCGGGATTGATAAATTTTTATAAAACCGCATCTCCGTCGGCATATGTCAAAGAAGATAACAAGGTATACAAGTCGCAGATGAGCTATCCTGCAAGTGTGCTTTTGCAGGGAGGTTCGCATATGGCAGAGGACAGTTACGAGGTATCAGGCTCGGCATTGGCGGTACTGCTTTCTGATGGCGTGTATGATGTTTTCAATAGCGAAAAGCAAGACGAGTTAATAAATCTTTTGGAAAAAACCGATTTTGTAAATCCACAGATAACCGCTTCCAAAATAATAAGCACAGCTCTGGAAATGTCCGAAAATAAGGCAAAAGACGATATGAGCGTAATAGTTTTGAATATCTGGAAAGACGAATAACAAAGTCGCCGTTTATAATCTGGGCGGACTCTTCCAATCCAAGGTGTTTTCGACCTATGTGGGAATGTCGCCTACAAAATGGATTAATAAATAAGCACACGAAAAAACCGTGTGCTTATGTTGTTTATATCTGATGTTTCATAATTTCGTTTCCGTCAAAGTCTTTCCAAGTGAAGACGGCGTTTTCCAATACAATATATCCGTGATGAGTGTTCTCTTTTGGTATGGATACCGATCCCGGATTTATGTATGTGAATTCTTCGTACTCTTTGCATTTTGCAATGTGTGTGTGTCCGGTAAGCAGTATATCACCCTTATTCATTGGCAGGGGATTTTGCTCACTATATATGTGTCCGTGAGTTAAATATATCATCTTTTCTTTTTCACAGATAACGGCATACTCCGCCATTATAGGAAACGCGAGTACCATTTGGTCAACTTCGCTGTCACAGTTGCCACGCACGCAGAGGATGTTTTCTTTTATGTTGTTCAGCATTTGGATGACAGCTTTCGGGTTGTATTCTTTTGGCAGGTCGTTTCTCGGGCCGTGATACAATATATCGCCCAAAAGCACCAGCTTGTCTGCTTTTTCTTTTTCAAACGCCTCCAAGAGCTTTTGACAGTAATATCCGGAGCCGTGTATATCCGATGCAATAAGCCATTTCATAATCTATCATTCCTTTTTCTTTTTGTTTATGATACCATTTTTTGCACAAATGTCCATACAAAAACCAGCCCTGTTTAAACAAATTTTTAAAAATTTATAATTGCATCACAACACAAACTAAAATTTATTGACAAGAAATATTTTTTTGTGATAAAATATTTACATTAAATATGGCAAATAATAACACTAAAGGAGACTTGGTTATGAATACAAATGTAAGACCCGATACGATGGCTCGTATCACAACACAAAATTTAGCAGACGAATTTATAGACGAGCAGATTGCAGAAATTCGTGCGCAGGTAGGCGACAAAAAGGTACTTTTGGCACTTTCTGGCGGCGTGGACAGCTCTGTAGTAGCTGCACTTCTTATAAAGGCTATTGGCAAACAGCTCATCTGTGTGCATGTAAATCACGGTCTTATGCGTAAGGGCGAAAGTGAGCAGGTTGTAGAAGTATTTGGAAAACAGCTCGATGCCAATCTGGTATATGTAGATGCTACCGATAGATTTTTGGACAAGCTTGCAGGAGTATCCGACCCCGAAACCAAGCGTAAGATTATAGGCGGAGAGTTTATCAAAGTGTTTGAAGAAGAGGCTCGCAAGGTTAAAGGCGATGTGGATTTTCTTGCACAGGGTACAATATATCCCGACATACTTGAAAGCGACGGCGTAAAGGCTCATCACAATGTCGGCGGACTTCCCGAAGATTTCGAGTTCGAACTCGTAGAACCTGTTAAACTTCTTTACAAAGATGAGGTAAGAGTAGTAGGCAGAGCGCTCGGACTTCCTGCAGAAATGGTAGACCGTCAGCCGTTCCCCGGACCCGGACTTGGTGTTCGTTGCCTTGGTGCTATCACCAGAGACAGACTTCACGCATTAAGAGAAGCCGACGCAATCCTGCGCGAGGAGTTTGACATTTGCGGTCTTGCAGGCAAGGTATGGCAGTATTTTATTGCTGTTCCGGACTTTAAGAGTGTTGGTGTAAAAGACGACAAGCGTTACGAGGGATGGCCCGCAATAATCCGTGCCGTAAATACCACAGATGCTATGAGTGCAACCATCGAAGAAATTCCCTACGATGTTCTGCACAAAATAACAAACCGCATAACAAACGAAGTAGACGGTATCAACCGCGTTCTTTTGGACCTTACTCCAAAGCCGATTGGTACGATTGAGTGGGAGTAAGTAATCAAACCCTCGAAAGTGGCTTAAAATAAGGCTTTTCGGGACTTTGAAATCTGCAATGATACTAATTTGATACTATTTAACCATTGCAGGGAATGAAGCTTTAAAAAACTATCCCCCTGAAAACGATAAAGTTTTCAGGGGGATTTTTGTGTCTATATGAAAATTTTTTATTCTTATAATTGAACAATGCGTTTGAATCCTTTGCCATCTTTTTCAGGATAGGTATAACGCCATTGGTCATATTCTTCTTTGGTAATTTCTCCGTCAATAAATCTCTGATACTCTTTCTGCCAAGCAGAAATCATTTTAAACATTTCTAAATAGCTCTTATTTTCAGTATCAAGAGTAATACATACCTGACCATCAATGTTATTCACTTTAAGACCATACATATCTTCAAGTGCAAACAGTGTGTGCATTAAACCAATATATGAATCAATGTTAGGTACATCAAGAGCTGAAGGACATACATCAAGATGCTCAGCGAAAGCCTTGATTACATCTTCCTTTGGAATTCTTGTTTCCGATTCATATTGAGCCACACGAACATCGGCAGCATTTTCAGGGAAGTTAAGTTTTAATCCTAACTCTTTTTGTGTAAACTTTCTTAAATTACGAAAGAACTTAATTCTTTGACCAATAGCCATAATAAACACCTCGTATATTAAACTTCTTAATTTAGTATATCACACAAAATTGGAAAAATCAAGAGATTTAAGAAATTAAATTAAAAAG
>JAZPZD010000012.1:0-36394 GCA_045544515.1 Clostridia bacterium | reverse complement strand
CACCGTCGTTTGTAAAATACTTGCTTTCTGTCAAAAAGCCCCTATAGTTTGTTGTCTCACTGTACTGTGCATATGTACCATCATCACCGCTAACCGATACAGTTACAGTGTGTAGAGGTCTTTCGTCATCATCTTCACTTATTGTATATTCATATACAGTGGTTTTTAAAAGAGTTGTACCATTATATATTCTTTCCTTAACCAGTCTGTCCAAGTAATCATAGTTATATTCTGCTCTGACATAGTGCTCAGCATCTATATATCTCCGATAATAGTAAATATTTCCCGCTTTATCATATACAAATGATTCGAGCATTTGTTCTTCGCCGTTTATCATCACGGTTGTCTTTAGCTTGTTGCCCCATGCATCAAAATATGCCTTGTAAACTGTGCCGTTTGGCGAAGTATAGGTTGTTATACCCTCGGTTATATCGTAGGTATAGTTCTCGCTCGTGCCGTCGGGATAGCTAACGCTGAGAAGTCTGCCAATGTTGTCATATGTCATCAAAGTAGTGTTACCGTTGGCATCGGTATGGGATATGAGGTTATATTCAGAATCATATACACTAACAGTTGTAACATCGGGCAAGGCATTGCCGTCGGCATCTTTAAGCCCTGTGTTAGTGGTAGTCAAGGTAAATCCGCCATCTTCGGCATAGACATACGAATACAAGGTAACAACCGATGTATCATCATCAACATGTGTTGTCTCGGATGCCACATTGCCGTAAGAATCATATGTATATGATATGCTCCTTGCAAGAACATCATTTTCATACACATTTGTTTTTGCAATGGATTTTTTGTCCTCTGTCAATATGTTTTCTGTTGTAACAGTGGATTTTTCGTCTTTTTGGTAAATTATGGTTGAAGGAATATAATTACCATCCTCATGATAGGTGTATTCCTCCGTATAATCACCATCTGTTAAATCGCTCAGATAATATCTATCAATATATTCATAGTTTACTGTATGTGATGCAGATTGCGTATAACTTTTTGTTATTTCATAAGTGTCTATACTACTTACTTTTGCATCCGCCCTATAATTATCATACTCATAATCCAATGTCCTATATATTGAGCTGCTTGTAACACTTTTTATTGTTTCTGTTACCACTCTTCCTTTTTGATCATAGGATTTGTAGTTGATTAACGAAGCATTAATCCCTTTTTCAGTGTTTCTGACTGAATCCGTAAAATAACTGATTTTATAGTTGCCATATCTATAAATGCCATTGGTATAATCATATTCACTCTTATATTTTATTACTCCGTTATCTTCTTCATAATAGCTTTTAACAGGATAATAATATCCATTGACATAATCATCGTCAGGCTTGATTTTCCAGTTGGATATGCAATCGTAATCTATGTGCTTAACAAGACCCGACGGAAATTCAATTTTGTACGGAAGATAATATGTCAGCCCTTTTTTGTCTTTAAGAATTTCTCCGAATTTATACTCCTGTTTCATATAATACTTGGTAACATTATCTTCTTCGCTACTTAACGAAGGTGTTGTACCGCTGTTCTTGATTACTTTAAAAACATATTCATCATCATCTTCGTAATATTCGTTTGTATCTTTTTCGCTGTTGACTGCATTTTCGTAATACCAAACAAGCTTTGTTGTGTCTTCGTTAACTGTTTTTGTTATTCCGCTGTAATCACATTTATACACTACCCCCTCGGGAGTGGTAATTGAATACTCGCGGTCTGCATTTGATATAAGATATGTGTTTCCATATCTATCAGCAACAGCCAAAACATCGTGATAATGATAATTGCCTACATTTCTTTTGATGTAATATATCTCACCGTCATCGGAGGTCAGAGTCATATCATAGACAAATCCAAGCGGATGTGTAGCCGTAACCGAGGCATCCTCATTATCCACAAGGTTAGCTGTATATTTGCTATACGACACCATTGGTCCTTGGGTGGAATCAACAAGGGAAACTATGTCATCTGTCTCACTATATCTTAGCTCCAACGAACTGAATTCTCCCCGTATATCCTGAAACATAAGATATACATTCTCTCCGCCATCATACTTTGTCCAATCATAAGCAGATAGCGCAGGCTTTGAAATTCGCATAAAGCTCGTGAATTTCAAAAATGCTTTATCAGGAGTTGCGTCGCCTGAATAATATTGATAATACGCATTTCCGTATTCTATAACCGGTTCCCGTTCAACTTGCGTATATGTGTAGTTTCCGTTGTCAGAAGCCACTCTTTCGTACCACTTTTTATTAATATTGTCACACTTATTTCCTTTAAATACTTCCGGAGCATTTAAAGCTTCGAGTTGAGTTGAAAAGCGCAATTGAACAATGGTATCATCATAGCTACAGTTATATTTGAGTGTATAGCATAGAACAACTTGTTTTTGATTTGCATATGCGTTTTCACCCAGTTCGTAAGCTGCTGTATCACTGCTATAGCTTCTTACAAACGGGATTTTAAATCCGTTTTTGCCATTAATTACATAATCTGCAACATGTGTCTTGATTGCACCTGTGCTGTCTTCCACAACGCCGTCTACCTCGTTAAGTGTATAAGGGGAATTAAAACCCGGATAGTTTTTGCCATAATAATTGTAATAATACTCGTTTGAGTATGCTCCGGATGTAGAAGCATAGGCGGACACAAAAAGCAGGCATATAAATATTGCAAGTTGAAAAATATATCTGCTATTATTTTTCATTTTTTGCTATCCTCCTTGCAGATTTGATTGCTTTGTTTAAATTCCGGGTGGGAATACTTGCGGATATTTCTATCTCGCGCGGTGTGTATCCTTTGTTAAGCAGTGCGTTTTGTACGCCTACAGGATACATGCTTTTTTTAAGAGTTTCCATATCTTCGTATACAGAAATATCTGCTACGGTAATATCCAGTTTTTTTAGTTCTTCTGACACCTTTTCTTCAACAAGCTCATTGAGCTTTTGTTCCCATATATTTAGGATATCGTATTTGTTTACATCTACTAAATTCAATACAAGTGGTACAGAATACTTTCTTTGTTTAAGAACTTGATTTACACTGTCAAACAGAGTATCCGCCTTTGGAAGTTCTGTCAAACCGTATAGTTGCTTTGCTTGCTCGCTAACAGCTAATCCGTTAAGAGAAGATTCCAGAATATCGTAAATATTTTGACCTTTTTTTCTGCAAAGAATATTGGCCGTTAATATTTCGTCATCGGTTACACCTTTATCGCGATATTCTTCTATATCAGCTATTGTCATAACTCCGTGAGAATTGTTTGTAAGATAATTAAACACATCTTCATACCAATACTCACCAAAAAAGTTATCCTCAAGAGCGCAAATTTCCTCTATCATATCAAAGGATTCATCTGTTGTAAGCCAAAAATCATACACCTGGCTCAACGACTGAATCGTGGTACCTTTAAGTAAAATTTTGTTAATGGTTTCTATCTCAAAAAAGCTCAGATTATTCTCGTAAATAAACTTTATGTAATCAGATACATTTTTGTATTTTGCTCTTTCACAACAATCTGTTATAGTAGAAAAGAAATCAGCAGATTTAAAATTTATTAATTCCTTATTCTTAGATGTAATACTTTTTGAAATTGTTTCCGTCAAGATATCTGTGTCTTGAAGTTTAAGCATAGATTCATTCCTGTCAATTTGTGTTTTTGATGCAGAAACAACATTTGAGATACACATCAATAAAAAAATCATTAAAAATATTTTCTTTATCATTTTTATTCCTCCAAAAAATTTTTTACTCATTTACCGAATTGTAATTCAAATCCACATAATAAAGTTGTTTTAGTTCATTTAGTGCCGAAGTATCGGTAATGCTATTGCCAGATAAATTGAGATGTACAAGGCTACTGCATCCATTTAAATTCGATATATCTGATAAATTGTTGTCTTTAAGGTTCAAATATTTGATATTATAATTGTTTCCGATACCATCTACATCTTTTATAGTGTTGTTACATACGGAAAGATACAGTAGATTTTTTTGCATCTTTTAATCCTAATAAATCTGTTAACAAGTTGTTATCGAGGTTTATATGTACAATATTATCTCCAAAATTACTTACATTGTTAATTTTGTTATTCCTTGCACTGATATATGACAAGGTCTTTATAAAACTTAAAGGTCTTAGGCTTGTGATATTATTATTATCAAGCATTATTGCTGTGATTTTTGAATTACACATGCCTATAAGGCTTTCTACATTACAATTTGATAAATCCAAAATTCCGTTGGTTCCAGTGATTTTATCGCTATATATTACACCTCTGTTCTCTTCATCCAAATGTGGATATTTCGATATTAATGCATTATAGAGATTTTCGTTTGTAGATTTGTGAACATTATTAATATCATCTTCGGTATATGTATTTACAAATGTAGCATTTACCTCATATGTTCCATTGGGCAGAACTGACGGGAATACAAAAGAATTGCTGTGATAGTCTGTATATCTCCTCGTGATATTCAAAAATTCTATATCAGAACTTTTTATATTCAAATCAATATATGCCCCGTCACCCAAACTCATATTATGAGTTAATGCAGAAATAAGTATTGAGGCATCAACTCTGACTGACATATCCAAACCACCCGAGCCGGTTATTCTGAAATTGTATCTTTGAGATTTGGTTATTGAGGGGAAAGTATATGAAATTGCTGTTGGTTCTGGCTTGTCCGAATACCAGCCAACAATAGTTGTATATGCATCGTCCACATCTTCCAAAGATATATTCGCATAACACCCCGGTTGTGCACTTATACTACCCGAAATCGTCGGCACATAATTCCTCATTGTAAGTATCAGATTAAGATTGATACACTCTGAATCTTTGTATATAATTCTATCAGCTTCCCCTTGTTCCTGCTCTTGTTCAAGGATGTTTTTGATATCAGAATACTCAAATTCAAGTTTTTCCGAATATGTTGTACCTGAGCAACCTATTATTGCAGTATACACTTCGTTATCATTCATGGCTGTTTGTGGTGTAAACCGGAACAAAAATTTTCCGTCGGGGGCGCTCTTTGCTTGATTTACATAAATAATATTTTTGCTCGCATCTTTGAAAATAAGGCTTATCCTCTTTTCCTCGGGGTACACGAGCTGACCGGACACGCACAAACACTCATTTTCTCTGTATATTTCTGCGGTAAGTCTTTTCCCTTTGACCGATGTATTTGCCAAAGAATTTATACATTCAAAAAGCAAAAACACACAGACAAATACACATACTAACTTTCTCATAAATACACCTGCTTTCTAAATTTTAATAAAAAAGAACGATTAGCGACTTACATATTAAAATGGGTACAATCAATCGTTCTTAAAAATATTTATGCTAATCTTAATTCTTTTTAAATGTCGCTGTAAACTCATATTCCTTTGTTTCGTCGGGAATAAATGTTAGTTTAACAAGGTTTTCGTTTTCTGTATGCGAATGGAAACCTGTGTAGTTGTCCAAAGCATAACCGTCGGGAACATAGAATGTTACAGTATAGGTGTCGTTTGCCACAAGGTCTGCAGTAATGGATATAGTGCTATCTACTGTCTGCATATTCTTAATTTCTGCGGCACCTTGTGTGATATGTCTGGAAGTGCTTATTATCTGTGGTTTGTCTGTGAACTTTCTCACAGAGAGAATTCTCGCTTCAAACGGTACAAAATCAAGTTCTATTTCTTCTGTAACCTTGCCCAAGAACGCATCACGGAAATAGTCGTACACGAGATATGTACCCTCTTCGAGATGCAAATCTTCTGTGAGGCTTATTTTTCTTGCAGAATCCTTATCTGTAAGGCTGTATGCACCTGTTACAAGATAGTTTTCGTATTCTTTTGCAATATTTAAGTTGATAAGAAGATTGTCGTCGTCAAACTTGGCTTTGGACATATCCATAGGATGAATATCCAATATAGGCAGTGAGCGTTTAAGAACATCTACCCTTTCCTCCGACAAAACCTCGAACTCGTCGCCAAATGTCATAGGAAGTCCGAGCAGAGATATAATTGTTGCACAGGCTTTGGCCTGCTCGTAGTTATTAAATTCTTCTCTTATAACAACATTGTCAGCATCTACATGAAGCTGAATGTTGTGAAGCGGATAAAACTCCTCTATTCTGCTGATATTTTCAAGGTGCTCTTTCCAAGTAAATATGTCACCACCTATTCTTGCGGCATCAAAGATATCCGCTGCCCACAAAATTGATGGGCTGGATGCCCCCGAGCACGAAAGCATATACATATTTTCGCCAAGAATTTCACGGGTTTTCTTTATCATATTATGGTATGCTTCCTTGGTTGTAAGAGATGAATCATACATTTTTTCGTGATACTGATTGTGACGATTGATAGAGGTTGGTATGGTATCGAATTTGGCTGCTTCATAGCCCCATTCGTGCACCTTGCCAACAGCATCGGGCAGATACTCATTTAAGAAATGCGGGTTAGAAAAATCAAGGAAGTATCTTCCGCACCATTGTCTTTCATCCACCAAAACCATTTCGGGATGTTCTTCTATGTATTTATTCATACTCGGCTCGTTGGTACACCCAATCCAAAGTGCCGGAACAAGGCCCATTTCTTTGATTTTGTCAGATACATACTTAAGTCCGTTGGGATACTTTTTTGGATCGGGATTAAGTGAGTTTACTCCGTCATCACGATCACCTGCAAAGTTTTCGTGATACCATTCCCAGTCTACCCAGATTGCATTTGCACCATAGTCCTTGAGATTATCTGCCTGCCATTTTGCGTTTTTGAGAACGGTTTCTTCGCTCGCTCTGAACTTGACAGCATACCAGGTCATCCAGCCGATAGGCGGAGTCGGAAATGTAGAATTTCTGTTGTACGGGGAAAAAGTAATATGATACTTATCCGCAAGGACATTTTCTTTGGCAAAGATAACATTGCTGTTTTTTTCCTCTGTTGCCATTATTGGCATATCAAAGAGATACTGACCGTTTTGCCTGTCAAATGTTCTTTTGGTCTTGCGACTTTTACCGGCAACAACAGCCATATCCGTCATTTTGTTGTATATAGCATTATCAACATTGGATACTGCCTCACCCAGAGCGGAACGGACATCTTTAACATCTCTGTCAATACATACGGGGAAGATATCGTTTATATCATCATATACATCAAATATCTTGCCCTCGATTTTTACATCGTATTTCTGTGATTTGATATATACACCATCATTGCTTGCAAAAAAGTTGAGCGAAAAAGCAATTTCGTCGCTGTCTTCAGCCATTTTGTATATGATATCCATTTTGGTTCCGTCTTCTTTTATAGTAGCGGAATGTGCCGCAGTTACAAAACCAAAGTCGGTTATATCTCTAACCTTTTTTAAGTTACGATAAAGCCCCGTCACAGCTGCATCTGTAATTATGGCATCTTCTTGTAAAAAATATTGAATTTGTGTGTAGAAAAATCATATGTAACGGTATAGTCGTCGTGATTAACATATTTCATGTTAAAAACCTCCTTGTCATATTGAATATAGAATATCATTCCAACATAAATTTGTAAATATTTTTTTCGGTTTTGTGGAGATTTTTCCAGATATGGTTCATTTTTTTCCAGTTTTAAGAAAGCTTTTGTATGATTAATTCAAGATTTTCATCGGAGTATTCAATTTCTGAAGAATACATTCTTGCGATATCTGTAAACAAGTTCACAATATCTGCTTTTGGATTGCGGCTTTTTTGATATATACACAAGGTATTAATTAAATTACAGCTTAACACACCAAACCTGACCTTTTCCAAAAGCCTGCCATCATCTATTGCCGACGGAATGTGCCTGTATAAAAAATATATCATAAGCTGTTCAAGAGCAACAGAGAGCTTGTCTTCTGCATCTAATGGATAAAAAGCTTTTAAATCACTATTTTTAACATCCACAAGAACATCGGTCCATCTTTTGTCTAATCTTTCTAACCCAAGGCAATGTTCTATCCAGATGTTTAAATCGTTGCAAATTTCATCCTTGCTTAAATTTTCAAATCTTTTGACTATGTCAGTTTTTCTCTCTTTCATAATGTTTATAAGTTGGCACCTTGCATCCAATACATTTTTTTCATCGTCGGTCATAGTCGGTGTTCCTGCAATATCCAAAGGAACTATCTCAAAACTATCTTGCGATTTTATTATAAGTTCTGCAGCAGCCTCGCAGGTTAGTCCAAGACCTAACTCCACAAAATCGGAATAGAAATTCCTGAACCTCGGGTGGTCATAACAGATATCACACAGGGCATCTTCGCCAAGCTCCGTTATAATATTACACAATCCGTTTTGGTTTAAATGAGGGCATCTTTCGTCTTTGGTAAGCTCAAAATGCGGATTTTTGCCCGATATACTCTTCCTTATTCTATCGCCGATTTTTCCGTCTAACTCATTGTAATAAGACATTGTAGTTTCGTCTATATCTATCTCCCAACCTACACAACAGCTGTGTCGGCATCTTTCTGCAATACACCTGAATTTTTGATAGTATGAGGGTACATAAATGTTCATAATTTTCTCCAAATTTGTCTTTTTTTATATGATACATTCAAAGATATTCAAAGTCAATAGATTTTGCGTATTAAAATGTCTCAAAATATTGACAACAAAAGGAAATCGTTGTATAATAATTTAGTTAAAATATAGTATTCCATACGAACGGAGGACACATATATGTATAACAAAGTTGACAATAATTTAAACTTTGTTCAAAGAGAGAAAATTATTGAAAAATTCTGGAAGGACAACGACATCTTCCAAAAGTCTATCGACAGCAGAAAAGATGCCGAAACATATATGTTCTATGACGGACCACCGACTGCAAACGGCAAACCGCACATAGGTCATGTACTTACAAGAGTTATCAAGGATATGATTCCGAGATACCGCACTATGAAAGGCTACAAAGTACCCAGAAAAGCTGGCTGGGATACTCATGGTCTTCCTGTTGAGCTTGAGGTAGAAAAGCTGCTTGGTCTTGACGGCAAAGAACAGATTGAATCCTACGGTCTCGAGCCTTTTATCAAGCACTGTAAGGAAAGTGTATGGAAATACAAGGGTATGTGGGAGGACTTCTCCTCTACTGTCGGCTTTTGGGCAGATATGGACAACCCTTATGTAACATATGACAATGACTTTATCGAGTCTGAATGGTGGGCACTCAAACAGATTTGGGAAAAAGGTCTGCTTTACAAAGGCTTTAAGATTGTTCCTTATTGCCCAAGATGCGGAACTCCCCTTTCCTCTCACGAGGTTGCTCAAGGGTACAAGGCCGTAAAAGAGCGTTCTGCCGTTGTAAGATTTAAAGTTAAGGGTGAGGATGCATATTTTCTTGCTTGGACAACCACTCCGTGGACACTTCCGTCCAATGTGGCTCTGTGCGTAAATCCCGACGACGACTACTGCAAGGTTAAGGCTGCAGACGGATACACATATTATATGGCAAATGCCCTTCTTGACAAAGTGCTCTCCCGCCTTGCAACAGAAGACGCTCCTGCATATGAAATTATAGAAAATTACAAAGGTATCGACCTTGAACACAAAGAATACGAGCCTTTGTTTGACTTTGTTACTCCTGTATGCGAAAAGCAGAAAAAGAAAGCACACTACATCACCTGTGACAGCTATGTAACAATGTCCGACGGTACAGGTATAGTTCATATTGCTCCCGCATTTGGTGAGGACGATGCCAATGTCGGCAGAAAGTACGACCTGCCATTTGTACAGTTTGTAGACGGAAGCGGTAATCTTACACAAGAGACTCCCTATGCCGGAATGTTTGTAAAAGATGCTGACCCCGTAGTGCTTAAGGATTTGGATGCGGCGGGACTTCTCTTTGATGCTCCCAAGTTTGAGCACGACTATCCTTTCTGCTGGAGATGCGATACTCCTCTTATCTACTATGCAAGAGATTCGTGGTTTATCAAGATGACCGCAGTTAAGGATGACCTTATAAGAAACAACAACACTATCAACTGGATTCCCGAAAGCATTGGCAAAGGCCGTTTTGGTGATTGGCTCAAAAATGTTCAGGACTGGGGCGTAAGCCGTAACAGATACTGGGGTACTCCTCTTAATATCTGGGAATGTGAATGCGGTCACAGACACGCTATAGGCTCTATAGAAGAACTCAAGAGTTTAAGTGACAACTGTCCTGATGAAATAGAGCTTCACAGACCTTGGATTGACGAAGTGACTATTAAATGTTCCGAGTGTGGCAAAGAAATGCACAGAGTAAGCGAAGTTATTGACTGCTGGTTTGACTCGGGTGCTATGCCCTTTGCACAGTGGCACTATCCCTTTGAAAACAAAGAGCTCTTTGAGGCTACATTCCCTGCAGACTTTATAAGTGAGGCTGTTGACCAGACAAGAGGATGGTTCTATTCACTTCTTGCAGAGTCTACCCTGCTCTTTAACAAAGCTCCGTACAAGAATGTTATCGTATTAGGTCATGTTCAAGACGAAAACGGACAAAAAATGTCCAAATCCAAGGGTAATGCAGTAGACCCGTTTGATGCACTCGAGCAGTTTGGTGCCGATGCGATAAGATGGTACTTCTACTCCAACTCTGCACCATGGCTGCCCAACAGATTCCACAGTGCTGCAGTAACCGAAGGACAGAGAAAGTTCCTGGGAACTCTCTGGAACACATATGCATTCTTTATCCTTTATGCAAATATAGACAAGTTTGATGCAACTAAATATACACTTGACAAAGACAGCCTCTCTGTAATGGACAAGTGGCTATTATCCAAGCTCAACTCGCTTGTTAAAGAGGTTGATAACAATCTCTCTAACTACAAGATTACAGAAACTGCAAGAATCCTCCAGGATTTCACAGACGATTTAAGTAACTGGTATGTAAGAAGAAGCCGCGAGAGATTCTGGGTTAAGGATATGCCCCAAGACAAGATTAATGCGTATATGACACTTTATACTGCACTTGTTACTCTGTGCAAAATCTCCGCACCTATGATTCCATTTATGACAGAGGATATCTATCAGAATATGGTTTGCTCTATCGACAAAAACGCACCTGTAAGTATTCACCTTTGCGATTTCCCCGAATGTGACGAAACTATGATAGACAAGGATTTGGAAGCTCATATGGACGAGGTTCTAAAGATAGTTGTTCTCGGCCGTGCTGCAAGAAATGCCTCGGCTATCAAGAACAGACAGCCTATCGGCAAGATGTATGTAAAAGCTGACGGTGTTTCTCTTGACAAATTCTACCTGGATATCATTGCAGAAGAATTAAATGTTAAAGAAGTTGAATTTACAGACAGCGTGGAAAACTTTGCAAGCTATTCTATCAAACCGCAGCTCAAAACCGTTGGTCCCAAATACGGCAAATTTTTGGGTCAGATAAGAAATATCCTTTCCGAGATTAACGGTAATGATGCTGTAAAAGAGCTCGATGCAAACGGATTTATATCATTTGATGTAGACGGCAACACCATCAAGCTTGAAAAAGAAGATTTGCTCATAGAATCTGCAAAGACAGAGGGCTATGCAACAGAAACCGACAATGGAATTACTGTTGTTCTCGATACCAACCTTACTGATGAGCTTATTGAGGAAGGTTTTGTAAGAGAAATAATAAGCAAAATCCAGTCAATGCGTAAGGATTCGGGCTTTGAGGTTATGGACCATATTGCTGTTTATGTTTCGGGTAACGAAAAAATCGAAGCGATAATGGAAAAGAACTGTGAATTCATAAAAGAAGAAGTTCTTGCAGATGATATAAACATCGCTAAAGATACCGACAACTCTAAAGAATGGAATATCAATGGCGAAAAGGTAAAATTAGGTGTAGAAAGAAAATAAATAAACTAACACAAATAAAGGAGTGTACAAAATATGAAAAAGATTTATGAAGGAAAGACAAAAGATGTATACCAGCTTGACAACGGCAATGTAATGCTCAAGTTCAAGGATGACTGTACAGGCAAAGACGGTGTGTTTGATCCCGGCGAAAATACTGTAGGTCTTACTATCGAAGGTATAGGCAAAGAAAACTTAAAGACATCTATCCACTATTTTGAATTGCTTAAAAAAGCAGGCATCAAAACACACTATGTTGATGCAAATGTAGAAGAAGCAACTATGGAAGTTCTTCCCGGTAAGGTTTTTGGTCACGGTCTTGAAGTTATCTGCCGTCTGGTTGCAACAGGCAGCTTTATCCGCAGATACGGCGAATATATTGCAGACGGTACTGTTCTCGAGGGCGGTTATGTTGAATGTACATTCAAAAATGACGAAAAGGGCGATCCGCTTGTAACAGGCGAAGGTCTTGCAGCACTTGGCGTTATGAGCCCCGAAATGTTTGAAAGCATGAAAGAACAGACATTAAAGATTACCAAAATCGTTGCAGACGACTTAAAGTCCATCGGTCTTGACCTGTGGGATATCAAGTTTGAGTTTGGTTACAACAACGACGAAGTTATCCTTATAGACGAGATTGCTTCGGGTAATATGAGAGTATACAAGGACGGCAAGATTGTAGACCCTGTAGAACTTACAAAGTTAATCCTTAACAGATAATTAATGCTAATAAAAATCCCTCTCAAAATTGAGAGGGATTTTTTATATACCTAATGTATCTTTCATTTTTTCAAAAAAGTTCTTGTGCTGTTTGTAGTTATTTTCGTTTGATACCTTGGCAAACTCTTGAAGAGCTTCTTTTTGATCTTTATTTAAGTTCTTGGGAACTTCCACATTAACTGTGAGTATCATATCCCCTCTTATGCCGCTTCTTACTCCGGGTATACCCTTTCCTCTTAAACGGAACTCCGTTCCGGGCTGTGTGCCCTCGGGTATGGAATATGTCATTTTGCCAAGAGTATATTTCTTGTCTTCGTCAAGTATCGGGATATTGACATCTGCACCAAGTGTTGCCTGTACAAAGGTAATAGGTATCGTGCAGTATACATCGTTTCCTCTGCGTGTAAATACCTCGTGGCGTTTAATCTGCACAGTAACGAGCAAATCTCCTGCAGGGCCGCCCTTGATACCTGCATTTCCAAGTCCTCTGTAACGGATTGTTTCGCCGTTGTCAATACCTGCGGGAATATCCACATCTACATTGCGTGCACGCTTTATCATACCCTTTCCCTTACATTTGGTGCAGGGATTTTTGATTATCTGTCCGCTGCCCGAACAGTGATTACAGGTAGTAACATTAACCATCTGACCAAAAATGGAATTGGTAACACTTTTTATTTCGCCTGTACCCTTGCAGGTAGGACAGGTAACTCTGTCTGTTTCGCTCTTGCAACCTTTGCCGCCACATTCGTCGCACTCTTCTACCTTGTAAATCTTGAGTGTTTTTTTGACACCGAAAGCTGCTTCTTCAAAGCTTAACAGAATGGTTTCTGTCACATCAGAGCCTTTTCTGGGGCCGTTTCGTCTGCGCTGACCGCCTCCGCCGAAACCTCCGCCAAAGAACGAGCCAAATATATCACCAAGGTCACCAAAATCGCCGAAACCTCCGCCGCCAAAACCGCCTCCGGCACCAAAGTTTGGGTCGACTCCTGCGTGTCCGTACTGGTCATAACGCTGTCTTTTTTGAGCGTCACTTAACACCTCATACGCTTCGCCGGCTTCTTTGAACTTTGCTTCTGCCTCTGCATCTCCGGGATGAAGGTCGGGGTGATATTTCTTTGCAACCTTTCGGTATGCTTTTTTTATTTCATCATCACTGGCACCCTTTTGAACGCCAAGGACTTCGTAGTAATCTCTCTTGTCTGCCATAATGCACCGCCTAAAGCATTTGCGAAGAAGGACACGCCCTCTTCGCAAAGGATTTCTCTCTTAAAATATATTATTTGTTGTCATCGTCAACTACTGTGTAGTCGCCGTCATATGTGCCTCCCTGTGCACCGCCCATATTGGGGTCTGCACCCATATCAGCACCCTGAGGATTTGCAGCCTGATACATCTTTGTAGATACTTCGTAGAATTTCTGCTGAAGTGCATCTGTTGCAGTTTTGATAGCCTCTGTATCTGTACCTTCGAGAGCTTTCTTTACATCTGCAATTTTTGCTTCGATATCTGCTTTGTCTCCGCCGTCAAGCTTGTCACCAAGGTCAGTCATTGCCTTTTCGCACTGATATACAAGTGAATCAGCGTTGTTTCTTACTTCTACTTCTTCTTTGCGCTTTTTGTCTTCTTCTGCAAACTGTTCTGCCTCTTTGACAGCCTTTTCTATATCTTCGTCCGAAAGATTGGAGCTTGCTGTAATGGTGATATCCTGTTCGTTGCCTGTAGCCATATCCTTTGCAGATACATGAACGATACCGTTGGCATCTATATCAAAGCTAACTTCAATCTGCGGTACACCTCTGGGAGCAGGAGCAATGCCTGTGAGAGAGAATCTTCCGAGGCTCTTGTTGTATGCAGCCATTTCTCTTTCGCCCTGGAGAACATTGATTTCTACACTTGTCTGATTGTCTGCTGCTGTGGAGAACACCTGGCTCTTCTTGGTAGGAATTGTGGTATTTCTTTCGATAAGCTTTGTGCATACGCCGCCCATTGTTTCTATACCAAGTGAAAGCGGAGTTACATCGAGCAGGAGAAGGTCTTTTACATCGCCTGCAAGTACACCGCCCTGAATTGCAGCACCCATAGCTACACATTCGTCAGGGTTGATGCCCTTGTGCGGTTCTGTACCAATGAGTTTTTTAACCGCTTCCTGTACAGCAGGAATTCTGGAAGAACCGCCTACCATAAGTACCTTGTGGATTTCGGAAGGTGTTAAGCCTGCATCGGAGAGAGCGTTCTTAACAGGTGTGATTGTAGCTTCTACAAGGTCAGCAGTCAGTTCATCAAACTTGCTTCTTGTAAGTGTTACATCAAGGTGCTTGGGTCCTGTTGCATCTGCTGTGATAAAGGGAAGATTGATATTTGATGTAGGAACGCCGGAAAGCTCAATTTTTGCTTTTTCTGCAGCTTCCTTTAATCTCTGCATAGCCATCTTATCAGCACTTAAATCTATGCCGGAATCCTTTTTGAATTCGTCTACGAGGAACTTGATAATTCTGTCATCAAAGTCGTCACCGCCAAGACGGTTGTTACCGCTTGTAGCAAGAACTTCGAATACGCCGTCGCCTATTTCGAGGATGGATACATCGAATGTACCGCCGCCAAGGTCGTACACCATTATCTTCTGTTCGTTGTCTTTGTCCATACCGTATGCAAGAGCAGCAGCAGTAGGCTCGTTTATAATTCTGAGTACTTCAAGACCTGCAACCTTACCGGCATCCTTGGTAGCCTGACGCTGTGCATCGCTGAAATATGCAGGAACTGTAATTACTGCCTGTGTAACAGTTTCGCCAAGGTAGCTCTCGGCATCTGCCTTTAACTTCTGCAGTACCATTGCAGAGATTTCCTGAGGAGTGAGCTTCTTTCCGTCTATATCCACTCTTCTGTCTGTACCCATATCTCTCTTTATAGATATGATAGTTCTGTCGGGATTTGTAATTGCCTGTCTTTTGGCAACCTGACCTACAAGTCTTTCACCATCTTTTGTAAATGCAACAACAGAAGGTGTAGTTCTCGCACCTTCGGCATTTGCGATAACAACGGGCTCGCCGCCTTCCATAACTGCAACACATGAGTTTGTTGTACCTAAATCAATACCTATAATTTTAGCCATTATAATTTACCTCCATATATTAAGTGATTTGTTTATTAATTAGCAACCTTTACCATTGAGTAACGGATTACTTTGTCTTTGTACATATAACCTTTTTGAAATTCTTCCACAACGGTGTTATCGTCTACCTTTTCGTCTTCTATATGCATCACAGCATTATGAAGTTCGGGATTAAATTGCTCCCCTACTGCCTTTATTTCTGTAACACCGATAGAATTAAATATTTCTTCGGTCTGCTTTAATACCATAGCAACACCTTTGCACTCGTCGCTTTGCTTATCCGCAAACGCATCTACCGCACGAACAAGATTGTCTACAACAGGCAGAAGCTTGGCAACGGTATCTTTGACACTGTCTGTATAGATAGCCTCTTTTTCCTTTTGGGTGCGTCTTTTGAAGTTGTCGTATTCAGCCAAAAGTCTTTGATACTGGTCATGCTTTGCGTTTAATTCTTCGTCTTTTTTATTTAAAAGCTCTTCGTAATTGACATCATTAGCTTGTGTTTCTTCTGTCTGCTCATCAGAAACATTTTCTAATATTTCGTTTTCATTTGTGTCTGCTTTTTTCTTAGACATGGGGTCATCTCCTTACTTTTCTGTTTCTTCGGGGTTTATAAGACCTTTGAGATTTTGCGACATATACTGAAGCGTAGATATAACTTTGGCATAATCCATCCTTGTTGGTCCTATAATTGCCATCTTGCCCGAAAGATCATCGCCAAGCGAATAATCCGAAACCACCATACTCAATCCATGCTCTTTAAGCAACGGGTTCTCTTCGCCGATGATAACAGATACATCTTTGTTTTCGTTGGCTTTGCTCATAATTTCCTTGATTTCTTTGCGATTATCACTACGCATAAAATTAAGGAAGTCCTTGGTTCTGTTTATATCATTAAATTCCGGATGATTGAATATATTAGTCGTTCCGGAATAAACAATATCGCAATCCTGAATCTCTTGCACGAGGTCAGAGAAAAAGTTGAAAATCAAATCGAGAATACCGCTCTCCACAGGAACAAGTGCTTTTTCTTCTTCGAGTATGTCGTCGGTAATAGCATTTAGATTAATTCCTGCGAATTTGGTGTTGAGATAATTAGAAAGTTTTTCCAAAACTTCAACCTCATAGGGTTTCTTTACCTTCATTGTGCGGTTTTTTACGACGCTTTCGTTAAGTACTACAAGCATCACAAAGCTGTTTTGGTCTACAGGGATCAGTTTTACCTGTCTGATATTGTATTTAGAAGAAACAGGCGTTGTAAACACTGCCGTGTAATTGGTAAGAAAGCTCATCATCTCGGACATATCGGACAGTATCTTATCAAAGCCCATATACTGCCTTGCCATAGCGTTTTTAATCTGTCTGATTTCGTTTAGTGTAAGGCTGTATTCCTTCATAAGACTGTTTACATAGGTACGGTAGCCCAACACAGAGGGAACTCTGCCCGATGATGTATGGGTCTTTTCCAGATAGCCTGCCTCCTCCAGAGCCGCCATTTCGTTGCGGACAGTGGCAGAGCTTACACCCAAATCGTGACTTTCCAAAATATATGCAGAACCAACAGGCTCTGCAGACATAATGTATTCATCAACAATGGCACGAAGGATTTTCTCTTTTCTTTCGCTTAATTCCATATTATCACCTCTTTAGCACTCGTATCTTTTGAGTGCTAACAAATGTATAATAACACTACCCTTGCACTTTGTCAATACTTTTTTCAAATTTAACAAATAATTAACTTTATTTACAAATTATCCAAGAAATTCACACATAATCGAATTGGATACAAGCACCGCTTCTTTCTTGAGTTTGAGAGAGTTTTGGGTGTTTATAAGAGAGTCTTTTGTTTTTTGTATTGCATCTTTAAAATGCTCATCAAGGTTGACATTGTATTTTTGGTAAAATTTGTTTTTATCCACACCGCTGTTTAGCACTCTTAACCCCAAAATGACAAATTCGCTCATCAGCTCTTTGTTATCCATTACATAATCTTCGCATAGGTCGTAGCTTTCTGTATATTTATCAAAATCAGCCGTGTGTGTGTAGCGTCTGTTGTCTTCAAACGAAGATGCCCCCAAACCAAAACCCACATAATTACACATTGTCCAATATTTAAGGTTATGACGGCTATGCTTTTTGTCCTTGCAGAAATTGGAAATTTCATAATGGATATATCCGTTTTGAGCCAATCTTTCTCGGATATGATTGTACATATCTGCAAACAAATCCTCGCTGCATTCAGCAATTTTTCCGCTATTTAACATATTATAAAGCGGTGTCCCCTCCTCGTATTTGAGACCATAGCAGGATATGTGCTCGGGATTTAACAAGAGTAGCTTGTCTACGGAATCATTTAAGCTCTCGAGGGTTTGCCCGGGCAGAGCATACATAAGATCAAGACTGATATTATCAAAGCCTTTTTTCCTCAAGAGATTGTAGCTATCCTCAATATCTTGTGACGAGTGCACCCTGCCTATAGCAGAGAGCTCACTATCCAAAAAGCTCTGTGCTCCCATACTGATTCTGTTTACACCGCCGTTTTTTAATATAGTTGCTTTTCTTTCGTCTATTGTTTTGGGATTTACTTCCACAGTAAATTCGGTGTCATTATTCAATACGAAATTCTTGTTTATAGCCTTAAGAAGATAATTAATATTATCCTCTGTCAAAACGCTAGGCGTACCTCCCCCTATGTACACTGTATCTACACAGAGGCCTTTTCGCATTTCAAATTCTTTGGTAAGTGCGTTTACATATTCATCCTGACGGTTTAGCTTGTCGGGATATGAAGCAAAATCACAATAATTGCATTTTTTAACACAGAAAGGTATGTGGATATAAATTCCGTACATAATTTACTCCTTAATCGTCTTTGCCAAATATAAGCCTATTGGCATTTTTATAGAGAATTTTTTCGTTTTCTTCGTCTGTCAGACCTATCTTAAAAAAGCTATCCAGACAGAACTCATATGTTTCTATGGGATAATCGGTTCCGAACATGATTTTGTCTATGTCGTGCATACGGATAATGTCTCTTATTTCGTTATATGAAAGGCGTCTGTGACAGCTCGATGTATCTAAATATACATCCTTGCCGTAAAGATACTCCTTTGCCTCATCCCACTGGTCACGGCCCCCAAGATGTGCACCGATTGCGATAATTCCGGGGAAATCCTCAAGCACCTTTGCAAGACGCCTGGGCGAAGAGCATGGGCTGTTGAGATCGCCCGTATGGAAAAGTATGGGCAGTTTTTCACTTCGCAATATGTCATACACGGGATACATTTTCTTATCATCTATATTAAAATGCTGAAAATCCGGATGAAGTTTAATACCCTTTAGGCCGAGGGCTTTAATTCTTTTTATTTCCTTTTCAATATCACCCTCGTAATCCTGATGCAGGGTACCAAAGCCTGCAATGTTTTCTTTGGTATGTGATGCGGTATTATCGTTTATGACTTCTACCTGGGATGGTTTTAGCGCTGTGGAATGGATGACAAGCTTGGTTATTTCTGCTTTGTCCGCTCTCTTGATAAGGTCGTTATATGTACCGTCACAATGCATTTTGATATGATAATAATTACCCAGATTGTCTACAGCTCTTTTTGCCAGTTCATCAGGGAAAAAATGTGCGTGCATATCTATAACTTTATAATCCATATGTTTAGCCTCCAATATGTGTTTAACAGAAGAATTTTAACACAAAACCCAAGAATAATCAAGTTTTGTACTAAAAATACATTTGAAGATTACAAAAAATTATGATATAATTTTTAAAAAAAGATAAGGAGAATAATGGAAATGGATTTTGAAAAAGTGATAAAAGAAAGATATTCTGTAAGAAAATTTAAGAACATACATCTGAAAAAAGAAGAAATCAACACAATTCTAAATGCGGCACACCTTGCACCGACAGGCTGCAATTATCAAAGCCAGAGAATACTAGTATTAAACAGCGACATCTCTATAGAAAAGCTGAAAAAATGTACCAAGTGCCATTTTGACGCTCCGTGTGCAATGCTTGTATGCTACAACAAAGAAGAATGCTGGCAAAGACCGTATGACAAAGCACTCTCGGGCCCTGTGGATGCCAGCATTGTTACAACACATATGATGCTCTCTTGTCAAAGCATTGGTATCGGTACTTGTTGGGTTATGCATTTTAATCCGCAAGCAATAAAAGAGGAATTTAACATACCCGAAAACATTGTTCCCCACGCTCTTCTTGTAATGGGCTATCCCCACGAAGATGCGAAACCGATAGAAATGCACTACCGGACAAGACCTATCAATGAAGTTGTTTTTTATGATAGTTTTTGAGTTTTTTCGTTTCTTGCTGTGGTAGAAGAGATTATGTACTTTGGTCTGCCCTTGATTTCCTCAATTTATCAAAGTACAAATTACATCAGCCCCATGCACCAGATAACCGCAAGAGCTGTCAATGTTACCAGGGTATCAATAGTTATACCATAGAACATAGGAGCAAGCCCTGCCTTTTTAAAGTCGGTAATACTGGTTCCAAGTCCTATAGCAGCAAGAGATGTTACCATCAAAAATTTACTTGCGGTCTTCATAATATCAGACACTTCTGCCGAAACAAGTCCAACGCTGTTTGCAATAGCCAGTGCCAAAAATCCCCCGATAAACCACGGAACTATTTTGAAAATATTTACCTTTTTGCCATTGTTTAGCGTTTGCATTTCTTTCTGCTTTATGCGGGTACCGATATATGCAAACACTAACACAGTGGGAATGATTGCAATGGTACGAGTGAGCTTAACCATCATTGCAAAGTCACCTGCTGCCTCGGAAAAAGCATAACCGGAAGCAACCACACTGGCTGTATCATTTACAGATGTTCCTGCCCATATACCGTATGCAATATCAGACATTCCCAGAGCTTTGCCCATAATCGGATACAAAGCAACCATAACCATATCAAAAATAAATGTAGAAGACAAAGCAAATGCTATATCTTTGTCATCGGCATCAATAACCGGTGCAATAGCTGCCACAGCAGAACCACCGCAAATTCCTGTTCCGGCAGAAATCAGATTGCTTAATTTCCAGTTAAGCCCAAATAGCTTGCGAACAAAAAAGCCCCCGCCAAAGCACATAGCAAAAGTAAAAATCATCACAAAAAAGGTCATTTTACCAACAGACATAATCGTACTTACGCCAAGAGATGCACCAAGCAAAACAATAGCAAGCTTTAAAATCCTTTTGGATGTAAACTTGAGAGCCGGCTTTATCCAATCCGGATGAAAAAAGCTGTTAATTATTGTTCCCATGAACAGTGCTATGATGGAAGAACCAAGTATCTCTCCTGGAATTAGTTTTTCGAGCATAACAGACAGGATTGCTACAATTATACAAACGCCAACGCCTAATATAAACATACCTTGTTTTTTTATTTTGTTATCCATACAATAAACCTCCATACAGAATTTTATATGACGATATTATGACAACTCTCAACATCAACGCTTTTATCTGCAAAAAAGCCTTCTGCATTTACAAAGCTAAAAGCATTATGTATTATTTCTATCGTCGTTTCGCCTGCATCCATAATTTCTCCGTCAACACACATACGCATATTTTCCCCATTTGGTTTTATTGCAATTTTGCGGCAATCCTTGTTTATAAGATAGCGTCCTATGTTTCTGACATCCAGTATAGTACCATCCATATAGTGTGGCAAAAGAGGAATAAACTGCAATCTTTTGACATTTTTTATTATATTGACATTCATAATACCATCGCAAACCTGTGCAAGCGGATTGGATTTAATTCCTCCCCCACAGTAAGAACCATTGGCAATAGAAGTCAAAAGGAACTTTCCGGAATATACATCTTCTCCATCAATTTCCATAGTGAAATTTGCTCCCTTTTTCTTAATCATAGCAATCAAAATCGAGAGAAAATATGCCATTGAACCTGACACAAAAGGTTTTTTCTTCATCTGCGCAGTCATATCGGCAACATTGCAATCAAAACCGATATTTATCATATTGATACAATAGCCCTCTTTTTTAACTCCATTTAAGATAGTCAAATAGTGTATTGCGTCACATTTTTGGGCAGAGCCCGTTATATGATTTGATATATTCAGAAAATCAAATTGTGAGTTGAAATTACGGCAAAAATCGTTGCCTGTACCAATAGGGATTACTCCTATTTCGGCGTCTTTGTATTCTATAGCACCATTTAGAACCTCATTTAATGTGCCATCGCCTCCGCAAGCAATAAATCTGGCAGAACCAATTTTGCTGCAAAAGTCAGTTACAAACTGCCTTGCATCATCCACAGATTTTGTAATGTAGATTTGTGCATCGGCAGTTTGATATAGTATATATTCTTCGATTGAATCTATCAATCTACTGATATTTTTACCTTGTCCGGCTTTAGGATTTACGATAAAAACAGTTTTCATATTTTTGTTACCCTTCTATTTTTTTGCAATTACTATTGGCTGATAAACTGAATAAGTTTGTAACGGTCACCATTCCAGTTCCATGTTTGGAAAGATACTCTCTGTCCATTTTCTGTTTTATGTATATATGGTGCAGAATATGGCGGCTTACTATCAAGCAAAGAATCATAATCTCTGATGCTTGCAACAAACAGCCCTCCCGACACTAACTGCCCTGTGATACTGCTTGCTGCCATTTGTAAATCTTACATCCCTCAAAATGTATTTTAAAAAATACTCAATTCCAGTTCGTTACTTAACATTTCCAATGCCTTAATCCCTGCACAGCTGTTTCCTTTGCTGTCTAATGCAGGCGAATATATCCCTATACCCATTCTATTTGGCACAACCGCCATTATCCCGCCGCCAACACCGCTTTTGGCAGGAACTCCTACATTAATTGCAAATTCTCCGGAACCGTCATACATTCCGCAAGTCATTAAGACAGCATTGATATATTTTGCATGTTTTTTGTCAAATATCTGCTCGCCGGTAATCGGGTCCTTGCCCTTATTAGCCAAAACAAACGCTATCCGTGCCAAATCTATACTTGTAACTTTTATGGAGCAAGCACGAAAATAGCAATCAAGTACTTTTTCGGCATCGTCATTGATAATACCATAGGCCTTTAGCATATATGTAAGAGCTCTGTTTTTGTTGCCGGTAGCCTTTTCGGACAGATAAACATCTTCATCCACATTGAGAGTGGGATTTCCGGCGATTTTCCTGGTTAAATCCAACAGTCTTTGGAATTTTTCCTGATATGTTTCTCCGTCGATAAGCGTGCACAATGCGATTGCCCCTGCATTTATCATGGGGTTGATGTGTTCGCTCTTTAAATCTTGGTCACTGTAATTGAATGCATCAAAAGGTTTTCCTGTGGCTTCCACTCCAACAACTTTGCGAACGCCCATCTCCCCTTTGTCCTCGAGTGCTCTTAACAATATAATTGCCTTTACAATGCTCTGCATTGTAAAACTCTTTTCATAATCTCCGACACCATTTGTTCCTTCGTCAAATGACATAGTGCAAATTCCAAACTCATTTGTATCAGCTTTTGCAAGCTCCGGAATATATGTGGCTACTTTTCCGTTTTGTATGTAAGGATAGCACTCACTTATGATTTTTTGCAACAGTTTTTCCATATTTAATCTCTCCGTTTAGACATTAATCGCTAAAAGCAACTTGCTCGAACTTATTATACCACCAAATTCGACAAAAAACAATTAAATTAACCCTCACAAAAAAAGGCTACAAAAGCCAATGTTTTCTATACTGTCAACCACAAAAAATTGACAAAATCATAACTTAATATTATATATATCCGACATTATTCCTGTCCTTTTTCTAAAAAGCCTTGTACGATAATATTTGCTTACTCCTACATATATTACTCTGCCCTCAGCTTTGACACAAAAAAGTATCTCAATATTGGAATTATACACCGACAATGACTTTGAAATTCTGGCAGATGCGTGGAATGAATTTGAAGAGAGTGGTTACCTGTACCCCACTTACAATGCTGACGGAAGTATTAATACAGAAAGAATAAAAGCATTTGAACAAATGTCCAGAAAGTTTAAAGATGCCTTTTAAGTGTTTTCTTTGGATTTAATCCATTTTTTATGTGCCCCATAAGATTTTGGGCACTTTTTTTAGACTTTGACCTCATTAAAATCCTATTCAAAAACTATAAGAGCAATAAAAGCAAGAATATCATCACCTGTATTTTTAATAGCGTGACCTTGTCCTGACGGGGTCAAAGCTACCATTCCGGGAGATAAATTAACCTTATTTCCGTTATCATTATAGATGCCTCTGCCAGAAAGTATAAAGTAAGTTTCGCTCTCTCCAAAGTGCATATGATACTGAACTTCTTCACCGAGGTTTAACTGCACAAAGGCAAAATTTTTGACTTTTGGATTGCATACATCAAAATCCGCAAGGTTGGTTATAGACATTTTTTCCTTGCCTATGTCATTTAACTTTGTTTGCGTTTTTAGTTGTTCTATTTTTTTTACATACAAGCATCTCCCTATAATATATCGTTAGTTTCATGGTCTTCGGATAAATATATTAAGCAGCAATGCTACAAATGTCAAAGCTAACAGCATTACGAATGCAGCTGTATATCCGCCTGTTGCTTCGAGCACCTTGTTCGACGCTGTGGCAATAAATGAACCAACCATAACCGTAAATGTCATAAGAGCCATATTGTTGGAAAAATTCTTCATACCGAAAAATGATGATGTAAATGCCGCTGTAATAGTCGGGCAAGAACCATATGACATTCCTGTAAGGCACAAGCCAACAATACATAGCACCAGAGAATTTACAGATACAGCAATCAAAGTAACAACAGCAGCACAAATAGTAAGCATATTGGCACAGAGCATTGTTCTGCGGCGTCCCAAAACATCGAACACGGCACCTGTGAAAATTCTTCCGATACCATTACAAACAGAGAGCACACCAACAAGAGAAACCGCCAGAGCTTCCGATGCATTTACCGACAGTGCAAGGTCTTTGGCAAAACTGATAACAGAACTTCCCACAGCAGCCAAAAGCGATATACAAACAAACGCCATCCAGAACGAAGGACGGCAGAGCATCTGTTTCGAGGTAAAGTCACTCTTTTCAAAATTTTCTTCTTTTACGCTCTTTAAGGTGCTTTTCTTTGGAAAAGTAACCGAAGAGTCAGCATTCTTAAGCAATAGGCCTGCCAGGGACAAAACCACAAAAATTGCAATACCCATAACTATATAGGTAGCACGCCATCCCATGGAGCTTTTGAACATAACATCTGCGGCATTGCCCAAAAGAAGTGCAGATGCACCAAATCCCATCATAAGACAACCCGAACACAGTCCCTTTTTGTCAGGGAACCAGGCACTTACGGTTGCTATGACAACATTGTAGGCAATACCTATACCAAGTCCTGCAAGTACACCGTATGTAATGTATAATATCCACACAGAAACATTATTTAATAACGATGTAAGGATAAATCCCAAAGCAGACAAAGCACCTGCCATAGCAAGAGCTATCCTATGTCCAAAATGTTTAGACAACTGTGCACCAAAAAGTCCGCCTATACAAAAGAATGTCATAGCCAGGGTAAAGTTTAGCGCAAGTGCCGATGGACTCCATCCAAATTGCTCCGCCAAAGGTGCTTTAAGGATTGACCAGGCATACAAAATCCCCGCAAAAAGCATAGCGAGAATGCCGACGATCATATATATCCAGCGTTTGGATAAATTCTCATTAATTTCATTCACAACAAAACACCTCATTATGCAAAAGTATATGTATATTATATAATGCTTTGTCAGAAAAATCAAGATTATCTGATTTCTATCTGTACTGCTTTCATAGCTTCAAGTGCCGTATTATGACTTTCGACACTAACTCCCGCACAACAGCTTCCATCAACAGTTATTTGTGTTTCGGGAAAGCTTGCCTTTAATATCATAGCATTCGAAATCACACAAATATCCGTGCACAAACCGCACAGTTCGATTTCATTTATTTCTTCTCCATAATCTTTGAGTATTTTCGGAAGTTCTACACTTCCAAAGGTTACCTTGTCAACAACCTCGTTAACATACGGCTTTAATTCGTCACAAATCTGCCACCCTTGTGTGTTTTTTATACAATGCTCAACAGGGAGTTTCTTGCCCTCTTGCGTCTGCATATAGTCACCAAAATGTGTATCCCTTGTGAATATAACCCTTCCACCAAAGTTTTTTACTTTTTCAGCGACATTTGTCACAATTTCCTCAGCAAGTTTACTTCCGAGGGTTCCTGTAATAAAATCATTTTGCATATCAACAACTATTAAATATCTCATTGTTTTCTCCTTTAGATTAATGTATATAGTTCCTGTCAAGAAAGCATATGACCTGCCGAACGGTATCTTATTACTCGTGCCAAGACTGGAGAACAGTGAATAATAAGAACCATCACGAAATATAACGAAATCAAAGATTTCTATATTTCGGAGAACCTTGATACTCGCAATCTCGTATTAGGACCTACTATTTTTTTCTTATTTTTTCACTGCATTTTTTCTGAACAAAATTCTTTAGGACCCGCGAGAATACTGGATTTTCTCGCTCCCGATAGTATATGTAAATATCAAAATCGGCAAACTAATCTTTAAATCGATACATTTCAAACCAACACAAAACCATTCCCTATGTTGAACAATCAGGTTCTTCATTTGGTTCGCTCATACCCATTTATCAAACAATTTCTTTAAGTATCGAAGCTATTGTATACTCATTGACATCTGTTATTACATCATACAACTTATGTATTTCTTCCGTTACTGCACCTTGTCTTACCAAATCATTAATCAATGCAATTAACGTATCATAAAAGCCATCAAGGTTTATAACAACAATCGGTACATCAATTCTCTTTAAGTATTTCAAAGTCAGCACCTGAAAGAACTCATCCATAGTTCCTATTCCGCCGGGAGCGATGAAAAACACATCTGCATGCTTTTCCATAAGTGTTTTTCGCTCTGCCATTGTATCAACCATGACCTTATTATCGCAATCGAATATATCCTCAAATTCGCTGATAAAGTCAGGAGATATACCCATAACAAAACCGCCGTTTTCCTTAACACCTCTTGCAACTGCGCCCATACAGCCTGTTGCCCCTGCTCCATATACAAGCGAAAAACTGTTTGTTGCAATTAGTTTTCCCAATTCTTCTATCTTTTCTTTATGCTGGCTTGCAATTCTTTCATTCGCTCCGCCATACACACATGCAAAATATCTTTTTGACATATCTTTAACCTCCTTACCTATGTCCTTATTTTGATTTCCTTGCGTATTTATCACACAAGTCATTTATCTGATCTGTAAATTTAGCAAGCTCCTTATTTGTTAGATTACGGCTTAACTCTGCAACAGTTTTAAGTCTCTGGCACGCTGCCATAAGTCTGTCAAATACAAGATTTGCTCTTCGTCTTCCTTCTGATACCTTAGTAAGTTTAACTATTCTTCCTCTTGCTGTGCATTCGCCTGTTGCAAGATCGTATTCATCACCGCTGTATGGTGCTGTTGCAGAGAACTTAAGCTTGTTATATATTGTCTGCGAAAAAGCATCGCACACCAAATCATCACCGTGATTTACAAACACTTTCTTTGGCGGTTTTTCCATACTGCCAAGCCATCCGAGAAGCACATCTTTATCAGCGTGACCGCTGATACCTACAATTGATTCTATCCTTGCATTAACCTGAATGCTTTCACCGAACAATGAAACATTCTTAGCTCCGTTTATAAGCTTTCTGCCGAAGGTTCCTTCCGCCTGATATCCAACAAAAAGTATTGTACTGTTTTCTCTCCATAGGTTATGCTTTAAGTGATGTCTGATACGGCCCGCTTCGCACATACCCGATGCAGATATGATTACCTTTGGAATCATATCAAAGTTTATTGCTCTTGACTCATCAGTTGTAACACTTAATCTTAATCCGGGGAAAGATATGGGATTGATGCCCTGCTTTACAAGTGCAAGTGTTTCTTCATCGTAATATCCCATCAGATTATCCTGATATATCTTTGTTGCCTCAACTGCAAGAGGTGAATCTACATACACAATAAAGTTTTCGTGTCCTTTTACAAGTCCTTCTTCCTTTATTGTCCTGAACAGATATAAAAGCTCCTGCGTTCTTCCAATTGCAAAGGATGGGATAACAAGATTTCCGCCCTTTGAAAAGGTTTCCTGCATTATTTTTGTAAGCTGTGCGATATAGTCAGGTCTTTCTCCGTGAACTCTGTCACCATAGGTTGATTCAATTACTACATAATCAGCATACAGTGGATTTTGAGGATTTCTGATAAGAGGTCTGTCTATGTTTCCTAAATCGCCTGAGAACAAAACTGTTCTTTCTTCACCATTTTCATTTACTGTAATGTGGATGCTTGATGAACCAAGCAAATGTCCTGCATCGCAGAATTTTATCGTTACGCCTTCAAATATTTCAATCGGTTTGTTGTATCCGTGTCCTTCAAATAATTTCAGGGACTCCAACGCATCTTCAACAGTATACACAGGCACATACTGCTGATAGCCTGAACGCTCTGCTTTTCTATTCTGCCATTCCGCTTCCTGTTCCTGAATGTGAGCAGAATCCTGTAACATTATATTACAAAGTCTATGTGTTGCTTCCGTGCAGTATACGGGACCTGAGTAACCTTTTGCAACCATTGCCGGAATCATTCCTGAATGGTCTATATGTGCATGAGTAAGACAAATCGCATCAATTTCTATTGGTGCAATAGGCAATTCGCAGTTTTCGTATGTATTACCGCCTTGTTCCATACCGCAGTCAATAAGAATATGCTTTCCGCAAGCTTCAAGCAAGATACAAGAACCTGTAACCTCATGAGCTGCTCCTATAAATGTTAATTTCATATTCACTTACTCCTTTCTTAATATACTTATTAATTTTATATCCTTGAATCTGCTTTGAAAACACCTGAAATACTCTCTTTTTTACTCGTGTCAAGTCAGGAGTAAAAAACAACTCTTGCAATAACAAAACTGTTCAATTGTTATTATCTTCTAACTCGTCCGAAATTTCTTCTAAAACTTCTTTTAAAGATTGCTGTATTTCATCGTCAGAAGGCAAACTAATTATTTCGCGCTTGGCAATCTCTTTTTCTATTTCAACAATTAATAAATTTTCAGCAAACGCTCCTCTATCTTCACTCTCAAACATATCTTTCAATAATTTACCACTCAATCTACTGCTTAAACTCTCAATTATATTTTCCGCTTCTTTTTGATTTAAAAGATAATCCTCTGCAAGTTGAGTAAAGACTTTTTCTATAATTCCAACCATTTCATCAGCATCGTCTTCAATGAATGAGTCCAAAATGGCATCGCTTGCCTTTTCTGAAATTATACCGCCGCCGACCGAACCAGCTAAACCACCGATAGTTCCGCCTATTGCACCACCTATTGCAGTCCCGGCTCCGGGAAAAGCAGAGCCAACCACAGCACCTATTTTTGCCCCTATCGCTGCACCTCCGACCCAGCCTGCGGTTCCACCAGCAACCGTCGATGCAGTATTTGTTATATTCTTAAACAACTGTTTCCCTGAAATTCTACCTCTAAAAATGCTGATAACATCGGCGCTTGATAACACAACTACTGCAACACCACCTGTTATAAAATTTCCTCGAAGCATTTTTGCAGCGCTCTTCATTGCAGCAGCGCCATATATATTACTTCCGCTACGAAAAGCATTAACAAGTAACGCAGATGCCTTAGGTCCCATAATTTGAACAACCGCTTCCGAGCTACCTACTAAAGCACTGTTCAAACCCGCTTTTGATAATTGACTAGATAATATAGCCGTAATGAAAGTGGTTCCCCCTACTTTCAATCCTACATGGGTAGCATTTTTTAGTGCAACATTTATTTCTTCACCGTTCCATACAGATGTTGCGAATGAAATGGCAGCGCTAATACCAAAAGCCGATGTGGCAACAATAGCCCCATTTGTAGCATCAAATTTTATTGAATCTATATTGCCTGCCTTGGCAATATTTCTTGCCTGTTTATACGTATAGTGCCCTTTTCTGATTATATTTTTAGCCTCTTTCGGATCGCTTACCCCGGGAACTTCTCCACGAGTTATTCTGCTTTCCATCGCTTGTATAGCTGCATCATACATATCATACGGCACCTCAACTTGCATCGGTGTTCCGTCAACATTAAAATATCTAAATGTATTGTCTTCAAAACATTCTGCTATGCACGCCGAACCGGAACGACAGTACTTGGTTTGTATGCTTACTCCATTTACTACTCTATCCGCTCCGTTTTTAACAATTCTCCCTGTTTCAGGATCAATTTCTTCTCCAACCATTTTTACCTTGTCCTGCCCAAAAAAATCCATGTTATGAATTTTATCATGCAAATGATTTGCATGTTCGGCAGCGAATCCGTGTCCTCTTGGAGTATTAAACTTATCCATACCGTACAAAGTGCTTGCGTTACTAACATCGCCGTAAACAACTCCGGCAATATCTGATGAAGTTTCCTTAGTTTCTACTTCCTTATCTTTTGAAAGTTCTAAAATATTTATTTCATCATTACGAGCGTTTTTCATGCCTTCTCCTCATCGCAAATTTTTCTGTTATTTTTCTTTATCCATGATAACACCTTTTTAAAACAGGTGTTATCGTAAATCAACAAGTATTTAACCAAATTCTACGTTTTTGACATCTATAATGCTTATTAGTTGCAAGCATTAACTATCCACAATTCTTGAACCATTCAATAATTCTCATGCCAACATTTAAATCCCAATTCCAACCACACAATACTATTGCTATGACAGATATCCCGGCCATAATTTTATAATACAATGTCCATTCACCTTTAATCAGTGGAATCAAAATATTTGTCGCAGACAAAATAAAGCACAGTAACGGAATTTCCCACCAAAGTAACATTGATATTACTGTAAATACAGTTATTAGTATCTTCATAAAAATCCTCCTACGGTATAATTTTGTTTATTATATCATAGAAGGAGGACAAGCAGTGTCCTTTTAAGACACAAAATCAACTTTCACTGTAATTTGTATATACCGCTTATACAAAATCTATTTCTTTATCATCTTAATTATATCTGCAGCAACATCAAATAAATTTTTATTTTTAAGTCCTGTTGCTTTTAACAAGCTATTTGTAACCTTCTTTGATTTTTTTGCAACAGCTTTTGCGATCACAGGAGCATTTTCTTTTATTACCGCACCTAAAATAGCACTACCGGCAACTGCAGCCGAACCACCTATAACCTTTCCGGCTTTTTTTATCGAGGATTTTCCAGAGTCATTATTTGTTACTTTTTCCTTGTTATTTTTTTCTTGTATAACTTCATTATTTTCCATAATACATTTCTCCTTTGTAAATTACCCAATAATTATAGCTTATTAATATCTAATTTGCTACCAAGTACTACAGCGGCAGAAGCTAATGCCACCCCACCAACAGCACCGCAAATCAAACTTAAAGTATGTAAAAACTTTTTGTTTTCCGAATCTTTATGATCCATCATCTCTAGTAAGTGTACAATTGTTGATAAAATATCTTTGCGTTCTTCAACTTGTAAATCACCTTTACTAAGGCGTTCATTCAGAATATCTATCGTTGATTTACAAGAATCATAAAATTTCAGTGTCACTTCCTTGTTTTCAGACATAGCCTTTTCTAAATTTTTATCTATATCTCCTACAACACCTTTTATTGTATTAGAAAATTCAGGAAATTGTTCAAGTGCTTTTATTGCAACCTCCGGTTCCATTTCGCTCAACATAGGAGCCATTTGAATTACTTTTTGAGGAGTGAGACGATCAAACCCTTGAATATCGAGTTTTTTTAACACCATATTTTCCGTCAATTTTTTCATAGTTTTACCTCCAGTTTTTGTATGATATAAAAATGATATCTTTATTTCTCTTTCACATAATATTTTATTATTTTTTTTATTAATTGTCAATCTTCCATGTCATTAGATTTGAAAATTTCACCTAACACAAAATAAATAGAGTATGCTATAAGTATGTAACAAAAAACAGCAAAAACAATATCTATCGGCATCCATAAAAATCGAGGAATAAATTTGATAAATTTTGTAAAAATCCAATTGTATATTCTTAAACGTATAAAAAACATTGGAATTAATGTAAGTATTGTTATTATAACTGTTATCAATATCCTTATAGGTTTATTCATTCGAATTTCCACCTCCATTCATAATTTGTCATATAAGTTGCCATCATAGTTTCTTAATCCTTTTTGCTAGTTCAAATGAATGTGGTTGTTCACCCCCCAGCACTCGCTTGACAACTACAACTGTGCCGACTTTACTTATGTTTTCTTCATCAAACGGAATAAGCAACTTATCGCCTTCTTTTACAGTTTCATCAAGTATTACGTACATAGAAAACAAATCACTATCCTCAAATTTAACTAAACAACTTATATACTCTTTCTTTTTCTTAAATCCAAACATAATAATCGCCTCCTAAATGTTTGTTCAAGTTATTCATTATTTAATTTTAGACAATAATTAGCCATATAATTTTTTCATATTTTCAATTAGTTCTTTAATCTCTTGTCTTAATTCAGCAGGTTTTACAACTTCTAACTTATCTGCCTGACCTAATATCCAAGGTTTAATCCCTCGTCCGAACACTTCTGCTCTAAAAGTAAAACTTTTATCATCTTTAGAAATAATTTCTGCAGTAGGGAGTCTGTCGATGATTGCTTCCGGCGACTCACCATAATATTTAAATTCTAAACGAAGTAGGTCGCCACCGTACATAAACTGAACTCTCTTTCTGAATTCACCTTCCTCAAATCTGTTTGCATACGGGACCTGAAATCTTTCATTAGTTACTTTATACTCCGAAATTCTGTCTATTCTGTAAATCGTAGGATTGACCGTGTTCTTTTCAGGGATAAATGCTGCCAAATAGAAGTAGAAATCCGAAAATATTATCCCGACAGGTTCCAGAATCCTTTCCTTATGTTTAGGTTCGGTTAATCTCTTGTAAACGATTTTAATTTTTTTTTGATTTTTTATTGCTTCACTGATTTCCCACAGAGTATCTATCAATTTCTTTTTGTGTTGCGGTTCTTTGTAATGGTACTTTTCATTTGCTATCATATCTTTGATATGAGCTACATCTTTATCAAGTGAACACCTGTCAATTATCTTATCAATTACAGACATAAACTCCGTCTTGCAGAAAGCTCTGCTGTCTAACAAAACTTTTGCGATAGCAAACAATTCCTTTGCGGTAAGCTTGTCGCTTCCGGTTATGTAGTAATTGTCTTTTGCTCTATCATAAACAACCTCTTTAAATGTTCCATCAACATCACCTTTTTCCAACAAAAAGTTTCTTATATCATCTATATCTCTTTTTATTGTCTTTGTGCTAACACCATAATGTTTCGCAGCAGCTTTTACATTCAATCCACTACCTTCTAAAAGATTGTTGTAAATAGCAAGTATTCTATCGTGTTTCCCACCAATGTAATCCATAATTCATCCTCAAATTCATTTGTTATTATATATTTATTCTACACTAACACAAAGACATATTATGTCCTTTTGAAAATATTTTTATGAAACTAATAATTGTTGTTCAAACATAACCATTTTTTATTATTTCATCTGTTCAAAATCGGCTCAAACCCGCATAAACACCGAAAAATCCCGATTGCATCTAATTCTTACTCTTTGTGATAGTTCGTGTCAAGTCAGGTGAACAGTGAATAATAGGGACTAAAGAAATTTTCCTATATTTTCAACTGATTTTATCTGAACAATTTACTTCAAAGACCTGCAGGAATGTTAGATTTTCCCACTATTTTATTTTATCATAAATATCAAAAAATTGCAAACTATTACTATTAAATTTTACGACCTGTCAGACTGCATTTTCTCGTTCTGCCAAGTCATTATGCACTTTGAAAAATTTCTTTAAATGTCCATTGGATTTCAACGCTCCCTTCTTTTTTTACTATCATCTTATCAACTAATTTTTCTACTACATTTCTGTCAATCTTTTTAATCGCTCCAATCTCCTTATAAACTTTTACATTGATTTCTTTTTCATTCTTTTTTACAAGAACAGTTTTTTGTTTTTTCTTCAGCTCTCTGATTTTATCTTTGACAGTTATTTCTTCCCGTTCCAAGTCTTTGGATAATCTCATATATTCATCATCTGTTACCTGATTATCCATTAATTTCTGGAACAGTTTTTCTTTATTTCTTCTTATTCTGTCAAGTTTGCCGATTTCAGTCCGAAGTTCTTTTTTTACTGAATTCAATTCACTTGTTGATATGATAATCTCATTCTTGACCTTTGCTGTTATTTCTTTGTTGCTTTGCAAAACGCATTTTATAGAGTCTTCAATCAAAGCAATCAAATAATCCTCATGTATCTTTTTATCATAGCAACCCGGATTGTTTCCTGTCAAAACGGGAGTCTGGCAGATAAGAATATGATTTTTTGACCAAGTGTAAAAATTCCTTCCACAGCATCCACAAACAACCTTGCCACCGAATAAGGTCTGCCCTAATTTTACACCTTTTCTTGATTCTCTCTTTGTGGATTTCGCAATGTTGAACAGTTCTTCGCTGACAATCGGGTCATGAGCATTCTCGGTAATAATCCACTTGTCTCGTGAAGCTCTGCTGGCTGTTTTGCCACAGATTTTATCAACTTTATACCTTCCGAATATGAGTTTTCCGGTATACTGTTCATTATTAAGCATTTTATGAAGGATTGTTCGGGTCCACATATTCATTTCCGGAATTGTACCATCATCCCTAAGCTTGTTGTATTTAAAATACAGACGGGGAACAAGAATTTTTTCATCATTCAGATACTTTGCAATCGCATCGTAAGTTTTTCCCTGACTTCGCATTTCAAATATCTTTTTCACAACTGCAGCAGGTTCTCTATCCGGTATAAGCCTTTTGTTTTCATTAATAACATAACCATATATCTTCTGAAAACCAATGTATTCACCGTTTCTGGCTTTTGATTGAAAACTTGTCCTTATTTTCTTTGATGCATCCTGCGCATAGATTTGTGATATAAGGTTTTTTATTGATATTTCAAAGCCTCCGGTGTCTCCGACATAATTGTTACTGTCGTAGCGATCATTAATCGCTATAAACCTTAATCCCTTTTGAGGAAATACCATCTGATTATCTGGGAACTGAATTCCCTCTTGGTCATCATTTGATAAATGCGATTGTATTGGATGTTTTACAAGTTGAAAAATATTATAACGATTTAATTAAGACATATATATCCTATCTTGATGATGAAAACGAATCGAATTTCAAGAAATATGAAAATGCCTTGTTTCAGATAGATGATTATTGCGTATACCTACACGAAACCACCCACACTCTCCTTACAGCAATAAAAAAATTACACCCAAACTACTCTTCGAGTGACTTAATTGATTTTATAGATACATTCAAAACTCAGGAAAAGCTGGAGCTAACAGAACAATTAAGAAAAATAAAAAAAGATGGGCAGATACAACTTAAAGAATGCTTAAAATTGTGGAATATTGCTGCAGGCTTTTTACTGGACAACTTCATATCTTTTACCGACACAATACGCAGAGATGTTTTTGATATATGCAACTCCCCTGCTGAGGTTAAAGGTCTTGATCGACTTAACGGATTAGATACAAAAAGAAAAATCCAATTATTAAGAATGAAATTCCCAACCTGTCTTAGTGTCGATTTAGGAAGTTCTGTTAATTCAAAATTCTTTTACTCTCAGCCCGCAAGTGAGGAAAGCATAGTGATGTCTATTTCACAATGTTCAACTGAGCAATTGATGTATTATGATTTATTCACTTCATTGGAAAAAGATTTACCCATTAAATTATGCAAAAACTGTAATAAGCCATTTATTCCAAAAGGAAGACCGGATTCCCTATATTGCGACAGAATAATGCCCGGATTCAAATATAAATGTGTTTCAATCGGTGCTCAAAACGCTTACAAAAGCAAGCAACCGGACATCGAAGTTGAATTTTATGCTGCACGCAAACGATATAGCACCCGGTCTCTCCGCAATCCCGTTCTCAAGCCTGAATTTGACGTCTGGAAAATAAAAGGAAGAGAAAAACTCACCGCATACAGAAATGGCGAAATTTCTGCCGATGAGTTTAAGCTATGGTTTATGGATGATGAATGGACTAGAATTTGATTATATTCAAATGAAGAAATCATCTTGGAATTAGGTTGATTTCTTCATTTTGGATATAATGCAATACCAGTATTTTGTTGGGACACACATCTTCTTTCAGAAACACAAACATATCACAGAAGATGGCATAAGTCTACCAAGTTTTTTCAAAAGAGTTTTTCTTTGTTTGGTGTATCATATTTTGATACACCTTTTCTTTTATGTTCACTTGCTATATGTAACTTTTCAATAATTGCCGATTTGTCCTCAGTTACAGTTTCACCTGAAATATACGCATCCAATTCCGCATAGGTTACTCCCATTTCTCTTTCGTCAGTCTGACCATCAAACAAGGCTGCTGACGGAGCTTTTTTAATTATAAATTCAGGAGCATTAAGGAATGTGAGAAATTCATATATTTCCGTTACTGTTAAATCAGCTATCGGATTAAAGTCATGTGCTCCGTCACCCCACTTGGTAAAATAA
>JAZPZD010000011.1:0-55481 GCA_045544515.1 Clostridia bacterium | reverse complement strand
TAATAGATTCAGAAAAAGAATACTACATATGTTTAACTACAAAAAATCAAACACTGGAAAGGCAGCTGCATAAACTGCAACTGCCATCAAAAATTCCATTATTCAATTTTGACCCCAACTATTGACAAAGAGCCGGTTTTTCTCTATTATCTTATTTGTCCGTTTCCTTGGATAATATACTTGTAGCTTGTAAGCTCCTTTAATCCCATAGGACCTCGTGCGTGAAGCTTTTGGGTGCTTATGCCTATCTCCGCACCAAAGCCGAATTCAAACCCGTCGGTAAAGCGGGTGGAGGCGTTGACATACACCGCCGCCGCATCGATGGAATTTTTAAAAATCTCGGCGTTATGAGCATCCTCGGTGATGATACACTCCGAATGCATAGTAGAATAGTAGGATATGTGTTCTATTGCCTCGCCTACATCTGCAACGCTCTTTACACTTATAGCATAGTCCAGAAATTCTGTGGCAAAATCCTCTTCCGTAGCTTCTCTCACACAGGTGAGTTTGTCAAGCAAATCCTTCGAGGCATAGACCTTGACATTTTTTTCTTTAAAGGCATTATCCAAAAGAGCAAAAAACTCCTCTCCTATATCCTTGTGCACCAAAAGGTTCTCTATTGCATTGCACACAGAGGGTCTTTGCATCTTGGCGTTGGCTATTATATCCACAGCTTTTTTGATGTCGGCGGATTTGTCCACAAATATGTGGCAGTTGCCCACGCCTGTTTCTATTACGGGCACTGTGGCGTTCTCTACCACTGCATTAATAAGGGATGCTCCGCCTCTGGGAATAAGCACATCTATATAGCGGTTTAATTTCATCATAGCGTTGGCACTGTCTCTTGAGGTATCCTCGACAAAGCCTATGATGTTTTCGTCTGCGCCCATCTTTTTAAGTGCATCTCTCATAACGGTAACTATCGCCTTGTTTGTGTTTATGGCCTCTTTGCCTCCGCGCAGAATTACCGCATTTGACGCCTTGATACACAAAACTGCGGTGTCCACCGTTACATTGGGACGGGCTTCGTATATGATGCCAACAACTCCAAGCGGTACGCGTCTTTTTTCTATATCAAGACCGTTTGGTCTTTGCCACTTTTCCATAACTTCGCCCACAGGGTCGGGGATTTCGCAAACCTTTTTTACACCGTCGGCAGAGGAAAGTATCCTCTCTTTTGTATAGAGCAGTCTGTCCTGCATTGCAGGGGAGAGGCCGTTTGCCTCGGCGTTTTCTATGTCTTTTTTGTTGGCATCAATTATTATCTCACAGCTATCTGTAAGGGCATCGGCAATACTGCAAAGAAGTGAGTTTTTGTACTCGGTGTCCTTTGTTGCAAGCCATTTAGCCGCCTTTTTGGAAAGGGAGCCTATGTTTTCAAGATTAGTCATTTATATATTCACCTCTTTTGAGCTACAAAGCGTGTTCCTATATCGCTGCCGTCGAGTAGTTTATAGATATTTTCGGGGTCGGAGCCGTTTATTATATACATATCCGTACCTGCATCATTTATGATTTCGGCGGCGGTTAATTTGGTTATCATACCGCCTGTGCCTCTCTCTGTGCCCGAGCCGCCTGCAAGTTTCTTTATATCATCTGTTACACCGTTTACCACGCTAATTAGCTTTGAGCCTTTGTCCTTGGGGTCGCCGTCATAAAGACCGTCAATATCCGAGAGTATCACCAGAAGATCCGCACCCGTAAGCTTTGCCACAAGTGCCGAGAGAGTGTCGTTGTCGCCAAATTCAATCTGTTCTGCACTGATGGAGTCGTTTTCGTTGACGATGGGAATAGCTCCAAAAGAAAGAAGTGTTTCAAATGTGTTTACGGCATTGGTCTTTAGCGTGATGTTGTCCACCACATCTTTTGTAAGAAGAAGCTGTGCCACTGTGTGATTGTAGTGCGAAAACAAATTGGAATAAAAATCCATAAGCTCGCACTGTCCGATAGCGGCAAGGGCTTGCTTTTCTCTGGTTTTGTCGGGGCGGTTTTTAATTCCGAGCTTGCCCATACCCACGCTTATCGCTCCGCTGGTAACGAGGATTATCTCCTTGCCCTGATTTTTTAAATCCGAGAGGACCTTTACAAGAGATTCCACTCTGCGAAGATTGATGCCTCCGCCCGAATATGTAAGCGAAGATGTCCCCACCTTAAAGACTATTCTTTTTGCATCTTTTAATGTAACCATAATATCATCCTATTCTATAAAAAATGGGGTTGCCCAGGCAAAAACGCACAAAGCAACCCACAATCTTTAAAAGTCAAAATTACTGACGAAGGCTTTCTCTGCCTTGTCTTATCTTTTCGTTGACAGTTCTGATGTCTGTTTCTACTCTTTCAAGAAGGTCATCTGCAAACTTGATAGCGGCAAGCTTTATCTCTCTGCCGTCTTTCTGTGCTTTGGAGATGATATCGTTCGCATTCATGGTTGCCTGCTTGGTAATTTCGTGCTCGTCAACAAGGCCCATAATCTTGTGCTCTGCCTCTTTGATTTTGGCATCAGCCTGTTTCTGAGCGTCTGCAATGATTTTCTTGGAATCCTCTGCAATGGATTTTGCTACTCTTAATTCATCGGGAAGCTGAAGGCTTATATCGTTGATAAGCTCCATAACCTGCTTCTTGTCGATAAAGGTCTTTTTAACTACAGGGATTTCAAAACCTTTTTCTATAATTTCTTCAAGTTCGCTAAGCAATTCTATAACGTCCATCTTTCGTACTCCTCTCATACCCTTTTTAAAATACGGGGTATCCCCCAATATATTTACACAAGCTCCAACACGCAAAGCCTTACCTTGCCGTATGTTTTATCCCTAAGGACGGTGTATCCGCCTGTTTCCAACACTGTGTCTGTACTGCACTCGCAAACAACAACTCCGCCGTCATTTAAAAGCTGCCTTTTTGAAATAACGGACAGCAGCTCATCATACAAACCCGATTTGTACGGAGGGTCCAAAAAGATGATGTCGTATTTGCCGTTTGCAGAATTTACAAAGGTGAGTGCGTCGCCAAGTTTAATCTCAGCCTTGTCACTCAAACGGGCTTTTGCTATGTTTTGCTTTACTATGTTTATTGCATCGGGTGATGCATCGACAAAAGTACATCTCTTGGCATATCGGCTTAAAAGCTCTATACCCAACGCACCGCTGCCTGCAAAAAGGTCCAGCCCCTCTGCGTCCTGACATCTGTCAAAAAGCATAGAAAAAAGTGCCTCTTTTACTCTGTCTAATGTAGGCCGTGTATCCATACCGTCCAGGCTATTTAGCTTAAGCCCGCGGCAAAGACCCGAAATAACTCTCAAAGCATAACGCCCCTTTTATCATACATATAACTATTATATATTTATTGCAAGTAAATGTCAAGGTGTATTTGCCCAAAAAATTCATTTGTTTTTGTAAAATCCGATACAGAGAAAAATCAGATAAACATAGAGTTGCAAAAAAACGAGTAAAAAAAAGGGGGATAATTCCCCCCTTTTTTTATTCGGTTTCAAACTTGTTCACTACTTCTATCTGTGCAGTAAGCATTCCCACAGCCTTTGTCCTGTACATATCCATTGCACTTTTAAGTTCCGAAAGCTGTGTGTTTATTCTGTTTACTTCGCTCGTTGCTTCGGCAACGAGATTTTTCGCCTCTATCTTGGCTTCGTCTACTATGATTTCTGCTCTCTCTGTTGCATTTCTTATGAGGTCGTCGGCAGTCTTCTGTGCTACTATCAGCGACTCCTTCATAGTGTCTTCCATACCTTTGTAGCTATCCAGGAGCTTTGTGAGAGTATTTATCTTGTCGCCTGTTTCCACAGACTGCTTGTATACCTTTTCGTAATCAGCTATCAAAAGCTCCATATATTCGTCTATTTCCTTTTTGTCATATCCGTTAAGTGCCTTTTTAAAGGTTTTTGTGCGTAAATCCATTGGTGTAATCATACCTGTTTCCTCCTTTGTTAAATGTATTTTTTTACTTCTATGTGTATTCTGCCTTTTTTGGTCAGATGCTCGTCGGTCGATATAACCGCCTTGCCAAACCCTTTTACAGAGATGATGTCGCCCGATTTTATCTTGCAGGTTGTGTTTTTGGTTACCTCATAGTTTACCGACGCCAGCCCTTCTTCTATAACACCCGAGCTGTAAGCACGGGATTTACCCATTACAGCAGATAGAACGCAATCTAATCTCATAGAAGACACAGTGCAGGATATATCCTTAAAGCTTTTTGTGTTTGCCATATCCGAGGATATGTCTGTAAGCTCCGTTTTAACAGAGGCACTTGCAACCCTCGACAAATTCATAAGGATGAAATCCGCAATTTCCTGCATAACAAAGACCACAGCACCGTCACTGTCTGTTACGATATCGCCGGTTAGCTCCCTCGTGATGCCAAGAGCTAAAAGCGAGCCCAGATAATCCCTGTGCGAGTAGGTGCGTTTGTTGGTGGGGCGGATCCTTACTGCAGTTATCGAAGAGGGCTTTTCCTCCCAGTCATTTGGCACAAAAAACGCAATCTTTCGCTCTGCATCGTCATACCCGCCAAAAAACTCAACACTGCCAAAGTGGCTTTGCCTCTGTGATATAAGCATCTGCTCTTTCGGGGTTAAAAACCTCGTGTGCATTATCCTGCCTGTAAGATCGCTCTTGTCGTTTATGTCACACATTCTGGACAAAAACAGCCTGTCAGAGTCGCTGTTTACTCCCCAGAGAACCTGTTTTCTGTCTGTCATATTTTAAAAGAAATCAAAAAGTGCGTGAGTTTTTATTTCGTCGGAAAAATCGCCCATTATGCCCATTGTATAAGGAACAAGAAGCAGTATTCCGTTTGAAACCTTTTGCATAGAGCCGTCCAACGCATACACAGCTCCGCTTAAAAAGTCCACAATCTTTCTTGCGGTATCCTTGTCCAGCTTTTCCAGATTTACAACAACGGGTTTCTTTTCCTTTAAATGTCCTGCAATTTCTGTAGCGTCGTTGTAGGTTGTAGGCTGAAGAACCACTACCTTTAACTGTGTGGTAGCGTGGATGTTTACCACCTTGCTCTTTCTGCCCGAATGGGCGGGTGCGTGCGAAGTTTCCTGATATCTTGACTTAATCTCGGGTGTAAAGATATCGTCTTTTGTTTCCTCGGCATACACTTCTTCCTGGCCTTCTTCAACATCGCCGATACCCATAAAGTTAAGAACCTTGTTCATAAATTCGCTCATTTTATATGTTCAATCCTTTCTATATTATACATAAGTACAGTTATTTAAACACCGCAGTGCCTATGCGTACAATGGTGGAGCCTTCCTGGACGGCAACCTCATAGTCGCCCGACATACCCATAGACAGATGTTCCATACTAACATTATCTAATTTTTTTGACGATATGTCAACAGAAATTTTATGTAAATCCGAAAAAATTTGATGCAATTCGACATTTTCCGCCTCAAACGGTGCCATTGTCATAAGTCCCTTTACGCGAATGTTATTGAGTTTTGATATTTCTGTTATAAACTCCACCGCATTTTCGGGATTTATGCCGCTTTTGCTCTCTTCACCCGATACATTTACTTCCACGAGGATATCCATAACCTTATCTATTTTGGCACATCTTTTGTCTATCTCTATGGCAAGGGGCAGACTTTCTACCGAGTGTATCATACACACCTTGTCGGCAATGTACTTTACCTTGTTGGTCTGCAGGTGGCCAATTAGATGCCAGTTGACACCTCTGTCTACCAAATCATATTTTGCCAAAAGCTCCTGAACTCTGTTTTCGCCGATGTCGGTTACACCAAGAGATATCGCCTCGTTTATCCTTTGTGCATCAATGGTCTTTGTAACCGCCAAAAGACACACATCTTCCTTTTTTCTGCCTGCCTTTTTGCAAGCATTTTCTATGTTTTGCCTTATATCCAAAAGGTTTTGTTCTATGCTCATCTTAAATTACTTCCTCTTTATGATATTTTTTGTCCGGGCTTTAAGCGTTTTTTGCCCGATACCACAACCTCGTCATAGAGCAAAAGTCCGCCCTGCGAGGAGTTGTCCTCTTTGACTATTGCATAGCCCGAATCCTTGTAGAGTACCTCTACCTCTTTGAAGTGGACTATGCCGTCTATAACCACATACACACCCGTCTTGTTATCTATTACCCTGATGGCTTTTACGGGGACCTTTAACCCCTTGTACTTACTGCGTATAAGGTGTATGTCTGCAAACCTTTCTTCCATAGCCCAGGCGGAATTTTCGTTGGATGTGGCAACCACGAGATAGTTGCCGTTGACGGGGGTGGAGATGTAGCTTATAGATGCCCTGTTGTCCTTGGCAAGCTTGGAATTTCTTATATATACCGACGAGCCCTCCTTTAGCTTGGATATTTCCTTTTCGGTAGCTACAAAAGCCACCGACCAGCTAAAGCCGTCTATTATCTTGCACACATTTCCGTCTTTTTTGGCGGTTTTGGCAGACAGGTCCATCTTGGATATGGTTTCGAAATCGTAGGGCGTCATTTTGCCTATGGCATCGCTTGTTACGATTTTTTCGTATCCGTCCATCTTGGTTGTATATATCCCCGACACAGGCGAAAAGAGGTCCGCCTTGGAGTTGCCGAGCTCTTTTTCGTACTTTTGTCTTTCTGCCTTTAAGTCAGAGAGAACCTTGTCGGTGTATTGTTCGCCGTTTTCTATGGCGTTTTTCTTGTCGTTCAAAAGTCCCAGATCCGCACTTATCTGCGATACCTTTTCCATATCGCCCTTTTCCGTCGCCGTCATAAGCTCTCTTATCTTGGCATCTATTGTGCTCTCCAGGTGAAATCCGCCCACCACGGCACTCTGGTTTTCTTCCTTTACCTTGGTTATTTCTTCTATACGCCTTGTTATGTTATTGAGGTTGTTTTTTACCTCGTCGTCTATGTCGCTTTCGTACACACTGGCAATGTGCTTGTTTTTGCGGACCATTTCGCCGTCTTTTACCATAGACTCGAGTATTCCTTTTTTGTCTGTGGTTACAACCGTTTCGTCTCTTATTACAAGTGCCCTGAAGCTATGCGATTTTTCCATTTCGCCATGATAGACCATTTCGAGCTTGATGCCGTTACCAAATAACTTTACCATAAGCACGATAAACAGAAATACCGCCGCGATAACGGATATTAATTTGACTGTTTTTTTCATAGATTACTCCTTATCTATCAAAAGCAATTTCCAGGCACCTTTGAGCTATATCCTCCGTAGAAGAAAACTCGTCAAGATTTAGCCATATGCCGTCCTTGTCGCGTTTAAACCAGGTTAGCTGTCTTTTGGCATAATGACGGGAAGATTGCTTTATGAGATTTACCGCTTCGTCAAAACCTATCTTTTTGGTAAGATATGCGTACATTTCCTTGTAGCCTATTGCCTGCATAGCTGTGGTATCCTCGCCGATGCCCTTTTCTTTGAGAGCTTTTACCTCATCTTCGAGACCCAGTTCTATCATCTCGTCAACACGCATATCTATCCTTTTGTACAGATTTTCTCTTTCTCTTGTAAAATAAATCCTCACAGAATTGTACGGTGCTTCCTTGTTTTTGGTGCACTCGTTGTGATGGGATATCTTCTCTCCTGTGATGTGATAGTACTCCAGTGCCCTTATTACCCTCTTTACATTATTGGGGTGGATAGCGTCGGCACTTTCTCTGTCCTTTTGGGCGAGAAGGGTGTGCAGATACTGTGCACCCTTTTGCTCGGCAACGGACACAAGATGCTTTCGGTAAGAATCGTCCTTTGAGGCATCTTTGTCAAAATCAATGCCCTTTAACAGACTGTCCGCATAGAGTCCCGTACCGCCTACAACAAGCGGGATTTTGCCGTCTTTGGCAATTTCTTCTATGCACCTTTTTGCCATATCGACATAGTCGCATACCGAAAAGCTTTTGTCGGGGGAGATTATATCTGTCATATGGTGGACTACGCCGTCTGCCTCAAGAGGTGTCACCTTGGCTGTGCCTATGTCCATTCCCTTATATATCTGCATAGAGTCGCACGATATTATCTCGGTATTAAGTTTTTTTGCAAGAACCACCGACGATGCCGTCTTGCCGACACCTGTGGGCCCTGCTATCAGAACGACTTTTTGTTTTTCCATATCTACACTATTCTCTTAAACTGTTTTTCCAGAGAGTATTTGCTCATTTTAATCATAATGGGTCTGCCGTGCGGGCAGGTGTTTATGCCCTCGCCAAGAGAGAGAACTCTTTCGCAAAGGACTTTCATTTCCTTTTCGTTAAGGGCACTGTTACCCTTGAGGGCTCTTTTGCAAGCTACTGTGTGGAGAGCGTTTTCGTACATTTCGAGAGTGGCACTCTCACTTGCGTTTATAAGCATTGATAGTATCTCCGACACGGCGTCTTTTATGTCCTTATCCTCCATCATACCGGGGGTTGCACGGATTATGAGGGCATCCTTGCCGAATATGTCTGTTTCAAATCCCAGACGGGCAAAAAAATCGCGGTTTTCTTCTGCGAGGCTTACCTCGTATGGAAGAAGTGTCATTGTAACGGGAAGTAGCATAAGCTGGCTCGATACCCCGCTTGTTTTAAACTCCTCCAAAAGCTCCTCATAATAAAGTCTTTCGTGTGCGGCGTGCTGGTCGATAAACATTATCTCGTTATCCACCTGGACTATTATATATGTTCCAAATGCCTGTCCCACGAGTTTGAAATCCACATCTGCCGTAATATTCTTTCGTTTTTCTTCATCGGAAATTTGCGTAACCTCTATGTTGCGAGTACTTTGAATGACCTTTTTTTCCAAAACCACAGGCGTTTCTTCCTTTTTGGTTTTGAACCTCGATGTGTCCGCCTCTTCCGGCGAAGAGAAAAACGGCATAGCTGTGTCTATCTTTTCTTCCTTTTGGGGCACAGGGGGCGGTTTTATCTCGCCTATGGGCTTGTAGACCTCCTCTTTTTTTGGGGTGTCTACATAGTAATCCTTAAGTAAATTTATTTCCATCTGCTTTGCGGTGTCGTAGCTCGGGGCATTTTTTACCATAGTGCCCTCTGCGTTTTTTGACCCGACAGAACTTTTGATTTCAAATTCGGGCACAAACTTGTTTTCTGTAAGGGCATTTTTTACCGCCCAGAAAACCGAATTGTACACTCTCTTTTCGTCGGCAAAGCGTACCTCGATTTTGGATGGGTGCACATTTACATCCACATCCTTAAGGTTTACCTCCGCCTTTAATACACAAACGGGGAAATGCCCCGTCATAACCGTGCTCTTGTACGCTTCGCTGACTGCCGAACTCATTATCCTCGACTGTATGTTTCGGCTGTTTACAAAGAATATCTGGTGGCGTCTGTCCTTTCTGGAAAGGCGGGAATTGCCCACATAGCCTGTTATCCTAAAGCCGTCTTCTTCATAGCATACCTCGGTCATATTTTGCATATATTCCTTGCCGAAAACGGTGTGTATGGCAGATAACAGCTTGCCGTCTCCGTTTGACGAAAGAACGGTTTTGCCGTTGTTTATATATCTGAATGCTATCTCGGGGTGGCTCAAAACCATCTTGTTTATAACCTCTGTTATGTAGCCCGTCTCTGCAGCATCGCTTTTTAAAAACTTCATTCTTGCAGGTGTGTTAAAAAAGAGATTACGCACAATCATCGTGGTGCCGTCGGCGCACCCTGCATCGGATTTTTCTCTTACAACGCCGCCCTCAACGGTAAGGCAGGTACCGATGTCACAGCCTGGCGTCTTGGAAAAAACCTCAACCCTGGACACCGCCGCAATACTCGCAAGTGCCTCGCCTCTGAAACCCAGAGTGCCTATTGCATCAAGGTCGGATGCCTTTTGAATTTTGCTGGTGGCGTGAGGCAAAAAGGCGGTTTCTATCTGGTCTTTTTCTATTCCGTGACCGTCGTCGGTCACTCTTATATACATAATTCCGCCCTTTTTGATTTCCACAGTGATGCTCTTTGCACCTGCATCAATACAGTTTTCGCACAGCTCCTTTACCACAGAGCTTGGTCTTTCTACAACCTCGCCTGCAGCTATCATATTGGCAATTTCGGTAGGTAGTATATTAATTTTCAATAATCTCGCCTGCCTTTTTCTGCAATTTGTACAGTTCGTTCATCGCCTCAAGGGGTGTAAGTGTGGTTATGTCAATGTTTAATATTTCTTCGCAAATGGACCTTGTAAGAGCCTTGTCGCCCTCCATTTTGGTCAGCTTTTGGTCTATATGGGGTCTTTCCTTGTTTTCGCCTGCCTCTACGATGTCAAGTACCTCTCTTGCCCTTTTGATTACCTCGTCGGGCACGCCTGCAAGACGGGCAACCTCAATACCAAAGCTGTCGTCTGTTCCTCCGCGGACAATCTTTCGTAAAAATGTGATGTCCTCGCCTCTTCGCTTTACGGCAACAGAGTAGTTTTTGATACCGGCTACTCTCTCCTCGAGCTCGATTAGTTCGTGATAATGTGTGGCAAAAAGCGACTTTGCCCCGATGTTATGGCAGATATATTCTACCACCGCCCACGCAATGGAAAGACCGTCGTAGGTGCTGGTGCCTCTGCCGATTTCGTCCAATACAAGCAGGCTCTTTTTGGTTGCGTTTTTGAGGATGTGGCTTACCTCGTTCATCTCTACCATAAAGGTACTCTGCCCCGACGCCAGATCATCGGACGCACCTATTCTTGTAAATATCTTGTCAACTATGCCGATTGAGGCACTTTTTGCAGGGACAAACGAGCCAATCTGTGCCATAAGGGTTATTATGGCGGTCTGCCTCATATATGTGGATTTACCTGCCATATTGGGCCCTGTAATAAGCGAAAATCGGCTGTCGGTGGTGTTTAAGTATGTATCGTTTGGCACAAACAGACTTCCGTTTCCAAAAAGCTCTACTATGGGGTGTCTGCCGCCTTCGATTTTTATTTCGTCGCCGTCATTAACACTCGGCTTTACATAGCCGTTTTTTAGTGAAACCGATGCAAGCGAAGAGAGAACATCCAACACCGCCACAATCTCTGCCATCTTTTTGATGCGGTGCATATTTTTGTTTATCTCGCCGCGCACATACATAAAGTCCTCGTATTCAAGGTCGTTTACCCTCTCTTTTGCTCCGAGGATGGTGTTTTCGAGTTCCTTTAATTTTTCTGTGATATATCTTTCGCCTGTTGTAAGGGTTTGCTTTCTTATATAATCAGGGGGAACCTGATCCACAAAGGATTTGGATACCTCGATGTAGTATCCGTACACCTTGTTGTAGCCCACCTTTAGCGTTTTGATGCCTGTTTTTTCCTTTTCTTCGGCTTCCAGCTCTGCCAGAACTCCCGTTCCGCCCGTCATAACGGCACGCAGGCGGTCGAGCTCCTTGTCAAAGCCTTGCTTTATTATTCCGCCCTCGCGGATAGTAAGGGGCGGCTGCTTTTCTTCGTCTTCGAGTATTGCATCATTAAGAAGAGTGCATATGTCCTTTAGCATATCAAAGTTGAAATACGCATCTTTCATAAGCGGATTTTGTGCATTGGAGAGCGATTTGTATATTTCGGGAAGTGCCATAAGACTGTGCTTTAATGCAATAAAATCCCTGGCATTGCACGAGCCGTAAACGGTCTTACTTATTATCCTCTCCATATCGTGAATTTTCTTAAAGTTCTCGGTAAATTCCTCAAGCAGAACACCGTTTTGGGTGAGCTCATCTACCGCGCAGAGCCTGTTTTCTATGGAAGAAACATCAACGAGGGGTCTGTCTATCCAGCTTTTCAGCTTTCTGGCACCCATACCTGTTTTGGTCTTATCCAATATGGAATAGAGTGAGCCTTTTTTGCCCTTGTCGCGCATATTTTCGGTAAGCTCCAGATTTCTTCTTGACGACATATCTATATCCATATAGTCGCAGTTTTTGTAGTAGGATATTTCGCCTATATGCGAAAGGTCAATCTTTTGCGTTTCCTTGAGATATTCAAAAAGTGCTCCCAGGGATTTTATGCAGTTGTCCTTGCCGTAGAGGATATCGTCTGATTTGAGGCAGGGGAGTTTTTCGTATACAACTTGTCTTGCACTGTCAAAGTCAAAGTACTCCTCGGGCACATAGCTCCCATAAAAATCCACTCGGTTTTTGAGTTCCATTATAGACCTACTGTTTTGGTAGGCTTTGTCGTTTATTATGATTTCCTTGGGTTTAAAGCACGCCAGAGTGTTTACAAGCTGATTTTCCACAGGGTCAAAAGGCCCCTCTGTTGTAACAAGCTCGCCCGTTGAAACATCGCACAAGGACAGTGCATACACATCGCCATTTATATACACGCACGCGAGGAAGCTGTTTTCGTCATCTGTAAGAACTGCATCAAGGTTGGCAGTTCCGGGAGTGATAACCCTTATTACATCTCTTTTAACTATCCCTTTTGCCGTTTTGGGGTCTTCCACCTGCTCGCAGATGGCAACCTTTTTGCCGTTTTTGATAAGACGGGCAATGTAGTTTTGGGCGCTGTGATACGGAACACCGCACATAGGTGCCCTCTCCTCTTCTCCGCAGTCCTTTCCGGTAAGGGTAATCTCAAGTATATCCGATGCAACTATGGCATCGTCATAGAACATCTCGTAGAAATCGCCCAGACGGAAGAAAAGTATGCAATCCTCATATTCTTTTTTGATGTCAAAATATTGTTGCATCATCGGTGATAGTTTCTTCATAGCTTTCTCCGTTTCCGATTTGTCTTTAGTTAGTTACATCCGCCGCAGCTCTGGCAGTTGCCCGAGCAGCTGCCTGCGTTTTCTTCGCCTTTTACAAAATATGCAATTATGGAATTGACCTGGTCGATTAGTGTCTTAAACTTGGTGTTGGCATCTATATATCTTTTGATGTTTTCGTTTGTCATGAGCTTTTTAAATGCCTCTTCCATTTCGGTCTGAATTTTTTCAAACTCTTCTTTGGTAAGGTCGCTTTTTGATGCCTCTTTGGACAGTTTTTCTCTTGTTACGGAATATTCCATCATGAGCTCTGTCGCCTCGGGGTCCTGAAGCTGCATCTCTTCTGCACCTTTTAGTGCTTTTAATTCGTCACTCTCGGCAATCATCATACCGAGTTCTCTTGCTTTTTCTATTATTTTGTTCATAATCTTTTCTCACCTTTTCTATAACCTACTATTTTGATATGCTTTAAACAATTTCACCCGTAAGAGACCAGGTTTTTGCCTCGGTTATCTTGATAGGGATTATCTTTCCTACAAGCGATATTTCCCCTCTGAAGTTTACTGTCTTTCCGCCCTCGGTTCTCCCTGCAAGAAAGTCATCATTGTTTTTGCTCTTGCCCTCTACAAGCACCTCAACAACGGTGTTTTTAAGAGCAACATTCTTTTCTCTGGATATTGCATCCTGAACCTTTAGCATTTTATCAAAATTTTTCTTCTTTTCTTCGGGGGAGAGTACATCATCCATCTTGGCTGCAGGAGTGCCCGGCCTTTTGGAATATATAAAGGAAAATATACTGTCGTATCTCACCTTTTTAAGAACATCTATCGTGTCCTTAAATTCCTCGTTGGTCTCCCCGGGAAAGCCCACTATGATATCTGTGGTAAGGGTGATGTCTGGCATCTTCTCTTTTATTTTTTCTATCTTTTCCAGATAGCTCTCCTTGGTATACTTGCGGTTCATCTGTTCTAATACTCTGTTGTTTCCCGCCTGGAAAGGAAGATGGAGCTGCTTGCAAATCTTTTTGTTTCTTGCCATAGTGTCTATGAGCTTGTCGCTTATATCCTTGGGGTGACTTGTCATAAAGCGTACCCTCTCTATGCCTTCTATAGTGCACACCTGCTCCAACAAATCCGCAAAATCCACCCCGTCGTCAAGGTCTTTTCCATAGGAATTAACATTCTGACCAAGTAGGGTTATCTCCTTTATACCGTTTTGGGCAAGATGCTTTATCTCTGCCAAAATGTTTTCTTTTTTTCGGCTTCTTTCTCTTCCGCGGACATAAGGAACTATGCAATAGGAACAAAAGTTGTTGCACCCATACATTACCGAAACCCACGCACACGGTCCCTCGGCACGCTCTGTGGGAAAGTCCTCGGCAATGGAACCCGGGGTATCCACAACATCAAATACCCTCTCGCCTTTTGTGTACACCGCCAAAAGAATTTCGGGAAAGCGGTAGAGAGAATGTGTGCCAAAGACAATGTCTATGTGCTTGTACCTTTTTTTAATCTCATTTTTTACGCTTTCCTGCTGCATCATACATCCGCACACAGCGATTATGAGGTCGTCTTTTTTGGCCTTGAGGTGCTTCAGGGCACCCAGATTGCCATAGACCTTGAGCTCGGCGTTTTCCCTTACTGCACAGGTGTTGTAGATAATAAAGGATGCCTCTTCCTTGTCCTTGGTAATGGTATAGCCCATATTAACAAGCATACCTGCTATTATCTCGGAGTCGCTTACATTCTGCTGACAGCCGTAGGTTTCTATGAATGCTTTTTTGTCTTTTCCGCTGTTTAAGTTTCTTACACACTGCATAATCTCTTTTTGACGGGAAACTTCTTCAGGGGAAACAAATTTTTCTTGTTTTGATAACATATTATAAATCCTTAAGCTCTATTTTTTCTCTTCCGCCCATATAAGGTACCAAAACTTCGGGAATGGTAACTGTTCCGTCTTCGTTCTGGTAGTTTTCAAGTATTGCAGCTACGGTTCTTCCTATCGCAACACCGCTTCCGTTTAAGGTGTGTACATATTGAGCCTTGTCCTTGGGAGAGTTTTTGTATTTGATATTGGCTCTTCTTGCCTGGAAATCCTCAAAGTTTGAACATGAGGAAATCTCCACATATCTGTTGTAGCTGGGCATCCATACTTCGATGTCATATTTCTTGGCAGCGGTAAATCCAAGGTCGCCCACGCATATTGCAACCACTCTGTATGGGATTTTAAGCATCTGGAGAACCTTTTCGGCATCTCTGGTGAGCTTTTCGAGTTCTTCGTAAGAGTCCTCGGGCTTTACAAACTTAACAAGCTCAACCTTGTTGAACTGGTGCTGTCTTATAAGACCTCTTGTGTCCTTGCCGGCACTTCCTGCCTCTGCTCTGAAGCACGCGGAATAAGCTACATGCTTGATGGGGAGCTTGTCGCCGTCTAATATATCATCTCTGTACATATTAGTTACAGGTACCTCTGCAGTAGGAATTAAGAAATAGTCCGTTCCTGCAACCTTGAAAGCGTCTTCTTCAAATTTGGGGAGCTGTCCGGTACCTATCATACTTCTTCTGTGAACCATATAGGGTGGGAAGATTTCTGTGTATCCGCTTTCCTCTGTATGTGTATCTAAATAAAAGTTGATTACTGCTCTTTCGAGTCTTGAACCAAGACCCTTGTAGAATGTAAATCTTGTGCCTGTTACCTTGCCTGCTGTTGGGGCATCGAGTATGCCGAGATTAGCTCCTACATCCCAGTGAGCCTTGGGCTCAAATGTGAACTTTGTGGGCTCCATAAACTTTCTTATCTCCACATTGTCCTCGTCGGTGTCGCCGTCGGGAACTTCGGGATTGGGAAGATTGGGGATTGTGAGCATCTTTGTATTTAATTCTTCGTCGAGGCATCTCACCTTTTCGTCGAGCTCTTTAATCTTGTCGGAGAGCTCCTTCATTTCCTTAAATACTTCTGTTACATCCTCGCCTGCCTTTTTCATAGCGGGGATTTTTTTGCTTACTTCGTTCTGCTTGCTTTTTAAACCTTCCACTTCAAAGAGGATTTCTCTCTTGGAGGCATCGAGTGCAAGTATTGCATCGATGTCAACTTCTTCTTTTCTTCTTGAAAGCAGATCCTTTACCTTTTGTGTTTCGTTTCTTAATAATCTTATATCCAGCATTTCATTCACTCTCCAATTATCGTTTTGTATAAATATCTTTGTGCTTCTGTCATTGTCCTTACATTTAAGGATTTTATCTTTTCGCGGGCACTGTCCTCGTGTCCTGCGATTTTTTCGGTATATGCATTAAGTAGCGTCCTTGTGGTAGCAACATCTCCGCCAAAGGCAACAAGTGCCGCCTCTCTCTCTGCGAGAAGATTTTTGTTGTCGTTTCGCAAGGTTTCCGCCTCGGTCTGCAAATCCCTTATGGTGTCATTCATTTTTTCGTTTTCTTTGGTAAGTGCGGAGAGGCTCTTTCTTACTCCGGCACTTTCGCTCTGGTGCTGCTCTATTTCTTTTTGATAGTTATTTTGGGTAAGCCCTGCAAAAAGAATGAGTATAAGAGCAAAGGAAAACAAAATGGCAACATATATACCTATGAATTTTGTGTTTTGTTTCAAAAGTTTCACTCCTTTGTGTTTGCGAGTTCAAAATATTTGTACATAGTCTAAAAGCTAAAATTTGGCGATTTAAGCGGTTTTTTGCCTTGGATGTAAAACTACATTACCCCATCTGCAAAAATCAAATACAGAGGATGGGTTTTCGGGCAGTTTTTTCCGCTTTTTCGCAAAATTTTGCTGAAAACCATATTTTTATTCTTTGGTGAGTATTTTTATTATTCTTTCCAATTCGTCGGAGGAATAATATTCAATCTGCACCAGACCTTTTTTTCCTTTTGACGCAATTTTTACCTTTGTGCCCAAAGCTTCGGTCATTTTCTTTTCGGCATCAACAAAAGCCAACTCTTTGTTCAAATCTTTTTTCTTTTCTTTAATTACCTTTTTGGGCTTTTCTTTTGCAATTTCTTCGGTTGCTCTTACAGACAGTCCTTTTGAAACAACTTCGTTTGCTATTTTCTTTTGCATCTGGCTGTCCTTTACGGATAATATCACCTTGGCATGTCCAAAAGAAATTTCGCCGCCTCTTACAAAGTCAATAACTTCCTTTGGAAGCGAAAGAATTCTCACCGAGTTTGCCACAGAACTGCGGCTTTTGCCCAGTTTTTGAGATACTTCTTCCTGCGAAAGAGAAAACTCTTCCATAAGCCGTTTGTATCCAAATGCCTCTTCTACGGGGTTTAAGTCCTGTCTTTGAAGATTTTCTATAAGAGCAATCTCCTGTGTCTGAAGCTCCGTAAGCTCTCTCACAACTGCGGGAATTTCCTTAAGGCCTGCCTTTTTGGAAGCGCGCCATCTTCTCTCGCCTGCAACTATTGTGTAAAAGCCGTTGTTTGCCTTTTTTACGACAATCGGTGTTATTACACCGTGCTGCCTTATGGAATCTGCAAGTTCCTCTAATGCTTCATCGTCAAAGTCTGTTCTCGGTTGGTCTTTGTTTGGCTCTACATCTATGATTTTTAGGTTTATTATCTTGCCGTCAACACTTTCGGACACGCCGGGCGAAAGGACATCGTCTGCCTTTGCATCGCCAAAAAGTGCATCAAGACCCTTTCCAAGTCCTTTTTTAGCCATTTAAGACTCACCTCTTTTCGTATTTGCTCCGATTACCTCCGATGCCAGGCTCATATAACAGCTTGAACCTTTGGAGTTTTTGTCGTACACATTGATAGGCTGCCCAAAACTGGGAGCCTCGCTGAGGCGTACATTTCGGGGGATTACAGATTTGTACAGCTTGGAGCCGTAGTATTTTTTGACTTCTCTTGCCACCTGCGAAGAGAGATTTGTCCTTGTATCGTACATAGTAAGCAGAACACCCTCTATTTCAAGAGAAGGATTAAACGCCGTCTTTATCTTTCGAACAGTGTTTGTAAGCTGGCTCAATCCCTCGAGAGCGTAGTATTCGCACTGAATGGGAATGATGATACTGTCTGCACAGACAAAGGAGTTGAGAGTAATCAGTCCCAGTGACGGCGGACAGTCTATTATTATAAAGTCGTAGTCATCTTTTACCTTGCCAAGAGCATTTTTCAAAAGAAACTCTCTCTTTTGCTCGGAGACAAGCTCTATCTCTGCCCCTGCCAGATCTATGCTCGACGGGCAAAGATACAGGTTGTGGTAGTCGGTCTTTACTATTACATCTTTCATATCAGTGCCGTTGATTAGCACATCGTAGACGCTTTTTTCTACCTCGCCTTTTTCTATACCGACACCGCTTGAGGCGTTGCCCTGCGGGTCTGTGTCTATAAGAAGAACCTTTCTGCCGTATGCACTGAGGCACGAGGACAAATTGACGCTTGTGGTGGTTTTGCCGACGCCGCCTTTTTGGTTGGCAACGGCTATGCACTTGCCCATAAATTCACCTCTTCTTTTGTAATTTGTTATATAAAGTAATTGTACCACAAAGATACGGATTTTTAAATAGTTTTTTGAAAAATTTTTTGTTATTTTTATAAAATGTTCCACGTGGAACGTTTTTTAAGGGGTACTTTGGCGTACCCCTTAACCCCGCCCCCTCCGCTGTTTTTTCTGCCTTGCAATATCAAGACTCATTTCTTTAAAAAATCGGCGGACCTGCGGAGACGCTTCGCTCGGTCCTCGGTCTTTGTCGCCGTTTTTTAAAAAACTCGTTTGAATTGCTTGCGGCATCAAAAAAGGCGGTTTTTTTCGCACGACGCAATCTTTCTGTTCTATCGGATGATTACGCACACTTTTCAAAAAAAGAAAAGCAAACAAGCATCATAGTGCAAAAACACCAGTCAATACGAAGTCTTGGGAAAACAAGTCTTATATGTTTTTGTTAACGAAAATTCGGGTACTTTGATATTTCCCCATATGCAAATACCGCATAGTGTTCCACGTGGAACACTATGCGGTATTTGGAGGATGAATATTGGAAATCTATATAAGAGATTTTTCCTATACTGCCTTTTCTATTCTTATCACATATTCGTAATAGCTCTCTGTTTCGTCTTTTTCGGCAGTTGCGTGTATGCCTTTTTCGTTCATAAGCGACACCGCCTTTGATATCGTCTTAAAAAACACCCTTACATCGCCGATGGATTTTCGTGTCTTTTCTTTTGGGATATCTTCGATGCCGTTTCTGATTATTTTGTCAATCAGTTCCTCTGTCTGCTTTACATTCATACTAAAGTCAACTATCCGCCTTGCAGCATAGATTTGATTTTCTTCTTTGTCAAGGCGAAGTAGCGCTCTTGCGTGCCTTTCGGAGAGGTTATTGTCCCTTATTATTTCGCGGACACTCACCGGCAGACGCAAAAGCCTTATTTTGTTGGCTATGGCAGACTGGGTCTTGCCCACCTTGGATGCAAGAGCCTCCTGCGTAAGAGAGCACTTGTCAAGGAGCTGTCTGTATGCTATTGCCTCCTCCATAAAAGAGAGATTTTGCCTTTGGACATTCTCTATTAACGCCACTATGGCACTGTCCTCGTCTTCCATTTCTTTTACGATGGCGGGCACCTTTAACAGTCCCGCAAGGGTTGCCGCCTTAAGCCGTCTTTCCCCTGCCACAAGCTCGTATGTGCCGTTTCTTTTTTTGCGAACTGTTATGGGCTGTATTACACCGTACTCCCTTATAGAGTCCGAGAGCTCCTTTAATGCGTCGTGGTCAAAGTTAAGCCTTGGCTGATTGGGGTTTGGCATAACCAGATGTATAGGAAGCTGCAAAACCGTATTGGTTCCTGCCCTTGGTCCCTCGGACATATCCCCCGTAATAAACTGTGCTTTCATCATCTTTAGTAGCTCCACGCTAATTCCTCCCCATAGTTTCTTTTATGAGTATATTTTATCATCTGCTACTTAAAAAATAAAGAAAAACCGTTCGTTAAAAAAAGACACAAAAAAATAAGAACCGCCTTAATACAGCGGTTCTTTTGCAGGTTTGGGGGCACTGCGGGGATATTTTGTCGGTGTGTGCGATATCTTTTTTATTATTACCACATTGTGATTTAGGTCTGTGTCGGACAAATCGTAATTTTTTATTTCTATCAGCTCTCCGCCAAGCAGGTCTATCGCCTTTTTGGCATCCTTTACTTCCTCGTCGGCTTTGGGCCCTTTTAAACTCACAAAGTATCCGCCCTTCTTTACAAAAGGCAGACATAGTTCGCAAAGTGTTGTAAGATTGGCTACCGCCCGCGAAACACAAAGGTCGTACTTTTCGCGGTGGCTTTTGTTTTTGCCAAGCTCCTCTGCTCTGGAATGGATAGTGTGTACACCGTTTAATCCAAGGCTCTCTATTACCTCGTTTAAAAAGTTTATCCTTTTATTTAGCGAATCCACCAGGGTAAGCTCAATCCCCGGGTTTGCAATCTTTATGGGAAGTCCGGGAAAACCCGCACCCGTTCCCACATCTATCACACTTATACCCTGTTTTGCAAATCCCTCTGCCGCCTTTAGCGAGTCCAAAAAGTGCTTTACGGCAACATCGTCTTCTTCGGTTATGGCGGTTAGGTTAATCTTTTCGTTCCATTCGGTCAGAAGAAGATAGTATTTATAAAAATCTTCTGCGGTTTTCTCATCTATATTATTTTGTATGAGTATTTGTTTAAGGCTCATTTTTTCCTCCAAATGTTCAATTTATTTGAACTACACTCCCAGATATACCATAAGCACATTCATATCCGCAGGCGAAACGCCCGATATTCTCGATGCCTGGCCAAGTGATGCAGGGCGGATTTTGTTTAGCTTTTGCCTTGCTTCTATTCTTAATCCGTATATATCGTCATAGTTAATATCCTTGGGGATTTTTTTCTGTTCAAGTTTTTTAAACTGTTCTACCTGCATTAACTGTTTTTTGATATATCCCTCGTACTTAATCTGTATATTTACCTGCTCGGCTGTATACTTGTCAAGGTCGGGTCTATTCTTGTCTATGGGTGCGATTTTGTCATAGTTAAGCTCGGGGCGTCTTATAAGCTCGCAAAGCTTAACTCCTGTGGTAATGGGCGTGCTCTCATATTGCTCCAATAGAGCGAGTACCTCTTTGGTAGGTCCTACCGAGGTATTTTCTACCCTTTGTATTTCTTTTTCTATATTTTGCTTTTTGGTGAGGAACTTAATATACCTTTCCTCGGATATAAGACCTATCTCGTAACCCATCTGTGTAAGACGCAAATCTGCATTATCCTGACGCAAAAGAAGTCTGTATTCGCTTCGGCTCGTCATCATTCTGTATGGCTCGTTTGTACCCTTGATGGTGAGGTCGTCTATAAGTGTGCCTATGTAGGAGTTACTTCTGTCGAGAGTAAATTCGCCCTTATCAAGACACTTCCTTGCGGCGTTGATACCTGCGATAAGTCCCTGTGCGGCAGCCTCTTCGTAGCCGGAGCTTCCGTTGAACTGACCTGCACCGTAGAGACCCGGATAATTTTTGAATTCCAATGTGGGATAAAGGCTCGTGGAGTCTATGCAGTCATACTCAATAGCATATGCAGTTCGCATAACCTGTGCATTTTCCAGTCCCTTTACGGAATGGAGCATTTTTATCTGCACCTCTTCGGGCAGAGAACTCGAAAATCCCTGAATATACATCTCTTCGGTATCAAGACCCATCGGCTCTACAAAAAGCTGATGACGCTCCTTGTCTGCAAAGCGAACCACCTTGTCCTCAATGGACGGGCAGTATCTGGGGCCTATTCCCTTAATCTGTCCGCTGTACAAGGGAGAAAGGTGCAGGTTGTCCTTTATTATCTGGTGTGTGGTCCCATTTGTATAGGTAAGGTGGCAGAGAACCTTGTTCTCCCCTGCGTCCTCGGTTTCAAAGGAAAAGGGAACAATCTCCTCGTCGCCCTCCTGAATCTCCATCTTGGAAAAATCTATACTGTTGCGGTTAACCCTTGCGGGAGTTCCCGTTTTGAACCGCCGCAACTCGATACCCGCTTTTATGAGGCAATCCGAGAGCTCATTGGAGGGGAAAACTCCGTCGGGACCGCTTTCGTAGCTTACATCGCCCACGATTACCCTGCCTTTTAGAAATGTGCCCGTTGCAATGATTGCAGTTTTTACATTAAAGCGTGCACCGATTTTGGTAAGGACACTTTTTACGCTGTTATCCTCTGCAAATTCTATATCCACAATTTCCGCTTGTTTGAGGTGGAGATTGGGAGTGTTTTCGAGCGTGTGCTTCATTTCGTCCTGATATTTTCGTCTGTCGGACTGAACCCTCAAGCTGTATACCGCAGGGCCCTTGCCCTTGTTTAGCATACGCGACTGAATAAAGGTCTTGTCGGCGTTTTTGCCCATTTCGCCGCCGAGGGCATCTATCTCTCTTACAAGGTGTCCCTTTGCCGTACCGCCGATGCAGGGGTTGCAGGGCATATTGGCAAGAGTATCCATATTTATTACAAAAAGAATGGTCTTTGCACCCAGTCTTGCAGATGCAAGTGCAGCCTCACAGCCTGCGTGACCGCCGCCTATTACGGCAACATCGTACTGTCCTGCAATATATTCTCTCATAAATCTACCTACTTTCCTACGCAAAAGCTGTGGAATATCCTGTCCACAATTTCCTCTGCCACAGTCTGCCCCGTTATTTCGCCAAGGGCAGATATGGCGTTTTCTATGTCTATAAAGGTCATATTAGCTTCTATTCCACCTTCAATCGCTTCTATGGCACTTTTGAGAGCGTCTTGTGCCTTAACCAGTGCGTCTTTGTGGCGTATACTGGTAATGAGGGCATCGTCGGAGGATGAAATATCGCCGTTTCCAAACATTTTTTTTATCATATCCTCGAGCTCTGTTACGCCTTTTTTCTCTTTTACAGAAAATTCTATAACTCTGTCTGTAAAGTGTTTAAATTCTTTTTTGTCCACGCTGCTACCTATTTCGGATTTGTTAATTAAAACAATGGTGTTTTTGTCCTTTACGCTCTCCATTATATATCTGTCGTTGTCATCGAGGGGTTTTGTGGCATCGGTCACAAAGATAACAAGATCCGCTGCCGCCAAAATCTCTTTGGACTTTTCTACGCCGATTTTTTCTATAACATCCTCGGTTTGCCTGATGCCTGCCGTATCGGAAACATTGAGCAAAACACCGCCAAAGGATATATTTTCTTCTATGGCGTCTCGGGTTGTACCCTCAATATCTGTTACAATAGCTCTTTCGCCCCCGTACAAAAGGTTAAGAAGCGAGGACTTGCCCGCGTTTGGCTTGCCCACGATGGCGGTGTTTACACCGTCTTTGATAATTCTGCCTCTGTCGGATGTGGCAATGAGCTTTTGTACATCATCAAGGGCTTTTTTTAGTGCTTCAAAATACTCCTTGTCGGTTAACGGCTCCAGATCCTCGTCGGCAAAGTCAATTAGTACCTGCAAATGCGATGTAAGCTCAAGAAGGTTTTCTCTTATTGCGCCAATCCTCTCGGACAGTGCACCCTTTAGCTGATGAACCGACACGCTGTGGCTCTCCTTGGTGGGAGCGTTTATTATGTCGATTACGGACTCCGCCTGGGTAAGATCCATCTTGCCGTTTAAAAACGCCCTCTTGGTAAATTCACCAGGCTCGGCAAGGCGTGCACCTGCGTTTAAACACGCCGAAAGAATTTCGCGTGTGCTTATGATACCGCCATGACAGCTGATCTCGGCAACATCCTCGCCTGTGTATGTCCTCGGAGCTTTCATCACAGAGCAGAGCACCTGGTCGATTTCGCTGCCGTCATCTTTTACGGCAAAGCCGTAGAGTATGGTGTGGCTCTTGGCATCTGATACCGTCTTGTTATTCTTATTTTTAAAAACCTTGTCTGCAACTTTAAGTGCGTCTTTGCCGCTGATACGGATTATAGAAATACCGCCCCTGCCGTGCGGCGTGGATACGGCTGCAATGGTTGTGTCAAAATCCATATGACCACTCCCTAATTAAAAATTTGCACACTATTTAAAACAAAACTGCCCGTCGCAAAAGCCGACTAAAACGGCGAGCCGACGGGCAACCTTTTCGTATCAAAAATTAATCTTTTTTAAGTGCAATAACAACCTTACGCTTCATACCCTGACCCACACTGTATGTGGTAACCTTGTCGTGATCCTGAAGTGTAGCGTGGATAATTCTTCTTTCGTAAGCGTTCATAGGCTCCAGACTGGTGTTTCTGCCTGTCTTTGCAACCTTGCCCGCAAGCTTTAACGCCAGCTTTTCCAGTGCCATTACTCTCTTTTCGCGGTAGTTCTCGGTATCGAGCGAAACCTTTACAAAGTCAAGGTCGCCTCTGTTTACAACAAGGCTTGTAAGATGCTGAAGAGCGTCCAATGTTTCGCCTCTCTTGCCGATAACAAGTCCCATATCCGAACCCGAAAGCTCTATAGAGAGGTTGTCCTTTTCTTCCTTGGAGGAGATGTCAACTTCTTCTCCGAGTATATCAAAAAGACCTGACAAAAATCTCTTTGCTCTCTTTTCGCAGGAATCCTTGAACGATACCTTAACTGTGGCGTCCTTGCCGCCCAATCCCAAAAATCCCTTTGAGCCTTCTTCTACAACTTCTATCTCTGCTTCTTCTATAGTTATGCCAAGTTCCTTTAAAGCAAGCTCTATTGCTTCGTCTTTGGTTTTTGCTGATTTTTCTATTGTATTAATCATAATTAACCTCTTTTTTTCTTTTTCAAATTATATTTTTTTATTTTTTCCTGGATTTTTGCTTCGCGGATTTTGTCCTGCTCTTCGAGTTCTTTTGCGAGCTTTTTGTTGTAATATCCGTTTAATACCACCGTCTGCACAAGGGTGAGTACATTGGATATTGTCCAGTAAAGGCCAAGTGCCGCAGGGAATGTAAATGTAAGCCACAATGTCATAAACGGCATAAAGTATGTCATAGATTTTGTCATGCTCTCGCCGGGATTTTCGGTGGGGTCTTTCTTCTGGTCGGGAGAGAGAATTCTTTGCGGCTTTGCCTCTGCCTTGGGTGTATCGGCATTTTTGTCCTTGTTCATAAGGGTGGTTATCTTACTTGTAAGATAGGTTGTAACACCCGAAAGTATCGGTATAATAAGTGCCGTAAGTGCAATGGCTCCTGCCTTGCCGCTTAAAAATGCGGAAAACTCTGTCCACGGTGTGCGTGCAAGGTCAAGACCGAAAAAGTCAAAGTTGAGACCTAACTTTTCTGCAAGTTCAATCTGTGCACCTGCCGCTCTCGACGAAATCTCGTATGTCTTATAAAGGCCTTCGAGTGCCTTTTTGCCATAGCCGAGCACATACTCTGCAGGCTGCTGAATAACTCTGTACATAGCGATAAGTATCGGGAACTGAATAAGAAGCGGAAGACATCCGCCCATGGGGTTTACCCCGTATTCCTTGTAGAGCTTCATAGTTTCCTGGCTGGCTCTCTCTTTGTCGTATTTGTATTTTTCCTGAAGTTCTTTGAGCTTGGGCTGAATTCTCTGCATCTTGGTCATAGACTTTTGCTGCTTGAGAGTAAGCGGAAGCACAATGAGCTTGATTACAAGTGTAAGAAGTATTACGGCAATACCGTAATTAGAAAACACATCATATATTGATTTTAATATAAAGCCAAAGGCTCTGTATATATAACCCATAGTATATTCTCCTATCGTAGAGGGTCGTAGCCGCCCGCATTAAACGGGTGGCATTTCAAGATACGCTTTACAGCAAGAAAGCTGCCCTTTAGTGCTCCGTACTTGGTAACCGCCTCGAGTGCATATGACGAGCACGAGGGATAAAACCTGCAACACGGCTTTTTAAGAGGGGATATTCTTTTTCTGTAAAACTTAATTATGCGGATAAGTATCTTTTTCATTCAAGTTCAGACTTTTCTATACAATATTTCATAGACGACAGTACCCTTGCATAAGGTACATATGCCATCTTTGACCGTGCCGATATGATGATATTGTAGCCGTTTGAAAGAGGCGGCATACACTCTCTGTAAGAGGAGCGGATGAGCCTTTTGGCACGGTTTCGGTCGTGGGCCTTGCCCACCGCCTTGGAAACAGTTATTCCAAGGTGGCATGTTTGCTTTCTGTTTTTGTAATAGTAAAAAACAAAGCAATCGGAGACTATCTTTTTGCCTTTTTTGTACGCATAGACAAACTCTCTGTTGAGTTTAACCGTTTTTTTCACAGATAATCCCCCTTTCCGTATCACAAAAAACGGAACGGCCGGAGCATCAACGCCCCATCCAAAGCCCTTTATAAAAGGACTTAAAGACCGTTCCCTACAGCAATCTTAAACTTGTAGGATTGAGGATATACCTCAATCGTTTAATGACAACGGCAAATCTTACGCGGATAAAACTTTTCTACCCTTTAATCTTCTGCGAGCTAAAACTTTTCTGCCGTTTGCGTCACTCATTCTTGCTCTGAAGCCGTGAACTTTGCTTCTGTGTCTTACGTTAGGCTGATATGTTCTTTTCATTAACTCTACACCTCCTTACAAAAGTACAGCTGTATATTGAAAGTTCTTTAAATCAAGCAAATGCTTATGCCGTATCTGCCGTCCCTACGGCTTGGGAACTCCGCTGCGTACACCGCGGAGAAACGAAATTCATTTAAAAAACCTTTTGCCGACTAAAAATCACATCTAATTATATACCATCATATTTTATTTGTCAACTAAAATTTTCCCATATTATCCACATTGGGACTAATTTGTGCACTTTTTATGTAACTTTGGTACGATTTGTCAACATTTTTGTTATTTGACCGCTTTCTTTTCGGCGTATTTGCAAAGGGGAGCTAATGTGCTGCTTTCCACTGTTATAATCTTTATTACATCTCCCGATGCAACATTTTCAAGCTCAAAGAGCTTTGTACTGCTCTGTGGCAGTATTTGCTCGCCCTTCTTTAAAGATACATCCTTCATATTGCCATTTTCATCATACAATACCGCAAAGATGTCCGCTGTTATGCTGTCGCCTGTGAGATTTACAAAATCTGCTATTGCCACCGCACTTTTATCGCCGAAAACAAGCGGTTTTTCTATCATAGCTTCGAGACCTGTCACACCTGCCGAAAAGGTATTATATGCGTAGTCTGTCACATATATTTCAAGCTCTGTTTCCATAAGTCCCGTTATATCAAACAAAAATTCCGCCTTGTCCGAAGGCACAGGTACCTGCAAAGATAATATGTTGCCATCTTTAATAAGCTCAATGCCCATTATGTACCTGTTGTCCGAGGCATTTACCTTAAGGAGCTTTCTGCCGTTATCCTGCGTTATTTCTATCTTGTCTATTACGGGCTTTGTTGTATCTACATAAAACGGCATATCAAGCTCGTATTTCGTATTGTTATCCGATGCATAAACGCCGCTTATCCTTGCAGTGTAGTCACCCTCGGCAATAGAGAGGTCTGCATCACTGCATATGAGCAAATATTTATCCACAATGCTCTTTGTGTCTGTGTAGATTACATTTTGGTCTTTGTCAGTAATTGTAACATCAAGGTCATAGCACGGCCTCATTGTAAAAGATGTTATGCAAAGGCTGTCCAATAAAGCATCGCCGTTTGGAGAAAAGCCTGCATATTGTATACCGCTGTAATCCATAGGGTCGATTTCGGGGTTTTCTTCCGAAAGGAGAACGGCAAAGGTATTTACACCCAGTGCAGAGCAGTCGTGCTCTTCTATGTTGCACTCACTGCCCAAGGCTCCATACAGTCCCGTAACAGAGTAAAAGCTGTCATCTTCGTACCAGGGCAGATCCACAAGCGGTGCTTTTTCCCAGTCTCCGTAAAAGCCTGTAAACGGAATACTTGCCTTTAAATCCGTGCCGCTTTTCTTCATTATAACATATCCGTCAACAAAAAAACCGTTTTCAAATATTTGCAGATTTTCTTTTGTTGCTTCGCTGTCCAATGTAATATTAAATTCTATTTCTTTTTCCGAATTTGCCTCAACCGTTATCTCGGATACGCCATCGCAGGAAAAGGGGATGGACTTTACTTTGCCCACATATCCGTCTTGGGTAATATCATCTGTCATAACCTCAACTGTTATCTTATCAAAGGTCACATCGGTCTGTGTGATGTTTTGTGCATATATTTTGAAGCTTATTTCGTCACCCAGATTTTCTCCCAGAGACAGCTTGCCTTTTCCGTCGTGACCTTTCAGGATAACCTTGGTATTTAGTGCCGCTTTGACATCGGCAAGTCCTGCTCCCTGATTTCTGGGGGAATAGGGGATATTGGTGTCTTCATTTCGCAAAATCCTTGCCGAAGACATTATGATGTTTTGTGCAAGATTCTGCGACGGTTCAAACCCTGCCTTTTTTACATATTCATTTACAAGAAGATACACACCTGCATAATGCGGTGTAGACATCGAGGTACCGCTTTGCAGCTGGTACTCTCCGCCGGTAACCGAAGAGAGAATTTGTGTTCCCGGGGTTGAAATATCGGGCTTAAGTTCAAGGTCCATTCCCGTTCCCCAGCCGGAATTAGCATTGATGCTGTAGCCTGATTGTGCCAGATATACCAGTTCTTCTGACGCATTTATATCCAAAACCGCATCATCAGAATTTGCAAGAAATTCGCCTATGCTCTTTGTTACAACTGCACTTGGCAACACTCCACCGCAATTGATATTAAAAAGTGCCTCCGAATTATTTGCAACTATCAGGGCACACGCACCTGCATTTTTAACATTTTCGGCTTTTTCTATAAATGTGATTTCGCCTCTTCTGACAAGGGCAATCTTTCCTGTGAGATCCTGTGTAACCTCATCTTTTCTGCCCAGTCCGCAGTATACAAACTCCCTCTTTTCCCCGCCAAAGTGTGATAAAAGGCTCACATCACCGTTGGCATAAGAAAACTGTCTGTTGCCGCATTTCATGGTGCTCACTATCATTTCTGCAGATGGTGCCACAGCGTTTGCAACGCTTACCACTTCTTTTGCAGATGCAGGAGAGCTGAACTCTGCATAATCTATATTGAGAGGAGAAATATCTCCCTTAAGATATCCCCTCGAGTCGTTTCCCGCTGCAGCACAGACAACCACTCCTGCGTTTTTCATATTTGTAACTGCTTCATCGAATATGTCAACAAGTTCGCCATAGGATATACCAAGACTAATATTTACTACATCTGCACCTATTTTGATACAGTCCTCCATTGCCGCCAGAACAGAATCTATGTACATGTATCCGTCTTGGTCTTCTACCGCCATAAGTGCAATCTGGCTTTCGGGGGCTACACCGTTTAATTCTATTTCGCCTCTTTTGCCGTTTTTGCCTGCAACAATTCCTGCAACATGTGTACCGTGACTGTCAACACCCTGTGTTTCGTTGGTTTTCAGACTGTAATTATACACAAAGGGCAGCTTGGAATTTTTGTACAAGGCATCCGATGACAAAACTGCATTTAACCCCTTACTTTCTATCACATTTTGAAGGGTGTCTTTTTCTATCTTGGGGCTTTCTGCTTCTTGTGCAAAAAAATCATGCCCGCTGTCAAAAGAGCCGTCTATTACAGCAACAAGACCGCCCTTCCCGAGATATCCCAGTTCGTGTGCATATGGGATATTCATTATATCACAGCAGGTCTGGGGGTCTGCAATCGTGCTCTCGCTCGGTTTGTCTGCAATTATTCGCGGCAGAACTATTACCTTTTCTACATAATCGGATTTTGCTATCTTTTCTATATCGTTTTTGTCAATCTCCATAGAAAATCCCGCTGTTATCTCCGTAAAGGAATATCTTATTTTGCCGTCAACGGTATTTAGAGTATCCTTTTTCGCCTCATCCACCGCCATCTTTTTTACTTGGCTTGCCTTTTCGGGCATGCTTACAAAAAGACCATCTGTAACATCTTTGAGCTTGACAAATACCACCTCTTTTTTTGACGCGGCAAAAGAGGGTATACTCATTGCAACAACAAACAAAGTAACAAACAAACAAATAAGCTTTTTCATAATACGCCTCCAAAATTTTTGTGTGAGCACACGGGAGTCGAACACCGTGTGCTTAAATAAAGTATAACACAAAAACAAATATTTGACAAGCCGTGTCAAAGACATATATAATAGGTAAAGAAAATAAAAAAAGGGGGATTAACTTGCGTCTGGATAAATTTCTGTCAAACAGCGGCAAGGGCAGCCGAAAAGACATAAAACAGATTTTAAAAACAGGCTCCGTTACCGTAAACGGCAAGGTTGTAAACGACGGCTCTGTTCATATAAGCGAAACAGAAGACGAAATCGCAGTAGACGGCATCAAGGTGATATATCAAAAATACATTTATCTTATGCTTAATAAACCCCAAGGCTATGTAAGTGCGGTGTATGACAAGCACCTGCCCGTTGTTACGGACCTTGTGGATAAAGAATACTCTCATTTTGAGGTTTTTCCCGTTGGCAGACTGGATATTGACACCGAGGGACTACTCATTCTTACAAACGACGGGGCACTTTGCCACAGAGTTCTCTCGCCAAAGAGCCACATCGACAAAACCTATTATGTAAATACGCTCTTGCCTCTTAAAGAAAGCGACAAAACCGCATTCAAAGAGGGCGTTACATTGGACGACGGCTACAAAACCATGAGTGCACATCTTGTCATAACGGGCGAAAGAGAGTGCACCCTCACCATTTGCGAGGGCAAATTCCACCAGGTAAAGCGTATGATGGAAGCTATCGGAAACAAGGTGGTATATTTAAAGAGGATAAGTATGGGCTCTCTTTGCCTTGATGAAAATCTTCCCCTTGGCAAGATACGCCCCCTTACCCAAGAAGAAATAAAACTTTTGGAGGAAAGAAGATAATGGATATAATAAAAACTCTTGCAGCGGATTTAAACATTTCCGTTTTGCAGGCACAAAACACAGTAAACCTTATAAATGAGGGAAACACAATCCCCTTTATAGCACGATACAGAAAGGAAGTCACAGGCTCTCTTACAGACGAAGTACTGCGAAAGTTTGACGAAAGATACAAATACCTTACCTCGCTTTGCGAAAGAAAGGAAGAAGTACTAAAGCTAATCGACGAGCAGGGAGCTCTCACCGACGAAATCCGCGATAAGATAGAAAAGGCTGTGATACTCTCCGAAGTTGAGGATATATACCGCCCTTACCGTCCCAAGAGAAAGACCAGGGCATCAGTTGCCAAGGAAAAAGGTCTGGAGCCTCTTGCAACGAGAATTTTTCTCCAAAACGATACCTCGGGCGATATTGTGGGCATCGCATCAGAGTATATAAACCCCGAAAAAGAGGTACTTACCTGGGAGGATAGTCTGCAGGGTGCTATGGATATTATTGCCGAGTGGATATCGGACAATGCCGACTATAGAAAGCACATCCGCTTTGCCACACAAAACCACGGCATTATAACTTCAAAAAGCCAGACGCAAGAGGACAGCGTTTACTCAATGTACTATGACTTTTCCGAAAGTGGCAAGTCTGTTGCAAACCATCGCATACTGGCTCTTGACCGAGGCGAAAGGGAAGAAGTGCTAAAGGTAAGCATCAAGATAGAAGAAAATATCATTCTGGACTACCTCAAAAAGCAAATCCTCAAAAACTCTATATATAATGAAGTAATAGAAAACACCATAGAGGACGCCTACAAAAGACTAATCGCCCCCTCGATAGAAAGAGAAATACGCACAATCCTTACCGAAAGGGCAGAAGAAGGTGCAATCAAGGTCTTTGGCGATAACCTAAAGCACCTGCTTATGCAGCCGCCAATCAAGAAAAAAACCGTACTGGGTGTGGACCCGGGTTACAGAACAGGGTGCAAAATTGCCGTATGCGACGATACCGGCAAGGTGCTCGAAACAGGCGTAATATTCTGCACTCTCGACAACCACGACAAAGACAAAAGTGCCAAAATCGTCAAAAATCTCATAGACAAATACGATGTGGACATAGTTTCTATCGGAAACGGTACCGCCTCGGGCGAAACGGAAAAATTTATATCCGAGATTATATCGGAAACCGACAGAGAAATCTCCTATATTATAGCAAACGAGGCAGGTGCGTCTGTATATTCTGCATCAAAGCTCGGAAGTGAGGAGTTTCCCGACTTTACTGTAGAACAGCGAAGTGCCGCATCTATTGCAAGACGAATTCAGGACCCTCTGTCCGAACTTGTCAAAATCGAGCCCGAATCCATAGGAGTAGGGCAGTATCAGCACGATGTAAACGCCAAAGCATTAAAAGAAACCCTCGGCGGAGTGGTGGAGGGCTGTGTAAACAGCGTCGGCGTGGACTTAAACACTGCGTCGTGGCCGCTTCTTTCTTATGTGGCAGGTATCAGCAAGGCAGTTGCCAAAAACATCGTAAAATACCGCGAGGACAACGGCAGATTTACCTCCCGAAAGGAGCTGTTAAAGGTGGACAAGCTGGGCCCCAAGGCGTTCCAGCAGTGTGCAGGCTTTTTGAAGATACCGGGTGCCGACAATATATTTGACACCACAAGCGTTCACCCCGAATCCTACGAAACCGCCCAATCGCTCTTAAACGAAGCGGGAATTTCGCACGATGATATAAGAAACCGCAGCTTTGCATCAATGGAGCAAAACCTCAAAAAAGTGGATGTGGAAAAGTTTATTCTCTCGCACGGTGTAGGCAAGATAACCCTTTTGGACATTATGGATAGCCTTCTAAAGCCAGACCGCGACCCGCGTGACAAAATGCCCAAGCCGGTTTTAAAAACCGAAATCCTTACCCTCGAGAGCCTGTATGAAGGAATGTGCCTCACAGGAACTGTGCGAAATGTTACAGATTTTGGTGCTTTTGTGGACATAGGCGTTCATCAGGACGCTCTCGTGCACATTTCGGAAATATCGGACAAATATATAAAGCACCCGTCAGACAAGCTCAAGGTAGGCGATGTACTAAAAGTCAAGGTAATAGGCGTAAACACCGAAAAGAAAAGGATTTCGCTCTCCATAAAACAAGCAAATTAACAAAAAATCTAAAGAGAATGCCAAATATCAGCATTCAAATTGTGCATAAACAACAAAAAATTCGCAAAATTACACCGTGGCTTTTTTTCTGTTATAGATTTTGTAATACATTCGCACAAAAATCAGGTGTCAAATTGTGCAAAAACTATAGAGCGAGCCTTTTGGATTTTGTAATTCAGACGATTTTTGTGGAGTTTTATGCAAAGTGTATAATTTATACAAATTATTTTGTCAAAATAACCATTGGAACTTTTTTTAAAATGTGATAAAATACAATTAAATTAGAATCGTATAGATATGTTTAGGAGGTATATAGTATGGCAAGTTTAAGTTTACAGCACATCTATAAGAGATACGACGGCGGCGTTACTGCTGTTTCCGACTTCTGCATCGATATCGCAGATAAAGAATTTATAATCTTTGTAGGTCCTTCCGGTTGCGGTAAGACTACTACACTGAGAATGATTGCCGGACTCGAAGAAATTACAGAAGGCTCACTCTATATCGGCGACAAGCTTATGAACGATGTTGCTCCCAAGGACAGAGATATAGCTATGGTTTTCCAGAACTATGCTCTTTATCCTCATATGACCGTTTTTGACAATATGGCATTCGGTCTTAAATTAAGAAAGACTCCCAAGGAAGAAATCACAAGAAGAGTTAACGAGGCTGCTAAAATCCTCGACATCGACCATCTTCTTGACAGAAAGCCCAAGGCTCTCTCCGGCGGACAGAGACAGCGTGTTGCTCTCGGCCGTGCTATCGTAAGAGAACCCAAGGTATTCCTTATGGACGAACCTCTCTCCAACCTCGATGCTAAACTCCGTGTTCAGATGAGAACAGAGATTTCCAAGCTTCACCAGAGATTACAGACTACATTTATCTATGTAACTCACGACCAGACAGAAGCTATGACAATGGGTACAAGAATCGTTGTTATGAAAGACGGTTTTGTACAGCAGATAGACACACCTGCTAACCTTTACAACAATCCTTGCAATATGTTCGTTGCAGGCTTTATCGGAAGCCCCCAGATGAACTTTGCAGACTGCCTCATTGCAGAAGAAGACGGTGCTGTAGCACTCAAGTTTGCAGAACAGAAGATAGTTCTTCCCGAAGGTATCGCTTCCAAGGTTAAGGCTACAGGCTATGTAGGCAAAGAAGTTATCCTCGGTATCAGACCCGAAGATATCCACGACGAAGATACATTTATTTCTGCTTCTCCCGAAAGCGTTGTAGACGCATTTGTAGAAGTTACAGAAATGATGGGTGCAGAAACTTATCTCTATATGAAGATAGGCGGTGCTCCTTATACAGCAAGAGTTAACCCCCGTTCTACTGCTACTGCGCAGTCCAATATCAAGGTTGCTTTTGACTTAAATAAGATTCACCTCTTCGACAAAGAAACCGAAGCGGTTATCCTTAACTAATACTTATAATTATGAGCCTTTGGCTGTGTGCCAAAGGCTCTTTTTATAAAACTCCGTAGTGAAATTTGACATTTTGCTCCAAAAATGGTATAAATAATTATCCGCGAAAGAAAGGATGATTGTATGAAAAAAAACACAAAACTTGGTATTTTATTTTTGGTATTTATAATTATCTTTTTTGCTTTTGTTCTTCCCGCAGCCAAGGATATACTAAATATACCCGTATCCAAAGACGGTGCAGAAGTACTTGTAAAAATTGAGGATAATGTTTCTACTCTCCGTATAGGCTCTGTTCTTAAGGAAAACGGGCTCATACGCAGCAAGGCAGCCTTTTTGTTCAAGGCAAAGACCAGCGGCAAGGGGCATCTTCTGGCAAGCGGAACATATACACTTAATAACAATATGACCGTATCCGAGATTATAGACAAGCTCTCCGAACCAAAACAGGTAAGGCAGACCATAACCGTTACATTCCCCGAGGGTTACAGCGTAGAGCAGATGGGGCTTCTTCTGGAGGAAAAGGGGATAGTTAAAAAGCAGGAGTTTTTGGATGCTCTTACAGATGAATATGACTTTGCCTTTTTGGAGGAAATCCCCGACGGTAATTACAACTACAAGATTCAGGGCTTTTTGTTTCCGAGCACCTATGAATTTTACACCGACTCCTCTGCCAACGAGATCATAAACCGTATGCTTACGCAGTTTGGTGAGGTTTATCTCCAAAATGCTTCCTCGTTTGAAGGTGTGTTTGATGTAATAACCAAGGCATCTATCGTGGAACGAGAGGCCAAGCTCGACAAAGAAAGGCCAAAGGTTGCAGGCGTGCTGGAAAACAGGATAAAGAATAATATGCCTTTTCAGGTGGATGCTACGGTGATATATGCGGCAACAGACGGAATGTATGATATAACAGATGCTCCGACCATTGCCAAGCATATCCAAAGCCTGAACTCACCGTACAACACATACAAATATGCATCTCTTCCTGCAGGGCCTATATGCAATCCCGGACTTACATCAATCAAGGCATCGCTTAATCCCGAAAAGCATTCGTACCTGTATTATCACACAGATACCAAAAAGAATGACGGCTCGCATATTTTTACAGAAACGCTTAATGCTCATATAAATACGATGAATTAAAAAATAACCTACCATACTGGTAGGTTATTTTTATTAATATATTTATTCTTGTGTTTGCTGTGCCTGCTGCTCGGTTTCTTCTTCGTCTTCTTCCTTGTTTGCTCTTGCAATAGAAACCACATTTACATCATCGGCAAGCTTCATCACTCTTACACCTTGAGTTACTCTGCCAAACATACTTATTTCGTCTACACCGGTTCTTATTATTATACCGTCGGAGGTAATCATTATTATGTCCTCGTCGTCGGATACAACTCTGCATCCTGCAATAAGACCTGTCTTGTCGGTTATCTTGTAGCCTGCAACACCGCGTCCGCCTCTGAACTGGCACTTGAACTCTGCGATGTCGGTCTTTTTGCCGTAGCCGTTTTCTGTAACGGAGAGCAGCATTCCCTCTTCCTTGCAGACATTTCCGCCTATTACATAGTCATCATCTCTTAGCTTGATACCGGTTACACCCGAGGCACCTCTGCCCATAGGTCTTACATCGGACTCTTTGAATTTGATGCACATACCGCTTTTTGTACCAAGTATGATGTTGTCATCCTTTTCGGTAAGAGCAACCTCAATTAGTTCGTCGTCTTCTCTTATACCTATTGCAATGATACCGCCCTTTCGGTTGGTGTCGTATTCCTGGAGGCTTGTTTTCTTTACAAAGCCTCGTCTTGTTATCATAGAGAGGTACTTGTCCTCACTAAATTCGGATATCGGAATTGTAGCGGTTACTTTTTCGTCTTTTTCAAGCGGCAGGAGATTTACTATTGCAGTACCCTTGGCGTGTCTGCCGGATTCTGCTATTCTGTATGCCTTTAGCTTGTACATTCTGCCTCTGTTTGTAAAGAACAACAGGAAGTCGTGCGACGATGCTGTAAAGATGGTTTCTACAAAGTCCTCATCTCTTGTGGAAAGACCCGATATACCTCTGCCGCCCCTGTGCTGACTTCTGTAAGTAGAGGTGGGCAGACGCTTGATGTAGCCAAAGTGTGTCATAGTAATAACACAGTCTTCTCTCTCTATAAGGTCCTCATCATCTATAAAGTCTATTGCAGGCTCTATCGATGTAAGTCTTTCGTCGCCGTATTTGTCGCGGATTTCTGTAAGCTCTTCCTTGATCTTTTCCATAAGGAGCTCTCTTGATGAAAGCAGTGCCTTGTACTCTGCGGTGAGCTTAACAAGGCCGTCGTATTCCTCGTCTATCTTTTCTCCGTTTAGTTTCTGCAGCTGTGCAAGACGCATATCGAGTACGCTCTGTGCCTGAATTTCCGAAAAACCAAATCTTTCCATAAGTCTTTCCTTGGCGTCATCGTAGGAATTGCGTATGGTTTCTATAACTGCATCGATATTTTTAAGAGCAATCCTCAAGCCCTCTAATATGTGCATTCTTGCCTCGGCTTTTTCGAGGTCAAATTTTGTTCTTCTCTTCACAATCTCTTCCTGGAATGAGATAAAGTTAGAAAGTATTTCCTTTAGTCCCATTGTCTTTGGCTTGCCGTCGTTTATGGCAAGCATATTTATAGAAAAGCTGTCCTGAAGTCTTGTAAATTTGTATAATTGATTAAGTACTACCTGCGGATTTGCATCTCTCTTTAAAAATATCTCAAGACGGATACCTACTCTGTCGGATGAGTGGTCGTCTATATCGGACAGACCCTCTATCTTTTTGTCCTTTACAAGCTCTGCTATGGACTCAACGAGCATCTTTTTGTTTACCTGATAGGGAAGCTCTGTTACTATGATAGAAGATGTGCCGTCTTTTCTTTCTTCAATCTGTGCCTTGGCTCTTACTACAATCTTGCCCTTACCTGTGAGGTAGGCACTTCTTATGCCGCTTTTGCCCATAATTGACGCCTTTGTAGGAAAGTCGGGGCCCTTTATATATTCCATAAGCTCTTCTACTGTAATGTCGGGGTTGTCTATCTGTGCTATTACGCCGTTTAGAACCTCGGTCAGATTGTGAGGCGGAATATTTGTAGCCATACCTACCGCGATACCCGAGCTTCCGTTTATAAGCAGTGTGGGGATTCTTGTAGGTAAGATTACGGGTTCTTTTCGCTTTTCGTCAAAGTTGGGTACAAAGTCAACTGTATTTTTCTCTATATTTTCGAGCATTGTGTTGGATAGCTTGCTCATTCTTGCCTCGGTATAACGGTATGCTGCCGGGGGGTCTCCGTCGACAGAACCAAAGTTACCGTGACCGTCGATTAACGGATATCTCATAGAGAAATCCTGTGCAAGTCTTACCATAGCATCATATACAGAAGCATCTCCGTGAGGATGGTATCTACCGATAACATTACCAACTGTTGTAGCCGATTTAAAGAACGGCTTGTCGTGGGTTAAGTGTTCCTCGTGCATAGAATAAAGAATTCTTCTGTGTACGGGCTTAAGACCGTCTCTCACATCGGGAAGTGCACGGCTTACGATAACACTCATGGCGTAGTCGATAAACGCCTCTTTCATTCTTTTTTCTATGTCTATATCTACTATGGTCTGCGTATCAAAATACTCTTCGAAATGTGAGTCTTCGTATTTTTTGTTTTTTGCCATTATTTGCCCCTCCTCTCACTATACATCAAGGTTAGTTACATATTGAGCATTTTCTTCTATAAAGAGTCTTCTGGGTTCTACCTCGTCGCCCATAAGAATGCTGAATATCTTGTCTGCCCTCTCGGCATCTTCCAATTTGACCTTGAGTAATACTCTGTTTTTCGGATCCATGGTTGTTTCCCAAAGCTCTTCGGGGTTCATTTCACCAAGACCTTTGTAACGGCTTATATCCACCTTTGCGTTGGGGTCGCCGTCTTTTAATTCTTCGCTTATCATATCTCTTTCTTCGTCGCTAAATGCCACCTTGCTCTTTTTGCCTCTTGTAAGCTTGTACAGAGGCGGTTTTGCAAGATATATATGTCCTGCTTCTATAAGCGGTGTCATAAAACGGAAGAAGAATGTAAGAAGAAGTGTCTGTATGTGTGCTCCGTCGACATCGGCATCGGCCATTATTATTACTTTGTCGTATCTTAATTTTTCTATATTAAATTCTGCCGCGATGCCTGTACCGAGTGCCTGAATAACAGGTGTCAGCTTGTCGTTGCCGTAAACCTTGTCCGCACGGGCCTTTTCTACATTGAGCATCTTACCCCAGAGAGGAAGTATCGCCTGATATTTGCTGTCTCTTCCATTCTTTGCGGAACCGCCCGCCGAATCTCCCTCGACGATATATATTTCTGTCTTGGTGGGGTCCTTTACTATGCAGTCGGTCAATTTACCGGGGAGTGTGCTCGAGCCAAGGGGTGTTTTTCTGGTAGCTTCTCTGGCTTTTCTTGCGGCAATTCTTGCCCTTGATGCCATAAGAGCCTTTTCTATAATAGCTTTGCCCACTTGAGGATTTTCTTCGAGAAAATCGGCAAGCTTTTCTTTTACCATATTTTCCACAAGCGAACGCATCTCGGAGTTTCCGAGCTTGGTCTTGGTCTGTCCTTCAAACTGGGGTTCTTCCAGCTTTACAGATATTACTGCAATAAGACCTTCTCTTGCATCTTCGCCGGTTAATTCCTCGTTGTCTTTTAACATTTTGTATTTTTTTGCATAGTCAACAAGCACCTTTGTAAGTGCCGACTTAAATCCGGTTTCGTGTGTTCCGCCCTCTGTTGTGGAGATATTGTTTGCAAATGACTCTATTACATCGTCATAGCCGTTGTTCCACTGGAGTGCCACCTCGGCAACGGAGCCTTCTCTTTCGCCGGATACATAGATTACCTCTTCGTGAGTGAGCTCCAGGCTCTCTTTTCGGCTCTTTTTGTCGTTATACAGATACGAAACAAAGTTCTTTATACCGCCGTCGTACTGAAGTACTTCTTCGTGAGCTTCTTCGCCTCTTAAATCCTTAAAGATTATTCTTATACCGCCGTTTAAAAACGCCTGTTCTCTTAGTCTCTTAAGCAGTGTTTCATATTCGTAAACAGTTTCTTCAAATATCTCAGGGTCCGCCCAGAAGGTAACCTCTGTTCCTGTTGCGTCTGTGGTGCCGACTTCGTGAACTTCGCCGTCGGGCACGCCCTTTTTGTAGCTCTGATGCCATATCTTTTCGCCGTCGTGGACATTTACCTCGAGCTTGGTAGAGAGTGCATTAACAACCGACGCACCAACACCGTGAAGTCCGCCAGAAACCTTGTATCCTCCGCCGCCAAATTTACCGCCTGCGTGGAGCACAGTAAAGATAACATCAATTGTGGATATTCCCATCTTGGGGTGTATGCCGTGGGGCATACCTCTTCCGTTGTCCTTTACGGTTACGGAGTTATCCTTGTTCAGCGAAACTGTAATTTCACTGCAAAAGCCTGCAAGGGCTTCGTCTATACTGTTGTCTACAATTTCATATACCAGGTGATGAAGTCCGCGTATAGAGGTGGAACCTATATACATACCCGGTCTTTTTCGCACTGCTTCCAATCCTTCCAAAACTTGGATTTGGCTTTCATCATATTCTGTGTTATGCATATGCTTTTTTCCTTTCTGTCTGATTGAAAACTATCTATTTAATATATTAAAATATTCCTTAAAGTTATTTGCTCTTTTAAGAAGCGTCTGTGAGGAAATAGGGGATATATAGACCTTTGTCCTCTTGTTTTGGGTAATTATCACATAAGATTTGGGCAGTTCATTGTTTACACTGATAATCTCGCCGTTTTTCTGGGTAATTTTTAAAAATTCCCTGGTTTTTTTGGATGTGGAAGTAGTTTCCATATCCATAATGGCTACAATATCTTTTATCCTTACGGCAACATCTCCGCCCAAATGAAGATACATAATTTCTACCTCATTATTCCCGCAAATTTTTTAAAAAATTTGCGTAGCTTTTCCATCTTCTATACTAAAATAACTGCCTTTGCCATCATAGGCAAATTCTTTGTCAGTGCAGGTTATAATAACCTGCCTGCCAACTATATTTTCTGTAAAATACTTTCTTCTTGTTTCGTCTAATTCGCTAAGTATGTCATCTAATAACAGCAGAGGCTCTTCGCCTGTTATTTCTTTTATGATTTCGCACTCTGCAAGCTTAATCTTTAGTACTGCAGTTCGCATCTGCCCTTGAGAGCCGTACTTTTTTAAACTCTTCCCATTCAAAAGTACATCAAAGTCATCTCTGTGAGGTCCTGTCATTGTGATGCCTTTTTCTATATCTCTTTCGAGCGAATTTTTGAGCTGTGATACAAAGTTTTCTTTGTCCGTAAAGTCATTTTTCACAGACGGAAGATACAAAACAGAGAGCTCTTCGTTTTCTGTAACATATTTTTTAATGAATTTGTCTATAACTTTTAAAAACTCATTTCGCTCTTTGGCGATAACCACTCCTGCTTCAGCAAGCTTTTCGTCCCACACATCTATGGCAGAGAGCATTTTCCTGTTTTTAAGAATATTATTTCTCTGTTTTAAAATGTGGTAGTAATTCATAAGATATTTAAAGTAGGTAGGCTTGGTCTGGCTTATAAATACATCCAGAAAACTACGCCTTACTCCCGGTCCCTCTTTTATGAGGTTTAGCTGTTCGGGAGTGAATATAACCATATTGGCAATGCCTACCAATTCACTAAGTTTTTCTAAATTTACTCCGTTCAGCTTTACAGATTTTTTGTCTGTGATGTAAATATCTGCAGTGTTGTCTCTTCTTTTGGTTTCAAAATCTATCTTGATATGAGAAAAATCCTTGTCAAACTTTATTACCTCTCTGTCGTGCACACTTCTAAAAGATTTGCAGGTGCAAAAATAGTAGAGAGCTTCTATTATGTTGGTTTTTCCCTGACCGTTAAGACCGAAGAACACATTTTTTTCTTTGTTTAGTTCTATGGTCTGTCTGTCATAATTTCTGAAATTTTCAAGATAAATTTTATTTACTATCATCTTCTAAAACCTTAAGTACAAACTTTGCTCCCTCATAGTCTATTTTTACAATATCGTTTGGATAGATTTTCTTGCCTCTGCGTATTTCTGTTTCACCGTTTAGTGTAACATAGCCCTCTGTTATAAGAAACTTGGCATCTGCACCGTTTTCGGTGATATTTGAAAATTTAAGTAGCTGGTCTAACTTGATATATTCTGTTTTGATATAAATGTTTTCCATAGCTTTTTTCCTTTTAGTTTTTCAGTCTTATAGGAAGAACCATATAGATAAATCCGTTTCCTTCAACAGGCTTTATTACACAAGGACTTTGTGCAGTATTAAACTCAAGTACTGCAAATTCGTTGTCGATGCTCTTTAGTGTATCAGAAAGAAGTCTCGATGCAATACCAATCTTTAAATCCTCACCATGATGTTCGATTAACATAGATTCATCAAAGTTACCCTTTTTGGAAATACACTCCACATTTAATTCGTTGTCTTTGATATTAAGTATAATCGGAATTTTTGGATCGTCATAGTTTATAATGATTGATGCTCTCTCTACCATACTTGCAAAGTTTTTGACATCGGTTTTGATTTTGATTGTGGCATCGGAGGGTATAAACTTGTTGTAATCCATAAACTCTCCCTCTAAAAGTCTTGAGTTTATAACAAATCCGTCGTATGAAAACATTACAGTATTTTCTCTTACGGTAACATTAACTATTGTGCTGTCATCTTTTAAAATTTTTAATAGTTCATTTAGTGCTCTGCCGGGTACCACAAATTCCAATCCCTCGTATGTTGTTTCGGGGATAACCTGGTTTCTGAGTGCAAGACGGTAACCATCTATGGAAACAACCCTCAAGTTGCTTTTTTCTATTTCGAATTTCGAACCCATAAGTACAGGTCTTGATTCGTTATTTGAAATTGCAAAGATAGTGTTTTTTATAATATTTTTTAAATCTTTGGAATAAATCTTAAAGCTGTCACCGCTGTCTAACTTTTTGATTTCGGGATAACCCTCGCTCGACAAATACAAAATGTTGAATTTTGTATTTAAACAGCTTATCTTCATTTCATTTTTTGAATCTGTTTCTATCTCCACAGGTCCGTCGGGGAGCTTTCTTACGATATCTGCAAAAATTCTTGCATCTACAATAAGACTTCCTTCTTCGGATATATCAGCATCAAAAACACTCTCTATCGAAAGGTCCAGGTCGCTTCCGCTCATTTTGATCTGATCCTTAACATCTATCTTGATACCTTTTAATATATCTACTGCACATGCATTATTAATGGCCTTTGAAACTATTGAAATGGAATCTTGCAAAATATTTTTTTCACAAACAAATTTCATAATCCTAAACTTCCTTTCATTCTGGCTTATATATACAGAATAATTAATATTATTATTTAGTTGTAGTAGTAGGGACGGTTGATAAGTTGATAAGTGTACCAAACGCAGAGGACATACGAAAAAGCGATGTTAATAAATTTAAAAAGTTATTCTTTTTTGTACACCCGAAATGTTGATTAAAAATTATATGCACATTTTAAAAAAATATATCAACATTTTTATGTTTATAAGTACATTTTACCCTTGTATCTTGCGGTTTCTGGCTATGTTAATTCTTGATATTATTTATTATGTTATCCACAAGAGTTTTTTTGGCGGGATCTTCTTCTATATCCTTTTTAATTTTGTTAATTCCGTGAAGTATTGTAGAGTGGTCCTTTCCGCCAAAGAATTCTCCTATCTGTATGAGAGATGCACTTGTAAGTTCTTTCATTATATACATAGCAATCTGTCTGGGATAGGCAATTCTCTTTGATCTGTCCGAGGATTTTAGCTCGTTTTCTTTGAGATTGCAGTACTTTTCCACATTTTCGGCAATCATTGGGATTGTTATAGCCTTTTTGGAAACTGTTTTGTAATCTTTGAGCACTTCCTTTACTAGGGCGAGAGAAATCTCTCTGTTCATAAGGTTGTGGTAGCTCTTTAGCATCTTAACAGCACCCTCAAGCTCTCTTATATTTGAGGTAATCTGCTCTGCGATGAATTTGTATATTTCGTCGCTGATTTCTACATTAATATTGTCAGCTTTCTTTTTGAGTATTGCAATTCTTGTTTCAAAGTCGGGAGGATTGATATCGTGAATTCCGCTGCACTCAAATCTTGTTCTTAATCTCTCTTCGAGAGTATATAACTCTTTTGGAGGACGGTCGCTTGTAATTACTATGTGCTTGCCGTTCTGATAAAGAGCATTGAATGTGTGGAAAAATTCCTCCTGGATGTTTTCCTTACCGCCGATAAACTGGATATCATCAATAAGAAGAATATCTACTGTGCGGTATTTATCTCTGAACTCTTGAGTTTTGTCATCTTTGATAGCATTTACCAGGTCTATTGTAAATTGTTCGCTTGTTGTATAGAGTATCTTGGCGTCTACTCTGTTTTTGAGTATCTCGTGGCATATGGCGTGCATAAGGTGAGTTTTTCCAAGTCCGACACCGCCGTGCAAAAACATAGGGTTGTAGTCGCTTAATCTGTCGTCTATTACGCATTGTGCAATGTTTTTGGCAATGGCGTGCGGCAGCTCGTTGGATTTACCTATTACAAATGTGTCAAAAGTATACGAAGATATAAGGTGCATCCCGATATTTGCCTTTTGCTTGATTATGATTTTTCTGCCTTCTTCTTCGGCACGGAGGGTGGATTTTACGATTATTTCCACATCGTATTCCCTTTGAGTAATAAAAACAAGTGCATTTTGAATAAGTGTTAAATATCTGGAAAGTATTATTTGTTTGCTCGACTCAAAAGGGACTTCCAAAACCAATTTGTCCACAGTCATATCCACAGGAACAATAGGTTCTATCCAGGTGTTGAAGCTCGCCTCCAGAATATCTACTTTGATGATATCCTTGACGCTTTGCCAGGTTTTAGTAACATCTTCCATTTTTAATTCTCCTAAGTATTTTAATTTATCCACAGATGAGTATATTTTGTGGATAAAATTATCCAACATAAAAAATATTTATACAATATTATTATAACAGAAAAAAAAGCAAATTTCAATAAAAAAATGAAAAAAAGCGGTTTTAAAACAAAAAACAATTTTTTAAATAGGGGGAATTCGGCTGTATTTGAAAATAAGCGTTAAAGGGCAAAATTTTGCCGATTTTTAAAAATCGGCATTTTTTAAACAAAAAAACTCCAAATGAAGATTTTGATTTAATAATAAAATACTTGACTTTCTTTATTATTTTGGGTATAATATTGTAATTATGTTGGAGGCATCTCGGTATACTTATATATAATGATAGTATTTTAAAAGGAGATTTTAAAAAAATGGCAGTAAAACCGTTTATCTTGACACCTGAGGGTTACAAAAAACTCGAAGACGAGCTTAGAAACTTAAAGGTTGAGGGCAGAAAAGAAATTGCCGAGAAAATAAAAGAAGCCAGGAGCTACGGCGACCTTAGCGAAAATGCAGAGTACGATGCTGCAAAAGACGCACAGGCTTCTATGGAGCAGAGAATTACTACTATAGAAAATATGCTCAAAAATGCACAGATTGTATCTGAGAGCGATGTTACCACAGACGCTATAAGCATAGGCTCCAAGGTAAAGCTCTATGATGTTGAATTTGAAGAAGAAATGGAATATTCAATAGTAGGTTCTACCGAAGCTAACCCCGATGAGGGCAGAATTTCTGACGAATCGCCCATAGGAGCAGCAATACTCGGACACAAGGTGGACGATGTTGTAGATGTGCAGCTTCCCAATGGTGAAGTTATACAGTTTAAGGTGCTCGAAATTAACAAATAAGAAAGGACTCTCACTATGGAAAACAATATATATGAGCAAGAGGAAAATCTAAACGAATTACTAAAGGTAAGACGCGATAAATTAAAGGAGCTTCAGGCAAATGGGGAAGACCCGTTTGAAATAACCAAGTTCAACAGAACTCATACCTCCGGTGATATATGCTCCGACTACACCGAAGAGGACCGCGAAATTATCAAGAGAGGTTCTGACGAGCCCGAAATAATAAAGGCAAAGATTTCTGCATTAGACGGCAAGAATGTATGTGTTGCAGGAAGAATTATGTCCAAGAGAGGTATGGGCAAGGTTGGTTTTGTTCATATCGCAGATATAGACGGCAAAATTCAGGTTTTTGTTAAAAAGGATATCCTCGGCGAAGAGGAATACAACAAGTTCAAAAAGTTGGACATCGGCGACATCATAGGAGCAGAGGGTGAGGTATTTACCACACAGACAGGCGAAATTTCCGTAAGAGCGGACAAGATTACACTTCTTTCCAAGTCACTAAGACCTTTGCCCGAAAAATATCACGGTCTTGTAGACCCTGACCTTCGTTACCGCCAGAGATATGTTGACCTTATTATGAATGACGATGTTAAGGATACATTTATAAAGAGAAGCAAGATTATAAAGGCCATCCGCGATTATTTAGACAACAAGGGATTTTTGGAAGTAGATACACCTATGCTCAACACCATCCCCGGCGGTGCATCTGCAAGACCCTTTGTTACACATCACAATGCGCTGGATATCGATATGTACTTAAGAATTGCAACGGAGCTCCACTTAAAGAGACTCATCGTAGGCGGTATGGAAAAGGTCTACGAAATGGGCAGACAGTTCCGCAACGAGGGTATGGATATCAAGCACAACCCCGAATTTACCTCTATTGAAATATATGAGGCTTTTGCCGACTTTAATGATATGATGGATTTGACAGAAAACATAATCCGTCACGCAGCACTTGCAGCTTGCGGCACAGAGCAGATTGTGTATCAGGGTGTGGAGATTGACCTTTCGCACTTTGAAAGAATGACAATGATAGAATCTGTAAAGAAGTATGCAGGTGTGGACTTTGATACAATAAAGACCGACGAAGAGGCACAATCTGCTGCAAAAGAAAAGGGTCTCGAAGTTGACCCCGTTAAAAATACAAGAGGCGATATCATTGCCCTCTTCTTTGACGAATTTGTAGAAGAAAACCTTGTTCAGCCTACATTTATTACAGAATACCCTGTGGAAATTTCTCCTCTTGCCAAGAGAATGCCCGGCAAAAAGGAACTCACCGAAAGATTTGAGGTATTTATTACCGGCAGAGAATTCGGCAATGCCTTTTCCGAATTAAATGACCCCATTGACCAGAGGGGAAGATTTGAATCCCAGGTAGCACTAAGAGAAGCAGGCGACGACGAAGCAGGTATGATGGATGAGGATTTCTTAAATTCTCTCGAGTATGGTATGCCCCCAACGGGCGGTCTTGGAATCGGCGTTGACAGACTTGTAATGCTACTTACCGATTCTTATTCCATAAGAGATGTACTGTTATTCCCGACAATGAAGCCACTCGCCGACAAATGAGTTTGCGTAGCAAATGAAATGCGTCGTTAGCGAGCAAAAAGCCATACGAGTATGGCGCGAGCGTGCGAGGGCTAATGCATGCGAAGCGAACAACTCATCTTTTGTATAAATAAAGAGTTGTGAGCGGAGTCGTAGAAGCCGCTTGATAAATAGTGTTGAAATAACAAGCTTTTAGGTGTTTAACTACACCAAAATGTGCACCAATGTGTGCAAAAGTTGAAAAAAGCGACTTGCGTTTGTAGACTACGGAATTAATTCCGTAGTCTTTTTTGTTAAAATTAAAAAATATAAGAGTACCAATTAGTGTTGATTTAGGTATTGCCGAGAAGTTTGATTCGTTACTGCAAAGACTTGAAATGACAAGGTTTTAGGTGTTTTACTACACCAAAATGTGCACTAATGTGTGCGAAAAAATTGAAAAAGACACCTAGCATTTTTTAAAATGGGCAGTGCCTCCTTGGTTGAGACTGCCTGTTTTATCATTAAAATTTTGCCATATTTTACAATCAGATTTAATATGCGTATTTCCAAATCTTATTTTTGATTTGAAAAATCAGTCGAATTGAACAAAAAAATATGTCTTATGATTTTAACACACCACAACATATTGTGGTGTATTAAAATTAATTAAAATTTTTATTAAAATTTCTTTAAAAGCATTGAAAATATAACTTATATGTTATATAATATGCATAAAGAAGGTGAGCCATGGATAAAATTAATATTAAAGAATTATTAGAAAGTTTCTTCGGTAATATGTTTTTGTTTCATCCTGAGTTTCTAGTAGAATATGGTGAATTAATAAAAAAATCGGGAGAAGAGAAAAAAATAACTAATTTGCTTGTTAAGAGATTGCTTGCGATTAAAGAACTAGGACACCCTGATGATGGATTGCCGTGGTTAGAACATTTAAAATCTTATGACAATATGTATTCTCTGCATATTAACACGAATACTCAGAATTATAGATTGCTATTTTCAAAAAGTTCTAATAAAAAGTATTTTCTACATATGTTTTATGAAAGGTCAGGCAAGAAAAAGAGCTCGTATGAATCACATGTGCCTATTGCTATAAGTAGAAGAGATAATAATTAGGAGGAAAGAAAAATGAATGCGAACAATGGAATGTATGATTTATTATCGCAGTATATTTCAAAAAGTGACGTATATGCTGCGAAGGTAATTGCAAAAGTGTCTATGTTCATATATAAATATAGACAAGATAAAAAGATGACACAGAAAGCTTTTGCTGAATTTATGGGAGTGACACAAGCAATGGTATCTAAGTGGGAAAGTGCAAATTATAACTTTACAATAGAAACAATTGCTCAGATATCAGAAAAATTGAATTTTACATTTGATATTGAATTTATTCCTGAGAGTGAATATTTGCTTAACTCAAATAATAATAAATATGAAAGTGTTGCGGTTAATAAGGCTTGGCAGATAAAAAACAATAAAATAGAATACATAGCTGCTTAAGGAGGATTTATGGATAATAAATATTTAGCTGATTTTCAAATTATTGGAAATTCAATTAAAAATTTAAAAATAAAAAATGATTTTATTTCATTAAAAGAGAAAAATGACACAAAAAAGAAAATTGACATATCACATTCTATAGTCTCTGTAGAAGAAATGTTAGAAGAAAAAATAATTTTAGGTACAATCGTCCTAAATATAAAGGTTTCTATATCTTCAAATAAGAAAAAATACATTTTAGATATGGCAATTGAAGGTTGTTTTAATGCACCAGTAGATATGGGGGAAGAAACATTTGTTAATATGTTGAAGGTGAATGGAATAACCTCCTTATATTCTATTGCAAGAGGTTTTGTTCAAAGTACAACGGCACAGACTTTAGTTGAGGGGAATGTCCTTTTGCCAATGTTAAATGTTGTAGCATATAGTAAAGATTTAGACGAAATCGAACAATAGTTATACGCCCAAAAGTAGTTAAAATATGATGTTTAATAAGTTATATACATACATTTGGGACAGTAGAAAATAGCGTATAACAACAAATAAGATTTATTATTTTATATTGAAAATGGTGGAGCGAGGCTCTCGACTATGAAGCCGCTTGATAAATAAAACACCGCGTTTTCAAGGGTTTAAGGGTAACAGAAACTAATATTTATCCACATTTTACCCATTTTAACAATTTGAAAAATGACTATATGACAATCAAAGACCTATCTTTGTTTATAAAACAAAGGTAGGTCTTTTTTGCAATAATATTTAAAAATACAACATATAATTATTAGTTTGTCCGATTATTTGAAATACAAAAACAGTTTATTTTGAGATAAGTTGCCAAATCAAAATAATAGTGTTAAAATACGATTTCCATTGTGTCTTTATATCCGCACGCCGTGGGTTTGTTCCCCTTATTTCAACGCAACAAAAAAAGGACACCATTTAAGGTATCTCTTTTTGTTGGTCTTAAGTGACGGGACTTGAATACCCCTGCGAGTACTTCTTCGCTTCGCTCAGGGCGCCCACGCAGTAATCCTCTGTGGTCAAGTGCTACATAGTGAATATACCAAGGTTATGTTCTTTTAAAATATGATTTTCATTGTGTTTTTATATCCGCACGCCGTGGGTTTGTTCCCCTTATTTCAACGCAACAAAAAAAGGACACCATTTAAGGTATCCTTTTTTTGTTGGTCGGAGTGACGGGACTTGAACCCACGGCCCCCAGACCCCCAGTCTGGTGCGCTACCAACTGCGCTACACCCCGATAATAATGGCGCGCCTAAGTGGATTCGAACCACCGGCCTAACGCTTAGGAGGCGTTCGCTCTATCCTACTGAGCTATAGGCGCATACAAATCACTTGGGCACATTGGCTACATTTAAATACTATACTCCAAAAACCAGCATTTGTCAAGGGTTTTGTGGCAAATTAACAAAAAAATTTTTTCTCTTTGCAAAACAGCGTTTATATGTTAAAATATATTTAATGTTATTTATGGGAAATGATACTTATGAAAAAAATTTTATCTATAATAATAGCCTCTTTGCTTATATTCAGCTGTGCAAGTGCCTCCAAGGACGAGGACTTTGTATCGGTATCGGATAATGCCGGTATTCTCTCCGACGCTGTGGAGAGATACATATATACCGTAAACAAGGATTTGCACCAAAAGGCAGGGGCAAGGATTGTATTTTGTACCGAAAATTCCATCGGCTCAAGTTCGTGCGTGGAGTACGCCGATAGCCTGTATTCTTCTATGGGTATTTCCAAGATTGGCAGAAACAACTGTGTGTTTATTTTTGTATGCAAAGACGACAGCGACTACACCGTAAAGGTGGGCGAGGGCATAAGCGGTGTTTTAACAGATGCCGACGCCCAAAGGTATCTGTATAAATATATGGAAAAGGATTTTGCCAAAGGCAATTATGACAGGGCAATACTAAAAACCTTCAATGCCTTTGGCAAATGGTATGCCGAAAGATACGCCATAGAGCTATCTCTTACAGAGGATATGACTTCGTTTAAAAACATCGTAAAAACCGAGCACAAAAAGGAAAAAGTGCGGTCTTTTGTGATAACTCTTGCTTGCGTGGTTTCGGTTTTTCTTCTGTTCTGGATTGCGGCACATATCCGCAGAAAGAGGCGTATGGCAAGGATAAGAAGAAGACGGCAGGAAAGACGCCGCCGCTACAATCTTGCCAAGCATGGTGACAGAAATGTCCGTTTGTAATCTGTGTCCCAGAGGGTGCAGTGTCGACAGAAAGACAGATAAAGGCTACTGCAGCTCGGGCGATGAAATAATCCTTTCCAAGGCTATGCTTCATATGTGGGAGGAGCCGTGCATATCGGGCACAAACGGTTCGGGTGCGGTGTTTTTCGGCGGGTGCCACCTTGGGTGTATTTATTGTCAGAACTCGGCGATTGCACTAAACCAACGCGGAAGAAAAGTAAGCGAAAAAGAGCTCTGCGATGTGTTTTTGGATTTGCAAAAAAGTGGTGCACACAATATAAACCTCGTTACCCCCACGCACTTTGCCGACAAAATAGCAAATGTGGTATCTTTGGCAAAAAAAGAGGGGCTCTGTGTCCCCGTTATATATAATACGGGCGGATACGAAAGAAAAGAAACAGTAGCTATGCTAAAAGATACGGTAGATGTTTATCTGCCCGATTTTAAGTATATAAATTCCGACACCGCACAAAAATACTCCAACGCCCCCGACTATCCTCAGCGGGCAAAAGAGGCACTTAGAGAAATGGTGCAACAAAAAAGCATCATAAAAAAAGATTTAGGCGGCCTTGTTACAGAGGGAGTAATAGTAAGGCATATGCTTCTTCCGGGCTCTCTTAAAAATTCCAAGGCGGTTATAGAATACCTGTACAAGACCTATGGCGATAGCATATATATAAGCATCATGAACCAGTACACACCTATCAAAGAATTCAAAGACCACCCCGAACTATCCTTTGTACCGACACAGAGGGAGTATCAAAAGCTAATAGACTATGCACTTTCTCTGGGGATAAAAAATGCGTATATTCAGGGTGACGGGGCATCGTCAAAGGAATTTATTCCCGATTTTTAAAAACGGGTTTAACAATTTGTTCATTGACTTTGTGTATGGCGGATAGTATAATTAAGACACATATAATATATAAAGGAAGATAAAAATGAGTGATAAACAGTATGACAAAAACCCCGTTCATATGACTTCCATCGGCGGTCAGGCGGTAATTGAGGGCGTTATGATGAGAGGTCCCAAGGAGATTGCCACCGCTGTAAGAAAGTCCGACGGCTCTATCGTAATAGACAAAAAAGAGATAAATAGCTTTGTGGTTAAGTACAAGCTCAACAAAATCCCTGTATTAAGGGGAATATTCTCCTTTGTGGATTCGCTTGTTACGGGTATGAAGTGCCTTATGTTTTCGGCAGATCAGATGGATATGGAAGAGGACGACGAGAGCTACAAACCGTCAAAGTTTGAAAAATGGCTCGAGGACAAGTTTGGCGACAAGATAAAGGACATAGCCATATATTTTGCGGTGGTTGTGTCAATCTTTTTCAGCATAGGTCTTTTTATGCTGCTGCCCAATGCTCTGGCACATATTGTGGGCTTGTTTGTTAAAAACACAATTCTTTTGAACCTTTGCGAAGGTGTAATAAGAATGGCGATTTTCTTAACATACCTCGGCCTTGTTTCCCGTATGAAAGATATTCAGAGAGTGTTTGAGTATCACGGTGCAGAGCACAAGACTATCGCCACATACGAAAGCGGTATGGAGCTTACTGTGGAAAATGCCAGAGAGCACTCCAGACTTCACCCCAGATGCGGAACGAGCTTTCTTCTTATAGTAATGGTGGTAAGTATCATTATGTTCTCGTTTATAAGATGGGGCGTAATGTGGAAGAATATGCTCTTTAGACTGTTGCTTCTTCCTGTGGTTGCAGGAATTTCGTATGAGATAATCAAGTTTGCAGGGAAAAGCAAGTCAAAATGCGTGGCATTTCTTACAAAGCCGGGTCTCTGGCTCCAAAAGATTACCACCAGAGAACCCGACGACAGCCAGATAGAAGTGGCAATAGCATCTTTAAAGGCTGTTCTTACAGATAACAAAGAGGACGACAAATGGTAGAATACAAACTTCTCGGCGATGCTCTGTTGGAGGGCATCGCCTTACTTAAAGAAACGAATATAGAAAATCCGTCATTAGATGCCCGCATACTTATGTGCCGCACTCTCTCGTGCGATGAGCTCTATCTCACCGTTCACAGAGACAGGCCTCTTACAGAAAGCGAGCAGGACGGTTTTTTTTCGCTTATCAAAAGACGAATGTCAAACGAGCCTGTGGGATATATTACAGGCACAAAGGAATTTATGTCGCTTGAATTTAATGTAGACAAAAATGTCCTTATCCCAAGACCCGACACAGAGATTCTGGTTGAGAGAGTTATGTCGGAAGTTAAAAGTGCAAATCCCGTAATAATAGATATGTGCACAGGCTCGGGGGCAATAGCTGTGTCCTTGGCAAAGTATATACCAAATGCCTGTGTTTTGGGGCTCGATATCAGCGAAGATGCCCTTAAAGTTGCCAAAACAAACTCGCAAAAAAACGGTGCAGATGTAACTTTCGAAAAGCACGATGTTCTAAAACCATACAGTAAGATTACTGCAGATGCAGTTGTTTCAAATCCGCCCTATATTCCCACAGATGACCTTAAGGGCCTTATGAGTGATGTTATAGATTTTGAACCCTCTATTGCATTAGACGGCGGTGTTGACGGGCTCTTGTTTTACAGAGCGATTATAAAAAACATAGGCTCTTGCCTTAAATGTGGCGGTCTTTTGGCCTTTGAGGTGGGTGCAGGTCAGGCAGACGATGTTGCATATCTTATGGAAGAAAGGTTTTCTTCCGTTACTTTGGAAAAAGACCTTGCAGGCATAGACAGAGTGGTGTATGGTTTTTTTACACCTGAAAAAGTGCCTCGGTAAGCAGAGCCAGATTTGCAGGGTATACAGAATTAAAATCCGATATCGGCAGGGGATTGGTTCCTCTGCCGATTTCTACTGTGTAGCCCGGGCGGTTGTAGTAGGATATGTACCAGTCCTTGTACCCTGCAAAGCTCGAGGCATAGGGCGTATCGGCAAGGGGATATCCGCTTGCCTCCGACAGAGCCTTACCTATCTCCTGTGCACGAGGGGGCATAAAGTCCAGATATTTCCAGTATATCACATCGCCCTGCGTGTGCATAGAAACCGTAAGGGCAAAATCGTTTGCAAGGGTAAAGTTGTATACAATTCTGCTCTCCAATGCCGAAAGGGGAGCAGAGCCCACATAATCTCTGGGAGCAGGCGATACAAAGCCCTGCTGCGCCTTTATTCTCTTGGCGGTTTCCCACGAGGCAGGGTAGTTGAGATTTAAGTCTGTTCCCAGGATATTTGCCTTCCACCCGTCAGGAAAGGGGATGTTGGGGTACGACAAAGCGATGTTTCTTGCGTTTATGTAATACTGCGATGTTTTGGGTATTGCGTCGTTTACCAGGTCCACGCCGTCGGGGTTGACCAGGGGCATCACAAAGAGAGTGGTGCTGTCGTAGAGAGATTTGGCATCTCTGCCCGAAATCTGACTTCCGCCCGAAACTGCCTTTAGATAGTCCTCGGCAAATTTAAAGAGAACGGGCGTTGTAATCCATTCGTTTGCGTGGTGCGACCCGTTAAAAAACACCTTTTTATCTCCTGTGCCGATTTTGAGATACCACAGCTCGCTGTCCATTACCGATTCGCCCGCGGTGGCAGTTTCTATAAACGGATAGCGAGCCTTTAAACCTTCGGTAACATAGGTTGCAAGAAGGTGCGACCACCTCACATTTGTGGGGACTGCGTCAAAGCCAAAGGGCACGGTAATTATCGCCCCTGCGTTAAAGTCATTTAGCATAGGGTTTGCGGTGCGGATAGCCTCGGGTGTTGTGCCTGTTCTCGATGCTATCTCTTCTATCGTGTCGCCCGGCTCTATCGTAATTACATCAAAGCCCTTGAGATATGGCAAAAGCCTCTCGTATGTAACCTCTCCTGCAATGCCGTCTGCGGCAATCTTCTCTCTGTTTTGAAATGCCACCAGGGCGTTGTGAACGCTCCTGTCAAACACATCCTTGATACCGCCGGTATTAAATCCCGCCCTTGTCAATCCAAGCGAAAGATATTCCACATCTATACCGCTGTCGCCGATTTTCAGAATTCTCATTATTATCCTCCTCAATGAATGAACTGATTATCTTTTATAATTATAGATATTACACTTGGCATACAAAAATTCATATTTAAAATATTGGGTTTACATAATGGCAAATTACAAAAAAATTATGCGAAACAAAAAAGGTCAAAAATAACATATGTCAAGTAAAAATGTCAATAAAAAATAAAATTAATTTTGTTCATTATTTGTGCTTGACAAAGAATTTTTGCAAAAATTTTTCTTGTTTCAAAATTGTCAAAAGGCAGAGTTTAAGGGGGTTTAATCCACATATCCACATTGTTATCCACAAGACAAGCAGTAAAAAACGGAGAGGAAATTTTAAAAAAATCAAAAAAAAATTCAATTTTTTTGTGATTTACATAATATTTTATTTAACATTTTTGTAATAACTTTTTTGGTAAAATTTTATCAAAAAATTTAGAAAAATAAAAGCTTTTAAAAGTTGAAAATAAAAAGCAAAAATCTCTCAAAACCGCATAAACACTGGGTTTTGAAAGGGTGTCACACAAAAAAGCGAGTTTTTATGCACAAAAAAATGCAAATTTTGCATTTTTGAAGAAAGTATAAAAAATTTTTGAAAATAATGCTTGACAAAATGAAAAAACTGATGTATAATGCACTCACAAAGTCAAAGAAAGTCAAAGTCAAAAACAAAAAGGAGGTCTTTCCTTTGAAAATAAGCGATTCTATAGAAAACTTTATCCGCGAGCTCTTGGAAACCAAGCAGAGCGTGGAGCTTAAACGAAACGAGCTTGCCTCATATTTCAACTGTGTTCCATCGCAGATTAATTATGTAATTCAAACCCGCTTTACCACCGAGAGAGGTTACATGGTGGAGAGCAGGCGTGGCGGCGGCGGATATGTCAAAATAACCAGAGTGCACCTTGGTAATGCCAATATGATTGAATATGTGCTGAATAGCATAGGGCAGAGCGTGGATATAATGACAGTAGAGGCAATACTAAATACCCTGTATGTAAATAATGTTCTGGGCTCTGCCGAGGTCAATATAATAATGACCGCGTGCTCAAACAGTGCCCTTTCCAATATAACAGACGGGCACTTGAGAAACAGAGTGAGAGCAGATATATTTAAAAATCTGTTACTTTTGTTTGCGTAAGCACACGGGAGTTGAACTCCGCATGGTTTTAAAATGTCAAATTCGTCTGATACTTCATAAAATCTCTTGAAAATACCTATGTATTCCCTGCGAGATTTTACTTGTTTCATACAAATTTGTCTATTTTAAAACTCTTCGACCTTAAATGCATAAAATTTAGTACAA
>JAZPZD010000010.1:0-7034 GCA_045544515.1 Clostridia bacterium | reverse complement strand
AAGTTATAATTTTGCTCAAAGAATGCATATGAGCAGCGGCTCTGTGAGTGAAAAAGCGTGGAGCTTTTCAAAATATGCTGATAAGTACGACCCAAAATGGCGCGAAACGCGTTTTCCAAATGAAAACTTTTTCGGCAAAACAAGTCTTATAAACGAATCATACGGTGATATTTAAAGCGGAGTGGAATTTCACTCCGCTTTTGCTATGTATAAAAACCGCTAAAACCCGATTTTGACCGGATTTTGTGCAAATTGAGCCCTACAAAAACCAGCGAAAATCCTAGTGTTTATGCGCCTTTCAAACGGTTTGCCCTATTATAACGCATTCCTCTATTCTTTTCTCAATTCCTGTTGCTTTCATATATACATTTCTCCTTAAAAACCAAATTGTGTTGTTATTATCTGTAATTGTGGGAGAAATATACCGCAAGATTTACTTTTAAAATGAAATGTGTTATAATAAATCAAAGGCGGTGAAACTATGCTTGATATTTGTTTTAGTGATTCTGTTGGCGGTCTTTTGCTCGAGGTTAAAAATATCATTAAAAGCGATTTTATATTCCCCTTGGATTTGCATTTGAACTATAAAAGTCTTGATGGAGATATAATTGAAATTCAAACTAAAAGAAACGTTGAAACGTTAAAATATTTCTATAAAACAGTTACGGAAAAAGAATTAGAAAAGGAATATAAAAAAGAATTAAAAAAAGCATATAAAGCACAAGAAATGTTAAAAGACTTCTTGTCTGAAGGTCAGGAAATTAGATTATGGTTAAGTAATAATGCGAATGACCGTTGTGGATTATACTGGTTTTGCAATTTAGTAAAAGATTTTGAAAATAAAATATCGGTAGTTTCTTGTCCTGGATACGAATATGATGACATCAAGAACAAAACGTTTGAAAATAGGAAGTGGGCATCTTTTAGCAATCCATATTTTATGGCAGAATTTGTTAAAAAATCTCAAATTCTCAACAAAAACGAAATCTTCGCCTACGCACAAACGTGGGAATATATGGTCAAAGAAAATGCACCTTTTAGAATTTTAATAGATGATTCAATTGTTGGTGTTAAGGAAGATTTCTTCGATAATGTTATTTTAAGTTTTGTTAGCAACGAACCAAAACCACAATCATTTGTTATGGGGAAAATGTTAGGGAAATGGCAAGGTGGTTGTGAGGTCGCTTTTATATCAGAGAGAATTGAATATTTAATTGAAATTGGTAAAATTAAAATATGTGAAGAAAAAACTGACGATAACGAGTGTTATTGGCCGAGAACACTTTCTCTTGCATAAAAATAACGGAGTGGAAAACCACTCCGTTATTTTAGTTTATAATATCTTTCCACCACACTATGTATCGCCAAGCAAAACTTGTCGACAGGTGTCAATGTTGTCTGTGATGGCGGCAGCCGAGACCGTCTTCACGTATGCGCATTGTTCTGCGGATTTCTTTGGGAATAACCACACGGCCTAAATCGTCAATTTTTCTCACTATACCTGTTGCTTTAATATATACATTTCTCCTTAAATTACAAATTGTGTTGTTATTATCTGTATTTTGAGGAGATTTATGCTTTAATTTAAATTTTGTTAAATTTTATTTTTGACCGTAATAGGCGTCCTTACCGTGCTTACGCAGATAGTGTTTATCTAACAGTTCCTGTTGCATTGCATTGATGTTTGGCTTTATGGCTTCTGTATGATATGCCATAAAAGCAAGTTCTTCCAAAACGACGGCATTATGTACCGCATTATCGGGGTCTGTGCCCCAGGCGAACGGTCCGTGAGAGTAAACCAAAACCGCGGGAATATCGTCGGCTGATTTATCCTTAAAGGTCTCAACGATTACGTTGCCGGTTTCTTTTTCATATTCACCTACTATTTCTTGCGGTGTCATTTTTCGAGTGCAGGGAATTTCACCGTAAAAATAATCCCCGTGGGTCGTGCCATAGGCAGGTATGCCACTGCCTGCCTGCGCCCAATTGGTTGCCCATCGAGAATGAGTATGAACAATGCCACCAATCTTTTCAAAAGCCTTATATAGCACCAAATGAGTAGGTGTATCAGAAGAAGGCTTCCACTTTCCTTCAATCACATTTCCCTCAAGGTCAACCACAACCATATCTTCAACCGTCATAGTGTCGTATTCTACACCGCTGGGCTTAATAACGACAAGACCGCTTTTGCGATCGATACCCGAAACATTCCCCCAGGTAAAAGTGATAAGATTATGTTTTACAAGAGCAAGATTTGCTTGTAAAACTTTAGTTTTTAATTCTTCTAACAAATTTCAGCACCTCATTTCAGTTTCCAAGCAAGGTCATTTAGAAACAGTTCTTTTTCTAAAGTATCCACCGTTGTATCTTTGGTGATATGTACAAACTCGATATCCATCATTCTTGCCCAATCTTTCATCTGCTCGGCAGTTACATCATAGGAAAGCACAGTATGATGCGCTCCGCCAGCCGTTATCCAACATTCTACGCCGTCAGTAAGATTCGGCATCGCCCTCCACATAACACGAGCAACCGGTAAATTAGGCATAGGCATAATCGGTTTTACGCAAACAATATCCTGACAAATAAGACGGAGCCTTCCACCCATATCCACAAGCGAAACAACAATAGCAGCTCCCTCTTTACCTTCAAAGACAAGTCGTGCAGGGTCCTTTTCGTTCATACCGATTCCCAAATGATGGGTTTCGATTCTCGGTTTTTTATCCTTGGCTGCAAGACTTGGGCAAACCTCCAGCATATGAGCACCAAGTGAATATTCCTCGTTCTCTGCAAGATGGTATGTATAATCCTCCATAAACGCCGAGGCGCCGTTGCCGTTTTCACCCATAGCCTTCATAATAGCGGTCATTGCGGCAACCTTCCAGTCACCCTCACCGCCATAGCCATAACCTTGAGCCATTAAATGCTGCGAAGCAAGACCGGGCAGCTGCTCCATACCGTACAGGTCTTGGAAGGTGTTAGAAAATGCTTTATAGTCTTCTTTATCAAGCATTTTCTTCATAGCAATTTCTTCTCGCGCCTGATAGCGTATTGCAGCAACGTTGTCCGTAGCGACGGCATATTGAGATTGATAAACTGCCATCAATTCATCAATTTCCTGCTCTGAAACGGCATTCATTTCCTTTACCAGATCGCCTACCGCCCAGGTGTTGACCTGCCAGCCGAGTTTGGTTTGCACCTCTACCTTATCGCCCTCGGTAACAGCAACTTCACGCATATTGTCGCCAAAACGCATCACCTTCATATTTTTTGAAACAGCGACACCCACAGCTGATTTCATCCAATCGCCGATACGTATATGAATCTTTTCATCCTGCCAATAACCTGCAATAACTTTTCTGGGCATACGGAGACGCGCTGCGATAAAGCCGTGCTCTCGGTCGCCGTGTGCCGCTTGATTGAGATTCATAAAATCCATATCAATCTCATCGTTTGGAATTTCTTTGTTATATTGCGTTGCAAAATGGCAGTAAGGTTTTTGCAAATCAGAAAGACCGTTTATCCACATTTTAGAGGGAGAAAAGGTATGACACCAAGTGATGATACCGGCGCAGGTATCATCGAAATTCGCTTCTTTTACAATATCGGTGATTTCCCGATTGGTTTTTGCCGTAACCTTATAAATCAGCGGATAGGGTAGGTGTTTTGAAAGCTCCTCAGCCATTTCTATTGCTCGTTTTTCAACAGTTTCCAAAACCTCAGGACCATATAAAAACTGTGAACCTACCACAAACCAAAAACTGTATTTCATAACGTATTCCTCCTTAAATGTTATCTACTGCAGCTTGCTCAGCCTTAAGCAACTGCTTATATTTTTCCATATAAGCATAAAAGCCTTGAACATCTGCCTGATCTGGGCTTAAGGTCATCCCCGCAATATTGGCAAACACATTTTTATTGAGATAATTCTCCAGCGTTTCGCTGTCCGATTTTTTGGCAGTATATGCTGCAAGCAGTGCCATTCCGTAAGGACCGCCTTCTCCAGCCGTTTCCATACAGGTAACAGGAGAGTTGCACGCCGCCGCCATATATTTTTGACCAACAATGGGCGTCTTAAATAAGCCTCCGTGACCGGTAAGACGATCAATCTTGACATTCTCATGTGCCAAAATATCCATACCTAATTTCAAGGTTGCCATAGTGGAATATAGTGTTGCACGAAAAAAATTGGCAAGCGTAAACTTTGCATCAGGTGTACGAACAACAAGCGGCCTACCTTTGTCGAAATGGGTGATCTCTTCACCTGCCATATAGTTGCACACCAGAACGCCGCCGCAATCCGCATCGCCCTCAAGGGATTTTTCATATAGTTTTGTATACAAATCACCGCCCGTAGGTTCTGCTCCAAACAACATTGCCGTTTCTCTTAAAATAGATACCCAGGCATTAGAATCGTTGGTGCAGTTGTTGCAATGCACCATCGCAACCGGTTTGCCCGTAGGTGTCGTTACCATATCAATTTCCTCATACACGTTTTCCAGTGGCTTTTCCAGTACTACCATTGAGAAAATAGAAGTACCTGCCGAAACATTACCGGTTCTGGGTGCTATTGCATTGGTTGCCACCATACCGGTCCCTGCATCGCCCTCGGGCGGAGCAAACGAAACACCTATCGGCAACAAATTGTCAAGCAAATCCGCACCCGATTCGGTAAGTGTGCCTGCACTTTCGCCTGCCACCAATACAGAAGGCAACGCATCTTCCAATTTCCAAGACAGATTGTATTTTGAAATGAGATCATTAAATTTTTCAACCATCAATCGATCGTAGCATAGGTTTTCGCTGTCAATTGGGAAAATACCCGAAGCCTCGCCGATTCCTACGGCGTTTACGCCGGTGAGCCGATAATGTATGTAGCCGGCTAAGGTTGTAATGTGTGCAATTCTGTCGATGTGTTTTTCCTTATTTAGTATCGCCTGATATAAATGTGCAATGCTCCATCTTTGCGGAATATTAAAACCAAAAAGCCCTGTCAAATTCTTGGACGCCTCAGCAGTAATCGTGTTTTGCCAGGTGCGAAACGGAACCAATAAGTTCCAATCTTTGTCAAAGGCAAGATAGCCATGCATCATGCCCGATATGCCGATCGATTGGATGCTTTCACGGTTTTCTATATTTTTAAGTGCTGTTTTCAGCCCTGTAAAAGCTTCATCTAAATCATAGGTCCAAATTCCATTATTAAAGTCAGACATCCAGCTATAATCGCCCGAAGAGATCAATTGGTGATTTTTATCAATTGCTACTGCTTTTATTCTCGTTGATCCGAGTTCTATACCAAGATAGGTATTCATAAAACCGCCTCCTCTATTTTTATTATATTTTTCCGAACTTGCTCAAGCAAGAACTCTGTTGTTTTAATATGGACATTTATTGAGACGTCTATTATAATATGATTATAAAAAGGCGGTGTTATGGAAATATGTTGGGAATTTTTGAGAGAAGGCAGTTCTCCGATGGGGAAAAGATATGGTTTGGCAGATATAGAAATCTCACCAATGTATTGCATTGGCATTTTGAATGTGAGATTATAAGAATTGTTGAGGGTAGCGCAAGGCTCAAAATTGGTGACTTTTGTTATGAGGCAACAAAAGACGACTGCTTTTTCTGCGCAAGTGAAGAGTTGCACTATATCATCAGTGAAGCCGATACGCAGGTGGATGTTGCTATTTTTGACGAAAATCTTTTGCCGGATATAACAGGAAAATATATGCTCGTCTCTCCAAAACTTCCAAATACTATTCCCATAAAAGAATATTTTGAGTCTATAAAAAGGGAACTGTCTGAAAAAGGACCCTTCTACCGCGAAGCAATTGAAAATCGAGCAAGAAGTTTGATCGTTGATATTTTTCAGCATTGCCAAATTGCCGAACGCAATAAAAAGGCGAGTTTTCATAAAAATCTGATCGATAAAATCAACCGCGACTTTTCGTTCGTTACCTTTGAAGACGCCGTCAGCTACTCTGGATACAGTGCATCGCATTTTTCAAAATTTTTCAAAAAGCTTACCGGAATGAATTTTTCGGAATATTTAAATATTGTCAAGGTCGAAAACGCTATAATACTCCTTCGTCATAACAATACCACAATGACATCCATTTCTCGAAAATGCGGGTTTTCAACCATACGGAATTTTAACCGTGTATTTAAAAAGGTTACCGGATATACTCCGCTTACACTCCCGAAGGATTTTATTATAAATACAGGATTGCACATTTCAGGTGTAGATTATTTTGACCCGACAGACAAAAATTCAATACTCATATAACGACAAAAGCGAGGTGAAAATTCACCTCGCTTTTGCTATGTAAAAAACCGCCAAAAACCCGTTTTTGACACCAATGCGTTCAATGGGGCAAACTGCTTGCAACCCGCATCAATACTAACTATTTTACGGTTTGCCCTAAAATAACGCATTCCTCAACGCGTCTGACAATACCTGTTGCTTTTATATATTTCTACTCCTTTTCTCTACTCTAAAAATGTGCCGAAAAGCCTTTTTTTATGCGGATTTTCGGCGTTTTTCCAATTACCACTCTGCCAAGGTCCTTATCTGGGACGAGTCGTTGTTTTTGTTCTTTGTTAGTATCATACTTTTTGTAGAAATTATGAGTAGAATTTCCAATTGTTTTAAATTTTCATAAAGAAAAGGCACCTCAAACTATGCCCTTAGTTACTACAATAGTTTTCGCCTACAAACAAAAAAAACGAACCTACGCTTTCTTTTTTGGAAAGGATAGGTTCATCTTTTTTTTATTCTTCGACTGTGATTAGATGCTTGATTGACACATTTATAGTATTAATGAACAACATCACAGTAAATGATTATGTATTCAAAAGCATACACATTTTTAATAAACAAAGTAAGTGCAGACTCTTCTCGATTGAGGGCTGTTTGATCTGCATGTTTTTCATACCGTAGATTTGTAACTGCATAGGTATATCTGTTTCCTTCTACATCAGTAAATATTACAGTATCACCAACCGAGATTTCACGGTAAAAATCGTATTGTCCT
>JAZPZD010000009.1:0-19552 GCA_045544515.1 Clostridia bacterium | reverse complement strand
GTGTCTAAAATACTGGCTTTTGGCATCTATGGCAAAAGCTACATAAATGAAAAAGCTCATTAGTAATGATTACAATATTCCTTACTAATGAGCTTAATTTTCTGGTATTCACTTTGCGGTGCGTTCTTTTTCGACAGTCTGATGCACCTCTCATTCGAGAGGTGCACTTTCTTGCGTATCGGCTTGTACATCTTCGGTAGGCTCATCATTTGAGCCTGCCGATATATTATTTTCTTCCGTTATATCGCCCGAAACCTCCAAATCTTCGGGAGGTTGGGTGTTTGGATTTTCCTCTGCAGGATTGCTGTTTTCTTCTGCTTTCGTTTCTGCAGGGGGCGGGGTTTCTTCTTTCTTTTTGCCTACGGCAACCTTTTTGGTTACGCTCTGATAACGGCTCTTTGACTCGTATGTTCTCTTGTATTCAACACCGTCTTTTTTGTATACTCTGTAGCTTTCGTACACACTGCCGTTCGAACCGTTTTCCAAAACTTCGGTTTCGCCTTCTGCGAGAGTTTCTACCTCTTCGGTTACGGTCTGGTACGGGATTGACTGTACAAAATTTGACACAAAGTCCACTGTGTAATCCACATCGGATGTTCCCACAACAGAAATGGTAAGAGTTGTGCCCTGTGTCTTTGCCTTGATGCTTACAGGATACGGCTTGTTGTTTTCAAAAACATAGTCTATCGTGCCATAGGATACGGTAGCATCTCTGCCCATAGGCACATAGGATACAGGTATGGAATGATTTGTTCTGGAAACTGTTTTTAAATCCGCCATAACAACTGCGTTGTAAAGAGTTGAGGACACCTGGCAGATACCGCCGCCTATTCCGTCTACGACTTTAGTGCCCACATACACATGCGCTATCTTAAAGCCTGCTGCCTGCGTTCTGGGGCCTACTACCTGATTATAGGAAAACCTCTTGCCCGGATTTACCACATAGCCGTCTATCTTTTGGGCGGCAAGAACGATGTTGGCAATTCTGCCCGAGGAGCTTCCTGCAAAAGATGTGGAATATGTTGCTATGATATTGTTTATATATTTATCCTCAAGGGCTTTTGCCGTAACCTTGGGGTAGGTTATCTTTGCGGGGATTTCGTACGAAACGGTGCTGTTTTTGTTTTCTTCAAAAATCTTCCTTGCCTTATCATCGTCAAACTCAACACCCACAACCTCGGGCTCTATGTTGTGTTTGCCGTCTTTTTTGGTATATACGGCATCCTTGGGCTCGTTCTCATATTTTTCTTTGAACTCATCAAAGGTGAGATTTTTAGGTGTGTGGCTTTTGAGCTTTATCTGTATGGGCTCTTTTTTATCAAAATCAAAAATAGTGTCTTTGATGTCCTTGTGAGCTTGTTTTATATCGACTATTTTGCCTTCGATTGCATTGGTTACCACAAGGCAATCCTTGCCTATTTCCACATTCATGGGAGATGGGTCGGTAATCTTGGCACCGAGGTAATCCGCACACACGAGGAGAAATTTGTCCTCATCATAGCCAAAGACCAAATCCAGATTGATTTTTCCTTTTTTGGCGTTTTTAATCTCATTTTTATTTTGCTTTTTGTCTTTGCCTCTGCCTATACTGTAGGCATTTTCAATAGTTTTATCCAAATCGGTCTTAAAATCTATCTGTGCGGCAGAAACGCTAAACGAAACATCCTCATACACAAAATCCATACGGATATCTTTTGGTATTGTTTTTTCCTTTTCTTCAATTTTTTTGATGGCATCAGCTTTGGTAAGAGAGCCTACATCCTCTCCCATTACACGAACGCCCTCGGCTATGAGGTTGGTTTCCTCCAGTTTTTGACCGCAAGACGCAAACAAAAAAATGCTCAAAACCGCAATCACCGCCAGAAGCGATGCTTTCTTCCTGTTTAATACTTTCATTAACACCATACCTACCCTTACTTTTTGTATTATGCAATGGGTTTTTTGCACAAAAACCCATTGCATAATACAAAATGAGTTTCATTAATATAATACTCAAAACATCTATCAACAATACCAACTAAAAATGTAATTTTGGCGGACTTAAAATTAAGTCCGCCAAAACACAGTTTGCATTAAGAAATCAGCCGATTGGAATTACCATTCTTTTGCTTTTCTCTTGTAGTTTTCGTATCTTTCCATAAGATCCTTTTCTGCTTTTGCAAAGATTTCGTCTGCTACAGCAGGGAATGCTTTCTGGAGCATGAGGTAACGGTTTTCTCCCATGAGGAAGTCCATAACCTTTCCTGTAGGTTCTTTGGAATCGAGCATAAACGGATTTTCACCCTTTTCTGCGAGTTCGGGGTTAAATCTCCAGAGATGCCAGTAGCCTGTTTCTACTGCTTTCTTTTCTTCTGCAATAGAGTTTGCCATATTGCCTTTTGCTTTGATACCGTGGTTGATACAGGGAGCATATGCAATAATGAGTGAAGGACCGTTGTAAGCTTCTGCTTCTCTTATAGCTTTTAATGCCTGTGCAGGGTTTGCACCGAGAGCAATCTGTGCTACATATACATAACCGTAGGTGGTACCTATCATACCAAGGTCTTTCTTCTTAACCTTTTTACCGGAAGCGGCAAATTTAGCAACTGCACCGGTAGGTGTAGCCTTGGAGGACTGACCGCCTGTGTTGGAGTAAACTTCGGTATCTACAACAAAGATGTTGATATCTTCGTTGGATGCGATTACATGGTCAAGACCGCCGTAACCGATATCGTATGCCCATCCGTCACCGCCGAATACCCACTGTGAACGCTTAACAAGGAAGTCCTGTCTGTCTGCAATTTCCTTGATAGCGGGGTTGGACATATCTTCGTTTGCAATCAAAGCTGCGATATCTTTAGCTGCTGCCTTGGATGCTGCAGCGTTGTCCATACCTGCAATCCATGCCTCAAATGCTGCTTTGAGTTCGGGTTTAACCGAATCCATTACAGCTTCCATTCTTGCCTTTAAGGTATTTCTTATCTTCTTGTTTGCCATAACCATACCAAGACCAAACTCGGCATTGTCTTCGAACAGAGAGTTAGCCCATGCGGGACCCTTGCCCTCTGCATTCTTTGTATAAGGCATAGAAGGTGCGGAACCGCCCCAGATAGAAGTACATCCGGTAGCATTTGCAACCATCATTCTGTCGCCAAAGAGCTGAGTGATAAGCTTGATATAAGGTGTTTCACCGCAGCCTGCGCAAGCACCGGAGAATTCGAGCATCGGCTGAGCGAACTGAGAGTTCTTGATGTTCTTGTCGATTTCGATTTCGTTCTGCTTGGTGGGGATTGTCATAGCATAATCCCAGTTAGCAACCTGGTCGTACTGGCTGTCGATGGGGTTCATTTCGATAGCGTCTTTAGGACAAACCTGTGCACAAACGCCGCATCCGAGACAGTCGAGTACAGATACCTGCATACGATACTTTTTGCCTGCAAAGCCTGTTGCAGCAAGAGTTTCGAAACCTGCGGGGTTGTTCTTGTCTTCGTCTTCTGTAAGAAGAACAGGTCTTATAGCAGCGTGAGGACAAACGAGTGAACACTGGTTACACTGGATACACTTGTCCTTAATCCATGTAGGAACATTAACCGCAACGCCTCTCTTCTCGTAAGCGGAGGTACCTGTTTCGAATGTACCGTCTTCGATACCTGTAAATGTGCTTACGGGGAGTTTGTTACCTCTCTGGGAGTTAACGGGGTCTACGATATTTTTAATAAATGCAGGTCTGGAAGAATTGTCATTAGCTTCGTCCTTTGCATCTTTCCAGCTTGCGGGAACATCAATCTTCTTAAGTGCTTCGATAGCACCGTCAACTGCTGCGCAGTTCATATTAACGATTTCGTCACCCTTCTTACCATAGGTCTTTTTGATTGCAGCCTTGATAAGTGTAACAGCTTCGTCAAAGTCGATAACATTTGCGAGCTTAAAGAAAGCACTCTGTGTTACCATGTTGATTCTGTTGGGTCCGAGACCAACCCTTACTGCAACATCAACAGCGTTGATTGTGTAGAATTCGATTTCGTTTTCTGCAAGGTATCTCTTAACATTTGCAGGGAGCTTTTCTTCTAATTCTTCGGGTGACCATACGCAGTTAAGAAGGAATGTACCGCCCTTCTTTAAGCCCTCTAATATGTCATACTGGTGGAGGTATGCAGGCTTGTGACATGCGATGTAGTCAGCTTCGTCAAGAAGGTAAGTAGACTTAATCGGCTTCTTACCAAATCTTAAGTGAGACATTGTAACACCGCCGGACTTCTTGGAGTCGTAATCAAAGTAAGCCTGAGCGTAGAGGTCTGTGTTGTCACCGATAATCTTGATGGCATCCTTGTTAGCACCAACAGTACCGTCGGAACCAAATCCCCAGAACTTACATCTGGTTGTGCCTTCGGGAGCTGCGTTAACCTTTGCAGGTAATTCGAGCGAAAGGTTGGTAACATCGTCTACGATACCAATTGTAAAGCCGTTCTTGGGCTCTGCAGCATCCAAATTGTTAAATACTGCAACAATCTGTGTAGGTGTGGTATCCTTGGAACCAAGACCGTAACGGCCGCCAACAATCTTGGGAGCTTTTGCCTTGCCATAGAACAAGTTGCATACATCAAGATAGAGAGGTTCGCCAAGTGAACCGGGTTCCTTTGTTCTGTCGAGAACTGCAACCTTTTCTACAGTTTCGGGGAGAACATCAAAGAAGTATTTTGAGGAGAAAGGTCTGTAAAGGTGAACCTTAACTACACCAACCTTTTCGCCTGCTGCCATTAAGTAATCGATAGTTTCTTCGATAGTTTCGCATACGGAGCCCATAGCTACGATAACCTTTGTAGCGTCTTTTGCACCGTAGTATGTGAAGGGAGCATAATCTCTGCCGGTAATCTTGGAGATTTCCTTCATGTAGTCGTTAACGATATCAGGAACAGCATCGTAGAATTTGTTGGATGCTTCTCTTCCCTGGAAGTATATATCGGAGTTCTGTGCAGTACCTCTTAATACGGGGTGTTCGGGGTTTAATGCACTGTCTTTGAATGCTTTTAATGCATCGTAATCAATTAAGCCCTTTAAATCCTCGTAATCCATAACTTCGATTTTCTGAATTTCGTGAGAAGTTCTGAAACCATCGAAGAAGTGGAGGAAAGGTACTCTGCTCTTGATAGAAGCTAAGTGTGCTACACCGCCCAAATCCATAACTTCCTGTACGGAGCCGGATGCAAGAAGAGCAAAGCCTGTCTGACGGCAAGCCATAACATCCTGGTGGTCGCCGAAGATGTTAAGAGCATGAGCAGCAAGAGCTCTTGCACTTACATGGAAAACTGTGGGTAAAAGCTCTCCGGCAATCTTGTACATATTGGGTATCATAAGAAGAAGACCCTGAGAAGCGGTGAATGTGGTTGTAAGTGCACCTGCCTGGAGTGAGCCGTGAACGGCACCTGCAGCACCTGCTTCGGACTGCATTTCCACAACATCAACAGTCTGGCCGAAAATGTTCTTTTCGCCTCTTGCACTCATTTCGTCTACAACTTCTGCCATTGTAGATGAAGGTGTGATAGGATAAATAGCAGCAACTTCCGTAAATGCGTATGACACATAAGCGGCAGCGTTGTTACCATCCATGGTTTTGAATTTCTTTGCCATGTTTTAATGACCTCCTATTGAAATATAATATTATAAAACAAAAAAGTTATAATAAACCTTAACAATTATAACACATTGGGCACAAAATTTCAAACATATTTTTTACATTATATACGCATTATTACGATTTTTCTTTATTTTTGTAAATTTTTAATAATTTTAATGGTATAATCCAGTCATTTTTATGGGTTTTTGGAATTTTTTGTGTGGATTATTTCGTTTTTTTATGGTACAATGAGTACATATTGAAAGAGGGTGTATAAATATGGCTTTTGACGGAATTGTAATAAACGCTGTTGTAAACGAATTAAATTCCATTTTAAAAGACGGCAAAATAGACAAAATCTATCAGCCCGAAAAAGATACCATAGTACTTGGTGTGCGTACCTTTGGTACGGCATACAGGCTGCTTTTGTGTGCAAATCCGTCTTGCGCAAGGGTGCATCTGTCAAACCACGCCATAGAAAACCCCAAAGTGCCGCCTATGCTGTGTATGCTTATGCGAAAGCACTTAACCGGCGGCAAAATCACAAGGATTGTGCAGGTTGATTTTGAAAGAATAATAGAGATATACATCGAATGTGCAGACGAGCTTGGCAGAATAAGCGAAAAGGTAATCATCTGCGAAATTATGGGCAAACACTCAAACATCATCTTTGCAGACAATAGCCTTAAGATAATAGATGCGGTATACCGCGTGGATGACGCCATAAGCAGTGTCCGCCACATTCTGCCCGGTATGATATACACTCCCCCGCCGCCGCAGGACAAATTTAACCCTTGCCTGTTTGAAAAGGATGCCATAAAGAACGCACTTAAAAAGTCGGATGTGCCGCTGTACAGACAGCTTATGGATTTGTTTATGGGAATAAGTCCGCTTATGGCACGGGAGGCGGTTTTCCGTGCGTCGTCGTTTACGGACAAATCGGGAATCGATGTAACCGAGGAGGAATTTGACAAAACTGCATACATCTTTTATAAGATGATAGAAAACACCCTCTCGGGCGTGCTGTGTCCCTGCATTGCAAAAGACAAAATCTCGGGCAAATTAATAGATTTTAATGCACTTAATATCACTCAATTTGAAGATGCGGCAGATATCAGAACTTTTGAAACCATAAACGAAGCGGCAGAGGAATTTTACTACCGCAAATCGTCTATGCAGAGCCTTAAGCAAAAGAGCTCTGACCTTATGAAATTTGTAAATAACAGTCTGGACAGATGTTACAAAAAACTGCAGATAGAAAACGAAACCCTCGAAAAAGCCAAAGAAAAGGAAAAATACAAAATATACGGCGACCTCATAACCGCAAACATCTACAGAATAAATCAGGGCGACAAATCCGTAGAGTGCGAGAACTTTTATTCCGACAATTTAGAAAAAGTAAAAATACCTCTTAAAGACGATATAAGTCCGTCAAAAAACGCACAGCGTTACTACACAAAATACACCAAGGAAAAAACTGCCGAAAAAGAAACTCTGAAGCAAAGGGAACTCAATCTAAAAGAGATAGACTACCTCACATCTGTAAAAGAGGCAATAGAAATAGCCGAAACGGGCAGCGAAATCTCTATGATAAGAGAAGAGCTTGTTTTGGGCGGGTACCTGAAAAACCGAGGTGCCAAGAAAAACAAAAAAACGCCCACCCCCACACCTATGCACTTTGTGTCCGACGACGGCTACGACATATATGTAGGCAAAAACAATGTGCAAAACGACTATGTAACCATAAAGCTGTCCCGAAGCACAGACATATGGTTTCATACCAAGGATATTCACGGCTCCCACGCCATAGTTAAGACGCCTGACGCCATGCAAGTGCCCGAGAGGACATATCTGCAGGCGGCATCCCTTGCGGCATATTACAGCAAAGCCAGAAATTCCAAGGGTGTTGCTGTGGACTATACCGAAGTAAAAAATGTCAAAAAGCCCTCGGGTGCAAAGCCCGGTATGGTGATATATGTAAACTACAACACCATATACACCGATCCCGACGAAGAATTGGCAAAAAGGCTCAAGCAGGATTAGAACAGACTTGAGTTTTGTGTGATTTTTGATAAAATATGGATAAAATTTAAAAAAATATTAAATTTTACTTGATTTTTAAAAAAATGTATGATAGAATACACATTATGTTGATAAATATGTCATTGGAGGTGAAACTATGCCTAATATTAAATCCGCAAAAAAGAGAGTTAAGGTTATCGAAACAAAAACTTTGAGAAACCAGATTATCAAGACTAACTTAAAGACTTGCATAAAGAAGTTTGACGAATGTGTAAACAAGGCTGATGCAGAGGGTGCTGTTGCTGCTTGCAAATTAGCATTCAAGAAGATTGACCAGGCTGTTAGCAAGGGTGTTCTTCACAAAAACACTGCTTCCAGAAAGAAAGCACAGCTTTCCTGCAAACTCAACAAAATAAGTGCATAACCAAAAGCCTTCCGCTACAAGTCGGGAGGCTTTTTTGTTTTTTAACAATCTTTTTACATTATTGTGTTTTGGCTTGACCTTGGTGTGATTGTGTGGCAAAATGAATGTGTTATTACATATAAGGAAAGGTTTATTATGAAAAGACTTGTTTCTATAACTTTGGCATTTATTATCCTGATATCTTCTGCAACCTGTCTTGCCGACACTTCTTTGGACGATTGCGTGTCATCTTTTACCATAGCACCAATTTCCTCAAATTCTGCGTTGGTAAATCCATCACTGAAATTCAGAGAAATCATTGTGCCCGAAACAAACGAAAATCCGCTTTTGGCAGTTCAGTACATAGACGGCGTTGTTACAGGGATTACCCCTGTGGATGTATCTTCTTTGACTAATGCAATAAATGTCAAATTACCATATAAAAAGACCCCCGAAGAAATCAGGTTTTTTATATGGGACAAAAATACTCTCAAGCCCATAGGCAAATGCGTAAATGTTCTTACCCCCGAGGTAATAGAAACTGCCAACAAATCTGTGGTAAACGAGCTCAACATGTGCAAAAAAACCACAAAGTACTTGAGAGAAAACTGGATACAATCCTCGTGGATTGCATCGCATGAGCTTCTTGATCTTATAGATGCGTGTGCCGCCGATGCTTTGGCAGACAAGAATAAGCACCTTCTTACAAGCGAATACGCAATAAGGGTAAACGACCAAAATCTTGAAAATCTAAAGCAAAAAGCCCAGGCCTTGCCCCAAAACCAAAAAGACAAGCTACTGGAATTTTATAATACCAGAGAAGACGAATATGTAAACAATATCACCAACATAATGACCTTTTTGAGATTTGACTTAAAAGCACTTTTATAAGAAAGAAACGGATGTAACCGCAAGGTTACATCCGCTTTTTGTAATCGTACAAAACAGGCTGAATCTGTTGCCCCGTAAGGGCAGCTTTAAGCGTGGGTATTATTTCACTCATATCACTCACGAGAGAATCGGGCTTTGCCGAAAAATCATCCTGACCAAAGGGTACAAAATATATATTTTCTCTCGGCATGAGGGTGCCTATGTTTTTAAGGTTTGCTCCCAGACCGTCATTGGTGGATACCGCTATTATAAGCGGTCTTTTGTTTCTTAAGGTTGCCTTTGCAGCCATGGTAACAGAGGTGTCTGTAATGCCGTTTGCAATCTTTGCCAGAGTGTTTCCTGTACACGGTGCAATAACAAGTGCATCAAGATACGCCTTTGGTCCTATCGGCTCAGCATCTTTTACTGTGGATATTATTTTGTTTGCTGTGGTATTTTCAAGATAATTTTTAAAATCCTCGGCTTTGCCAAAACGGGTATCTGTAGAGTACGCCGTTTCACTCATTACAGGATAAACCTTGCATCCCATCTGCACCAGTTCGCCCGCTATGGGCATAACCTTTGAAAAGGTGCAAAAAGAACCGCATATGGCAAAGCCTATTTTCTTATCTTCCATAGACATATTTTTTAATTCCCCTCTTTCGTTTTGGGTGTAAATCTAACACATCAACGAACCTCTCAAAACCGCCCTCGCGATTGCCTCTCCCGCAGAGCGGGGTGCACTAAGTCTGGGGATGCCCGGCAGACACACAAGATTAAGGCAATACTTTTTGCACAAGTCCTTGTTGACATATCCCGGTCTTTGGGACAAATCCAGGATGAGGGCATCTTTTCTTATGCTTTTAAGACTATCCTCGCCTATAATGTCACACGGAACGGTGTTTACTATAACATCATATTCCGACATATCTCCTGCAGGCCAAAGTGTTTCAAAACCCATACGGCAAAAGCGAGCTCTTTTTGTATCAGAGCGTGCACAGATAGTCACCTTTGCCGGTGATGACAACAACAAAACTGCAAGTGCATCGGCTATTCTGCCGCTTCCTGTTACGAGAATTTTGGTGTCGCAGAGCGATTTCTCTGTTCTCTGTATTATTTCACAAAGCGTACCCTCTGCGGTGTAGAGTGCATTCTCCTCCATAAAAACCTCGTTTTGGGAATAGTCATTTATCACAAGTGAGCATCTTTGCGAAGCATTGCGGATTTTTTCGTTCACAGCACCTGCGAATACAAGTGTGCCTTTTTTTAACACTTCAAAAAGCTCTCCTATTTCCACACGGCAATCTGCAAGAGGCATATTTATCATATCACCATTTGCACAGGGAAGTCCCAAAACCACTATATCCGCATCCTTGGCACAGGAAAGGTCTTTTTGTGTTTCCTTTTTCAAGCCAAAGGTATCAACCTCGTATCCGTTTGCAGCAAAAAACTCTGCCGCATAAACGCTTCTTATATCTCCGCCGCATACAAAAATTTTTTCTTTATACAAAAAAATCCCCCCGAAAACTTAAGTGCATTGTCATAATATGCAGTATCGGGGGATTTTGACTATAATTATTAAACTTTTTACAGTGCTTCTCTCAATGCTTTTGCAAGCTGATCGGGGCACGAGGTGGATTTGAAACCGCACTTTATGCCATCGAGAGCATCTATGAGCTCATATACATTTCTGCCCTCGCACAGCTTTGCAAGGCCTTGGGTGTTGCCGGCACATCCGCCGACAAACTCCACATTTTTTACAATATCATCTTCTATTTCAAAGCTGATCTGCCTTGAACAAACACCCTTGGGGGTAAACTTATAGTTCATCTTTGTTCTCCTCTTCTTCTGCAAGCCTCGCTTTGTGGTTTACAGAATAAATCTTGTATGCACACACGCTAAAGAGTACTATGGTTATAATAAACACTGCTGCGGTAAAAGCACCGATTTCGAGCACAACCACAGCACTCAGTGCAAGGATAGAGGTTATTATATAGAGTATAGCCACTGTCTGCTTTTGAGAAAAGCCCATATCCATAAGCTTGTGGTGGAGGTGCCCCCTGTCTGGAGCCATGATGGGCTTTTTGTTCCAGATACGCCTTACTATTGCAAATGCGGTATCAAAAAGCGGAAGCCCCAGAATAAGAAACGGCACGATAAAGGATATTACCACATAGCCTTTGAAAAGTCCCTGAATACACACCACCGAGAGCATAAATCCCAGAAATGTCGAACCTGTATCTCCCATAAAAATCTTGGCAGGGTTAAAGTTGTACGGCAAAAAGCCCATACATCCGCCCGCAAGCGAAGCGGTGATTATGGCAACCTGCATCTCACCTGCAAGAATTGCAATAAAGAACAGCGAAAATGTAGCAATAGATGCTACCCCCACCGCCAGTCCGTCAAGACCGTCTATGAGGTTTACCGCGTTGGTAACACCCACAATCCAAAGTATCGTGATAGGTATCGCAAAACCTCCAAGCGACAGTATTCCGCCCTCTACCAAAAACGACGGCATACTGATGTAACGGATAACAACCCCGTGGCTTACCACGATGATTGCCACAAAAATCTGCACCGCCAGCTTTATCTTGGCACCCAACTGCTTGACATCGTCTATTATGCCAAGGGCTATTATTACAAGTGAGCCTATGAGTATCCCTCTTAATTCGGTGTTAACCTTGGCAAAGCAAAGGATTGCAATAAGAAATCCGTAGAATATGGCAAGACCGCCCATTCTGGGTATGGGGTGGTCGTGCACTCTTCTGGCATCGGGCACATCTATTGCACCGATTTTTTGTGCGAGCACCTTGATATACGGTGTAGATACAAGCGATACGCCAAAAGCAATGCTAAAACACAATATCAGTTTCGTAATATCCATAAAATTACCTCTGTCTTTTAAAACGGTCTGTCTACAAAGCCGACCTTTCTCTTAACCTTGGCAAGTGTCCTGTTAGAAATCTTGTACGCTCTTTCGGCACCGATTTTGTACACACTTTCAAGATAGTCCTTGTTTTTTCTCAAATCTTCGTATCTTTCGCGGATAGGACGCAATTCGTCTGCTACAACCTCGCCTACTGCCATTTTGAAATCGCCGTAGCCCTTGCCCGAAAATTCCGCTACAACCTCATCGGGAGTTTTGCCTGTGATGCTTGAATATATATTGATAAGGTTATTTATTCCCGCTTTGCCCTCACGGTATGCAATTTCGCCGTCGGAGTCGGTAACGGCTCTTTTGAACTTACGCATTATTGTGTCGGTATCATCAAGGATTGAAATAAACCCGTTTACATTGGGGTCGGATTTGCTCATCTTTGATGTGGGGTCCTGAAGGCTCATTATCCTTGCACCCTCCTTGGGTATAAAGGGTTCGGGTACAGTAAAGACATCGCCGTAGATATTGTTAAAGCGGTTTGCAATATCTCTTGCAAGCTCAAGGTGCTGCTTCTGGTCAACGCCTACAGGTACAAGGTCCGTTTTGTACAGAAGTATATCTGCCGCCATAAGCACAGGATATGTAAAAAGGCCTGCGTTTATGTTGTCCTCGTGCTTGGCACTTTTGTCCTTGAACTGTGTCATTCTGGAAAGCTCGCCCATATAGGTAAAGCAGTTTAGTATCCAGGCAAGCTCTGCGTGGGTGGAAGAGTGCGACTGAAAGAACACAATGTTCTCCTCGCCGTCTATACCTGCCGCAAGATACTGACACAAAAAGTCCATACATCTTTTGCGAAGTTCTGCACTGTCCTGCCTTACGGTAATGGAGTGCAGGTCAACAACCGAAAATATGCAGTTGTAGTCGTTTTGGAGCTTGACCCAGTTTTTGAGTGCTCCCACATAGTTGCCAAGGGTGATACAGCCAGTTGGCTGAATACCGCTGAATATTGTCTTTTTGTTTTCCATTTATATCATTCCTTTATTTCTTCTTTTAACAGGTCACCGAGTATTTTGATACCCTTTACTATGTCCTCATTTGATGCGGTGGAGTAGTTTAGTCTGAATGAATTGCACGGTGCCTCAAGGTCTACCATGCAGGTGCTTCCGGGGACAAAGGCAACCTTTCTATCCACAGCTTTTTGGAATATCGGCTTTGCATCTATGCCCTCGGGGAGTGTACACCAGAGGAATATTCCGCCCTCGGGCCTTGTGTACTTTACACTCTTGGGGAAGTATTTTTCTATTGCAGAGAGCATAATGTCACACTTTTCGCCAAGGAGGTCACAGCTCTCCTTGATATGTGCCTCAAAGTCGTATCTCTTGATATATTCTGCAACTAACATCTGCATCATAAGTGTGGTGTGTACATCGTTTACCTGCTTGGAAACGATAATTCTGTCCATAATATCTCTGTGACAGCAAGCAAAGCCCACTCTTATACCGGGTGCGAGAGTTTTGGAAAACGAGCCCACATAGATAACTCTGCCGTTATCGTCCATTGTCTTTATTGCATCTACATCCTCGCCTTTAAATCTTAATTCGCCGTAGGGGTTATCCTCTATTATGTAGCAGTCGTATTTTTCTGCAAGTTCTAATAGCTTTCTTCTCTTTTCTATGGATTGAGTAATACCCATAGGGTTCTGGAATGTGGGGATTGTATAGATTAGCTTGATGTTTTCTTTTTTAAGAATTTCTTCCACCTTGTCGGTGTCGATGCCGTCATAAGCCATCTCCACACCAAAAAGGCGTGCATTGTACGAACGGAAGGAATTTAGCGAACCGATAAAGCTCGGCTCCTCGACAATTATGCCCTCGCCCTCGTTTACCAAAGATTTGCAAGTTAAATCTATTGCCTGCTGTGCACCTGTTGTTATTATAACCTGGTCAAAATCGTGGCATACAGATGCCTTTTTTAATCTTTCGGTTACGATTTCTATAAGAGGGGTGTACCCTTCTGTTACGCCGTATACAAGTGCACCCTTGCCTACATTTGTAAGGATGTCTGTAAGTATCGAATTAAACTCCTCGGTAGGAAAAAGCTCGGGCGACGGAATACCGCCTGCAAAGCTTATTACATCGGCAGAACCGAGCATTTTGAAAATCTCTCTTATCGCAGATGCCTTGAGAGATGTAACCCTCGAAGCGAGTGCTGACTGAATGTCCATTTTATCATATCCTTTCGCAATTACAATTCGATTTTTTAAAATGCATAATACATCAGGATAAATTATACTACAAATGAACTTTTATGTCAATAAATCACATAGTTTATACCTAAATTTTGTAACATAATTGCATTGTAAATTTGATGTTAAATATTGAAAAATCTTGTCGTATATGATAAGATATTAATATGTTATGATAAAATATCTATGTGCACAGGAGGAAATGATAGTGTCTAATCAAAACGAAAGAAAGCCGATTTATGCCAAGCTTACCGTTATTTGTATGAAAGGGTGCGAGGAGCTTGCAGACAAAATCGACTTTTATCTAAAGAAATTCAGAGGCGAATTTGAAAACGAGGATACATATATTGCAAAGATAAAGTGTCCCAGATTTGGCTCGGGCGAAGCAAAATGCGTGCTCAACGAAACCGTAAGAGGTAACGATGTATTTATTATATGCGATGTATTCAATCACGGTGTAACATACAAAATGTACGGCGTGGAAAACCATATGAGCCCCGACGATCACTATCAGGATCTGAAGAGAATTATCGCTGCTATAAGCGGTAAAGCAAGAAGAATCACCGTAGTAATGCCTATGCTTTACGAAGGCAGACAGCACAGAAGAACAGCAAGAGAATCCCTCGACTGTGCACTGGCTCTCCAGGAGCTTGTAAATATGGGCGTTACAAACATACTTACATTTGATGCACACGATGCAAGAGTACAAAACGCAATCCCGATTTCCGGTTTTGACGATGTACAGACAACATACCAGATGCTAAAGGCACTCACCCGTGCAGTACCCGATATAAACTACGACAAAGAGTCCACAATCGTTATATCTCCCGATGAGGGCGGAATGCACAGATGTATGTACTATTCCTCCGTACTTGGTCTTGACCTGGGTATGTATTACAAGAGAAGAAACTACTCGGTAGTTATAAACGGCAAAAACCCCATAGAAGCACACGAATATTTGGGTAACAGCGTTGAGGGTAAGGATGTAATGATAGTAGACGATATGATTTCTTCGGGCGAGTCTGTTCTTGATATCGCATCAAAGCTCAAGGCTCAAGGTGCAAGAAGAATATTCATATTTACTGCTTTCGGACTTTTCTGCAACGGTCTGCAAGCTTTTGATGAGGCGTATGAAAAAGGCGAAATAACCAAGGTGTTTACTACAAACCTTGTGTATCGTATGCCCGAGCTCAAAGAAAAGGACTGGTACTGCGAGGTTGATATGTCCAAATACATTTCTATCCTTATAGACACCATCAACCACGACGAAACAATAAGCCAGCTTCTCTCTCCTGTTAACAGAATTAAGGCTCTTATGGAAAAACATAAGGCAGAATTAAAAGAGCAGGTTTCTATGTTTGAAAGCGAGAATAAATAATTTTTCAAGGGGGTTTAGAAAACCCCCTTGAACCCCAACTATGGCTATTTATTTCATACAAAACCAAGCACGACCTATCTAATTTAGGTCGTGCTCTTTTTGTATTGGGAGCCTTGAACTACCGTCAAGCGCAAAATCCGCATCTTTTGGAGCCGAAAGCAATCAAAACGAAAGATTTTTAAATCGGCGATAAAGACCGAGGACCAAGCATAGCGTTTCCGCAGGTCCGCCGATTTAAAAAGATAAGTCTTATGATTGCAAGGCGACAAAAAAAGCGGAAATGCGGGGTCAAGGGGTACGCCAAAGTACCCCTTGGTAAAAACCACCTCTTGTATTATGTAAACCTCCTGTGATAAAATAGACCGGTATTTTATTTTGAAAGGAGGTTTTTTCTTATGAAAAGACTTGCAAAAAACATTACACTTGCATCAATGTCACTGATTTTATCAACAACTGCAATGGCAAACACATATCACACGGTAGTTTCGGGCGATTCTATGTGGAAAATCGCAGTCAAATACGAAACAGGCCTTTCGGAAATAATAAATGCAAATACTCATATCAAAAACCCCTCTCTCATATACCCCGGGCAGAAGATTACCATTGCGCAAAAGGATACTGCGGCAAGCTCATACGAAAAAGAGGTAATCCGCCTTGTAAACGAAATCCGTGCAAAAAACGGCCTTGGAACACTCAAAGAGGACTGGGAGCTATCCCGCGTGGCACGCTACAAATCCGAAGATATGAAAAACAACAACTACTTCTCGCATACAAGTCCCACCTACGGCTCTCCCTTTGATATGATGAAAAAGTTTGGCATATCATATAGAGGTGCCGCCGAGAACATCGCCAAAGGGCAAAAAACTCCCCAGGAGGTTGTAAATGCGTGGATGAATTCGTCGGGACACAGAGCAAATATCCTTAACAAAAGCTACACCCACATAGGCGTTGGGTATGTAAAAAGCGGAAATATCTGGACACAGATGTTTATTTCCAAATAAATAGGTAAAAATTAATTAAAACCTTTGCTTTTTTTGTAATTTGTGTTATACTGTTATTTAGATGTATTTATTAGGTGGTAGTGATTATGAAAAAGTTAGGTTTTGACAATCAAAAATATCTTGGTATGCAGTCCGAGCAAATCCGCAAAAGGATTGATTTCTTTGGCGGAAAGCTGTATCTTGAATTCGGAGGAAAGCTCTTTGACGACTTCCACGCGTCCAGGGTTTTGCCGGGGTTTGAACCCGACAGCAAAATCCGTATGCTTCAGCAGTTAAAGGACGAGGTAGAGATTGTAATTACAATCAGTGCCGAGGACATTGAGGCAAACAAGACCAGAGGCGATCTTGGCATCACCTACGACGAGGATGTATTAAGGCTTATTGACACATTCAGAGAGATGGATTTGTATGTGGGCAGTGTAGTGCTCACCCGATACAACGGTCAGGCAGGTGCAAACACATTTTTAAAACAGCTGACCTCGCTTGGCATTCGTTGCTACTGTCACTACACCATAGCCGGATACCCCTCCGATGTAAGCCACATAGTAAGCGATGACGGTCTTGGCAAAAATGATTATATAGAAACCACGCGTTCGCTCATTGTGGTAACTGCTCCCGGACCCGGAAGCGGCAAGATGGCAACTTGTTTAAGCCAGCTCTACCACGACCACAAAAGAGGCATAACTGCAGGGTATGCCAAGTTTGAGACATTCCCTATATGGAATATTCCGTTAAAGCACCCTGTAAACCTTGCATACGAGGCGGCAACTGCCGACCTTAATGATGTTAATATGATAGACCCATTCCACCTGGAAGCCTACGGGAAGACCGCGGTAAACTACAACCGCGATGTTGAGATTTTCCCTGTGCTAAATACCATATTCAAGATGATACAGGGCACATCTCCGTACAACTCACCTACAGATATGGGCGTTAATATGGCAGGCAACTGCATCATAGATGACGATGTGTGCTGCGATGCATCCAAAAAAGAGATACTTCGCAGATACTACACCGCTTGTGTAAACAAATTCTGCGGTAAATCCGACGGAACCGATGTTACAAAGCTCGAAATCCTTATGAACCAGGCGGGCATTACTTCGGACATATGCCCTGCGGTATCTGCGGCACTTATCAAAGCGGAAAAAACAGGACGCCCCGCAGGTGCAATGGTGCTCCCCGACGGCAAGGTGGTAACAGGCAGAACCTCGGACACCTTGGGTGCGGCTTCGGCACTTATATTAAATGCCCTGAAACACCTGGCAGGCATAGACGAAGAAACCGATTTGATATCTTCAAGTGTATTGGAGCCAATCTGTGCACTAAAGACTGAAAACCTAAAGCACAAAAACCCCAGACTTCATACAGATGAGGTGCTGATTGCACTTACAATTTCGGCAGTTGAAAGCCCCTGTGCGATGAAAGCAAAGGAACAGCTCTCAAACCTCAAGGGAAGTGACGCACACTTCTCTGTAATACTCTCCGAGAGCGACGAGATGCTGCTGCGCCGTTTGGGAATAAATGTAAGCTGTGAGGCACAGTACGAAAACAAAAGACTTTATCACAAGTGAGGGTAACATATGTTTGATGCAAATAAGGTCAAAGACGAATGTGTCAGTTGGATTAGAGAATTCTTTTTAAATAACGGAAAGGACTGCAACGCCGTTGTGGGCATTTCGGGCGGAAAGGACAGCTCCGTTGCCGCAGCACTATGCGTTGAGGCTCTTGGCAAGGACAAGGTTATAGGTGTTCTTATGCCGCAGGGAAATCAGCACGATATAGATATGGCGTATCTTCTTTGCGACCACCTGGGCATAAAACGATTTGAAATAAATATCAAAGACACAGTGGAGAGCCTTTTGTCCTCAATGCCCGAGGACTTGGAAATCTCCGTTCAATCAAGGACAAATATCCCCCCGAGAGTAAGAATGACCGCACTCTATGCAGTTTCGCAGAGTGTAAACGGCAGAGTGGTAAACACCTGCAATCTTTCGGAGGATTATGTGGGCTATTCCACCCGTTACGGTGACAGCGTGGGCGACTTTTCTCCGCTTTCGCATCTTACGGTTACAGAGGTCAAAGAAATCGGCTATGCTCTGGGACTTCCAAAGGTACTGGTGGAAAAAACCCCGATAGACGGTCTTTGCGGCAAAACAGACGAGGAAAACCTTGGCTTTACCTATGCAGAGCTCGATGTATATATCCGCACAGGCAAGATAGAAGATACTAAAAAGAAAGAAATCATAGACGCAAAGCACAGAGCCAATTTGTTTAAGCTGGAGCTTATGCCGTCTTTTAAACCCGAGTTGTAAAATATATGGAACTTACAAAAATTGCAACGATATACACCGATTTTTCCGAAAAGTTTGGCGTTCCGAGGCAAAGCGGTCTGGTTGACACAAAAGGCAAAATCGTATTCGAAAAGCCGTATCGAAACCCCGACTTTCTGCGTGGGTTGAATGATTTTTCTCACATATGGCTTATATGGGGCTTTTCCAAAAACAAGCCAAAAGACATCTCCCCCACAGTGAGACCTCCGCGTCTTGGCGGCAATGCAAGGATGGGCGTTTTTGCAACCCGCTCTCCGTACAGACCAAACGCAATCGGACTTTCGTCGGTAAGGCTTTTGGATATTGACCTTGAATGCGAAGATGCACCTGTTATCTTTGTAGAGGGTGCGGACATTGTGTCGGGAACTCCCGTATATGACATAAAGCCGTATCTCTCCTTTACAGATGCTCATACCGATGCAGTGTGCGGATTTGCAGAAGATACCGTCTCGTACAAGCTAAAATGCGTTGTGCCCGAGGATATAAAAAGCGAATTTTCGGAGGAATTTTTAGCTCTATTGATCCAAGTCCTTGAAAACGACCCCAGACCGAGCTATCACGATGACAAAACAAGAGTGTACAAGATGGATTATGCAGGATACTGCGTACAGTTCAGGGCAGATAAAGAAAAAATATATGTAGAAAAGATAAGAGATGCAAAAGTTTAGTCTTTTGCATCTCTATATTTTTTGGGCTCTATAATAAATGTTGGGGTGTCCAACAAATAGAGCTCAACAAAATTTTAAAAAGACAATAAAAAAGAGAGCATATTTGTTCAAAATCCGTTATAATGGAATTGTGCAGAAACCATGAACGGAGGAACGAAATATGC
>JAZPZD010000008.1:0-123569 GCA_045544515.1 Clostridia bacterium | reverse complement strand
TATGTTGCTAAAATTTGAAACAGACATTATTACACCCGCCTTTCAAAGTAAATGTAATAAATAAAACTTTCAATACTTTTATTCATTACAATAATGATACCATACTTCTCGCAAAAAGTCTATAATGAATTTGCCGGCAATGAAAAAGCGAAAGGTGGTGATTGCAAAAATCATACAAATCTCAAAAGCCGATTTCAAAAAAATAATATATGGGAGGAATGAACTTTATGAAGACCTTAAAAACAGTTAACGGCGAAACATTAATGAACACATACATACCCCCAATAGAATTTGTAGTAGATGGTTTAATCTCACAAGGCTTACATATTTTATCGGGGAAACCAAAGATAGGTAAATCTTGGTTAGCGCTTCTTCTCTGCTTAAAAGTAGCAACAGGAGAAAAGTTTTGGAATTTTGAAACCAAGCAAGGAACAACATTATATCTCTGTTTGGAAGACAGCTTTGCAAGAATACAAAGCAGACTGTTTGACCTGACAGATGATGCGCCGCCCGATATTCACTTTGCTACTATGGCAGAGAGTATTGGTTACGGGATTGAAGAACAGATTGAAAATTTTTGTTCCAATCACCCTAACACAAAGCTGATAGTGATTGATACCTTCCAGAAGATACGTACCATATCAAATGATAACGCATATGCAAGTGATTATCGTGACATAAGTTTTCTCAAAAGCATCGCTGACAAATTGAAAATTGCCATCGTGCTTATCCATCATTTGAGAAAACAAAAAGACGATGACCCGATGAATAGGGTGTCAGGCACTACAGGAATTACAGGTGCAGCAGACTCAACCTTTGTTCTCGAGAAACTAAAGAGAGAAGGCACAAGAGCAAAGCTTATCTGTACCGGAAGAGATATTGATGACAGGATTATGGAATTAAATTTTGACCGCAAGAGCAAGATTTGGGATTTGATTACCGACAGCGTTGAAACTCCTGAAATACTTCTCGAAGATATTACCGCAACGGTGGTTAAATTTTTGAAGGATGAAAAATGTTTTTCAGGAACACCTGCGGAGCTTGCAGAGAGGTTATCTGCGTACACAACAGAAGAAATCTCACCCATAGTTCTATCAAAAAGACTCAATCAAAACATCCCGGAACTCGAAGAGTTTGGGATTAGATATAAGTCTAAACGGAGCAATGGGAAGAGACTTATCTACCTAAACAGTGCCGATAGTGACGGAAATCTTGGTATCCCAATAACCGTCCCTACTGACCCTGTGAGTGAAGAAACTGTGTTAAGAGATGACGCCGAGGGAGAATTTTAATCCCCTCTTTTAAGAGGGGGCAAGCAGAGCGTCCGGCTATCCTGCCGCCCGTTTCGCCTCGCCGATGGCGTGCGGAATCTCGGGCGGTAGCCCGGACCCACTATAAAAATTAATTAGGAAGGATGATATTTATGAAAGTAAACAGAAGACGAAATATAACTCTTACAGTAAGACTTACCGAAGAAGAAAAAGCCCATATAGTTAATATGGCAAAGAAAGCTAACCTTAGTAGAACTGACTACATAGTAGAGCTTTCAAAACTGGTACCGATAGTTGTTCCCGAGAATGTTCAACCACACCTTATAGAATTAAGAAGAATCGGTAACAACATAAATCAAATTGCTGCGAGGGCAAATATGGACATATATCAGCGAGAAAATTTTGAAGGTATCAGAAAAGAACTCGAAATAATGAACGATAATTTATGCAAGATTGCGAGGCGAAAATAATGGCAACTGTAACTTATGTAAAAGTAAAAAAGCAGTCACCTGCTGCGATGTACGGAGTAATAAATTATTGCAAGAGAGAGGACAAGGTTCGGGATATACAATCGGGCAGAAGAATTGTCAGCGGAATTAATTGTAACGGCGAAAATGCCTTCCGTGAATTTATGACTACCAAAGCGGCTTATGACAAATTGGAAGGTACATATTATTACCACTATGTGCAATCGTTCTCTTACAAGGAAGGAATCACACACGATAAGGCACATGAAATTGCAAGAGAATTTGCGGCAGAAGCTTGGCCAGGACATGAAATATTAGTAGCAACACATCTTGATACAAGAAACCCACACTCGCACTTTGTTATAAACTCTGTAAGTTTTGAAACGGGATATAAGCTGAGGCAAGACACTCATACACTGGAGCATCTCAGGGAGAAAAGTGACAGGATTTGTATGAGTCACGGATACTCGATTATAAAAAACCCTCAAAAGCGTACAAACTATATCCCCCGTGGAGAATATAGAGCAGCACAGCGAGGTAACAGTTGGAAGTTCGCACTGATGTGGAATATCGATCAAGCCATGAAGAAAAGCGGAACCCGTAAGGATTTCGTACAGGAAATGAAACGGCGCGGCTACGATATGATTTGGACAGATACAAGAAAATCAATTACATTTATTTGTCCCAACGGAATGAAGTGCAGAGACTTCAAATTACACGAACATAAATATTTGAAAGGAATGATAGAGAATGAATTCAAACTACGAGAACAATTATCAAAACACATCACCAACGGAACAGTTGAAAAGGCTGAATGGTCAGGCAATGAAGAAATTGGAAGAGACACCATATCAACCGATACTGTACGCAATCCCCAAAGAGATGAGGTTGGAAGAGCAGAGACTCCTACGGGAAGCAGTGACATTTCAACCAACACTGTACAGGATGATAGATGGACTCTCTACGAGCCAAGACCTGGAGAGATTCGTAAAGAATCAGACCTCGGTAGTGAAGAAAGGGATGGCAGATATGCTGACTCAATCAATGGAACTGAACTGGCAACAGGTAGAGAAGCTGTCGGAGATAATACGACAGGATGGGAAAAAGAGAGAGGAATTTATTTCGGAGATATCCCGGACGATGAGTACGGAGATTCTGGACTTCTCGAAAACGATGAGAGAGAAAATATTGGAACTGGGAGATTTGAGAGACGAGTTGGAGAACCGCATGATGAAAATTATCATTACGGTGGGTCTGACTTCGGTGGGATTGTCGGCACTGCTCTTCATGGTGCTGCAGCGATTGCTGACATGATAGACTCCGGCAGTGATGACGAGGAAGAACGAAAAAAGGAACAGGAAGCAAAAATGGCAGGCGGAAATCTTGGTGTAGCCATTGGAATAGCTGCCGGAATTGTATCTGCCCTCGTAAGTAAGGATGAGTCTGACGAAGAGCTTATCCGTGAGCAGGAAGAAATCGACGAAATGTTAGAAGATGAAATCGAGGATGAAGAATACATCGATTTCATGTTGGGAATGTGAGGTGTGCGATTAAAATGGCAAGAAAAGAAAAAGAACTTTATGTTTATACAGTTAGCATTAAATGCGTTGGAACCGAAGAAGATTATATGAATTTTCTTCGGGCGGTAGCACAAGAATATCTGACTGAAAATATGATATTAGCCGAGGATGAATTGCACGAAAATTCAGCATAACTTTGGTTAGATTTTTAGCTGGATATATTAACTTCTTTGTGGTATTGTATGTTGCTGAAAAGGGAACCGAAATTAACCCTTTCGGTTCCCTCACAAATAAAACGGAGGTGAAAAGAAATGGCAGGATTTATACTATGCAGAAAATCACGAGACGAAGATACAGAACACGAATCCCTACATATGCAAAGGGACTTAGTAAGAGAATATGTACATAAGGTCGGAGATACCATTATTGATGAAGTTTTAGAGAATAACATAAGCGGAACGCTTTTTGACCGCCCGGGCATTAAACGAATGTACGAACTGGCAGATGCTAAAATGATTGATACAGTTTATGTAAAAGACTTATCAAGGCTGAGCCGTGACAGATTCTATACGCTTCTTATCGTAAAGGATATGAAAGAACGAAATGTAAGGATTGTATCCGTAACGGAAGGAATAGACTCCTTTAACAGAAGCGATGATTTAATGATAGGCTTCAAAGGAATAATAAACGATAGTTATGTGCAAGACATAATCGTCAAAATTCTCGCCGCATTAAGACACAAACAAGAATTTGAAGGAATAGTTATCAATGTGCCGATGGGATACCTAAAGGACAGGTACACCAAAAAAGTTGAGATATGTGAGGAAACGGCGGATATTATCAGAAGGATATATAAGCTGTTCTTGGATGGACATGGTACTGAAACAATAGCAAAAATTTTAAATCAAGAAGGTGTTAAAACACCTGCCTACTATGAACTAAAGTTAAAAGGGAAAAGTCTTGGGGATAACAAGCCAAAAGCAACCTTTGAATATCTGTGGACATATTCGATAGTGCGAAGAATTCTCACTAATCCCTTCTACTGCGGCGATTTGGTCAATCATCAAAGGGAACGAAGCCGTATAACCAAAAAGCAGATAAAGGTACCTAAAGAGGAGCAATTTATACATAGGGATGCAGTTCCTGCAATCATCCCAAGAGAAATTTGGGACAAGGTACAAGAGATTATACGGATAAACTCAGAGGGTAAAGTGAAATCTCAAAACAATCAGCCTTGCCACAGATATGCTTCTCTCTTAAAATGTGGAGATTGCGGTAGCACATTTACAGCAAAAAGGAGAAAAACTAAGGATAAGCCGGACAGAATTGAGTATGTGTGCAACGGCTATCACAGGCACACTCATATGGTATGCTCCTCTCATAGAATTAACGAATCAGTGCTTGACGAACAGATTTATAAGCAACTTGCCGTAATGAGAGACGGACTATCCAAATGCTCAAGACAAATTGAAATTGATATACGGTCATGGATGTCACAGAAAAACAATGTGACCAAAAAGATAAAAAGACTTAATGACAGTATAAATATCACCGAGCTTGAGATAGAGCAAATCCTGATGGAGAAAATCAAGGACAGGGATAATGCCGAAAGATATGAAAGAATGATAGAAAAGCGGAACAGAGAAATCGAAGGCTTCAAAAACGAGGTTGCAAAGATAGAGAATATCGATAAAACCATCAAAGAGCGAAAAAAGGCAATGCTCGAAAATGCAAATCTGCTTGATAAGATATTAAGTGAAAAGGAATTGAGCCACACAAATCTGTGTCTGCTGTTAGAAAAAATAATAATCCACGAGGATGAGTATGGTCTCCGCCTTGAAATGCTAATGAAAGCACCATTTCTCGAAAAGAGCTATACGGATGAAATAGGTATGATATGCGAGGACAATTACGAGGTAGTATCAGCCTAAAAAATAACAGACATGAAAAAAGCTTACAGTCAAATCCTGTAAGCTTTTTGTCGGTGGTGCGGGTGACAGGACTTGAACCTGCACGGGGTTGCCACCAGAACCTAAATCTGGCGCGTCTGCCAATTCCGCCACACCCGCATATGTATTAAGTTTTGCAACAAAAAATATTGTATCACAAAGACCACATTTTGTCAATTAAAAAAGTACCAAACGGCAAATAATATTTTTTAATGTGTTGTTTACAAAACACCATAATTGTGCTATCCTAAAATATATTGGATTTAAAGAGGTAAAAGATATGAAAAAATTTATTTCTTGGAATGTTAATGGCTTAAGAGCCATAGTAGGCAAAAACTTTGTAGAAGAATTTAATAATTTTGATGCCGACATTTTCTGTATTCAGGAAACCAAGCTGCAGCAAGGGCAGATAGATATTTCTTTTGATGGTTACAATCAGTATTGGAACTATGCCGAAAAGAAAGGATATTCGGGTACAGCAGTATTTACAAAAGAGGAGCCCTTGAGTGTTTTTTACGGAATAGGTATAGAAGAACACGACAAAGAGGGCAGAGTAATAACTCTGGAATATGACAGCTTTTACTTTGTATGTGTATACACACCCAACTCTCAAAATGAGCTGAAAAGGCTCAATTACCGAATGGAGTGGGAGGACGCGTTCAAAGATTATTTGCTCTCTCTTAAATCAAAGAAATCTGTCGTGGTTTGCGGAGATTTAAATGTCGCTGCAGAGGAAATAGATCTCAAAAACCCCAAAACCAACAGGCACAATGCGGGCTTTACCGACGAAGAGAGAAACAAGTTCCGCGATCTCAAAGAGTCAGGATTTACAGACACATTCCGATACTTTTATCCCGACAAAGCAGACATATACTCCTGGTGGTCATATCGCTTTAGTGCCCGAAGCAAAAATTCAGGGTGGCGTATAGACTATTTTCTGGCATCGGAGGATTTAAATTTCAAACTAATAGATGCCAAAATACACACGGAGGTTATGGGCTCTGACCACTGCCCTGTGGAGCTTACTGTTGATTTATAAAGGGGAAACCGATGAATAGGTTGTTTGGATTTTTTAAGAAAAACATTGTAATGACCATAGCACTTGCGGCGGCACTTGTCACTTCGGTTTTTGTGCCGCCGGACAGAGAGTATATCAGTTATTTCGATTTCAAAACGCTTTCGTGCTTGTTTTGTGTGCTCGCTGTCGTATGTGCTTTTAAAAACATCAATTTCTTTTATATACTTGCCAAAAAGATTGTAACTGTTTTCAAAAGTACACGCTACTCAATTCTTGCACTTATATACATAACCTTTATAGGCTCTATGCTTATTGCAAATGATATGGCACTTATCACATTTTTGCCGCTTGGATATTTTGTGCTCTCTACCACAGGAAACCGCAGGCATATGGCATTTACATTTATAATGCAGAATATCGCGGCTAATCTGGGCGGAATGCTCACGCCATTTGGAAATCCGCAAAACTTGTATTTGTATACCAGGTTTGCAATACCAAACGGTGAATTTGTGAGGATAATGCTGTTGCCGTTTGTTATATCGGTGGCGCTTATAACCTTATGTTGTCTTTTTGTGGAAAACAAGCCTATGACGATAGAAGGCGAAGATGATGCCAAACTCCCAAAGATAAGGGCAATAGTTTATTCTCTTTTGTTTGCACTGTCTATTGCCATAGTTTTTAGGACAATTCCGTATGTGGTAGGTCTTGTGATTATTCCTTTGGTGCTCGTGTTTATGGACAAGAAAGCACTCAAAATGGTTGACTATCCGCTGCTTTTGACCTTTGCATTTTTCTTTGTGTTTTCGGGAAATCTTTCAAGGGTAGAAGTGGTAAGGAAGCTTTTTTCTTTTCTTCTTGATAAGAGCACACTGATATTTGGTACATTATCTTGCCAGATAATATCCAATGTTCCCTCTGCAATATTGCTATCGCAGTTTACGGATAATTACAGGGATTTACTAATTGCCGTAAACATCGGTGGGGTAGGAACTCTTATAGCATCACTTGCAAGTCTTATAACATTCAGAGAGTACACCCTGCACAACCCCGGAAAAAGCAAGCAATACATATTTTTGTTTTCGGCATTTAACTTTGCTTTTTTGGCGATACTTCTTGTTTCTATGCTTATATTATAATAAAAAAACCCACAACCTTGAAAAGTTGTGGGTTTTGAATTTGGATAAACAAATTATCTTTTTGAAAACTGGGGTGCACGACGAGCAGCCTTTAAGCCGTACTTCTTTCTTTCCTTCATTCTGGGGTCTCTTGTTAAGAAACCAGCGGATTTAAGAGCAGGTCTGTATTCTGCATCAACAGTAAGGAGTGCTCTTGAAAGACCGTGTCTTATAGCACCAGCCTGACCTGTGAAGCCGCCGCCTGTAACCTTAGCGATTACATCGAACTTGCCGAGAGTATCGGTAGCAACGAGGGGCTGTCTTACAACAACCTTGAGTGTTTCTAAACCGAAGTAATCGTCGATATCTCTGTCGTTTATAGTAATCTTACCTGTACCGGGTACGATTCTGACTCTTGCAACAGAACTTTTTCTTCTGCCTGTGCCGTATAATTCATTAGCCATTTTAAGTATCCTCCTTATTTAATAATTCCTGTGTAAACTTCAGGATTCTGTGCTGCATGCTCGTGTTCGCTTCCGTTGTAAACTCTAAGTCTTGTAAGAGCCTTTGCACCGAGTGTGTTGTGGGGGAGCATACCCTTAACAGCAAGTGTCATAGCCTTTTCGGGCTTTTCTGCCATTAATGTCTTGTACTTGATTTCCTTAAGGCCGCCTACATAACCTGTGTGGTATCTGTAGTATTTCTGTTCAAGCTTGTTGCCTGTAAGAACAGCCTTGTCTGCGTTTAATATGATAACGAAATCACCGCAGTCAACATGTGGTGTGAAAGAGGGTTTAATCTTACCTCTTAAAATAGAAGCAGCAGCGCTAGCAACTCTACCGAGGGGCTTGTCTGTAGCATCTATAATGTACCATTTTCTTTCTACTTCAGCCGGTTTAGCCATAAATGTGCTCATTAGAAATTACCTCCGTAATTATTTATTCAACATTTGGTATTTTAATACATTTGAGATGGTATGTCAATACTTTTTGTCAAAAAAATTAATTTACAATTTCAAATCTCTCGAAATCTCGCTTAATCTCACTCAATCTCACTCAATCTCTCAACTCAAATCACATTTTTGTAAAACAGAATATCAGAAATCGTTAGAAAACTTGAGAAAAAACGCAAAAACAGCCAAAAAAGCAAAAAAAATAGCCGCCCCATAGGCAGCTGCTTTTTTCCTTATAAAAAGGAGGGAAAATGAAAAAAGTTTTGTTGTGGTATGTCTTAATATTACCACAACAAAACCTTAAATTCAAGATACTTGTTTGACGAAAAGATGCAAAAACATCTCAAAAAATTATGCACCTTGCACAAAATCAATCGAAATACTCGTTGTTTGCGATAAGAACCTCGATTTTTTTCTTAATTCTCTGCAAAGCATTATCTATGGATTTTTCAGTTTTTTTGAGTTCTTTGGCTATGTCGCAATAACTCTTGCCCGACAGATAACCTTTGAGCACAGAGGTTTCGTATTTACTCAATGACGAACTTAATCTCTCTTCGATAAAAGTAAAGCGTTCTTTGTTTATCATAATCTCTTCGGGGTCAAGGTGCTTTTTTTCCAAAACGCTGTCAAGAAGTGTATCGCTGTCCTCTTCGTCATAGGCGGGTTTGTTGAGGGACACATAGGAATTTAGCGGCATATGCTTTTGTCTGGTTGCGGTCTTGATTGCGGTGATGATCTGCCTTGTAATGCACAAATCTGCAAAAGAACGAAAAGAAAGCCCCGCATCAGCATCAAAGTCCCGTATTGCTTTGTAAAGACCAATCATACCCTCCTGTATTATATCCTCGCGGTCTGCACCTATGAGAAAGTATGTACGCGACTTTGCCCGCACAAAGTTTCTGTATTTATCCAGAACATAGTCTACGGCAGAGCTTTCGCCCTGCTTGGCAAGGGACAAAATTTCGTTTTCTTCCATATTCTTGATATCGCTGAATTTAAGCACTCTATCACCACCAATTTAATATTTATTTTATATTAAATAACTTACTTTGTCAAGACAAGCAGTTCTAAATACAATCACTTGTCCATATACTTTTCTTGAGGTGGTTCAGTTGGACTTTGTAACGGAAATTGCCCGATATCTGCCAAAGGATTTTTGGGAATGTATAGAGAGCCTGACCGACTTTGACAAAATATCGGAAATCCGATTTTCTCTGGATAAGCCTGCACTTGTAAGCTACGGGGCGAAAATCAGGGTAATTAAAAAAAACGGCTCCCCCGCCGTAACAGACAAGGGCTTTTTTTCGTTTGTTATTTCAAAACTTACAGGCGGGAGTATGTACAGTGTAAATGACACGATGCGTCTGGGCTATGTAACCATAGACGGAGGTCACAGGGTAGGAATATGCGGAAGTGCAGTAACAGATGCAGACACGATAAAGCATATCAAAGATATATCGTCTTTGTGTTTCAGATTTTGCAGGCAGATAAGGGGTTGTTCGGGCAAATTATTTCCCGAGATTGCTTCTATTGATAGAATAAACAATATCCTCATTGCATCTCCGCCGGGTTGCGGCAAAACCACGCTTTTAAGGGATATATGCCGTGTCATTGCAGACGGCAAGACGCCACTGGGCATAAAGCGTGTTGGTATTGCAGACGAAAGAGGGGAGATAGCGGCTATGTGCTTTGGAAGACCCAGGTTTGATTTGGGCGTGGCATCGTTTGTGTGCGACGCATATCCAAAGGCATATGCAATGAACCTTATGCTCAGGTCAATGTCGCCCGATGTTCTTGCCACAGACGAAATAGGCACAAGGGAGGATTTTGATGCTGTGCGGCAATGTCTTAAAAGCGGTGTCAGCGTAATTGCAACGGCACACGGCTCGGATATGGAGGATATACTGTATAGGTTCGGAAACGAAATCAAAAGCTTTGACATAGTGGCATTTCTTAAAGGCAAAGGAGAAGTAAGCAGGATATACAGGAGGGAAAAAGGTGATTATTAAATTTCTTGGTATGGGGATAATTATGCTCTCGTCAACTCTTATGGGCATATGCTTTTCGCAGTGCCTGGCATCGAGAGAGAGGGAGCTTAATAATCTGTATAATTCGCTGCAGATGCTGTTTAATGAGCTTAGCTTTTCTATGGCTCCGATAAAGGATATTATGTGCACTCTTTCTTATGTTGCACAAGGCGAGTGCAAAGAGATGCTGGAGCTTTTAAAAAACCATATCGAAAGCGGAAAAAGTGCCCCCGAATCTTGGGTGTATTCGATAGAAAAATGTGCACATAAGATGTCGCTTACAAAAGAGGATATGCAATATCTTGTTATGATGTCGCCCGCATTTGACGCGTACGAAATAGACGAGCAAAAGATGCGGCTGAAAGAAATTATGCAAAGAATTTTGCTTCTTGCAGAAAACGCCAAAAATGTAAAAACAAAAAACTCAAAGCTTGTAAAAATGCTTGGTGTTTACGGCGGAGTTTTGCTGTGTATAATCATATTTTAGGAGATAACAGATGGGAACAGAACTTATATTTCAGATAGCAGCCATAGGGATAATAGTATCGGTATTGTGCAGACTTCTTGTGCAATCGGGCAGAGATGAGCAAGCGTTTATGCTCTCTATTGTGGGGCTTGTTGTCGTGATGCTTATGGTAATCAATCAGGTAAGTGAGCTGTTTGACGCGGTGAGGGAGCTTTTTGACATATGATTATAAGGATTGTTTTCTTTGGAATATGTTCATCTCTTATGGCTTTGCTTTTAAAGGACAGCTTTCGTACCGGTGCACAGATTATATCTGTAGCAGGGTGTTTGTGCCTTTTTTACATATGTATTAGCATCTTTTCCGACATAAAGGAAACCATCGGCGTTTTTAAAATCGCCGACGGAGTGGACAAAGACAGTATGTCGCTTATTGTCAAGACGCTTTTTGTTGCGTATCTTACGAGCTTTGGCACAGATATATGTACCGACGCCGGAGAAAAGGCCCTTGCAAATGCCTTGGATACCACAGGCAAAATGATAATGCTGTCTATGGCACTTCCTATGCTTGCCGGGATTTTCAAGACAGTTTCGGAGATAATAAGTTGAATATGAAAAGGATAATCAGGATATGCTTTTTCCTTTGTATTACCACTATTCCTCTGGCGGTATATGCCAACGATTATATAAGCCTTGTCCCGGACTTTTATAGTGAGTATACAGAGGAGATAACAGGCTATGGGCGTCTTGCAGATTTAACCGATGCCATAGTAAACGGTACCCTGGTATCAGATGGCGGTATCATAAACAAAATAATCAATCTCACAGTCGGCGATATCGGTCAAAGCCTCAAATACATAGTATCTGTCATCGGGTTTTGCATTTTGTCATCTTGCATAAAGGGCAGCCAGATAAGGCTTGCAGGGGCAAGTGTGGATGTTTGCTTTCTTGTGTGCTATATGGTGGTGTCGGGTTTTCTGCTGGGAATACTGCGTATTTGTACAGATATAGCGTTCAAGGCGGCAGATGATATAGTTACATTTACAAAGCTTTCGCTCCCTGCATATATAGGCATTGTCACATCTACTGGAGTAAATGTCAAGGTGTCGGAGGGGATTTTTCTTGCTATGGTAAACACCGTATCCGCATATGCAGGCAATTATATGATAGATGCGTTCTTTTATATAGGAATTCTTACGGTAATCAGCAATATGTCAAAGGAAATACACATTTCCAAATTGATTAACATAACAAGGCAGATACTCTTTTGGATACTGGGTTTTCTGCTTACGGTGTTTGCGGGTATGACATCGCTATCGGGGATAAATATGTCCAAGGCGGCAGGTACGGCTATGCGTGCGGTAAAGTATACCGTAGGTCACACTGTGCCTGTGGTCGGGGGGTTTCTTGCGGATTCTGCGGAGCTTATTTTGGCATCGGCAACGGTGTTTAGGGGTGCGTTTGGCACGGCAGGGATTATAGTTCTTGCGGTTTTGTGCATTATCCCTGTGGCAAAGCTTTTTCTTATAGGCTTTCTGCTCAAGTTTGCCGCAGGTCTCACAGAGCCGTTTTGTGACAAAAGCATCTGTGATGCGGTCTTTAGCGTGGGGCAGAGCATAGTTCATATTATGGTGTGTGTACTGCTTATGACGGTTATGTTTGTGCTTGCGTTTGCAGTGCTTCTTAATGTGTGAGGTAGACTATGAGAGAATATGTAATGAGGATATGCTTTGCTATAGTCTTTTGTTCGGGGATTAATCTTCTTATCCCTCACAAGAGATACGAGGGTATAATAAAAATCGTGTGCGGAGTTTTTGTGGTATTTACAATAATTAGTCCCATAAGGGATATCCTTTTTGATACGGATTATTTTGACAGTCTTAAAAGCATACAATATGACGATTGGGGATTTTATGACATAACCGAAAAAAGCCGACGGGATTTTAAAGATGTATCTCTTAATGGCACAGAAAAGGAAATATCATCTTACCTTACAGAAAAATTTTCGGACGAAGTGTCTGTGGAGCTTGTTATGGAAGAAGATGATATCAAGGCGTATGTAAAATGCAGCTACAATGATTTTAATTCAATAAAAGGGTATCTGCAGTCTGCATACAGTATCAAAGCGGAGTTTGCGGGGTGATACACAAGATGGATTTCAAGAAACTAAAAAGCATAAAGCCGATATATCTTTTTGCGGCACTTTCGTTTGGGGTTATTATTGTACTTCTTTCGGGGTTTTCTTCGGATAAACCGCCGCCCCGTGAGGAAAATGTGCAATTAAACACTGTTCCCGATGCATCGGATATAGAAAAAAGACTGGAAGAAATCATAAATTCAATAGACGGTGTAAGCGATGCAACGGTTTTTGTTACATACGAAAATTCGGGAGTCAAAAAGGTTGCAACCGAAACCGAAGAGGAAAGCAGCGAAAGAGACGGACAAAAATCATTTTCGCACAAAACAACAGCGGTAACAAAAAAAGAGGGCAACGAGCAATATCCGTTTGTAAAAGAGGAAACTCTGCCCCAGATAAGAGGTGTAATAATTGCGGCAAAAGGACTGGGAAGATCAGACCTTGATGCCGCCATTACTGATGCAGTAAGCTCTGCGGTGGGTGTTTCGCTTCACAGAGTAAAAATATTGTCAAAGGATTGAGGGATTGATATGTTTATGGTGTTTAAGAAAAAGCAAATGATTGTAACAGCAATGGTGCTTATGCTGGGGATAGCAGGGTATCTCAATTACAGATATGACAAGGATGATGCAAATTCGGTGGCCTCTGTCACAGAGCAGAACATAGATGAACCCGAGACAGGCGAAACCGTAATGGTAAATGCCGATGCCGCCAAGGAACCAAAAGAAAAGGACTTCTTTGCACAGGAAAAGTTAAACCGTGATACCCAAAGGTCCAAAACATATGATGAGCTTAAAAAAACCATATCGGACACAAGTGTTTCCGACGAAATAAGAGCCGAGGCGAACAAAAAATTAAACGAGATTATGACATTTGAAGAAAATGAGGTAACCGCACAGAACCTGCTCTCTGCCAAGGGTTTTAATCAGACGGTGGTATACATAACAGACGAAAATGTCACCGTAACCGTAAAAAGGGACGCATTAAGCAAAAGCGATACTGCAAAAATTGTCGACATAATTTATGAAGTTACGCAAAATAATAATATAAAAATAGTTGAAGTTAATTAAATTTTGTGTTATACTATAGAAGAGTAAATAGGTTGGAGGTTTTTAACCTTCAAACTAATTTGATTTAGGAGGAACTTTTTATGGACGCAAATAACGAAATAAAGAGTGGCAATATCAAAATATCCGAAGAGGTTATAATAACAATCGCATCTGTTGCAGTTTCGGAAATCGACGGTGTAAGCGGTACGGGAGTGGGCCTTGTAGACGAAATAGCAAGGAGAATAAGCAAAAAGCCCGTAGCATCCGGTATCAAGGCAACCATTACCGAGGATACTGTGGTGGTAGATATCAACATCGTTGTAAAATACGGCGTCAAAATCCCCGAGGTTGCGTGGAATGTACAAGACGCAATAAAGAAAGAAACCGAGCTTATGACAGGCCTTAAGGTAGACAAGGTCAATGTACGGGTAGTCGGTATAGATATTCCTGCAGACGACAATGTGCAGGCAGTGAACAAGGACAATACAACAGACGAAAATGAGTAATTTTTTTTAAAAACCCCGTCGAGTTGTATGACGGGGTTTTAATTATATTAATTACTACGGAGGATAGCTATGAGCAGAAAATCTGCACGCGAGAGTGCATTTAAGTTGATATACCAGATACCGTTTCATATGGATGCGGATATAGAAAGCATTATTGAGATTTATTCTTTGGGCGAGGACTATGCCAAACTTGACGAAAAAGACAGAGAGTATGTGTTATCCAGCGTAAAGGGCTGCTTTGACAATATCGATGCCATAGACGAAAAGATAAGCCGTTCTCTCAAAAACTGGACAATAGACAGAATATCCAAGGTCAACCTTGCCATAATGAGATTGTCACTTAGCGAGATTGACTGTGCCGATGTTCCTTATCAGGTGTCTATTAATGAGGCGGTAGAGCTTGCAAAGAAGTTCTCGGATGATGATGCACCGTCATTTGTAAACGGTGTTCTGGCGGATATAATAAAATAGTATTGGTGATTGTATGCATACTGTTACGGTTGGTCAGCTAAATAGTTACATAAAAAACAAATTGGATGCCGATATCAATCTTTCTTCGGTGTGTGTAAGGGGCGAAATATCCAACTTCAAGCATCACTATTCGGGGCATATGTATATGTCGCTAAAAGACGAAACAGGCTCTGTTAAGGCGGTTATGTTCCGTTCCAATGCGGCGTCGCTCAAATTCGGTCTCAAAGACGGAATGAATGTCCTTGCTGTAGGACGGGTAAGTGTCTATGAACGCGACGGGGCATATCAGCTATATATAGACACCATTATTCCCGATGGTATAGGCCAGCTCTATGCCGCGTATGAACAACTCAAAAAAGAACTCGAATCAAATGGTTATTTTGACGATGCACACAAAAAGGACATACCCAATTATCCCCAAACCATAGGTGTTGTAACTGCATCTACGGGTGCTGCAGTAAGAGATATTATCAATGTGATAAAACGCAGATACCCCGTTTGTGATATAAAGATTTATCCTGCACAGGTTCAGGGCATTGGTGCAAAGGCGTCAATATGTGAGGGTGTAGAATATTTCAATAGCAATTCCCTTGCCGATGTACTTATAGTGGGCAGAGGCGGTGGCTCAATAGAGGATTTGTGGGCGTTTAACGAGCGTGAGGTTGCTATGGCAATATACAATTCCCGTATACCCGTAATTTCTGCAGTAGGTCACGAAACAGACTTTACCATTGCGGATTTTGTAGCGGACAGGAGAGCCCCCACACCATCTGCGGCGGCAGAGATAGCTACCCCTGATATATCAGAACTAAAGAGCTTTCTTACATCGTGCAATACAAGGCTTGTTTCTTCATTGGGAAGCCTTGTTAAAATAAAAAGCGAAAGGCTTATGCATCTTACAAATTCAAGAGTATTAAAAGACCCGTTGTATATAATAGCGTCCAAAGTGCAGTATCTCGACGACTGTATGTCGGATTTAAAAGATGCATACGAAAGATATATAGAAAAAGTGTCTGCAAAGCTTTCCAATGCTTCGTACAAGCTCGGGGCACTAAACCCTGTAAATGTTCTTTCGAGGGGTTACAGCGTAGCCGAAAAAGACGGCAGAATTATAAGAAAAACTGCCGATGCTAACCCCGGCGATGAGTTCATACTCAAAGTTTCCGACGGACAGCTGGAATGTAAAATTAAGGAGTGATTGATTTGCCGCAGAAAAAAACCTTTGAAACAAATATAGAGGAATTAGAAAAGATTATAGCCGATTTGGAAAACGGCGATGCACCTCTTGACAAATGCATAGAAATGTTTGAAAAAGGTGTTTCTCTCTCGGGAGAGTGCCTCAAAATGATAGATAATGCTAAACAGAAGATAACACTTCTTACAGAAAAAGGAGAGGCAGAGTTTAAAAGCGATGCCGATAACGAAGATGAATGATTTTTTAAATGAGTACAAACAAAGAATAGAACTTATAGATACATATATGCACAGCTGCCTTGACTATTACAGCGACTGCGAGGATGTGCTCTTTGACTCTATGTGCTACAGCGTGTTCAACGGCGGAAAGCGTATCCGTTCGATACTGTGTGTGGAAACGGCAAGGATGCTTACAGGCAGCGAAGAAAAAGCTCTTCCTTTTGCCGCGGCGATAGAGTTTATACACGCGTTTTCGCTTGTTCACGACGACCTTCCATGTATGGACAATGCGGACTTTAGGCGTTCTATGCCAAGTTGTCACAAAAAGTACGGCGAGGCAATAGCACTTCTGGCAGGCGATGCACTACTTAATACCGCATTTGAGGTAATGGCAGATGAGTGTGAAAAAAGCGGTCAGAGTGCTATAAAAGCTATGAAATCCGTAGGCAGAGCCGCAGGAGTACACGGTATGATTAACGGGCAGATAAGAGATATTGAGCTTATGGCATCGCCCGATGCAACCGAAGAAAAGCTAATCCGCCTTATAGAGCAAAAGACAATGGCTCTTATGATGACAAGTGTGGAAAGTGCGGCGCTTTGTTCGGATACCGACGCTAAAACACTGAAATCGCTCAAGGATTTTGCGTACAATCTCGGCATTGCATTCCAGATAAGAGATGATTTTGAGGACGAAGAGGAAGATTTGGAAACCGAGCAGAACAGTCCCAATTTCATAAATACTCTGGGCAGAGAAAAAGCACGCGAAAGAATGCTCTTGCACTCAAAAAAGGCAATGGAAATTCTTGATGGTTTTGAAAATAACGAGTTTTTAAAAGGTCTTTTGGACTTTTTGTTTAACGCATAAATTTTACCACGGAAAAAGGTATGAACTATGGCAATTCTTGATAGGGTAAATACACCCGAAGATGTTAAAAAGTTAAATAGCAAAGAGCTCAAGCAGCTTACTAAAGAAATCCGTGAGTTTCTTGTAGATAATGTAATGCACAGCGGAGGGCATCTTGCATCGAATCTTGGCGTGGTGGAGCTTACCCTTGCACTGATAAAGAGCTTTGACTTTCCAAAGGACAAGATTATCTTCGATGTAGGTCATCAGTGCTATGTGTACAAAATGCTCACAGGCCGCAAGGACAGATTTTGTACCTTGAGGCATCTCGGAGGAATATCGGGATTTCCTAAAAAATCGGAAAGCGAGTACGACTTTTTTGATGTAGGTCACGCAGGGACTTCTATTTCTGCGGCGGTAGGTATGGCTCGTGCACGCGATTTAGTCAAAACAGACGAGCATATCATAGCCTTTATAGGCGACGGTGCACTTACCAGCGGGATGAGCTTTGAGGCATTAAATGATGTAGGATTAAGAAAGACCAAGCTGATTATCATACTAAACGACAACGCAATGTCCATACACAAAAATGTAGGCGGACTATCTATGCACCTTACCAAGTTGAGATTTAACCCTAAATATGTAAGTACCAAAAATAACATTCAGGGCTTTCTCAATAAATTCGGCAAATGCGGTAAATCACTCGGAAAGCTATTGCAAAAGATTAAAAACAAAATTAAATACGCCGCTATTGCCCAGCCTCTTTTTGAACAACTTGGTATATCGTATATGGGTATCATAGACGGAAATAATATAGAAGAGGTCACCGCAGCTCTCGAAAAAGCAAAAAATACCGACGGACCTGTTATCATACACACATATACCAAAAAAGGTCTCGGTTACAGGGATGCCGAAGATAACCCCAGTAAATTTCACGGTGTCAGCAGCGAAACCTCAAGGATTTCAAGAAGCGACATAAGCTATGATGCGGCATTTTCTTCCATTATCTGTTCTATGGCAGAAAATGACCCCTCAATTGTGGCGATTACCGCCGCTATGGCATCGGGATGCGGACTTACGGAATTTGCAAACAAGTTCCCCGATAGGTTTTTTGATGTCGGCATAGCCGAAGAACACGCAGTCACTATGGCGGCAGGAATGGCAAACAAGGGTATTACCCCTGTGGTGTGTCTTTATTCCACATTTTTGCAAAGGTCGTATGACCAGCTTGTGCACGATGTTTGTCTGCAGAATTTGCATGTTGTGTTTGCCATAGGCCACGCAGGTTTAACAGGCGAAGACGGCGAAACACACAACGGGCTTCTGGATCTGTCAATGCTTTGCCATATGCCCAATATGACGGTGCTTTCGCCATCGGATTATGACGAGCTTAAAGAAATGCTAAACTACGCCGCGAAAGAATGCACAGGTCCTGTGTGCGTTCGTTATCCCAAATGCAGTGTGCCTTTTAATGATAACAAGATAACAGATGTAACCAAGGGCACAGTTGTAAAAAAAGGCGAGGATATTCTTATCCTTTCTTGCGGAAGAATGGTCTATACTGCTGTTGGTGCGGCAAAACTTCTGGAAAAAGACGGCATAAGTGCCTGTGTGGTAAATCTGGGACAGATAAAGCCTTTTGACAAGGAAATTGTTCTTGAAAACCTTTCGGGCAAGAGGCTTTTTGTAACTATCGAAGACAATGTAACAGACGGCGGTATGGGGCAGTATGTAGCATCTCATATAAACTGCACAATCCCCAAGCTGCATCTGGGCTTTGATACCTGCTTTGTTCCTCACGGCAAACAGGACGAGCTCTTTAAGCTCTATTCGCTCGATGTTGACGGCGTGTACCAAAGAATACTAAAACAATACAATGCACAAAGGAATGATGTCTGAAATGGCAGAAAGGTTAGATGTTGCTCTTGTAAACCGCGGTCTTGTGGAAAGCAGGGAAAAGGGCAGAGCTCTCATAATGGCAGGCTCTGTTTATGTAAACGGGCAGAAGGCATTTAAAGCGGGCGAAAGCATCAAAGACGGTATGAATATAGAAATACGCGGTGCCAAGCTTAAGTATGTGAGCCGCGGCGGACTAAAACTGGAAAAGTCGCTTGAGGTGTTTCCGATTAACCTCACAGACAAGGTGTGTGCGGATATCGGAGCTTCGACGGGCGGATTTACCGACTGTATGCTGCAAAACGGTGCCAAAAAGGTCTACGCGGTAGATGTAGGCTACGGCCAGCTTGCCTGGAAACTGCGAAGTGATGAGAGAGTTGTCAATATGGAACGCACCAATGTGCGTTATCTGGATTTTGACCTTATACAAGACAAAATAGAATTTGTATCCATAGATGTGTCTTTTATATCTCTCAAACTGGTACTTCCTGTAGTATACGAGCTTTTAGCCGACGGAGGAGAGCTTGTGGCACTTATCAAACCCCAGTTCGAAGCAGGAAGAGAAGAAGTCGGCAAAAAGGGTGTAGTAAGAGATGCCTCTGTGCATAGGTCTGTAATTGAGAATATAACCTCATTCGCCTACGAAACGGGATTTTGTGTAAACGGACTTGATTTTTCGCCCATAAAAGGTCCCGAGGGAAATATAGAGTATCTTATGTATGTTTCCAAAAACGGTGAAAATACTAATAATGTAACCGAGGATATAATAGATAGCGTAGTTACTAAATCTCACGAAATGTAATTTTTGTATATTTGGAGCTTGAAATATGGAAGAATTAACAAAAGACAAAGAGGAAAACATTCACAAAGGTCACAGAAAACGCGTTAAGGACCGTTTTTTAAAAGAGGGGCTCGACACCTTTAAAGAACACGAGGTACTTGAGTTTTTGCTCTTTTATGCAATTCCTCAAAAAAATACCAACACAATAGCTCATGAGCTTATTAACAAATTTGGTTCATTGGACAATGTACTTTCGGCAAAGGTGCATGAGCTCAAAAAAGTCAAAAATATCAAAGACGAAGCAGCAATATTTCTTAATTTTATAGGTCAGTTAAGAAGCAGAGTAGCTTCGCGACCAAAGAACAGGCATCTTTCTGATATAGATGATGCAGGAGAATTTTGCTGTGAGCTTTTGAAAGAATATACCGAGGAAAGACTTCTTCTTATATCGCTTAATGCCAAAATGAATGTTCTTAATGTTGATACAATAAGCAAGGGAGATTTTTCTTCCACCACAGTAGATATACGCAGGATTGTGGAGCTTGCTTTAGAACGCAAGGCAGTTTCAGTTATACTTGCACACAATCACCCCAACGACACAGCGCATCCGTCGGACACAGATTTGCACGCAACAGGACGCATTATGAGAGTTCTCGAGGGTCTGGGAATAGAGGTTACAGACCACATTGTATGCAGCGGCGACAAATTCGTAAGTATGGCACAGCGGGGAATGTTGGATTTGGTGGAGGATTAGTATGCTTGAGTTTAAAAAACTTGATATTGATGACAAGGCGCTTTTTGAAAGTTACCTTAAAAATAAATACGAAAATTCCGAGACCAGCTTTGCAAATTTGTATATCTGGAAAGACTATTACAACACAGTTTACACAGAGTATGACGGCTTTCTTATCATATTGAACACTTCGCCAAACGGCAAAATCCATTGCTATATGCCATATGGCGACGGCGATGTAAAAAATGTTTTAGATGAGCTTATGGCATATCTCAAAACCCGTGGGCAAGATATACGGATTACCTCTGCAAACAGGCAGCAGGCAGATTATATATGCTCTCTTTACCCCGAAACCCGAGTAAGAGAAAATATTGCGTTTAATGATTATGTATATCTTACCGAATCTCTTATTAACCTTTCGGGCAAAAAGCTCCACTCAAAGAGAAATCATCTGAATAGATTTAGGAGCAAATATTACTATACCTACAGAGAAATGCAAAAAGAGGATTTTGACAAGTGCCTTTCTCTTGCGGGCAGACTTATGCTAAAGGACAGGGACGAGGACAGCTATAGCTATACCGAGGAATTAAAAAGTATCAAAAGGGCGTTTAGGTATTTTGATGAGTTTGATTTTTCAGGAGGAGTTATAGAGATAGACGGCTCTATTGCTGCATTTGCTGTGGGCGAGGCACTTACAGATAATTGTGCACTTATTCATATAGAAAAGGCAGACACCCAATACGACGGCATATATGCAGCCATAAACAACGAATTTGCCAAAAACAGATGGAAAGATTACAAATATATAAACCGCGAAGAAGATATGGGCATAGAGGGGTTAAGGAAAGCAAAGCTTTCGTACAGACCGGACCATATGGTAAGAAAATATTTTTGCCATCTGCCTTGCAGGTAAACGGCAGATAAAATATTGTTGACAACATCAGATACGCAATGTATAATTATGTTGTAAAAAAATATATTTTGGAGATTGATACTATGGAACTTACACAGATAAAAACAGGTATCTTTGGATACAGTAAAAAGAGCGTATGTCAGTACATTGCTGAACAGAACGAATTAAACGCAGCAGTACTTAACAAACAAAAAGACGAAGCGGAAAATGTAAAAAATGAGTTAAATGGCCGCATCGATACACTTTCTGCTGACAACGGCAAATTGACAGAAGAAAAGGAAGCACTTCTTTTGAAGGTAGAACAGTTGGAAAGACAGCTTTTCGAATTAAAAGATGCTTTTGACGAAATGTCAGCGGCAAAGACAGCGGTTGAAACCGATTACAAGAACCTCTCTGACGAAACACAGGAATTAAGAGAAAAGAGCGATGTTATAAGCACCGCTATAATCAACGCGGAAAAATGTGCTACCGCAATGATAAATGATGCCAATGTCCGTGCACAGGATATGATAGACGAGGCACAGGGCAAGGTTCAAGACGAGGTTAAGCGTCTTGAAACTGCAAAGGGCTATATCTCCGAAGTAAGAAATGCAGTTGAGCTTACACTCAAAAAGATTGATGCAGAGCTTAGCGGCATACAGGCTGATATATCCGAAAAGCAAAGTGATGTTACAAACGACAAAAAGGCATCTATCAAAGAAAAGTTCGGTATGCTCGAAAAAAATCTTTTTAAAAGAGCATAACATATTTATTTTGCATCATTTCAGGAAACCGGAGGAATACAAAAATGAAATTTGAAACCAAATGTCTGCACGCAGGTTATACTCCCAAAAACACAGAGCCGAGAGTTGTCCCCATTGTGCAGAGCACAACATATGTTTATGATTCCACAGACGAGGTTGCATCGGTTTTTGATGAACCTACCAAATCTCTTATATATTCAAGATTTGCCAATCCTACAGTAATGGCAGTAGAAGAAAAAATCGCCGCTATGGAGGGCGGAGTGGGTGCTATGTGCACAACCTCAGGTCAGGCGGCAACACTGCTTTCCATATTAAACATCTGCCGTGCAGGTGACAGCATCATCAGCACAGGCGAAATATACGGCGGAACAGTCAATCTCTTTGCATATACATTCAAAAAGCTCGGTATTGAGTGCATATTTGTAGACAGAAATTCCACTGACGAAGAGATAATGAAAGCTTTCAAACCCAACACCAAGGCAGTTTTTGGCGAAACGATTGCCAACCCTGCACTTAGTGTGCTTGATATCGAAAGATTTGCAAGGATAGCACATCAGAACAAGGTGCCTCTCATTGTAGACAACACCTTTGCTACTCCTGCACTTTGCAGACCGATAGAGTTTGGTGCGGATATTGTAATCCATTCCACATCAAAATATATGGACGGTCACGCGGTACAGGTTGGCGGTGTTATTGTTGACAGCGGTAACTTTGACTGGACAAGCGGCAAGTTCCCCGAGCTTGTAGAACCCGACGAGTCCTATCACGGAATTTCGTATGTAGAGACCTACGGCAAGGCGGCATATATCATCAAGGCAAGAATGCAGCTTATGAGAGACTTTGGTGTTTATCCGGCTGCACACTCTGCATTTTTATTAAATCTCGGACTTGAAACCCTCGCCGTAAGAATGAAGCAGTATTGCGAAAATGCAATAGTTGTTGCAAAATTTTTGGAAAACCACGAAAAGATAGAAAGCATCAAGTATCCCGGACTTGAAAGTGATGTTGACTACGGTTTGTATCAGAAATACTTAAAAGGTGCAAGCGGAGTAATATCCTTTGTAATCAAAGGCGGAAGAGAAAAGGCAGTTATGTTTATGGATGCCTTAAAGCTCGCGTCAAACGAGGTACATGTTGCAGATATCCGTACCTGTGTGCTTCACCCTGCAAGCGAAACACACCGTCAGCTTACAGAAGAGCAGTTAAAGGCTGCAGGTATAGACGGCGGAATGGTAAGATTTTCTGTAGGACTTGAAAATATAGATGACATAATGGAAGATTTGAAACAGGCGTTGGATGCAGTAAGATAATACAAAAAGATGTAACTTAAGCAATTTAAGTTACATCTTTTTGTTACTGATTATTTAAAAAATCGCGTATTGCCTTTTCTACATCTGCAACTTCCTTTTCAAATTGCTTTGCAGATACTCGCAGTGCCCCTGCGCCCACTATTATCATCTGCTCAAGGTTGTCCGAGGTTGCAACACGCACAAGATACTTACTCGATAGTGTGTGCGAAAGCCGCTCTATATATGTGTCGGCAGTTTCGGCCTCTTTGGTGTAGACTATGTCAATTCCGTTTACCTTTTCTACATCTCCCAAATTGCCTTTTACCTTGTATGCATCAAAGACTACCGCAAGGCGGCACCCCTTTACCGCTTTGTAATTTATAAGCTTTGTTATGAGGCTGTTTCTCGCAAGGTCGATGTTTTCTTTCGCCGCATTTTTCAGTTCTTCCCAGGCAAAGATTATGTTGTATCCGTCTACCAGGATGTACTCTTCTTTATAGTTTAGTTTCTTTTCTTTGCTTTTATATGTTATGGCACCTGTTGCATTTTTTACTTTCATTGGCTTTTCCTTGGGTTTGCCAAAGGTCATCTCAAAAATCTTGTCAAGTTCAGCATCCGATACCCTGGCAGCATCAAAGACCTTGTCCGACTTCTTAACGGTTAGGGTATCCTCGGTTTTTTGCTTTAGCACGCTTTCCAGGTGCATATGTTTGGTGACATCCTGCCAGTTTACATTAAATGCAGCCCCGTGCGAACAAAAAACAGAGTCGGCGGTATTTTCGGTGTCTGCGTCGGGGTTGTACGCCTTTTTGTCTATTATTTCCTGCGGATTTTCGCAAGGCTGATAACCCTTAAGTGACAAACTTATGCTGCCCATTCCGTGTGTAAATGCCACAAGACTGCTGTGGTAGGACTGCAGCTTTTCTACGGGGGCACTTCCTTTTGTCCTGGAAAAGCCGTCATTTATTTCGGGTTGAGAGAACACCGCCCCCATTTGCGAAAGGTCATTTAGCACCTTGCCTGTGCAGTCCTCGGGAACATCTATTACAAAGTTGTACCATGGCTCTAGCAGGACAGATTTGGCACTTCTTAATCCGTGACGCACTGCTCTGTAGGTGGCCTGGCGGAAATCTCCGCCGTCGGTATGCTTAAGGTGTGCTCTGCCCGATGCAAGCACAATCTCAATGTCCGTTATGGGGGAGCCTGTAAGAACACCGAGGTGAGTTTTTTCTGCCAGATGTGTAAGTATCAGCCTCTGCCAGTTAAGGTCCAGCTCGTCCTCGCGGCATTTTGAACTAAATGTTACACCACTGCCGCGTTTTGCAGGCTTTAACAGGAGATGCACCTCTGCATAGTGGCGCAGAGGCTCGTAGTGTCCTATGCCCTCAACTGTATCTTCTATAGTTTCTTTGTAAACAATGCCGCCCTCTTCAAAGTCTATTTCTATTCCAAAGCGGTCTTTCATAACCCTTTTTATTACATCTGTCTGCATCTTGCCCATAAGGCGGACAGTTATCGCATTAAGGCTTGAATTCCACGAGGCATTCAGTTTGGTTTCTTCTTGGCAAAGTTTTTTAAATGCATCAAGTACAATGCTTGTGTTTGTATTGTCTTTGACTATCACATTGTAAGAAAATACCGGCTCTAAAACCTCGATTGATATATCTTCTTCCGTTCCCAATCCCATTGTGCAGTAGGTCATATCAAGTCCTGTAACACAGCAGACCGTTCCCTGTGGAGCACTGGGTACAGATATATATTTTTCCCCCGAATATATGCGTATTTCGTTTACCTTTTGACTAAAGGCTTTTCCGCTTAAATCAGTTCCCGAAACGCTGTCTTTTACATTCAGCACACCGCCCGTTACCTTTATGTGTGTGAGGCGGACATTTTTGTCCTCGCTTATCTTAAACACTCTGGCACCGAAATCCTTTTTTTCTTCATCATCAGCGCTATAGGTATCAATGATTTCTGTAAGAGTGTCCACCCCCTCGTTTTTAAGGGCAGAACCAAAGCACACAGGAAAGATGTTTCTTCTTTGGATTGCTTTGGCAAGAGTGATATCATCTATGTTTCCGCTTAAAAAAGCATCCATAATGCCTTCATCGCAAAGGGACATCTCTTCTTTTGTATCTTTGTCAAAGGGTGAGCCAAAGTCGGTGCACCCGTCAGAAAACTGAAGCTTTAATTCGTTTAATATGTCATCTTTTGTGCCGTAGTGCAAATCCATCTTGTTTACAAATATAAACACAGGCACTTTGTATGTTTCGAGCATCTTCCACAGGGTTTTTGTATGGCTTTGTATACCGTCGGATGCACTTATTACCAGGATTGCATAGTCAAGGATTTTAACTGTTCTCTCTGCCTCTGCACCAAAATCTGCGTGTCCCGGTGTATCCAAGAGGGTTATACTTGTATTGCCTTTTTGAAATACTGCCTGTTTGGAAAATACGGTAATTCCTCTTTCTCGCTCTATTTCGTCGGTATCGAGAAAGCTGTCCTTGTGGTCCACACGGCCAAGTTTTCGTATTTTGCCCATATTGTATAGTATGGCTTCAATGAGCGTGGTCTTTCCGGAATCCACATGCGCCAGAACACCCAAAGCTATTCTTTTTTCGGACATATCTTCCACGCCCCTTTCATTAAATAGTATAAACTATATTGAGTTTTTGTCAATAGAGATAATAATATTAAAATTGTTGACAATGACGCAAAAAGATGATATAATACACGCGATACGGAGAATTGGAGATGTATCAAAACAAAGGAAAGACTTTGTTTTGGTGCGTCTTTTTTTGTGCATTTTTATGAAGGGATTGATAAAATGATTTATGATGCAGTAGTTATCGGAGCAGGCGTGGTTGGCTCAATGACCGCCAGAGAGCTTACACGCTATGGGCTAAAGGTATGTGTTGTAGACAGAGAGCCGGATGCCGCAATGGGAGCCACCAAGGCAAATTCGGCAATAGTACATGCAGGCTTTGATGCCCAAGAAGGCTCTCTCAAGGCAAAGCTCAATGTGGAGGGCTCTTGTCTTATGGGTGATGTGGCAAAAGAACTTGGCGTCAAATATATACAAAACGGCTCTCTCGTGGTGGCATTTGATGACGATGAGAGAAAAACGATAAACGAGCTTTATGCACGCGGAATTACCAATGGTGTAAAGAACCTTAAAATCATAGAAAAAGACGGTGTATTTACAGTTACTTCTCCCGGCGAAAGCATACAAACAAAAATCGTAATAAATGCCGCAGGTATATATTCCGACAAGATTGCCGAAATAGCAGGGGATAATTCATTTAACATCACTGCAAGGAGGGGCGAGTATATACTTCTTGACAAGGCGGCGGGCATAAGCACAATATTTGTATTAAGCGGAGAGGGTACATTAGATGATCTGGGAAAAAGCGATGTAAAAGGATATAAAATAATTTTTTTGTTTACAAAATCCGTTTTTTGTTGTAAAATATTTCTATAAATTAAATGGAGGTAGATATTATGGCAAACAAATATGCAGGAACACAAACAGAAAAGAATTTGGAAGCTGCTTTTGCAGGGGAATCCCAGGCAAGAAACAAGTATACATATTTTGCTTCCAAGGCAAAAAAAGAAGGCTACGAGCAGATTGCAGCACTCTTTTTAAAGACCGCTGACAACGAAAAAGAACACGCAAAAATGTGGTTTAAAGAGTTGGAGGGAATAGGCGATACCGCACATAACCTCGCAGAAGCTGCAAACGGCGAAAACTATGAATGGACAGATATGTATGCAGGCTTTGCAGAAACCGCAGAAAAGGAAGGCTTCCATGAGCTTGCACAAAAGTTCAGACTGGTTGCCGCAATAGAAAAGCACCACGAAGAGCGTTACAGAGCACTTCTTAAGAATGTGGAAACAGCTGAGGTGTTCAAAAAGAGTGAGGTTAAGGTTTGGGAATGCCGCAACTGCGGACATATCATTGTAGGAACAGATGCACCCGAAATATGCCCCACATGTGCACATCCCCAGAGCTATTTTGAAGTTCACGCAGAAAATTATTGATATATCCGAAAGGGCGTATTTTCGTACGCCCTTTCATTATTTTTTTGTTGACAACAATGGGGAATTGTGGTATATTAGAATAGTTGCTACGGGATATAGCGCAGTTTGGTAGCGCGCTTCGTTCGGGACGAAGAGGCCGCAGGTTCAAATCCTGTTATCCCGACCAAACAAAAAAGCCTTCTTTTGAAGGCTTTTTTGTTTGGTCATAATACGGGAGAGAAACTGTGGCGTGCGTGCAAAATGAAAAACAGGTAACAAACATCTTGCCTTTTTCATACTATATACTGACATATTCTTCAAGCAATTCACAAGGAGAGATACAATGAATTCTTGCCAATTAACCGCATCTGTAACAGCAGTAGCCAATGCTCTTTCAAGCAAGTTGAGCATTGAAGAAACAACTCTGCTTGCGACCGTTTTAGTCCAATTAGGTGACACATTGGCAACTATTGCTACGCAAAGATCAATATGCGAGGCAAAAGATGATAACTGCAAAAGCTAATTTGCCGGGAATAATGTGAGGTTGTTTTTTTTATCACAAATTCCTAAATATATTTCTTTTGCATTGTCATATTTTTGCTTCTTTCCGAAATGCAATCGCCTTTACAAAGTTTGTTGTTTGCAATTCTGGTAACATTATACCGCGTGTTAACTTCATATATCCTTTTTGAACAAAAGAAAAAGTACAGCTATTTCAATAACTGTACTTATTTGAGAAGCACGCCTTAGAAGTCTTAACAGGATATATATTTTTCTTTTATATAATTATGAGCCTTTATTTCCAGACTGTCATCAAGCGGTGCAAGGTTTATGTCGCCGTATTTTCTTGAGAGAGCCTTTGAAATAATATAATCTGCAAGATGAGGGTTTTTAGGGAGCAGGGGACCATGCAGATAGGTGGCAACAATGCTTTTGTATATGATGCCTTCCTGCTTTTTTTCGGGGTAGCTGCCTTTGCCGTATACTGCACAGCCCAATGGCTCATAGCTGTCATTTTTTATTACGCCGTAGTGATTTTCAAAACCTACGAGCGTGTTTTTAAGTGCATCACTTTTCAAAACAACATTTCCGATGTGCCTTTTTTTATCGTAACGGCAGCACACATCAAGTATTCCAAGACCGTCAAGATAGATATCTTCTTTTTGTATTTTGTTTGACAGGATTTCAAAACCCGAACACACAGCAAGTATTACACCGCCGTTTTCGGCATAGGTTTCGATTTCGTCTTTGCATTTCAAAAGACTATCCAAAACTATCTTCATATCCTTGTCGGAGCTTGCACCGATATACAGTATATCGGTGTTTTCAAAATCTATCTTGTCTGATATGTCGTACTTTTTAACTTTGGCATCAATTCCCCTTTGGGTGAGGCGGTTTTTTAATGTGATAACATTACCCCTGTCGCCGTACATATTGGTCAAATCGGGATACAGATAACTAATATTTATTTCCATTTATCTATCCTCCAACTGCTTAAGAGATGCCTGTGTGTCAAACAGAACTGTATAGTTTACAATCATATAGCACACATCTTTTGCGTTTGATATCATCGTAATTAGTGATTCTTTGTCGGTATCAACAATCTCGATGTTTTCAAATCCTGCTAATTTAAACCGCAGTGCCAAGTCATATTTTCTCGTACCGGCAACATAGATTTTATTTACACCATCATTTTTTAATGTCTCAAAGTCCACATCATATAGCCACGATATATCTGTTCCGTCGGAGGGGGCATCGTTTACTGCAAAGAGTATATCCTTATTTCTTTTGTCGTCGCATATGGCAGATATGCTCTGATTAAAGCCTGCGGGATTTTTTGCAAGATTTAATATCACCTTTTTCCCGCAGATATCAAAGCTCTCCATTCTGCCTATTTGTGCTTTGTATGAGGCAAAAACCTTTTTGGCGTTTTCCATAGTGCCGCCCATAGACTCGTATGCCGCAAAGGAACCGATTATGTTATATATATTATAAAAGCCTCTGTAATTAACACTTAGCTTGTGCTGTATTCCCTTGTAGCTGATTACAAACTTGAGACCGTCAGACATATCAATTCTTGTGGCACTGTAGTTGGGGTTGGGTCTTCTAAAGCCGCAGTTTGTACATTCGTAACTTCCGAGCTGACTGTAGTGACGGTAGGTGTATACAAGCTCGTTTTTACATATACTGCAAAATCTTCCGTCGTTTGATTTCAGCCCCTTAAAGCCGGTATCTTCGCTTATTCCGTAATATATTGCCTTTCTGTCCTTGCCAAGTGTTACACATATAGGGTCGTCTGCGTTTAACACAAGAGTAATATCGGGAACCTTGCATATAGCCTCGTCGATAAAACTCATAGTCTGCTCCACCTCGCCGTAGCGGTCCACCTGGTCACGGAATAGATTGGTCACAAGGATTTTGTCCGGTTTGATATGTTCTACCGCGTGTCTTAAGTAAGCCTCATCACATTCAAGTACGGCATAATCCGCATCCAGCGAGCCAAAAAGGCTGGTATTTGTGATAAAAGCACAGGCTATACCGTAGAGCATATTTGCACCAACATTGTTGCATACCACCTTGTAGTTATCTGCCTTTAAAAGCGAATATATCAGATTGTTTGTAGTGGTTTTTCCGTTGGTGCCGCAAACAAAAATGATTTCTTTCTTTACTTTTGATGCGAGAGTTTTTAGTATATTTGGCGATATTTTAAGTGCAACCGCACCGGGTCCGGAAGACCCCTTTTTGCCCATAAGTTTACTTGCAAACACCAAAATTTTGCAAATCCATATTGCTAATAAATTTCTTAAAAAAGTCATAAGTCACCTGCTTATATATCGAGTTTGAGGTCGGAATTTTTGATCCAGCCGAGTTTTTTGAACGGTTTTGCAATAATCCATGTAAGAAGTGCAGGCAGTACAAAGCATATTACAACCATTGCAACAACTTGCTCCGGTGTTATTCCTTTTGCACTTATTACACCGATGGGTCCTACAAGTCCGCATGTGCCCATACCGGATGCAACGGCTATGGGATTTTCCATCTTAAATACCGCAGCGGCGAGAGCCCCTGTAATAGCCGATGTAATCGTTGGCGGGAGCCATATTATGGGTTTTTTAACTATGTTGCCCATCTGGAGCATACTGGTTCCCAGTCCCTGTGCAACAAGGCCGCCCCACTTGTTCGCAGCAAAGCTCATTACAGCAAAGCCAACCATCTGTGCACAGCAGCCTGCAGTAGCTGCACCGCCTGCAATACCTGTAAGTCCCAATGCCGCACAGATTGCAGCCGAGCTTATGGGCAGAGTTAAGCACATACCCACAACCACCGAAACAAGAGCACCCATAACAAGAGGCTGAAGCTCAACAAATGTCATAATAAGCTGACCCAGAGTAGTCATTATCTTTGATATTCCGGGGCCTACGAGCATAGAAACCGCAACACCCGATGCAATGGTAACCGTGGGTGAAACTATTATATCTATTTTGGTGGATTTATATACCAGTTTGCCAAGCTCTGCAGCGATAAGCACGCTCACATATGTTCCCAGAGGACCGCCGAGAGTGTTTCCTGCACAACCTACTGCACACAAGGAAAACAGCACAAGTCCCTGGGCACCCAGTGCCGAACCTATTGCCATAGCCATCGCAGGACCTTGAGCCATTGTACAGAATTCCTTCATCTTGAGCAGGAACTCGTGCAGTGGCTTATATGTTACATAGTCTGCCGCAGTACCGAATATTGTACCTATAAGCAACGATGCAAAAAGACCCAGTGCCATAGCACCGAGAGCATCAATAAAGTATCTTTTCGGCGATATAATAACGCCTTTTTTCTTTAAGTAACTCATAAAATCACTCCAATAATATGTAATGAATAAATTATATACCAAACATTTGATATTTTCAATGTTTTTGTGCTTTTTTTGTAAAAAAGTGCATATATATTAGCTGATAAGGCGGTGTTTTGTTACGGATATAATTATAAAAAAGAATGTTTATGACTTTACTCGATGCAAAAGGGATAACGATAATCTTATTCTTATAAACAAAAACGGCAAAAGGCAAACTCTTTTGGAAAATGTGTCAGATACATTTGACTGCTGTGTGTACAAGGATGAGGCAGTTGATATTTTTGCACCGACGGCGGTCTCTTCGCTTGTACATATAAGGCTGCAAGGTGACCAAAAGCACACCGAGGTGCTTTTGGAAAGCAAAACCCAAAACAGCAAAATAAAAAACATCCGCTGCATAAGTATCAACTCGGCGGTTCACCTTTTTTATATCCTCGATTATTCCAGGAGGCTTTTGGTGCACCAGATAATAGCAGACGGCAAGGTTTGCGCTCAACCCGAAGTGGTGGATACCATAGGGAAAAAGGGCATATATGACGCCGTAAAGGACGCCGACGGAAATATCCATATAGTGTATTTGAAAGGTGACAACACATTAAATTACAGAGTGTACCAAAATACTCAAAAAGGCTATGATGCCCCCCGCGAGATAATGACTGCGGAAATATCCGACATAAACATAACTGCGTACAAAGACAGCATCTATGCCTCATATATATGTAAAGAAAAAAACGCAAAAGCAGTGTATGTTATGGATATCATATCGGGCAAAGCACAAAAGATTTCTGCACTTTTAAATAACAGAGCAAGCTGCTCACTGTATGTCAGAGATGATATCATAAGCGTAGAATGGGAAGAAAATTCCCTGGCTTTCAGAGCACAATTGGATTTGTCCTTTAGGATATCAAAAGTATCATCTCTTGGCAAAAGCACAGGAATACACAAACTAATCAATCATACGATGTTAAACAGATGTGCCTTTAACCTTAAAGGAGAGCCTTTTTGCACAGATATAATTTACTTTGAACAAGAAAAAGCGGAGTTTAGAGAAAAAGGCTATGAGGCAAAGCAGCTTTCTATGCAGTATATGAATGTACTCGAAGCAAAAAGACAGCAAATCAAGGAGGATTTTCTTATGGAAAGCCTTGCAAGGATAGAGGCATCCCTTTCAAACCTTGTGAATCTCGTGCAGAAAAGCCTGTCAGAGTGTGACAAAAAAGAAGATAATGAATATAATGAAGAGAAGCAAAGCGATACTTAATAGAAAGGATGTTTAGCAGAATGAGCAGTATAAAGGTAGAAAACTTTCTTCATCCATATGTCCGTTTTTTAAACGCATCGCCGTCTGTTGCAGGGGCGGATTTTTATCTGGGTTCCAGACTGTATGCACCAAACCTGGGTTTTGGATGCTTTAGCTCGTATATCAAGGTGCCCCGAGGTACGCAGGAGTTTATAATCACCGAGGCAGGCAACCGAAACAATGTAATCGCCAGACTGTCGCTCCCTTTTAATCAGGGTGAGGTGTACACCGTTGCGGCAGTTCACTCCGACGGCGAAACTATGGCATACGGCATTTCGGAGCCTACCGACAAGACTAATATGCAATACGGCAATGTGCGTATCTGCCATTTATCGCCGATTTTAAGAGAAGCCGACATAAGTGCCAACGGCAAAAAAATACTCCAGAACATTGACTATCTGGAAATAAGTAAATACATCTGTATGACACCCGATATGTACGAGTTTCGTGTGTCGGATTCCGACAGCGGCAGGGTAGTGCTTTCTGTTCCAAATCAGAATGTGCGTTCGGGTAAATACAACACTCTCTATGTAGTGGGAACGCAAAACGATGCCACACCGCTTATGGGACTTTTTTCTGTAGATGCTGCAAGCTACAATGGATATTACCTTTGATGAGTGTAAAAAACCGCAGATTTACTGCGGTTTTTTCTATTTACTTTTCGTTATCTTTGTGATATAATTGCAAAAACTTGTTTTAAGAGGGTGTACATATGGAGAAAAAGCGTCTTGGAATAATTAAGACCACATACACAAACGCTGTGGAAAAAATACTTGGAAAAATTTTAAAAAACACTTGACAAAATTGTATTAAAGTGGTAATATATTTTGGTAAAGCAAAGCAGAAGTCCACTTCTCACCTTACGATTTCAAGGTATCAGTAGGGTAAATACTTTTTTAAAAAGGTATAAGTGGGTGGATTTTGCCCACTTTTTTCTTTTGGTTAAAGTGGTTCTGCATTAAATTTATTTTGGAGGTGCTTTGTCATCAGTAGCAAAGAAATGTTGATTAATGATGAAATCAGAGAGAAAGAAGTCAGACTCATCGATTCCGACGGCTCACAGCTGGGTATCCTTTCCATTGACGATGCCAGACAAAAGGCAGAAAACAAGGGTATGGATCTAGTGCTCATCGCCCCGCAGGCTAAACCGCCCGCGTGCAAAATAATGGACTACGGCAAGTACAAATTTGAGCAGGGCAAGAGAGAAAAAGAAGCCAGAAAGAACCAGAGAGTTGTAAATATCAAGGAAGTCCGTATTACGCCTTCCATAGATGTACACGACTTTAATACCAAGGTTAATCAGACAGTCAAATTCTTAAAATCTGGTGATAAGGTAAAGGTTACCGTCAGATTCAGAGGCCGTGAACTTCATCACTCACAGCTCGGTATGGATTTGCTCGCAAAGTTTGCAGATGCAATAGCCGAAACCGGCAGTGTAGAAAAAGCGGCAAAGCTCGAAGGCAGAAATATGACAATGGTGGTCGCACCTAAATAATTAATACTTTAAAATCGGAAGGAGTGTAAATGCAATGCCTAAAATTAAAACTCACAGAGGTGCTGCAAAGAGATTCAATCTTACAAAAAAGGGTAAGGTAAAGCTCAACCAGGCTTTTAGAAGACACATTTTGACTAAAAAGTCAACAAAGAGAAAGAGAGCATTAAGAAAGCAGGCATATGCTGCTAAAGCTAATGCAGCTACAATCAAGAGACTGATACTTTATAAATAAAATAGAGGGAGGCGTTTTAAATGGCTAGAGTAAAAGGCGCTATGGCTACAAGAAAAAGACATAAGAGAGTTTTAAAACTCGCTAAAGGATACAGAGGTGCAAAGAGTAAGTTGTTCAGAACTGCAAAACAGGCAGTTATGAAGTCCTTATCCTATGCATACATCGGCAGAAAGCAGAAGAAGAGAGATTTCAGAAGACTCTGGATTACAAGAATCAGTGCTGCTTGCAAATTAAACGGCACAACATATTCCAAGTTTATGAACGGTCTTAAGAAAGCAGAAATCAACATCAACAGAAAAATGCTTTCCGAAATTGCAATTGCAGACCCCAAAGCTTTTACCGAATTGGTAGAAAAGGCAAATGCTGCTCTTAACTAATAATTGAACCTTGAATATAACCACTATATTTCCAAAAATATAGTGGTTATTATACTTTTGCAGAGGTGAAGTATATGAAAAGAATAGAAAGCTCCTCAAATGAACTGTTCAAGAAAACCAAAAAGCTCCTTACCCGCAGCGGCAGGAAAAAGGCAGGTAAATTCATAATAGAGGGTGAGCGTATTGTAAGAGATGCCCTAAATGGCAGAGCAAAAATCGACTATATATTTGTAAATGACAGCTTTTGCAACGATTTAAATGGTGACTTTGAGTCAAACAGGGTGTATGTCCTTACTGATAAGCTCTTTAACGAATTAACTGATACCGTAAACACTCAAGGCATTCTTGCCGTGTGCGATTATATGGATTGTGATGCAGATGATATAGATTATTGCAAGGGAAAATATCTCTATCTGGACTGTGTGTGCGACCCCGGTAATATGGGCACCATAATCCGCAGTGCAGATGCCTTTGGCGTAGACGGTATAGTACTCTCTGATGGCTGTGTAGATGTCTTTAACCCCAAGGTTCTGCGTTCTACAATGTCGGGAATATTCAATGTAAAAATCTATTTTGATAGCGGCGATGTCCTTAATAAATTCAGGGATAACGGATTTAAAATTGCGGGCACTTTTTTGGAAGATGCAATTAATGCAGACAAATTTGACTATTGCGGCAAATGTGTTATAATAATGGGTAACGAGGCAAACGGAATTTGCCCCCGGACAGAAAAAATGTGTACACACAGGATTACAATCCCAATGACCGGCGGTGCGGAATCCTTGAATGTTGCGGTTGCCTGTGGTATAATATTATACGAAGCTTCAAAATAGGCAAAAGTAATTTATAGAAATCATTATAATAGGGGGAGAAGATATGGGAGATATATGGGCTTTTATCATACAAAATTTAAGGCTCGTAAGATTCAGAGACTACATAGACATTCTCATAGTTGCATTTATAATCTACGGAGGTATCAAGCTTGTTAAGGAAACCCGTGCAACTCAGCTTGTAAAGGGTATCCTGGCATTTGTGCTTGTGGCACAAATTTCGAACTGGCTCGACCTTAATGCAGTTAGCTTTCTTTTGGCAAATACTATGCAGTTGGGCCTAATTGCAATACTTATAATGTTCCAGCCCGAGATAAGACGCTCACTCGAAAAGATAGGGAATATCACAGGCGGAAGCAACTTTTTTAATTCGTCTGACGAACTCGAAACTATGGCAGAGCACATATGCGAAGCGTCAAAATATATGACAGAAAAGAAGATTGGTGCACTTATAATTCTGGAACGCAACATAAAGCTCGGAGATATTATCAAGACAGGCACAGCTCTTAATGCAGATATTTCGCCGCAGTTAGTTACAAACATCTTTATGTCCAATACGCCCTTGCACGATGGCGCTGTGGTAATAGGCGGAGGCAAAATCAAGGCGGCGGCGTGCTTTTTGCCGCTTACACAGAACAACAGCTTTTCCAAAGAGCTCGGCACAAGGCACAGAGCAGGTATCGGCGTGTCCGAGGTTGCAGACTGTGTTTCGCTGATTCTATCGGAGGAAACAGGAAAAATCTCTGTTGCAATAGACGGCGAATTAAAACGCAATATTTCGCTTGACGCATTAAAGAAATTGATTATCAAGGAATTGGGTACTGATGAACACGAAGAAAGTGAACAGAAACTCCCGTTTTTAAATAAGATTATAGGTTGGGTGGTGAAGAAAAAATGAAAAACCTTTTTAAATCCAACTGGTTTCTTATGGGGATATCGCTCTTTAGTGCAATAATAATATGGATTTATGTTGTATATCAGATAAGTCCTGTGTTTGAAACAAGCATCAAAAATGTTCCCATAACTTTTTCTAAATATTCCGAAGATTTTGACAACGGAAAACTCACCGTATTATCTACAAACACAGATGCTGTAACCGTCAAGGTAAAAGGAAAGAGAGGCACCCTTGCCAAACTCACCCGCGACAGAATAAACTGCAGCGTTAATATGAGTGACATTACCAAGGCAGGTACTCACAAAATACCCATTATGGTGTCTTTTGATGTTTCGGGAGTGGAGCTTGTATCCAAGGACCCGTACAATGTTTCTGTTGTTGTAGACAAGGTTGTCACAGAGGAAGTTGACATCACCGTGCAGACAAAGGGAACACCCGCACAAGGATACATCTATGACAGCATAGAGTATTCTGTCGACAAAATACGCCTTACCGGTGCCAAAAGTGTCATAGACAAGGTGCGTACAGCAAGGATAGGTGTAGATATTACCGGCAAGACCGAATCCCAGAGCGGCAGATACAAGATAGTTCTTCTTGACAAAAACGGCGAGGAAATTTCTGATGACGGTATAAGCAAAAATATTTCGTATGTTGAACTAAAATGCAATATACTAAAGCTCAAGGCAGTCAAAGTAAACCCTGTGCTTTCGGATGTCAAAACCTACGCCGGACACAAGGTGGCAGTTTCCAAAATAACACCGGAAGAAATAAATGTTCTCGGCAGCAAGAATGCTGTTACAGCATTGGAAAAGCTCGACACCAAGAAGATAAATGTCCGCTATGCCAAAGACGGCGACAAGATAATAGCAGAGCTTGAAGAAATACCCGAAAACATCAGGCTTGAACAAGAAATAGAAAAGGTAGAAGTTGTTCTTGAGGTTAAAAAGCAATGACAAAAAAAGAGCGTGCAAGACAAATAGGTGAGGTGTTTGACACCGTATACCCCAATGCAAAATGTTCGCTTGATTACAAAACAGAGCATCAGCTACTTGTAGCTACAATGCTCTCTGCACAATGCACAGATGCGAGGGTAAACCTTGTTACACCGGCACTTTTTAAAAGATACAAAAGCGTGGACGAATTTGCGTCGGCTGATATTTGTGAGGTAGAAGAATATATCCGTTCGTGCGGCTTTTATCACAACAAAGCCAAAAACATAATACTCTCTGCCCGCCAGATCTTGGAAAGGCACGGCGGCAAAGTCCCCGATACAATGGAGGAGCTTGTATCTCTTGCAGGCGTAGGCAGGAAAACTGCCAATCTCATACTTGGCGATGTGTTTGGAAAACCCTCGGTTGTTGTGGACACTCACTGCATCCGTATTACAAACAGACTTGGACTCTCTGAGGGCAAAGACCCCGAAAAGATAGAAATGCAGCTTAAAAAAATCCTTTCGCCCGAAACATCGGGTAGATTTTGCCATCAGATAGTGTATCACGGTCGGGAAATTTGTACTGCCAGAAATCCCAAATGTGCTGATTGCCCTGTAAAACATCTTTGCAAAACAGGAATAAAGGAACAAATATGAATAAAAGATTAAATCAATTAAAAGAATATATAGAAAACAGCGGTCTGGATGCAATACTTATTACCGACACAAAGAATATGAGGTATCTTTCGGGGTATACAGGCGAAGGGTATATGCTTGTCAGTCCTTCGCAATGCTCTATTGTAACGGATTTCAGATACACATATCAGGCATCCTTGCAGACAAAAGACCTCCGTATAATTGACAGTGCCGGGTTTAATCCCAAGGCGACTTTTGGCTCATATACTTCCGTTGGATACGAAAACGAAAGCATAGGACACAAAAGCTATCTTGCATTTGGTGAGATTTTCCCCGAGTTAGTCCCCATAGGAAGAGAGCTTTTAAAGATGCGTTCTGTAAAAGACGAAGAAGAAATAAAGTCCATACGGATAGCGGAGAGTATAGGAGACAAGGCATTTACTCATATTTTGCCTTTTATAAAGCCGGGTGTTTCCGAAAGGGACATAGCCTTGGAGATAGAGTTTTTTATGCGGAAAAACGGTGCCGAAGCACTTAGCTTTGATACAATAGTTGCAACCGGTGCACATGGTGCAATGGCACACGCACAGCCTGATAACAGAAAAATTTCCAATGGAGATTTTGTTGTTATGGATTTTGGCTGTGTGTACAACGGTTACTCGAGCGATATGACAAGAACCGTCTGTGCAGGAAAAGCGACGGCTGAAATGAAAAAGATATATAATACAGTTCTTGATGCACAGCTTTCCTCGCTGCAAATGATTAAACCGGGTGTAAATGCCGCAGATGTTCACAAAAACGCCCAGGATATCATAGACAAGGCTTATCCGGGCAAGTTCGGCCACGGCCTCGGACACGGAGTGGGGCTTGATATCCACGAGATGCCCAATCTGTCCCCAAAGAGTGATTTTATCTTGACAGAGGGCAATGTGGTAACTGTGGAGCCGGGCATATATATAAACGGTTTTTGCGGTGTAAGAATAGAGGATTTGGTTGTGGTAAATGATGGCGGTATCGAAAATCTTACCCATTCGGACAAAAATCTGATAGAATTATGGTAAAATATGCAGTTTTTTTCAAAAAAGACTTGAAAAAGAGTGTTTTATTTAGTACAATAGTATTATCTATAAAAATGACTTATCGGAGGTAATTTATAATGATTACAGCAGGTGATTTCAGAAACGGCAAAACATTTGAATTTGAGGGCGGCGTATGGCAGATTGTTGAATTCCAGCATGTTAAACCCGGAAAGGGCGCAGCTTTCGTAAGAACAAAGATCAAAAATGTTATTACCGGTTCTGTTATTGAAAAAACATTCAGACCCACAGAAAAATTTGAAGAAGCATTTATCGAAAGAAGAAATATGCAGTATTCCTATCAGGATGGAACTCTCTACTACTTTATGGATACAGAAACATTTGATATGCTTCCCATAAATGCGGACCTTATCGAAAGCAAGATGAAATTTGTTAAGGAAAACGACGAATGCAAAATTCTTTCCTACAAGGGCAATGTATTTGACATCGAGCCCCCTACATTTGTAGAGCTCACAGTTACAGAAACAGAACCCGGATTCAAGGGCGACACATCTACAGGTGCTACCAAGCCTTGTACTCTCGAAACCGGTGCACAGATTATGGTTCCTCTCTTTATTGACCAGGGCGATGTAATCAGAGTTGACACAAGAACAGGCGAATACATGGAAAGAGCATAATTAATTATTCTTTTTAAATAGGAGATAACTATTATGGAAAACATTTCAAAACAGATTGCATACTTAAGAGGACTTATGGATGGTTTTGACTATGACGATACCAGCAAAGAAGGCAGAATTTTTTCTTGCATATTAGATGTATTGGACGAAATAGACGCATCCATTGATGACCTCTATGATTATCAGGACGAAGTTGCAGAGCAGGTTGATATGATAGACGAAGACCTCGCTGCTATCGAGAGCGAATTTGCAGACGAATGTGACTGCGATTGCTGTTCGGGAGATTGCGAAGATTGTGACGATCTCGAATACTATGAGCTCGATTGCCCCTCCTGCGGCGAAACAATTTGTCTTGATGAGGACTTTTTCGATACAGATGACGATATTGTTTGCCCCGCTTGCGGTGAGCATATAGAAATCGACCTTGACGATGACGAAATCGAGGACGACGAGTAATATCAAATTTCAATATCAAAAACAAATACTTATGTTGATGGCTATTCCATTGACATAAGTATTTTTAAAGTTGGCAGGTGGTTGACAAGTATGGATAGCACCCGCAAGATTATAGAGTATTGGTACAAAAAGCTGTCTTTTGATTCAAAATATGATGATGACTTCTATTGCGTATTAAAAGAAATAGAAATCCCGGCGGAAAGCAGCGTTGACAATTTTGTATATGACGAAAATAACGGAGCAAAGAATTTTCTCTCGTTTCTTTGTTTTTGCGAAAATTTAAAAAATGAATATGCAAACAAGGGGATAGATGAGGCTATATTGTACGATACACTGTCGGATATACCTATATGGCTCGATACATGGTCCGCTATCAAAGGCACTATGTTTTTGGGCGAAACCGACTGGCTCAAAAGGCACCTGGTATGAAACTTATCAAGCTTGGCAGACTTCAGTTTTGTATGGCGGGTGCAGAGCACGCCATACCCGATATGAATATAAAAGAAAATGATGATGTATCAAGAGAGAATATAGACACTCTGGAGTGCACATCTTCTTTTAGTAAGAAAATCAAGGACCGCATACAAAACGGCGGTAATTTTTATGAATCATTAGGTACAATTGATAAATAATGTGAGGTTAAAAAAGTGAAAAAAATATCTACACCTACGAATATGACCGTAGGGACACCATGGAAATCTATACTTTCATTTACACTTCCTATGCTTATAGGAAACATAGCACAACAGCTCTACAGTACAGTAGACAGCATAGTTGTCGGCAGATATATAGGAGATAATGCACTCGCTGCTGTAGGAAGCGCAATGCCTCTTATCAATATGCTATTGGTACTGTTTATAGGGATTTCTTCGGGAACGGGAATAATGGTTTCGCAGTACTTTGGCGCCAAAAACCGCGAAAAACTGTCAAAGACGATAGGTAACAGCATCACCCTTACTGCTTTTGCCTGTGTGCTGCTGATAGTAATTGCATTACCTTTTATAAGACCGATACTAAATATGTTGAACACGCCAAAATCTATAATAGACTGGTGTGCGGATTATCTTACAATTTCGCTCGTGGGTGTTGCGGGAATGGCGTATTACAACATATTAAGCGGAATAATAAGAGGTATGGGCGATTCGTTCTCGGCACTTATGTATCTTCTTGTTGCAACTGTTATAAATATAGTCCTGGACATATTTTTTGTTGCAAAGCTTGGTATGGGCGTTGGCGGTGTTGCACTGGCAACTGTAATTGCACAGCTTGTATCATCGGTATTTTGCCTTGTAAAGCTTTCCAGAATGCAGGAAGAATTTGACTTTAGTGTAAAGTATCTAAGGCCAATAGGCTCGTATATAAAGACCACTATCCGTCTTGGACTTCCCACAGGTCTTACACAGGCGATTTTCTCATCGGCTATGATTATTGTGCAGTCGCTTACCAACTGCTTTGGAGAGCTATTTATAGCGGCAAATGTGGTTATTATGCGTGTAGACGGCTTTGCTATGATGCCAAACTTTTCCTTTGGTATGGCACTTACAACCTACGCAGGACAAAATGTTGGTGCAGGTCTTTATGACAGAGTAACAAAAGGTGCAAAGCAGGGTACTCTTATGGCAGTTATCTGCTCGGCATCAATTACAACACTCATTCTTTTCTTTGGCAAATACCTTATGGGTATATTTACGCAGACTACAGAGCTTGTAGATACCAGCAATTATCTTATGAGAATTCTTGCTGCAGGATATATTGCCGTAGCTGTAACACAGAGCTTGTCCGGAATTATGCGCGGTGCAGGCGACACAATGACCCCTATGTGGATTTCGCTAATTACTACTGTTGTTGCCAGAGTTCCTATAGCATACGGAATTTCGTATCTTACAAGGACAGCAGCTTTGCCCTACGGAAGATGCGAGTGTATACAGATTTCGCTCCTTGTTTCGTGGGTTTTGGGTGCACTGCTTACCGTTATATTCTACAAACGCGGAAAGTGGAAAAACAAAAGACTAAAATAAAATTATGGGTCTGTAAAAAATTCAAACGAATTTTTTACAGACCCGCTTTAGATTTTGGGGAGATGTCAAAAATCAAGCCTATAAGCGCTCTGCGCTTTATTTTACATCCCTATAAAATATTCTTCTATTTCTTCTTTACTTGCCTTTACGCTTCCTTGTATCATTTCGCCTCTTCCGCCGCCTCTGCCCGAAAGGGATTTGTTTACATCATTGGCAACATCTTTAAGGTCGATTTCTTTAGAGGTTATTATATAGCTGTATCCGCTTTGGTCGTCACCCGAAAACACCGCCGCAAGTTTGGGCGTTTTTTCTTTCAGACCATTTGCTATGTGACGCATTTCACCGTTTGAGAGACTGTCGGTAACAAGGCAAATGTTGCCATCGGAATTGGCGATACTATTTACATACAGATTGGTTATAATCGCGTTCTTTTTGCCTATTTCGTTTTTAAGAACGGCTATATTATCAATAAGTTGTTCTACTGCATCTACGATATCTTCCTGCTTTGCAGACAAAAGCGTGGATATCGTGATGTTTCTTTGGAGCCTTTTGTCATAATCTGCAAACGCATCAAGTCCGCACGCGATATTCAGTCTCACTCCGCCCTTGTAGTTTATAAATCCAAGGATTTTTATTATGCCTATTTCACCTGTTTTTGCCACATGGGGTGCACAACAGGCACAGGTGTCTATTCCATCTATTTTTACAATGCGGATTTTCCCTGAAATATCAGATTTGCATCTGTACTGCATCTTGGCAAGCTCATTTTTGTCAGGATAACAGGCTGTTATGTCAGAGTTGGCATATATTGCCATATTTGCCTTTTCTTCGAGTAGTTTTAATTCGTCTTTATTCAGCGGCTTGTCAAGATCCATAGTCACATTGTCTTTTCCCAGATGAAAGCCCACATTTTCGCATCCGTAGAGCGTATGTGCAAGCCCTGAGAGTATATGCTCGCCTGTGTGGTTTTGCATTTTTCTGTATCTTTCTTCAAAATCAATTTTCCCTTGTACATAAGAGCCGATCTCAAAGGGAGAGTCGCTGTAATGATAGATTTCGTCACCGATTATTTCTACATTTTTAATTTCTATACCGTTCAAACTTCCTGTGTCACATTCCTGCCCGCCCTCGTTTGGAAAAAACAGTGTACGGTCCAAAAGTGTTCTGTATCCGTCATCACATTTTTCGCAGGATATCACTGTGGCGTCAAATTCGGTCTTGTAGCTGTCTAAATCATATAATTTTTCCGTCATGTCTGTCTGACCTTTCGTATACCCTCTAATATTATCTTCTTTGCTTCTATCGCCTTTTCCTTGGGGGTGGGGTTAATATTTTCTAATGGATATGGTATGCCTGATTTTTTGTATTTTTCAATTCCCATAGTATGATAGGGCAGTATGTCTATTGCCTTGAGGCTGTTTAGTGTTCCTATAAATTCGCCCAATTTAAGCAAATCTTCTTTTTGGTCGGTTATGCCGTCTATGATGATATGGCGTACCCAGATATCCTTGTTTATACTGTCAATATATTTGGCAAATTCAAGTATGTTTTGGTTATCCCAACCTGTAAGAACTTTGTGCTTTGATGGGTCGATATGCTTGATATCCAGCATCACAAGGTCGGTATACTTCATCAGTTCATCAAACTGTGGGTTTGCATTTTCAAACACACAGCCCGAGGTATCGAGTGCGGTATGTATACCTTTCTGTTTGGCTTTTTGGAACAGCTCTGTAACAAAATCGATTTGCCAAAGCGGCTCGCCGCCGGTTACTGTGATACCGCCGTTTTTGTAAAAAGACCGGTTTGACAAAAACTTTTCTATCAAAATATCGGCGGATATTTCATATCCGCCGTGTTTGTCCCAGGTGTCGGGGTTATGACAGTATTGACACCGCATGGGGCACCCTTGCATAAAAACAACAAATCTTACGCCGGGGCCGTCTACCGTGCCAAAACTTTCTGTCGAGTGTATAATGCCTTTTGTCATATCTTATCGTGGAATGTTCTTGATATTACTTCGTCTTGCTGCTGACGGGTAAGCTTGTTAAAGTTTACCGCATAGCCGCTTACTCTTATTGTAAGCTGAGGATATTTTTCGGGATGTGCCTGAGCATCGAGTAGGGTTTCTTTTGTAAATACATTTACATTGAGGTGGTGTCCGCCTTTTTGCACATAACCGTCTAAAAGCGATACAAGATTATCTATCTGATTTTTTGTTGCACTCATCGTAAATTCCTCCTAAATAATATTTATTCTTTATCTGTGTCAAGACCTTCAAAAAGGGTAGGACTAAAGCAAGCACCGTTTTCGCAAGACAGGTCTATGTCTATATCTCCTGCAAATATGCGGTCATCCTTTCCGAGTGCATCGGGGATTATGGAGAATGTATTGGAGATACCGTCTTTTGCATCCTTGTACGGCAGCTTTGATACTGATGAAAGTGACGCTACTGCACCGCTGGTATCTCTTCTGTGCATCGGATTTGCACCGGGTGCAAATGCAACTCCTGCCTTACGGCCGTCGGGTGTTGCACCGGTGTTTTTGCCGTATACCACATTGGATGTGATAGTAAGTATTGATGTTGTGGGGATGCTCTTTCTGTATGTGTGGTTTTTGCGGATATGTTCCATAAATCTGTGAACGATATCATATGCAATATTGTCTACTCTGTCGTCGTCATTTCCGTATTTGGGGAAGTCGCCCTCGACCTCATAATCTACAGCAAGACCTTCTTTGTTACGGATTACCTTGACCTTGGCATATTTGATTGCCGAAAGTGAGTCTGCCACAACAGAAAGACCTGCAATACCTGTGGCAAACCATCGTGTAACATCTTTGTCGTGGAGAGCCATCTGGATTTTTTCGTAGCAGTATTTGTCGTGCATATAGTGGATGATGTTGAGCATATCCACATACACCTTTGCAAGCCACATCATCATAGCATCGTATTTTTCCATTACTTCATCGTAATCGAGGTATTCGCTTGTAATGGGTACATATTTGGGTGCAATCTGCTTGCCGGAAACTTCGTCTACACCGCCGTTTATAGCATAGAGCAGGCACTTTGCAAGATTGGCTCTTGCACCGAAGAACTGCATCTCAAGACCCACACGCATAGAGGATACACAGCAGGCGATAGCATAGTCGTCGCCGTGAGTAAATCTCATCATATCGTCGTTTTCGTACTGTATAGATGATGTTTCTATAGATAGCTTTGCGCAAAAACGCTTGAAGTTTTCCGGAAGATGTATCGACCAGAGTACTGTGAGATTGGGCTCAGGTGCAGGACCCAGGTTTTTGAGTGTATGAAGATATCTGTAGCTCATTTTGGTTACAAGGTGTCTGCCGTCTATTGCCACACCGCCGATGGATTCTGTAACCCACTGCGGATCGCCGGAAAACAGAGCATTGTATTCGGGAGTACGGGCAAACTTTATAAGCCTTAATTTCATTATAAAGTGGTCTACCATCTCCTGAATTTCTTTTTCTGTAAATACACCTTTCTGGAGGTCTCTCTGGGCATAAATGTCGAGGAAGGTCGAAGTTCTTCCCAGGGACATTGCAGCTCCGTTTTGTTCCTTAACTGCCGCGAGATAACCAAAGTAAAGCCATTGGATTGCTTCCTTGGTATTTTGTGCAGGCTTGGATATGTCGTATCCGTAGGAAAGAGCCATTTTCTTTAAATCCTCGAGTGCTCTTATCTGCTCGGACAGTTCTTCTCTGTCTCTTATAACTTCGGAATACATTGTGGAACGGGTGGTTTCCTTTTGCTCTTCTTTGTCTTTAATAAGCATATCCACGCCGTAGAGTGCAACTCTTCTGTAATCGCCTATTATTCTTCCTCTGCCGTATGCATCGGGAAGTCCTGTTATAATATGACTGGAACGGCAGGCTCTCATTTCGGGAGTGTATGCATCAAAAACACCTGCATTGTGTGTCTTTCTGTGTATAGAAAAGAACTCTTTGATTTGGTCATCTATCTCGTAGCCGTTATCCTTGCAGGCCTTTTCTGCCATACGGATACCGCCGTAGGGCATAAGAGCACGCTTCAAGGGCTTGTCTGTCTGCAAGCCTACGATTTTTTCGATATCTTTATTTATATATCCGGGTTTGTGAGATGTGATAGTGGATATGATTTTTGTGTCCATATCGAGCACACCGCCGGCTTCGCGCTCATCTTTCAAAAGTTCGAGCACTGTGTCCCACAGAGCTTTTGTATCTTCTGTGGGTTCTTCAAGAAAGCTGTCGTCGCCGTCGTATGGTGTATAGTTGTGCTTAATGAAACTGCGGACATTGATTTCTCTTTTCCATATTCCGCTTTCAAAATCTTCCCAGAAATCCATTTTGGTATTCATTTTTTTAAAGTCCTTCTTTCATAAAAAATCAATTGTATTATATAATAAAACTGTTGCAAGTACAATAGAAAAAGAAGAAAATGTGCAAAAAATATCACAAAGCAATAAATTTGTTTAAAACTTGTGTTGTTTTTTGTTGAAAAATCCATTGAAATTGCAGAGCATTTGTGATATACTGCATAGGTTGGATTTTTATAAAACATAATTTGAAAGAAGATGACTTTTATTATGAACACATTACTGTCAGTATCGATTGCACTTCTTGCGGGACTTCTTATGACAAGATTTTTTAAAAAGCTCAAGCTCCCTGCGGTAACTGCATACCTAATTGCAGGCGTACTTATTGGACCGTACTGTCTTGGTGCACTGGGTATAAACGGACTTGGATTTGCCGATATGCACTCTGTAGAGTCACTTGGACTTATATCCGAGGTGGCACTGGGCTTTATAGCATTTTCCATAGGCAGCGAATTCCGCCTGGAAGAGCTCAAAAAGACCGGCAGACAGGCACTTGTGATAGGTATATTTCAGGCACTTGTTGCTACCTTGTTTGTAGATGTTGCACTCTATGTTGTGCACATTATTGCACCGGATAAGATTTCTCTTTCGCAGGTTATAACTCTCGGTGCTATTGCAACTGCCACAGCTCCTGCGGCAACACTTATGGTTGTCCGTCAGTACAAGGCAAAAGGACCTCTTACAAGCCTTCTGTTGCCGATTGTTGCATTGGACGATGCCGTAGGTCTTATAGTTTTTGCGGTATCCTTTGGTATTGCAAAGACACTTCTTGTAGGGCAGGTTGACTTTGTTTCGATATTTATAAATCCTCTTGTAGAGATTGTTTGTTCTCTTGGTCTTGGAGCAATAATGGGATATTTTCTTACACAACTCGAAAAGCTCTATAATTCCAATACCAACAGATTAAATCTTACAATAGCATTTGTATTTCTTACAGTATCGCTTGCAATGATTGACTTTCATATAGGACCCATCCACATCAGCTTTTCTTCACTTCTTGTGTGTATGATGCTCGGAACGGTATTTTGCAATATATGCCCGCTATCTCACGATCTTATGGAAAGGTCAGACAAGTGGACATCGCCTCTTTTTGCACTGTTCTTTGTTATAAGCGGTGCGGAGCTTGAACTCGGTGTGTTTGCAGATGTTGCAATTGTAGCAATAGGAGTTGTGTATATAGTTTTCCGTTCTCTTGGAAAGTACTATGGTTCATATATGAGTGCCAAGGCTACAAATTGCTCCCCCGAAATATGCAAATATCTCGGAATTACACTTCTTCCCCAGGCAGGAGTTGCACTGGGTATGTGTGCAATAGCTTCGCAGGAACTTGGTGAGGTTGGAAATCTTATACGAAACATCACTCTCTTTGCAGTGCTTATATACGAGATTTTCGGACCTCTGTTTACCAGAATGGCACTAACTGCCGCAGGCGATATCAAGCCTATGAGCCACGAGGTTAAAAATCGCCGTCAGACCAAACTGGAGATGGCAAAAACAGGTAATAAGTGATGAAAACAATAGACAGTTTCAAAAGTAGCTTGGATTATATAAAATATTTTATCAAATGGACAGTGCTCGCTGTTGTTACAGGTGTTTGCGGCGGTTTGGCAGGAAGTCTTTTTCACATATGCATTGACCACGCCACATATATACGAGAGCAAAACTCTTTTTTGATTTATCTTTTGCCTTTGGGTGCCGTTGTAATAGCCTTTGTGTATGGCATTTACAAAAAGTGTGGCAGACTGGATACAAACAGAGTTATAGATTCTGTAACAAAAGACGAAAATGTGCCTTTTGTATTGGCACCTCTTATCTTCTTTTCTGCGGGAGTTACCCATCTTCTGGGAGGTTCAGCAGGCAGAGAGGGTGCGGCTCTTCAGCTTGGCGGAAGTATCGGCTACAAGGTGGGAAAAATCGCAAGACTAAAGCATAGTGATATGCACATAATCGTTATGTCGGGTATGGCGGCGGTGTTTTCGGCACTTTTTGGCACGCCAATTACGGCAGCGGTTTTTGCCATTGAGGTTGCAGCTGTGGGTACAATGCACTACGGAGCCCTTTTTCCCTGTGTACTTTCGTCTATGGGAGGATACCAGATAGCATCGCTTTTTGGCATAAGCCCCGTAAGATTTTTTGGTGTCGGTGTTCCGGGGTTTTCAATTGGATTTGGTATTAAGCTTACGCTGCTTGCAGTTTTATGTGCTCTTGTAAGCATAGCATTTTGCAGAGCCATAGGATATGCCGAAAAATATTTGAAAAAGTATATCCCCAATGCATACATCCGTGCTCTTACAGGCGGTGTAATTCTTATATGTCTTACTCTCATAGCGGGTAATTTTGATTACAACGGTGCAGGTATGGATGTGATAAAAAAAGCCTTTGCCGGCAATGTCCGCTTTGAGGCTTTTGCACTGAAAATTGTATTTACTGCAATAACGATTGCAGCAGGATTTAAAGGCGGAGAAATCGTACCTTGTCTGTTTGTTGGTTCTACCTTTGGTGCGGCTCTGTCTGCTGTTTTGGGTATTGATATGGCGTTTGGTGCATCTGTTGGATTTGTTGCTCTTTTTTGCGGCGTGACCAACTGTCCCATAGCATCGGTTTTTCTTGCAATAGAAGTTTTCAGCGGAGATTTGGCTCTGCCGCTTGCATATTCTTGTGCAATAGCATATCTTTTTTCGGGTAACTGCGGTCTTTACAAAAGCCAGAAGTTAGTATATTCTAAGTTGGACGAAAGTTATATAAATGCAAATGCAAATTAAATAATAAAAATATCGTTTTGCGTCATAATATTTATAGGGAGTGATGCGAAATGAAAGAAAAAAAAGAAGTTGGATATGATAGGGTGGATTTCCCTGTAATGCCCATGGAACCGGGTGATATGCGCCTTTTTCCCGATGAATATATGGCAAATGCCGCATCGGCAACAGAGTGTACGGGACTTGTTCAGGTATCGCCTGCAGATGACGAAGTAATGGAAGCATATGCAGACATATATAGTTATAGACAATCCAAGCCTATAATAGACGAAGAAAGATAGAAAAAGGCGGTCAAATGACCGCCTTTCAGACTGTCGAAAAAGAACGCACCGCAAAGTGAATACCAAAAAATCAAGCTCATTAGTAAGGAATATTTAATCATTACTAATGAGCTTTTTAATTTATGTAGCTTTTGTCATAAATGCCAAAAGCCAGTATTTTATACACTTTGCTTACTTCGTCATCGCTCATTGCCGTACTTTTGTACTGCCTGCTTCGCGCTTCCTCGTCTGCGTCCATTTTCGTTCGTCTAATCAGCGTGTCGACTTTATCGACACGCTGAAAGGCGGTCAAATGACCGCCTTTTTATGTTTATTTATGCTATTGTTGTGTAAATGTATATTGCAAAGAGTGCAACCGAAATCCACATGATTGGTGAAATATCTTTTGCTTTTCCGGTTAAGAGCTTTAACACAACCCAGGAAATCATAGCAAACATAATACCTGTTGCAATGGAATATGCAAAAGGCATCATAACGATTGCAAGAAAACCTCCGATAGCATCTGCAACATCGCCGTCAAAGTCCATTTTGGTTACTGCAGAGAGCATAAGCAAACCAACAAATAACATTGCAGGAGTTGTAGCAAATCCGGGAATTGCAAGGAACAATGGTGCAAAAGGAATAGCGATTAAGAAGAGGATACCTGTTGTTAAAGCAGTTAAACCTGTTCTTCCGCCTGCAGCTACACCTGCTGAAGATTCAACATAACTTGTAACTGTGGATGTACCCATACATGCACCGGCAATAGTACCAACAGCATCTGCCATTAAAGCACCACCTGCTCTGGGAAGTGAACCGTCTTCTTCAAGCAGGTCACCTTTTTGAGCAACACCAATTAATGTACCAACTGTGTCGAATATGTCAGTATAAAGGAATGTAAACATTACAACTGCAAAAGACATAAAGTTGTCTTTAACAAATCCAAAGTCAAACTGGAACAAAGCAGGAGCTGCAAAATTAGCTTTAATTGATTTCCATGAAAGGTCGGGGATAAGTGAATATACACCAGCTTCGACATCAACAACATACCAGCCAATTAATTCTGCTATGATACCTAATACCCAAGTTGCTAAAATACCTATAAGAATATCGCCTTTTACTTTGTAGTGATGTAATACACCGATAATTAAAAGACCAATTATAGCAAGAACAACTTGAGGAGAGCCTAAATTTCCAAGACCTACTAATGTAGAATCGTTATTTATTACAACACCTGCATTAATAAGAGCAATGATTGTAATAAACAGACCAATACCTGCGGTAATACCGAGCTTTAAGTTTTTCGGAATTTTGTTAACGAGAGCTTCTCTGAATTTGAAGACAGATAGAATCATAAAGATTATACCTTCAAATAAGATAGCTGTTAATGCTACTTTGTATGAATAACCCATAGTTAAACATACTGTGTAGGTAAAGAATGCATTAAGACCCATTCCTGATGCCAAAGCTACAGGATAGTTGGCAAAAAACGCCATACATATTGTAGCAATTGCAGCAGAGAGAGCTGTTGCCATAAAAATTGCCGATGCACCGGGACCATCGGGAATAATTCCGAGCATTCCGGGGTTAACTGCCAGGATATACGCCATTGCAAGGAATGTTGTGATACCGGCAATGATTTCGGTTTTTACATTAGTGCCGTTCTGTTTTAGTTTAAACAGTTTTTCCATTTTCTAAAACCTCCAAAGTATAAAGTTAGGAAAAATCCTATAAAGTAATACTACCATAATACGCCAAAATTGTAAATGATTTTTTGATGTAACTTTTTAATAAAAAAAAAGCCTAATTTTGGTAAAAAACCTCAAAAAAGTTTTTAACGCTCAAACAAGCGTGAATTTATTGACAAACGGGGCAATTTATATTACAATTATAATGTATGTAAATATATAGTAAAGAGGGGACAATGTCTTGTACAGAGAATTTGTCGATATACATTCACATATTCTGCCCAAAACAGATGATGGTTCAGTAAGTATGGATGAGTCAATACAAATTTTGCGCAAAATGTGCAAAATCGGTGTTTCGGAGCTGTTTGTTACGCCCCATTTCTGCAAAAGACGGGGATATACCAAATCAGTCGGTGAAATACTGGAAGTTTACTATGACTTGCGTAATGTGTGTATAGAGGAAAATATTCCTATAAAATTGCATCTCGGTACAGAAATGGAGTATTCTCAAGACGGACAGCGGTATATAAGAGAGGGTAGGGTCAACACTCTCTCCGACAGCAAATATATCCTCGTGGAGTTTGCACCCTATGTTCATCACGATGAAGTAATCCATTGTGTAAAGGAAATTACTGCACAAGGTCTGGTTCCGGTTCTTGCGCATATAGAGAGATACAAATGTGTCCACAGAAACATTGATATGCTCTATGAAGTTAAGAGTATGGGTGCACTTTTGCAGGTTAATATCCGCTCTGTATGCAATGTCAGACTCGCGGACAGAAAGTTTATGAAAACCATATTCCAAAGACATCTGATAGATTTTCTTGCAGGAGATGTACACCGTGATGCACTTGAAATTGATGAGATGCAAAAGTGCTGTGCCTTTGTGTTAAAATGTGCAGACGAAGAGTATTTAAACAGTCTTTTGCATACCAACGCAAAAAAATATTTATTATCTAAGGAGAAACTATAATGGAAAATGAAAAGTTCAACGAAAACGAGATTAATATTCTGGATATGCTGTTTGTTGTAAGAAAAAATATATGGAAGATTATACTCGCAGCTATTATCGCAGGTGTGCTTTCCTTTGTGTATACCATTACATCAATAGTACCTATGTACAGGTCTTCCACACAGCTTTTGGTAAAAGATTTTGATGTATCTGCATCAAATATGTATGCTGATTCTACATCCAAAATACTTCTTATCAACAACAGTATGGAGGTATTAAACGGTGCTGAAACGATGCAGGAGGTAATAGATACTCTCTCTCTTGATATGTCTGTTTCCGGTTTAAGACAGATAACAAGTATTTCCTCGCCCGAGGATACCCTCGTTATCAAAATTTCTGCTACACACTGGGATCCCGAAACAGCAAAGGACATTGCTTCGCAGTTTAGTAAGATTGCCGATGAGGTTTTGGTAAAAAATGTAGGCATAACGAGCTTAAGCGTTATAGAAAAGGCAGAAACCCCCACGCAACCGATATCTCCCAATGTACTTAAAAACACCATTATGGGCGCCTTTGCAGGAGCGTTTATTGTTGCGGCGGCTGTAATCCTTTTAAGACTTATCAACAGCAGAATATATACTGCAGACGATGTTGAGAGAAGTCTCGGACTTATCGTGTTTGCTTCGGTTCCTTATGTAGAGGAAAGGGATACCCAAAAAGCTTTAGCAAAACAGTCCTCTGATAACAAGGAAGGAGCAGATAAATAATGCAGACCAAAGTTAATGTAAAAATTTTAAAGAGCAAGACCTTTGCAGAGAGCGAAGCGTTTAAAAAATTAAGAACAAACATACAGTTCAGTGGTAAAAACATAAAGGTTATAGCTTTTACAAGCACATATCCCGGCGAGGGCAAGACAGAAGTATCATTCAGAATAGCAAATTCTCTTGCTGATATGGGGAAAAAGACTCTTTATCTTGATGTAGACCTCAGAAATTCCAACTTTTTAAACAGAACTGTAACAGATTTAAAAGGTGAATTAAAAGGCTTTGTACACTGCCTTGTAGGTGAGAACACGCTCGATGAGGTAATAGTACAGACGCAAAATCCCAATCTCGATTTTATTCCGATTGGCGCATATCCTCCAAACCCGAGTGAGCTTCTGGCACAGGAAACATACAATGAACTTATAGAAGAACTTAAGCAAAAGTATGACTATGTCATTATAGATACACCTCCGGCAGGTTATGTTGTAGACGGTGTTATTTCTGCTTCTGCTGCAGATGGGGTTATTTTTGTTGTTTCTTCGGGTAGTGTGTCAACAAAAAATGCCAAGCAAGCCATAAGAGAGTTAGACAATGCAGGCTGCAAGGTTATGGGATGTGTACTTAACAAGGTTAATGACAAAGATGATTCCAGATACGGCTACAGCTATCGTGGCAGTTACGGAAGCTACGGCTACGGATATGCCTATGGAAGAGGATATACCCGAGGCTTTGACGATCCCAAAGCATCCAAAAAACCTTTTTGGAAAATATTGACTTCTAAATTCAACAAAAAATAAACTCACTTGGAGAGAACATTATGAAAACCGTAATGCTTGTATTTGGTACAAGACCGGAAGCAATAAAAATGTGCCCGCTTGTAAATGAATTAAAGAAGAGGGAAACACTAAAGACCGTTGTGTGTGTTACCGGTCAGCACAGGGAGATGCTTACTCAAGTGCTTGAGGCATTTGATGTGGTTCCCGACTATGACCTTTCTATAATGAAACAAAAACAGACACTCTTTGATATAACCACACTTATATTAGACAGGATAAAGTCTGTTCTCGAAGAGGTAAAGCCCGATGTTGTGCTTGTACACGGAGATACCTCTACCACATTTGTTACTGCATTGGCTTGCTTTTATATGCAGATACCTGTAGGACATGTGGAGGCAGGACTTAGAACTTACAACATATATTCTCCGTATCCCGAGGAATTTAACCGTCAGGCAGTGGGTATAATATCACATTATAACTTTGCACCTACCGAGATTTCCAAACAGAATTTGATAAAAGAGGGCAAAGATGAAAAGTCTGTGTATGTTACGGGTAACACCGCCATTGATGCACTTAAAACCACAGTAAGAGAAGATTACACCCATCCCGAACTCGAATGGGCATCAGACAGCCGTCTCATAGTGATAACGGCTCACAGACGGGAAAATCTGGGTGAGCCTATGCACAATATGTTCCGTGCCATAAGACGCATAATGGACGAACATCCCGATGTAAAGGCGATATATCCCATTCATATGAACCCACTTGTACGGGAAGCTGCAAACGAGGAGCTTGGCGGATGCGACAGAATTCATATCATAGAACCGCTTGAAGTTCTGGATTTTCACAACTTTTTGTCCAGAAGCTATATGATATTAACCGATAGCGGCGGAATACAGGAGGAGGCACCGTCACTTGGCAAGCCTGTTCTTGTAATGAGAGATACCACCGAAAGACCCGAAGGACTCGAGGCAGGTACACTAAAGCTTGTGGGAACAGATGAAGATGTAATATACCAAAACTTTAAAGAATTGCTTGAAGATAAAGATGCGTACACAAAGATGAGTATGGCGTCCAATCCTTACGGAGACGGATTTGCCAGCGTACGAATAGCTGATATATTAGAGGGTAAGCTTTGATGTTTTATAGTTTCAAAATAAGAGAAAATACAAAATTGGTAGTGTTTTTTAAGATACTTCTTGCAGTAATCATAGTAGCCAATCTGGCTTTTATATGGACCAATTCTGCAAAGGAGAGTGCACAGTCCAACAAGTCCAGCAAAACGATTGCAAGAGCTGTTACCGAATATACAGTAAAGGATTTTGACAATCTTCCAAAGGCAGAACAGAACAAAAAGGTAGCCAAGGTGAATGTGAAAATACGCTCGGTTGCACATTATGCAGAATTTATACCGCTTGGTTTTTTTGCCTTTCTTCTGACATTGGCATTCCTTGAGTTAAGACGCAGGGATTTTTGGTATTTTGTACTTACGGCAACACTAACTGCGGTTATGTTTTCGGCTTTTTGTGCTCTTACCGATGAGATACACCAGATATTTGTAAAGGGCAGGACTTTTCAGTGGATTGATATTTTGACAGATTCATTGGGGGCATTGACAGGTTGCTTTTTTGCAATGATAGTATCATTAATATTTAAGAGTAAGTTATTTAAAAAGGAGCTGTAAAACAAATTACATCTCCTTTATTGCAAGTATAACATCTTTGCTGGTTACACTTTTTACTGCATCAATGTTCTTTATCAGATTTATCTTTTTATCCCCGTATATTGCCATACATATTGTCGGGTCATATTTGAGATATTTTATCTTGTCAAGCTCAAAGCTTATTAGCTTTGAGCCTTTTTTTACCTTGGTGCCTTCTTTTATATGCCGTGTAAAAAATCTTCCTTTGAGATTAACTGTATCTATCCCTATATGAAGAAGTATCTTTATCCCGTTGTCGCATTTAAGGTTTACAGCGTGGTTTGTATCTGCAATACTTGTAACGAGTGCATCACAGGGGGCATAGAGCTCATTTGCCTTTGGTATTATTGCTATGCCGTCGCCCAGAGTCAGGGAGTTAAATACATCGTCTTTTACACTTTCGAGTGGGAGTGGCTTTCCATCAGCAAAGGCATATAGCTTGAAGTAATCACCTTTTGATAATGCCTCACCGCTTTCTTCTTTGGCGTGAGATACGGCTCTTTTTCTTGGTTTAAAAACAAAATATATCGCCCATAGAATTAGTAACGAGCAAATTACTATTACAAAAGATGTAAAAATCTCATTCATACAAAAAATACCTCCTTAAGAGGTATTTTTTGCATAATTTCATATTTTAAACATAGTAATTATTCCCATTTGAAACTGCCCGACAGGATAGTAACACCGTCTTTTTTTGCATTTAGTATTCCGCCGTCACAAATGCCTGTCTTTTCTTCGCCGTTTTCAAATTCGACATTGCATTTTCCGGGCTTTATTGTAGTTACAAAGGGTATGTGTCCCGACATTATAGCAAAGTCACCATCAATGCCTCTTGCGGATACCTTGGTCACTTCACCTCGGAATATATCGCCGTCGGGAGATGATATTGTAAGGATAAAGGTTTTCATTTATTTACATCCCTTTCGCCTTTTTAATAGCCTCATCTATTGTACCTACAAAGAGGAAACAGGATTCGGGGAGGTCATCGTGCTTGCCCTCGGCGATTTCCTTGAAACCGCGGATGGTTTCGGATAGGGGAACATATGTTCCTTGGATACCTGTAAACTTTTCCGATACTGTAAATGGCTGGGATAAAAATCTCTGGATTTTTCTGGCTCTTTGAACGAGTAACTTGTCCTCATCGGAAAGCTCATCCATACCCATAATCGCTATTATATCCATAAGCTCCTGATATCTCTGGAGAATTCTCTGTACTTCTCTGGCAACGGAGTAGTGCTCTTCGCCCACAGTTTCGGGGGATAGTATTCGGCTGGTTGACTCAAGCGGGTCTACAGCAGGGTATATACCCTGGGATGCTATACCTCTTGACAAAACCGTTGTTGCATCAAGATGGGCAAAGGTAGTTGCAGGAGCAGGATCTGTAAGGTCATCGGCAGGTACATATACTGCCTGAATGGATGTTATGGAGCCTTTTTTTGTAGATGTTATTCTTTCTTGCAGAGTACCCATTTCGTTTGCAAGTGTTGGCTGATAACCAACCGCGGACGGCATACGACCCAGCAGTGCCGAAACCTCCGAGCCTGCCTGGGTAAAACGGAAGATGTTGTCTATAAACAGAAGTACATCCTGGCCCTCTTCGTCACGAAAATACTCTGCCATAGTAAGTCCCGAAAGACCCACTCTCATTCTTGCACCGGGGGGCTCATTCATCTGACCGTACACGAGGGTAGTATTATTTAAAACACCGGATTCTTTCATTTCGTTGTACAGGTCGTTGCCCTCTCTGGTTCTTTCGCCGACACCGGTAAACACCGAAAGTCCGCCGTGCTCTTTGGCAATGTTATTGATAAGCTCCATAATAAGAACCGTCTTGCCAACTCCCGCACCGCCGAAAAGACCGATTTTTCCGCCTTTGGAGTAGGGGCATATAAGGTCAATAACCTTAATTCCCGTTTCCAGAATTTCTGTAGAAGGGGATAGCTCGTCGTAGTCGGGAGCACTTCTGTGGATATTCCATCTGGGAGCATCTTTTGGAGCGTCAATGTTATCTACGGGATTTCCGAGAACATTAAAAATTCTCCCCAGAGTTTCCCGTCCAACAGGCACACTTATTGCATCGCCTGTGTCTGTAACGGGTGTGCCTCTTTTGAGCCCGTCGGTAGAAGCCATAGCAATGCATCTGGCTGTGTTGTCGCCGATATGCTGTGCTACCTCTACTGTAAGGATTTTTTCGCCAATAGGTATTGTAAGAGCATTGTATATTGCAGGCAGTGTTCCTTCTTCGAATTTAACATCGACTACAGGTCCCATGACCTGACTTACACTGCCGGTAGCTTGTTTAGACATTTTTTGTGATGCCTCCTTTTTATATGCCGCTTCCTGCGACAATTTCTGTAAGTTCCTGGGTAATTGCACCTTGTCTTGCACGATTGTATTCCAAAAGCAGATTATCAATCATTTCCTGCGCGTTCTTTCCTGCGGAGTCCATAGCGTTTCTTCTTGCTGCCACCTCGCAGGCAAAACTCTCTCTTATATGAGCTACAATAACCCCCGCCACATATTCCACTATGGCAGTTTCCAGTATTTGCATTTCGTTTGGTTCAAATACTGTTACCGCCTTGTTGTCGGAAACCTTGCCCGGCGTTAGAGGCAGTATGGTTGTATATTTAGCTTCCTGGGTAAGAATAGACACATATTCGGAACTTATAATACCTAATGTGTCATACTTTCCGTCTGCAAAGTCCTTGCACAAATCCTTTGAGAGCTTTATGGCATCTTCGTAGCCAAAGCTTTCGGCATAGTTCACTTCTCCGCCAAATCTATCGCACGAACGCTTGCCTACGGAGATAAACTCGGCGTCTTCGTAGTTTTTGCAAAGACGGAATATATTGGCATTGTATCCGCCGGCAAGACCTCTGTCTCCTGCAACGACTATGATTTTTGCTTTTTTTCCTTCGCCGCCTTTGAGATAAACACTTTTTCTGCATTCGGGGCTTGCAACAACAGAATTAATTACATCTGTCACAGCCTCTTTGTAGGAGCGGCTCTTTAGCATTGCGTCTGTGGCTTTTCGTATCTTTGAAGATGCCACAAGTCCCATAGCTTTTGTAAGATGTAGTGTAGAATTAACACTTTTTATACGGTTACGCAGTTGTTTGGTGTTTGATGCCATCTATATTCACCCCTGCATTTCGTTTAACGCTTTTTTGAGCGTTTCTACATCTGTTTCCTCGTAGAAACCGCTTTCAAAACGGTCAAGTAGGTCTGCATACTTGTTTTCCAGTTTTTCAAAAAGCTTTTCTTCATATTCCTTTACTTTGTCAACCGCAACGCTGTCGAGATAACCGTTTATTACTGCATAAACAATAGCCACCTGACATCCTACTCGTATGGGTGCGTTTCGTTTTTGTTTAAGAACTTCCACAATCCTTTCGCCAAGGGCAAGTCTTGCCTTTGTGTCTGCATCCAGATCGGAGCCGAACTGTGCAAAGGATTGCAGCTCTCTGTATTGTGAATACAACAGTTTCAATTCGCCGGAAACCTTTTTCATAGCTTTTAGCTGTGCGGAGCCTCCCACACGGCTTACAGATATACCGGGGTTAATAGCCGGCATTACACCTGCGTGAAATAGTTCGGTTTCCAAGAATATCTGACCGTCGGTAATTGATATTACATTTGTGGGGATATATGCCGACACATCGCCCGCTTGTGTTTCTACAATAGGCAGTGCTGTTATCGAGCCGCCGCCGTACTCGGGTGCCACACAGGCTGCACGCTCCAAAAGACGCGAATGAAGATAGAATACATCTCCGGGATACGCTTCTCTTCCGGGCGGACGGCGAATAAGAAGCGATAGTGCTCTGTAAGCTACAGCGTGCTTGTATAGGTCGTCATATATTATAAGCACATCCTTGCCTTGCTCTCTGAAGTACTCTGCCATAGCACAGCCGCTGTAGGGGGCTACATACTGCAGAGGAGCAGTTTCCGAAGCAGATGCCGATACAATGATTGTATATTCCATAGCACCGTTTCTTTCGAGCTCGTTTGCAAGCTGTACAACAGATGTGTTCTTCTGACCGATAGCCACATATATACACAGTACATCGGTGTTTTTTTGATTTATAATGGTATCGATGGCGATTTCGGTCTTACCTGTCTGTCTGTCGCCTATGATAAGCTCTCTCTGACCTCTTCCTATGGGTATCATAGAGTCGATAGCCTTGATACCTGTCTGCAACGGTACAGAAACGCTTTTTCTTTCTATAATTCCGGGAGCATCGGATTCTACCGGTCGCTCTGCATTGGTTTCAATAGGACCTTTGCCGTCTATGGGTCTGCCCAGTGCATCTACAACTCTTCCAAGAAGAGCCTCACCAACGGGAACAGAGAGAACTCTGCCGGTTCTCTTAACAATGCTGCCCTCACGGATAGAATTCTTGTCCGAAAGAAGAGCGACAGATACGGTTTCGTCTTCGAGATTTTGAGCCATTCCAAAGCTGCCGTCTTCAAATTCCAAAAGCTCGCTCGACATACAGTCCATAAGTCCGTACACCCGTGCGATACCGTCACCGACCAGGATTACTGTTCCGGTTTCTTTCATTTCTATGCGGGATTTATAGTTTTTTATTTGTTCTTTAATGATATTGGATATTTCCTGTGGTTTTGTGTTCACTTTGATATCACATCCTTTACTTCACTTAAGCGGGATTTGATACTCGCATCAATTACCTTGCCATCGATTTCTATCACCATTCCGCCGATTAACGATTCATCCAGGCAGCATTCAAGGACAACTGAATGACCCACCTTTATTTCCAGCTTATCCTTAAGCTTTTCCTTTTCATCTTCGTTAAGTTCAGCAGCACTTTTCACAAATGCCGTTGATACCATATTTTGTGCATCAAGGAGATTTTTGTATACTTCGATTGCTTCTTTAATCAGGTGTATACGCCCTTTTTCGCACAGAAGCTTTACAAATGACACAATATCCTCCGGTATAGATGAGCCAAATGCCTTGTCTATGGCATCTAACCTTTCTTCGAGCGAAACAGAAGGCGATGACAAAAATACAATGTACTCGGGATTGTCACCAATTACTTCGAGGATACATTCCAAAGAAACAGCATATTCGTTTTCTTTGCCCGTTTCTTTTGCAAGGAAAAAAAGTGCCTCACCGTATTCTCTACTTGTTTGTGTCATCATTATCACCTATTTCTTCTATTACAGAATTAATGAGCATTCTGTGGTCATCTGCGTTGATTTCCCTTTTTAGTAGCTTTTGAGCAAGTATACCCGAAACATTAACGATTTCCTCTTTAATACCTGCCTCGGCTTTTTTTAGTTCCAATGCCGCATCGTTTTCTGCCTGACGAACTATTGTATCAGCCTTTGTTTTAGCTTCGGCAATGATTTTGTCGCCTCTTTTCTGGGCGGTATCGGCAGCATCTTTTATAATGTTATCTGCCTCTACGGTTGCCTCTTTCATCTTTTCTTCCCAGTTTTTCTTGTTTGCATTGGCCTCTTCGTTTGCAGTTTGTGCAAGGTTATACATATTGTCTACCTCTTGCTGCCTTGAAGCAAGCATATTCTTAACAGGTTTAAACAGAAATTTCTTTAGAATAAGAAAGAGTATAACAAGGTTCAAAAGCGAAATCAAAATGTTCCAAAAGTTTATGGAGATTACATCTAATGATTGCATAACTTTCACCTTATCCGATTGTATTAATTAAGATATTAACGAGCATATTGGGTGCAACAAATATAAGAAGTATTGCGATAACAAGTGCATAAAGACCTGTTGTTTCTGCAATGGCACAACCCATAAGCATAGTTGTTGTTACATCACCCTTGCATTCGGGCTGACGGCCGATAGCTTCGCACGCTTTTGCAACTGCATTACCTTCACCGATACCGGGGCCTATACCTGCAATCATAGCAGTACCGGCACCGAGTGCACAACAACCAAGAATAATAGCTACAGCAATTTCCAACATTTTAAATTACCTCCGTTTTTTTAATATTTTTTATGTTCTTTCTTTTTGTGTATTCTTCAAGAGGAAATCCTCCCGAAATATAAAGCATCGACAGCATAGCAAATATATATGCCTGCAAAACCGAGCTGAACACATCAAAATAAATAGACAGTACCGCCGGCAGACCAATCCGCAAAAATGGAAATTCTCCCAGAAATCCGGGCAGCCAACCAAGGACAAAATGCGTAAGACCCTGCAGTCCCGCTGCGAGCAGTACCGATATAACCGAACCCGACAGTATGTTGCCGTAATGACGGAAAGCCATCGAGATGGGTGTGGCAATTTCGCTTATGATGTTAAGCGGTGCCATAAGTGCGGGGTTTCCAAAGCTCTTGATGTACATAAGAGGACCGCACTTTAGTTTGTAATAGGTTATAAGAATAAATACCAAAATCGCCCAACCGCCTACGATGTTTATGTCCGATGTGGGTGCATACAAGCCAAATAGTGCCAACAGCGACGAATAAGCTGATAGCGCAAGTACAGATGCAATAAATGGCGAAAAGAACTTAAAGTATTCACCCATATTTCCGACAACCATCTTGTCGCACAAGGTTACAAGCATCTCGGCAATGTGCTGCCTTTTTGTAGGATTTCTTGCATCAAGGCCGTGGGTAAGATACAGACACAGTCCCAAAATAGAAATTATTACAATGAGAGAATTAACCTGGGATTCTGTAACAATGAGTTTTTGAATAGGCATATTAACTTCAAAATATATAAGTGCTCCCGAAATTGATATTCCCTCCGAAACAGGACTGGTAAGCATCTTAATAATGATACCTGCAATTATCGGAACAAAGGTAATTGCAAGATAAATGCAATCAACAAGGAAAAAGCCTTTTTTCTTTGTATTCATTTTTATAAAATCACCTCCAAAAAGTGATATTACTTATTTTTACCCAAAAATGACTGTAATAATATAGAAACCGTAGGAAAAAATATGGGGATTATGCTTGCCCATATATCAAAAAAATACACACCCACGCCAACTGCGGCAAAAAGCATTATCATACGCAGCGACTGCGATGCCTTAACCATCATTTTTGCATCTTTTTCGTCTTTTTGAGTGGCTTTTTCTACATATACAGCCATTAAGAAAAAGTTAAACACCGCAAAAAAGCCCGTGAGGAGATTGCCACACAAAACCTTGTAGCTCCATATACCTGAAATCAGGTATACCGCCTGCAAAACGGCACTTAATATCAATGTCCAAATCCCCACAGTTTGAGTTGATTTTATTACAGCTTGTCCGTACTTTTTCATATAACAAAAGTCTCCTTAAAAATTATAAAATAATTATACCTTATACGGAAAATAATGTCAATTGAATAAAGTGTTAACAAAATATAATTTTGGGTATTTACTGTAGAAAAAGTGTTTCTTCTTTTTACAGTAGATGTACGTCAAAGAATGTGAATATACGCTCAATTATTATGCAGAGCATATAATGGGATAAATAAAAGAACGGCTTGCTTACGGCAAGTCGCTCTTTTATAAAAAAACAAACTATTTTTTTACAAACGCTTTGCTAATATTTTTCCTAAAAACGGAATTTGGCAAATGTATAGCTTTTTTAACTCTTTCTTCCAAAAAATATTTTCCTCATCTTTTGTTCGGGAAATTTCCATTTTGATATATTTCCTTTTTTCTGTGAACGGGACTAGGTAAAAAATCCAAAAAACCAATACAAAAGTAGAAAACAGGAAGATAATAAACAAAAAAGTAATTATAGAATTTCCTAAAATGTTTTGTGGTTGATACATTATGATGTCATTCTCCTTTTCTGATTACATTTATGCAACATAATCAGCATTATGTGGTGTAAAAGTTTTCTATATACATAGAATTATATCACAAACAAAAAAAACTGTCAACGAAAATTGCAGAATAATGTCGACATCAAAAAAATAAGCACACAAACTAGGTCAATGGCGTTCTTTTATCCATTGACCTAAAAGTCGTTACAAAAAAACACATATTTCCTAATAATAAATTCCTTTTGGTATTTGAAAAATCAAAGCAATACCACATAATGCTGATTATGTGGTGTTTTTATTTTTAGCAGCGTAAAAGCCCAAGTCTTTGTATCTGCTTTCTGTGAATTTCTCCGGTTTCCATTGTGTATATTCGTGTGGTGTTCACATTTGAATGTCCGAGAATATCAGCAAGTCTTACGACATCTTTTTGGATAGAGTAGTAGGTTCGTGCAAATAAATGGCGGAGATTGTGAGGGAATACTTTATCTTTCGATACTCCTGCACTTTCACATAGTTTTTTCATATCAGACCATATGTTGCTTCTGTCAAGTGGTTTTCCGTTTTTACTTACAAATACAGTGCCGCTTTTAATATTGTTTTCCTTTATATAGTCCATTAGCATTTTGCAAAGCTGCTTGGGTAAGATGACTATCCTTATTTTGCCTTTGCAGTTAATAGTTGCCTGACCGCATTTAACAGCAGAAACGCTAATTTCCTTAAGTTCCGATACACGAATACCAGTTGCACATATAGTCTGCATAAGGTAATATAGTCTTTTGTTTTTCATTTGTTTTGCGGCATATATCAATCTTTCATATTCTGCCTTTGACAGTTCATTTTCCTTGCTTGCAAATATTCGCCTTTGAATTTTGAGCGCCTTTACTTTCAGGTCATACCATTCGTTGTATGCAAAGAATGCGTTAAGAGACGACAGCATAGAATTAACACTTGCCGGGGCATACTTTTCGATTAGCTGCGTCTTGTATTGCAGTACAAGGCTCTTATTTAATTCACTGCCTTTACACCATATCATAAATGCAGTTATGTCACGTATATATTTATCCAATGTAGAGTGTGACTTTTCCTCATTAATTAAATATTCCTTGAAAATTTGTATTAACTTGTTTGAAATTTTTCTCATTTTTTAAAACCAACTCCTTTGGCTTTTATTTTGCCACCAACAAAAAAATATATAAGAGTTGTCAATGATTTGTGCTTGAATTAGATGTCAAAAAAAGGGCGTTGCCGAATCACGCCCTTTTGATGGTGCGGATAACAGGACTTGAACCTGCACCGAGTTGCCCCGACTGGCACCTGAAGCCAGCGCGTCTGCCAATTCCGCCATATCCGCATAAATATTAATTTATATGTTTAAACCAATTCCATCTGGTCTGCCAGCCGTCAACTTCGGCTTTTCGTCTGCGTGCCGCAAGAGGGCACTTGTCTCAAAGGAAGTTTTGGCATAAGTTCCACCAGACCAATCGCACATAAGATGTGCTCTTGGGGTGTCACTTAAATTCCGCCATATCCGCATATATATTAAGTTAAAAGTAAGAAAAAATCGCATACCAAATACTTTTTATATTCGGCATGCGAGTAGAATTGGTGCGAGCAGTGGGACTTGAACCCACACGTCATAAACACACGCCCCTCAAACGTGCCTGTCTGCCAATTCCAGCATGCTCGCGTTTCAACAGTGACTAGTATATCACAATGCAGGGCGTTTGTCAACAAAAAAATGTAAAAATTTTAAATTTTTTATATTCATTTTGCGGTGCGTTCTTTTTCGATAGTCTAAGGGTGCTATCAGTAGGATAGCACCCTTAATAAATCTGCTATTCAAGCTCTATAAGACCGTAATTTCCGTCTTTTCTTTTGTAAACCACATTTTTGTCCATAGTATCGGAGTTGTTAAAGATATAGAACGCGTGACCCAAAAGGTTCATCTGCAGTATTGCCTCTTCCACGCTCATTGGCTTTGCTGAGTAGGTTTTGGTTTTTACAACCTTGAATTCCTTTTCCTCTTCTATGTCGCCAAATTCAAACGGAACTTCGAATGCACCGGTTTTGAGCTGCTTTTCAAGTCTTGTTTTTTGCTTTCTTATCTGTCTTTCAAGAACATCTTCAACTCTGTCTATGGAGGCGTACATATCCGGCTCCATAACCTCGGCTCTGTATATCATACCCTTGTGGTGTATGGTTACTTCTATAATATGATTGTCCTTTTGAACGGATAAGGTTACATCGGCAGCGACTTCATCGCCAAAGTACTTGTCCAATTTTGAGAGCTTTCCGGTAGTATACTCCCTAAGTCCTTCTGTAATGTCAATTTTTCTTCCGGTAATGTTTAATCTCATACCAAAACCCTCTTTCATATTAAATTGTATTATAAAGCCAAGAGGCATTACAATCGAAATAACACACAAGTTATTTTCTTGTATTAATTATAACACATCTTTTGTTAAAATACAATAAAAATTTTATTAAAATAGAATTTTTTTTTGTTGATAATTAAATGATTTTGCATTTAATAGGCACAGGTGAATGCAAATCTCTTTTTGCAGTTGATGTGTCTTTGCGTTTCCCAATATACAAAATCAGCTTTTTATATTGACAAATTGGGTTATCTTGGTATATCATATAAATATATTAGGGAGTAGCTGGCGGGCAACCGCTACAAATGCGTCAATACGGACACAGTGCCCGCATTTGTATTAAATAGCGAGACTTTTATCATACTATTTGTACGGTAAAGTCTTTTTTTTGTACTTCCGGGGAGGTAAATATGGATTTTTTAAAGGAATTATTTTTTAATTTGGCCAATATCGAATGGCAGATGATAGTGATGTGGCTAATCGGCGGTATCCTCATATACCTTGCTATTGCAAAGGATATGGAACCCACACTTCTTTTGCCTATGGGGTTTGGTGCTATTCTTGTTAACTTGCCCCTTTCGGGAGCAATAGGCGAGGAGGGAGCACTCACAGTTCTCTTTAATGCAGGTATAGCAAACGAACTGTTTCCGCTTATCCTGTTTATAGGAATAGGTGCTATGATAGACTTTGGACCGCTTCTTTCCAATCCAAAGCTCATGCTTTTCGGAGCAGCGGCACAGTTTGGTATTTTTATGACATTAAGCTTAGCTTCGCTTTTTGGCTTTGATTTAAAGGATGCAGCATCTATCGCAATAATCGGTGCAGCAGACGGTCCCACATCGATATTTGTGGCAAATACTCTGGGTTCTAACTATGTAGGAGCAATTATGGTAGCCGCATATTCATATATGGCACTTGTACCTATAATTCAGCCGCCCGTTATAAGACTTCTTACCACCAAAAAGGAAAGATGCATTCGTATGCCTTATGAGGAAAAGAGCGTTTCCAGACTTACAAGGATACTCTTCCCGATAATAATTACAATTGTTGTGGGTATTGTTTCTCCTGCCAGTGTGTCGCTTATAGGCTTTTTGATGTTTGGTAACCTTATTCGTGAGTGCGGAGTTTTGGGAAGCCTTTCCGAAACAGCTCAAAAGGTTCTTGCAAATCTTGTTACAATCTTCTTGGGTATTACCATTGCTACCAAGATGCACTATGCACAGTTCCTTACACCCAGCACGCTGCTTATAATAGGGCTTGGACTTTTTGCATTTATTTTTGATACAGCCGGCGGAGTTCTTTTTGCAAAGTTTTTGAACCTGTTTACAAAGAACAAACTAAATCCTATGATAGGTGCTGCCGGTATATCGGCATTCCCGATGTCTGCGCGTGTTATTCACAAGATGGGACTTAAAGAGGACCCGGGCAACTTCCTCTTGATGCATACAATAGGTGTTAATGTATCCGGTCAGATAGCGTCTGTAATTGCCGGAGGTCTTATACTCAATCTTGTAATGAATATAGTGGGTTAATAATCGGAGGGAATAATATGATAAGTATAAATGCTTTTTTATCTACTCTGCCTATAATGGCAAAGGGTATGCTCGGAATATTTGCAGTAACATTGGTTATAGTAATTTGTATGAAACTTTTAAATCGTATATCAGATACAAATAATGAATAATAAGCAAACGAGGACCGTTGTGGTCCTCGTTTTAGCTTATAAGCCCAATAGCCTGTACAAGTCATCCAGGGTAAGATTTTCGTTGCCAAACATTTTCTGGGTGTAACCCAAAAGGTCGTCTGTGCCTATTGATCCTCTGTATGAGGGGTATTTTGCTTTTGAAGCATTTTTGTTGTATTCGTATCTCCACTTTTCGTTGTCGATAGTATCGGTATACAAATCATACAAGATATCCATGGCTTTTTTTGCGTTGTCAGTGCGGTATTTTTGCTCTGTCAAAGCTCTGTCATAGTCATTTTGTTCTCTTTCAAAAGCCATATTGTTTTCGTCTTTGGTCCTGTTGTAGAGAAAGTTTCGGATATCACGGTCCTGTTCGGCACTGTCAAGATATCTGGAATAATCTCTTTCTTCGCGGTCGGATATGATGTTGTAGGCGTCTTTTAATCTGCTGTTATTCTGATTTTTCTGCGAATAATATCTGTCAAAAGCTGCTTCGTACAGTTCGGGTATCTTTGCGGCAAGCTGTGAGTTGTAGTAGTTAAGAGCCTGCATTGCGGCACTTTGAGCATTTGAGTTTTCTATACCGCCTGTTTTGAGTGAGTTTTTGCCGAGAGCACGCTCGTATGCCAGCTTGCCCTGATTTTCATATACGGATTTGTATGCCTTGTATGCGGGGTCGGTTTCGTAATTGTACGAAAATGAACCATTATCGCGTTTAATAAGGTCATACAGACTGTCAAGCTCATCCTCGTATTTTGAGTTGTAGCTATCGTAATCAGTTTTGCCATAGGTAAAGGGATGGTACTCATTTCCAAACTCTCCGCCTGTGTAGCTGCCGTATTTTGCCCTCACTGCATTTGCAATGTTATTTGCCTTGGTCATACCTTGCTTGTCATCAGATTTGGCACTTGCGGCGTAGTCTTTTTTTGCATCTACGATTTGTTTAAGGGCTTCGTAGCTCAAATTTTTGTCATATTCGGATATGTACATATCGCTGTTTTCATCTAACAGCTGTTTTTTCTTTTTTGTTTCGGTCATATTTTCCTCCTAATCTTTTATACTTGTTTCTGTGTATTCTACCGAGAGAGAACTCATCTCAAAGCTGCCCATACCTTTAAATGTGAGTGTGGCATCTTCGCCGCAGGTTACGGGAATTCTTACTGAACAAAGCTGATTTTCGCCTGCTTTTGCAACAGATGCCAAAAGGTATTTTTCGTGTTTGTTTTCAAGCCAGACATCGAATGCGGAATTTTGGAACAGGGTGTATCTTAATGATATTTTGGAAAAGTGCTTGGAGGCAAATTCTTTTGTGCCGAAGTCCAATGTAAAATTCCATATATCATTAAAAGAGATGCCTCTTTTTAAAATATAGTTTTTGGTTACTATTCTTATCCCGTCATTTGTCTTTACAAAACCTGTTACATCTGCGACATTATTTTTTATATGCCATATACCAAAGTATGTATCATAGATGTAAATAAGCTCTTTGTTATCCTTAGTTATACAAATGTAATAATATCTGTCATCTCCTCCGCCGTAGTTTGCCTTTGTGTTTTCCAGAGAGAGATTGAGGCTTATAAGTTTTGGCATACCGCCGTTGTATGAATATATACCGTCTTTTCCTTTGTAATAGAGGACGCCTCCGACTACCGCGAGGGTTTGTTTTGCACCTTCTTCGACACCGGGGCACTCTATTGTAGTAATCATATATTCGTCGGGCTGACTGCCGTAGACTTTATGAATGCAATCCTCCTTAAACGCAAGGACATTACCGTTGTATGCGGTAATTGCAGTAAAGTTCCTGTCTGTTTCTACCTCTGTTTTGAAGCAGGAAGAGGGGAGAGTGCCGTACGAATCCACAGAAAAATCATTCCATTCAGTCGGGTCGCCAAGCTTTGAGGTATGTATGGTGTCTTTGGTAATACCCCAAATTCTGTTTTCGGATGTGCATATGTCTACAAAATCTGGCATGGTTTTCTCTATTGTGATATCAAGGACAAAAACCTCGTTGTATCCTCCGTTATCGATTACATTGTCGTCAAACACGAGTTCAATAGTTTCTGTTATCTTGCCCTTTGGCGTATCGTGAGTCACTTTTACAGTATCCTTTATTTTTGCAAAAAAGCCTTTTCGCATTTTTTCAAGATATTCATAGTAGGCATCGTCATGGTCTTCATCAATTGGCTTTACCTCCATTTTTATATAGACTACATCACCCGGCTCAAAGCTTTCGTAAGGTACAAAATGATAAAATCTGTAACCCGTAGACGACTTTTGGTAAGTAGCGGACATAGATTTGATGGACTTTGATGTGAGAGAGCCGCTGTACCATATGTTGTACGGCATTGGCAAAGATGCGGTTGTACCTGATTCGCTGTAGAATTTTTGTTCTGAAGAAGATTGTGTTATAGTCTGTGAAATATTGCATTCCTCGGTTTTTTGAGTGTCTGTGTGGTAAATTACATTATCGGGAATAACGAGGCATTTGTTCTTCATAAAAGACATTTTTCTATCTGCATCTCTTTGCGAGGGGCTATCAAACTGCGAAAGCTTGACTTTGAGGCTGTCGGAACACATAAACATATCTCCGCTATCCAAAGAGCCATGCCGTACAGTGTATAGCCTGTCATAAAATCCGCTTCCACAGGCAGTAAGGGTATTCATTGACTGACTTTCAAAAGATGCCATAGAGCAGATTGCAGGATACTTCTCCGAACTCATATTCAGTGCGGATTTAAGCTCGCCCTGTTTCCTGGAATAAGATGGATTGACACCACCAAACCCTGTAAATGTATGGGTTTGAGACTTGCTTCTGCTTCGCATAAACGGCAGCATTACACATCACCACTCTTTTTTGTCTTTTTTTGAGGAAGATTTTCTCTCCGCCACTTTTTTTGCCACGATACAAAAAGCTCATTAAAGTATGCACAACTGTTGTTGTACATAGCTACATCCTGATTTGCAAGGTCTATCATACACACTATGTAATATGCATATATATCTTTGTATTCAAGCGGCAAGATGAGCTTTGTATCAGATGTGATTTCCTCGATTTTGGCATCTGTTTCTCCGTATCGGGACATATGAGCGCAAACCTGCTTTTCTATGGCATAGAGCCATTCCAACTTGGTTGAACTGCTTATAATATTCGGGCGTATATTATCTGCACATTCAATTATGGTTTTAGCTGTCATAATTCTGCCTCTGATGTCGGTGCAGAAAGGGCGGCATTAAGATATTCAATTTTTTCTTTTATAGTTGCCAGAATTTGCTCTATATATGTGAGCTTTACCTCGCACTCTGTTTTGATATCAGATACATATTCCAATATCTTGTCCAGATTTTCGTCACTTTCCGTTAGCACAGGACCGGTTGTTTTAAAAATCATTTTTTATCCTCCTTTTTGTAAATTGGACATCTTCGTATTAATTATAATCCGTTTGTACAACACTTTTCGCCTACATTTAATAGGCGGGTTCGTTTATGCAAAAAAAAATACCCAATCCGTAAGGCTTGAACGGATTGGGATTATTATTGTGTGTAAATATTACATTTTAGTGCCTTTGGTACCTTTTGTACCGCCAAAGGACATTCCTTCCAGAACATTTGTGTCAAAGGCATATGATATCTGCGACTGCTGTCTGTTTCGCTTTAGTGCGAGTTGTATCATTTCTTCAAGGAGATCGGTGTATTTTATACCAAGCGGCTCCCATAGATAGAACGAAAGTGAACCCGGAATGGTGTTGATTTCGTTAAGGTAGATATTTCCTGTTGACATATCTATCATAAAGTCAATTCTTACTACTCCGTTGCATCCGAGACACTTAAATGCATCAACTGCCATCTTGCGTATGGTTTCTCTCTCTTCTTCGGTTATATCGGCAGGGATTTTCCTTTTGAGGCTCGCCATACCGTCAGAACCGGTTTTCTTAGCTCCGTTGATGTATTTTTCGTCATAGCTGAGGATTTTTTCGCTAGTAATCGGCTGTTCGCATTCGCTTGCCTTGGCATCGTCTATGTCACCAAGTACAGAGCAGTTAATCTCTTTGAGATTTTCTACGGCTCTTTCTATAAGTACTCTCTGTGCAAAGTTAAAGGCATTATCCAGAGCACTGTCAAGCTCTTCTTTGTTTTCTGCTTTGCTTATACCAACGCTCGAGCCAAGGTTTACGGGCTTTACAATCACAGGATATCCTATGGCGTTTTCTATTTCTGCTATTACTGCATCGGGGGACAATTCAAACTCCTTTGCAGTAAAGCATTTGCAATCAAGTACGGGGATGCCGTTGTCTTTAAATACCGTTTTCATATAATATTTGTCCATACCTATTGCAGATGCGGTAAGGTCACAGCCAACAAGAGGCAGATTTAACATCTTGAGGTATCCGTGAAGTGTACCGTCTTCGCAGTTTGTACCGTGAACAATAGGAAATGCTATATCTATCTCGGATATTTCTTTTTTGCCAAAGAGCTTGGCGTCAGTTTTTAGCAGCATTGTTTTGCCGTTTTCTATGCCAAAGTACACCTTGGTGCACTTTTTAAGCAGTTGTTTGAGATTTCTGTATTCTTCGATTTTGGTAAGCTCATTGCTGTAGTACATTTCGTTGCCCTTGGTTATGTATACGGGGATTATTTCGTATTTGTCCTTGTTTATATATCTCATTGCCTGAACGGCAGAGATAATAGAAATTTCGTGTTCAACACTTTTTCCGCCAAAGAGTACTGCAAGTTTAATTTTCATATATAATCATTCCTTTTAAAAGTATTAATAGTTGTCGGGAAGGTCGTTTTCCAAAAGAATTATCTTCTTTTGCATTTTTGAATTTAAAGAGTAAGCGTGATTGATAGCTTCGTTAAAGCTATGTGCAACAAAGATTTTATCGTCGGGATAGGAAGCTTCTTTAAGACCATTGTATATAGGCTCTGTTTGCTTTTGACCTACGAGTATCACATAGTCGCATACCTTTGCGGCATTTACGCCAAATTCTTTGTTCAATTCGTTTTGCTTTTCGCCGAGCTCTACCATACCGGGAGTTAAGAGTATCTTCATTCCGTCAAAGTAGGATAGTGTCTCAAGCGCCGCCTTTGTTCCGCTGGGATTGGAGTTGTAGGCATCGTCTATTATTATATCGTTGCCCTTGGTGATAAGTTCGAGTCTGTGAGGAACAGCCTCTATTTTGGCAACATATGATTTGAGTGTGCCAAACTCAATACCCATCGTGTTAGCTACTGCTATTGCACCGGTAATGTTAAGAACATTGTGCATACCGATAAGCCTGGTTGTAAATTCGCATTTTTCGCCCAGGGGATTATTTACGGTAAATTTTGTGCCTTTGTCGCTTAATGAAATATCTGTTGCATTGTATGCACCGGCACCGTTTACACTGTAGCTTATATTTTGTCTTTCGCCTCTGTATTGCAAAATATTCTCATCGTTGCCGTTTAAATACAGAGTGCCGTCTTCCGGAAGAGCATCTGCCAGTTCGAATTTGGTTTTCTTTATATTATCCAGTGATTTAAAGGTTTCCAGATGCTGCGGACCGATAGATGTTATGATACCCATATCCGGATTTACTATATCACAGATTTCTTTTATTTCGCCAACTCTTTTGGCACCCATTTCGCATATGAATACTTCGTGCAGAGCATTCAGAGATGAACGGATTGTGAGTACCACGCCCATAGGAGTATTAAAACTCTCCGGTGTCATAAGCACATTGTACTTGGCTTTGAGAAGAGTTGCAAGATAGTATTTCATACTGGTCTTGCCGTAGCTTCCGGTAATTCCTATTACCTTGGCGTTAGATGACGAAATAAGTCTTTTTGCATCGTTTATATAATAATTGCTTATTGCCTTTTCGATAGGCTTATTTACAAGGTTGACAATCATTACCCAAATAGGTGCAGCAAGTATAAACAGTGCAGAAATCTCTAATGCAGCTTTTTTGTGTATTCCAAAAGTGAGTATCAACAGATACAATACCGCTGTGGTAATTAACATTCTCTTGACACGCATCGTGTACACAAGTGGTTTTTTGGCTTTTTTTGGCAGTGACAATGCTATTGCAAAGCCGCAAACGAGTATATGGCATAACCTTGCCCAAATAGTTGCATTGTTTGCTAAAACAATGATGATTAACGCAGAAATAATATTTATATATGTTTTATTTAAGTTATTCAAAATCCATTTTGAATGTATCTTTGCTCTATAAGAATTGAGCTGAAAGAAGTGCATAAATCTGATTGTCGATACTGCGAAAGCTGCCAAAGAGCAGACAAGGCATATGATAAGTAAAGTTAGCATAATAATGCCGCCTTTCTATGTGTTTTTGTTAAAAAGGGATATTCATAAAAGATGAGAGTACTCGGTTGAATGTGTACATATCATCTATGAACGAATAGTGACCGCAGCCTTTTAAAATTACTTTTCCGGCGTCGGGCATAGATTTTTCCATAAGGCAGGCATCAGATACCGGCGTTGCGGTGTCGTTTTCTCCCCAGATAAGCAGGGTAGGGGGAGTAACCTTGGGAAATATGTGGCAAAGGTCTTCATTTACCACCTTGACCATAGTCTGCCGCATAACAGGTGATGCGGCCTTGTAGTCAGCAGAACCGCTCTTTGACTGAAACTTTTCTAATGCATCAGGAAATAGAGCTTTGATAATTCCGATGGAAAGGATTTTCTTTCCCGTTTTGTATGTTTTTATTTTTATCTTTTGTTTAAGAGTTTTTTTTGGCTTTACACCTGCACTGTCTGCAAGAATGATTTTTGTTATTTCTATTGGGAGGTTATCCCTTTCAAACATTTTGATTATAACTCTTCCGCCAAAGGAGTGACCGAGAAAGGCGGCTTTTTTAACGCCCAATTTATCCAAAAATGCGAGTGTAAAGTCTACATAATCATCTACACACCAAGCCCCGGGCGGCTCATCGCTTGCACCAAATCCGGGCATATCGGGAGCAATGACGCGGTATTTGGTTTTGAGAACATCTGTGATGCTTTTAAATAAGGTAATATTTGAACCCCATCCGTGCAGAAGAACAACAGCGTCGCCCTCACCCTCGGATATGTAGTTTATGTTAAGATTGTTTATTGTTATATTCAATATATATCCCTCTTTCAAGTTATATACTCATACATAATGAATTATATCACATAACGATATGCTTTTGCAATAAATTTTTGTGTATCTTTTGATAATATTTTGGAAGAAAATGCAAAAAACACACCCCAAAAGGAGTGTGTTTTTTCTGGCGGAGATGGTGGGATTTGCCCCAAGGGGCCAGTTGAAACCGACAATTCATACATCGTATGCTAAAGCACACTCGTATTCATTGGGTTTCTGCCACTTCTGTGCACTGCCTCAATCTGCCACAGGCAGCGGCAGTGCTCGAAGCCCACGAGCCGCGAGCGGCACGCGTTTTCAAATCCACAAAATTCACATACAAAAAAGCACACCCCAAAAGGAGTGTGTTTTTTCTGGCGGAGATGGTGGGATTTGAACTATCGTTGTTTTGCGTTATAACTGGCATACGGGGTTTTTGACACAGTTTTTACACAAAAACATTGAATTTCAAATCATTTTACACCATATCTACCGAATAAACCTTTTTGAAAATTGAGTTCTTTTTATCTTCACGAAGGTCAGTATATATATCCATTGTCGTTGAGAGCTGTGCGTGTCTTAAAAGTACTTGAGCTTCTTCCGGAGGTATACCTGCCTCAAAAAGCATAGTTGCATAAGCGTGTCTGAACTGATGCGGTGTACTTGTTATACCTGCAGCCTTTTGGTATGAGTACCAACGGTTTTGAAATTGTGTGTTTGTTAAGTATTCACCGTTAGAATTTTGAAACACAATACCTTTGCGGTTTGGTATTGGAACAAGAACATCATATAGCTTGTCTAATATAGGAACATCACCCACACTGGTTTCCGTCTTGGGTGGTTTTAGATGAGGCTGATTCCCTATATGTTCCAACGACTTTGTTATGTGTATTATTCTGTTTTTCATATCAATATCAGACCAAGTCAGTGCAAGGAGTTCTCCACGTCGCATACCTGTGTAGAGAGCCATATATGCAAATAAACCAAAAGGAAGTTTTATTGACTCTTTGACAATGTTTATATCGTGTTGAGGGGGAGAGGTTCTCTTTTGCTTTGGTAATCCGTTGGGCACCTTTAAGTCCCTTGCAGGATTAAAAGGTATGTAACCCATTTCTACGGCATAGCTGAATATATGATTATATACCATTAGCTGTGTGCGGACTGTTTTGTCGGCGTGAGTTCGGGCAAATTTCTTGATGTGCTGACTTATCATAGAAGGTTCTATCTCTTTTATAGGAAAAGATTTAAAAAATTCTATACCTCTGTTTTTTGCCGGGATATATCCTTTTGTAGTGGAGTGAGATATTTTTTCTTCGTGTTCTTCCCACCACAACTCTGCTACTTCTTCAAACAGTTTGCCTCTTTCTTGTTCTTCTTCATAATCACGAAGTTTGCGAAGAACCTCGGCTTTGGTTTTGCCATAGAAATACTTGGTCTTTCCTTTAATTGTGATGACCTCTTGCCATCTGCCATCCTTTCTGCGTGTCATTACATATCTTCCTTTCTTGACAAAATAAGGTAGATATGCTAAAATACATTTGAAAATGGGATGTGCTTTAGCATATCTTTGTAAGGTGCTACCAACACCTTACTCTCGCCCTGCTACCAACAGGGCGATTTTTTATTATTTATAGATAGTTATAATAACATACATATCTAATGACGACATACTTGGCTGACCAAAACTTATTACAAATCCCGGGTCTTCCTTGCCATTAGTGTTTTTTAGATAACACGAAGTAAAAAATGTATCCTTTTTCATATCTGCAAGTTTATATCCATTTTCTTCCATCTTATCTATATAATCCATAACCTTATCACTAGTGCTATAATCATACCAATAACTTGCATCTCCATCTATTACCATGACGTCTTCACAAGGCGATACGCCACAAAAATCACCAAAATCTATAACATTTTTGTTTTCAGCATATGTTTTATAGCCACTTGTTATTTCTTTTGTTTCCGATTCATTTTTGCCTACTTCTACCTGAAATTTATCTTGATTCCAAACAACAGGAACTCCAAGAGCTTCACCTGTTGCTTTTAGCGGAAGGTAAGTACTACCATTAATTGCAAGGGCGGGACTTTCTGATACAAACTCTTTGCCATTAACCATAACCTTAAATGTTACGGGCTCTGCAACATATGACACTGCAAATGCACCCAACATTGAGCAAATAATTGCTCCTACAATAAAACCTGTTACAAATTTTTTCATACTAAAATGTCTCCTTTGATGTTTATTTTAACGGCATTGCCGTTATTTACATTATTAATTTCTATTATAACACAATAGGCATTTGTCCAACTGTTCTATTATGTTATTTTATTTGTTAGGGTTGCAGAAAACACATGGCTCATACTGCTTTTGAGCTTCTTTCAATTCCATAGAAAGAGTATCTTTGTTTCTTACAAAATAGCAGTCCTCCGTGTGATATCGATTACCTGAATGAGTTACATATACATTTTGATTTAGAGTTTCAACCTTGCATAAAAGGCTATGACAAGTAAATATTGCTAAAGCGGTTAATGCAGCAGTTAAAACAAAAGAAATAATCTTCTTAAATGTATTTGTCTTAAAATATAACACCTCATATGCAAAATGCCAAGCATTAACTTCATCTGTCTTGTCTGGCAAGGATAAATCCTGCTCAAGCTCAATGTGTCCTGTTTCATGTAATAGGGTAATTAATTTGTCTTTATCCGAAAGCTGACCGTTTATAAACACATATTTCAAACAATTCATTTCATAAACAAAGCCATCGGTTCTGTTTGCATATTCCCTTAGTCCCAGTTTATCTATAATTACATTTCCTTTTGGCGTGTTGTATAGTACAACGGTCCATCCATTACGCTCAAGATATTGTTTTGCACGAACATAATCAACTTTCTTGATGTTTCTTATATATTTAGTAGCTTTTGTCATTTGTACCTCCGTACAGTGGACAAACGCCAACTATGTTATCAAATTTATTGGTTATCTTTATTTAATTCTATAATTGTATCCAAACTCGGTGCAGGAACTCTTCCGCCTTTGCCTGTATCAGCAGCAATAGATGCATAATCATCCTGGTATTGTTCAGCAACATATTTGGGGTTATCAAGTAAATCTGTAATATAGATGTCAGCCTTTTCTTGACCAACAGAATTAAGTCTGTTGTATTTTTCTAAAATTATAATTTCGTTCATTGTTTCAGGAGTATGAACAAATTTATCATTGCCAGACAAATAATCTACACTTACTTTAAAAAAATCAGCAAGATTAACAACAACAGTATATATAGGTTCTTGTATGCCATTTTCATATCTGCTTAAGGTGCTTTTGTTCATTTTAGCATCGTATTTTTCATTATATAGTTCGATTAATCTATCCATACTAAAGTTCTTACTTTCTCGTAAGAATTTTAAACGCTTCCCAAACATTGTTATCGCCTCCGCAACTGTATATTAACACAAACGATAACAAAAATCAAGTTTTTTTTAATAAAAATAAAAAAATTTTTAATTTGTTGTTGACAAAGCAACAAATTAGTGTTATCATAAAAGCAACGAAAGGAGGGGAGCAATATATGGTACATAAGCCGTATGTAAAATTTAAGGGATGGCTAAAGAGCAACATGTTAACTTACAAAGATTTGGGGGAGTTACTGGGATTGAGTACAGCTACTGTGTCTGCCAAAATCAATGGACAATCTGATTTCTTATTATCAGAAATACAGGCAATTAAAAGAAAATATCATTTAGATGATAGTATTTTTTTTGACTCTTTTGTTGCTTAAACGATAACAAAAAGAGAGGGGGATGAACATGAATGAAACGACAATAATTTACATTTGTCTAGGTGTAGCAATTGTTGCAGGAACAATTGCTATTGTACTTAATTTAATAACAATTATTAGCCGACATCGTCATAGGTGAGTATTGGCTTTGCTAATATCGATTTTAAATGTTTTCACTAATTTGCGATTGGTATGTATCGTAATAGAAACAGATTCGGTAAATATTTTATTTTTAATAATGTTGTGATTTTCTTCGGTATTCACATTAAAAAAACCACCAAAGGCACCTAGACCAGTTATTTTAAAAGGTAATTCTTTGGAAAATATATGTTTTATATCGTGCGGTGAAGAATACTCCATTACATAATTAGGTAGTGCATCAAATTCATAAGAAGTGTTTCCGATGTTTAAAAACACTCTGGAGATTGACACATCAAGATGAGAACGATTTTCAATTATTAAGTGGAAAGATAATGGTTTACCGGACACATTCTCAAGATATTTACATGTTTTAAAAACGAGATTGATATTTGCTTTGTTGTGTACAAAGTCATAACACCAGTTATAAATAGATAGAATTAGTGCAAACAATGCGATGATAGCAGTTGCTATTGTGGCTATGAGCATAGTGAATATCCTCCTATTTGAGTATTTGCAAAATTATACCACAATTGACTGTTTAATTCAAGAGGCGATAGGAAACATAAACGATAACAAAAAGAAAGGGGGGATAGATGTGAATTGGACAACAATTATACTGGTTATTTTACTATGTATATGTGCATGGGGATGTTGTAGATTATGGCTACTTACAAGGTTGCTGTTTATGTGGATAGCAGATAAAGGGTACACTGTCCCAAATAATGAGGAATTAGGACAGTGTGCCGAACGAAAAAGGATATTAAAAAAATTTTTTGAAATTTCGCGCAAATGACAATATGTCGCAACTATGGAAGGGAGGGGAATATAAATTGTATAAAAAATTTTGGTGGGTGCCTTGGGTGATAGCTATACTTGCATTCATTAAGGTTTATTTATAAGACTTAAAGAGAGGAGGGGTTGTGTGGATTTTGCATTTAGCAGAATAGATGGTGTTTGCATGGTATCTGTAGATGGTAAAAACATTGACGGGGTAAAAGATTATAAAATTACAACCTCCGCAGATGGTAATACGGAGATTGTAATTAAACTTGATTTCAAAGGTTCGATTACTACATTTGAGACATCAACCAGCTAATAACCGCTTGTGCCATTGAACCTGTAAGCCAAGAATGCTTTGCAATAGTATCAGCAAAATTAGAAATCACCTCCTTCCGTAAGGTGATTATACCACGGCAAGATACAAAACTCAAATAACGAATGAAAACAAGAAAGGAGGTAATAGATGTGCAGAGCGAAAGACTGTTAGAACTGGCAAAGCCTTTGCAGAAATTTCTTGATGATAATTATCACCATCATTGTGCGGTAGTTATTACATTAGATAATGCAAAGGTAGTTGAGGTACAGTTGAGTACTCCGTTACCGCAAGAATAAACAATACTTCATATCAAAAAATAAGTGTAAAAATATCGGAGGTAATAATATGATTTATTTTATTAATGCAGCATTATTGGCAGCGGTTATTATTTTAGCCGTGCAGAGTGTTAAGTGGTACATTGCCACAATAGCCCTTCTTAAATGGATATCAAAGGCAGGACTTACACCGCCTACGCTTGATGAAATTGAAAAAAGTGTAGGAGCTGTTGTCGGCCAGATAATCAAGAAAATTTTTAAAAGGTGAAAGGAGAAAGCTATGGATAGAACTTCTTACGAAAACAATCTTGAACGACTGTATGATGCTTTTGGAAGAATAGCATTGATACCGATTTTAAAAGCGGCAGAGTTTGTGGGAGTAGATTGGCGGACATTAAAGAGAGACAGGGCATTTCCTACAAAAAAAATCGGTGGAAGATATTATGTAGGAACTGAACAGCTTGCAAGATGGCTGAGTTAGATAGATGTGGAGGTTTTTATGACACCAATAGAAGCAATGACCGCATTCAAACTTGGTATGCCGATAGAACATAACGGCAGAATTTATGACAAAATCAATATGATAGCTTACAAAAAGGCGAATCCTGGCGGAGAGATTATAATGTCTCTGCAGGTGCAAGATTCAGAGAAGACCACAATCGATTTAAATGTTGCCTGGTGTAAGCCCGTAAAGGAGAGTATGGCAAATGTATAACTTATTATGCGAAAAGATATCTTCGCAGCAGGGCGAAAAAGGAACTGCGGTATATATGGTAGGTCAGCAGCTCAAGGATATATGCCGTAATGCCGGTAATGAGGTTTACGAAATTGTATTAAAAGACTTGGACCTCAAAGAAATGAGCCTTGCAGAGTGCGAAAAGCAGATCAAGGCCCACGCCGACAAAATACATAAAGAGAAAAAAGGTAATTGTGTATGTGTTTCGCCAGCAGAGGCAGAGGATATTATAAAGAAGTTCTACGGGATAGACGGTATGCTTAATTCCCAAACGGTTGAGAAAGTCGATACATCAAATGGCTTTGTCAATCTGGCAGACTTTCTGTAAGAGGTGAATTAAGTGGAAAACATCAATTATCTCGAAGAGATTTCAAACACTCCGCCTCCCGAAGTGGTAGAGCATGCCAAAAAGCTATTTAATAAGGATTACATAGTATACAAATCCGAATATGCACTCAATCCGATAACAGGGCTTAAGGAAAGAATGTCAAGGTGCAAGTGTACCGCTTGCGGTACCGTGTTTTACGAAACATATCTCCCTGCGGGTGATAGTTGCTCCTGTTCTATGTCAAGAGGTGGCTTTATAAACTCCATGACCAACGAGGCAATGTCAAGCGGAAATCATATGCTCTGCTCACAGTGCGGTGCAGAGGTTGAGGTAAAGCATAGTACAGACATTGGCAGAAGCAGTTGTATGCAACAGTTATTTCCTATAAACCTGCAAAAGCTCAAAGATAACAAAGTAGCTCTTTTGCAGTGGGTTGCTCAAAAGAATGTAGACAACAATGGTGATGTCAGTATAGATGTTCTGCCCTGTGAGGGATTTGTATTTGATGGCAAAAAGTCGGTGCGTCTCAACGGACAAGCCTCAAATTTCTGTTATAGATACTCTAAAGGCACTTGGAGCCAGATGAAGAAGAGCACAGATACCTTTGGCAGTTCGAAAAAAGAGTATTTTGTAAACCTCGATGCACATACACTTGATGGTACCGTGCTCGAAAACGCAAAGCTATATGAGTATTGCAATGCTACGGCAGATTGTTACCCTGTTTCGTATTTAAGGATATATCAGAGGTATCCGTATATAGAAAACCTTGTAATGCAGGAAGCATCAAGGCTTGTAAACGATTATATGGTTCACTCCTGCAACGGGTATTATGGTCCCATAGTCACATATGCCAGACTTGGCGGTATAAACCTCAAAGAAAGGCAGCCTGCCAAGATGCTCGGTCTTACAAAGACAGAGTTCAAGCAAGCGGTAAAAGGTAAATGGGATAAAAAAGACCTTGAGTTTTATAAACAATACAAATCCAATGGTCTGAAACTCGAAGATATGAAGGTCTGTAAGAAATATTCATATTATCAGCTGGAGAATTGCTTTAAATATGAAACTAATATGTCAAGGCTGTTTGCATATATCGAAAAGCAAAAGGCAAGGTACTCACAAAATAAAAACCTTGTAACACCGCAGTACATATATGACTATTGGGATATGGTAAATTCCAACGGCGGAGACCTTACACAGAGTATTGTCAAGTATCCTAAAGCTATTATAAAAGCGCATGATGAGGAAGCTAAAAAGACCAAAGCATTAAAGAACGAACAACATAGACAGGCATTTGTTTCTCTTGCAGAGAAATACAGCAAATTTGCCTTTTCTTATAACGGTTTGTGCATAAGAATAGCAGAACAACCCGAAGAGCTCACGCATGAGGGTAAGACACTAAATCATTGTGTAGGTAGGTATATAGAAAGCCATTCCAATGGCGAACACTGTATATTCTTCATCCGAAAGGAAGAAAGCCCGGACAAGCCGTTCTTTACACTTGAACTCGATATAGGAAGATTAACTGTGTTGCAGAACAGAGGGAAACATAACTGCTCAAGGACCGATGAGGTAGAGGTATTTGAGACTAAATGGCTTGAATACCTAAAACAATTACCAAAGGAGAAAAAGAGAAATGGAAAACGCAATAGCAAGCATGCCGCATAACGAGGTGGCAGCAGATAGCAGGAATATAGATGTTGTTACAAATGAAATAAAAATGATTTGTATGCAGGCAAGAAGTCTCGCTCTTACATACGCAATAGAGGTAGGCAGAAGACTTGAGGAAGCCAAGGCAATGCTCCCGTATGGCGAGTGGGGAACCTGGCTTAAAGAAAAGACAGAGTTTTCACAGTCTACCGCAAATAATCTTATGAGGTTATATGCTGAATACGGCAATGAGCAGATAGGCTTTTTTGGTGCGGAAATGAATTCGCAAACGCTTGGCAAACTCACTTATACCAAGGCTTTAAAGCTCCTTGCTCTTCCCGAAGAAGAAAGAGAAGCCTTTGTAAATGACAACAATGTTGAGGATATGTCTACAAGAGAACTCGACAGGCTCATTAAAGAGAGAGATGAGGCACTAAAAAAAGCAGAAAAGACCGATGAGCTGACCGATGCTGTGAATAAAGCTAATCAAACTATATCCAACCTCACCACACAGTCCGAGGAAGCCAAGGCAATGGTGGACAAGCTCACAAAACAGCTTGACAAAGCAAAAGAATCCGAGAAAAAGGCAAAAGACCGCTATGAGATGCTAAAAAAGAACCCGACATTGTCTCCCGATGATATGGCAAGGCTCAAAGCTGAAGCAGATGCCAATGCGTCAGAAGCCTTTAAAAAGCAATTAGAAGAGAGCCTTGCAGAAGTAAATGGCAAACTCCAAAAAGCTCAACTCGATATGCAGGATGCAGAATATGAAAAGAAAAAAGCTCAATCCCAGCTTGAAGACCTTAAGAAACAGGTACAGATGGCAGATCCCGCAGTTGCAACTTTCAAAGCTATATTTGACCAGGCACAGAATTGTCTGTTTAATCTATCAAAGGCTCTTGGCGAAGTAAAAGATGCGGAAACCTGCAAAAAGCTTACATCTGCTCTCAATTCTCTTTGTAAGCAGTACATAAAAGAGTGAGGATATAGATGTTAGGTAAATTACTATCCAATCCATTTGCATTACTTATTATAATCTTGCATCTGGGAGCAGGCATATGGTCAGCTGCTAAAGCAGATATATTTTTAGCGATGTATTATTTTGCGGGCGCCGTACTTAATATGGCAGTAATTTTAAAATAGGAGAGGTTTTTATGAATAGAGCAACACCAATCGAGATAGAGTGTCCGTATTGCAGAAAGAAGTTCAAAACGGTAAAGAACGCACAGAAATATTGTAGCGAAAAATGTCAACGGGCATTTAATACAAAAGGTATGCAAAAAGCATTTACTTGTTCGTGGTGCGGAGTTCTGTTTGATGCAGAACGCAGAAGAAAGTATTGTTCAGAACTTTGCAGGCTCAAAGCGAACGGCAGACGGCAAACGGTTCCAAAAGCACCTCAAAAGATCGTTTTGTCTGCAGCACAGATTAACAAACTCGCAAGAGAGTGCGGTCTTACTTACGGCCAGTATGTAGCCAAATATAATTGTTAGGAGAGTTACTATGTACGAAAGAACACTTAAGAATGTTTTAAAATTTGTTTGTATGGCGCTTGTTCTTATAATGCTTTTTACGGTTTTAAACAATGTTGCTTGCGCAATTCGTGGTTGCAGTGCAATCGGTGGGGAAATAGTTGTTTTGTTTCTGCCGGTTGTGTGGTGGATTATAAAAAGAGGATAAAGAAAAGAGACTATCGAAACCCCTCGATAGTCTCAGGCATATATACAGTTTGCACCATATATAAGAACACATACTTATTGTATCATATATCGGTGCAAATGTCAAATTTTTAAATGTCCGGCGGGGCATTTAAAGGCTCGTATGGGAATATTAAGTAATCAACCATACAGAAAGTGAGGACAAAATGCGGCGGTATTATTACAGAGAGAAAAAATACTTGTGCGGTGACTATATGGATATACAAATCTATCCTGTATACCCAAAGGCAAAGGGCAGATCACCCACAAAGAGAAATCCAACATCAGAAACACAGGCAAAGCTCAATGCCGAAAATGCAAAGAGGAAACTTGTAAGGCTTGTACATACCAATTTTAGACAAAAGGATTACGAGGTAACCTTTACATACGATAAAGAGCATATTCCCATAGATGAGACAACTGCCAAGAAAGATATACAGAATTTCTTCCGTAGAGCCAAGAGATTGTATTTTAAAAAGGATATAGAGCTTAAATACATCTGGGTAATGGAAAGAGGCGAGAGAACGGACCGTATACATTTCCATGCATTTATGTCCGGCGGTGTAGACAGAACAGAGCTTGAGCAGCTTTGGGGCTGTGGATATGCAAATACAAAGGCACTTAAATTTACAGAGAATGGTGTCGCAGGTCTTGTTCATTATGACTTAAAGGATAAACCGCTTACATATAGACGATGGTCCTGCTCCAAAAATCTCAAAAAGCCTATAGAAAGACATAACGATTATAGGATATCCCGGGTAAGTGCCAAAAGAATACACGAACAGGCAGAGCAGAATATGCTTGAGAACATTAAAGATATTTATCCGGGATACATAACAAATCTTAATGAATATGCATTGTCAGAGATACAGTCACAAAAAAACGAATATAACGGAGATTATTATATTCTCTTGCGGCTGTATAAGACCAATGCGGTATAGGAGGTTACTATATGAATTACAATGATTTTCTACACACAAAAATATGCATAGCAGCTGATAGCGGTTTTGATATAGATGTTAGTGAATTAAGCCCAGCATTAAAGCCTCATCAGAAAGATGCTGTTAAGTGGGCACTAAAAGGCGGAAGACGGGCATTGTTTGAAAAATTTGGTCTTGGTAAAACAGTACAGGAACTTGAGTTTTGCCGTCAAGCAGTAAAGCACGAGGGCGGACAAGCTCTTATAATACTTCCGCTTGGTGTTAAACAAGAATTTACACATGATGCCGTTGAGCTTTTGGGCATTGAAAAACCGCAATATGTACGAAATATGGAAGAAATAAAAAACAGTACAGCTGACATATTGCTTACAAACTATGAGAGGGTAAGAGACGGAGATATAGACCCCACATACTTTACGGCCGTAAGTCTTGACGAAGCATCGGTACTGCGTTCGTTTGGAAGTAAGACATATCAAACCTTTTTGGATAAATTCAAAGGTGTTAAATACAAACTTGTTGCAACAGCAACACCCGATCCAAATAAGTACAAAGAAATAATCCATTATGCAGGCTTTTTAGAGGTAATGGATACAGGGCAGGCGCTTACAAGGTTTTTTAAGCGTGATAGTACCAAGGCAAATAATCTTACCATTTATCCTCATAAAGAAGAGGAGTTTTGGCTATGGGTATCAAGCTGGGCATTGTTTTTGTCAAAACCATCTGATTTAGGCTATGAAGATGAAGGCTATGAGCTTCCAGAGCTTATAATCAATTATCACAAGCTCAATATGAGAAATCATATAACAGAAGATAAGAAGACCGGCCAGGTGCAGTTTGATTTGTCTGTAGCAGAAGGGTTAGCCTCCGAAGCAAAAGAAAAAAGAGAGAGTTTATCCGACAGAATAGATGCTATGGTTAAGATAGTAAACGAGCATCCAGGAGAACACTTTATTTTGTGGCACGATTTAGAGAGCGAAAGACACGCTATAAAGAAGGCTCTTCCCGAAGCAGTAGAAGTATATGGTTCATTGGATTTAGACATAAGGGAACAGAGGATTATAGACTTTGCAGAGGGAAAAACAAGACTTCTTGCAACCAAAAAGCAGATAAGCGGTCAAGGTTGTAATTTTCAAAAGTATTGTCACAGAGCGATATTTCTTGGTATAGATTATAAGTTTAATGACTTTATACAAGCGGTACACCGTATATACAGATTTTTGCAGACAAAAGAAGTAATAATCGATATCATATACACCGAAAAAGAGCAGAATGTATTAGATGAGCTTATGGCGAAGTGGAAACGCTTTGATTACCAATGCGAAAAGATGCAACAGCTTGTTATAAAAAACGGATTATCAAATAAAATACTGACTCAAAAAATGAGCCGTTCGATAGGAGTGGAAAGAGTGAAAGTACAGGGAAAGAGATTTACAGCGTGCCTTAACGACTGTGTTGCTGAAACAGCAAGTATGGATAGTAATTCTGTTGATTTGATACATACATCAATACCATTTTCAAATCATTATGAGTATACACCAAGCTACAATGATTTTGGGCACAACGAAGATAATGATAAGTTCTTTGAACAAATGGATTATCTTACACCCGAATTGCTTCGGGTTTTAAAACCCGGAAGAGTTGCGGCCATACACGTAAAAGACAGAGTATTATTTGGTAATGCAACCGGTGACGGAATGCCGACAATAGATCCGTTTTCCGAAATGACAGTATTTCATTATTTAAAACACGGATTTAAGTATATGGGAAGGATTGTTGTTCTTACTGATGTTGTAAGGGAAAACAACCAAACATATCGCCTTGGCTGGTCCGAACAATGCAAAGACGGTACCAAAATGGGAGTCGGTTGTCCTGAGTACATACTTCTCTTTCGTAAACTTCCAACAGACCATAGCAAAGCATATGCAGATGAGCCGGTGCAAAAGTCCAAAGAGGATTATACAAGAGCACAGTGGCAGATAGATGCGCATGCGTTTTATCGTAGCAGCGGAAATAGGCTTATAAGCAAAGAAGAGCTGAAAAATTTCCCTGTGAGCGATTTGCAGAAAGTGTACAGAAAGTACAGCAGAGACAATGTATACAGTTATGATGAGCATGTAAAGCTTGCCAAAGAGTTAGATACAGATGATAAATTGCCTGCAACTTTTATGGTGGTGGCGCCTGGCTCTTGGTCTGATAGCATATGGGATGATATAAATCGAATGAGAACGCTTAACACAACACAGAACCAAAAAAACCAACAGCTGCATGTGTGTCCTTTACAGTTGGATATAGTTGAGAGAATTATAGGCCGATACTCAAACGAGGGAGATTTGGTATATGACCCATTTGGCGGACTTATGACAGTACCTCTTGTGGCTCTTCAAATGAACCGTAGGGGATATGCTTCTGAACTTAATCCGGATTACTTCCGTGATGGAGTTGGGTACCTACAGGCAGAAGAAAACAAGGATAATCAAATTACAATGTTTGACTTTATAGATGCTACAGGAACGGAGGGTAACAAATGAGTATTTTACAAGCATTAATAATGGTTTCAAGCCATATCAAAGAGGGCAAATTTCATAAGCAATGGACCGAGTGTCTAAAGGTGTGTAAAAAGGCACTTATAAAACAAATACCTAAAAAGCCGGAAGTGAAATATGTACACAGATACGGGAGCATTTATATGTGCGGTGCGTGCAAAGAGGTAATATGTGCCAGAGATACTTATTGCAGTAGATGTGGCAGGAAGATAAGGAGCGATTATGGAAAAGTTAGCAGATAATGGGATTATTCAAGAAGCAACAGAAGCGGTGACAAAAGGATATCCCTGTGCATTTTATGTACCTCAATTACTTGAAGTTATCAAAAACAAAGAAGCAGAGATTTTTAAATTGAAAAAGGAAGTTGAACACTTTCAATTAAAAAATAGCGAACTTTTTAAATTGAAAAATAACTTAGTGGAAGAGACTGACTACAAAGATGCAGAGATTGAGAGGCTAAAAGACCATATTGTTGACCTCAACAAAAAGGTAAAACACGAAGCATACAGGGAGTTTGTTTGCAGAATCAAAGCACACGCATACTATATAGATTTTCCCAAAGAGCATCGAGTTGTAGATGAAGATGACATCGACAACGCAATAAACGAACTTACACGCAACTTACACGGAACTTGCACGGAAACCACAGACCAAACCGCAACAAACCATTCTGTCAGTTTGATAGACGGACATATTGAGGAATAAGGAGTGAGGATATGAGTAAGTCGTTTATATTTATGCTTATGATATTTTGCCATATCGTAGATGATTATTATTTGCAGGGGTGGCTTGCTTCTGCAAAGCAGAAAAAATATTGGAAAGACAATGCACCTGATAGGTTATATAAATTTGACTATATATGGGCGTTGCTTATGCATAGTTTTAGTTGGGCTTTTATGATTATGTTACCAATAGCGTATGTAACGAATTTTAGTATTCCGTTTATGTTTGTAATAGTGTTTATAACAAATATTTTAATACACGCTTTTGTCGATGATTTAAAGGCTAACCGAAAGAAAATTAACTTAATACAAGACCAAACAATTCATTTAATACAGATATGGTTTACATTTATGATATTACAATAAAATCGCAATTCAAAGGATAAAAGAACGATTTTAAGGAGTGAGAAGAATATGGATTTTGATAAGGAAGTAAAAAATTTAGTCAAACAGGCTGTTATGCAAGAAATAGAAGATTTGGGGATAAGGGCAGTTATAAGAGATAGAATTTCCAAAACAGGACTTACAGATAAAGATATTAACGAAATGATAAAAACTACTGTAGACAGTTATGTTAAATCAGCTTCGCATACAGACATTAACAAAAAAATTCAAGCTATGTTTGATGAAAAAATATCAAAGGCGATTGAAAAAGAAATAAAAACGGTTATGGGAGATTACTCTTGGCGAGGTTCAGACAAGGTGAGAGAAGCATTGAATAGCCAAATCAATTCAATTATAAGACAAGGGTTTGACATTAAAGTTGAAATAAGGCAACGCTTATAATTTTGCCAATAAAACCGCTTTAACAGGAGGTAAGAAAATGAAAATACAAGCAAACATTGATTTGATGTGCCCAAAAGGCTTTTATTGTATGCGAAACGCGAGCAATAAATGTCCGAGGCTGAATTTTCAAAACAATAAACCATATTGCGAAGTCTTTTATCCTTTTTTGGAAACAGACAGCAACGGAAATGTTTTAAAAGACGAAAGATGCCTATTGGCTGAAAGGAAAGCGAGGATTGCAGAATGAACAGAGAAGCAGAGCGTAAGAGGTTGGTGGAGTTGTTAGACAACTTCTTCAAGAAAGAATCTGGAATAGGATTTACACAAAAACTTCTTGGTGAGCTTGCAGACTACCTTCTTGACAATGGTGTAAAAGTTACTCCCTTTGTCGCTATGGTGGAACAGGTTCTTATAAACGGAAAATTAGACAACAGAGCCACCAAACACAACGGAAAATATGCTGTTGTATATATTGACAAAACAAAGTGGAATTGTCCTCTTATTGACATTACAGAGCAATACTATAATAACGAAAAAGCACTGGAAAGAATAAAGGCACTTGAAGGGAGTGGGGAAAAGTGAAATCCGTATTGATAAGCATACAGCCAAAATGGTGTGAACTTATTGCATCGGGCAAGAAAACTGTCGAGGTAAGGAAAACAAGACCGAAGATAGATGTGCCGTTTAAGGTTTATATCTATCAAACAAAAGAGAGCAAAAGAAGATTTTTAGCCCATAGATTTAATAGTGCAATAAATGGCATCTCACATCATACAGAAATGGGCAAAGTCATAGGCGAGTTTGTGTGCGATAAGATAGAGCAAGGACATATTTTATGGGTAAAAGAACAACCCGAATACTATGACAAAGTAGATGAAAAAACGCAATTAACTTACCATCAAATGTTTGAATATTTGGGCGAAAAAGGTATTGGTTATTTTTGGCACATATCCGACCTTGTAATCTATGACAAGCCGAAAGAGTTGAGCGAGTTTTTTATGTATTGCGGTGAAAATCCCAAATGTGATGGATGCGAGGCACATTATTATAGCAGTACAGAATGTGGCACAGAGGATTATTGTTGCTCAATTATAGACGGACATAGACCGCTAAAAAGACCGCCACAGAGTTGGTGCTATGTAGACCACCCAACAGAGAAAGGCGGTGCTGAATGACATTACAAGACATATTTAATATTCGCAGATTTAGAAGAGGAGGAAGATTAAAAAATGATTTGTTATAGTGTTATAACTGACGATGAAGAAGTATTTGATTTTGAGGGTAGATGTAATTACGTTGAAACCACGGACAAGAATTATCTGATGTGCTATTCTCAAGATGATAAAGGCAATCGCAGTATCTTGGGAATGTTCGCCCATTATGCAGTAAGAAGAATTATAGCGTATGAAAAGTAAGGGAGATAGATGTTATGAACAAAGCAATTTTAATTGGCAGATTAACAAGGGAGCCTGAGCTTAAGACTACGATGAACGCTACAAGCGTATGCAGTTTTACTCTTGCAGTAAATAGACGATATAAAAATGCAGAGGGAAACTACGATGCAGACTTTATAAACTGTGTAGCTTGGCGTGGAACTGCAGAATACCTTGCTAAGAACTATGGCAAAGGCGATATGTTGGGAGTAGTAGGAAGCATACAGACCCGAAACTATGACAAAGACGGCACCAAAGTCTACATAACCGAAGTAGTAGTTGAAGAGATACATTTTGTAGGAAGCAAGAAAGAAACGGACAAGCCTGCAGAGACAATGGATGACTTTCCCTATTTACCTGTTCCTGCAGATGACGATATGCCGTTTTGATAGATGTTTGGAATACAAAGGAGAGGAAAATGGCGAAAGAAAGAGATTTAAGGCTTGATGAATTCGGTATCAGTCGAAGACGGTACCGAGAACTTAAATATTTTTGCATGCAGTATCACGAAAAGAAAGAAGCAATAAAAAACTCACTTGGAACAGCGGCATTAAATTATTCAAATGTTCCCGGAGGAAAAGGGGGATTTCATTCAAACACAGAATCCCAAGCGATTAAGATAGATAAACTCTCTGATGATGTAAGGCTAATAGAAGATACCATCAATGAGGCAGATAGCACTATATATAAACAACTCTTGGATAACATAACAGAATGTGTACCATATGAGTATCTTAATGTTCCTTGCGGGCGTAGACAGTTCTACAGAGCACGAAGAAAGTTTTTCTATCTGTTATCCCAAAAAAGATAGAAAGGACACCAAAGGTACAAAAATAGATGTTATAATGATATTGTCGAAGAACCTCCGATAGATGTCTCCGATGAGTATTGATTTTGTTGCAAGAAAGATGTTTCCGCCGGGAAGCGTCTTTTTTGCATTTAATAAGAGTTTATAAAGAGAGGTGGTGAAGGTGCCAAAGACAACAAAAAAGCCAAAGAAAAATATGGGCAAAAAAGCACAAAGAAAAAAGATACAAAAAACGCTCACCGACAAGCAAATCCGCTTTTGCGAAGAGTATGTTATAGACAATAATGCAACGCAAGCTGCAATCCGTGCAGGGTATTCTGAAAAGACCGCTTATAGCATTGCAAATCAAAACTTGAAAAAACTTGAAATTCAAAAGCAAATTCTCAAGTTGCAAAAAGAGGCTGCCAAAACTGCCGAAATTACGCGTGATGACTTGCTTACTGAACTCAAAAAAATAGGCTTTGCGGATATAGATTATTCGTGCATACAAGCAAAAGACAAATTAAAGGCACTCGATACCATCGCAAAAATGCTTGGGTTGGAGCATCCTGATTTTGCCGGTGAGATTGAGGATATATCAGAACAGGAGAGTGAAATATTTGATTAAAAGGCGCAACACTCTCAAATACAACTGGAGTAATAAACATATTGAATATATGCGCAAAACCCAAAATGCAGCATTAAATATTGCAGAGGGTAGTATCCGAAGCGGAAAGACCACTGACAATATATTCTGCTTTGCTCACGATTTAAAGAAGTCAAAGGACAAGCTACATCTTGCAACTGCATCCACACAGCCTGCTGCAAAGCTTATTATAGGCGACTGTGACGGTTATGGACTTGAACACATATTTAGAGGGCAATGCAAATGGGGCAAATACAAAGGCAATGAATGCCTTAGAATAAAAGGTCCAGATACTAACTTCAAAGAAAAGATAGTTCTTTTTTGCGGTGGCGGTAAGGCAGATAGCTATAAGAAGTTCCGAGGTATGTCAATCGGTCTTTGGATAGCAACAGAAATAAATATCCACCATAAAAACACAATAGATGAGGCCTTAAAGCGTCAAATCAATGCACATATAAAACGGCTTTATTGGGATTTAAACCCCGAAAACCCCAATGATATTATATATACAGAATACATAGACAAATGGCAAAAGCTAAATCAAGACGGCATATTGGTCGGAGGCTATAATTACGAGAGCTTTAATATTTTTGACAATATAAATATTCCCGAAAAGAACCTCAAAGAAGTACTTAGCCGATATGTAGTCGGTACGGTTTATTATATTCGTGATATTTTGGGCAGGCGTGCAGTAGCCGAAGGACTTATTTACCAGCAATTTGCAGATAACACAAAAGCATTTGTTATAGATGAACTTCCCGAAAACCTTGTTTATATTTCAATAGGCATAGACTATGGAGCCAGTAAGAGCCGCACCGCATTTAAGGCTACCGGCTTTTCATATGGATTTAACACAGTTTATACGATAGACGAAGAGGACATTACAGGTATAAAAACTCCAGATCAGCTTTACAGAGCTTTTGAACTCTTTTATCATCGTATAGTAAGTACATATGGTGCTGTTCACAAAGTATATGCGGATTATGGTGCTTTAGGACAGGTTATAACACAAGGGCTGCGAAATTATATGGTTTCTTGCGGAATTCCGGTTGTTATAGATGACTGCTCCAAAGGAACTATACTTGACAGAATAAACTTTACAAATCAAATTATGGCACTTGGCAGATACAAAATTCTTAACAAGTGCAAAAATCTTATACTTGCACTGCAAACTGCCGTGTGGGATGAAAAGAAAATAGATGAAAGACTTGACGACGGAACTACTGATATAGATAGCCTTGACGCATTTGAATATTCCGTCTTTCCGCATATCAATAAAATTTTGAGGTGATTTATGTGAATCTTGACAATTATCTTTCAAGAAAATTTAATTATAATTCCGAGGTAAAGGATGTATGGGTAAAGAATTTGATACTTTGGAAATCGTGGTATAAGGGCAAAGTTGACGCCTTCCACAATTACACTATTTTTAATGGCAGTAAAAAGATATCTCGTACACGATTATCCTTGCAGATGGCAAAAAAAGCGTGTGAGGATTGGGCAGATCTTCTTTTTAATGAAAAGTGCACTATATCGGTGTCCGACCAGAATAGCAACAAGGCTCTGCAAGATGTTTTATCCAAAAACAAATTCTGGAAGTTTATAAACCATTGCATAGAGAAATCGGGAGCAAGCGGTACAGGCGCCATAGTGGTTAGTGTACACGATATCTCTCAAAACGCCGATATGAATGTGATAGATGTTTCATCTGCTAACACAAAGGTTGATTACATAGATGCAGATGCAATGTATCCGCTTTCCTGGAACGGTAGGAATATAACAGAGTGTGCATTTGCCAAATCTCATACAAAGCTCGGTAAAAGCTATGTGCATTTAACAGTCCACAAGCTGAATGAAAAAGGAAACTATGTTATCCACAACAAAGTCTTTTTGGATAATAAAGGATCTTTGTCCGAGGTTGAAGATGAGAGTGTTATTGCAGAGTTTGATACAAAGTCAGCAAAGCCTTGGTTCGTTATTATATCGCCTCAACAGAATAACAACATAGAAGAAGATATCCCTTGGGGTATTTCTTATTATGCCAATGCGATAGACACTCTTGAGGCTATTGACCTCGATTTTGACAGCTTGCATTATGAGGTGCAGGCAAGCCGTAAGCGAACATTTGTACGCCAGGAGGCAATGCAGGTAAATGCCAAGAACGGTGAGATACACGAAACCTTTGACCCAAATGATGTTACTCTGTATGTATTGCCTGATGGTTATAACAAAGAAGACCTTATACAGACCGAAGGTTCCGAAATAAGAGTATCAGCTCTCTGTGAAGCTTTGGATAAAAGTCTGGCTATATTTGGAGAACAGGTCGGCTTTGGTCCGGGAAGATATAAATTTGACCTGCAGAGTATGAGTACAGCGACAGAGGTTATAAGCCAGAATAGCCCTATGTTCCGCCGCAAGAAAAAACACGAAACGGGAGTAGAAGATGCTCTTTATGAGCTTATAGATGTTATTGCATATGCTTCCACCGAGTTTGGTCCGTATAACATCAATACAAACGGGCTAACTATTGGATTTGATGATAGCATCATAGAGGATAAGGAAGCTATATCCAACAGAGCATTAAGAGAGCAACAAGCAGGTGTTATCTCTCGTGCAGAATACAGAATGAAAGTCTTTGGCGAAGATGAAGAAACCGCAAAAAAGAAGATTGAGGAAATAAAGAAAGAAGATCCAAAGCTCGAAGATGTTCTTGCTTTATAAAGGATAGATGTTAAATGCTTAATCAACATCAAATACAGCTTTTACCCGAGCGAATTTATAAACATTTGGCGGATATAAACACAGAGTATCTTGTATCAGTGGGCGAGGTTCTTAAGGAAATCGGAGAACTACGGCCAACGGATGTGCATCAGCTTCAACAAATGTACAATTATGGTGCCCGGGCAGATGAGATTGCCAATCGTTTGGCAGAAACAAGCAAAAAAGACATTGCAGAGATTTATGATATATTCGATATTGTTGCAAAAGAAAACTATAAGTTTGCCAAGCCTTTTTATGAGGTTAGGAACATAGATTATATTCCATATGAGGAAAACATTCCTTTGCAGAGAAAAGTCAAAGCAATGGCTAAACAGACAGTTGATGAATATGTTAATATGACACAGCACACAGCTTTTGCTATCTTTGATAAAGACGGCAAAAGCCTAGCACCACTATATGAGAAAAATGCTAATAAGATAGCAACAAGCCTCTCGGACACTTATACCAAGGTTGTTGATTATGCCGTTACACAGGTTAATTTCGGTAAGGCTGTTAAAGATATTATAAAGACAATGTCTGCAAGTGGCATCCGTACCGTAGATTATGCTACAGGATACAGTAGGCGTCTTGATACTGCGGTAAGACAAAACGTGCTCTGGGGCGTCAAGGAATGTAATCAGCAAGTAGCAAACCTTGTTGGAGAGGAATTTGGTGCAAATGGTATGGAAGTTGATTACCATATGCATCCACGCCCTGGGCATGAGATTATAGGCGGTAGACAGTTCGCATTAAATGAAGTAGGCATTGTAATAGACGGTGTTTTCTATCCGTCATTTTATAAGGTTGCAAATCCTTTGCTTGAAGAATACGGTTGCTTACATTTTTCGTTCCCAATTCTTCTCGGAATTTCCAGACCAGCATACACAGAGGAAGAGCTTGCAGAATATGCCAAAGCCGATAATATTACCTTTGAATTTGAGGGCAAAAAATACACAATGTATGAAGGTACTCAACTACAAAGGAAGGTGGAAACGGCTCTACGCCATCAGCGAGATATACTTAATATGGCAAAAGCTGCAGGTGAAGGTGATACAGAGCTTATAGCCCGTTCAAAAATAAGAATGCTCACAGATAAGTATGTGGAGCTTTCCGAGGTAAGTGGTCTTCCTACACAGATGGAAAGAACAAAATCGGCAATAGCTGTAAGTAATGAAAAAGGGATTAATAATAAAAGGACACATAATACTGTTGAAAACAAAGTAAACTTCCCTATGCTATCAACAAAAGAATATAAAGAAAAGTTCAATAACATCCCTTGTTGCAAGGAAACCCAGCAAACCATATATGAGCAATCAAAGGCAATACTTACTCATAGAAACGGTACATATTTTGAGGATATATGCTTAATAGATGTTAACACGGGAAAAATTATTGTAACGAGTTATAATAATAAGACAGAAAATGAAGTTATATATTCATTAAAAGCGCAAAAAGCAATCAAAGAAAACAAAAACGCTTTAATTGCAATACATAACCATGGTACAAACAATCCGCCAACAGGAAGCGATTTTGTATCTGCAGGAAGCAAACAATATGCTGGTGGTATAGTTGCATGTCACAATGGGGATGTTTATTATTATAAAGTGGGTAAAAAAGCTTTTAGTTCAGATGGTTTTTCAAAAATGGTTGACAATTTTATGAAAAAGGGTTACAATGAAAAAAAGGCAATCAAAGAAACTTTAGCATACTATGTTAAAGAATATGGCATAGAGTGGAGGCAATTATGATGAAAACTAAATATTATGATGGGCATTATGTTGACTCGGGTCTTCCTGCTGAAGAAAGAGAAAGACTTTTAAAAGAAGCTTTGGAGAAAGATAAACTTTTGACAGAATGGCCTAATGATGATGAATAAAACCACCTGCCGTATGGTATGGTGGTTTTATAATATAAAAATCAATAACCTAAATATCATCTGCTTAACGGTAGGTGATATTTTTATGCCCAAATAAAATACTTGTATTTAGATTTGTTTTATGTTAGAATGTAGTTGCCAAAATCAATTGAATATTTTTTCTGTAGGTGTGTATTATATTTTTGGGTAAAAATGTACACGCTCATTTTTGTATACACTTGCAGAAAGAGTAACAATTGGTTTTGGCGAATCAGAGCTGTACATTTTTCGTGTGCGGTTCTGATATGATGAATCGCACATTTTTTATTTGCAAATCTTATACAGGAGGGTAGGTACTTCATTTCTGCAAATAGATGTGTCAATATTACATAAGAAATGAGGAACAAATATGTATTTCACAGAAGGACAGTATAGATTTATAATTTTTGTTATTGTTGTAACCGCATTTGTGGGGTTGGTTGGTGGATATTTGTGTGGCAGCGTTTTTATGGCGCCAAGCCCCGAGGATATAGCAGATGCTTTGGAATATCCATCGTTATATGAGGATGAAGTTCTTGAGAAGCACTGGAACGGGACCTGTACAGCAGTAACTTTGGGAATATGGGTTATTACCCTGGCTATATGCACATTGTTATACTTTAAGGCAAAGACACTTGAAATGTTAGAAAAAATCATATCACTACAACCAAAAACGGAGGAAGAACCTTCCGAAGAAGGACAAGAATAAAAACTTAATAATCAAAGCACTTACAATTATTTATTGTAGGTGCTTTTTTTATACAAAAATGCCGACGGGCAAAAACGGAAAGGAGCTATGTAAATGGCAGAACTTGAAAACACACCTGCACAGCAGGGCAATACGGAAACAAGTACCTCCACAGGTACAGAGCCGGAAAAAAAGTCATACACTCAAGAAGAACTTGACGCTATAATCGAGAAGAGAATAGCAAGAGATAGGCGTACAAGGGAAAATACTCCCGAATACAAGGCTTTTAAAGAGTGGGAAGATTCGCAGAAAACCAAAGAGGAAAAAGAGAGCGAACTGCAAAAGAAATATGACCTTTCGCAGAGTGAGCTTGCAGTACTTAAAGCTGAAAAAAAGGTTATAAGTGCAAATGCAAAGCCGGAATTTGCGGAGTTCGTTGCTTCCAAGGTTCTCTCTATGGGTGATGATTTCGAAGCGAACCTTGCTGAATACAAAAAGAATAATCCTCAGTATTTCGGCGAAACAGTAGTAAAGAAGGTATCTACCTCGCCCGATTTAAGTGGCAAGGCAGGAGCCTCCACAACCAACGACAAAATGAATAACCTCATAAGAGGTGCAAGAAAGTAAAGAAAGGATGATTATTTTATGTCAATGATTACAAGAAGTAATGTAGAAGCAGTAATGGAGCCTGATGTTATAAGAGAGATTATGGAGGGTGTAGTAACCCAGTCCAAAGCTCTTTCAATGTTCCGCAGACTCCCCAATATGAGTTCCAATAAGACCAAGATGAGAGTACTTGATGCTCTTCCTATGGCATACTGGGTAGATGCCGAAACAAACAACGGCAGAAAACAGCTCACCAAGATGGCTTGGGAAAACAAGTTCATCACCGCAGAGGAAATTGCGGTTATAATCCCCATCAAAGAAGATTTGCTCGATGATGTGGACTTTGATTTATGGGCAGATTGCAAGCCCAGACTTGTAGAAGCTTTCGGCAGAAAGATAGATGATGCGGTGTTTACAGGCGTAGATAAGCCCAAGAACTTCCGTATGGACCTTCTTTCTTCCGTAAGAAATGCAGGTGCTACCATAACACAGGGTGCAGATGAGAGCCTTTACTCTGCAATCAACAACGCAATGGTTAAGGTAGAGGAAAGCGGCTACAATGTAACCGGCATTATAGGCGGTGTAGACCTCAAAGGTAAATTCCGTATGATGCTCGATTCAACCGGTCAGCCAATCACAGGTACCGAAATCGGCTCTCTTCCCAAAGCCTATATTGACAATGGTTCCTGGGATAAGAACAAGTCACAGCTTATAGTCGGTGATATGAGCCAGGCTGTGTACTCCATTAGACAGGATATCACATACAAGGTTCTTACCGAAGCAGTTATCCAAGACCCTGCAACAGGTAATATTATTTATAATCTTGCACAGGAAGATATGGTTGCACTTCGTGTTGTAATGCGTCTTGGTTGGGAAATCCCCAATCCTATCAATGCATTAAATCCCGACGAAACAACTCGTTTCCCCTTTGCAAGCATTGACCCTGCAAAAGCTCCCACAACCTATGCAGTAACCTTTACTGTAACAAATGGTGATGCAGCAGTAGCAGATGCCAAGGTTACAATGTCCGGTGTTACCAAAACAACCGATGCAACAGGTAAAGCAGTATTTAACTGTGTACCCGGTAAGTATACCTACACAGTTAAGAAAGAAGGAGCATCCATGCAGAAAGGCAGCACAGTTGTCGAAGCTAAGGCTGTCAGCGTAGCGGTTACCAATTTTGCCTAAAAGGGTGATATAAATGTACATAACCTATGATGAATATAAGGATAAAGGCGGAACTCTTAATGAGACCGCCTTTAATATGTACGCATACGAAGCCACTCAAAAGATACGGGAAAAGACCTTTGACAGAATAACCATTCCAAGTGAAGCGGTTAAAATGTGTATGGTAAGACTTATAGATGTGCTCTACAAAGCCGACCCTACCGTAGAAAAGGTTGCATCATTTAATCACGATGGTTTAAGCCAGAATATGCAGATAGCATCAGCTGATGAACTAAACAAAAAAGCCCATCAGCTTATACGCTCGTATCTTATAAACGAAGTGGCAGACGATGGTACACCGCTTATGTACTGTGGGGTGAAGCTTATATGATAGACCCCACCTTTAACAAAACCATAACCCTTTATAATCGTTATGTAGACAAATCGGGAGACAAGGCATTAACTATATGGCACAGGACCGTACTGCACGATTGCTTTTTTACTACAGAGGCAGTCACACAGTCAAGCGGTACCAGCCTATCCATAGCGGATAGCTATATATGCCGTATTCAAGAGGATAGTCGATATACAGACGATTATAAAGGGATAGATGGTACATTTACTCTTAAGCCGGATGATGTTATAGTCTGCGGAGAAGTGGATGATAATATCTCCGACTTCAAGGGTAGCCGTATATCAGACCTTTTGCAAAAATATGCAGGAAGGAGCTTCACGGTTAAATCTGTATCTGTAAATACACACTTGCCGTATGCAAGACATTACAGAGCAAAGGGAGTGTAGGCGTGAACATAAATGTTGAAGTTAATATAAATGTTCCAAAGCATATGTCCGTTGTGCGAAATGATGGTTTCTGGACTTTTGCAGCTTCAGAACTTCATAGATTGCTTGTGCCGTATATTCCTATGATGACAGGTACTACAATGGAGTCTGTGCTTATAAGGCCAAAAGAGCTCGAATTTGTAGCACCAAATGCACACTTTTTAAATAAGGGTGAGCTTATGGTAGATCCCAAAACAGGTAGCTCATATGCACGGAAAGGTGTCAAAAAGGTATATGCGGGCAAGCCTCTGGACCTTACGCACAACAAACATCCCAAATCCACAAATGAGTGGGTGGATAGTGCTATGCCCACAGAAAAGCCCAAGCTCGATGATGCTCTGCAAGGATATATAGACAGTGGGAGGTTAAGGTTTTGACAGATAACAAATACGAAGCAATGCAAGACTTCATATCCCGTTGTCATCTGGCGGGGCAACATACATATTTGAACTATGTAACAGATGAAAACAATGACGATAACACCTCAGTGCTTACTTCGGGACATGGTAAGGTTGTAACACAATATGTTGACGGTCCGTGTCTTATAAATCTTGCGTTCGAAATAAGACAGATTAAGCCGCACAGCAAAGATAGTAACACCTATGCCAATTCCGAGGCGACACAAGAGGTGCAACAGTTTATGGATTGGATAAACGAGCAGGGCAGAGCCAAAAACTTCCCTGATTTTGGAAAGGATTGCATAATTCAGCATATGGCTACACCCAGAACTGCAAAAACACCAGCACTTCTTGGTCTTACCGAGGCAGAAGACGGTGCGGTTTATTCATTCCCGGTAGAAATACTATTTTTAGATATGAAAGGATGATAAAACAATGGATTTAATGTTAAGGTATGAAGGAAAATGTTTCTATGGAGTACCCGATGGTGATATTGTAAGGATGAGAGGTTTCAAAACCCTTTCCGAGAACAGTACACCCCAGGAGTACAACAGAAAATATGTGGATATGAAGTCCGAAACAAATGATGTTACGGGTTATACCACTATAATGGATTTTGAACTTGACAGATATGTAGGTGATCTTGTTCACGACGATATAGTTGAGCTCCACGAAAAGAAGATTGTGGGAACTGCTGCAAGAAGAGAAATCTATTATGTGGATTTCACACAGCCCAAGGGCGATGGCTTTGCCGCTACAAAGACAGTATGCTCTGTTATTTTATCCACAAAAGGTAATTCCACAGACGCTATGACCTACACAGGCAGCTTCAAAGAAGCAGAAGAAACCGTCTACGGTATTGCAAAGATAGCAACACCCGAAAACGGCAATCCCGACAATGTGGAAACAATTACATTTGAAGAGAGTACAGAGCAGGACACTTGATGCCTCTCGCTATGACAGATGAAGCTGCAATAGGCGATAAAGAGGCTTATACTTATGAGGAGCTTGATGCTTTGACAAAAGCAGAGCTTCTTGAAATTGCGGCAAAATATGGAGTAGAAGGTGTGTCTATGAACAATCTCAAGGATGAGATTATAGATAGCATATTGGAAGCTCAATAAAAATTATATAAATTGATAAAAACCTCTTGACATACGTTTAAACGTATGGTATAATATATTCAGGAGGTGAGGGAATGGCAAAGAAAAATAAAAGTGATAAGGTTGAAACGACCAACCTTATCACCGCAATAATAAATCTAATAACAGTACTAATAAATCTTATATACTGGCTATTAGATAGGGGACGATAAAAAGTCCCCTCCCCTCGGGGGTATTAAAATATTATCATAATTTCTTTGCCGTGTCAATATGAAGCATTTAACGTTGATTATTTCAATCTTAGCATTGGCTCTTTCGGTTTTAAATCTTATTTTGACGCTTGTGAAATTATAGGAGGGCTTATGTCGAGAGATTACCAAAAAGAATCTGCGTGGGAACGGAAAGCATACCAAATTTTCAGTTTTAAAGCCAGAAAAGACAATGGTGAAGCCGACAAATTAAAAAAGGCTATCGGAAATGGTTCCTTTGCAGATTGGGTGCGTAAACACCTTAATGCAGAAAAAAAAGATTAAAAAAGTGAGGCAACGCTCACCGTGGAAAGTCTGCGTTACCTCAAAAGCGACAGGAAAACCTATCTGTAAATATTATACTACAGTAAGGTGCTTCTGTCAAATCCAAAAATTTGAGAGGAGTATTTTTTATGAAAAGAATAATTGAAGAAATTTTTGAGGAATTTGTTTTAACTCCTGAATTTACTGATATGTGCAAGGAATACGAAGCAACAAACAAAGCCTTTGTGGAGGCAGAAGAAAAGGCAAACAAACATTTTATACAATCTCTGATTGAAGAAAATGTAAAAAAAGCTCTGGAAAATGATGACATACTTACGACAGCAGAGGTTGAACACGATAAAAGAGGCTTTGTATTAGGCTTTAAACTTGCTATGAGAATAAGGGAGGAGTGCTTATCGTTATGAGCAAATCCTTTAAAGAAGACCTTACAGGCAAGCGGTTCGGCAGGCTTACTGTAATTAAATTTACGCCTACTGACAATCATCACACATATTGGAAGTGCAAATGTGATTGTGGAAATATAACTACTGTAACAAGAAGTGCCTTAAAAGCCGGCGATATTGTATCTTGTGGATGCTATCGGAAAGAGAATGCTCGTTTTATGTTCAAGTACAAACATGGTATAAGTAAAACTCGACAGTATCGTATTTGGCAGAGTATGATTCGCAGGTGTTATGATAAAGAGCATAAAAGCTATAAATTTTATGGCGCAAAGGGCATTACCGTGTGTGATGAATGGAAAAATGATGCTACTGCATTTTATAACTGGGCAATGAAGAATGGTTACCAAGACAATTTAACGCTTGACAGGATAGATGGTAATTGTAATTATGCACCAAATAATTGTAGATGGATAACGATGAAAGAACAACAGCGTCATAGGAGTAATAATGTTTTTGTAATACTTAATGGTGTGAAAATGACATTGGCACAGGCATCAGAAGTTTCTGGAATTCATCAAGGTACATTGAGGACACGATATACAAAAGGAGAACGAGGCGAAACCTTATTTCGCCCGGTGAAAAATAAAATCGTTGTAGTTGAATATAATGGTGAAAAGAAAACACTCCTTGATATTTCGAGATTATTAAGCATTCCATATTATGCTTTACGAAACCGCTACTACAGAGGTGACAGAGGTGACAGACTATTTCGTCCAGTGAAAAAATAAAATAAAGAAAAAATACTGCTTTGTAAACACACGAAGCAGTATTTTTTTGAAAAGAAGGTGAACCTATGAACATATTGACAGATGCTCTTCCACAGACAGTTAATGTATGCGGTAAAGAGATACCTATAAAAACAGATTTCAAAACCTGGATTAGATTTACACAAATTGCTTTTAATGATATGTCGGCACCGTTTAAGAGCTTTGAAGCAATAAGGTTGGTTTTCACCGAATTACCTCCTAATCTTTTTGAAGCACTTGTTGCTGCTATGGATTTCTATAATCCTACAAAGACTGTTGCATCTGCCGAAGAAAAAAAGCAGACAACAAAGGTTTACGACTTCGATTATGATGCCAATCTTATCTATTCGGCGTTCATGCAACAGTATGGCATTGATTTGCAAAGTGTAGATATGCACTGGTATGTATTCAAAGCTCTTTTGGATGGACTGACAGATTGTACAAGCTTTATAAAGACACTGCAGTTCAGATGTGTTGATTTAAGCACGATAAAAAGCGACGATATGCGAAAATACTATGCCGATATGAAAAGATGTCACTCCTTGCCCGATAATCGCTCACAGGGGCAAAAAGAGGCTGATTTCAGCAGTGCATTTAAAAGAACATTTGTAAAAGGAAGGTGAGAACATGGCTGATGGCGTACTTATTAAGATAGACGGTGACGATAAAGGGTACGAAACCAAATTAAACGGTCTTGAGAAAAAGGCCAAAGACGCCGCTTTAAAAGCTCAAAAGGCAGTCGAAGAGCACAACGATGCTGTAAAGAAAGCATTGGAAGCCACAGATGATAAGATAAAAAAGTCTGCAGATAATGCTGTAAAGGAAACTGCAAGAGTCGCAAAACAAGCAGAAAAGGAAGCTAAAGAAGCCGCCGAAGCAGTAGCAAGGCATAATGCCAAGGCTATGCAAAGCTCCGCTGATATAATAGGCGGTATCAATAGAGGCGTAAAGACTCTTGCAACTGCAGGAGTAGCAGCAGGTGCCGCAGTACTTGGTATCGGTGTCAATTATAATATGACAATGGAAGAGTACAACGCAGGCTTTAAAACAATGCTTGGAAGTGCCGAGGAAGCGGCAAAGCTTATGGAAAGTCTGAAAGGTTTTTCAGCAACTACACCGTTTGAACTTACAGATTTGGCAGATGCGAGTACTACACTTCTTGCATTTGGTGAAGATGTAAACAATCTTATGCCCGACCTTCAAATGCTCGGTGATATATCCCTTGGAAACAAAGAAAAGTTCAAAGGACTTGCACTTGTTTTCGGACAGGTTAAATCACAGGGCAAATTGATGGGCCAGGACCTTCTGCAATGTATCAATCAAGGATTTAATCCCCTGCAGATTATATCCGAAAAGACGGGAAAATCCGTTGCCCAGTTAAAAGATGAAATGTCAAAGGGAGCCATCACATACGAGATGGTTGCCGATGCTATGAGAACTGCTACTTCTGAGGGAGGGCAGTTTTTTAATGCCTTGCAGGAGCAATCGGGTACTGCATCAGGGCAGATATCTACACTCAAAGATAACATAACTGCATTCTTCGGTGAGGTTTCAAGCGGAGTTTCCCAAACGCTTACAGAAGATGTCTTACCCGAAGCTATAGAAATGGTAGACTGGCTCAATGAAAAGCTGGAAGATGGTAGTCTGGAAAAGTTTTTTAAAAACGCAGCAACTGGTGCAGTTGCCTTTGGTGCAGGTCTTGGTGCTTTGAATATTGCTCTTGTAGTAAATGACCTTATGAACTTAAAAAAGGGCACAGAGGCATATACAGCGGCTACAAAACTTGGAACAACGGCACAGAAACTCTTTAATGCGGAATTATTAAAAAATCCTTATACCTGGGTGGCAGTTGCTCTTGCAACTCTGGTGGCAGGTATCGCAACTTATGCCGCTACCCATAAATCAGCAGCCGAAGAGATATCCGATGCAAATAAGAGAATCGAAAAATCTGTAAAGGACCTTGACGAAAGCTATAAGGAGTCTATCAAGGCTATAGATGATAAACGAGATGCTGAAATTGCCGAAGCATCACAAGTAAATGTTCTAAAGGATAGGCTCTATGAACTTGAAGACCAGATAAAAAGTGGAACTCTCACGGACAAAGAAGCTGAAACGGCAAAAAAAGCATTTAATAAAGCTGCTGCAGAACTTGAAAGTATTATACCGGGTATAACAAGTTCACTATATGATGAAACAGGAGCGATAGATGTTCAGCGTACTTCTGTGGATAAGCTTGCCGAGGCATATTATAATCTTGCAGTGGCAAAGGCGTATGTAGATGCATATCAAGGTAGATTGACTGAAATAATAAAAGCAAAAGATGAAGCAAGGCAAACCTGGATTGATGCTGCAACAAATGAAGAAATAGCTGAAGTTAGAGATAAAAGAGCACGCAAAAGCGGAAATGCTTGGGATTTGGCGTTATATTTGCTTAAAGGCGAAGATGCTGCATATGAAGAAGCAAAGGAAAACACCAAGACAACACATGAAGAATATTTAGGATATGTTGAGGATGAGGAACGCCTAAAAAAAGAACTTAACAAACACATTCTTAAACATACTGAAGAAGAGGAAAAGTTCAACAAATTAACCGGCGGAAAAACCTCAAATGGTTCATCTGGTACAACCACCGGCGGTGGAAAAAGCAATTCAAGTGCCAAAAAGTCGGCAGCGGAACAGGAGTTAAAGGACTTAAAGCATCAGCTTGAAATGGAGTACATAACCGAAGCTGAATATATTCGTAAAAAAGAAGAGCTTGTCACAAAGCACTATGGCGAGCAATCCAACGAATATAAGCAGTTTATGGAAGAGAAAAAGCAGTATGGTGAGCGTGTTTACGAAAAAGAACTTTCCGACCTTAAATATGCCAAGGACAGAGGTACTATAACCGAGCACCAATATTACAAAACGCTTGCAAAATTCAGAGATGATTATTTTGACAAAACCTCGGATAAGTACAAAGAACTCACCAGGGAGATAGATAGCTATGTTAAAAAGTGGAAAGAATCTGCAGAAAAAGTAAGGGATGAAAGAGATAATCTTGCAGAGGAACTATCTGCGGATAATAAATCCATACGCAGCATTACTATTCACGGCGGGGATAAGACAGAACAGTATAAAATGCTTGCAGACCCGTCAGCTGAAAATTTAGAGCTTGAAACATATAACCGTTTGATAGACCAGTTTTCAGAAAGGAATGGCGGTCTAAGTAGCTTCTTTGCAGAAGAACTAAAGTCTATGAGTGTAAGTGAGGGTATAGAATATCTTACTCTGCTGCTGAATTCACCAGACGAAGATTTTAATAAATATACGGAAGGCTGGAACCGTAATGATGAGTTAGCCAAAGAAACTGCAAACAAGCTCATGTCAAGCGAACTTTCCGAATTGAAAACCGCTTTCGAGGATGAGTTTGGCGAGCTTCCGCAGGACTTCTTTGTAATAGGCGAAGACAGTGCCGCACAGTTCAGTGACGGATTTCTGTCCGAATTCAAGGCTATGTGGGATACTATACAAAGCGAACTTTCCGCTTCGTTCAGTTCTGTATCAGCTGTTATAAAAGCAGATGTATCAAAAAATTCCTCCTCGGGACCAACAATATACGACAACAGAACATATAACTCAAATATTTCCGCATATGGTCCGCATCAGCAACACGAGGCACACAAGCAGTTAGAAACATACGGCAATCACACTGCAGTATGGAAAAAATGAGGTGACAATAAGTGAGAATATCATATGTATCAAAAGGCGGTACTGTAGAAATGGGTGGCGGAAGACATTCGTTTATGAATATTGCAATGATGAACGGCTTTGGAATACCTGCAAGAGAATACGAAACCATTCATTATGCAAGTCAGGACGGTCAGACGACTACAGGTAGTTACGACCTCCCCCGTACTATTACAATTACCGGTGATTTCTATGGCGGTCAGCACGAGATAATGCAGGTGCTCAAAGCATTTTATTATCCGGGAGAGCTGTATTGTGACTTCGGCATATACAAACGAAAAATAAGCTGTAAATGTATCAATATGGAAGATATAGAACGAAATGCAAACTGTGGAATAAACGGCTTTACAATTCAATTTCAAGCCGATAATCCGTATTTTTGCGATTATTACGATACTGTTGTGTCGCTTGCAAGCTATAAAAACCATATTACAGATACATTTACTCTTCCGTGTGTGTTTTCCGAGATAATAGCCAAAGGCAGTGCCTATGTAAAAGGTGACAAAGATTGCGCACCTACAATCACTCTTACAACACCGTATCAGCCCACAACAGAAGATAGCATTATAACCTTGGAAAATCTGACAACAGGCGAAAAGATAAGCTTTGCCCATGTTATAAAGGCGAATGAGAATATAACTGTAAACATTGCAAAAAGGCGTCTTACGAGCGATATAGACGGTGACATAACCAATTCGATTACAGACGATACGGATTTGTCAAAGTTTTATCTTGTCCCGGGAGATAACGAGATATCTTTTTATCATACAGAAACCGCAAGACCGCTTACGGCTATTATGTCTTATAACAATTTGTATCTTATGGCAGAAAGGGAGTAGGGTATGGATATCAATTTTTATAGCTTGGATTTGTCCGAAAGAAAGATAATCCCGCCTACAACTAACGAAACAGAAAACCAAACAGGATATGTTTCTATGAACGCAGTAAGGGATTTTAATGATGTAGGCAGTTTTCAGCTTACCTTTTGGGATGATGATGCAGTTAAGTTTGCCAAAGCTCATCCCGAGGGATATTTTGTTGTCTGGGGTGAGTTCGAAGGTATTGCAACGGATTTTCAATTCACCAACACACAAAAGCAGATATACGGAAGTCACTTAAATGCCCTACTTAATAACATTGTATTCCCTGCAGTTGAAACCGGAGAATACAATGTAAACCAAAAGCTGTCCGAACTTTTCTCAAGCAATGCTCCCTGGATAGTTTACGACAAAAGCACGATAGATGTTACCGCTGAATTTGGAACAGATGCACCTAAGATAGCATCAAATTTCGTAAACGAATATCTTGCCAAAGCTAAACTCGGCCATAGGGTGTACATAGGCAAGGACAAAAAAATCCATTTTGAAATATTGTCATCCGATGTAAATCCTTTGGTTTTGAGTGAGTCAAATCTTAATGTATATGATGTCCTGGAGGATTTTTCAAACAAAGAGCTGGCTTTTGGCGGATATTTTAAAAAGACATATGACGACAAAGGTAATTCTCTGGAAGATCCTGTTTGGGAATACATAACCTCTGCCGAAAAAGAGGGGATATACAAGAGGGATGTTATTCTTGATGCATCTTCTCTCAGCGAGGCTCAAAACGAGCTTGAAGCATTAAAGAGCAAATATTCCACCGCCTGCAAAACTCGCAATGTTACATACGGCACCGACTATAAACTCGGTGATGTAGTTAGGTTTCGTTTGGCAGATACTCTTGCTTATAAGCAAGTAACAAGTTTTAATATGTGGTTCGAGGGTGCAACTATCCACCAGGAACCAACACTTTCAAATTGGGAGGATTGATAAAATGACAGATAATTTTTTGTATAGTGCAGAAACCGAAGAGGGTACATATACCAATGTGGTTACTGCCGAAGATCTTAATTATATAGCAATAGATTTGGGATATGCCGATTACAGTCGCTTTCCCGAGGAACCGCCCCAAAGTGCAGTATCTGCATTAAATCAAATTACTCAAGATTTAACATCCAAAGGGATATTGCAGATAGGTAGCTGTTGTTCTGTAAGTCTCTCGGAAGACAAGATAATTGTTGCAGACGGTGTTTGTGTATTTGAAAACGGCGCAAAAAAGAGAATTTTAACACCTCAAACACTGGATAAGATTGCAGACGGCACAAATTATATTTATCTGCTTAACAGCGAAGCAGCCAACAAAATTGAGCTTATTTGCAGTATAGAGCTTCCGTCGGAAGAAAGCGACTATGTACTGCTTGCGGAGATTGTAGACGACGATGTTACCGACAAGCGTTATTGGTCTATTTCTAAGGTAGGTGGAGGGCTTAATATTGTAAATGAGTATACAGAAAAATTCGAATTTAAACCTCAATTTTATAACGGAAGTGAATATATACAACAATATACAGATTATGAGTACGATATTCCTTTTGGCGCCAATTATTTTATTGTAAATGCCAGCGAATATTTATCAAGCTATCCAATTGCATTGCATTTAAAAGAAGGCGAGGCGTTAGAATGGATATATGATCGTAGGTATGCCAATTATTATTTCTCATTTCTTAAAGAGGGCAGAAAATTAAAAATTCGTACATTCAATCGTACAGGAAATAAAGAGAACAGTGTAGCTACAAGGTATCTTACATTGAATTATGTGATTGTGTAGGAGGACTATTATGCTTGAACTAAAAAAAGAAAATGACGGTGTAAAAATTGAATATACCTTGGGCGAAACATTTAGGTTTACAATTAAGACACCAAAAAGGTTCAAAGAGGGCACAAAAATCCGCTTTGATGTTTCTCCCAATGGTGGCAAGTCAATTATAAGCAAGGAATTTATTCCAAATGGAAACGAAGTTACCATTACGCTGACCGAAGAAGATACAGAGCTTTTAAAGATATCCAGGATGCATTACTATAAGGTTTTCGCATCTTCGGAAGATATTACTTCGGTTATTGTATATGGAACAATTAAGATAAAGTGGGGTGTATAGTATGGATAATGTTACAACTTCCGGTGATGTAATAGAAATAAAAGATGCAAGTGAACTTTTCTTTGAAGAGGCACCATATGACTACTTTACCTTCGATAGCCGAAGCCGAAAGATAACAATACCCGCCAGCTTTGTTACCCTCGGTGTAGAGTCAGATGATAGCTCGGAAAGAGTATGGTTCGAAGGTCCAAGGATAGTCGGTGACAATATTGACCTCACAACAAGAAACATTTACATAAACTACCAAAATGCAAATGGCGAAAAAGATAGTTGGTATGTAGAGGACATAGTTGCCGAGGATGATATAGTTCACTTTAGTTGGAAGATTGAACGCAAAGTTGTTGCTTACAAGGGCAATGTTACCTTCCTTATCTGTGCACTGACAACTGATGAAGAAGGTAAAGTAGAAACAGAATGGCACACATCACGGTGTACCGCTCCTGTTCTCGAAGGCTTGGAGGTAGAAAACCCCGCACCGCCTGCAGAGGAATACGACCTTATTAATCAGCTTATAGATGTTACCAAGAAATCTATAAAAGATGTTACCGATACCTGTGCCCAGACTATTGAAGAGCTTGGAACAAAAGAACAAGAAGCTATAAACAACATAGCTGAAAAGGAAACGAACAGTATAGCTGCTGTAGAAAAAGCCAAAAATGATGCAGTCGGCTATATCGGTAATGGCCTTGATAGCACTCTAACCAAACAAGGTATTGCCGCAGAATCCCAAGCGGTTGGCGATGCTATACTAAAGGCAAGGATAGTTGACCGTGCATCAGGCGAACTCATATCCCTTTCCGACAGTGCAGAAGCACCCTTGCAGAGTATGAAGATATTTGGTAAAACAATACAAAACGGAATCCCTACACCTAAAATTCCGATAGAGCTTGTAAGTATTGGTGATGATGGAAATCTTTCAATTACTTGTGGAAAGAATATTTTGCCTTATCCTTATACTACAGGTGATTCTCCTTGGTACACAAATAATGAAGATAAAAGTGTGACTGTTAACATTGACAACGGGGCTTTTGTTTACTTTACACTATATGAGGGCAGCCCGTTGAGTACAGGAGTTGCAAAAATAGCTTTGTCGGGGCAATACTACAATATAGTTATATATTGTAAAATTCTCGATAATAAAGGTAATGAGTTATACTTTGAAAACTCTCCATCGTCTTTAACAATAGACTTTAGAGAATACCCATCCGATGCAAGAGTAAAGATAGGTATTCGAAATGCTTCACCTCATGCCAGTGCATCGGGAACAGTTTATCCCGCCTATATGACTGACTTTAGTGAATGTTCAGTAGCAATCGCACCATTGAGAAGGATTGTTGGTACTGATATTAGAGATGAAATAGACACTGCAAGAAAAGTAAGGGTGCAGCGAGTTGGTAGAGCAATAGTAACAGAAGCAGTTGGCACATTTGAGAGCACACTTGAGGGAGTAAGCTGTACTGGTTGTCGTTGTGAAATTACTAATTTTCACGAATGGGGTAAGGTATGCTCTAACAGATATTCGCAATATGTTAAAGGTTCTGGAGTTGCGAATAACATAATCCGATGGGATAGCATCCCTAATACAATCAGAATATATGATTCTCGTATTCCGCTTAGAGACATAGCCAAAGCGAATGAAATATTATCAAAAGAAAAGCCTGAAGTTCTGTATGAACTTGCTGAGCCAATAGAAACACCACTATCCGATGAAGAAATCGAAGCATACAAGGCTCTATACACCTATTATCCCAAGACATTTATTTACAACAGCGAGAACACGGATATGGAGGTTGAGTATGTAGCAGACACAAAGAATTATGTTGATAATAAAATAACGGATGAGGTTGCAAAATTGACAGCAGCCATCATTACAGAATAAGGGGGTAAAATAATATGTTTAACAAGAAAGAATGGGTAAAAGCAAATCTTAAAAGTGGTTTTGACAAAAGACTATGGACAGCAGAGCACATTATGGAAAATGCTATGAAGTACAGTCTGTCGGGAGTGCTTGATGACAGCGACCTTGCAGAGCTTGCGGCATACACCGAGCCTGTTGTTGAAGAAGTTGAAATCACTGAACCCGAAATGACCGAAGAAACATCTGAAAAGGTAGCGGAGGCCACACCCAATGACAATTAATGAGCTTGGAGGCTATATAGTCTCCATAAGCTCGTTCTTAGGGGCTATGAGTGTCATTGCAGCAGCTTTTGGGCTTATTGTAAAATGGACACTCAAGCCTGTTAGAACAGAGCTTAAACGAGAAGACATAAGAAGTTGTAGAATGTTCCTTGTTGAATTTCTTTGCGATATAGAAAACGGCGTAGAAAAAGATGAGGTTCAGTGGCAGCTTGCACACGAAATCTACGACCACTATACCAACGAACTCAAAGAGAACTCATATGTTCACGATAAGTGGGAAAGGGTGGTAAACGGTGGGCACTCTGACTAAAACCTTAATCATACTTGGAATTACAACAGTACTGTTTATTTCGGTATGTTTTGTATTCGTGTGGCACGAAAAAACTATTCCCGATGCTCTTATTAGCGGATACTTTGGTGCTCTGGGTGCCGAGGGTGGAATAATGGGAGCAATAAAAATAGGCAAAGAATTTGTTAAACTAAAGAAAGGAGTTATTTCTGATGAGTGACTTTATTAGAAAAATTTCATCCCGTAAGTTTTGGCTCGCTGCTGCAGGTGTTACTTGTGGCATAGCAATGGTATTTGGTGTAACAGAAAGCGAAATAGCAACTGTTTCGGGTACTGTTATGGCAATGGCTTCGGCTATGAGTTACATATTCGTTGAGGGGAAATTAGACCTCAAACGATTAAAGAACGCAGCAGAGGCATTAACAGGGGGTGCTGACGGTGATAAATAAGCTAATAACCGTTGCGCTTAATGAGGTTGGATATCTCGAAAAGAAAAACAAATCCTCTTTGGATGCCAAAACAGCCAATGCAGGCAACGCCAACTATACCAAGTATGCAAGAGACTTATCAAAATATAATGCAGGTGTATTTGCCAATGGCTATGCCTGGTGCGATACCTTTGTAGATTGGTGTTTTGTACAAGCCTTTGGGGCAGAGATTGCAAAGAAGCTTATACACGGATGGTCCGCATATACACCTACATCTGCAGGATATTATAAAAACGCAGGTGAATGGAAACCCAAAGCACAAAAAGGTGACCAGATATTCTTTAAAGATGCAAAGGGCACAATCTGTCACACTGGTATTGTGTATGATGTAGACAGCACATATGTTTACACTGTAGAGGGCAATACCTCATCAGAGAGCGGACTTATTGCAAACGGCGGATCTGTTGCAAAGAAAAAGTACAAGCTGGGTTATGCACGAATTGCCGGCTATGGCAGACCGAACTACAAGAAGTATTGCGAGCTTATAGATGTTAAGGATATCGTAAATGCCCTTAACCAAAGAGGCATTATATCCGATGCTTCTCTTTGGCTCAATAAGTGTAGAAAAGAAAAACGAGCATACGAGCTTGCATATAACGGCGCCAATAAGACTGTGAACAGAACAGATATTATGAAGCTTACTACTGCAAACGACATTGTGGCAGAAATGAGAGTGCGAAACCTCATAGTGCCAAAAGATACGGACCTGTGGGTAGAGCTTTGCGAAAAAGATGTAGCACTGTATTGGCTTGCGAATAAACTGGTAAATATGACTAAATAAAAGAGAAAACACCTCTTGGAGCAATAATATGCTTTGAGAGGTGTTTTTTATTATGGGGGAGATCAAATATAAATTATAGTAGAATGCTTGATATATCCATACCATTTTAAGCGTTGTCCGCAATTATTACAATATGTCTGATAATCACGCTCTAATGAGATTTGGCATTTGGGACATACCGGGAAAGCTGTTTCATCTTTCACAATCACTCGTATTTGTTTAATAGCCATTGGCGTTCGGTATGATATTGCATCTTCTATTGTTTTTTTGCTGTAAGACATATGCATAATCCTCTTGTTCGACATTTTTCAACAACAAGGATATTATACATCTGTATTTTAAATGACACTACGGATTATATTCTGTTTTTTTAATCTTTTGGGGGTGCTAATAAATCTGCTACAGTGCAACCGATATAAGCACTTATCTGTTGGAGCGTAGATAATCTTGGATTCGCCTGTTGCCTTTCAATCATACTTATTATGTCGAGCGATATCTCGGATTCAAGAGCGAACTCCAACTGGGATAGTTTCATTTCCTTTCTTATTCTTCGTAAGTTTTTTGCAAGCGCTATAACCTCAGGCATAGTAGTCAAAACTCCTTTTTCTACAATATGTGACATCATAGAAATTATAGGCTTGATTGACTAAAAGGTCTGCGGACTATATCCGTTATTATAATTAAAGGTTATTTTGACACAATTTTGACACAGAACATAATGCTTTTTTATGTCTTTTTATGCTTTTGCAAAACAGTTTAAAAACACAAGAAAACCCTTGAAATCACTGACTTTCTCGGTAATTTCAAGGGTTTTTATTCTGGCGGAGATGGTGGGATTTGAACCCACGTGCCGCTCATCACGGCAACACGATTTCCAATCGTGCTCGTTATGACCACTTCGATACATCTCCGTATATCAAGCCGGCACTTAAACCGACTTGAACATTATAACAGTTTTTTACATAATAGTCAATACTTTTTTCAAAAAATATCGATATATTTATTATTGCATACTAAAGAAATTCAAAGGGTTTACAGCAACTCTCGTTTTTGTGTTGTATACTTCAAAGTGCAGGTGAGGACCTGTACTTCTTCCTGTATTGCCAAGTCCAGCAATAATGTCGCCCTTGGCTACAGAGTCGCCCTCTTTAACATAAAGACCGTTGCAATGAGCATAAAGCGAAGTATATCCGTTTTTATGGTCAATCTTTATTACATTTCCATAACCACTGTTATCCCAACCGGCATAGGTCACCGTTCCGCCGTCTGCGGCATAAATGGGGGTGTCTTCCTTTCCTGTTATGTCAATACCTCGGTGCTGTCTGGAACCTCTTGTGCCAAATCGCGACGAGAGATTGCCGTTGCAGGGCTTTGAAATACTTCCAGTTGATTTTCCTTTTGGTTGCTCTTTTCCGCCAATGAGGATTACCTGGGTACACGGCTCGGTAATTTCTTCTTTGTCAAGACTGTCATAGAGCAAAATGCCGTTTAATGAGTATTTTGTCTTGTATGCTTTTTTGATACCGTCTTCGCCGTCAGATTTAATTTCGCTTTCGCCCTTGTACATATCGGCGTCCATCTCATATTTTACAGTGTGTCTTATTACTGTGTTTTCTATACGGCTTTTTTTGGACAGAACGCGTATATAGGGGATATTTGATGTTATTTTTACTTTTTTTGTTTTGCCTTCTTTAAATCCGGGGTTCTGCTCTTTAAAATCATCTTCGCATATTGCGTAGGATGTAAGTATGTCATCAATATCACAATTTTTATTGATGCTTATTTCATCAGAGAATTTATATGTTCGCTCGAGCATCTTTGATGCAGCATCGCCGGATTTTATAAGACCATACGGAACAAGTTCATACTTAAAGCTTATGTTGTCCAAAATCTCATATGACTTGCTGCCGTTTGTCATTTTTTTAATAAATTGGTTATAGAGTTTTTGCCTTTCTTCTTTGGTAGAAAAAGCTACTACTGTTTTGTCGCCCGATTTTACGGAATATGCTTTTTCCAAAAGAGGGCAGGTTTGTTTGAGTGCCTCGCCCAATTCGTGGCTTGAAGAAAAGTTCTTGCCTACAACGAGCTTGGGAGTAGTTATAGGTCTTACCGTTATTGCATCGCTTCCGCCAAGATACGGTGCGAGTTCTTCGTTTATACTGTCTACAAGGTTAAGTACATACTTTTCCGATGGGGCAGTACCTATTATCTTGCCGTCTACTATTACATTACAGCCAAAATCACTTGTTATCAATAAAGCAGATAGAAGAATTACCGGAGCAATACCACAGCATATAACGAATGATTTTTTCTTGAGCCATTGGCAAAAACAAGCCAATTTTTCTCTTGATATCATTTTGTCACCTCATGGTTTGTCTTTATTTAGTTCTATAAGTTTTACTTAAAATGATGTGTGTTTCGAAACTGATATCGACCTTAAAAATACGCAACACAGTTAAATATTATAACACAAGGTGCACAAAAAAGCAAGAAAAACTTGTGAGGAAAGAGTAAATAAATTGTAAACAAACAAAAAAGATGCCGACAAAAATCGGCATCTTTAAGTTATAGATTTATTAAATTAGCAAATACCCTGAGCCATCATAGCTTCTGCAATCTTGATGAAGCCTGCAATGTTAGCACCTGCAACAAGGTTGTATCCGAAACCAAACTTTTCGGAAGCTGCAGCAGAAGAATCGTGGATGTTAACCATGATGTTTTCAAGCTGTGCATATACCTGGTCGGGAGAGAATACTGTGTGACCTGCGTTCTGACCCATTTCGATACAAGAGCAAGCAACACCGCCTGCGTTTGCAGCTTTGGAGGGGCCTAAAACAACGCCGTTTTCCTGGAGGTATGCCATAGCTTCGTTGGTTGTAGGCATATTAGAACCTTCGCAAAGGAACTTGCAGCCGTTTTTAACCATAACTTCTGCTTCTTTCATAGTGATTTCGTTTTGTGTAGCACAAGGAATATAGAGGTCTGCCTTAACACCCCAGGGCTTTTCGCCGGGGAAGAATTTAGCACCAGGGAACTTTTCTGCATAAGGTGAGCAGATGTTTTTGCCGGATGCTCTGAGTTCAAGAAGGAAGTCTTCCTTTTCGCCTGCAGTTACACCATCGGGATCGTATATGTATCCGTCGGGACCGGAGATAGTTATAACCTTGGCACCGAGCTGATTGAGCTTTCTTACAGTACCCCAGGAAACATTACCAAATCCGGATACGACAACTTCCTTACCCTTTAACTCTTCGCCAAAGTGCTTGAGCATTTCTCTTGCGTAGAATACTATACCATAGCCTGTAGCTTCTGTTCTTCCGCTAAGACCGCCGTAGGAGAGACCTTTACCTGTGAGAACGCCTTCGTATACATTCTTAAGTCTCTTGTACTGACCGAACATATATCCGATTTCTCTTGCACCTACACCGAGGTCACCTGCGGGAACATCAGTTTCTGCACCGATGTGTCTGTATAATTCTGTCATAAATGACTGGCAGAATCTCATAATTTCGCCGTCGGATTTGCCTGTGGGGTCAAAGTCTGCACCGCCCTTGCCGCCGCCGATGGGAAGACCTGTCAAGCTGTTTTTGAATATCTGTTCAAATCCCAAGAATTTGATGATACCGAGGTATACATTGGGAGCAAATCTAAGTCCGCCCTTGTAAGGTCCTATAGCACTGTTAAACTGTACTCTGAAACCTCTGTTTACCTGTACCTTGCCGTTGTCGTCAACCCAGGGAACTCTGAACATTATCTGTCTTTCGGGTTCTACAATTCTTTCAAGCAAAGCTGCTTTTTCGTATTCGGGATGCTGTTCGATTACAGGTGCGATGCTGAGTAATACTTCTGTAGCTGCCTGAATAAATTCCGGCTGTTCCGGATTTTTCTTCTTGAGGTCGTCAAGAACTCTTTCTACATATGTCATAAAAATACTCCAATCTGCCGTATCCGCATTCGGCATAGAATTTTGTCTGACTCTTATCGCGGATATAGGTAAGAGCTTTTACCCTGCATAAAAATATGCAAGAGATTAATATAAATGTAATTATAGCATTATTTTGAAAGAAATGCAACAAAAAATTTCAAAAAATGCTGTCTGTTGTGCCAAATTTGACATTTTTTGTATGACTACATAAAACGCTTTTTGTAATTCAGCGGAGAAAATCCGGTTTCTCTTTTAAATGTAAGGCTAAAGTAGTTCGGATTGTTAAAACCAAGCATATCGCTGATTACATTGGCAGGAACGCCGTCTGAAAGGAGCTTTACGGCTTTTTGAATTTTCATTTTTATATGATATGTATGCACGCCGCAACCCGCATATGAGGCAAAAAGCTTATTTAACTTGGATACACTTATGGAGAATTTTTTTGCAATATCCGGAACAGAAACTTGCCCGGATATGTTTTTGTCGAGCATTTTTATTATTGAGTTGTACAAGGATACATCTTTGTTATTTTGTACAGGTCTGACCTTTTTGCTGTTTTCAATAATCATCATTATAATAAGCTCAAGCCTTTTTGCAACTATTGCAGAAAAATACGGCGATTTGTCCCATGGTTCAAGATTTCGCTTGTTTGTGCGGGGCAGGGAGGAGTTTTCCATACGGATATATTCTATAAGGGTCATTAGCTCATTTTTTTGCTCATAGTTGTGTCTGAATACACCGTTTTCGAGTTCTTTTTCGGCATTTCCCGATGCAGAAAAAGAGCATATAAAAAGATGCGACTTTTTGCCCACCGGTGTCCACAGCTTGTGGTATTCCATAGTTTTGTGGAATATGATATCGTTTTCTTTTAGTGCGTAAACTCTCTCGTCTGCAGAAATACCTACATTTCCGTCTATTACATACACCATTTACCAAAAATTGTGGCTCTCACCAGGATAGTAAAAGTCGTCTTTGTATGTTGGCTCAAAGCACGAGTACATAGAGCTTATGTCAAACATATAATTCACCTTGTGTTCTGTCACAAAAACACCTCCCCGAAATTGCATAATATTATATATAAATGCAAAATAAAACCAAAAAATACATTTTTAAGTATTGTATAATATCTTAAGCGAATTGTAAATGTATTTAAAAAAATTCGGTGCAAAGCTAATGTTTGCACCGAATGTAAATCAATATTTTTTAATGTATTTTTTATAAGTTCCTTTTCTGAACAAATCAAGTGCAGTTTTAAAAATCTGATTGTCCGAAAATTCGAGAGTTTGCATAATTGCTTCTATCTTTAGCTGGGTTTCAACATCGCAGATTCCCGTCATTTCCATTTCGTTTGCTGCCTGAAAACGCCTAACAGCAACATCGGTTTTTTCGGTGAATTTCTTTGATGGAACCCCCACATCATAGCCCATAGCATAAAGTCTTTGATTAAGTGCCAGCACAAGCTCGTTTTCGTCGCCAAGCTTTAAGTGTGTGCCAAAGTCAAGGTCACTAAAGCCTGCTTTTCTCATCCGTATTATGCTGTCGTCTTCGTAATAATTGGGCTCTATTCCTATACCGTTTATGTGGCGTTTGTTCCTTGTAAGATATTCTGCCTCGGTAAGCTTGATACCACCGCCTATACGAAAGCTTGTAAGGTTTTGCATTGTGCCTTTTCCATAGGTCTTGGTACCCACCACTATTCCTACACCGCTGTCCTGAACAGCACCGCAAAATGCCTCTGCGGCACTTGCACTGTATTCATTTGCAAGGACAATAAGTGAATATTTGGGATTTTGACAACTGGAATACATAGCAAAATCCTGTGACTTATTTTTGAATTCAAAGTGAATAGTGGGACCCTTGGGGATAAGCCTCTGGCATATTTTTGAAAATGCGTCAACCGAACCGCCGGGGTTGTATCGAAGGTCAAATATTATCTTCTTTATGCCGTGTCTGTCAAATTCGTTTAATGCATTTTCGACAAGGATAGGTGCGGACGCATCAAAGGAGTCCAGTACTATGTAACCGATATTTGCATCGATAATTTCGTAGCTGCCGGGCTCAACAACAACCTTTTTTCTAATTACGGTATATTCAATATACTGACCGTTTCTTTTGACACCTATTTTGACATAGGTGCCTTCTTTACCTATTACATAGGAGCGTGCCTCTTCCAACGGCATACCGGATATAGCTACTCCGTCTACGGTTGTTATGATATCGCCCTTTTTAATTCCTGCCTGGTCTGCTGAGGAATTATCTGTTATTCCCGAAACCAGAAGTCCGTCGGGTATCTGTGAGATTATTACGCCGATTCCAGCAAATTCTCCTCTCATATTTTCCAAAAAGTGTTTAAATTCTTCTTCTGTGTAGTACTCGGAATGTTCGTCAAGTCCGGAAAATATAGCTTCGTATGCTTCTTCGAGTAGTTCGGGATGATTTTCCAAAAGTGCCATAAGTGTGTTTTCGTAAAGCTGTTCTCTGGTTATATCAAATTTGTACTTTAAAAGTATGAGGTTTGCACTTTGTTCAATGAGCTTTTTTGCAGAGTCGCCGCTTGTTATAAGCGGTGCTTTTGCAATTTCGCTTGTATCAGCCGATACACCTATAAAAGATATTGCAAGAAACACGCAAAGAACAAGTGCAATTATTCTTGTTTTTTTCATATTGACACATCCTTTTACATTTTTTCGGGGGCATTGATTTTAAGTATAGACATAGTGTTCTTGATAACTGCCTTTGTAAGTGATATAAGTGTCATTCTTGCTTGCATAAGCTTTTCGTCTTCGCCCTTAACTCTGCAACTGTTGTAGAAAGAGTGGAACAGAGCCGATAAGTCGAGCAGGTATCTTGTGAGCTTGCTCGGTTCTAGTGCATTTGCACTTGCTTCTATTTCCTGTGGGAAGGAGTTTAATTTTGTTATAAGCTCGATTTCCTCTTTGGTGTTAAGTAGTGTAAGGTCTACATTTTCTATCTTTTCCAGATTGATGTTTTCTTCTGCAAGGTTTCTTAAGATTGAGCAAATTCTTGCATGTGCATACTGTACATAAAATACGGGGTTGTCGTTGTTTTGTGCAACAGCCAAATCCATATCAAATTCCAAGTGGCTCGCTGCCTGACGGAGATTGAAGAAAAATCTTGCCGCATCAACACCGATTTCGTCAATTAAGTCATTTAGTGTAATCATTTCGCCTGTTCTCTTGGACATTCTTGCGATGTCACCGTCTTTAATAAGGCGGACAAGCTGCATTATAACAACTTTGAGCTTTTTGCTGTCGCAGCCTATGGCATCCATTGCACCTTCCATCCTTGCTACATGGCCGTGATGGTCAGCACCCCAGATGTTTATAACCTTGTCAAAGCCACGCATTTCAAACTTGTTTCTGTGGTATGCAATATCCACCGCAAAGTATGTGGGAATACCATTTGCACGAATTAATACCTCGTCCTTTTCACTGCCGAATTCTGTAGTCTTAAGCCACAGAGCACCGTCCATTTCGTAGGTAAGACCGCTCTTTTTAAGAAGTTCAATAGTCTGTGCCACTTCGCCGTTTGCGTGGATGGAGCTTTCTTTGAACCACACATCATAATAAATTCTGTATTTCTCCAGGTCTTTTTTGAGGTTAGCAATATTTATTGGGAGGGCATAGTCTACAAGTGCTTTTTTTCTGTCCTCGGAAGAAACATCTACGAGTATATCGCCGTTTAAATCTGCATAATTTTTGGCGTGAACCTTGATATCATTACCCTGATATCCGTCTTCGGGGAAGGCAATGGCATCTTCGCCTTTAAAAATCTGCAGATATCTTGCCTCCAGGGATTTGCCAAACTTTTCTATCTGTGCACCCGCATCGTTTATATAGAATTCTCTTGTTACATCGTAGCCTGCATGCTCCAAAACGCTTGCTATTCCGTCACCGAGAGCTCCGCCTCTGGCATTACCCATATGCATAGGGCCGGTGGGGTTTGCACTTACAAATTCCACCATAACCTTTTTGCCTTTGCCGATGTCTATTCTTCCAAAGTCGTCACCGAGCTTGTCTATGAGCTTAAGACCGTCATAGAGCCAGTCGGATTTTAAATAGAAGTTAATAAATCCGGGACCTGCAATGCAACATTTTTCTACATATGTTCCATCAAAATTCATACTTTCGGTAAGTGCTTTTGCAATGTTTTGCGGAGAAGTTTTCAAAACCTTGGTGAGCTTCATTGCAGTATTCACAGAAAAATCTCCGTGAGCTTTTTCCTTTGGTATTTCTATTTCGATTTCATCTTCAAGGGCTTTTTTAAATTCTTCGGAATCTTTGCCCGATATTTCCATGTTGATGAGAGCATCTTTTGTAATTGCTCCGATCTGGTCTTTTATGTGTTTAATGATGTCGTTCATTTTACTTATCCTCCCTGATAGTTATGTCAAAAGTATTGTGGCTCGATGAAGAGTTATTTATATCAATTATGTAGTCAACCAAAAGCCTTCCGCCGTTTTCGTCTATTTCTATATTAAGGCTTTTTGTATGTATATCTATTGCGAGCTCGCCAAAAGGCATCCTGTAGAAAGAAGAGGTTTTCCTTCCCGCCATAAAGAGCATCTGCGAATTAACTGTACCCGTGCGGTTGAGCGACACATAGTCACTGCCTATCTCAATCGATGTATCAGTTCCGCCAAGACCGGTTATTTCCGATTCTTTGTAATCGCAGAAATAAACCCCGTCAGCTTTATAGAATTCGCACTCGCTTACAAGCTCCACATTGGTGTCGTCGTCATCCGAAACATATGTCTGGAAACCTTTTATGGTTACCGTAAATTTTCTTGGCATATAAAAACTACCCCTTTTGTTTGTGTATACATAATATAGTATACCACAAAATTAAATAATTTCAAATTATTTTTTTACCTTTTGACCCATATTTTTAAAAAAATGTCAAAATACTGATTTTTTTATGGTGTTGACATATGAATTAATATATTTTAAAATAGACACAGGTGATATTATGCAAGTACAAATGATAAACGAAAATACCGCACAGATAAAAGGAGTAGAGCATTTTGACCTTACGCACACATTTATGTGCGGGCAGTGTTTCAGGTGGTTTCAAAACGATGACAAGAGTTACACGGGTGTTGCTCATTCAAGAGCGGTAAACCTTTCTTTTGACGGTGACATTCTTACTATATCAAATACAAACCAAGAGGATGTAAAAAACATCTGGCTTGACTATCTTGATTTAAACAGAGATTATTCATATATAAAAGAGCTGTATTCCAAAGATAAATATGTGTCAAAGGCGATGGAATACGGATACGGAATACACATATTGAATCAGGATATATTTGAGTGCCTTATATCCTTTATAATATCCACTCAAAATCAAATACCGAGGATAAAAAAGATTGTTCATTCTCTTTGCGAAAAATACGGCGACTCTATAAAAATCGGGGATAAAGAGCTATACGCATTTCCCACAGTGCAAAAGCTCTCCGGTGTAACGGCAGATGAGCTTGGATTTTTAAAAGCGGGATATCGAGCCGGATATATTGTTGATGCGGTAGAAAAGATTGCAAACGGATGTGTTGACTTGGATTATGTAAAAACTCTCCCGTATCCCGACGCCAAGGCAGAGCTTATGAAGATAAAAGGGGTAGGACCCAAGGTGGCAGACTGCGTGCTTTTGTTTTCAGGGAAAAAAAGCGAGGCTTTTCCCATAGATGTATGGGTAAAGCGTACAATGCAATCTCTTTATATGGACGAAACTGCTACCAACAAACAGATAGAACAAAAGGCAAAGGAGCTTTTTGGCGAGTATGCAGGTTTTGCACAGCAGTATCTGTTTTACTATGCAAGGGAAAACGGCGGCAACATATAAAAACAGACTGTCGAAAAAGAACGCACCGCAAAGTGAATACCAGAAAATTAAGCTCATTAGTAAGGAATATTGTAATCATTACTAATGAGCTTTTTCATTTATGTAGCTTTTGCCATAGATGCCAAAAGCCAGTATTTTAGACAC
>JAZPZD010000007.1:0-20048 GCA_045544515.1 Clostridia bacterium | reverse complement strand
ATACTCGCAAATGCGTCAGCATTAGCTGTGTTTTTGCCTCGCATTGACACAAAAACACTGCACCGAAAATTCATAGAACCTAAAACAAAATAAAATTGTCGGTTTTTCAAGGCGGAAGGTCGAAGTAATACCGGCGTATTTTGAGACCGACAACAAAGAAAAACGGCTATTTTACTTGGTTTAGGCGGGTTCGGATACTAACGCAACTGCTTAAACTATTGATGCAGAAAAAAGACGGATTTGGTCTTTATGAGCGAGCGGATTACGGTGTGAGTTCCGCATAGACCTCCCGTGTAATATGGACTGCGGAGGGCGGTGTCAAATGCACCGACGCAAGACCGGCGTTACAGGTCAGGGGTATGTTGGTACTCCGCCAAAGTGCACGGATTGCCGTGAATTCAAGGTGGCACCGCGGATATATTTTGTATGTTCGTCCTTGACAGTATAGTTCTGTCAAGGATTTTTTTATTATATATAAACGGAGGATTATATTATGGAATTCAACGGAATAAATTTTGATACTTACTTTAAAAATTACCCTGACGAAAACGGATACTTCGGCAAATACGGCGGTTCTTATGTTTCCAAAGAGCTCCAGACCGCTATGAACGAAATAACTGAGGCATACTTTACAATTTGTAAGTCGATTAAGTTTATAAGCGAATTAAGAAGAATAAGAAAAGAATTTCAGGGAAGACCCACTCCCATTTCCCACCTCGAAAGGCTTTCGGAAAAATTGGGTAATGTACAGCTATATGTTAAGCGTGAAGATCTTAACCACTCAGGTGCACACAAGCTCAATCACTGTATGGGCGAGGCTCTTCTTGCAAAATATATGGGCAAGAAAAAGGTAATCGCCGAAACCGGTGCGGGTCAGCACGGTGTGGCACTGGCTACTGCTGCGGCATATTTCGGCCTTGAGTGTGATATATATATGGGTTCTGTTGACATCAAAAAGCAGGCTCCGAATGTAGCAAGAATGAAGATATTAGGTGCCAATGTCATTGAGGTAACCGAAGGACTTCAAACTCTCAAAGAGGCAGTTGATGCGGCATTTGCGGCATACTGCAAAGAATACAAAGACGCCATATACTGCATTGGTTCGGTTCTTGGACCGCATCCGTTCCCTATGATGGTGAGGGATTTCCAGAGTGTTATAGGTATTGAGGCAAGAGAACAGTTTATTTCTATGACAGGCGAGCTCCCCGATGCAATAGTTGCTTGCGTTGGCGGCGGTTCAAACGCTATGGGACTTTTCTCGGGATTTTTGAATGACCCTGTGGATATATACGGAATTGAGCCTTTGGGACGCGGCACAACTCTTGGCGACCACGCGGCAAGCCTCAAATTCGGCACAGAGGGTATTATGCACGGATTTAACAGCATAATGCTCAAAGACGAAAACGGCGAGCCTGCTCCCGTATACTCGGTTGCAAGCGGTCTTGACTATCCGTCATCGGGTCCCGAGCACGCATTTTTGCACGATTTGGGCAGAGTTAAGTACGATGTGGTTACAGACGACGAAACAATAGACGCTTTCTTTACACTTTCAAGACTTGAGGGAATTATCCCCGCAATAGAGAGTGCTCACGCTGTGGCATACGGAATTAAGCTTGCACAAAGGCTAAATAAGGGTTCTGTTCTTATCAACCTCTCGGGAAGAGGCGACAAGGATATGGATTATATAATTGAAAAATACGGAATAAGATAACAAAAATGGGCTCACCTTTTGAGCCCATTTTTTATTTATATATTTCGTTTACTATTTTAACTGCGTCCATTGCATCCTTGCCATAGTAATGGGCGCCTATCCTTTTGGCATATTCTTCTGTAAGGACAGCCCCTCCTACCATTACCAGTACATCGGGTGTTTCTTGGGCAAGCAAAGCTATAGTTTCCTCCATTGCAGGAACGGTTGTAGTCATAAGAGCACTTAAGCCTACTATCTTTGCCCCTGTTTTCAGGACAGATTTCAATATGGTTTGGGCATCTACATCTTTTCCCAAATCTATCACGGTAAAACCGTAGCTCTCCATAACTACCCTTACTATATTTTTGCCGATATCGTGGATATCTCCCTTTACTGTGGCGATTATTATCTTTTTGTCATCGGAGATATCGGTTTTTTCGATGTTTTCCTTTACAATTTCAAATGCTGCCGATGCCGCCTCCGCACTCATAAGCAGCTGCGGAAGATACGCCTTGCCCTTTTCAAAATCCTCGCCTATTTCATTTAATGCGGGGATTATCATAGCATTAATGATATCCATCGGCTTTGTTTTTGATATTTCCTCACGGCAGGCTTTTTCCGCCGCATCCTTGAGTCCTTTTGTTATCGCATCTCTTAAGGATATATTTGCTTTTTCTATGACATCGCTCACCTTTACATCGGAAGCATAGGCAATATACTCTCTGCACGATGTGTCGATACCAAAAAGCACGCCATGTGCATAGTAGGAATTAAGCATATTTCCAGAAAAAGGGTTCATTATGGCACAGTTTAGACCTTTTGCCAGTGCCTGTGTAAAAAATGCAGAATTTATAATATCTCTGTTTGGCAAGCCAAAGGAAATATTGGAAACTCCAAGACTTGTTTTTATATCATCTCTATTAAGTAATTCAATGGTTTTTAGTGTGATTAGTGCACTGTCCGCATTTGACGATACGGTAAGTGCAAGAGGGTCTACTACGATATCCTTTTTGTCTATGCCGTATTTTTTTGCCTCATTTATTATGCGGTATGCAATCTCCAGCCTGCCCTCTGCAGTATCGGGAATTCCGTTTTCGTCAAGGGTAAGGGCAATTACTACTCCGCCGTACTTCTTGGCAAGGGGCAAAACTGTATCCATACTTTCCCTTTTGCCGTTTACGGAATTTATCATAGGCTTACCTGCATAAATTCTTATTGCACCCTCCAACGCCGCCTTGTCCGAAGAATCTATCTGCAAGGGTTTGTCGGTTACCGCCTGGAGCGAAACTATGGTCTTTTCCATAACGGCTTTTTCGTCTATTCCGGGAACGCCCACATTGACATCAAGAACATCCACACCTTTTTCTGCCTGACGCAAGCCCTCGGACAGTATGTATTCCATATCGCCCGACAAAATGGCTTCCTTGAGTTTTTTCTTGCCTGTGGGATTTATTCTCTCTCCGATAAGAATGGGCTTTTTGCCTATTTCAACGGCGTGCGTATATGATGACACGAGTGTAAATTCCTTTTTGACAGGGGTGGTGTAATCTATATCTTTAACCTTTTCTATCGCCGTTTTTATATACTCGGGTGTAGTACCGCAGCAACCTCCAAGGATATGTGCCCCCTTTCTTGCAAGAAGGTCCATACTCTTTGCAAAATCGTCAGCATTGAGGTTGTACACTGTTTTGCCGTCTTTTACCTCGGGGAGCCCCGCATTGGGATTAACTATGACAGGAAGTGACGAATACTGCAAAAATTCATCTATCAAATCTATCATCATATCGGGTCCGAATGAGCAGTTCATACCTATGGCAGACACGCCAAGACCCTCGAGCATAGCAATCATAGCCTTTGGAGTTGCTCCTGTCATAAGTTTGCCGCTGCGGTCGTAGGCATTGGTTACAAATATCGGAAGATTGCAGTTTTCCTTTGCCGCAATAACCGCCGCTTTGGTCTCCAAGGCATCATTCATAGTTTCTATAAGAATAAGGTCTATATTGCACTCTGATGCAACCTTTACATTTTCTGCAAAAAGGCTCACGCACTCTTCAAAATCCATATCGCCAAAAGGCTTTAACATTCTGCCTGTAGGCCCCATATCAAAGGCAACAAACCTATCCTCTTTGCCGTCTTTTGCCCTATTGGCACATTTAATTGATGCACGGATTATCTCTTTGTAATTTGCAAATTTGTCTTTGTTTACACCAAAGGTATTGGTCTTTACTATATTGGCACCCGCCTCAAAATACGCCCTGTGAAGACCTTCTATGATTTCGCTCTTTTCTATGCTCCACATCTCCGGATTTTCGCCCGTTTTTAGTCCGTTTTGCTGAAGATATGTACCTGTTCCGCCGTCAAAAAATATTCTCTTTTCCAAAATCAAATCGTTTATAGTTTTCATATCTTATCTCCTATACCGCAAACTGCTGTTATTGACTTTCTGGGTGTCATAATAAGATTGTCGCCTATCTTTATACCCATTAGCTTGTCTGCACACAAAAAATCCAGTATATCCTTCTGGCAGGACAGCTCCCAGTCGCCGTAGCCTGCACTGAACCTCGGTCTCAAAGGGAATTCTTGTTTTAACCTGTCGTTTGCATAATCTATAACTGCCTCTGCAAAAGATGACGCAACCGCATCCAGAAAAAATCCCTCTGCCTTTGATATAACGGACCCCCTTGCGATGAGTCTGTCGATATCTATCCCAAGTGTTGCCGCCATTACAACTGCCTCACAACATCCCGAAAGATTTTTGGCAAGGTCTTTAGACATCACTTTGCAAAAGCCAAAGTCTATTATGCCATCTGCAACCTTGATTTCGGCTTTTCTAAAACAAAACATAGGGTGTGCACTTTTTGTAACCTCACAAATGCAACGCTGCAGGGTTTCGTTTTCAAACCCTGCAGGTGTATTTAATCTGTTTGCAAGCTCTATTTCATTTATTTTTATATCTTTGGTATCAAATGTAATAAGTTCGCGCTCGTTCATATTATTTAATTAAGCCGTATATCCCCTTTGCAGCGGCGGATATTGCAGCATACGATTTTTCCGGACTGTCATAGAATTCATTTGCCATAGCAGTAAATACAAATGCTCCCTCGGGAGTGTATACAACTGCAGCATCAAACACCTCTTCCTCCGTTGCAAAAGAGATATTTGCAATATTAGTCCCCTGCGGAATTAACTTGGCAATTTTGTCATCTGTGCTGTTTGAGAGCATCTTCTGGTACATGTCGCTATAGGGGAAGAAATTTGCATTGTCATACATCTTTTTGATAAGTTTAATTACATCTGCCGTTGATGTATAGGACTCTGCGGTATTTCCTATTGTACCGCCAAAGAAGGTGTCCTTGTAGCCTTTGGATGCAAAATACGCATTTAAGTTATCTGCACCAAAGTATTCTATAAGAAGATTTGCAGACTCTATGCTTCCCTCGGCAAAGGCACGGTTCATAAGGTGGTTTCCCGAGTAACCAAAAACATTTGTTGTATAGTCAAATGTACCCATATAAATACCCTCGCTGGCATATTCCATAAGAAATGCACCAAGAGCAGCAGAATTGTAGATTTTGTCTGTATTTTGAATATACTCATAGCCGTCTGTCAAATTCAAAATACCAAAGGAATATGTATCCTCCACATTGGCAAAGGCTTTCTTTGCCGCTTTGGAAATCTTGGTTTCCTTGCCCTTGGAGGTATATGATATTTTCTTTTTGGGTTTTTCTTCTTCCTTTTTGGGTGGGGCTTCTTCCTGCGGTTTTTGGATGGGCTCGCTCTTTTCTACTGTCTGGACCTTGGATGAGGTTTCCTTGGCACCGTCTTCGCTGTAGCTGAACCACGCACGCCATATCATACCCACAAACACGCATAGCACTGCAATTATTACTATACAAAAGGCAAGAACCACATTGTTTTTGCTTGTTTTCTTTTTCTTCTGCATTGCGGGGAGTGCCTTTCTCCCTGTATTTACAAAAAGTGTACTGCTTTCAAATTTCATTCTCATTACTCCTTGGTTTTAATAAGCCACTCTTTTTCGCTTTCATTTTTTCGTGCTCTTCCCATAAGAAGTTCCGTTGCACTTCTGGCGTCAAGCTTGCCTTTCAGCACGTTGTATATGGCACTTACTATGGGCATTTCCACATCATATTTTTTAGCTAACTGATATGCACAGTAGCACGCTCTTATACCCTCTACGGTCATTTTTACTTCTTTTTCTGCCTCGTCTGCAGTCATACCCTTGCCAATAAGGATTCCTGCCCTGCGGTTTCTCGAATGCATACTGGTGCAGGTTACTATAAGGTCGCCCACACCCGTTAATCCCGAAAAGGTTTCGCTCCTGGCACCCATACGGACACCGAGCCTTGTAATTTCAACCAGACCTCTTGTCATAAGAGCCGCCTTGGTGTTGTCGCCGTAGCCTACGCCGTCGCATATGCCGGCAGCGAGTGCTATGATATTTTTAAGCGAACCGCCAAGTTCAAGACCTACTATATCGTCTGTTACATACACTCTGAAATTGGGCGACATATACAAGTCCTGAATATATGCGGCTTTTTCGGGGATTGTGCAGGCTACCACATTGGTAGTTGGCATACCTATTGCCGCCTCCTCTGCGTGCGAAGGACCGCTCATAGATGCGACGATGCAGTTGGGTATTTCTGCCTTTATAACCTCGGACAAACGGAGAAAATTCTCTTCGTCAAAGCCTTTGGAAATATTGAGCACGAGCTGACCGTCTTTTACATACGGTGACAGGCTCCTTGCAGTTTGCCTCACCGCGTGCGACGGAACTGCAATGATTATCACATCTGCCTCTGCGCAAGATGATATATCGCTTGTGTATCTGATACTCTCGGGGAGCTTTACCCCCGGGAGAAAGGGTTTGTTTTCTTTGTATTTTTCTAAATTACGGCTCTCTTCTTCGAGATAAGACCACAAAAGCACATTGTGTCCGTTTGACGCAAGCAGTATAGCATTTGCCGTACCCCATCCGCCTGAACCGATTATATTTATATTAGCCATAGAGATACCTCCATATTTTTCTATTATAATTATATTGGATTATTATGTCAAAGTCAATATAAAAGGCTTTAATTATTGACAAAAAGGGCAAATGGTTGTATACTTATTTTGTCTGACACAAAGAATTTTATTCTGACTGAAAGGCACACAAAATAAAAGTCTTGTTTTGCCGTGCCCAAGAGGTGCGGCTTTTTTTGGAGGTATTTTTATGGAAACAAGAGTTGCCGTAATGGGAATAATTGTAGAAAATACAAGTTCTGTAAAAGAGCTAAACGAAATCCTGCACGAATACGGAAACTACATCATAGGCAGAATGGGTATTCCATACAGAAAACATAATATCAATGTTATGAGCATCGTGATAGATGCCCCTGCAAACACAATAGCCGCTGTTGCAGGCAAAATCGGCTCGCTCGACGGAATAAGCGTAAAGACTGCATATTCCAATGTGATAAATAATGATGAATAATATAAAAAAACTTATCGACAAATTAGAATACTATCATACACTCACCTTGGAAGAGTATCGTTATCTTGCAGAAAACTTTTCCCCAGATGCACTAAACTACATCGCCCCCAAAGCACTAAACGCCAAAAAAAGTGTGTACGGCGATGACATCTATATACGAGGGCTTATAGAGATTTCCAATATATGCAAAAATAATTGTACCTACTGCGGCATCCGAAAAGAAAACAAAAATTGCGTGAGATACCGCCTTACAAAAGAGCAAATCTTATCCTGCTGCAGCGAGGGATACAAGCTGGGCTTTCGTACATTTGTAATGCAGGGCGGCGAGGACGGTTTCTTTTCTGATGATGTTATGTGTTCTGTCATATCGGAAATCAAGGAGAATTATCCCGACTGTGCCGTTACGCTGTCGCTGGGCGAAAGAAGCTATGAAAGCTACAAAAGGCTCTTTGATGCAGGAGCAGACAGATATCTTCTGCGTCACGAAACCGCAAGATATGAGCACTACTCTATGCTCCATCCCAAAGATATGAGCTTTGACAAAAGAATGGAGTGCCTTAATAACCTCAAAGAAATCGGTTATCAGGTTGGGTGCGGCTTTATGGTAGGCTCGCCGTATCAGACACCGCTTGATATTGCAACAGACCTTAAATTTACAGAAGAATTCAGCCCCCATATGTGCGGAATAGGTCCTTTTATTGCACACAAGGACACCCCATTTGCCAAAGAGCCAAATGGCAGCAGCCTTTTTACCTGCTATCTTTTGGCAATAATACGGCTTATTAAACCCAATATACTGCTACCTGCAACTACCGCATTGGCAACAGTAGCCGAGGACGGAAGAAAGATGGGTATTTCCTGCGGGGCAAATGTGGTTATGCCAAACCTGTCACCTATAAACCAAAGAGCAAAATACACTCTCTACGATAACAAAGCATATCTTGACACCGAAGCTGCCGAGGGACTTGAACTACTTAAAAAATCGCTCGAAGACATCGGTGCAAGAGTTGTTACCGCAAGAGGAGATATAAAGGAGATATAAAAAATGCCGATTTACAATCCAAAATCACTAAAAGCAGAAGAATTTATTAACGACGCAGAAATATTGGACACAATAGAATATGCAGAGAAAAACAAAAACAACATAGAGCTTATCGACGAAATCATAGAAAAAGCCCGTCCCAAGAAAACAAGTGAGGGAACTATATGCCAGGGTCTTACACACAGAGAGGCGGCGGTACTTCTGGCGTGCGAGATTGAGGAGAAAAACAAGGAAATTTGCTCTCTTGCAGAGGAAATAAAGCTTGCCTTTTACGGCAACCGCATAGTTATGTTTGCACCGCTTTATCTATCCAACTACTGTGTAAACGGCTGTGTGTACTGTCCGTATCATTTAAAGAACAAGCACATCGCGAGAAAAAAACTCACCCAGGAGGAAGTGGCAAAAGAGGTAATTGCTCTGCAGGATATGGGGCACAAGCGTCTTGCCATAGAGGCAGGCGAGGACCCTGTGAATAACCCCATAGAATACATTCTGGAATGTATAAAGACCATATATTCCATCAACCACAAAAACGGTGCAATCCGCAGAGTTAATGTAAACATAGCCGCAACAACGGTAGAAAACTACCGCAAGCTCAAGGATGCAGGAATAGGAACATATATCCTGTTCCAGGAAACATATCACAAGGAAAGCTACCTGGAGCTCCATCCCACAGGACCCAAGCACGACTATGACTACCACACAGAAGCTATGGACAGAGCTATGGAGGGCGGCATTGACGATGTGGGTCTGGGGGTACTGTTTGGACTTGAAAAGTACAAATACGAGTTTATCGGTCTTCTTATGCACGCAGAGCACCTTGAGGCAGTACACGGCGTTGGACCGCACACAATAAGTGTGCCCAGAATAAAAAGAGCAGACGACATAGACCCCAATGTGTTTGACAACTCCATCTCCGACGAAATGTTTAAGAAAATCATTGCCTGCATAAGAATTGCAGTTCCCTACACAGGTATGATAATCTCCACCCGAGAATCCGAAAAGGTACGAGGCGAAGTGCTTAACCTCGGTATTTCGCAGATAAGCGGAGCATCGAGAACATCTGTGGGCGGCTACACCGAAGAAGAAAGACCGCACGACTCCGAGCAGTTTGATGTGTCCGACCAGAGAACTCTCGACGAGGTGGTAGGATGGCTTATAGACAAGGGGCACATACCGTCGTTTTGTACTGCGTGCTACCGCGAGGGCAGAACAGGCGACAGATTTATGAGCCTTTGCAAAACAGGTGCTATACAAAACTGCTGCCATCCCAATGCACTTATGACACTTACCGAATATCTGGTAGACTATGCAAGCGAAGAAACCAAGAAAAAAGGCTTTGAAATGATAGAAAAAGAGCTCCAAAAAGTTCCCAACGAAAAGGCAAGAGGAATTGCCAAAGAAAATGTGGAGGCTATAAAGGCATCTAACAGAAGAGATTTCAGATTTTAAAAAAGCAAAGCGGTCTGTGAAATTTTTTTCAAGACCGCTTTTTCTTATCCTACTATTACATCATATATTGCCTCGTTTTCTGCGAGCTTTTCCTTTAGCATCTTTAGTGCACTGTCCACAAGTGACGAAAAATACTCAAACGGAAGTATCACCGACAAAAACGGATAGTTCTTTACAAATTCCGAGTAAGCATCTCTTAACTTCAAATACCCTGTGCCCGAGCCGTAGGTCATCTCTGCCTCGGCACAAACGCACACAAGCCATTCCACAAGGTTTTTTCGTCTTACTACTGCAAAAGCCACTATGCTTACTACAAGAAGTACTGCTGTCGCTATGTACATAATATCACCCCCTATTTAAAAAAATGCAGACAAAAAGTATCCTGCTATACCGCCTGCAAGTGCAGTTATAAGAGCATTTACTATAGTGTCATACCTTTTTACAGGGCGGTCCTCAATGTTTTGAACACGCTCTAACACATTATTAAAGTCACTTCGCATTTCGTGCATTTCCGATGCCAGAGAGTGTATGGAGTCTGCAAGATGCTCTATTCTGTCTATTCTGTGATGGGCAGATTTGACGCTGGATTCCACGCACGCCATTCTCTCCCATATTTCCTTTTGTTCCAACATTTCCCCTCCTTTTGTTATTTCATAATTCCTGCAATTCTCATCATTACAACAAGACACCAAATCCTGTCGTCATCAAGATTTAAGCTTCCGTTGGTATCACCTTTTACAAAGCCTCTGTCTATTGCAGTTTTTATGTATGGCTGTGCCCACAATGGACAATCCGATAAGCTAATATACATTTTCTTCTCCTTTTTATCATCTTTTTTGCTTACAAGGCAGTAGTCGGGTCTGCCGTAGCCTGCTATACTTTTGGAAGTTTTCAAATACCTTTTTTTAGCTACGCAGCCACCGTTTGCCACAAGACCATCGCAGTCGGAAGTATTACCCTCTACTGTATAAACATATTTTTCGTCTGTGTCGTATACCAGACCCGTATGGCATATTACACCCCTGCTGTCTTTAAAAAATATCTGGTCGCCTTTTTGGGCATCGGTATGCCACCTGCCTCTATGTTTGTAATACGAGCTCGATGTGGGGGTATATGCCGACCACGAGTAAATGAGCTTTAGTGCACCGTCCTTGCCGTAGGCCTTTGTCATACACCAATCCACAAAGGTATCACACCAGGCATATCCGTTGGCATAGATACCGGGCGAATAGGCGCTCATTTCTTTGGCGTATTTGGTATAATTGCCATATCCCGAATTCTCTGTCTTGGAATAAAGGTCTTTTGCACTTTTCTTTTCTCTGTAGCCTACCTCGCCCAATGCAACATCCAAAACTCTCTGCATTATGTATCCTCCCCGTCTTTGTTATTTAATCTTTCCAACACTCTTTTTAAACAAACCAAAAGGAGCTCACCGCCAAAAACAGCGTGATTTGCAGTTATAAGTCCCGTAACAAGAAAAGAATTGTGACTTGCAATTCTCATAGACCATACCTGCATAAATGCCATCTCCAGTATGCAAAAGACTACCACAACCTTGCTAAACAGATGCTTTTTCATTTGTTATTTTCCTTTTTACAATCTTATTGCCTTTTCTTTCGTATGTGTACAGAAAGTTTTCGCTTTTGTCATAGTGTTCGGGTACTACCCTGTAATATCCTGCGTCATTCAAATCCTTTTCGTCGGGGTTGATTATCTGTACATAATACATATTTCCGTCTTCTGTTTTGGTATACTGAAGCATACCTCCTGTGTATTCTTCTATCCCGCCGTTTGTTATCCTTGCGTACATTTTGTAGTGTGCTCCTTTCTGCCAGAGAGAAGTTTATACTTCGGTTTCTGTGTTGAGGCTTGTTCCGTATGCTCTGTTAACGAGCTCGGTGAGTTTTTTGTTTTGTTCCAAAAGCTTAACATACTCTTTTTCGCGGAGATTGTTTTCGGAGATTTTGTTTATTATCTCATTTTTGCCCTCAAAGTCCATCATATCCACGCAGACCATTGCAGATGTTGCATTTGAAGGATTAAACATCCCTGCCGCATACAATTCTTTGGCAAGTTCATTGTGAGCCGTTTTGGAAAAGGGGCTGCTCTTTTGACTGGTTACGGATATATCGAACACTATTCTCTTTTCGGAAAGGTCGATATTAAAGAGGCTTTTGTCCACTTCTACAAAATCCACATCACCATTGGGACCGCAAATCCTGAATGTCCGTACTTCGTCATAGAACTGGCTTATCAGCTCGATGATAAAATAGTTAATAGTCTTAAATGCCCTGTACGAGCCTTTTATCATATCTCTTGAGAGCTTGCTGCCTGCCTCCTGAAGTGCGGCAATGGCACTGGCCGCCGTTACGCCCGCTGCAGTTCCGCCTTGAGAAAAATCTCTGTTTCCGCTTGTTTCCTTGAGTTCGTCAATCTTTTGATTAAGAAGTGTGACTATCCCCGAATCAAGTTGAGAAACGCTGATTTCTTTGATATTTCTGTCGTCGATATTGCCTGCGACATGCACAAATTCCTTGGACCAATCGGCAAACTCATCCTCGTTTATACCTGCACTGTCCGAAATGAAAAATCTCCTCTTTCCTGCCTGAAGAGCGTTTCGTATTATAATCTGATTGAGCTTGTCTATGTACATCTGTACATCCTTCATAATATCGATGTAGCCAAATCCGCAGGGGGTACCCTCCTCTATAAAGAGTGTATCAAATACAAATGGATACTTGCCGTGGTCATAATAGCCCCTGTTGGCATACAAGGGGTCGTTTTCCGATGCATAGAGAACGCAGTCGCCTGCAAATTTGCAGTAGTGTACCACCTCACGCATACCTATTCTCTTCTTGTAATACCAATCCACAACGGCACATTTGCCCGTGGTGTCTACCGCATCGTCATAGAGATATTTTGCAATATCTACTCCGCCAAAGCCTATGTTCCCCTTGCATTTGGGATACATCGCCTCGATGACATCTCTGTCATACAGCTCCACGGTGAAGAGATTTCGGCTGGACTGGATATCCTTTATTCCGCCCTCCCAAAAGACATTTAGTATGTCTATCTGCTTGATGTCGATGTCGCCCAAGCCGTCGTTTAAATTACTGTTCCAGAATATTCCGTAGCAGCCTGTGCCGTTTTTTAGCTTGTACCACCACACATCCGAGTAGGTTTCTTCGAAGTTGTTGTATTCAAGCACAGCAGGGATTATCTGCGACAAGAGCTTTGCCGCGTCGACATCGCTTCTTTCTCTTGGCAGAACCGACGGCTCGGGATAGTTGTCCATGACATCTGCGTGCTTGTTGGCTATACTGTTAAACAGCCACGCCGATGCAGGCTCGGGGTCGGAAGATGCACTTTTTCTTATCAAATCCCAATGCCTTAACTTCCACCACTGCTCGTTTTCTACAATCCTTTTTTCCAGATTGGCTTTTGAGCGTTTGTAGCTGCCCAGTATATCGGTTGCCTTTTTTATCTGCTCTTTGCCGATTGGCGGAATGTATAATGTTTCGCTTTGGTTTTCCATAATTACCTCCTTTTTGCAGTTATTTTAAAGATGTCCGTATGTTAAGACAGCTGCCCGTGCTGTCTTACATACATTATATTTCATTTGACGGACACATTTCGCCTACAAAAAAGCTTTGTTTTCCAACAGCTCTCAATCAATATTAAAAATTATTTTACACTCTTAATCTCTTTTTGCAGACCTTTAAGATTTTTATATTTCCTTGTTGTCATTCCTGACCACGCTTTTGTAATTTCATCTGTCAGGATAGCATATTCAATACCTTTTTGAACCCCTCTTGCATCCCATTCATCTGTCAATTCTTTTCTCACCTAAATTGCTTGCAATCTTTGATTTATCCACTCTCTTGTGTAACCTTTTTTGAGATATGTTTCAAGTGCTCTTTCTATTGTAAGTTCAGGATCAATGGTTTCCTCAATTCTTTCTCTACCCACTTGTGCCAACCATAATTTGAATGGTTCTGCTTTTGGCGATGGTATTGATTGAATAATTCGTAAAAGTTGTTCAGTGTCGGCAACATCCGTCTTATACGATTTGCCATCGGTATGTGATTTTAATTTCAGTTGACTACAATTTGTAGCCGACTCATTTCCCTCTTTTTTAAGGCGAGTTTTAAGAACACTCCAATACTTTCTTGGATTTGGGCTGTCCGTTAAAACACCAACTACATCAACAACAGAAAAATACCATTCTTCTGTTTCCTCATTCCACGCAGTTCTTATTCTCTTACTGATACAATATATAGAGATGTTTTTGATATATGCAACTCCCCTGCTGAGGTTAAAGGTCTTGATCGACTTAACGGATTAGATACAAAAAGAAAAATAGATTTATTCAGGATAGAATTTCCTACTTGTCTCAGTGTAGATTTAGGAAACTCTGTCAACTCAAAATTCTTTTATTCTAAACTTACTGACGAAGGAAGCATAGTATCCTCTATTTCACAATGCTCAACTGAGCAATTGATGTATTATGACTTATTCACTTCATTGGAAAAAGATTTACCCATTAAATTATGCAAAAACTGTAATAAGCCATTTATTCCAAAAGGAAGACCGGATTCACTATATTGCGACAGAATAATGCCAGGATTCAAATATAAATGTGTAACAATTGGCGCAGTAAACACTTACAAAAGCAAACAACCGGGCATTGAAGTGGAATTTTACGCTGCACGTAAGCGTTATAGCACCCGCTCTCTCCGTAATCCTATTCTTAAACCTGAATTTGACGTCTGGAAAATTAAAGGCAAAGAAAAACTCACCGCATACAGAAATGGCGAAATTTCTGCCGATGAGTTTAAAAATTGGTTTTTGGATGATGAGTGGACAAGGGTTTAATTATAATATTTATTGATAAACACCCTATAAGTTCTAAATTTATAGGGTGTTTATTGTATTTGAATACATAATGAAAATATTCACTTTCTATAATCCAAGGGTTCCCTTTTTATCAATCAACCACTCTCGAATTGGCTCGATATAATTATTCCAAGACGGATGTGTAGCAACAATATCTATAATACGGCTTAAAGCTACTTCTTCCCTCTCTCCCATTCTGTTTACAACTGTATCAATCCATTCATGGTTGTCAGAAACAGCATTTATTTCTTTGGCATACTGAACAAATTCATCGTCTATATCCAAGTCAACAAGCATACAATGAATAAATTTCTCAGGAGCAGTGCTTTCCGGAAGATTAAATTGAGTAATAGCAGAAATTGCTTCGTCAATCTTTTGTTCATGCGTATACTCTGTTCCTGTCAACACTCTTTTAATTGCCTTATTTTTTTCCAACGCCGATGTGTACTTATCCCCATCCAAAACAACCAGAGTGTTTTGTGTACTTCTTCCTTCAAGGATAAATGCAGCGGCCAAGGTGAACGCATTATTAATAGAACCATATTTTCTTATATCAACTTTTCCGCTTAATTTTAAATCTCTTGCAACTTTTCTTACTATAGTTTCTGCCAATAAATCTTCAACAAAAATCTCAATACACTTTTCTGTACTGTCACTTAACTCATAAGTAAGATCAGGATTTATTGTGTCATAAATAACAGTCTTTTCAGGTAATTGGTGTAAATATCTTATATCCACATAGTCAGTCAAAACATTCATAGCAGGAGAATGTGTAGTAAATATAATTTGAAGATTTCTTTTTTGAGCAATAGCAGAAAGGTTTATAATCAATCGCTTAAGCGCACGTATGTGAAGCAAAAGTTCTATTTCATCAATCAATATTAATGAATATTGAGGTGCCATCATTACAGTCCTAAGTATTTTAATCAATCTTTGTTCGCCGGCGCCCATACTTAATGAAGAATACCTTATTCCCGAATTTGTATGTATTCCAAGTAATTCTTTTTTTCTCGTCTTATTATACGCAAGATTCCTATAATCCTTATTCAGTATATCAGCAGCCATATTTATTATGCTTACAGAAATTTTATCTTCAGCTTCGTTGGTAGAATAATCTATAAATGAAGTCTGTCGTTCTTTTTCGATTTCTGGCAATCCTGTATCAATGCCGATGTAAAACACATCGCGTACAGGTTTGTTTGAACGCGATGGAGTCCATGAACTTTCTTTCTTATACACTCGAGTAAATGTATCCTGCTTGTTTTCGTCAAAATAGGTGATTGATAATCTACTTCCGTTCCATATTGAATCAGGTGTCGGTGTAAAAAAGAAACTAAACGGATAATATTTTCCGTTTCCATTAGGCAAATACATACAAGCCAATGCATGAAGAACAGTTGATTTCCCTGCACCGTTTACTCCCATAATAGCTGTCAAATTCTTCTCAATAGGTATGTCCAAGTTTTTTAGCCCTTTAAGCTTTTCTATATGTATATTAAGTAATTTTTGCTTAGGAAAAACAATATCTTTTCGGATATCATTTTCTTTATCTTTTCTTGGCCTTTTCTTGAGGTCTTTGCCGGATTCATTTTCTGCAAAGACTTCGAGTTTCGGTTTTAAATCCGAAGTGTTAATTTCATGAAGATACTTAAGCACACTTTCGGCTAACGCTCTTACAATAAAAACATTAGGTGCTGATGCTATTCTTCTGTACATTTTAAATTTGTTACTACATTCATTAAAGTTGTAATAACCATAACCCTTCAGCATAGAATATTCATTATGGGTAACTCGTCTTAAACCATAATCATCAGTATAATAAGTTCCTCCAAACATATTATAACCTATGGTTTCAGACTTCACAAATTTTCGCTTCTTAACTGTATAATATTTGTGTTTTTCCGGTTCTTCCCCAAAATCAAGCGCAGGATTGTGTTTTCTGTACCATTCATCAATTTCAGAATAATTTTCGGTATACACGTCTTTGTAATATGAAAAATATATAGGCTGTGGAAATTCAAAAGTATCAAAAGGTATACCTGAGGCTATACCTATTATGTACAGTTGATTACTGCTTACCGGAAATCCGGAATAATCAGCCTCTCTAAACACAGAGTATGTTATATAATATCTTCTCTGTAAAGCCATACTCAACAAAAACATTGACTCATCGTTATTTCTTACAAACTGCAACGGAGCACGAACTAAAAACATTTTTGGCATCCTGTTTAATATAATATTAGAAATATGTTCATTTCTTCTGTTAAGTTCAGCAGCAGTTCTTATATTGACTGTAGAAGTCAAATCAGCAGTAATAATATCGGCATAAGGCAATCCTGTGCCGTCTAAATTCAGTATATCCTCCTCTATTAAATTATTATTTCTAACTAAACTTTTATATATATCAGCGTTTTGAGAATCACCTTCTATTGCACAGACAACATCAAATTCCGCCTGTTCAAATGCCGAAGAAAATCCACCTATACCACCAGTCAAATCAAGTACCTTATATCTGTCAATGCTCATAAGATGTCACCTCTCCAACAAAATTTGTATAATTACATCAACTTATTACAAATTCATTTTATCACATACTATAAAAAATGACAATATTAAACAATATTTTTACACTTAAATGCATGTTATATTATCAAGTAGAATTTCATGCTGCACGCAAGCGTTATAGCACCATCTCTCTTTGCAATCCTATTCTCAAGCTCGAATTTGACGTCTGGAAAATTAAAGGAAAAGAAAAACTCATCGCATACAGAAAGGATGAAATTTCTGCCAATGAGTTCAAAACATGGTTTATGGATGATGAATGGACAAAAAGTTAATCATATGTATGTATAAATAAAGTGTCAAGCAAACAAACGCCCGACACTTTGTTGTTATCTGTAGATTCTAAAACATATTTCTCATTTTACTTGAAAGTTTTTTATATAATATATGAAAACAACTTGACTTTTTTCTTTTCTGAATCGTCTAATAGATGTAAGAGCTTTTACAAAAGCGAAAGGAGGCACAACGTTGTACGAACTGTTCGAGCAGAAATATAAAGAGTGTGAAAAGTCTTTGTTCTTAATTGCTTTCGGTTATCTGCACAATACCGAAGATGCAAAGGATTGTGTTCAGGAAGCTGTTCTGTCAGCACTGAAATCTTTCAACTCGCTGAATAATAAAGAGTTTTTCAAAACTTGGCTTACAAGAATAGTAATTAATAAGAGCAAGGATTATCTAAAAAAGCAAAGGTTCACCGAAGAACTAACCGACAACCTAAATGTATTTTACGATATGCCCTCAGATGAAATTGGAGTAATGGATTGTATATGCAAGCTTGGTCCGAAGTTATCAATATACATAACTCTCAGATTTTATAACGATATGACTTATGACGAGGTTGCACGCACATTGAAATTACCCGTTTCAACCGTAAAGTACAAAACAAAAAAGGCATTGAACGAGTTAAAATCACTTTTGGAAGGAGATGCGAATAAATGAAAATATCTGAACTTGAAAGCAGATTAAGGGAACATTCCAACATAACTAAAAACACCATGCAGGCTCCTTTCGACCTGAATGAAGAAATTAAGAATATGGAGGAACGCACTATGAGTAAACCTAAAATCACAATAAAAAGAACTATGGCTATTGCTGCAGTTTTAGCACTTTGTCTTGTCATCGTATGTATGACACCTTTGGCAAGCTCAATCAGGGGATTTTTCAGCGACATCGTTCGCTTTGACGGAGCTATAACCGGAACTAAGTATGAAAACGCAACTAACGATATTAAGGTTGATGTTTTAGAATTAACACCCGAAAATAGCAATGTTATTATTCCTTTAGAATTGACCTTTGAACATCCAACAGAAGCACCTTTCCCTTATATTCAGGAAATTACAGTTTCAGAATACAAAATATTTGATAGCAATAATAAAGAAATCATTAAAACCAAACTTTCTGCAGAAGATGGAGATAAAGGAACTGTTAGTGACGGCAAGGTATTAGTTAATCTTTCTCTGAGTGATGCAAAGCTCAAATCAGGCGAAGAATACACTATCGTAATTGAAAAAATGTACGGTCTATCAAAAGCTGACGCACCTCTCCACATAACAGGAACTTGGAAATGTAATTTTACAAGATAAACGAATAGCCTATCACTTCTCGGAGCGATAGGCTATTTCTCAATTTTACTATTTTTTTAGAACATCTTTGTTTTATCGAATATTTTCACAAGAATTATCCCTATGACAAGACCTGCAACACCCTGTACTGCATTTGCGGGAATATTTACAACAGATGGCATAAACCCATACATAAATCCTTCAAATATGAAGTATCCAAGTATCATTTCAATCTCAGCCAATGCACCGCCGATAATTCTTGAAGGTGTGTTTCCAAGCTTATTATACATACACTTAAAGCAGAAGTGTGCAATGATAGCCATAATGCCCTTAATAACAAATGTTGCAGGAGCATACACAATATACCCTGAAAATATGTCTGCAAGAGCAGAACCGATACCTGCAGCCGCAAATCCGTACGCTGGTGATAAAAGCCATCCTGAAAGAAGCACTACACAATCACCTAAATTCAGATACCCTTTAAGCGGTGATGGTATTTTGATAATCATTGTTGCGACACAGCAGAGAGCTGCAAGCAAAGATGCTATAACTATTTTTTGAGTTTTTGTTTTCATTTCGCATTCCTCTTTTCGTTTTTATAAAATGTCAATGTGCTCGCCGTTTAATGCTTTGTTCATGCTTCTGACTGCACAGAACTTACCGCACATAGAACAGCTTTCCTCAATTTCAGGTTTTCTGTCGTCACGGATTTTCTTTGCAGTTTCAGGATCTATAGAAAATTCCCATTGTTTTTCCCAATCAAAGTTTCTTCTTGCATCTGCCATTGTATCGTCAATATCTCTTGCGTGAGGAATATGCTTTGCAATGTCGGCTGCATGCGCCGCAATTTTTGAAGCTATAATTCCTTGTTTTACATCATCAACATTTGGGAGAGCTAAGTGTTCTGCAGGAGTTACATAACAAAGGAACGCCGCACCTTTAGATGCTGCTATCGCTCCGCCGATTGCAGAAGTTATATGGTCATAGCCGGGAGCAATGTCGGTAACGATTGGTCCTAACACATAAAATGGTGCACCCATACAAATCGTCTGTTGCAATTTCATATTTGCTTCAATCTGATCAAGAGGCATATGTCCCGGGCCTTCTACCATAACCTGAACATCTTTTTCCCAAGCACGTTTTGTAAGCTCGCCAAGTTTTACAAGCTCTTCTATCTGACAAACATCACTTGCGTCTGCAAGACATCCAGGGCGACAAGCATCTCCAAGAGAAATGGTAACATCATATTCACGGCAGATATCGAGTATTTCATCGTAATATTCGTAGAACGGATTTTCTTCACCTGTCATACTCATCCATGCAAAAACCAAAGAGCCACCACGGGAAACT
>JAZPZD010000006.1:0-6625 GCA_045544515.1 Clostridia bacterium | reverse complement strand
ACCAAGCGGAACAGACAACCTCTACACATACACCGCATATGGTGTAGCCACAGGAGATAACAACTACATCCACAACCCATTCGGCTATGCAGGGGAGTATCAGGATTTGTGCAGTGGACTCATTTACCTGCGAAATAGGTATTATGATCCAAGTATAGGTAGGTTTATTAGTGAGGATCCAATTAGGTCAGGTGCAAACTGGTATGTGTATGCCAACAACAATCCTGTAAATTATATTGATCCTACAGGCGAGGTTGCTGAAACAATCATTGATATTGCTGGAGCTATATGGAGCTTAAAAGATTTTATTACGAATCCAAGTTTGATTAATGCTGCATTCTTGGCGTGGGATGTTGCATCAGTAGTTGTCCCGTTTGTTCCTGGTTCCTATGTAACTAAGGCGGGCAAATACGTAGTTAAAGCGGGTTCTAAAACAGATGATGTTGTTGATGCATTAAAGGTATTAAATAAAGTCCAAAGGGCAGATGCAATTAAAGATGGTACTGTCGTGTTACCTTATAAAGCATTGAAGAAACTTTCAAAAGGAACAGGATTAGAGGCTCATCATTTAATAGAAAAGCGCTTTGCGGAAACTTTAGATATAAAATCTAATGATATTTTGAGTATTGCAATTAATAAGGATACACACAAAAAAATCACTAATGCAATGCGAGATGAATTGCCGTATTCAACGCTATTTAATAAAAAGAAGTATTCTCCACAAGAAATATGGAATGCAACAAAAAAAGTTTATACTGATCTTGGTATGGACGATTATATAGAGCCATTAAAGCAGATGCTGAAAGATTCAGGTGTGGCCGGTATAAGTTGGGGGGATTAATTATGTATGATATTCGTATTGTTCATGTAAACGCATATGGAGAATTAAGAAAAAATATTTACGAAAATGTACAACATTCTATTCCTGCCGAGTTAAAAAAAGATTATCCATATTGCGAAAAAGGTTTTTTTGAAATACCGTTATTTGAGGATTCAAATGAGTACAAATATGTTTTAGATTTGGCAAAAAAAGCGAATTTGACATGTCAAGTCTCAGAAAAAACTGTATATACAACCAAGGAAGAAGAAAAATGTGAGTATTTTTATATGTGGTTATCTGAACCAATGGAATTAGAAGCTGTACATTTAGAAGACTATAATACAAAATTTTCAAGTTGCTGTTCAAAATGCGATGCAGGGAGACAACTTGTAGGTGATGCGTTGGTTGACCGTAAGCTTATTAAAAGCAAGCCAATACTGCAACTAACTGACAGCCTCATAACAGTTTCAAAATCTGTAAAGTGCTTGGTTGAAGAAAGAGGCTTAACAGGATTTAATTTTGAACATCAGTTAAAAGATTTCAAGGGCAGAAAAATGGATGATTATTTCTGCGTTGAACCACAAAAGGATAACACACTTCCACCAATGCACGAAAGCACGTGGTTTCGTGAGTGGCGAGATAAAGTTTGTGAACATAAACAGTATTGGATAATTTCAAATGCAAAATACTCTCGTAAAAATTTGCAAAATGCAAAAGATTTCAATTTTTCACACGAGTTCTCATATGGAAGAAATCCAAATCGGTTTTTGATTGTATCCCAAAAGCTTCGCAAAGTATTTAAGGAGCATAAAGTTCGTGCTGGATTCCAACCGGTTAATATAATTGATTGATGTGCCACTTGGGGACGTATGGACAAGGACAAATGTAAATGGGGACGTGCCTGATTTTGCACGTTTTCGTTGACTAAATGAAGTTTTTCATGTTAGTAATGAAGAAGAGGATTTTTCAATATCAAATACAAAAAGTATTAACAGATAATCAGTTAAAGCGAAAACTGTTTAAATTAACAAAAGGGATAGAAGCAGAAAAAATAAGTTTACTTTCCAAAGTAGAGCGAAACCAAATTATACACAACTTAAGAGAGCAAGGATTTACAATTGGACAATTGGAAAGAATCACAGGAATATCCCGAGGAATAATAACAAGAGCATCAAATGTGCAAAAACAGGCACGTCCCCAATAGCACAGGACAAGTGGATATACCCAATGAGTGGTATTGTTTTTATAATAGATACTATGTAGAGTAAAAAACAATTCTTTTATTATGTTCACATACTGCTTTTCGATATCATATATTGGTATCGGAGGTGATTTTAAATGTGTAATTGCAGATTTAATTGTGTAGTGCTTGCACTCATTGCAAGTATTATCCTGGGTGCTGTTACAACTCTTCTTACCATTACAGCTACTATAACAGTAACACCTGCATTTTTGTGGGTATTATTGGGTATTGCGGTTGTATATCTTGGAGTTTCGTATTTTGCATCAGCACTGTCAACACCTGTGGCAAGATGCAGATGTTTTTGTGCAAGTTTAAATGCCATTTTAATCGGAATACTCGGTACAATTCTTGCGGCGGTTATTCTTCTTGCCATAACATTTGCAGCCACAAGCATTGTGGGAGCACTTATAACAGGAGCGCTTATATTTTTCTTTTCTCTTATTATTACAGCTACAGTATGTTTTGTAAAATGTGCCTACGGTTGCGAAAGAGATAACTAAACCATCCCAAAACGAGCCAAAGGGAATTTTCCTTTTGGCTCGTTTCTGTTATATTTTTTATAAATAACCACCTTTTTCCTTACATAAAAATTCCTTGTCTTACAAACAATATCTATGTAAATCAACGCAAAAGGAGTAAACTTTGATATGAAAGCTACCGGTATAGTTAGAAGAATAGACGACCTTGGACGCGTAGTAATTCCAAAAGAAATCCGCAGAACAATGAGAATCCGCGAAGGAGATCCGCTTGAAATATACACAGACAGAGAGGGAGGAGTGATATTCAAAAAATATTCTCCCGTAAACGAGCTTGGCGACTTTGCATTTCAGTATGCAGAAACACTTTACAAAACAACCGGATACCCTGTGTGTATTACAGACAAGGATTCCATAATTGCCACAGCAGGTGTTGCAAAGAGAGATTTGTTCGAAAAGCCTGTAAGTATGGAAATGGAAAGGGTAATGGAAGAAAAAACTGCTTTTGTTTGTACCGATACAAAAACTGTCCCGGTAACAGACCATTACGAAAAATATACCGCAGGGGTTATATCGCCGATTATTTCTGAAGGGGATGTGCTTGGCAATGTTGTGGTAATGCGTTCCGACGAAAAGGACAAAATGACCGATGTAGAAATCAAGCTCGCCAATGCGGCATCAATGTTCCTGGCAAAACAAATGGAAATATAAATAGGAATGTAAAAGAAAGCGCAGAACGCTTATAGGCTTGTTATACAAAAATTAATAAAAATATGTAGAAATCTGCCAAACAGCAGATTTCTCGTATTTTTAGCCTATAAGCTATAAGCGAACTTCACCTCTCGCTGTATCTCTATACAGCTTCGGGTATCCTCAAATAAGGCTATGCTTATTTGAGTTCAGTTCGCTTATTCTGCATCTTTTTTTGCCTTCCTAAATGTTTGTTACATATTGTTCATTATTCCGTCTACAACCGAGCCGATTGTCTTGAATATGTGCGAAGCACTGCTGTTAATTTTTTTGTGTTGTCTGTCATTTATAGGGTCTGCAAGCATACCGATTGCTGCACCAATCATTGTGCCGGTTATAATGCCACCCCAAAAACCTTTAGAGCACATATTATATCTCCTTATAACAAAATAGTCGTTTTGTCTTTAAAGCAATCTTTGATAAAATAACCTTGCGGATGCAAGCAAACAGGACAAGCAGCAGGAACACTGTTTCCTGTGTGGATATGTCCGCAATTGGTGCAAACCCATATTGTATCGTCGCTGCCTTTGTACATATTTCCGCTTTCAAGCATAGTTTTGAGGTCGTTGAACCTGTCACCATGGATTTTTTCAATCTCACTTATCTGGCTAAAAGCGTTTGCAATGGCGTTGAAACCTTCTTGTCTTGCAATGTCGGAAAAACTCCTGTATGCAGACTCGTATTCCTCGTATTCGTTTTTAGCCGCCGCTTCGATATGTTTGATAGTTGAGTCGTACACATTAATGGGGTAAGATGCACATATGTCAAAGTTGATGTCGTTTAGTTCTTTTAAAAACTTATAAAATACACTGGCGTGGGCTTGTTCTTGTTTTGCAGTAAAATCAAAAACTCTTCCTATTGCGTAATATCCCTCGCTGTTCGCCTTGGATGCTGCCATGTTGTATCTGTTTCGTGCCATACTTTCTCCCGCAAAAGCACGCATCAGATTAATCTTTGTTTCACTTTGTTGTAAATTCAAAAAAATCACCTCCGTATGCTTATTTTCAACACATCGGAGATGATTTATTCAGTTAAGCTCAAAATATTTTTGAATTACTTTTTTAGCTATTGGTGCGGCAACCGTTCCGCCGGTGTTATTGTTTGGCAGATTTTCAGCTACAACGCATATAGCAATTTGCGGGTTGTCATATGGTGCAAATCCTATAAAAAGGGCATTGGCCGTACCTGCCTTGGTATCTATTTCGCTGGTGCCGGTTTTGCCGCATACATCTTTGCCGTATACTTGAGCCATTGCTCCCGTACCGGACAAAACACATTCTTTCATCAAATCTTTTAGCTTTGATGCGGTAGCAGCGGTTATGCATTTTTTGAGTTTTTGAGGTTTTGCTCTGCTGCCTGCAGGGCCCGAAATCTGCGAAACTATATACGGTTTCATCATAATTCCGTCATTGGCAACTGCAGAGGCAATCATAGCAAGATGCAGCGGTGAGGTCTTTACATCACCCTGACCGAGTGCGGTGTTTGTGATATCTCCGTTTGACTCAATTTTTTGAGGTAGTGTACTTTTTGCAACACCGAGTCTATCTAACATAAGATTTTCTTCGAACAAAAAGTTTTTGGCAGTTTTTATAAGCTTTTCCGAGCCGAGATTAATCGCCGCCTCGGAAAAATAAATGTTGCTCGAGTTTTTAAATCCAAGCAAAAGATCAGTTTCGCCCAAAAATTTGCCCTCGCCCTCGCCGTAATTTTTTATCTTGACAGTAAGCTCACTATTGTCATCAAATACAAAGTCATCACAGCCGTTTTCTATCATAGATGCGGCAACAACAATCTTAAATGTAGAACCGGGCGAATAGTTTTCTAATGTCGCTCGTCTTAAAAGAGCATTGTTATTGAGCTTGGTAGCGTTGTCAATCTCACTTTTAACCTTGTCGCTGCTTGGGTCAAAGTCGGGTTTGCTAACCATTGCAAGAACTTCGCCTGTTTGCGGATTAAGGGCAACCACTGCACCTTTGTAATTGCCAAGTGCGTCGTGTGCAGCTTGCTGAAGTCTGTGGTCAATGGTAAGTGTGATATTGTCGCCGTAAGAGTTTGAAGTGTCTCCCGTCATGGATTTTATATCTTTAAAAAATGTAACAAAACCGCCCACAAGCGGTGCAGAAGATTTGCCCATCAGGTCGCTGTTGTAGAATTTTTCTATATCATTTGAGCCCGATGTGTCGGATTTGTAACCGATAAGATGTGCATAGAGATTTTTGTATGGATACTCTCTTTTTTGACCTGCACCAATTCCGGTACTATTTGCAAGGAGAGTTTTGTTTCTGTCGTAAATTTTGCCTCTTACCACATAGTTTTCACGCTCGGTAGAAATATCCACTGCATATTTGTCGTGGTTTACAAGGTCAAATGCTGTAAGATATATTATTATGGACAAAAACATCACGCTGATTATTGCAAGGAGCCATGTGATTTTTTTGTTGGTCATACTTTTCGGTACACCTGACCTTTCGAATATATTTCTACCGTGTTTGCAAAGTCGTTTTTGATACTATCTGTCAATAGGGGAGCGTTTTCCCAAAGAACAGATACAGTAAGGCATATTTCTTCTGCGTAGGATTTGTCCTCAAACATTGCACCGTACTTTTTGAGCAGGTGTTCCACCGAACCGAGAAGAGAATACGATAGACGAATTTCGAAAAGAGCGCACTTTTTCATAGTTACGGTTCCGGATGCCAAAAGTCCCTGCTTGGCAGCCTCGGTGTATGCTCTTACAAGTCCGCCTGTACCCAAAAGTGTACCGCCAAAATATCTGGTTACTACACAGACAACATCAGTAATGCCTTGTTTTTCGAGCATTTCAAGAATAGGAAATCCGCCTGTTTTAGACGGTTCTCCGTCATCGGTGTATTTCTTTATGCCGTTGGACAGAATATACGCATAGACATTGTGCCTTGCGCTGTAATGCTGTTTGCGAATTTTTTCTATAAACTTAACTGCGTCCTCTTCGGTTTCGGTATGAATAATATTGGATATAAATCTGGATTTCTTTTCTGTTATTTCTGCAGTAGAAGGTTTTTCAACAGAAATATATAAATCATCATTTGCCATAGTGGTTTGCCTTTCGCTTAAGCACACGGGAGCTGAACACCGTATGCCTTAAATTTTTAAAATTTGCACACTTTTTATTTGTCGTCCTCGCAAGGCGTCAGCCTTCCTTCGTCCTCCGCAGAAAATTTGTACTAAATTTTATGCATTTAAGGTCGAAGAGTTTTAAAATAGACAAATTTGTATGAAACAAGTAAAATCTCGCAGGGAATACATAGGTATTTTCAAGAGATTTTATGAAGTATCAGACGAATTTGACATTTTAAAACC
>JAZPZD010000005.1:0-10631 GCA_045544515.1 Clostridia bacterium | reverse complement strand
CTATAAATTTTAGACTTTAAATGAAAATTGAGCTTGTTCTTTTTGCAAAACAAAAAGAGACAAGTCTTCGAAACCCTTGAAATATCAAGGTTTTCTTGACTTGTCCCTATTATAGCACAATGATATAAAGACTGTATAATCTGGATGCCAATGTTTTTAACATCTTATTTATAACAAGTTTGGAGTAAAAACTTAACCGATGCAGACAGAAACTTCTACATCGGTTTTAGTTAAAACAAATCGCTGTGTGTTCCAGTTCGAGTCAAACCCAATACAAGCAAATCTTTCTCGATTCTGTAAATCAAAAGCCAGTCAGGTTCAATATGACATTCTCTTGATCCTCTATAATCTCCGTATAGCGGATGATCAAGATATTTTTCCGGAAGCCGATCTCCGTTAGCCAAAATATCAACAACTTCTTTTAACAAGTCCATATTATAGCCACGCTTTTGAGCAAGCTTATAATCTTTTTTAAATCTGGTTGACATCTCTATTTGATACTTCATGATTCTAAATCCTCAAAAAGCTCTTTTGTGCTAGAATATCTTTTCGCCGGTATCTTTCCACTTAACATATCATCCATTTCTTTAATAGCAGCAACAGTTTCTGCATTTGGAATATCAGTTGCAATTTCAAAAGGTATTCTTCCCTGTCTAACAACTTGCCTCAAAAACATATTCATAGCTGTTGTCATATTAAGCCCCATATCAGAAAACATTGCATCCGCCTGTTTTTTTAACTCTGTATCCATACGAATACTCATATTTACAGTTGCCATAATGTATAACCTCCTTACTTTAGTATATACATTGTACCACAAAATATGTGCATCGTCAATACATTCTGTTAAATTTTAGATCATATTTTATACAATATTCGACATTCCTTACTATGATTTTGTCAAGTTAGGGATAAAAAATTAATGTTTCTGTACGTCTAATACTTTAAAGGTGGCACTCTTATATTGTTCAATTTTTTCTTGCGGAACATATTCAAAAGCTTCTAATTTAACTTTTTGTCCCGGGTTTAATCGGTCTGCCATTATCATATCAGTATCAAGTCTTGTGCCTTCTTCATCAATAGCCTCAATGGTTATAAAAAACGATTTTTGTTGGTTGCTATTATTTGTTATAACCACTTCTAAAGATGTATCATATGTATATCCGTTATTCGTCACTTTAAACTCATCAAACTCAACATCAAAATCTGCTGTTTCTTCTATAGAGTCAACATTATAAGTGTTTATATCAATATCGGACATTGTTCCTTTTATCATCGAAGGGGCAAAAATAATATAAAGAATTACAATTACTATATATACAACTATTTTGGTTATAAATCCAATTAAAGCCCCTTTTCCAGCTGATTTAGCTCTTTTGGGTTGTTTGCGTTCATAAATCAAATAAAGTATAAGTCCGATTATTGGCACAAAAAATCCCAAAATAGCAAATCCTTTACTCGGTGCATCATCAGACACTGTTCCAGAATTATCATTTTTCATATTATTACCGCAATTCACACAGTATTTTGAATCATCATCTATGATTCTTCCACAATATTTACAGTACATATTTTAATTCCTCCTACCAGCTTTTTCTTGCGTTATATACATTATTCACCGCTTCAACATAGCAAATAAATGACGAATGATTATAATCATTGCGAGTTAAATACATATTTTTTATCATTTCATACTGTTGTCTTACCAATATCCATTTACCGCATTTTTTAATATAATCAACCTTTTCATTTATTCTTTTTGAATCAGGTGCAATATTCCAATAATACTCATCCCAACCAACAAAACCTGTTTTTTTATGAATTAATCTATAATAAGAATCATCTTCATGTCTAACAGTTATACACACATCCACTCTGAATTCCATATCATTTCCGCTTGTAAAATATATTGGTTTTGATGTAAGTGAAGATGTAGAATCTTCACAATCACCTAAATCATTTAAATTCAATGCTTTATTAAAGGATTTGCGAACACATTCTTTTATGTGCCGGCAATCTTTAAAATCTTCACACCTGATAATTTCTAAATTGTAATCCAAATCTACAGGCTCATTATTGTTTTGCATAATAAGATTTCGTGCACCGCTACCAACCAAATAAAAAATAGCCCCTATGTCATAATCTTCTTTGAGAATATGACATAAATCCTGCATAATATCTCCGCACAACCTTCTCATCTTGCTAACAAACTTTTTGTCATCTAAATAGTGATACATAGTTTTCTCCTTTCGTTCCCATACCTGCCATTTAGATTTAAATCTAAATCGTTATAGAATACACGATTATATAAAAATTGTCAAGTTTTTTGTAAATATTCGGCATGAAATTTTGTCCCTTACATATCAAACCTTACACTCGCGTCAAGTTACGACAAAAATCACACCCACATAACCTTGAGCATATTATACACAAAAAGATTTTATAGGTGATTTATATGTTTAACAGTTCTATACTAAATATCAAAAAAAGGCCTTATGCGTTTGCAAAAATAAACGGAAGTAATGACTACCCGGATATAAACGGTATTGCATACTTTTACAGAGTTCAGGAAGGTGTATTTGTTTCCATACAATTAATGGGCCTTCCCCGTTCGGATAACACTTGTCAGAAACCAATATTTGCAGTTCATATCCATAGCGGTGAAAGTTGCACAGGCAACAGTGGCGATCCGTTCTATGATGCTATGACACACTATAATCCGAATAATTGCAATCATCCCTACCACGCAGGTGACCTGCCTCCTATATTTGGTGCAGACGGACTTGGATTTTCTGCATTTTTAACAAACCGATTTGCACCCGAAGAAATAATAGGGAAAACTCTTATAATACACTCTCAAGCTGATGACTTTACAACTCAACCATCCGGTAATTCCGGCATAAAAATTGCCTGCGGTGTGATTTCATATGTATATTAATTAATATATTTATCCTATCACAAAACGCGGCTGATTTCAACAAAAAACTCACTTTGGAGCACATTCCAAAGTGAGTTTTGATACTTTATAGAAACTGTCTTATATCTATTGCAAGTCTTTCCTCAAGGTTAATAAGTCTTTTGCAGATGTCCTTGGAGACCTCGTCTGCCGCCTCATACTTATTAAGATACTTATTTAACGACTTAACACCCATATTGCAACCATCTGTCATAAGGTCTGCTATTGTTGCGTCTGACTCGTCTATCGCGAGCTTTATATTTGTTTTCATCCAGGACATTCCCTTGGCTATGGGGGCAGGTTCCTTGCCTTCGTCCTCATATTTATCCAAAAGCTCCTGGATTTCTCTGTCGAGCTTGTCGTGTTCGTCCTTGCATCGTACAAGATAATCCTTTAGTTTGCTTTTGTCCACATATCCGAGTACATCATCAATCGAAGAAATACCCATCTTTACCCCTGCATCACATTCTCTTAAAAGTTTTATTGTATCTTGTTCTACCATAGAACATCTTCCCTTCTTGTTTGATACAATAAGTGTTTACCTTTTTAGTCAAATGTATGCAATAAACATTTTTATCTCTGTACTCTGCCGGAGCCGTCTCCGCCTGCAAGAGCGTCTACATCGCTTCTTGATACGAGGTTAAAGTCGCCCGGGATTGTGTGTTTGAGTGCAGATGCCGCCACACCGAATTCGAGTGCTTCCTTGAAATCCTTGCCATCGAGGAAACCGCATATTGTACCTGCAGCAAAGCTGTCTCCGCCGCCTACTCTGTCCACGATGGGTGTAATTCTGTACTCTCTGGAATGATAGAATTCCTTGGTGTCTCTGTTATATATGCAAGCAGACCAGCCGTTGTCGGATGCGGAGTTGGAAACACGAAGTGACGATACAACATATTCAAAGTTGTACTTTGCCACCATCTGCTCAAATATACTCTTGTATCCGTCAAGATTTAACGAGCCTGTTGTAACATCTGTGTTTTCGGGTTTAAAGCCAAGCACCTTTTCGGCATCTTCTTCGTTGCCTATGCAGATATCTACATACTGCATAAGGTTGGACATAACCTTTTGAGCCTTTTCGCTCGACCAGAGCTTTTTGCGGAAGTTGAGGTCAACAGAAACCTTGACACCGTTTCTCTTTGCCGCTTTTAATGCCTCTTCTGTAAGGATAGCCGCCTTGTCAGAAACCGCAGGAGTTATTCCTGTAAAGTGGAACCAGTCGCAGTCTTTGAAGATTTTGTCAAAATCAAAGTCTGCAACCTCTGCAGTTGATATAGAAGAGTGAGCTCTGTCGTATACAACATTTGATGCTCTCATTGCCGAGCCTGTTTCCAAAAAATAAATTCCAAGACGCTCACCGCCTCTGGCGATGTTCTTTGTTTCCACATTCATTTTTCTAAGTGCAGCAACTGCACAGTCGCCTATGGGATTTTGAGGCACCTTGGTCACAAACTCTGCGTCGTGTCCATAGTTTGCAAGAGAAACCGCAACATTTGCCTCGCCTCCGCCATAGCATACATCAAATTCGTCTGCCTGTATAAACTTTTCGTTTCCGGGGGTAGAAAGTCTTAACATTATCTCGCCCATTGTAACAACTTTTGCCATTTTATTAGTCCTCCCATTTTTCCAGAGCTTCTTTTACAAAAAAGCTTCCGCCTATTGCTGCCACCTTGTCAAAAGCTAAAAATTCATCAATATTGCCTCTGTCAACTCCGCCTGTGGGGATAAACTTAACCTGCGGGAACGGTGCCGAAAGAGCCTTTAGCGCAGAAAGTCCGCCATAGATATTTGCAGGGAAGAACTTAACTGTGGTGATGCCCAGTTCCAACGCCTGCATAATTTCGGTGGGTGTAACACAACCGGGGTAGTAAGGTATGTCGTTTTTCTTGCACACCTTTGCCGCACCAACGGACAGACCGGGGGATACGATGAATTTTGCCCCTGCTTTAATAGCCTCTTTGCACTGTTTAGCATTTATCACGGTACCTGCACCGATGCTCATTTCGGGATAGTTTTTTACAGCAAGCTCTATTGCCTCTTTGGCACAGCTTGTACGGAAGGTTATCTCTGCACAATTGATGCCTTGTTTCTTTAGTGCAGGGAGGATTTTATCTACTTCGTTTAATTCCTTGATAACTACTACGGGTATATATTTATCCATTTTTTTATTCCTCGTCTTTCTTTATAATGGGATAAAGCTGAATTGTATTTCCGCCATCTACTACAAGCTCTGCACCTGTAGTGTTTCTCGCGTGCGCGGCAAAATACCAAACTGCATCTGCCACATCCTCGCCTACTGCCACATCGCCGATGGGTGTAAATCTTGAGGGAACATCTTTGTAAAAGTCGGGGTTCTTTTCCCATCTGTCTGTTCTTATCATACCGGGAAGAATTGCGTTTACTCTTATGTTGTATTTGCCCAGGTCAAGTGCCATAGCACGCATCATACCAAGCTGTCCGCCCTTTGATGCAGAGTATGCAATTCTGTCGGGGATTGCTCTGTATGCCGTATTGGAATTTACAAAGATTATGTTGCCGCCACCGTTTTCTTTCATTCTCTTTGCGGCGTATTCCGAAAGGCAATAGTTCCAAGTCATATTGGTATTGATAACACGCATAAAGTCTGTAAGCGGGTTTTCAAACACCTTGATGCCAAGTCCCTGGTCAGCAGCATTGCACACAAGTGTATCTACAAAAATGCCCTCTTTGTCAAGGAGCTCAAACATTTCTTCCACAGACTTTTCGTCTACTGTGGTTTCGTTTATAAGAGAATCTATGTGATATCCTATTATTTTTACATTTGGGAATTTGCTGTTATATTCTTTTTCGGCAGCGTGAACTTTCTCGGAGTTTCTGCCGGTAAAGACCACATTCCAACCCTCTGATGCAAATTTTTCTACTATTGCTACACCTGTATTTATGCAGGCGCCTGTTACGAGTGCTGTTTTCATTTTGACATCTCCTCTAAAAATAGAATTCCGACTTTGCAGGTCTTATATCGGTAAGTGCTCCTGTATAGTGACGAAGAGTATGTACAGTATATGGATGTTTAAGACATTCTTCCTCATTAATTTCTATACCAAGACCGGGTTTATCGGGGATTTTGATATATCCGTTTTCGTATTCCAGACTTTCGTTTGTAACATCTTTTCGCCATTCTACATCGGAATACATAATCTCCAGAATTTCAAAATTGGGACAGCTTGCTGCAAGCTGGAGTGTTGCGGCATTTGCAACAGGTCCCGACGGATTGTGCGGTGCAAACGGAATGTATCTTGACTCTGCCTCTGCGGCAATTTTCTTAAGCTCCATTATACCGCCTGCGTGAGATATATCAGGCTGTATATAATCGGCTGCCATCTTGTCAAACAGGGGTCTGTAATCAAAGCGGGTATATAATCTTTCGCCTGCGGAAATCGCAACGGGGGATTTGTCTCTTACTTCCTTAAGAGCATCAATATTGTTAGGGGGAACAGGTTCTTCAAAAAACATAGGTTTAAACTGTTCAAGCTCCTTGGCAATTTTGATGCCTGTGGGCACATTAAATCTGCCATGACCTTCGATAAGGAGGTCTACCTCATTGCCGACAGCTTCTCTTACTGCAGCTACACATCTTAATGCCTTGTCAAGCTCTTTGTTGGAGATATTGAGATAGTTCTTGCCAAAGGGATCCCACTTCATTGCTGTTACGCCTCTTTGAACTGCAATTTTCGCCTTTTCGCCAAATTCTTCGGGCTCTTTTGCTCCGGCAAACCAGCCGTTTACATATATTCTGACCTTGTCGTTGATTTTGCCGCCCATGAGCTGATACACAGGAACATTAAGATGCTTTCCTAATATATCCCAAAGTGCCATTTCCACTGCAGAAAGAGCACTCATAAGCACAGCTCCGCCTCGCCAGTATGCATCGCGATGTATATCGTGATAGTGCTTTTCGATATCCAAGGGGTTTTTGCCCACAAGGTATTCTTTGATGTGTTCTACCGCACCGAGAAGTGCTTTTTCCTTGTATTCCAGGGTAGCCTCGCCGACTCCGTCTATGCCCTCGTCGGTGTATACCTTTACAAACACCCAGTTTGTCCTGAAACAGTCCACAACAAAAGTTTTGATATCGGTTACTTTCATTACAAATTCATCTCCTCGTATATTTTTGGTACAATTTTGTTTTTATAGCCAAATTCGCTTAAATCCAAATCATCAAACAAACCGCAATGGAATGGTACGGCAACCTTTGGCTGTATTTTTTCGCAAAAGCGTTTGGCATCTGCCATATTCATATTGTTGCCTACGCCGTTAACAGGCAAAAACATTACATCGATACCCTCCGGAACATCCTCAAAAATGTCGGTATTGTAGAGTGTATCACCTGTAATATAATATTTTTTACCGTCACATTCGATGATGACGCCTATAGGATGAACATCGCTGTGTTCCGCCTTTACTGCGGTAAACTTGACATTACCAACTGTAAACTCGGTATGTCTGTTAAACATTACATAGTTGTGGTTACCGCCAAACTTGCGTACCTCATCCCAGGCACTTTTGGGGGCAAGAACCACAATACTCTCTTCATTTTTAAGATAGTGTTCTAATGTTTCGGGGTCTGTATGGTCCAGATGGTTATGAGTGCATATGAGAACATCGGGAATAATTCTCAAAAACCTTTCGTCCACAGGAACCCGTCTTTTGTTTTTCGGATTAACCTTTGCAACGCTATCCGACAGGTATGGGTCGATGATTATTTTTGTATCACCGGTATCCACAAGCAGTCCTGCCTGACCAAGCCAAGTTACATTCATACACTTCACCTCGGTTATTTTTTGCAAAAAATGTCTTTACTTTTTTAGTATATAACAATATTACATCAAAATCTTTTAAAAAACAATGCTTTTTTTTAGAAAAATAACTCAAATTGAGTTAACTTTATAAAAATCTGTTTTATTTTAAAACCAAAACTCTTGACAAGATGCAAATAATGTGATATAAGTTAGTAAACTGAATATTTGGGGAGCTTTCAAAAAGGCTGAGAGGGAATTATGCATTCCGACCCGAGAACCTGATACGGATAATGCCGGCGTAGGAAAAATGTAATTGCAATTATTTCGGAGATTATCTTTAAAAGGATAATCTCCTTTTTTATACCTAATCCAAGAATGTGTTCGTTATTCAGTAAATCTATATTAGAGGTGTTTTTTATGACAAAAACAAAAAAACTTACAACAAGTGCCGTACTCATAGCACTCGCTTTTGTATTGGTAATGGTATCAAAAATGCTCCCCGCACCGTGGACTGCAGGCGGAAGTATTACCATAGGCTCTATGGTACCGATAATTCTTGTTTCTGTGATACTTGGAACAAAGTGGGGATTACTATCCGGATTTGTGTTTGCGTTAATACAAATGATGACGGGTTTCTATGTTCCGCCTGCAGCAACATTTTGGAGCTTTTTGGCAGTTGTGCTTCTTGACTATGTTTTTGCATTTGGTGTTTTGGGACTTGCGGGGTTCTTTGTAAAGATAACAGGAAGCAAAGTGTGGTCTATGCCGCTTGGTGCATTGATAGTTACCTTTTTGCGATATGTAATGCACATTTTTTCCGGTATACTTATCTGGGGTAGATTTGCAGAAACGGCAAATGTTTTGGTGTATTCCGTGGTATACAATGGTTCGTATATGATACCCGAAATTATTATAACAACCATAATTGTCAGTCTCATATCTCCCAAAATTAAAGAGAAGTTTAACAGATAAAATATATTCCAACGAAAAACACCACCCTTTTGGGTGGTATCGTCGTTGGAAGAGGCGAATGGTTTAGATGCCATCTGATTCAGATGAAAACTTCTCACCATTTAATTCTTTTTCACTATTATACCAATTCAAATAATATTGATCTTTATTAGAATACATAATTGCATCAGCTTTTTTCAAAGCGACGTGAAAAGGTTTTGCGTTATTGAAGTCCACCTCTGAACAACCGTGAGATAATGTAACATTAATTAAATTAACTAATTCTTCATTCAGCTTTACAATTAGATTCTCGACATAAGATAATTGTATATCTTCTATCAGCAAAACAAATTCATCGCCACCAAATCTAAAACTTTCACAATTATAACTCTCAAAATATTCAGTAATAACCTTACCTACTTGTTTTAAAATTTCATCCCCTGCGACATGTCCTCTTGTATCATTGATTTTTTTAAATCCATTGATATCAAGCATAACAAAAATAAACTGTGCACCGGGATTCTTTCTGTGGTTTAATACTTGTCTTCTGGTAAATCTCTCATATGCTGCTCTATTTTTCATATTTGTCAAAGCGTCTGTGTACGCAACATTTTTCAGTTCATCATTTTCATATGTTTTTTTATTCATTTCGGCGCTATCTTTTACTAAATTAAAAATCAAAATTAATGTTAAATAAAAAATAATACTGAAAATAACAAAATCAAAAACTATATCACGAGCATTGCTCATATCAATACTGAAAGCATATTGATTCAAAAACTGTATGAAAAAGAAAACTAATATAACATTAAGTTTCCACCAACCAGAAGAAAAGAACACCCTGGCTTTTTGATAACTCGGAAGCAAAATCTTGTATAGAAATAGATGCATTAATACCACTATTCCTATTCCATAAACAGATATATGAGCATTGTTACTCAGAAGATCTGATAAAATCAAGTTTGCTCCAATACATATGCAAAATGAATTCGAGTATGTAAGAAACAAAAAGGTTTTTTCTCCTAAAGAACCTATTGCTGTTATAAAAAAGATAACAGCATGCATAAAAAGCAAACTGAAAAATCCGTACATTACATTTTCTTGAAATACCATAATACATACAGCAAAAATTGCATATGCACCCCAAAAACAAGCCGTAACTAATTTTTTATATTTTTGTTTTTGAAGATATAAAGCCGCAATAATATGCGATAAAATAGTTACTACCATATTAATATATCTCCCATCTTTTATTTTTTTGCCAAATTAAAAAAATGTTCAAACTAATTATAGCACAATTTATACTATAATTCAACATTATAACAAAAAATGTAAAAAAACAGAACAATCTAGATGTCATCTAAATCGTTCTGTTTTGGTGGTGGATCTTCAGGGACTCGAACCCCGGACCAACCGGTTATGAGCCGGTTGCTCTAACCAACTGAGCTAAAGATCCAAATATTTGTTTTTAATACAAGACAATCGACTGCAAATTGCAGCCGATTGACAAGCATTGTGGTGACCCCTACGGGATTCGAACCCATGTTATCGCCGTGAAAGGGCGGTGTCTTAACCACTTGACCAAGGGGCCATTGGCTCCCCGTGTTGGACTTGAACCAACGACATCATGATTAACAGTCATGCGCTCTACCGACTGAGCTAACGAGGAATATTTAAAGGCTTCCAAATAGGAAGCCTACCCCAGCGACGCCCTACTTTCCCAGGCAGCTGCCCGCCAAGTATCATCGGCACCTCAGAGCTTAACTACTGTGTTCGGTATGGGTACAGGTGTGTCCTCTGCGTTTTTGTCACTGAGTTTTCTAAATACGATACATCTCTACATATCTTCTCTGATAAACTTTCCAATCCTTCTTGGACAAGCCCTCGGCCTATTAGTATCGGTCAGCTTAATACATTACTGCACTTACACCTCCGACCTATCAACC
>JAZPZD010000004.1:0-139509 GCA_045544515.1 Clostridia bacterium | reverse complement strand
TAATAGATTCAGAAAAAGAATACTACATATGTTTAACTACAAAAAATCAAACACTGGAAAGGCAGCTGCATAAACTGCAACTGCCATCAAAAATTCCATTATTCAATTTTGACCCCAACTATTGACAAAGAGCCGGTTTTTATAGCCTTTATAGTCTGTGTCAACCCAAATTATTAACTGTTCTGGGATAAGGAAGAACATCCCTTATATTTGCCATACCTGTAAGGTACATTACAGCTCTTTCAAAGCCCAGACCAAAGCCTGCGTGCTTTGTTCCGCCGTATCTTCTTAAGTCAAGATAATGAGCATAATCCTCTTCTTTAAGACCCAATTCCTTCATTCTCGCTGTGAGGATATCCATTCTTTCCTCTCTCTGGCTGCCGCCTATGATTTCGCCGATACCGGGAACGAGGCAATCCATAGCGGCAACTGTCTTGCCGTCATCGTTAAGACGCATATAAAAAGCCTTGATTTCCTTTGGATAATCAGTAACGAAAACGGGCTTTTTAAATATTTCTTCGGTAAGGTATCTCTCGTGTTCAGTCTGGAGGTCCATACCCCATTTAACAGGGTATTCAAACTTTTTGCCGCTCTTTTCCAAAAGTTCTATTGCCTCTGTATATGTTACATGGCCAAAGCTGCTGTTTAAGATACCGTTTAACCTGTCAAGAAGTCCCTTATCCATAAACTTATTAAAGAATTCCATTTCTTCGGGAGCGTTGTCCAGAACATATTGGATAACAAACTTGAGCATATCTTCGGCAAGCTGCATATCGTCATTTAAATCAGCAAAGGCAATCTCGGGTTCTATCATCCAGAATTCCGCAGCGTGTTTTGCTGTGTTGGAATTTTCTGCTCTAAAGGTAGGTCCAAAGGTGTAGATATCGCCAAATGCCATTGCAAAGGTTTCGCCCTCAAGCTGGCCGGAAACAGTAAGAGATGTTTCCTGCTTGAAAAAGTCCTCTGTGTAATCAATCTTGCCATCGTCGTTTTTGGGGAGATTGTCCAAATCGAGAGTTGTAACTCTGAACATTTCGCCTGCACCCTCGCAGTCAGAACCTGTTATAAGCGGAGTGTGAACATACACAAAACCTCTGTCGTTAAAGAACTTGTGTATTGCATATGCTATAAGTGAGCGTACTCTGAACACCGCAGAAAAAGTATTTGTTCTTGCTCTTAAATGCGGTATTGTTCTCAAATATTCAAAAGAATGTCTTTTTGGCTGGAGTGGATAGTCGGGGGTGCTTTCGCCCTCAACTGAAATTTCGGTAGCCTTAACCTCAAAAGGCTGTTTTGCATCGGGTGTAACTACAAGGGTACCCTTTACTCTTATAGATGCACCGATATTTAGTTTGCAGATTTCGGCAAAGTTAGAAATCTTGTCCTCTTCAAATACTATCTGCACATTTTTAAAGAAAGAACCGTCGTTTAGCTCGATAAAGCCAAACACCTTGGAATCTCGCATATTTCTAATCCAACCATTGACGCAAATTTCCTTGCCGTCACAAGTCAAAAAATCATTGTATAACTGTTTAATCTTCATAAGTATTCACCTCTGCATATTATAATAGTGGTATTCCCGCTTTTTCACATTCTGATACGGTATTTTCGTCCCAGATACTTACCTGAACCTCGCCGATGTGTGCACAGCCAAGCATAAGCATACAAAGTCTTGACTGTCCGATACCGCCGCCTATTGTAAGCGGAAGTTCGTGGTTTAATAACATCCTGTGAAAGTCGAGCTTTCTTCTGTAATCGCAACCCGAAATGGTAAGCTGCTTATCCAGAGAATAAGCATCTACTCTGATACCCATTGAGGATATTTCTATTGCTTTTCCAAGTGTTTCGTTCCAGAAGAATATGTCACCGTTTAAGTTCCAGTCGTCATAGTCGGGTGCTCTGTTGTCGTGAGGCTTGCCGGATTTGAGTGCTCCGCCTATCTGCATTATAAACACCGTTTTGTGTTCTTTTACATAGGCATTTTCTCTTTCAGATGGCGTCATTTCCGGATACATATCCTCAAGTTCCTGCGTTGTTATAAAAGAAACTTCTCTGTAAAGCTTGGAAGTCAAAAACGGATATCTGACCTTTAATCTGTCGTTGGTATCGCATATGGCTTTTACAATAGCGGTAACGGTAAGCTTTAAATAGTCAAGATTTCTTGACTCTTCGGTAATAACCTTTTCCCAGTCCCACTGGTCAACATATATCGAATGAAGATTGTCAAGCTCTTCATCTCGTCTTATGGCGTTCATATCTGTATATAGTCCGTTACCTATGCCAAAATCATATCTCTTTAGAGCAAGTCTTTTCCACTTGGCAAGAGAATGTACTATCTGTGCATTGGTTCCAACAGATGGAACATCAAAGGAAACAGGTCTTTCCTTTCCGCTCAAATTGTCATTAAGCCCCGAAGATTCTGTAACAAAAAGCGGTGCCGAAACTCGCTTCAAATTGAGTGCCGCTGCAAATTCCTCCTGGAAGGTCTGCTTTATATATGCAATAGCTCTTTGTGTGTCGTATCTGTCAAGTTGAGGCTTGTAGCCTTGCGGTATGTGTATTTTATTCACGCCGTTTCCTCCTTTTTATAGGTTTACAGACAATATGTCTATAATTACAGACATATTATTATACTATATTTTACCTATTAAAGTCAATATTTTTTGTCCTATATATTTAAATAATATATAAAGCAATATATAAATATTTCTTGCACTTTGTTTGTTTAAATGTTATAATATTAAAATAATATTATTTTTTAGTAAGCGTGGTGTTAGAATATGCATAAAACAAAAAAATGGATTATGCCATATACAGAAAATGACACAACACTGCGTATATCAGAAGAAGCTAACATTTCTCACCTTGCAGCAAAAGTTTTGTGTGCAAGAGGCTTTAGTCTTGAAGAAGCAAAAGATTTTCTGTCAGTCGGCAGCGAAAGCTTTGTAGATCCATACCTTTTAAACGATATGCAAAAGGCGACAGACAGAATCAAAAACGCAATTTACCAAAACGAAAAAATAGCCGTTTACGGTGATTATGATGTTGACGGAATTACAGCAACATATTTGCTTTTTGATTACCTTAAATCCATTGGTGCAGATGTAATATACTATATCCCCGACAGAATTGAGGAAGGATACGGTATGAATATCGGTGCCATAAATACACTCGAAGAAATCGGTGTCAGATTGATAGTTACTGTCGATTTGGGTATTACTGCATTTGAAGAGGTGGATTATGCTAAAAAATGCGGGATTGATGTTATAATTACAGACCATCACTCGCTAAAAGAAACCATCCCCGATGCCTATGCTGTAATTAATCCCAAAATTACTTCGTCGGGATATCCATTTGATGCTCTTGCAGGTGTTGGTGTTGCATTCAAGCTGGTATATGCACTGTCTGGTCTTGACAAGAAAGTGTTTTTTAAATATTGTGACATAGCTGCTATCGGCACTATTGCCGATATGGTAACACTTAAAGGAGAAAACCGATACATTGCAAAAGCAGGAATAGAAAAGTTAAAATCTACCGAAAACGCAGGTCTTAAGGCACTTATTGACATTTCGGGGATTGATATAAATACTCTCTGTTCTTCGGATATAAGCTTTGGAATAGCTCCGAGGCTAAACGCCGCAGGCAGAATGTCGAAGGCAAATCTTTCTGTGGAGCTTCTTATGTGCGATAATTATTACGACGCATTAAAAAAAGCACAGCAGCTTGATGATTGCAACAGGCAAAGACAAAAGGAAGAACAAAAAATCTTTGCTGAAGCTATAGAAATCATAGAGAAAAATGAGTACGACAAAGACAGCTTCATACTCGTTGCAAAAGAAGGCTGGGCACACGGAATAATCGGTATTGTTTCTTCTAAAATTACCGAGAGATACTACAAGCCCAGTGCAGTTGTGAGCATTAACCCCGATAGCACAGGCAAGGCGTCCGGCAGAAGCATAAAGGGGCTTAATCTCTTTGATTTGTTATCTATGTCGGATGACAACTTGTTGAGATTTGGCGGTCACGAACTGGCAGCCGGATTTACTGTGAAAGCAGACAAAGCAGATGCTTTGAGAGATACTCTTAATAAGAATGCTCTGCCTCTGCTTACAGAAGATGTTCTCACACCAAAGCTGACAATAGACTGTGTAATAGACCTTGAGGATATCAATACCGAGCTTGTAAACTCTCTCAAGGTGCTTGAACCATACGGAATAGAAAATCCCTCACCCGTATTTTGCATAGAGGATTTATTAATCAAATCCATCCGCTATACACAAGACAACAAGCACGCGTTTATAACTGTCAGCAAGGACAATTTAACAATAGAAATGCCGGCTTTTGGTATGTGTGATGTAACCAGTGATTTTTGCGAGGGCGAGTATATTTCTGTTGCAGGAATTCTTAACATAAATGTTTTCCGCGGAAATACCAAGGCTCAATTTATAGTCCGGGATATTCATCCATCAAAGCTAAATGACATAATATCCAAAAAAGAGCTCGAAGATATTTTCAAAGCCGTCAGACACAACATAGAAAAAGGCATCTTTGTCTTTGATAGGAATTTTTTTGTGAGTTTGTCCGACGGTGAAAAATGCGTGCTTAAAAGCAGAAAGTTTGATATTGCAATGAAAATCTTTTGCGAACTGGGTATACTTAACCCGGACAAAAAAGGAAACACATATGTAATAAGCAAAGGCGAAAACTACCATAATAAGACAAACCTTGATTTGTCCGAAACATATATTAAACACAAAGCAGACTAAATTTTGGAGGCGGTTACATTGCCAAATTCAACCTTTGAAAAGTTAATAGAAACCGTAAAATCATACAATCCCAAAGCAGATATCGACAAAATAACCAGAGCATATCATCTTGCCGACGATGCCCACAAGGATCAAAAGAGGATTTCGGGTACTCCGTATATTACACATCCTCTTGCGGTTGCCACAACTGTTGCCGGTATGCAGATGGATACCGACTCTATTTGTGCTGCACTCTTGCACGATGTCGTAGAGGATACCTCCTACTCCAGAGAAGATATAACCAATCTTTTTGGCGAGCAGGTATCACTTCTTGTCGACGGTGTTACCAAACTTGACAAGATTGAGTTTTCCAACAAAGAAGAACGCGATATGGAGAACTTAAGAAAGATGTTTCTGGCAATGGCAAGCGACATCCGCGTAATTATTATCAAGTTTGCAGACAGAATGCACAACTTGAGTACTCTTATCAGTATGAGCGAAGAAAAGCAAAGAGAAAAAGCGAGAGAAACCCTCTCTGTTTTTGCTCCGCTTGCTCACAGACTCGGTATGTACAAAATCAAGTGGGAGCTTGAAGATTTGTCGCTTAAATATATAGACCCTATCGCATACTACGAAATAATGAAGGGTATAAATCAAAAGCGTCAGGAACGCGAACAGTATATTGACTTAATCAAGCTGGATTTGAAGCAAAAGCTTGCCGAGCTTAATATCAACTGCACAATAGACGGCAGACCGAAACACTTTTACAGTATATACAGAAAGATGTTTACTCAAAACAAAACGCTTGACCAGATATATGATCTGTTTGCTGTTCGAATTGTAACAGATACAGTAAGTGACTGTTATGCGGCACTGGGTGCGGCACACGAACTGTACAAGCCAATGCCCGGAAGATTTAAAGACTACATTGCAATGCCCAAACCCAATATGTATCAATCTCTTCATACCACGGTAATCGGCACAGACGGCAGACCATTTGAAATACAGATACGAACAAAGGAAATGCACGAAATTGCCGAAAACGGTATCGCAGCACATTGGAAGTACAAAGAAGGCAAGGCAAATTCCTCGCCCGATATGGAACAAAAATTCCAGTGGGTGCGTCAGCTTCTTGATGTTCAGAATGATGCCAAGAGTGAAGAGGAATTTTTGCAAACACTGCGAATAGACCTGTTTACAGACCAGGTGTTTGTATTTTCGCCAAAGGGCGATGTTCTCTCTTTCCCCGCAGGCTCTACTCCTGTTGATTTTGCATTCAGCATACATTCTGCCATAGGCTACAAGATGCAAGGTGCCAAGGTAAATGGCAAGATAGTGCCTCTGGAATATCAGCTCAAAAACGGTGATATTGTAGAAATAATCACTTCGTCGGCTGTACACGGTCCGAGTATGGATTGGCTCAAAATCATCAAAACCAGTCAGGCAAGAAACAAGATTAATGCATGGTTTAAGAAAGAAAACCGCGAGGAAAACATAGTTCTTGGCAAAGATATGCTCGAAAAAGAACTGAAGCGTCAGGGTCTTGGCGGTCTTGAACTTAACTCCCCCGACTATATTGCCCGCATTGTAAAAAGATATGGTTACGCCTCCGAGGAAGACCTGTTTGCAAATCTGGGATATGGCGGTCTTAACCTTGCAAACCTTATTACCAAGTTAAAAGACGAATACAAAAAAACAAATGCCAAGGCAGAACCTATTGTAGCTATTGCTACGGGAAATGCATCATCCTCGAAATCCAAAGGCTCATCTAACGGAATAGTTGTAAAAGGAATAGAAAACTGCCTTATCCGTTATTCGCAGTGTTGTTCGCCCGTTCCCGGTGATAAAATTATCGGATATATAACACGCGGCAGAGGTGTTTCCATACACAGACAGGACTGCATCAATGTTGCCGCAATGTACAAAGACGAGAAAGAGAGAGCAAGGCTTATTGATGTTTCGTGGGAAACAAACGCTGTAAGCTCGTACATTTCCAAGCTAAAGGTTGTATGTGCAGACAGAGCCGGTCTTGTGCTTGAGGTTGCAAATGTTGTAAACGAAACCAAAGTGGCACTAAAGACCTTGAATGCCCGTTCTACCAAAGACGGTCTTGGTATTGTGGAAATTTCTGTGGAGGTTACAAATACAGACCAGCTCAATCTTCTTATCAAAAAGCTTGGCAAACTAAATGACCTTATAGAAGTAACACGAAACAACTAAATTTGTAAAGAGGGATAATATGAACATAAAATCTGCCCCTCTCGGCTCTATGGGTGCCAATTTCTATCTGGTATGCGACGAAGATACCAAGGATATATTTGTGGTAGACCCCGGCGACGAGAGCGATATCGCCATAAAAATGATAAAAGAAGCATCGGGAAACCTTAGATATATAATACTTACTCATGCACATGTAGACCACATAGGTGCGTTGGATGATATCAAAAATGAGTTTGATGCAAAAATCGTAATTTGCAACGCGGAAGAAAAGGCATTAAATAACGGTGACATCAATCTCTGCTCGGCTTTTGGTGAGGCATCTCCGATAAGCAAAGCCGATATTTTGGTGTCAGACGGCGACGCACTCCCGTTTGGCAAAAGCGAGATTAAGTTTTTGCATACGCCGGGTCACACCAAAGGCAGTATGTGTATTCTGGCAGAGGGGGCACTCTTTTCCGGAGATACGATTTTCCGTTTATCTGTAGGAAGATGCGATTTCCCCGGCGGAAGCTTTGATGAGCTCCAAAGCTCTATAAAATCAAAAATATATGCCCTACCCGATGACACAATGATTTATCCCGGACACAACAGTCCGACAACTGTGGGATACGAAAAAGAAAACAATCCGTTTGTAAGAAAGTAACTGATATGAAAATAATACTTGAAAATCACAACGAAGAGTACGCAGTCCGCGAAATGATAAGTGCTCATATTCCAAAAATCAAACTTGAGGTTAGCGATACCATCCCCTCGGGCGAAGATTATCTCTACACCAAATTAACAAAAGAAAAGGAAAGCTATGTATATTCGGCTTTCCTTTTTTATGATAAAAAAGAATACACTTTCACCGTCAAAAAGGATACATATAATAGAACAAACTTCAAAAAATGTGTAAACGAGGTTATGAAAAAGGCTCTCGGCACCAATCTGCCCTGGGGCCTTATTACAGGAATTAGGCCAAGCAAAATAGCAAGAGAAATGAGCAATCAGGGTTTTGGATTGGCAGAAATCGAAAATCACTTTAAAAACAATTTTGAATGCAGCGACACCAAGACAAAGCTCGCTATAGATGTAAGCCAGAGGGAAAAGGCACTTATTGATGCAATGCCGCAAAATTCGGTAAGTCTTTATGTAGGTATACCCTTTTGTCCTACAAGATGTCTTTACTGTTCGTTTACCTCGCAATCCATCAAATTTTCCAACACACTCACAGAGCCGTACATGGATGCCCTGTGCAAAGAAATCAAATACACTGCGGAAATTATTAAAAACAACAATCTGACCTTGGACACTGTATATATCGGAGGCGGTACACCCACTGCCATTTCTGAAAAACAGCTGTTTCGACTTTTGACAGAGCTAAAAACCTGTTTTGATATGTCAAAAGTAAGAGAATACACTCTCGAAGCCGGCAGACCAGATACTATTACAGACGAAAAGCTACGGATAATACGAGATTTTGACATTTCCAGGATAAGCATAAACCCCCAGACTATGAACCAGAAGACACTTGACCTAATTGGCAGAAGGCATAGCCCCGAGGACATAATCAACACATACGAAATGGCAAAAAAGTATGGCTTTTCGCACATAAACATGGACCTTATTGCAGGGCTTCCCGATGAAGACGAAAATGACTTTGCTCATACTCTAAACGAAATAGAAAAGCTAAACCCTCAGAGCGTTACAGTACATACAATGTCTATTAAACGCGGCTCATTCCTTGACGAAAAGTATTCTATGTACACCAAAGCCGCCTCCTCTACGGTTAATAATATGCTCGAAGCGGCTTCGTCTGTGATGCAATCGATGAATAAATCCCCCTATTATATGTACCGGCAGAAAAATATGCTGGGTAATCTGGAAAATGTGGGATACTGCGACGAAGGTCACGAATGTCTGTATAATGTATACATAATGGAAGAAGTCCAAAGCATCTATGCAATAGGCGCAGGTGCATCTACCAAGATTATAGACGGTTCCAGAATAGACAGGATTTTTAATGTAAAGGAAGTATCGGAATACATCAAACGAATAGACGAAATGCTTGAAAGAAAAAAGGTCCTTATACACTGACAGTGCAAAGAACCTTTATTCCTTTAGTAAAGTAGGAATTATTTATTATTATTTCACCTGTATTTTCACAGATTTCAGCGGTTGCCCAAAAAGGCACACCGCTGTTGTTTTTTATTTCTAATATTCCGTTACAGTTTACCACAAATTCGGCAAAATCTTCTTTGATACGGCAGATTTCTCTGCCGTTATACAATACAAAAGCATCTACAGCACTGCCGTCTGTAACGGTAATCTTTATTCTCGTTTTTGCATCGGGCACTTTTTTTGAGTAATTAATGTTTTCCTTTTCCTCAATATCTGTAAAAAGTTCTCTGGTTTCGGGATTTTTAAGACAAATTTGTATTATAAAAAGCAAACACAAAGGAATAAGTATCAGTATAACAAGCCTCTTTATTTTAATCACCGCCAAATTGTTATACACTATTTATTCCATATTTAAGAAAACTTTATACATTCATTCCGGCAAGATAACCTGTAGAAAACGCAATCTGCAGATTAAATCCGCCTGTGTATGCATCGACATCTATCACCTCTCCGGCAAAGTAAACACCGGGGCAAAGTTTGGACTCCATAGTCTTTGGATTGATTTGCTTGACACATACTCCTCCCGAGGTTATTATCGCCTCGGATACAGGCCGTAGCGATGCTACATCAAAGGAGATGTCTTTTAAAAGATTAACAAGCCTCTTTCTCTCGTCTTTGGTAATTTCGTTAACCTTTTTGTCCGGAGAAATTCCGCTTAGTTTTACAATCGGCATTATCATTTTCTGCGGAAGAAGGTCACCCAAAGAATTGGAAAATATCTTGTTCTTACCCTTTTCAAAATCTCTGAGTATTCGCCTGTCAAGTGTTTCAAAATCAAGTGCAGGCTTTAAGTCTATGCTTATCTTGTATTTATTTTTGTCAAAATCTCTCATATGTGAGCTTGCACTTAATATCACAGGGCCGCTTAATCCATAGTGAGTAAAGAGCATCTCTCCAAAATCCTCGTATATACACTTGGTGTTTTCAAAAACTTTTATGGATATGTTTTTTAGCGACAAGCCCATAAGTTGCGCAATATACGGCGATTTTACGCACATTGGCACAAGCGACGGCTTAATGGGTGTTATACTGTGCCCCATTGCCTTTGCAAAAGAATATCCGTCACCGGTGGAGCCGGTCCTCGGATAGCTGACTCCGCCTGTAGCAATTACAACAGATGAGCATTTTATAATTTTGTTTTTATTAACAACTACAATTTTGTCATTGCCGTCTGATTTTATTTCTGTAACGCAGGCACTTACCACTTTGACATCATAGTGCTTTAAAAGACGCATAAGTGCTTTTAACACATCAGCTGCCTTGTCTGTTACGGGGAAAACTCTCTCTCCCCTTTCTACTTTGGTTTCAAGACCGGCCCTATTTAGCATTGATATCAAATCGGTATTGCTAAAGGTATAAAAAGCACTGTAAAGGAAGCTGCCGTTTACAGGTACATTTGGTATAAATTCAGATATATCGCAGTTATTTGTGATATTGCATCTTCCCTTTCCGGTTATGAGAAGTTTCTTGCCGAGGGAAGAATTTTTTTCTATAAGAATTACCTTTTTCCCTCTCGAAGCTGCCACTATTGCAGCCATCATTCCTGCGGGACCTCCGCCAATTACAACTACTGACATTTAACCCTCCGAAACATTTGTGTCCTCTATAGTGCGGTACGCTCTGTACTTGTCCCATATGCTCTCAAGCGAATTAAAAGATGCGATTGCCCTTTCTTTGTTTCTCATAACAATCGCCACAATAAGAGCATTGATAAGACTAAGAGGTGCTACCAAAGAATCAACAAAATTGCCCAAGTCGCATCCTGCAATCAGCGAATATGTTGAATGTGCAACTATAGGCGAAACATCGCTGTCTGTTATGGCAATGACCTTTGCACCTCTTTCGGATGCAAATTTTACGGCGTTTAGTGTCCTGCCGGAATATCTGGGGTAGCTTATTGCAACAAGAACATCGTCCGGGCCTATCTTGTGCATCTGTTCAAACACATCGCTCGACGCACTATGTGCTACAAACTTGACATTGTCAAGGAGCATATTGAGATAAATTTCCAAAAAGGATGCCAGCGAATAGCAGGTTCTTGCGCCCAAAATATAAACAGTCTTTGCATTGGTAAGTGCATCAATAGTACATTCAAAATCCTCGCTGCTTACAGTATCGAGCGTCTGCCTAAGTTTTTCTATATCAGAGGATACAACCTTTCGCAAGATATCCTTGTCACCGATTTTATTTGATGTGATGCCCATTCTTTGCAGCGGTGTCAGCTTGTTTTTGATAAGTTCTCGCAGAGCAATCTGAAATTCGGGGTATCCTTCGTATCCAAGCTCCGCAGCAAAACGAACAACTGTGGATTCGCTTACCGAAACAACCTGTGCAAGCTTTGCAGCAGTCATAAATGCGGCATTGTCATAGTGGTTGGTTATATAGTCGGCAATCCTCTTTTGACTCTTGCTGAATTTGGCATCCGATTGCCTTATTAAATCAATTATCTGATTGTTATCGGACATATTATTTCACCTCGAACACTATACATATTCAAAACGCCTCTCCGCTTACGGAGAGGCGTTTTTTGCATAATAGAATTAAATTATTTATATAATAATCCTTTTTCAGCTTACGCCTTAACAACATTAGCTGCCTGAGGACCCTTATTACCATCAATTACTTCAAATTCTACTGCATCACCTTCAGCAAGTGTCTTGTAGCCTTCCATATTGATAGCTGAGAAATGAACGAAAACATCGCTGCCGTCTTCACACTCAATAAAGCCATAACCCTTTTCTGCATTGAACCATTTTACTGTACCTTTTTGCATTGCTGCGTACCTCCTAAATGCGACATATCCGTATGTCGTACAAAAATTCAGACCATGTTTAGTCTTTATCCTACTTTACCACATATGGCATAAAATGTCAATGTTTTTTATGTAAATTTAATAAAAGAAATCTGCAAAACACTTTGCAGATTTCTCAGCGTGTCGATAAAATCGACACGCTGAGGAGACGAACGAAAATGGACGCAGACGAGGAAGCGCGAAGCAGGCAGTACAAAAGTACGGCAATGAGCGATGACGAAGTAAGCAAAGTGTATAAAATACTGGCTTTTGGCATTTATGACAAAAGCTACATAAATGAAAAAGCTCATCAGTAATGATTGTAATATCCCTTACTAATAAGCTTTAAATTTTTTATATTCACTTTGCGGTGCGTTCTTTTACGACAGTCTAAGAAATCTGCAAAATACTTTGCAGATTTCTTTATGTTGATTATTTATCTTTAAGATAATCATTGAGCTTGTTTACGAGCTCGTCTGCATCCACACCGTGAACTGCACAAGCCTCTGCGATAGACTCGCCGCTTGCAGAAGGACATCCAAGACAGTGCATACCTATTTCGAGGAAGAAAGGTGCTGTTCCTTGGTCCATTCTTAAAACATCAATAATGATTGTATCCTTTGTAACTGATGCCATTTAAAATCTCTCCTTTGCTAATTGTATAATAATATTATAGTATTTTTATCTTGCAAATGCAAGCATAAATTACAATTATTTTGAGAGTTTTTGAATTTATATATGCATAAAAATTTTTCTTGGTGCAATAATACTGTTGCAGCAAATCAAGTTTAAACTTTTTGATGCACTAAAATCCGGAGGTAACAGAAAATGGGAAATTGCAGCAATCCGAACAAATCTATCGGATGTACCGTGACTCAGTGCGAATACCACTGTACCGGTCAGAACTATTGTACACTTGAAAAAATAACCGTAGGAACTCACGAAGCTAATCCTACAGTGATTGAGTGTACAGATTGTGAGTCCTTCAAACCTAAGAAGGACTTATAATTAACCAAAGAGCCTAAATATTTGCATTTTGTTTGGTCCGGCAGACAACCGGAAAAAGCTTCAAATGGAGCTTGTATAATGCAAAATTTAGGCTCTTATTTTTTGGCGTTTTGAAGTTAGTTACAGTATTTTCCTTATCTTTTTGTAGAGGACAAAAGTTACAAAGGAAACGACTACTCCTTTAATAATATTAAACGGAACAACACACAAAAGCACGAGGTCGTTTACAGAATTAACTGATTTGTGGATTTTGGTACCCATAGAAACAATCACTTCTATCGGCAGATTTAGTGCCTTTGAATACGCAGGTATCATTACATAGGTATTGCTTATATATCCAAAAAGTGTCATAGCGGCAATACCGCATACCAGACCAATAAGTGCACTCTTTTTTGTCTTGTTCCTATTGTAAATGATGGATGCCGGAAGAACAAAGGCACACGCTGTTACAAAGTTGGAAAGCTCGCCTATTCCACCGGTAATACTGCCGTCGATGATGAGGTTGATAAGATTTTTAAGAAGTTCGATAATAACTCCGGCAAGAGGTCCCATAGCAAAAGAACCTATAAGAGAAGCAACCGAGCTCAAATCGAGCTCATAAAACGGCGGTGCAATAAAGACAAGCGGTACTTTTATCAGAAACAAAATTGTAGCAACTGCCGTAAGCATCGCTATCCTTACTGCTGTGTTAAGATTTGAATTTTTCATATAAAACATCTCCCATAAATAATGTAAGTGCAAAAAAACACCCCGAAAATAGCTTCGGGGTGCAAAAAACATTTTGATTTCTTCTATCATCCAGACTATAACTGTCGGCTTTGGAAACTAACCAAATCAACCAAAAAAGGCTCGCGGGCTTTACCGCCGGTGAGGAATTGCACCTCGCCCCGAAGAATATTTAATATATTACTGTATCACAATTTTTGCCAACAAAGCAGAATTTAGAATTCTGTTCCGCAATACTGGCAGAAAGAAGCATCCTTATCTGCTGCTTTGCCGCAGACAGTACAGGTCTTCTTGTTTTTGTATTCTGCAAGTTTGATTTTGAGCTCATTAATCTCTTCTCTCAAATCGGATATATCCTCGCAGATTTTGTCTATTTCTTCACTATCATTTCCTTCGTATACGGCCATACCAATCGCTGCATATTTTTCATCGAGCTTTGCATTGAGCTCTGCTATCTTGAGTTTGATTTTGGTAAAATCTAAGGCATCACCCGAGATTTTTACCGCTTTTCTTGCGGTTTTTGATACTGCTTTTTTTACCTTTTCGATAACTTCATTATTCATAATATTAACCTCCGTTATTTTATATTATGTTTCTGATTTCAGTTTGTTCAAATAGGTTTTGACTGCATTTTCTGTCTTGTTATCTCCCGGTGTATAATACTTCTTGTCTACAAGATTGTCCGGAAGATACTGCTGCTTTACATACGAATTAGGATAGCTGTGCGGATATTTGTATCCTTGTGCTCTGCCGAGTTTCTCTGCTCCGCCGTAATGACCGTCTTTGAGATGTGCGGGGATTTCTCCGGCATTGCCGCTTCGTATATCGGATAGTGCAGCGTCTATTGCACATACTGCCGAATTGGACTTTGGCATTGACGCAAGAAAAATAACCGCCTCCGCAAGAGGTATCCTCGCCTCCGGAAATCCGAGCTGCATAGCAGCATCCACACACGCCTTGGTAACAGCGATGGCGTTGGGATAACTAAGGCCTATATCCTCTGCACTTATTACAAGAAGTCTGCGGCAAATGGATATAAGGTCGCCGCCTTCGATAAGCCTTGCAAGATAGTGAATAGCTGCATCCGGGTCCGAGCCTCTTATAGACTTTTGGAAGGCACTTAACACATCGTAGTGACTGTCGCCGTCCCTGTCAAAAGCAAAGCTGCTCTTTTGTGTAACAGAAACCACCGTATCAGAGTTAATGGTTACATCCCCATCAAAAGTCATAGAAGCCTTGATACACATTTCGAGTATCGTGATGGCCTTTCTTACATCGCCGTATGCTGATGTTGCTATTTGCAAAAGCACATCCTCATCTGCATTGATTTTTCTTCCCTGATACAAGCCTTCAGAAATATCAATCGCCCTTACTAATGCAGGGACAATATCCTCTGCCAAAACAGGCTTAAATTCGATAACGCTGCATCTGGAAAGAATGGCATTATAAACATAAAAATAAGGGTTTTCGGTAGTACTGGCAATAAGAGTAATTGAGCCGTTTTCTATATATTCGAGCAGAGATTGCTGCTGCTTTTTGTTGAAGTTCTGTATTTCATCAAGATATAGCAAAACTCCGCCTCTGCCTTCGATATCGTCTATTGATGCGGCAACCTCACGAATATCTTTCAAAGATGCGGTGGTTGCATTTAGCTTAAATAGTTTCTTCGAAGTGAGAGAAGCACAAATATTGGCAACTGTTGTCTTCCCGGTGCCCGAGGGGCCATAGAATATCATATTGGGAACCTCGCCCGCCTCTATGATATTGGTAAGTAGCCTGCCCTCGCCTATTATATGCTGCTGTCCTACAACCTCTTGCAAGCTTTGAGGTCTTATATAGTCTGCTAACGGCTTCAATTTTCTGCCTCCGATTATTTGTATAAGGGATATTTATCGCAAAGAGCCTGAACTCTTAACTTAACTTCTTCTTTGTTATTTTCAAAATCCTTGAGTGTAAGTGCTATAAGGCTTGCAATCTCTTTCATATCTTCTTCCTTCATACCGCGTGAGGTTACGGCAGGTGTTCCTATACGAACACCGCTTGTAACAAACGGCTTTTCGGGGTCAAAGGGAATTGCATTCTTGTTTGCGGTAATGCCGACTTCGTCGAGCATATGCTCTGCCTCTTTGCCTGTTATGGGCATATTTCTTAAATCAAGAAGCATAAGGTGGTTATCTGTACCTCCGGAAACGAGGTCGAAACCATTGTCCATAAGGGCAAGGCTAAGTGCCTTTGCATTGTTTACTATGTTTTGCTGATAAACCTTGAACTCATCAGAAAGAGCCTCTTTAAAGCATACAGCCTTTGCTGCGATAATGTGCATAAGAGGACCGCCCTGAATACCGGGGAAAACTGCCTTGTCAACAGCTTTTGCGTGTTCCTCTTTGCAAAGGATAAGACCGCCTCTGGGACCTCTTAAGGTCTTGTGGGTAGTTGTTGTTACAAAGTCCGCATACGGAACAGGGCTCGGATGAAGTCCTGCTGCAACAAGACCGGATATATGTGCAATATCTACCATAAGATATGCACCAACCTCCTTGGCTATATCAGAAAACTTTTTAAAGTCGAGTGTTCTGGGATATGCACTTGCACCAGCAACGATTAGTTTTGGCTTACACTCCAGAGCAATTTGTCTGATTTTGTCATAGTCTACAACAGAAGTTCCTTCTTCTACTCCGTAAGGAACAATATTGAAGTATTTACCACTCATATTTACCGGGCTTCCGTGACTTAAATGGCCTCCGTGTGCAAGGCTCATACTAAGCACGGTATCTCCGGGATTTAACACAGCAAAAAACACTGCCATATTAGCCTGTGCACCCGAGTGCGGCTGTACATTGGCATGCTCTGCACCAAAGAGTTCTTTGGCTCTTTCTATAGCAATGCTTTCTACAACATCGACATTTTCACATCCGCCGTAATAACGCTTTCCCGGATATCCTTCCGCATATTTATTTGTAAGAGGTGTGCCCATTGCTTCGATTACAGCGTTACTTACAAAGTTCTCGCTGGCAATGAGTTCTATCTTGTTTCTTTGTCTGGATACTTCTGCCTCGATTGCATCTGCAACCTCTGCATCTATCTTTCTTATTTCTTCTGTACTGTACATTGGTATAATCCTCCTTTTAACACTTTACTACAGTATAACTTATTTTTTAACATTTTTCAATAGAAAAAGCGAAATTTACTCTAATTATTGTTGAACTAGGTGCACTTTTTTGGTATAATGCTTTTATATTGATTATTTTAGCTAATGAGGTGGTTGTGTGTCTGTTTTTTTGCCGGACAGCGAAATACTGTGCGAGGAATGTGATACATACTTTTTTAAATACGCATTTGTGCAAAACGAATTTGACACAGACGCAGACCCATCGTGTATGTCCGGACTGATTAACAGAATAACCTGTCCCAGCTGCAAAACAGAATTTACATTTGAAACACCGATTTTGATGTATTCGCATACAAACAGGTTTTTGCTGTGTTCCTCTTTTAAAAACGAACAAATCCTTAATATCACTTCTTTAAAAAGAGCTTTGGAAATAACCAAGTGCGGCAAATGGAATCTGAGAAGGTGCACCTATGCGATGGATGCCGCAGAAAAAGCCAGGATTTTTGCTTTGTCGCTTGACGACGGCAAGATTGAACTTTTGAAGCTAAAGTTCTTTGACGATTACAAGGATTTGGACCTTTCGGACAACTACATAACATTTGAAAACATTACAGATGATAGACTCGTATTTACTTACAGAGATTACAAAGACAACATTTTGGAAACAAGATATATACCCAAAGATGCTTACAACTCAATGCCGGAAACTTCTCTTGAACCGTATGAATGGCACAAAATAGACAGAAGCTGGGCAATAAAAACTATGGAGGACACAATATGAAAAAGAATTTACTCGTTGGTCAATCAGGCGGCCCCACAGCCGCAATTAATGCAACACTTGCCGGAGTAATTGATGCAGCAATCAAATCCGACAAAATAGGCACAGTATACGGATGTGTAAACGGTATAAAAGGCGTTCTGGAAGAAAATCTTTTGAACCTTAATGACATATTTGCAGGAGAAAACAACCTTAAAATCCTTAAACAAACTCCCTCAGCGTATCTTGGCTCATGCAGATACAAGCTATCCGAAAACTCGGAGGATATAACAAAAATTGTAGATGTTCTTAAGAAGAATAACATAGGATACTTTTGCTACATAGGCGGAAATGATTCTATGGATACCGTATACAAGCTAAAGGATGTATGTGCTTTGGAGGAGATAAATGTAATCGGTGTCCCCAAAACCATTGACAACGACCTTACCGGCACGGACCACTGTCCCGGATTTGGCAGTGCTGCAAAATATGTTGCTTCGACATTGGCCGAAGTAACAAGAGATGCAAGATGCTACAATATTGAAAGCGTAACCATCGTGGAAATAATGGGAAGAAATGCCGGATGGCTTACAGCATCATCAGCACTTGCAAGACTTACGGGGATTTCTTCGCCGGACCTTATTTATCTGCCGGAGGTGAGCTTTGATATCCAGAAGTTTTTGCAGGATGTAAAAGATATGGTGGAAAAACGCAAAAATATTGTCATAGCTGTATCCGAGGGTATCAAGAACAAACACGGTCAGTATATTGCCGGACAGTCAGAAATTTTTAAAGAAGATTTATTCGGTCATATGCAGCTCGGCGGTGTAGGAAAAACCCTCGAAACCCTGATTAAAAAAGAATTTGGAATTAAGGTAAGAAGCATAGAACTAAACACACCACAAAGATGTGCATCTCATATTGCATCAAAAACAGACATAGAAGAATCGTTTATGATAGGCTCATCTGCCGTAAAAGAGGTAATCAACGGAGAAAGAGGCAAAATGATGTGCTTCGAAAGGATTTCTGATAACCCTTACAAAGTACAAGTCGTTGCAAAAGATATAGCAAAAATAGCAAACGAAGAAAAGAAAATTCCAAGCGAATTTATAAATGAAAACGGCAATGATATAACAGATAAATTTATGGACTATCTATATCCGCTTATACAAGGCGAAATGGATGTGGAATATAAAGACGGACTTCCTGTTCATATAATAAGATAATATAAAAAAAGTGAGTTCGAGACCTTCCTCACTTAAAACAAAACTAAAGGAGAATTTAATATGAAAAAAACACGACTGATATCATACAGTGCCATAATTGCGGCAATGTATATTATCCTTACCTTTGTATCCTCAATTTTCGGATTGTCAAGCGGTGCTATTCAAATCCGTTTGGGTGAGGCACTTACAATCCTGCCATACTTTACACCGTATGCAATATACGGACTTTTTGCAGGGTGCATTATATCAAACATTGTCACCGGCTGTATGCTGTGGGACATAGTATTTGGTTCTCTGGCAACACTTATAGGTGCAATTATCACCTATCTTTGTTCCAAAATCAAGTCGCCAAAGGCAAAGTGGCTCACTCCCATCGGACCGATTGTTTCCAATACAATAATTATACCTATTGTATTATCCAAGGTATACGGTCTTGATGATGCTATGTGGTTTTTGTGTCTTACGGTTGGTATAGGAGAAATACTGTCGTGCGGTGTTTTGGGAATGTTGTTTTTCCATTCTGTGCAAAAGCACAAAAACAAGTTGTTTTAAAAAAGCAAAAAGCCGGTGCATTTTATAAAGTGCACCGGCTCTCTTTATGCAAAAACAAAGTATGCTATCAATATTACGCCAAGTATTATTCTGTAATAGCCAAAACCTTTGAAATCGTGTTTTCTTATATATCCTACCAGGAATTTGATTGCTGCTACCGAAACCAAAAACGCAGTAACCATACCAACAATGAGCACTCCCCACTCCTCAAATGTGAACCCAAAGCCTGCTTTCAAGAGCTTTAGTGCACTTGCACCGAGCATAACGGGTATTGCAAGGAAGAAAGAAAACTCCGCCGCAACAAACCTGGAACAACCGATGATTACCGCACCTAAAATGGTAGAACCGCTTCGGGAGGTTCCGGGTATAAGTGCTAAAATCTGGAACATACCGATTAAAAATGCCGTCTTGTACGACAAGGCATCCAAATCTGTATGCTTGGGCTCTTTTTTTCTTCTTTCTATGATTATAAACGCTATACCGTAAACTATAAGTGCCACACTTACAACATAGGAATTAAAAAATATCTCGTTGATTTTATCTTCAAACAAAAGCCCTATTACCGCTGCAGGAATGACACCTACCAAGACCTTTAAATACAAAGTGAGTGTATCCCGTTTTAAAAATGTGTTGCCGACAAGCTTTATGTCTGTATCCGTACCCTTGCAGGTAAAAGGATTGAGCTTTGAAAAATAAAGGAACACCACCGCAAGTATCGAACCAAACTGTATTACAACCAGAAAGGTTTCCATAAACTTTTCTGACACCTGCATCTTCATAAACTCATCAAAGAGTATCATGTGTCCGGTGCTGCTTATGGGAAGCCACTCCGTTATACCCTGGACAATACCCATTATTATAGTTTGAACAAACAGTAAAATATCCATATCTATCTCCTTACACATTAAACAAAAGCTCGCTGTATGTGGGATACGGCCAATAATCCGATGCGGTCAGCTTTTCCATGCGGTCTATGAATTTTCTTGCATCATTCATATTGGAAAGAACATTGTCGCGGTAAGCGGCTGCATATTGTCTCACATCTTCCGATAAACGCTTTGCCTCGTTTCGTGCGTTGGCAAGTTCTTGTGCCTTTTTATTTAACTCATATGTAAGATCAGAAAGCTCTTCTACGAGCTTAAACTCCACATCTACATTGAATGTAGGACAAAAAGCCTTCTTCGAATTTGCAGCATCAGCCAAAGCCTTGGTATATGCACATACAGAGGGAATTATATCCTTTTGTATCATATCAATAAGGGTTCTTGCCTCGATATTGATAATCTTTGCATAGTTTTCCAAAAGAATTTCGCAGCGGGAATGTATTTCAGTTTCTGTATAAATTCCGTGCTTTGTATACAAATCGATATTTCTCTTGTCAACAAGGTGGCATATAGCCTCGGGTGTTGTTTTGTAATTAGAGAGACCTCGCCTTTTTGCCTCTTCTAACCACGCATCCGAATAGTTGTTTCCGTTGAAAATTATCCTCTTGTGATTTTTAAAGGTTCTGCCTATAATTTCGTGTACTGCCTTATCAAAATCCTTGGCGTTTTCAAGTTCATCCGCAAACTGCATAAGCTCCTCTGCAACGATTGTGTTTAGCACAACATTTGGCTCTGCAACAGATGCAGATGAGCCGAGCATTCTGAACTCAAACTTGTTACCTGTAAATGCAAAGGGCGATGTGCGGTTTCTGTCCGCCTTATCCTTGGTAAAGGTGGGGATTACATGTGCTCCCACTTCCATCTTTTCCTTTTTCTTTTCGGAATAGGCATCGCCGTTTTCGTATGCTTCCAGAATTTCCTCAAACTGCTCGCCGATAAACATAGAAACAATGGCAGGCGGTGCTTCGTTTCCGCCTAATCTGTGGTCGTTTCCGGCACTTGCTATTGATATGCGAAGTAAATCCTGATATTCGTCTGTCGCCTTAATTACCGCACACATAAACAGCAAGAACTGAACATTGTCATAAGGTGTTTTTCCAGGACTTAAGAGATTTTTGCCGTCGTCTGTGGTAAGCGACCAGTTGTTGTGTTTGCCGCTTCCGTTTACGCCTTCGAACGGTTTTTCGTGGAGAAGGCACACAAGATTGTGCTTTGCGGCAATCTTCTTCATAAGCTCCATGGTAAGCTGATTGTGGTCTATTGCAATATTTGCAGTAGTATATACAGGTGCAAGCTCGTGTTGAGCAGGTGCAGCCTCGTTGTGTTTGGTCTTTGCAAGCACACCTCTCATCCACAGTTCTTTGTCAAGCTCCTTCATAAACTCCGACACTCTGGGTTTGATCTGTCCGAAATAATGGTCATCAAGCTCCTGACCCTTGGGCGGTTTGGCACCAAAGAGTGTTCTTCCTGTAAATATGAGGTCTTTTCTTAAATCGTGGGTATCCTTATCTACAAGAAAATATTCCTGTTCCGCGCCCACAGTTGATATAACCTTGTTTGTGGTTGTATTTCCAAATAGTCTTAATATTCTGATTGCCTGTGCATCTATTGCCTCCATCGAGCGAAGAAGAGGTGTTTTTTTGTCAAGGGCTTCCCCGCCGTACGAACAAAATGCCGTAGGGATACATAGCGAGCCATCCTTTATAAAAGCATAGGACGAGGGGTCCCAGGCTGTATAACCTCTTGCCTCAAATGTAGCACGAAGTCCGCCGGTAGGAAAGCTCGAAGCATCAGGCTCACCTTTAATGAGCTCTTTGCCCGAAAAGTCCATTATTATCTGTCCATCAGGTGCGGGGGTAATAAAGCTGTCGTGCTTTTCGGCGGTAATTTCTGTCATCGGTTGGAACCAATGTGTAAAATGTGTGGCACCCTTTTCTATCGCCCAGTCCTTCATGGCACTTGCCACAATATTGGCAGTATCAAGCGACATAGGTTCGCCGTTGTCTATAGTGTTTCTTAATTTTTCGTATGTGTCCGCCGGAAGTTTCTCTTTCATTACTGCATCATTAAATACCAAACTTCCGAATATCTCGGTAACATTGTACACAGGACCATCCCTCTCTTAAATAAAATTATATTATTATAAAAAAGTATTAATTACTTAAATCTTCTTTTTATCTTGAATACAAGGTCTTTGACCTCGGATATATTAAATGCTATGCAACACACAAAGTATACTATGGCACCTACAAAAGCATATGTTACAACATTTAACAAATGGGAGTTAAAGCTTACAAGCTTTGTCGCCCCAATTACAAAAGCAGTCATAATAACCGCTGACAAAATTATCTTTAATATACAGTACAAAAACCCTTTGTTAACTATACCATTTGAGCGTTTTTCTGCAACAATGAGCAAAGTTATTCCTATGATATTTGCAGAGAGAGCCGCCGAAAATGCAAGAGAACGCAAATCAAAAGAGAAAACGCTCACAAGCACAATAGACATTATGATATTAATGCCTATACCGATTGCAGAAACAACCATAGGCGTTTTGCCGTCGTGCATTGCATAAAAGGCTCTGTTTGATACCTCCGAAATTGCATAGCCTGCCATACCCATTGAATAGTAAAAAAGTGCCGACGATGTGAGATATGTGGAATGTGTATCAAACTGACCTCTTTCATATACAAGTCTTACAATCGGGGTGCTCAAAATAACAAATCCCATCATTATCGGAATGATGACTATGAGAACATATCTTATCCCCATAGAAACAATATGCGAAAACTCTTGTCTGTTTCCCTCGGACTGTGCTCTTGAAAGCGACGGAAATATCAGATTGGTAACCGCATAGGTAAAGACACCTACGAGTATTATATAAAGCCTGTTGGCATAGTCAAGTGCCGCAACCGAGCCCTGCTCCGAAAGTGTTGAAGCAAGACGGATGTTTATAAGGTTGTTTATTGGCTGAACCCAGGAGCTGAGTATTATAGGAAGAGCAAGCATACAAACTTTTCTTATATTTTCGTCTTTAAAAGACAGTGCCGGTCTGTATCTGAAACCCGTCTTGCAAAGTGCGGGAATCTGCACAACAAGCTGCAAGCTCCAGGATATAAGCATAGCAAGTGCAACTCCCCTTACTCCGTAACGGTCACCAAATATGATAAGGTATACTATCAAAAACAAATTGGAAACCAGACTGATTATCGACGGAATGATAAATTCCCCGAATGATTGCAAAATACCCACAATACAAAACGAAACGCCGGTGAATATTATCATAGGAAAAAGTATAATAACAAGCGACGATATAAGAGAGCGAATACTCTCGGAATATCCGCCTGCAATCAAAAATACAAGCTCGTCCGAAAAAACAATCCCCAATAAGCTCAAAGCAGCGGTTATAAGCAACACAAGATTGATAAACATATTAGAAAATTCCATAGCCTGCTTTTTGCCTTTTGAGGAAAGACAATCGTTAAATATAGGTATAAACGCACTTGTAACCGCCGAGCCAAGAGCAATATCAAAAAACAACACAGGAATTCTTGTTGCACTTGAAAATGCTATTGCCTCCGCGGTATCTGTACCATACATGGCAGCTATTAAAATGTCTCGCAACATACCGCATATTTTGGCGCAAAGCGTTGCCGCCACCATAAAGGCAGCCGTAAATACGGTATTTCGTTTTGTCATCTTCATAATCAAAGAGTTTTTAAATATTCCTTTACAAGAATTTCAAGGATTTCGTCGGGTTCCAATTTGCTCATAAGATTACGGGCGTTATTGTAGCCGGTGATATAGGTAGGATCGCCCGACATAATGTAGGCAACAATCTGGTTAACCGGATTATATCCTTTGATTTCAAGAGCCTCATATACAGCCTTTAAGGTATCGTGAACCTTTGTAGCACTATCCGAAGCAACCTTGACTTTTAGTGTTTCTTCTATACGATCCATTATTACCATCCTTTCAATAAATTTGGTTTATGTTTTAGTATATCATATATTATAGATTTTTACAAGTTTTTATTTAAAATTACGGAAGCTCATTTATAGTATCTATTATACCCTTTCCTATAGCATAGCCCATATCCCGCATATCTCTTTCGTCTGTAAGAAGTTCCCTGTCCTCCGGATTGGAAACAAAAGCACATTCTACAATTACAGATGGCATATCTGTACGGTTAAGAACAACCATTTTTGGACTGTCCTTTACGCCCCTGTCCTTGAGACCGGTAGCAGATACAAGCGGTTTTAAAATATTTTTTGCAAGGTCTTTGCTCGTTATGCCGTAGTTTAACTTGTTTTTTGTATCGGCATAGAGCACCTCTGTTCCTGTAGCCTCTTCGTCGGTAAAGGAATTGTTGTGTATACTTACAAACAGCGTAGCCTCTTTGCCGTTTGCAAAAGAGCTTCTTTCGAGCAGGTCTTCCATTTCGGTATCGCCAAGTGCCTTATCTCTCTGGCGTGTCATATATACGGTTACTTTGTTTCTTCGCAGATAGTCATATACATATTCGGAAATTGTAAGATTTGCCTCGCTCTCGTAGACAACCTCGTTTCCATCTTCGTCATAACCTATGGCACCGCTGTCCCATCCACCATGACCGGCATCAATTACAACAATGGGATTATCTACATAAATCAGCGGCTTTTCTTCCTCATCTTCATCGCTATCTTCATTTTCTTTTTCATCCTCTTTGTCTTCTTTTTCGTCATTGTCTTTGTTGTTTTTGTTATTTGACACTTTGTCATTATCCTTGGGTGGATTTTTGAGCTTTAAGGTAACCTTTACAGTATCGCTCGTATAAGATATTTTATACTCAACCTCGTCGGGTGATTCTATGACAACTCTGGAATAATCCTCGTGCTGGGCAGTTCTTATTTCTGTGATTATCTCATTATCCAATTTCTTTTTGAAATCTCCGCCGTTTATAGCAGCATCATAGAAATCTGCAATAAATCTGCTTGGATTTGATGCATACGAAATCTCCGGCTTTTCAAAATTTTTGAGTTTTATAGAAACGATGTAGCTGTCTGATGATTTCTTGGAAGTAATGCTTTGTATTACCGGGGTTATCTTTTTGGTATTTATATGTACCTCTCTTTTTTCCGCTTTCCACTCAACATCATAGCCAAGTTTTTCGGAAACAAACCTTACAGGTATTAGTGTTCTGCCATCTATTACCATTGGCGGTGTGTCCATATCCTCTCCCTTGTTGTCCACATATGCCCGGGTCTTGCCAAGTGCAAGAACAATCCTCTTGGAAGAGGATTTTATAATAATCTGCTTCGAAGAATTTATCCAGGTAACATCAGCACCAAGCTTTTCGAAGATACTGCGTACAGGTACCATGGTTCTGCCCTCTACGGCAACGGGGGCAACATCTGTAAAGAGCTCTTTTCCGTTGACAAAGAGTTTGATGTCGCTGTCCGCACAAACATTCATACAGCAGGCAAAAAGAACTAACACAAGTGTAAAAAACATATATTTTAATTTTTGCATATGTATCATTCCTCAAAAAAATATAGTACAATCTTAAAAAGATTATACTATATACTTTGATAAAATTCGACTTTTTTATTAAACTGTCAGCAAATTGTAATAAAAATCACTTGTTTTCAAAAGGTATATTGTAGTGGTCGTAGGCAAGCTTTGTAACCACTCTGCCTCTTGGTGTACGGTTTATAAACCCGAGCTGTAGAAGATACGGTTCGTATACATCTTCTATGGTATTGGCATCCTCTCCTGTTGTAGCGGCAAGGGTGTCCAAGCCAACAGGTCCGCCGCCAAAGGACTTGATCATAGTAAATATCATATTTTTGTCTACATTGTCAAGACCGATTTTGTCAATTTCCAGTCTGGCAAGTGCATCAGATGCCATCTTGCCGTCAATTTTGCCATCACCCAAAATAACTGCAAAATCTCTTACCCTCTTAATAAGTCTATTGGCAATTCGCGGTGTTCCGCGTGAACGCGACGCAATTTCCATAGCTCCATCCTTGTCTATATCCACACCCAAAATACTTGCACTTCTTTCCACTATCTTGCAAAGCTCATCGGGTGTATACAGTTCAAGTCTTGATATAACGCCAAATCTGTCTCTTAACGGTCCAGTCATGGAGCCGGCTTTGGTCGTAGCACCAATGAGTGTAAAAGACGGCAAATCCAATCGTATAGAACGGGCAGAGGGGCCTTTGCCGATAATAATATCCAATGCAAAATCCTCCATAGCAGGATACAGAACCTCTTCTACACTATGGCTTAATCTGTGTATCTCATCTATAAAGAGTACATCGTGCTCGGATAAATTGGTGAGGATAGCTGCCAAATCGCCCGGCTTTTCTATGGCGGGACCCGATGTTATACGGATATTCACTCCAAGCTCATTTGCAATGATATTGGCAAGCGTTGTCTTACCAAGTCCGGGTGGTCCGTACAAAAGCACATGGTCGAGGGCATCGGCACGGCTTTTTGCAGCTTCTATATATATTGCAAGGTTTTCCTTTACCTTGCTCTGTCCTACATATTCAGCTAAATTTCTCGGTCTCAAGGTGGGTTCTGCAATAGCATCCTCCTCCAGAATACCGCCGTTTACAATTCTGTCTTCTGTATTCATAGGAACTATATCTCCTTACATCAAATTCTTCAACGCAAATTTAATTATTTCGGATACATCGGTAATATCAGCAGAAACCTTGGAAACTGCATTTTTTGCTTCAAGTCCGCTATAACCCAAAGATACAAGTGCGTTTACTGCCTCATCACGCTCGGTAGATGCTGCAGGAACAACCTCCGAAAAAGCATCTGCCGCATTTGGTACAAAACTCTCGTTTTTAATCTTATCTTTAAGTTCCAATATAATCCTCTGGGCAGTTTTGGCACCGATGCCCTGAGCTTTCTTTATAGAGTTGGCATCGCCGGATACTATGGCAAGCGAGAGCTTTGAAGGGTTCATAGAAGACAGTATTGCAAGAGCACCTTTTGCTCCCACACCATTTACGGAAATAAGAAGTTCAAAAAGCTCAAGCTCTTCCTTTTGCGAAAAACCATACAAATCCATAATGCCTTCTTTGATATAAAGATATGTATAAAAGGTCACTTCGTTCCCAACCGTGCATTTGCCATCGGTAAGTGATGTATAGCTTGTATATATTCTAAAACCCACTCCCCCGCACTCTATTACTGCGTAATTTGGTCCCTGGTCTACATACATACCTCTTATATGATTTATCATCGTACTTCCTCCTAAACGAGATAGTTTTTAAGTGCACCGTTATACGAATGTGCGTGGCACACTGCTATTGCAAGAGCGTCGGCAACATCGTCGGGCTTTGGAATTTGCGAAAGCGACAAAAGAGCCTTTGTCATATGCTGAACCTGTGATTTGTCTGCTCTGCCGTAGCCTACAACCGCCTGCTTTACCTGAAGAGGTGTATATTCAAAAACCTCTACATTGTGATTTACTGCGGAAAGTACGATTACTCCCCTTGCCTGTCCTACTGCAATGGCTGTTTTGGCATTGTCGTTGAAAAACAGCTCCTCTATTGCCATATAGTCGGGCTTGTACTTTTCTATTACAGCATTGACCTCATCATATATTGTCTTTAGCCTTTGGTCAAACGGTGTATGTGCCTCGGTGGTGATTGCATAGTAGTCTATTGTACGAAACTTGTTTCCGCTATACTCAATAACACCCACACCAACGATTGCATATCCGGGGTCTATACCTAAAATTATCATTGTAAAAACTTACCTTTCAAGCATTTTTATGCATATTATACATCAATTTTGAATATTTTTTGCATATTTATGCAAAAATAACAGTTGATATTAATAAAAATATGAGTTATAATTATAACATACTTTATATTATAAACTATTTTTGGAGGTAAATCAATATGTCAAAAGAAAAAGTTGTTTTAGCATACAGCGGCGGTCTTGATACATCCATCATTATTCCGTGGCTCAAGGAAAACTTTGACTACGAAGTAATCGCAGTTTGCGGTGATGTAGGCCAGGGAAAAGAAACTGACGGTCTTGAAGAAAAAGCTATAAAGACCGGTGCAAGCAAATGCTACATAGAAAATCTTGAAAAAGAATATGTTGAAGAATTTATCTGGCCAACACTAAAGGCCGGTGCTGTATACGAGGGTAAATATCTCTTGGGTACTTCCCACGCAAGACCCTGCATTGCAAAAAGAATTGTAGAAATCGCAAAAGCAGAGGGTGCTACAGCTATCTGCCACGGTTGTACCGGTAAGGGTAACGACCAGGTTCGTTTTGAACTTACAATCAAGGCACTTGCACCCGAAATGAAGATAATCGCTCCCTGGAGAATGTGGGATATCAAATCCAGAGATGAAGAAATAGAATATGCAGAGGCAAGAAATATCCCCGTTCCTGTTACCAAAGAAAACAACTATTCTATGGACAGAAACATATGGCACCTCTCCCACGAGGGTCAGGATCTTGAAGATCCCTGGAATGAGCCTGATTTAGACAAAATACTTCAGCTCTCTGTATCCCCCGAAAAAGCTCCCGACAAGGCTACATATATTGAACTCGAATTCGAAAAAGGTGTTCCCGTTAAATTAGACGGCGTTGCTATGGAACCTGTGGCACTTCTTAAGAAGTTAAATGAGCTTGGCGGTGCAAACGGTATAGGTATTGATGATATCGTAGAAAACCGTCTTGTAGGTATGAAGAGCCGCGGCGTATACGAAACTCCCGGCGGAACTATCCTTTATGCAGCACACAAAGAGCTCGAATACATCTGCCTTGACAAGCAGACACTCCACTACAAGATGGAAGTTGCAAATAAATTTGCAGAATTGGTATATGACGGTCTTTGGTACACACCTTTAAGAGAGGCTCTTTCTGCTTTTGTTGACTCCACACAGGAAACAGTTACAGGTACTGTAAGACTTAAGCTCTACAAGGGTAACTGCACACCTGCAGGTGCTAAATCCCCCTACTCTCTCTACGACGAGGACATTGCTACATTTGCAGAGGACGAAGTATACGACCAGAAAGATGCAACAGGCTTTATCAACCTGTTTGGTCTGCCGCTCAAGGTCCGTGCAATGATGATGAAAAAACACCAAGATAAATAATTATTGTTTTCCGGTGGGATTTATCTCACCGGAAAAATTTATGAAAGGAAAAAACCGATATGAAACTTTGGGGTGGAAGATTTTCCAAAAACACAGACAAAGAAGTAAATGACTTTCATTCGTCTATCCGTTTTGATGCAAGAATGTACCGCCAGGATATAAAGGGAAGCATCGCACACGCTAAAATGCTTGGAAAATGCGGTGTTATAGATGTATCCGAGGCAGAAAAAATCATAGACGGTCTTAAAGAGATATTAACCGATATAGAAAACGGCAAACTGGAATTTATGATTGATGCAGAGGATATCCATATGAATGTGGAAACTATGCTCATAGAGAAAATCGGTGACACAGGCAAGAGACTGCATACGGGCAGAAGCCGTAACGACCAGGTAGCATTAGATATAAGAATGTACCTGAAAGACGAGATATGCGAAATTAAAGATATGCTTGTATCACTTGAAAATGCTCTACTTAACCTTGCAAAAGAGCATCTTGATACCATTATGCCCGGGTACACACATCTTCAAAAAGCACAGCCTATTACACTATCGCATCACCTTATGGCTTACTTTGAGATGTTTAAAAGAGATATAACAAGGCTCGAAGACACTTACAAAAGAACAAATGTTATGCCTCTCGGCTCGGGGGCACTTGCCGCAACCACATATCCTCTTGACAGACAGTTTGTGGCAGATGAACTTGGATTTTCTTCTGTTACATTAAACTCCATAGACGGTGTATCGGACAGAGATTTTGTAATAGAGCTTGCAGGAGCAATTAGCATATGTATGATGCATCTTAGCCGTTTTTGCGAAGAGCTCATACTCTGGAACTCCAACGAGTTTTCTTTTGTGGAAATGGATGACAGTTGCTCTACAGGTAGCTCCATAATGCCCCAAAAGAAAAACCCCGATGTTGCCGAGCTTATACGCGGCAAATCCGGCAGAGTATACGGAGACCTTGTTAGCATTCTTACAACTATGAAAGGCATCCCCCTGGCATACAACAAGGATATGCAGGAAGACAAGGAATGTATATTTGATGCTGTGGATACTGTTAAATTGTGCCTGCCCGTATTTGAAAAAATGATTGTTTCTATGAAGGTAAACAAGGAAAATATGCTAAAGGGTGCAGGTCAGGGCTTTACCAATGCGACTGATGCTGCAGACTACCTTGTTAAAAAAGGTATGCCCTTTAGAGAGGCACACGAGGTCATAGGAAAGATGGTTCTCTATGCAATACAAAATTCCAAGGCACTCTCGGACTTTACAATGGAAGAATTTAAAAATTGTTCGGATATAATTGAAGAAGACATATACGAGGCAATCTCGCTTGAAACCTGCGTAAAAGACCGCAAAATCATAGGCGGTCCCGCAAAGGAAGCTGTGATGCACAGTATAAACGAGGGAGAAAAGTTTATAGCCAACTTATGAATATTGTCGCAGACTTTGAAAAACTAAAAAATCCCAGACTTTTTGAGACATTATTCGATAAAGAATAATGTCTTTTTTTTCTGGCAAAAGGAGAACAATATAGATGCATATAAAAATAAGCTTTTCGTTAGCAAAGCAACATTAACTTCTTCCTTATTCACTATTACTTATTACTTTCCAAAAATCAACATGGGCTTTTAGGGAATAGTGAAGAGTGAAAAGGTAATAAGTAAAATCGACATTCCTCTGTTGAAGAATGTCGATTTTTGGTACGCCTGACAGGAATTGAACCTGCACGCCCGGCGTCGGAGGCCGGCGCTCTATCCATTGAGCTACAGACGCATATCAAGGGATGCTGCAGCATCCCCTTTGTTTATAAAATTGTTTTAAAAACCTCAAAGATTTCTTTGGAAATATCGTCTATTGTTCTTATGCACCCGTCTTTTACACAAGATATCCTATGCCAGCCATACTTTTCTGCTACAGATACGGCATTGTCATATGACTTGTTAAGATAGTCTTCGTCAGACTCGTGAATGTCCTTTATCTCCGAAGAATTAATTTTGTTTAGCCTGTTTGCCATAAGCTGCATTGCATATTTAACAGGCATATCTAAAAATATTATTAAATCGGGCTTGGGCAGATTTAACTTTTCATATTCAAAATCATATACCCAATCAAGAAAAGCCTCCCTTTCGGCAGAATTTTCGATTTTAGATGCCTGATGTATCATATTCGAAGTTACATATCTGTCCGCTATAACTATCTTGGTGTTTTCAAGTCTTTCTTTCCAAACAGAATATATGCTCCCTACCCTGTCTACCGCAAAAAAAGCCGACGCAGTATAAGGATTTACATCATTTGCATTTGAACCGAATTCGCCGCCAAGATACCGCTTTACAAGTGAAGAGGTATCGCTTTCGTAATTAGGAAAAACAATTTTTTCCACAGGTAACCCGATGTTTTTTATATTGTCCATAAGGATGTCAGATTGAGTTTGCTTGCCGCTGGAATCCACACCCTCTATAACCACAAGCTTGTAATTTTTCATTTTATTCTCCCAGAAACAGCTTTCTTTTTTCAAGAGCTTTGCCGCAGCTCATTGCACCCTCAGGACACGGACCATTAACACACGACGGACCCGCGTATTTAAACAAAGTAGGTGCAACATCTTTTACAAGCATAAGCATTTTGGTTGCCATATCTCTTATCTCCCACTGTGCTCTCTCGCAGCAACGGTGATTAAAGAAATTAAGCAAGCTCCTTGCATTAAAGGTGGCAATCATCTTTGTTTCGCAGGCATTCGGAAGTATGTATCTTGCATCCTCTATTGCCTTTTTTTCTGCAGCATTTTTTGCTCTTTTTTCGCTGACACCGGATTGGAGCATATCTGCATAGTGCTTTTTGAACAGGATTTCAGAAATTTCATTGTATTTCTTAAGGTCATCTGCCATAGCTTCTTCAAAGATTTTCTTTGCTTCGGGATTGTTTTCTATCTCGGGCGGTGTGATGTATTCAAATTTACCCTCATTTACATACCTTTGGGATTTAACGCTATAACTAGCAATTCTATGCCTTGTAAACTGTGCAAGAAGGCTCCTTGAAACACCTTCTATCCCAAATGTGAAAGAAATATGTTCTATGGGACTTTCGTGGCCCATACTCATAAGTTTGTCGATAAATGCATCGGTCTTTTCTTTGTCAAGTCCGTTTAATATGCCGTCTATTTCCGATGAAGAATAACAAAGCTTTGCTGCCGCTGCAACTATCTTTTCGCAATCGGGATTGTACTGCAATAATTCTACATTCATCATAATCACTCCTGTGGATATTTTCTTCCGTTTATTAACACCGTAAAGCCAAATTTAGGCAGGTCTAACATTCTGATAAATCTTGATGGTTGCTTCAAAAGTCTGTAAAGCCATTCTATACCGTGTTTCTGATAGAATTCCGGTGCTCTTTTAACAGTACCTGCAAAAACATCAAGACTTCCGCCGATACCCATTGCAACGCCAAAATCCAATTCGTCTTTGTGTTCATTAAGCCATTTTTCCTGTTTGGGTGCTCCAAGACATACAAAAAGCAGGTCGGGCTTCTTTTCGTTGATATCCGATATAATCTGTTTTTCCTTTTCGGTGTCAAAATATCCGTCACTTGTGCCTGAGATTACAATGCCGGGGTATCTCTTTTTCATTTCCTCTCCGGCTTGCTGTGCGACACCGGGCTTTGCACCAAACAGATACACATTCTTGCCCATAGGTGCCAAAAGCTCCAAAACCTTGCAGGCAATATCGTAGCCTGCGGCTCTCTCTGATATCGGGTTAGAAAGTATCTTTGACGCATAAACAACGCCTATACCGTCTGCGGTAAGGATGTCTGCAGAGTTCAAAAGCTCTCTGAAATTGCTGTCGCGGTATGCCATCATTATGATTTCGGAATTTGGGGTGTACACACACTTTTTCCTTGTGCCGTTGCATATAAATTCTACAATCTTATTTGCAGCAGCGTCTATAGTATATTTACTTACACCAACACCGAGTATATTAACCTTGTCCATAAAAAGCCTCCAAATCAATATACACTTATTATACAATGTTTAAAAAATAAAATCAACCTATTTTATGGAATAAAACAAAAATGCTGTTCCTTTGTCAAAGAACAGCATTTTGATAACGATTATTTCAAGAGGTTTTCGAGTCTGTCTATACCCTCTTTGATATTTTCGAGACTGGTGGCATATGACCAACGAACATAGTCGGGTGCATCAAAACCGTTACCGGGAACAACTGCAACGAGCTCCTTTTCCAGAAATACTTCAGCAAAGTCGTCTGCACTTTCGATTAATTTGCCGCAGATTGTTTTGCCCTTTAGTTTGGATATGTTCATCATTACATAAAAGGCACCCTTGGGTGTTAAGCAGCTGACTCCGTCAACAGAATTAATTCTTTCGACCATATACTTTCTTCTTTCGTCAAAAGCCTTGATCATAACCTCCAATTCGTCTGTTGGACCTGTAAGTGCCGCAACTGTTGCAACCTGTGCAATGGAGTTGGGGTTAGAGGTGGTGTGGCTCTGAACATTGCTCATAGCTTTGGCAATTTGGGCATTTGATGCGGTATAGCCAATTCTCCAACCGGTCATAGCATATGTCTTGGATACGCCATTTACGATTATTGTAAGGTCTTTTATCTTGTCATTAAAAGACGCAATGCTTGTGTGCTTTTCGCCGTCATATATAAGATATTCATAAATTTCGTCGGAAACAACATAGATATTGTTTTCAACAGCAACTGCAGCTATTTCTTCGAGTTCTTCCCTGGTATATACCATACCTGTAGGATTAGAGGGGCTATTTAATACAATCGCCTTTGTCTTGGGTGTGATTGCCTCTCTGAACTGCTTTGCAGAAAACTTGAAATCATTCTCTTCAGTTGTAAATATCACAACCGGAACACCGTCGTTGTACTTAACCATTTCGGGATAGCTTACCCAATATGGTGCGGGGATTATTACCTCATCACCGGGATTTAAGATAGCTCCGAAAACATTGATTAGAGAATGCTTGGCACCGTTGCTTACAACAATATTGGAAACATCATAGCTAAGTCCGTTATCTCTTTGGAGCTTGTCGCAGATTGCTTTTTTGAGTTCTATAGTACCTGATGCGGGGGTATACTTTGTTTTACCGTCCATAATTGCTTTGATAGCGGCATCTTTGATATGTTTTGGAGTATCAAAGTCCGGCTCTCCTGCACCAAAGCCAACAACATCAAGGCCGTCTGCCTTCATCTGTTTGAACTTGGAATCTATTACCAAAGTCGGCGAGGGAGATATAGTTTTGAATTTGTTTGAAAGTTCCATAAAATCCTCCGGTTTTTACTAATAATCATAATATAACAAAATTTTCTATATTTTAACACACTAAAACAAAAAATGCAAGTTTTTTGTTTCAAAATTTCAGTTTTTACCAAATAACAAACAAAAACAGCCAAATATATGTGCATTTTTGAAATTTTTTGCCGTTTTTTCAATCAAATCATAAAGTAAAAGCGTTTTCTATGTAATTGATGTATCTATCTTTGGTGTATATCTCACACACATCAAAGGATACAGTATCATAATCGGTGTATCCCATAAGGAAAGCCCTTGCGGTATTTATTATCTTCTTTTGTTTAGGATAATTTACTGCATCTGCAGCATAGCCGTATTTTTTATCAGTACGGCTCTTTACCTCGACAAACGAGAGATGGTCGCCTTTTTTTGCTATGATATCAATTTCGCCACCGGCGGCTCTGTAGTTTCTCTTTAAAATTTTGTAGCCGTTTTCCAAAAGATACTTTTGGGCTGTATCCTCACCGAATTTACCTATGAGCACAGTGTTCATCTTATGTGCTCCTTTACACCTTTGAAAGTCATTCTGTGAATAGGACAAGGACCGAATTTTGCAATTAATTCCAAATGCTCTTTGGTACCATAGCCCTTATGTTTTTTGAAATTATACTCGGGATATTTGCTGTCAAGCTCTGTTATATATCTGTCTCTGGCAACTTTGGCAAGGATAGATGCAGCAGCTATAGACATACTCCTGGCATCGCCTTTTACTATGGTTTCGTACTCGGTGGGCATTTCGCCACAACGGTTTCCGTCTATAAGAACTACATCAGGCATAGCACCAAGCTCGGATACTGCCGCATTAAAGCATTTATATGTTGCATTCAGTATATTTATTCGGTCTATTTCCTTTTCGTCGGCACTGACTATAGAATAATAGAGTGCTTTTTCCTTTATCACATCAAAAAGCTCTTCCCTCTTCTTTTCGGTGAGTTTTTTGGAATCATTGATTTCGGGTATGACAGTACCTTTTTCAAAAACAACTGCCGCAGCAAATACAGGTCCTGCAAGAGGTCCCCTGCCTGCCTCATCTACACCGGCAATCAGATTATACCCTTTTTCATAATATTTATTTTCGTATTCAAGCATATTTATTTTTTCAGCCATAGTATCTGTCCTCTCAAACGAAATCTGCCGGTGACTCCAGCGATATTCTGCCAAGCTTGGCACCTCGGAACTCATCGAGCAAAATCTTTGCAGCACGCTCGGTGTCGATTTCTCCTCCGGAAATCACAAAACCTCGCTTCCTACCCAAAAGTGTCAAAAGTTCGTAACCCGTCATTTCCTCAAAATCAGACATTTTGTATCTTTCGGCAAGGCTATTGGGATAGCGGTCCTTAAGAACAAGCAAAAGTCTGGAAGCTATATCCTCCAAATCCATAATCTCGTCCTTGATAGCACCTGTAAAGGCAAGCTTTTCACCTACGGAAACATCTTCGAATTTGGGCCAGAGGATGCCGGGGGTATCCAAAAGCTCAAAGGAATTGGCAAGCCTTATCCATTGTTTTCCCTTGGTAACACCGGGTCTGTCGCCTGTCTGGGCACTTTTCTTTCCCGATAGCTTGTTTATAAAAGATGACTTGCCCACATTTGGAATTCCCACAACCATCATTTTGACAGGTCGGTTGACAAGACCTCGCTTTTTGTCGTGTTCTATTTTTTCTTTGAGTATTTCTTTGCACGACAAAAAAATATCATTTAGAGATTTATTCATTGTAGACGAGATGGCTTTTACTGCAAGCCCCTTGGATTTAAAGTAATTTTCCCATTCCATAGTGATTTTGGCATCTGCTATGTCGGATTTGTTTAACACAACAAGCCTTGGTTTAGTCGGAAAAATCTCATCTATCGCAGGGTTGCGGCTGCTAATGGGAATTCTCGCATCCAAAAGCTCCACTACTATATCTATGAGTTTTTGATTTTCTTCCATCATTCGTCTGGTTTTGGTCATATGACCGGGATACCATTGTATATCCATATATATCACCTGCTTTTTATTATAAAAGGGGCTGTTAATATAACAACCCCTTCGATATGATAATTATTTGTATAAAGAGCCCATAGTATTAAATGGGAATACTCTAACCTGTGCCTTGCCGATGATGTTGTCAAGAGGCACCGCACCTACATCTGCACTGCGGCTGTCGTGGCTGCGGTTTCTGTTGTCACCTAAAACAAAAATAGTATCCTCGGGTACTTCGAACGGGAACTGTGTTCCGCCGGGTACATAGGTACGGATTTTATCGGCGATGTAATCTTCCTTAAGCACCTTGCCATCTACTGCAACATCGCCATCGGGAGTGATTTCTACAATCTGCCCTTCCAAAGCGATTACTCTCTTTACATATGCTGTTTTCTTGTTGGGACTGCGATCTGTTTCGCTTATTGAAGGATGGAATATCACAATGTCGCCCTGCTTTGGTGTATATCCTATAATCTGTGTAAAAAGTGTATCTCCGTGTGCAAGTGTCGGGTCCATACTCTCACCGTCTACTCTGACCATAGTAAATACAAAGGTGCGGATTACAAGAGCTATAACTACGGCAACAGCTATGGAAACCACCCAATCTATGATTTCCTTTTTGATGTTGGTTTTCTTTTCTTCTGTTTCATTAACTTCCTGCTCTATGATTACTTCTTCGTTATCCATAAAAAAGTCCCTCCATATATTAAAAGCTATGGACAAATCCTTGGCCATAGCATTGATTGCGTAGTTTTGTAAAGAGGACTTTATACAGAGTCCTCTTTACAAATAAGTGGTCATATTTTCTCTTTGACTCTTGTAGCCTTACCGACTCTGTCACGCAAGTAGTAGAGTTTTGCTCTTCTGACTTTACCTTTTCTGACAACTTCGATTTTGGCAAGTTTAGGAGAATTTACAGGGAAAGTTCTTTCCACACCTACACCGTAAGAAATTCTTCTTACAGTAAAGGTTTCTGTAATACCGCCGTGTTTCTTGGCAATGATTGTGCCTTCAAACACCTGGATTCTTTCTCTTGTACCTTCTTTGATAAGCACGTGAACCTTAACGGTATCACCGATGCAAAGTTCAGGAAGGTCTGTTCTTAACTGTGCGCTTGTTAAGCTTTCAATAATATCCATTATTATATCCTCCTCTCTCCGTAGATGTTCTTGCAAAGCACTGATGACCTAATCGAAAAAGGTCTTTTGCAGAGGACCATCCGTATACAGTTAAATATTTTAACACATATTTACAAAAAATGCAAGCATTTTTTTTACAAAATTCCGTTTATTTTTTCTTTGTATTTTGAGTACATATCCGGTCTTTTGAGTTTTGTCTCTTCTATTGATTTTTCCATTCGCCATTTAGAAATAAGGGCGTGGTTTCCGCTTAAAAGAACCTCGGGTACTTGAGAAGCGTGAAACACAGGCGGTCTGGTATACTGCGGATATTCCAAAAGTCCATTGTAATGCGACTCGTCGGTAAAACTGTCCTCATTGGAAAGAACTCCCTCTACCATACGGCTCACACAATCCACTACAACCATTGCAGGTATTTCCCCACCGGTCAGTACATAATCTCCGATAGATATTTCCTCGTCCACGATTTCGTCTATTATCCTCTGGTCAACGCCCTCGTAGTGACCGCAAAGGATCACGATGTTTTCTTTGCTGCTTAATTCAACAGCTTTAGCCTGATTGAACACATTGCCCTTGGGCGACATATATATAACATACGGCTTGTCTGTATTCTCATCCAAAAGGCTCTCGTACGCAAGATATATAGGTTCTGCCTGCATAACCATACCCCTGCCGCCGCCATAGGGATAATCGTCAACTCTATTGTGCTTATTGGTGGCAAAATCACGGATATTAACCACATTGAATTCTATGATATTTTTCTTTTCCGCACGGCCCAGCATACTGTCGTGCAAAACCGAGCCAAACATTTCGGGAAAAAGAGTAAGAATACTAAACTTCATAATTTCACCTAATCCAAAAGACCTTTGGGCATTATTATATCTATATACCCGTCTTTTACATTTATTTCTTTAATAACATCTCTGATTGCAGGAATAAGTATTGTCTTGTTTTCTTTGGTACGGATAGCATACACATCGTTACTTCCTGTAGTAATAACATCTTCTACAACACCGTATTCGATTTTCTCATCCCTTACGGTAAGTCCGACAATGTCCGCCACAAGATAAGTATCTGTAGGAAGATTTTCAAAAATGTTTCTGTCTGCATATAGAGTTTTGTTCTTCATCTTTTCTGCAGAGGTCATGTCGTCAATACCGGAAAGTTTTAAAAGTACACAGTTTTTTTGATAACGAACGCCCTGCACCTTATACTCTTTGCCGTCGGATGTGTAAAGTTTTTTGAAAATCTCAAAAACATCCGGTGCATCTGTCCATGGGTTTACCTTGACTTCGCCTTTAAGACCATGAGTATTTACTATCTGACCTACATCGATTAAATTTTTCATTTGAAATCCTCCTACAACTTAAATATTGCTAAAGACAGAAATATGAGGCCACAAAGAGCCTCATATTAAAGTGAATTATTGAACTATTTCAACGACAACACGCTTGTTTTCTTTGCCTGATGCAGCCTTGATAACGGCACGGATGGATTTTGCAATCCTTCCCTGCTTACCAATAACCTTACCCATATCCGCATCATTAACGCGAAGTTCTAAAACAGTTGTCTGTTCACCGTCAACCTCAGTAACGGAAACATCCTCCGGGAAGTCAACAAGAGATTTAGCAATATATTCTAATAACTCTTTCATAAGCTTATACCTCCCGATGCTTATTTAATGATACCGCTGATTTTAAGCAATTCCTTAACAGTATCAGTAGGCTGAGCACCTGTTGCAAGCCATTTTGAAGCCTTTTCTGCATCAATGTTGATTGTAGAAGGTTCTGTCTTGGGGTCGAATGTACCGATTTCTTCGATAAATCTACCGTTTCTGGGATATCTGGAATCTGCAACAACAACTCTGTAGAAAGGAGCCTTCTTAGCACCCATTCTCTTTAAACGAATTTTAACCATTAAAATTCACCTCCATAAATATTTATAAACAATTATTATTTTAACGCTATCTTAAGAAATTTCCGAAACCGCCCATGGCACGCTTCATTTTCTTCGGATTGCTAAATTGTTTCATAAGTTTTTGCATCTGTTCAAAGGATTTCAAAAACTGATTAACCTCGTGAACATGTGTGCCGCTTCCGTCTGCTATACGCTTCTTGCGGCTGGAATTAATAATTCCGGGATCTGTACGCTCCTTTGGTGTCATAGAAGTAATTATAGCTTGTATGCGGTCTATCTTCTTTTCGTCAAATGATGCACCCTCGAGTGCTTTTTTGTTAACACCGGGAAGCATACCGATTAAATCTGCAAAAGAACCCATCTTTCGCATTTGTTTCATCTGGTTAAGATAATCATCGAGAGTAAATGTCTGCGAGCGGATTTTCTTTTCCAGTTCCAATGCCTGCTTTTCGTCAAAGGCTTCCTGTGCTTTATCTATGAGACTAAGGACATCTCCCATACCAAGTATACGCGATGCCATCCTGTCGGGATAGAACCAATCCAAATCGGTAAGCTTTTCTCCCTGACCTGCAAGCTTTATCGGTTTGCCTGTAACTGCTCTTACAGAAAGTGCCGCACCGCCTCTGGTGTCACCGTCGAGTTTGGTAAGCACAACACCCGTGATATCGAGCTTTTCGTTAAATGCTTCGGCAACATTTACGGCGTCCTGACCAGTCATGGCGTCTATTGTAAGCAGTATTTCGGCAGGGTCCACGCTTTCTTTTATATTAAGAAGCTCATCCATAAGCTCTTCGTTTAAGTGAAGTCTGCCGGCAGTATCTATGATTACTACATCGTTGGCATATTGTCTGGCGTGCTCCACCGCCTTTTTGGCGATGTCGACGGCGTCATTGGATTCCTCGATGGAAAATACCGGAACGCCTAATTCTTTGCCGACAATTTCGAGCTGTTTCTTGGCTGCGGGTCTGTAAACATCACACGCGGCAAGGATGGGTCTCTTGCCTTGTTTTTTAAGTATACCGCCGATTTTGGCACTGGTGGTAGTCTTACCTGCACCCTGAAGACCAACCATCATAATAACAGATGGATTTTTCGGCCCGAAATTAAGTTTGGAAACCTCCGCACCCATAAGTGCTGTAAGCTCTTCGTTTACAATTTTTATAACCTGTTGGGCAGGGGTGAGACTTTCTAATACATTTGAACCCAATGCCTTTTCGGATACGGACTTAATAAAGTCCTTTACTACCCTAAAGTTGACATCAGCCTCCAAAAGAGCGAGCTTTACCTCACGCATGGCATCCTTAAGGTCTTGTTCACTTATCTTGCCCTTGCCTTTTAACTTTTTGAACGCATTTTGCAATTTTTCGGATAAGTTTTCAAATGCCAAAGGTAAAACCTCCTATGCTTCGTTTTTGATAACATCTATAAGAGATACTATCTCGTCATAAAGATTTTTGTCAACTGTTGTACCCTCTTTTATAAGTTCGGAAAGTTTGTCAGCGGCAGAGGTAATATCCAAAAATCTCTCCAAAAGACCAAGACGCTCCTCGTAGGATTTAAGTTCTTGTGCACCGCGACGGATTTTGTCGTGTACACCCTGTCTTGTAATACCTGAGTTTTCCGCTATTTCCGAAAGTGACAAATCTTCGCTGTAGTAATCCTCCATCATGGAAAGTTGTTTTTCGTTTAAGAGATTTCCGTAAAAATCAAGCAGCAACGATATACTCATATCTTTCATAATTGTCACGCTCACTTTCAGGTGTCAAGTGATTTTCTTTACAACATTGATTATTATAATACACCCTGCAGAGTTTGTCAAGTGTTTTTTTATATATATTCTCTATATTTTCCACTCAATGTCACCCAATGTCAAGTCGTGGCCCCTTTGCTGGTCCTCCGGAAGTTCGGACATCCAATCGCCATATTTCATTGTCAGATATGTATCATAATCACTTACCGCAGGGAAAATTCCGTCTTCAAACTCAAGTTCTTTCGGCTCCCCAAAAATCAGTTCTCGTTTGGTTATAAGGTTATGACGATCCGAACTCATAACATATTCTGACTTATCTCCGTGAAGGCTTAAAATGCCAAGTACCATTTTAAAATACAAATGTCTTAAGAAAATCGGTATCTTTTCTAACAAGCGTACCAGTGCTCCGTGATTTTCTTCAAACTTAGTAAATTCTGCAACAATCATCTTATTGGCGACTTTATACATAAAATGTTCGATTTTTCTTATAAACGCAATATTACTCATGGAATATAACGGGAACAAGTCAACACATATCCCCCAGTTAATCGGAAGTTCCTTGTATTTCTGTGGTCTTGAAAGGGTTGTTGTGTTACGAACTTTAGTCCACGCTACAGGAAAATGCTTTTCAATAAAGCAGTTTGTTATGATATATTTAGGGTCTGCCTCTGCTTTAAATGCTTTTATGAGCTTCATCAATTCCTTGTATTCAATAACTAAATCAATATCATCATCCCAAGGGATGAATTTCTTGTATTTTGCCGCTCCGAGAAGTGTTCCGCAGCCAAGACAATACTTTATATTATGCTTTTTTGCAATTCGGTCAATTTCCTTGAGTATTTCATATTCAGTAAGCTGAACTTTTCTTAATAAGTCACTCATACTTTTTCCCCTTTCTTATAAATCGTCCTAAGAGTGCCCGAAACTCTCTGCTTCTTCCATATATGATAAAAATTATAGCTACATACACTGCAACAGCCACAACTCCTGATATAAGAAGTCCGCCGATTCCGCCAACATTGATACGAGTTGTTATATCATATACCAAAAAACATCCAACAAATGCCACAAGCAGATATGAAACAAATTTTAAGACATACTTTTTCATCGATGTTCTCAATGAATATTTATGAACGGCCAGAATTTCCCACCATATACAAATGCTTACCATAGATATCGTTGTGCCGAATAATACGCCATATATACCCATATCAAATACAATCAATAACAAAAAAGACACCAAAAGATTGACAACAACCTCTCCAACCGCTTTAAGTCGCATTTTGTTAAAAAGTCCTGCCACCTCTATTACAATGATATTTGGCTGGCGCATTCCCATAAGGAAAAAATTTAATATTACCACAAAGGTAACAAGCGGTGACAATAGCCAGTCTTCTCCTGCCCAAAGGCCGATAAATCTTTCCAGACAAGCCGAAAAACCGATGGATATCAAAAAGTAAAAACAAAAGTTTGCAAAAACGAATTCTTCAAATACGCTATACTTATGTCTGCTATCCTCTTGAATCATCAGATTGCCTACACTTCCTGTAACAGAACGAAGCATATTATATACAACTCTCTGAACAATGCTTACAACCATTGCATAGTTACTGTATATACCCATAAGAGAAAGCTTTGCATAAGAAATCATAAGGTTGTCTGTACCTGTCACAATCTTTGCACCTATTTTCTGATACATAAGCGAAACAATGCTTTTTTTGATATTTGCACTATCCTCTTTTGTAAGCTTTTCTTTTTTATACTTTTTTATAAAAGGATACTTCTTGTCACATATTATTGATATAACCATATTTGTTGCCACAGCACACACAATATTGATAATGATGTAACCTATATAGCTTCTGTATACGACAAGGACAACCGCCTGAAGAATATATTTGAAAACAGCAAACAAATCCTCGCTAACACTATTTATGTAGCTTTGCTGATAGGCATTGAGCAAGGTTCTTTTATACGCAAAGAAATAGCTCAGAACGGTATTTAAAAGAAATAACAGATAAATAAGATTAAGACCTGAAATATCTACGGCTTCTTTTGTGAAAAATCGCATAAACGGCAACAAAAGAGGACCAACAATCGCTGTTCCTATACCAATGATATGGTAAGTCTTCTTGTAAAAAGCCATAAGAGAACCGATTCTTTTCTCATCATTCTCATCAATAGGCTTATAAAGCGCAAAGGCAACAGATGTGCCTATTCCCAGTTCAGTCATAGACAAAATCATAAGCATACTTTCCATTACGGAATTTACACCAAGATAGTCCTGTCCAAGATTACGAATAAACAGCCATCTTACAACAAAGCCCATTAAAATCGTTATAATCTGCCCAACAAATGAAAGAGCACTGTTTCTTAAAGAGTTTAAAAATCTCATTACTACCCCCTGTTAATCCTCGATGTGTTTAAGGTGCTTAACAAGTTCCTCACGAAATACTCCGCATTCACCATTTTCTATCAATCTAATCGCTTCTTCTTTATCCAGTGCATCACGATATATACGGTTCGATGTCAGGGCATCATAAGCATCACATATTGCCACAATTTCAACATACATAGGCAAACCTGTCTTCTTTTCATAGCCCTTGCCGTCAATTCTCTCGTGATGATACAAGCAGATATTTCGTACAACGTCATATTCAAGCTGAGTAAGCGAGGATTCCACCGCATCAAAGCCAAGCCTCGTGTGGTTTGTTATAGCTTCCCTCTCTAATTCTGTAAGGCGCGAATCCTTTGTAAGAACATAGTTTCTGACAAATAATTTTCCTATATCGTGAAGCAATGCTCCTTTGCATATAACTTCAATTTCTTCTGTACTATAATCAGTAAGTCCCTCAAGATTTGTATTCTTTATCATTTTATACACATATGTCTTAACATGGATAGAATGATAATATGTTTCAGGGCTTGTATCCTTAAGCTCATCCATAAGTTCCTGCAATCTTTCCGGCATTATTATCATGCTTTGCCCCTCCATCTTGAATAAAACATTTTTCGAACAATTGTTGCTGGCATCATCATAAGCAAAGTATTAATCATTAAATCTTTTTTGCTTATTTCTTTCTTATCTATTGCTTTATAAACCTTATACGCTTTTTTTCTCTCTCCGTCAATTATATAATGACGGCAACGGCGCATTGAAAACCACTCCATTACCTTTCTGAGATTTTCTCTCTTCTTTAGCGGAATTGTTTCATCTGCATACAAAGTTTTAACTTTTTCAAAAAATCCCCAATCAGGGTCAAAGGATTTAGTTTTTGTTGCCTCTGAATTTTCCTTTATGTATGTAGCGGTTCCTACCGGGGACAAAACCACCGGATAGTATGCCGCAACAACTAAAGAAAGTTCCAGATCTTCACCTATCTTACATCCTTTTGGAAATCCGCCCGCTTTAATATAGGCCTCCTTTAAAATGCAGGTTGTTATAACTGTAAACATTTTTGCACCTTTATCCCTATGGTACTCTTCAAAAAAGTCTTCCAGAAAAACGGCTTCTTTCCTGTCACCAAAATATTCAGCTTTTTCGATTACTTCACCGTTTACAAGTTCGGTTCTTGTAAAGGTTCCGTAAAGTCCTGCCATTGGGTATTTGGATATTAACTCTGCCATCACCTCAAGATGGTTACTGTGCCACACATCATCAGCATCCAAAAAGGCAATATATTCACCCGTTGATGCTTCAAAGCCCATATTTCTCGCAACCGAAACACCTGCATTTTCCTGATTTATGATGCGGATTTTGTCGTTGTCCGCATATTTTTCAAGAACGCTCATGGTGGCATCTTTTGAGCCGTCGTTTACCACAATAAGTTCCCAGTCAGAGTTTGTCTGTGAAAGTACGCTTTCTATTGCGTTGTCAATGAAGTTTGCTCCGTTATAAACAGGAATAATTACCGAAAACATTTTTCCACCTCAGTTAAATAAAATACAACATCATAAACGGCCAATCTATAAAAAAGTCAACCGTAAAACCAAATACAATAAATGCAAACGAGAAAATAAGCTGGAATATTTTTATATCTTCGCCTTCATATCCTGACTTTTTTGAAAAGTGCAGCAACATTCTGTACGCAAAGATAACAAAAATCGGAATATAAATTATACAGGTGCCCAAAACGCCGAAATTCAGTATGCTTTGAAGATATGAATTATGACAGGCGATAGACATTACGCTGTAGTCTATAACCATAACCGTTACAACGCTTCCTCCAACAAGCTGCCCCCACAATCCTTTTTGAGAAAAAGCAGCAATAGCCTGTTGCCAAATATCCCATCTGTCAGTTGTCAAAAGATCCCATCTGCCTCTTGGTATGTAGGAGAGTTTTTCCTTTACTCTTATAATAAGTCCGGCAATTGCATCAATCTCCCGAAGTTGAGGAACTGCAAGGATTATGCTTATACCAATCACAACCGCAAGAAGTCCTATTGTAATGATAATCACCGACTTCCCCCGGAATTTCAGTATGATATAAAGCACCATAAGTGTAAACAGAATAATTAGAGCCGAAAGAGATGCAGTCTGGAGGAGCATTATGGCAAACAATGCCAGAAAAATTCCTTTTACCCACCACGCAACACCTTTGACAATAACAGTGGATATAATGCAAAGACTATAAAAAAGTCCCGCAAAGTTAGCATCACTGAGTGCGCCGAAGTTTCTGCTTACGGTTTGCGCTCCTGCCCCGCTTATATTGATTGCCTTGGTAAATTCATCGTTTGTCCAGCCAAATATTCCGGAAGACAGCCCTCCCATCATAAAGGCAAAGATGAATTTTCGCATCAATCTGTTATCTTTTAACAATTTGAGCAAAATAATATAAATCAAAGCACAGTCAACAATTACATTAAGACCTACCCTTATACTCTCAAACCTGCCTGTTGCAAACAAACTGTGAAGCAGGAATACAAACAGGGCGGGCAGATATGCTATCCTGAATTTTACATCCTTTATATCCAAAAGAAATCTAAGCACAACGAGATATGAATATAATCTGTAAACCGGAGTGTCTCCAAGTAAAAGTCTGTATCTTAAATATATGAATGTCGCCGTATACAGATAAAAATTCTCATCAAAAAAACTTATGGCAATACAGCCCAACAGCATCAGCGATGCAACACTGGAAAGAGACGGAAATGGCCCTGGTATAAGCGAACATAAAAAACCAATAAGATATACAACATCAAAGAAGTTTCGCCTGATAGTTGCTTTTCTGTCTTCTCTTATAAGTGGATTTTCCAAAATGCCGAGTGCCTTCATCCGCCGCTCCTCCTTTACATCAGTTTTTCTGCAAGTTTATCAAATTCGGATATTTCCTTTTCGTTTCCGTAGTCTGATTTTACAACATTCGCTTTAAGTTTTTCTATAATTTTCGAATTAGTAATAACTTTTTTGAGTCCCTCATACAGAGCCTGTTCATTGTTATCAAAAACCAATCCGTCTATGCCGTCCGCTATCTGTTCACGAGCCGAAGTATATTCCGTAACTACAGGAACAAGTCCCATTATAAAACTTTCCGTGATAACCATCGGTTTTCCTTCGTGTCTTGACGGAAGCAAAAAGCAATCCGCTGTTTTAAGATAAGGAATAGGGTTTTGTCTGACACCTATTGGATATATGGTATCTGAAAGGGAATATTCCTCTATCATTGCACAGAGTTTCTCCATATCCCTACCACCGCCGATGATAAGCCATTTGACATTATCTAAAAGACCTTCGTCTTTTAATCTGGCAAAAGCTCTCACAGCCCGGTCAAGCCCTTTATGTTCAAAGCTAATTCGGGCAACAGTTATAAATTTGAGGAATTTTTCTTCGTTTTCAAAAGGAAGAGCTACCTCCCCCTCTCCCTTTGCCCTTACATATTCTGCTGAAAGTAAATTGGGGATAAAATAAGACTTGTCTTTGTGCTCAGGATGTTTCTCGCAGTAGCTTTTTTTACAGTCTTCACTGACAAAAACAAGAGCGTCTGCTTTATCCATTGCCCTTTTGTCAATCTTATAATCCATTCCGGATTTTTCAAATTCAACATGGTGCCATATAACTTTTTTCTTGGCCTTAACTCTGTCTATGACATAATTCATACACCAATTAAACTCGTATGCAACCGCAATATCATATTCCTTGTCAAGCCCTCTTGAATATTTACAGCCTTGTTTCGACATTATTTGTACTGCTTTTCTCTTGTTCTTTTTTATCTTTTTGTAGTATCTGTCCTGCACTGTTGCAAAAACATATGCAGGAGAAACTGCTTTTTTTACAAGGTTTGACAGAGAACCCTTCTGATGGGTTCTGCCTTGTGGCAAAATATTTATTTCATCCTTAATGCCGTGTCTGCCGTCATTTTCATAAAACATAACATCAACATCATATCTGTCAGTGTCAAGAGCATTTAAGAAATTAACCAGCGATGTCATAGCTCCGCCGATATGAGCGTGGATAAAGCAAACCAATAGTTTTATTTTTCTGCCTGATACATCTTCTAAATGGAGTTCATTTTTATTCAGCCATTCCCTTTCTACAAAGCGATGAGGCTGGGGCAAAGTGTTGTCCATTAAAACACTATCTATGTAATCAGGATGGGTCATTATCTCAATATCGTTCTTGATTTCTTTTTTATCATCGGAAGCAAAAAAATCCTGAAACGAACAAAAACATCCAGTCGTTTCGATTTTTTTACCCTTTATTCTGAGATTTCTTATTATATTATTGAACAAGGTTTTGTATATCCGAAACGGAACAGAAAACTTTTCAGGAGCAATATTACGGCTTATTCTTACAGACTTAAAGCCGTATTTTTTCAGCAGTTTTCTAACAGAGGTATAAACCGAAAAATATGCATGGGTATAGTTGTGTGAATCGGCATGCATAAGAGTAAATCCCAATTCCAGATATCTTTTTATCTGAGCTTCAACCTCGCAGAAAATTGCGTGTCTGACTTTTTTACTAAGATACAGCCTTGACTTAAATGGGATATGAAAAGTCCCTTTGAAAAAGCCATTCTCATCACACAATTCGGAAAAAGCACACTCTTCCGACAGTGCTTTTCCTTCGGTCAGGTTGATATGCAATCCAACGCTATCAAAGAAATTATTTTCTTTCGAAAGTGCCACAGCCTCATCGGTACACGGCATATTAACCATAATCGTTGTGCGGTTAATTGTCTTATTCTTAAAACAATCAACAATCGCCATATTTACCGTTTGACTATAACCAAAATCATCTGCATTTATAATCAAGTTTTTTCGCCCCTTTATTTTCTCATTTTTAAAACTTTACCTGCTATGATACCAGTCATTGGCAGAACATAAAATGCATTAAACATCAGTCGCCTTTTAAATGGCATACCTTTTCTTTTAATCATTTCTTTGAAATTATCCCTATATAGCCTCATATATGTACCGTTTGTGCAATCGGTATCTCTGTCTTCTTTTTTCAGCCACATCTGCTCGCAATATCTCAAGATTATATCGGTGCAGATTTTTTCTTTAGTTTTCATAACTTGCAGGGGCAGATTTTTCTCTTCAAAAAACTTGATTCTCTCCTCGTATGCTTTTAAGAAGTCATATCTTCGAGGATTGTTTTTGAGTTTTTTTGCAATATCCGTCATTATCCCTTTGCCGTGCTGGAAGTAATAATATAATTTCTCGTTGGTAAATACCATTTTCTTGGCATCATACACTGCACGATAAGTCATAAATTCATCTTCGTTGATTACTCCAACCGGAAAACGCTTCTCAACAAACAATTTGACCTTATACACCTTGGCACATGCCTGGGATTTTATTCTGTATCCTAAAAGTGCCTCTTCGGAGGTCATACATACAACATCAGGAGCTACTTTTGTTTCCGTAAAAAAACCACTGCTACCCTTTTCGTAACCGCACTGAACAAGATTACAATCATTTTCTTTGCAAATAAAAATCATTCTTTTTGCATAATCAGGGTGAACATAGTCGTCAGAGTCAACGAAGGTTATATAGTCTTCTTCTTTGGCTGTCTCTATAACATAAATTATACCTGCATTTCTTGCATCAGAAAGACCACCGTTTTCTTTGTGAATAACCTTGATATTCGAATATTTCTTTGCATAATCATCACACAATTTTGGGCAGTTATCCGGTGAACCGTCATCAACCAAAACAATTTCTACATTTTCATAGGTTTGCGCTAAAATTGATTCAACGCATCTTCCTAAATATTTTTCAACTTTATAAACCGGTACAACAAAAAACATTTTATTCATAACTATTCTCCTTTTAGTGTTATCAATAAAACTTCCGGAGGATTAAAAAATCTTCTCTTTTGAGAGTTTTTATCGCATCCTGCACTTACTATCATAGTTGCATTTTCGCCTTCTTTATAAACTCCACGTTCATAATCAAGGGACAACGAAACTTTCCTGTTTCTGTCTATAAGTCCGCCCACAAACGGCAGTCTTACAATTCCTCCGTGGATATGGCCTGATAAGATAAGGTCAACTCCTGTATCCTTGATTTGAGGATACAAATCAGCTCTATGGCTTAACAGTATAGTAAAATAGTCTTTCCTTCGGGAAAGCTGATACTTAATATTCCCTCGGATTGCTTCTATCTTTTCTTCTGTAACAATATCATGTTTTGGGTCTTTTATTCCCATAAGCACAATGCTTTCTTCGTCTTTATGAAGTCTTACACTATCATATTCAAGCATATAAGCATCGTGTGCCCATAGGGCATCAAGAATTTCATCATATTTTCCGCACTGTCTGTCGTGATTACCGCTTACTGCATACACCGGGATATTCATCCGGACTGCGGCATCTACAATTTCAAGGGTGTTATCTGCTGAAGTGTCTGGTAGTTGAACCATATCGCCTGTCATTACAACATAATCCGGTTTCTCGGTTTTAATATGCTTAATAATCTGCTTGGAGAACGGGGCGTCATGAAGGTCGGATATCACCATAATCTTACTGTTATCAAAAGCAGACGGGATTTCTTCATCTGAACAGGTATATCTGGTTACCTTAACATTTTGATTTGCTTTATCATTTAAAAACAGCAAAAGAAGCAATGACACAACAACTAAAACAAATATAACTAATATTTTTTTTAGAATACGCATCGTGTCATCGCTCCTTCCAAAAACCTAATCAGAATAATCTTTTGGGTTTTTCGTATAAATAGCCCTGCTTGTAGTCAAACTTCATTTCGCTTGCTATATCATCCTGAGCTTTCTTTTCGATACCGCAAATACAAGCCTTTATTCCGTTTTCGTGGCATTTTCCTATAACATCTGCAAAATATTTGCTCATATTTTTCGAGACCTCAAGCATATCATCATCAGATGTTGCATAAATATCAGAGTTTAAGATATCAAGGCTCATTTTGATATAATGAGGCTGAACTGCACTTAAAATTTCCTGGTCTTCTTCGGAATTTTCAAACTTGTCAATACAAATCTTTATTCCCATTTCTTCAAGAAGTATAATATCTTCAAGGGCAGTCAAAACATCTTTGCCAACCAGTTCAAGGCAAATATTTTCTGCAGGAATATCATATTCAGACAGTTTATCTATTATAATATCAACTATAGCAAAATCATTTATCTGGTTATAAGGGCAGTTAATATGTATTACAGGAAGAGGTTTGTTTTTGTCCTTTATCGCTTTGAGGTCCTTACAAACATTGCCCACAATCCAACTATTAAGCTGTTTGAATATTCCAAAATCCGAAACGCATCTGATAATTTTAACAGGAGATACCATTCCAAAATCCGGGCTCTGCCATCTGATAAATGCTTCCTTATGTTCTTCATCATTTGCATCGGAAGAAACCATAGTCTGATATACAAGATAAAATTCCGAAAAATCATCTAAATACTGCTGATACAACAACTGATGAAGTTCATCCATTTCTGATGTATCAATAACGATTTTTTCTTCAAAATCATCATTTTTCAAAGAAGCAAGAGTTTCTTCATCCATATTCTTTTTAATAATTTCAATTACTAAGAAAAGGATCGCCAAGAACCCAAATGTGAGAATCATAAGGAAAACGCAAATAAGAGCAACAGGCTTGTCTGCAGAAACCTCCGGAAGAATAAGGTACTGAAGATCTGTGTTTACATGGCTTGCATAAAGTTCATCAATTGTAGCATTTGCAAGGGCACTGTACTGAGCAGAAAGCAAGTGAATCTCTTTCATAATCTCTGCATTTTTAGCAATAAGTTCTGTCTTTACTTTTTTAGAGACATTGTCATTGATATATGAGTCAATTATCATTTTATAGTATTCAACAGAATGGATCGCATCTGTAGCAGTCACCGCTCTGTCAACATAACTCAAAACGATATCATCATAGGTGTTTGTATAGTCTTCAAGTTCAGAATCCTCAAGCACATCCTGATCTCTGTTGTTTGTTGCATCAACATTTTTTTGTACCTGTTCTGCCTGGCGATAAAGCCCGGCCTGTTTGTATGAGTCATAGAATGTGGCTATCTCAGTTTTGTATTTCTCTGCAATTTCAGAATTAAGGTCATATTCTTCGGTTAAATCCTTTACCTTTGTCTGGTAGCTTTTGACAACCATTTCTTTGTCTTTTGCAAGATTTCCGCCGCGAACATTGCCATAGTACTTAGCATACTGAATCTCTCTTAAATTGCTGTATAATTCAGCGAGGTCGGCAAAGGTATATCCTGTTGTCAAAGAGCGGTACTCAGGATAATAACCTGCAAGTTCTTCAAGAGAACTTATAATTCCGTCTATGCTATCGCTCATAGCTTCGGCAATTACTATATAGTCCGCATCTGAGTCCTTAACCACCTTTGCAAAATCTCCGATTGTCTTCTTGTGATAATATTTTGCAAGCAGGAATTCATCATATTCCTTAATAATGTTACTAAACATCTTAGGACCGAATTCATCTCCCAAAGAGGCATCATATGTAAATTTCATTTCATACTCTGTCGCGGCAACATCATACTTTTCTCCAAGCAAAGCAGCAGATTCTGAAACTTCCTTGTCAAGCTCTGTTACAACCTTGTTGATAGAAATGTTCTGGCGGATTCCTTTCACATTGAGAGTCTTATCGTTTCCCTCAACGCCAAAATTTTCAAGGGCAGCTTTTATGACAACTGGATTTTGTATTTCGTAAGGGTTAAGTTTGCTCTCACCGTCAGGAGCAAGCCCCTCCTGGGCTCCCTCGTGATTATACTTAAATCCCAATGTGCAGGTATATGTCTGCATATTTGTTACAACGATGCCGCTGAGCACACCCACAACCAGCGAAAGCGCAATGATCTGCAGTATGTTCTTTTTAAGAATACGAATTATTTCGCTTAACTTCAAAAGTCCCATATTATTACGCTCCCTCCATATTATTCTTTGCCTTAATCGACTCAATAAGCTTCTTTTTTCTGTTAACTTTAAGTCTGTCCTCAAACGAAAGAACAAATACTGCTATAACAAAAGCAAGCACCATACCTAAAAGGAATGAAATTCCCATCTTTACAATGAGATTTTTGCTTATAAATCCTTTTGCTGTTATTTTAACAGATATAAATTCTTCATTAACACTGTTGTAATATTCTTCGACCACTTCATTTGCAAGAGTTGAAAGCTCTGTGTACTCCTTTTCAAAATCAGCTATAAGACCATCGCACTTTGTAATAAGTCTTGAATGCTCCTCCGGAGTTGTTACTACATTATCATATATATCAAGCTCTTTTGCAAAAATACTGATTTTTGAGCCATATTCAGAAACACTTTCGTCTGACTCGTGTTTCTGGCGTGATACAGTATCAAAAGCAGTCTTAGGACGTGCCTGATACAGCCCGTATTCTTCATTCTGAATTACATTAATAAGGTTTTCTGTAAATGTCTGATCATAATTCTTCATTGCAAAATTATTGGTTTCTACCTTAGAAAAAGCCTTGTTGTACTTCACAGTATAATTTTCGATATTAACATTAATCTTGTTTGAAGTCTGCTCTATATCTTTTGAAATACCTGAGGATTCAACAAAATTATTTATGCTGTCGAGATTATTAGAAATGAGGAAATCATACTTACCTCTTAAATCGTTCAAAGAAAGATTGTGTTTTTCTGAAGTAAACCCGGATTGCTGTTTCTCAAGCTGCTTAAGATATGCAATTATATTACTGATCTTTGTTTTATAAATATTTACTTCTTCGCTATAATCATAATCCCCTTCAGAAACGGTGGCTGCAAGAGTTTTAAATCCATTTATTCCTCCTGCCTTTTGAGCAATTTTTGCTCTATTGACATCAACAAGTACCTGAAGAAACTCCGCACTGTCATTGCGGCTGAATAGCTTTTTAAATATATTTGGGTTTTTATAGTCGTGAGGCTGAACAAAGGTGATTTTATACTCATTCGCAACATAGCTGAAGTCATTTCCCTCACTTCTTGCAGTTGACACTGAAGATACTGCTGAACCATCAAGATAACTATAAATATAGAAATTATCTCTTATATCATCAACGGTAAAATATAAATATTTATCCCTGCTGCGCATAATTTCAAGGGCATCTTCCAAGTTTTCATCGCAGGTAAAATCATAGTATGTAAATCTGCTTCCATCAGGATATTTTGATTCGGCAATTTCAGGATAATTCAAAACAACATGGGCACGGGACACTGCGTATTCCACATATATGTATTTAACAAAATATGCCACCGATGCAAAAATGCCCAGAGCCAGCATAAAAGCAATCAGTTTTTTGAATTTTTCAGCCTTGCTCTTGTATAATACTCTTTTAATAGCATTTTTGCCAAACTTTATATTACTTTTCAACCAACTCCATCTCCTTTTCTGTGTTAGCAACTGTTTTTTCCTTAAAATTGTCCTCACCCTCTGCAGCAGATTTCAAAAACATTGTCTTGCTTGTAAGCAAGATAATTTTTAAATCCAGAAACAATGAGTAATGAGTTATGTAGAATAAATCGTAATATGTTCTGTCGTGTATGTATGTTGAATATCTTCCGTATACATGAGAAAGACTTGTAAGTCCGGCTTTTACCTCAAACCTGTAGTCATAGTTTTCAATTTCCTTTTCAAACTGTTCTACGAAAACACCCCTTTCAGGTCTGGGACCAACAATACTCATCTCGCCTTTTAATATATTGATTATCTGTGGAAGCTCGTCTAACCTGCAGGCTCTTAAAACTTTTCCGATAGGGGTTATTCTCGGGTCATCTTTTTCTGCAAATTTAGGACCGCTTAACTTTTCCGCATCAGGAATCATAGTTCTGAATTTATAAATTCCAAATTCTTTTTTGTTTATTGTAAGTCTTTTCTGGCTATAAAATATCGGTCCCGGAGATGTAATTTTTATAGCGATTGCTATCAATAGCATAGGGATTGCCGCAATCAAAAGACCAACAGAGCTTAAGATAATATCAAAAGCGCGTTTTAAAAACTTCTCAATGTTAGACAAGTTTTTCTCAGGCATATACAAAGTAAGAACATCATCAAAACGGACAATCTGTGCATTTGTTTTGCCCACATCTATAAGTTTTGGAACAACATACAAATCAATATTAAGTTCCATTGTCTTTTTTACAGCAATGGAATATTCCTCCTCCGAAAGCCCGTCAAGCACGCATATAGCATCATACTTTGCAAACTGTTCATCAACGAAAGCCTGTACTTCATTTGTTGACATTTTCTCAATGCTTTCATACCAGGATTCGTAATTTTTCAAAACACCATATTTGATTCTCTTCATTCTATTGAAGTTCTTGGAAGATGCACCAAGAATAAGAAGCTTGGGTTTGGTGCGGAATTTTGGATTTTTTCTGATTTTTTCAAGCACAAAATCTGTTATAAACAGCGCAACAACCTTTCCAACAGAAATAACAGCATCTGCAATAAACTTATCCATAGATGTAAAGAAAACAAGGTTGATAAAAGATACAACAAAAAATGTGTAAATGTTGGACAGTATATTTATAACAGTCTTTTCATAAAGGCCGGAAATGGCAACTGCATACTTTTCCATAAGATACATAAACAGTAAGGTCATACCTCCGTCAATTGCATACAAAACAACCATTGAACGAATACCAATAGGACCTGACATCGGAAGGGAAATTTCCCCCAGAAGTAATACTGCAAACAAAACAATAAAATCCCATACAAATGAATATCTGTACTCGTTTCTCATGTTGCGAACCTTTATATTTTTTGACATAATATATATCCCCCATTTAAATTATCTTTTTGAAAACATTTTTTCTTTAATTATTCTGAAAATCTTTGACAAAATTATAGTATAAGGTCTGATTATACATAAAAAATTTAACAATGGAGTGTCAATTTCAAGTTGCCTGATCGCATTTTTCATATCAGCTGATATTCTTATGTTTGCTTTAAGTTTTTCTTTAGAACTTAAGCCTTTCCCCGTAAGAGACTCTTCGTTTCTGCAATAATGATAGAGTGCTTTGTTAATAAAATAGTAAGACTCAACTTTGCAGAAAAGATTAACACAAAACTTCAAATCCTCTGCCGTTTTGAAAGTTGTATCAAACCTGATGTCTTTTATCAGGTCGGTACGAATCAGCTTCATACAAACGTGATTCATATTTATTCCTGTTGCCATTTTATAATAAATTTTGTTAATATTCTTCTTATCAATCTTTGTGTCGGTATCAAATACGCCTCCTGGAAGCTCCTGCCTGTCGCCTGCATAGTCGTAGAAATATCGGCATTGAACAACATCAACCTTTTCACTTTCAGCCTTTTCTACCATAGTCTCCAGCATATCGGCTTCCCAAAAATCATCCGAGTCAAGAAATGCGGTATATTTTTCAGAAAGTTTTTCAAGAGCAAAGTTTCTTACATTGGACACGCCTTGATTTTTTTCAAGGGCGTAAAACACTATTCTGTCATCCTTTTCCTGATACTCCCGTATGATTTCGGCACTATTGTCGGAGGATGCATCATCTACCATGATCGCTTCCCAAAACCGGTAAGTCTGACCCACTAAACTATCCAGACACCTTCTTAAATATTTAGCCGAATTGTAAACAGGTATTACAATCTGAACCTTCGATTGTCTCATAGAATCAAACCCCAATCTGAATGTGTTTGTTATATCATTTTTCTTGTAAAACAATGGTAGAGTTTCCTGGTTAAAAAATTAAAATTCGCCCACTACACCCATCATATCTATAATTTCTATTATACTTTCTTTTTCTTTACATGTCAACATTTTTAATGTTTCTTAAACTAATGAAATTGCCCCAAAATGAGAAAAAAAGACTTGATTGATTATTCAAGTCTTTTAACTCTAATGTTACTTATAATCGCCAAGGAAATCCTTGTTCATATCAAACAGTTCATCACACATTTTCTTTATTTCATCAAGCGAACACACTGCCGAGGAAAGCGGATCCATATATACAGCGTGATATACCATTTCTTTGCTTTTGTTCATAGCTGCTTCTATTACAAGTTTTTCAATCCTTGCAGTTGTATTAACAAGAATTGCAATATGTTCAGGAAGCGGCCCTGCTATAGTGGTTTTAAAGCCCATTCTGTCGGCAACCACAGGAACTTCCACACAGGCATCATTGGGGAGATTTGGTATTGAACCATTGTTTAATACATTGCCGTTAAAAATGAACGGCTTGCCATCGCCAAAGCGAGCATTGAAAATATCAGCAGCATATTCAAAGCTCTTTTTGCGGTTAAATTCCTTGTTCATCCAGTCATCATACTGTTTTTGCGGATTATCGCGTCTGTCCTTCCTGCGATTCAAAGAATATGCGTGTTCCCCCGGATTCCAGCCTGTTCCGTGTGTACAATACTTTTCGATGAGATCAGGTCTTTTTCTGAACCACTGATTATATTCCGAGTTGTGTCCGCTGGATTCTGTAACATAATATCCCAACTTTAAAAACATTTCGTTACGAACCTGTTCTTTGTTTAAAATTTCGGGGTTTTCCATTAACTTTCTGAGTCTTGGATATAAGTCTTCACCATTATGCTCAAGAACGGTATAAAACGCCTGGTGATTAACACCCATACACTTGTAAACAATTTCATCATAGGGTAATTCTAACCACTCCGAAAGCATTTTTATTGTACCCTGTACACTATGACATAATCCTGTAACCTCAACATTTGCATACTTTTGCATAGCACCACAAAGCATAGACATTGGGTTTGTGTAGTTAAGAAATACAGCATTGGGACAATATCTTTCTATATCCTTGCAGATATCAAGCATAAGCGGAATATTTCTGAGCGCTCTGAATATACCGGAAACAGAGCGGGTATCACCGACATTGATATCAACACCGTATTTTTTGGGAATTAATATATCATACTGCCATATATCAACATCGCCGTTAAAAACTGTACAAAGGACACCATCAGAACCTTTTAATGCTTCTGCACGATTATCGGTAGCTGTAATAATGCACTTGGGACAATTCATTTCCTCAATAATTCGGTTTACAACCCGAACTATATTTTTAAGATTCTGCGGATTGATATCCATTAGTGCAAACTCACATTCCTTAAATTCTTTGAAAGTGAGCAAGTCCCTGATACATTGAACCGTAAACTGCAGGCTTCCCGCCCCGATAAATGCTATTTTCTTCATTTTTATCATCTCCTGAAATATAATTTTCAAAACACATCACAAAGTGCAGGGACGGGTTTCCATGCCCGTCCCTTTTTGTTAATTTATATTATGAATATCAATTTTTCTACCCTATCATTGCACTTGCAAATTCCTTGGCATCAAAGCTATTTAAATCGTCAATACCCTCACCTACGCCGACAAGTTTTACAGGAATTGCGTGTTCGTGTGCTATGGCAAGGACAATACCGCCCTTGGCACTTCCGTCGAGCTTGGTAAGAATTATGCCCGAAATTGCAGCACTATCCTTAAATACCTCTGCCTGATTTACTGCATTCTGACCTGTGGTGGCATCGAGAACCAGAAGTGTTTCTCTGTCGCATCCGGATAGTTCTCTGTCTATAATCCTTGAGATTTTTGCAAGTTCATCCATAAGATTTTTCTTGTTATGAAGTCTGCCGGCAGTATCTATGATTATGACATCGCTTTTTCTGGCTTTTGCAGCAGAAATAGTATCAAACACTACAGATGCCGGGTCAGAGCCTTCCTCGTGCTTTATTATATCCGCACCCACTCTGTTTGCCCAGATTTCGAGCTGGTCAATAGCTGCTGCTCTGAAGGTATCTGCCGCACCCAAAATAACCTTTTTGCCCGATTTGACATATTGAGATGCAATCTTGCCTATTGAGGTGGTCTTGCCGACACCGTTGACACCGATTACCATTATTACAGACGGTGTCGAATTAAGATTTAGGCTATTGTCGTTTTCGCTTAATATAGAAGAAATTATTTCTGCAATTTCTCCCCTGACCTCTTCGGACTCGGTAAGGTGCTTTTCTTTAACCTTTTTCCTTAATTCGTCTATAATATAGGTCGAGGTTTCCACGCCGACATCCGCCATAATAAGAGCCTCTTCGAGCTCTTCGTAGAGCTCTTCGTCTATCTTTTTGAATACCTTTAAGACGGAATCTACTTTGTCATTTAGTGCTTCTCTTGTTTTTCCAAGACCTGCCTTGAGTTTAGAAAAGAAACTTTCCTTTGCGGGTTCTTCCGGCTCCGTTTCAAAATTCTCTTCTGCAGCAGCTATAACTTCTTCTTCGTTTTCAGATTTGTTTTTCTTTAAAAAATCAAACATCAGTTGTAATCCTCCAAATCTTCGAATTTGAGTTTTAAGAGCTTGGACACACCTTTTTCCTGCATAGTGATACCATACATAATATCGGCAGCTTCCATAGTACCTCTTCTGTGAGTTACTACGATAAACTGTGTCTTTTCAGAATACTTGCGGATGTAATCTGCAAATCTGTACACATTGTTATCGTCAAGCGCCGCCTCAACCTCGTCCAATATACAAAACGGCGTGGGACGGACTTCCAGAACAGAAAACAGAAGTGCAATAGCAGAAAGTGCCTTTTCTCCGCCGGATAGTGCCATCATATTCTGCAGCTTTTTGCCCGGAGGCTGAACCTCGATTTCTATGCCGCTTTCCAGAACATTGTCGGGGTCAGTAAGGGTGAGTCTGCCCGAACCACCGCCAAAAAGCTCGTGGAAAACGCTATTGAATCTATCCTGGATTATATTAAAGTTCTCTACAAACTTTTCTGTCATTACAGTTTGCATCTCTCTTATTATATCTTCCAGCTTTTCCTTGGTTTCGTCAAGGTCGTTTTTCTGTGTGGTAAGAAAATCAAACTTTTCTTTTACTTCTTTGTATTCTTCGATGGCATCGATATTGATATTTCCAAGCTGTTTTATCTGTCCTCGAAGCGATGCAGCTTCCTTTTGAGATTGGTTCATATCAAAATCGGCTTTTTTATATTCGAGTGCAGTATTGTATGTAAGCTCGTACTCATCCCAGAGCTTACTTATAACAGCTTCAACATCAGCCTCAATCTTGGAATTTTTGGCTTCAAGACGAGCTACCTCCTGCTGAAGAAGATATATTGTTTCGTTCTGTTCTTTGAGCGAATTCTGAATAGATTTTAGTTTGGCGGTATCGTCCTCATAGCCCTTTTGTGTTTCTATGACCTTGTTTGCAATTTCATTTATTATTTCGATATTGGTCTGAATGTTTTTGTTGTGATTATCTATCTCGGTGTTTAGCTTTTGGTTTATCAGGTCGATATTGGAAATATCCTTCTGTTTGGAACTTAATTCCATCTGCAAGGTGTTTTTGTTGGCAGACAAAGAATAGATGTTTGCGTGTGCAGCCTCTATGTCCTTGTCGATAGTATTGTAACTGATTCTGTCGGATAGTATACTTTCCTGGAACTTGTCCCTTTCGGATGCAATCTCCTCCACCATAGCCAGAAATTCATCGGCATTAACTCTGGAAAGCTTTATCTTTTCTTCGTTTTCTTTTATTTTTTCGTTATAGACTTTGACTTCGTTTTCTACCTCGGAAATGTTTTTAAGTATATCTCCGTTTTCGTTTGTAATTACAGAAAGGGAATGTGTAAGCTCGTCTATAATCCTTTTTACAGTTTTCTGTTCTGCTTCGAGCCTTACTGCAATATGCTCGCACGAAGTGATTTCTTCTTCGAGGGCAGCATTGGTATCTGCCATTTTATTTATGGAAGTTTTTAATTCCATAATAAAATCGTCATTATCATCAACTATTTTGTGCAGACTCTTTTCCTTTTCCTTAAGGCGTTCTATCTCCTTTGAACGACCGAGAAGGCTCTGGTTTTTGTTAAAACTTCCGCCTGTCATCGAACCGCCGGCATTTATAAGCTGACCGTCTAATGTGACAATCTTGAATTTATGATTGTTGTTTTTCGCCATGTTAACAGCGTTATCTATGTTGTCGACAATTACGCATCTGCCGAGCAGGTTCTTAAATATTTCATCATAGATGCTGTCGTATTCCACAAGGTCACACGCAAGTCCTACAAATCCTTTTTCTTTTTCGGGGATATGTTTAAGCGGGTCAGCCTTGATAGAGGTAATGGGCAAAAATGTTGCCCTGCCGCCTTTTGTGCGGTTGAGCTCTTTGATACATTCTTTGGCACAGATTTCGTCATCTACAACGATATTCTGTATCATATTGCCAAGGGCGATTTCTATGGCAGTAACATATTCGTCCTTAACTGTTAGGATTTTGGATACCAAGCCGTGAACACCCTTGATATTTGAAGAAAGGACATTTTTTACACCCTTGGAATAACCCTCAAGGCCTTTTTCCAGATCCTCAAGAAGAGTTATCTTTGATGTAACGGAATTAAGCTCCGAAACCTTGGCGTTTTGCATTTCCTTGGATTTTTCAAGTTCATCCCTTGATGCAAAATATTCCTTTTTCAGTTCTTCCATCCTGGAAAGTGCAGTTTCTTTTTTCTTGATGTTTTCGTCTATATTTTGCTCAATACTTTCAAGTCTTTTTGTGCTTTCTTCTTTTTGAACGGTTTTTTCTTTCAATTCGGTTTCGAGAGCACTTTTTCTCTGGTCAAAGTTTTGGATGAGTACATCAAAACCTGAAAGGCGAGCCTTGAATGCAGATATTTCTTCCAAAAGCGACACGATTTCCGCCTTGTACTTTTCTGCCTGGACATTTTGATTGGCTATCTTTTCCTCAAACTTTGCAATTTCTATTTCGTGCTCTTCGAGTTTTTTGGAAAGAATAACTTTCTGCTCTTCTTTTGCTTTGATTTCCTCTTCGTTATTTTTTATGCTGACTTGGTTTATTGATATTTTTTCTTCAATTATTTTAGCGTCGGACTGCCATCTTAAAGCATTGTCCGAATTATTCTTTATATCGTTTTTGAGGATTTCTATTTTCCCTTTTATGGCCTCGTTTTCTTTTTGAAGTGCAAAGGACTGCTCTTTTAATTTGTTTATCTCTTCATTTACTTCGCTGAGCTGGTCTGTTTTGGCAGAAATCTGCTCGCTTATGAGGTCAAGTCTTAACTTCTCGTTATTAAGCTGCTCATATGTATCCTTGAACTTTTTTCTGCCTTCTTCGAGATTTTCCTTTTGCTTATCAATGTTGCGTATTGCAATATTGATATCAAGACCTTTCAAAACCTCTCTTAAATCCAGATACTTTCTTGCTTTTTCGGATTGTATGCGAAGCGGTTCTACACGCTCTTCGAGGTTAACTAAAATATCTTTGATACGGACAAGATTTTCCTCTGTCTGCAAGAGTTTCTTTTCGGATTCGTGCTTGCGGTACTTATATTTAGTAATACCCGAAGCCTCTTCAAAAATATATCTTCTTTCGTCTGCTTTGTTAGAGAGTATCTGGTCGATTTTACCCTGACCGATAACGGAATATCCCTCTCTTCCAAGTCCGGTATCCATAAAAAGCTCATGGATATCTTTAAGACGGCAGGGGGTGTTGTTTATGTAATAGTCGCTCTCGCCGCTGCGGGTAACACGCCTTGTAACCTTTAACTCGTCTTTGTCTATGCTGAATATCTCGTCGGAGTTGTCTAGAGTTATGGAAACCTGTGCAAAGCCAAGCTGACTGCGTTTTTGAGTACCTGCAAAGATGACATCCTCCATCTTACTTCCGCGGAGGCTCTTGACACTTTGTTCACCCAAAACCCAGCGTATCGCATCGGAGATATTACTTTTGCCGCTGCCGTTTGGACCGACGATCGCAGTAATCCCCTGACCGAATTCAAGATCAATTTTATCAGCAAAGGATTTGAATCCCTGCATATTTATGCTTTTTAAATACACAAAAACACCTCATAAACTAAACTTTATATACCATTTAATCTTATCATACTTTGCAATAAATTTCAACAATTTTGTCATTAATTTTTAATGTGTTTCTATCTATACTGCCATCTGCATAAACAGTCATATCCAGACCGTATTTGTCATTAAAATACTTTTTGTTGCACTTTTGATGACCTATAGCCTGCGAAACTCTGGAGCTGTTACAATAGATTTCCAGTTTGTTTTCGTTGTGCAGACTTTTTTCTATGACCTTGCGTATTATCCTGCCCTCTGCAAGCTCTCTTATTGCAGGGTGATATGGACCTTTGACCGTATGAGCGTTGATTTCGTCTGTTGTCTGCAGACCAACGCGTATTATGTCTATATTATTGCTTTCGAACATTGGTATGATTTCGCTCAAAAGTTCCACTGTATCATCTAAAGTCATAGGCACATACTCTCCACGCATATACTGCGTATAAAGTGCAGTATCGGGCACTACCAAGGTGGGATATATACGAACGCACGAAGGATTTAAACTTATCAGATCCTCTGCCGTTTTGATGCTTTTTTGAAATGTGTCGCCCGGAAGGCCGAGCATCATCTGTACACCCATATCTATGTCGTAATCCCCTAAAAGCTGAGCAGCTTTTTGAACATCGTCAAAATCGTGACCTCTGTTTGAGTTCTTTAGCACCTGTGCATCAGTTGATTGCACGCCAAGTTCAACACAACCCATTGCATATTTTTTTAAGTTTTTGAGTATTTCGTCATTTATATAATCCGGTCTTGTGGAGCATCTTAAACCCGATACCTCTCCGGAAACTATGTATTTATATGCCGCCTCCAGAAGTTCCGTCTGTTTGGAAATTTCTATTCCGGTAAAGCTGCCGCCAAAAAATGCAATTTGGGCATCATATTCGCCCGAAAAAGTGGCAAGGTTTTCTTCTGTAATCCTTATTACATCTTCTCCTGTGGTATCGGTACTCTTACCTGTAATCTTCCTTTGATTGCAAAAGACGCAGTCGTGCGGGCAACCCTTGTGCGGTACAAATATGGGTATGTGATATGTTTTCATAATATTTCCTCTTCTATAATTTCAAAGCTGCCCATAAAAAACTAACGGGCAGCCTTTATTACTTGCTTATGAAACTGTTTTTTCGCTTAATCTGGCTCTCGCATTTGTTACAATCTGCGGTTTTGCCCCGTCTGTAACACATTCTTTTGTTATTATGCATTTCTTTATGTTTTTCTGCGAGGGAGCGATATACATAACATCGCTCATTGTTTCTTCCATTATGGAACGCAGACCCCTTGCACCTGTTTTGCGTTCTATTGCCTTGTCTGCGATTGCCTTTAGTGCGTCTTCTTCAAACTCCAATTTGACATTATCCATTTCGAGAAGTTTGATATATTGCTTTACAAGAGCGTTTTTGGGCTCTGTAAGAATCGAAATCATCGCATCGCGGTCAAGACTTTCCAAAGAAACATTGACAGAAAGTCTGCCGACAAATTCGGGGATAAGACCAAACTTTAACAAATCCTTGGGCTGAAGTTCTTTAAATAGTTCGCCCACATCTTTGGTTGTCTTGGAGGTTACATCTGCACCAAAGCCAAGAGCCTTTTTGCCGATACGGCGTTCTATGATCTTTTCGAGACCGTCAAATGCACCGCCGCATATAAAGAGGATATTGGTTGTATCTATCTGTATAAACTCCTGGTGCGGATGCTTTCTGCCGCCCTGAGGCGGAACAGACGCTACGGTACCTTCCAGAATTTTAAGAAGTGCCTGCTGAACGCCCTCACCGCTTACATCGCGTGTGATAGACGGATTTTCGGATTTTCTTGCTATTTTGTCTATTTCATCAATGTAGATTATGCCTCTTTCGGCACGCTCTACATTATAGTCGGCTGCCTGAATGATTTTAAGAAGAATATTTTCTACATCTTCGCCCACATAGCCGGCTTCTGTAAGAGAGGTTGCGTCTGCTATGGCAAACGGAACATCTATTATCTTGGCAAGTGTCTGGGCAAGAAGAGTTTTTCCCGAACCGGTGGGTCCTACCATAAGGATATTGCTCTTTGCCAACTCCACATCGTCATCGGTGTTTATATGATTTATTCTCTTGTAGTGGTTGTATACTGCAACTGCGAGGCTTTTTTTTGCTGCATCCTGGCCTATTACATACATATCAAGTATCTCCTTGATATCAGCAGGCTTTGGAAGTTCATCAAAAACCAAGCCCTCCTCTTTTTCAAAAGCATCAAGCTCTGCATCAAGAATGTCGTTGCATATATCTATACATTCGTTACAGATATACACACCTCCGTTTGGTCCTGCGATAAGTCTTGTGACCAAATCCTGAGTCTTGCCGCAGAAAGAGCAAGAAATATTGTTACGCTTTTCGCTCATAAATGCTACACCTCATTTTAGTACTTTGCCCGCCCAAAAAGGCTTTTTAAAGGGCGGGCACAATGAAAAATTATTTTCTTTTTTCAATAACCTCGTCTACAAGGCCATATTCTTTTGCTTCGTATGCAGACATAAAGTTATCTCTTTCGGTATCCTGACAAATCTGCTCATAGGATTTGCCGGTTCTTTCGCTCAAAATCTTGTTTAAGGTTTCTTTCATCTTGATGATACGCTCTGCATGGATTTTGATATCTGTCGCCTGTCCCTGCATTCCGCCCAAGGGCTGATGTATCATAATTTCGCTGTTAGGAAGAGCAAATCTCTTGCCTTTGGCACCTGCTGAAAGAAGGAACGCACCCATAGAAGCCGCCATACCAATACAAATTGTCGAAACATCACACTTGATATACTGCATGGTATCGTAGATAGCCATACCTGCAGTGATAGAGCCGCCGGGACTGTTTATATAAAGATTGATATCTTTGTCGGGGTCCTCGCCTTCAAGAAAGAGCATCTGTGCAACAACAAGACTTGCAGTTACATCGTTAACTTCATCGCTCAAAAATATTATTCTGTCCTTTAAAAGTCTTGAATAGATATCGTACGAGCGTTCTCCTCTATTTGTTTGTTCAACAACCATTGGTACCAGACTCATATTATTCGTTCTCCTCCTTCTTCTTTGCAGCTCTCTTAACCTTTGCTGCACCAACAACGAGTGTAACGGCTTTTTTGAGTTTCAACTCGTCTTTTAAGTTTTCTTTTTCGCCGTCTTTTATGAATTCTTTTAATTTATCAAGCTCCATACCGTACATTTCTGCCATATTCTTGAGCTCGTTTTCAACATCTTCGTCAGTTACTTCGATGTTTTCTTTTTTAGCGATTTCGCTGATTACGAGGTTGGACTTAACTCTTTCTTCAGCCTGTTCTTTGTACTGCTCTTTGAAAGAATCGGGTGTCATACCTGTAAACTGCATATACTGTTCAAGGCTAAGACCCTGAGATGAAAGTCTGTATCCGAAATCTCTCATCATATCTTCGATTGCAGAATCTATCATGCACTGGGGTATATCTACCTTGGAAGCTGCTACAACCTCCTTGATTACATTGCCTTCAAATTCTGCAGCAGTTTTGTCTGCATTAGCTTTGTCAAGCTTTGCTTTGATGTCTGCTTTGTATTCCTCGAGAGTATCAAACTCACTTACATCCTTTGCAAATTCGTCGTTAAGTTCAGGAAGTTCCTTAACCTGAATGCTCTTAACGGTTACCTTGAATACTGCGGGCTTGCCCTTTAATTCTTCTGCGTGGTATTCTTCGGGGAATGTTACATTGATTTCTTTTTCTACACCGATTTTTGCACCTACGAGGGCGTCTTCAAAACCGGGGATGAACTGACCGCTGCCGATTTCAAGGTTGTGATCCTGACCTTTGCCGCCAGCAAAAGCAACACCGTCTACAAATCCTTCGTAGTCAATTACTGTAAAGTCGCCTTTTTTAACAGCTCTGTCCTCTACATTAATCATACGAGCGTTCTTTTCTCTTGCAGCTTTGAGCTCTGCGTCTACATCTGCAACTTTTGTTCTGTAGTTCTTCTTGTCTGCAGAAATGCCCATATACTGTCCGAGTTCAACTTCGGGTCTTACTGTAACTGTAGCGGTAAGTACAAGTTCCTTATCTTCTTCCAATGTTTCTATATCAATTTCGGGTCTGTCAACGGGATCAATGCCTGCTTCTTTTACTGCAAATTCGTATGCGTCGGGGCACACAAAGTTAACAGCATCCTCCCAGAAAATACCCTTGCCATAGTATTTTTCGATAATGTTTCTGGGTGCTTTGCCCTTTCTGAAACCGGGTATAGCTATCTTCTTGACATTTTTCTTGTAGGACTTTTCTACAGCAGCAGCAAATGCTTCTTTGTCAACTTCGATAGTAAGCTTTACTATGTTCTTTTCAATTGTTTCGTTTTTTAATAATTTCATTTGTTAGGTTCCCCCTATATATTAATTTTTCATTTTATAAAGTCCGTGCACCAGCATCGGTTATATATTGTACCATATTTTTCAAAAAATTGCCATAGGTTTTTTTGAAATTTTTTGTAAATTTTATATTTTTACGGGTGTAAACTTAAGGTAATCGCTTGACACAAGCCTGAAGTCTATCCCATCAAAAAGTCCCTCGGGTGCGTTGTGGGTTGATTTGGAATGAAGATGTCCGTATACACAGTGCGTAACAGAGTACTTTTTCAAAACCGCCAGAACCTCCTCGTCCAAGTCACCGCTTTTGGTAAACGGCGGATAATGAAGAACGCAAATTCTCTTTTGGGGATTGAAGTCAAGCTTTTCGCACTTTTGTCTGCCATCTTCAAAAGAGAGTACAAGTCTTGCAAGCTCTCTTTGGTATATTTTCCTGTCATCCTCGCCAAAGCCTGCATCACCCGGAAGCGACCAAAGCCTGCTGCCTGAGATAAGTGAGTCCTCGCAGACTGCCGAAGCGTTGTGTATAAACTCAATGGTATCAAACCTGTTGCGGTCGACAAAGTCATTTAGCTTGGTCATACTCTCCCACCAATAATCGTGATTGCCTTTGAGAAGAAGCTTCTTTCCCGGGAGAGAATTGATAAATTCAAAATCCCTCACACAATCTTTGAGATTCATAGACCACGAAATGTCTCCGCCTACAATTACGGTGTCCCCATAGGTAACCGTACTGTGCCAGTTTTCGTAAATACGGCGTATGTAATTGTCCCATGCCGAGCCGAAAACCTCCATAGGTTTATTGCTTTCGAACGAGAGATGCAAGTCAGACATTGTAAATATTGCCATCTTTTCACCTCATTATACAATCAATTTTATATTATATATCATTTACTTGGTAAAATCAAGTTGTTATTTAAAGAAAAATGTGTTATTATACTAAAATAGGTATTATATATAAAAAACAACATCTGACAGAGCAAATTACTATTTATTATTTGCACACAAGGACCAATTATTATGTTTAAAAAATTTGCAGAAAGCTATTTGTATATACTAATCTACATAGTTATCGCCGCCGTTACGGTTATTAGGATATTTGGATTTGAGCAGGACTTTAAATCCGATGTTTCCAAAGCCGCCAATTTAAAAGACTGCAAGGTGGAATGTATAGTAACAAGTATACCCAAAATATCCGATGACTATCTTACATTTAATGCCAGGATAACAGACGGGCTCAAGCTGAAAAACTATGCACATATTGAACTTGGATACGCACAAAATCTCGAAGTGTGTCTTGGTGACACCATAACCCTTACAGGCAAAATATTTAGTACTCCAATGCCTCTTAACCCGGGAGGATACAGCTATGGAAAGTACCTCAAATCCCAGGGTGTATCTGTTGTCATAAAAAGTAATATTTATAATATTTCAAAGCACAGCCACTCTGCCCTGATGCCTCTGTATACTGCAAGAAGCAAAATTACCGAAAACGCCTTTTTGTACATGCCGCAAGATGAAGCTTCGGTTGTAAATGCTCTTGTTACCGGAAGCAAGGACGAGATGACCGAAAGCCTGAAAGAAACCTTTCGCAGAGCGGGAGTATACCATATAATTGCCATATCCGGTCTGCACCTTAACCTGATAATAATGTTTCTGTCTGTCCTATATTTAGGTTTCAGAGCAAATAGTATGCTAAAGAAACTTGTCGCATTTTTGGTTACATTTCTGGGATGCGGTTTTGTTCTTATATTCACAGGACTTGGCATATCGGTCCAAAGAGCAGCCATTATGGCTATTGTTCTTTGCATTGCAGCATTTTGTCAAAGAGAGTATTCCCCTACGGCGTCGCTTTTTGCCGCTTTTGTGATAATACTTAATATATCGCCGTCGGCTTATCTTGATACATCGTTTCAGCTTTCGTTTTCGGCAACGGCAGGAATACTGTTTGCACTGGAGATAATAAACAGATATGATTTTGACAAATATCCATATCCCAATTTGATTAAATCCGTGATTTTGACCACCTGTGCCAACATATTTACTCTTCCGTTTCTTATTATGACATTTGGGCGGATATCGCTTGTAAGTGTGGTTTCGAACCTTGTTATTGCACCAATTACCGCATTTCTTTTGGGTATGTCGTACCTGTTTGGCATAGCATCTCTTGTGATGCCGCCTGCCATTTGCAAGCTGATAGCAAACATTACCGTTGTGCCGGCTTTTGCTATGAATTTTACTTCGTCGGTATTTTCAAAAATTCCTTTTTCGTATGTGGAAGTTACGACAACTCTGCTATGTACCGCATTAGCTTTGGCAATCGGTTGTTTCATCGTGGCAAAATCCAAAAAGTACAAATTAACTCTGTGTGCGGTTTTTGTTATTGCAAATATATTTTTTGTATCGTATAATGTGTGTAAGGAAGATTGTCACCTCACATTTGTAAGTGTCGGTCAGGGTGATTGTGCACTTATAAACGACACCAAAGGTACCGCAATTATGATAGATTGCGGTTCGGAATCGCATAGTTCAATTGCCGCAAACGAGGTTATTCCCTACATCAGGCGGCAAGGCATTTACAAGATAGATGCACTTGTTTTGACTCACTTTCACACAGACCACACAAACGGCATCTTTGAACTTATTGACAGAGGATACTTAAAGAGTGTCATTTTGCCCGACAGACTTCCATCAGAAGACGAGACAGAGAATGCCAAGAAAATCTATGATGCTTTGGTCTCAAAAGAAATACCTATCCATCATATTTCGCATGGAGACACACTCACAGTAAATTCCAAACACAAATTCCGCGTACTCTCACCTGATGAAAAGTATAATATGTCTGCAAATAATTCTTCGTTGGTATTGGAATATTCATACGATAAAAAGCGTGTGCTTTTTTCTGCTGATATCGAAGAGGAAGCAATGTACCCTCTTCTCAATGTTGTGAAAAGATATGACATAACCAAGATTTCGCATCATGGCGGCAAAAACACCCTGAACTCTTCATTTGCACAAAAGATAAGCGGCAAATACGCCGTTATATCCTGCGGAAAGGATAACAGATACAACCATCCGCACAAGGACACGCTAAAAGCATTTAAAGACTTTGAAATATTACGCACAGACTTAAAAGGACCTATACAGTTTAGTTTGAAAGAGGATAATTAAAAATGTACAATATCAAAGACGATATCAAAAATTCAACATATCAGAACTTGTATTTGCTCTGCGGCGAAGAAGAGTACCTTATAGAGCACTACGCAAACGAAATCATAAACGCCAATACGGACAAAGACACTGCGGAGTTTAATCTGATGAAGATTTTCAAAGAGATGCCATCGGAAGAAGAGATAGACACATTTATAAATTCGTATCCGTTTATGAGCGAAAAGAAAGTCATACTCTTCCAATCCACAGGAATATTTAAATCATCTACTGAGGCACAAAAGAGCTATTTTATGTCTGTGTTTTCGTCAATACCCGAATACATCATAATTATATTTGCAGAACCGCAGATAAACAAAAACAATCCTCTCTACAAAGAGATAAAAAAGCGATTTGCCTACTGTGAATTTGAATACCAGGACAACACCCAGTTAACAAGATGGATTGTGGGTTACCTCAAAAAATCGGGCAAAGAGATATCTGGCGAAAATGCCGCATATATTGCCCAGACAGCCGGCCCCTCTATGCTTTCTGTAAAATCGGAGCTTGAAAAAATCATATCGCTCGCCGAAGGAAAAGATACCGTTACACACGAAATGATAGACTCTGTAATTACCAGAAACATAGAAAACAGGGTTTTTATGATGGTTGATGACTTTGCCGACAAAAAAGTAAATTCGGCATTTGAAAAGCTAAACGACTTGAAATCGCTAAACGAAGAGCCTATAAAGATAATAAGTATAATATTTAAAAAGTTTGCAAATTACCACAAACTTATACTATTAAAAAACAAACCGATAAGCGAAATATGTTCACTTACCGGAATGTATGAAAAATATGCAAGAAATGACCTTAACAAAGCCGGCAGAATCGGTGCAAAAAAGATTGCCGCCGTTATGATAAGGTGCCGCGATATGGATTTTGCCGTAAAAAGCGGCAAAATAGACAAGTGGCTCGCCGTAGAAACAATAATCGGCGAAATTATATCCGATTAATCATTCTTTTTTATTATGCGGATATACGAAACCGCCACGCCGAGTACACTGCCGCAAAGGAGCATAACTATCGCAAAAATCCAACGATTGTCTTTTTTGCCGGGCAGGTGACCGTCGGGGGCTGCCTGCGGAACTGTGGGCAGAGCTTCAGCCTCTTCAATATCAGATATAGCACTGCCGCTGTCATCTACAAAATATACACACTGTTCAACAGTCTGCGGATATACTGCATAAATTCTGCCCTCATCATCAAATTCAAATTCCTTTACCTTGGCATTGGAACGAATATAGCATGTAAGCTCCAAAAGTTCCACTACACAATCTTCGTCTTTTGAATCCTCGTGCATTATTATCTTACAATTTGCATATTCGTTTGAGTCTACCTTGTAAGAGCCGTTTTTCATAGTATATTTGTCCGAGGTCTTGTCTATAGAGAGCACTATGTTGTCAGACACTTTGGGGCTGGAAAACTCCTCGGGAGCATGGTCACTGCAGTATGAATATGAAAACTTATTCACCTTGATATCCGTACCAATAAGCTCTGATTGAGGGCTATTTAGCACATAGTCAACTGTTATTTCCATAACATCTTTTTCTATATCCTTTACCGAACCCAAAATTACAAAATCCTGTTTTCCGCCTATTATATCAGCTGCACTTTCGGCACTTGCACCGATGTTTAAGGTAAGAATAACAGATACTATCAGCAAAACAAGAACTTTTTTCATAATATCACCTTTTAAAAAAATTCAAAGGGGTTCACGATAACCGTGCACCCCTTTTTTATTTGACAAATAAAGTCTTACTCTTCGGTTGTTTCCTCTGTAGCTGCCTCTGCAGGTGCAGTTTCTTCTGCTACTTCTTCTGCGGGAGCTTCCTTAGCGATAAGTGCTCTTATGCTAAGACCGATTTTCTTGTTTTCGAGGTCAAGCTCTACAACCTTTGCCTGTACATGCTGACCAATCATAAGCTCGTCTTCTACCTTGCCGATTCTCTTGTCTGCAACCTGAGAGATGTGGATAAGACCATCAACTCCGGGGTAGATTTCAGCAAAAGCACCAAAAGGTACAATTCTTACGATTTTACAATCTACAACATCGTCTATGTTTAACTGTTCAACCTTTTTCCAGGGGTTGTCTTCAGCATTCCTAAAGCCAAGAGAAATTTTGCCTGTTTCCTTGTCAAAGCTGATTACATATACATCTACTACATCGCCTTCCTTAACAACTTCGGAAGGATGCTTGATTTTTGACCAGGAGAGCTCGGAAATATGAATAAGTCCGTCTACTCCGCCGATATCAGCAAACGCACCAAACTTGGTAATGGACTTAACCACACCCTGGTATCTCTTGCCAATTTCGACATCTTCCCAGAATTTTTCTGCAAGAGCAGTTTTCTGTTCCATGATAACATTCTTGATAGAACCAACTATCTTTGTTCTGCCGCGCATCTTCTTGATATCGATAATTCTAAAGCTTGCAGTTGTGCCAACAAGAACCTCAAGATCAGAGAGATATCTGTCGCTTGCCTGTGATGCAGGCACAAAAACTCTTATACCCTTGCAAGTAACTATAACACCGCCGTTAACAACCTGTGTTACCTTACCTTCAAGGATTTCCTTGCTTTCAAAAGCTTCTTCTACTTCCTTTGCACCCTTCATAGCAAGAATTTTCTTCATAGAAAGGGTTACTTCGCCTTCGATATCGTTAACTCTGACAACAAAAGCCTCAATTTCGTCGCCAACATTAACAAGTGATTTGATATCTGCCGAAGGATCATCAGATACTTCGGATGCGGGAACAAAACCGTCCGATTTGTAGCCGAGGTTAACACTAACACCGGCTTCGGAAACAGCAATAACCGTTCCTTTCACTATATCCCTTGTATTTAAAGTGATAAGAGATTTTTCATACTCCTCAAATTCTGCAGCAAAATTCTCGCTGCCGTTTTTCTGCATTTCTTCCATGTTTACTACTACCTCCTTAATGATTGCAGCAGGTGTTGAGGCACCTGCCGTTATACCAATTATCTTTGGTATATCTATATTCTGAGGAAAATCCCCAAAATTTTCGATTTGATAAGTATTTTTGCAATACTTTTTGCATATGGCGGTAAGCTTGGTTGTGTTGGAACTGTTTTTGCCGCCGATTACTATCATCATATCGACCTTGGAAGCTATCTGCATAGCTTCGGTCTGACGCATATTAGTTGCATTACATATTGTATCAAAAACTTCTACACATTTGCAACTGTTTTTTAAAAATTTAACAATTTTTTCAAATGTACTTCTGTCCATTGTAGTCTGGCTGACTACACAGAAAACACCATCATTATTAATTTTATCACTTATTTCAGGAATGTCAATACCAATAATAGCTTTATTTTCACACCAACCGTTAATTCCTATTACTTCGGGATGGTTTTTGTCCCCTATTATTACTATCTGTTTACCCTCGGAATGCGCCTTGGCAACTATATTGTGTATTTTTTTAACAAAGGGACAGGTAAGGTCGATGTATTCCAGATGGTTTTGCTCAATATCTGTTATGACGGATTTTGCCACGCCGTGTGCACGGATTGCCACTTTGTAGCCATTGGGCACCTGCGAGGGCGTTTCGTAGGAATACACGCCCATTTTTTCAAAGTTTTTTACAACATCGGAATTGTGTATAATATGACCGAGAGTAGATACTTTGTCCTCTTTAGCAATAGATTCGAGGGTGTCCACCGCACGCTTTACGCCAAAACAAAAGCCAGCACTTTCTGCAAGAATAATCATTTGTTACCACCTAATTCTTTGATAGACGAATATATGTAATCAGCCGCCTCTTGCCTTTGCTCGCTGTCGAGCTTTCTGCCGTCGTATAGTGACAAGTCAATCTCTTTGCCAATAGTTACCCTTACCTTTGAAAAAAGCTTGTAGCTTGCATCAATATGTATCGGAATTACAGGTGCTTGGGACTTCATAGCAATAAGTACAACTCCGGATTTGGCAGGGGCGTTGGGGTTTTTCTTTTCCCGCGTTCCTGTGGGGAATATGCCAAGAACTTCGCCGTCTTTGAGAGTTTTCAGCGAAGCCTTTAGTGCTCCCATATCTCCGCTGCCACGTTTTATCGGTATAACATTCATATATTTTAGTATGGAGCCAAGAACCGGTATTTTGGAAAGCTCCTCTTTTGAAATAAACCTTATTGGTCTTTGGATACATCCAAGGATTACCACAGGGTCAAATACGCTTATGTGATTAAGGCACACGATACAGCTGCCATCTTTGGGAATGTTTTCTTCTCCGCTGACCTCAATTTTAAAAATTCTGGAAACTATCCATATTACAAAAGCAACGATTGCTTTCATTAGTTTTCACCTATCTTATCTTCTATGATTTTCTTAATTGCATCTACGGACTGTTCAAAGGACAAATCGCTTGTATCAACAAGATGTGCCCCGTCTGCCTGTTTAAGAGGTGCACAAGCACGGGTGGAATCGTTTTTGTCTCTTTTAATCATATCGGAGAGAACATCTTCAAAAGACACATCCTCGCCTTTTAAAATGAGCTCGTCGTAACGGCGTTTGGCTCTCGCCTCGGGAGATGCAGTAAGGAAAATCTTGATATTTGCATCAGGAAGAACAACAGTACCTATATCTCTGCCGTCCATAAGACAGTTGTTGCTTTTTGCAAGATTGCGTTGAAATTCCAAAAGCCACTGACGCACCTCGGGAATTACTGCAATAGCCGATGCACCTGCCGAAACCCTGGGTGTACGGATAAATGCTGTGATATCCTCACCGCAAAGTATCATATGCTGCCCTTCTTCGTTATATTTAACATCCAAGGTTACGCAATCTAACATTTCTATAACCTTGTCCTTTTGGTTTTCAATATCTATGCCGAGTTTTATCGCATTGTATGCCAAAGAGCGATACATGGCACCTGTATCAATATACATATACCCGAAATCCGCAGCAATACGCTTGGCTATGGTACTCTTTCCGGCACCCGCAGGTCCGTCTATTGCAACATTAATCATAAAAGAATTTCTCCTTTTTACAAAACATATATCTTATTCATTATACAACACTTTTTGAATTTGTACAATAGATTTTTGAGATTTAAACATTACTTTTTGATTACAAGATTTCCTCATACAGAACAAGCTCGGAGCTCTTCGCTGTAGGTATAGTTTCGCTATGCAGAACTGGATTTTTTACACGGAGGATTTGGATTTCTCTTTGTCCTCATACAACAACCTGTCCGCATTTTCTATAAGTTGAGATATAGTTTTGGTTCCGTCGTAGAACGCAACACCCATACTGATTTCGAGATTAAAATCATTCCTGAAATCTATGCTGTCAAGTTCACTTCTTACTGCGTCGCATACCTTGTGTGCCGAAACCTCTTCCGAGGCATCTGTGATGATGACAAATTCGTCTCCGCCGACACGAAATGCCTCGGCGTCAAAATCCTGGCACGCTCTGTCCAAAGCGTTTGAAACAAGTTTGAGTGCTCTGTCGCCCTCCTTGTGACCCCAGGTGTCATTAATGGTCTTGAAATTATTCATATCGCAGGTTATTACATAAAAGGAGTCGCTTTTATCTTTTGCATACTCTTCCAACTGCTCTTTTATTTCCTCATCCATTCCATAACGGTTAGAGAGCTTTGTAAGATTGTCTGTATGAATGGTTTTGTGCTGCGACCTTGCAAAAACAACAAACACTGTCAGTATTACCCCGTATACAGATAGTCTAAGTCCGTCTTTTACAAATACATAATTCATTAGCACTATCACCGAGCATACAAGAGCAACCAGTGCATTTGACACATATTCCTTTGTTGTCTTTTTCAGACCCGATTTCTTTGCACATCTGTACGCCATAGCAAGGGGAAGAAATGTATAAAAAAGTACAATCGCTATGGAGTAATACATTTCGCCACTATGCAATATACCGCTTTTGTCGCAAAAATATATGGTTTTTAAATACGGTGATGACAAAACAAGCAGACACAAAATGGCAAAAGGTATGCTTTTTAATATTTTGTAACAGGTATTTGTTCTGATTTTGAGCTCATATACAACCTCGCAGTAGCACAACCACAAAAAGCACACTGCAAAGAGGCTTATGTAGTATACCGAAGAAGAAATGTATATAGCCCAGACAATGCTTGCCTTTCCAACAAAAAGAACCCGGAGTATATCAGAAACAGAAGAAATTAACACAAGTGCGCACATACGGTTTAAAAACCTGTATGTGTGCTCTTGTTTTACGCTTTGGATAAAATATTTAAGTACTGCCAGAAATACAATGCAAACTATCTGTGACTGTATCTGATAAATAGAATTCATTTTGTTTTCCTCATTATTATAATCCGTTAAAGGTTTTTTCTATGTGGTCTGCAAGGGCTTTGATTTCTTCTGTCTTTGAACGGAACAAATCTGTCTTTTGATATTGTTTTAACATATATGCCCAGTTTTGATGCTCCTTGAACAAATCAAAAGGCTCAATCTGTACGGGAATAATTGGCTTTTTGTGTTCCTTTGCCGTTCCTATTTCCGACACAACCTCCGATGATTTAACAGACATCGGCGAAACAAAGAGCAAGAATAATGTGCAGCTCTTTATAGCTTCGGGCAATACCACATTGTAGTCCTGACCGGGTTTGATGCCGTTTTCGGAAAGCCAGCACTTGACACCTCTGGATTCGAGCTCCTTTACTACCAAAGAAATTCTGTTGTTGGGAAGTCCCATATCTGCGCTTGCCTTGGATATAAATACAAATTTGCCCTTGAGGTCGGCATCTCCGCGTATTTTGACACCGGAACCTGCAATATCTGTGATAATCTTTTTAACCTTTTTGACTATGCTTTCGTATTTAGGGCCAAACTTTGAGTCAAGGATTTTTAATTGCACATAACTTCTGAACTTTTTGTTGGCAATAAAGAATATGATAAATGCAAATATTGCCAATCTCAAAACAAAAAATATTAATTTAAATATAAAGCTAAATATCTTTCCTATTACACTAAAGAAGGAATTGGATTTTTTTGTCGGAGATGATGAAGACGCAGCTGTAGAAAAAGCATCCGATATAGCCTGTTTCTTTTCGGAATAAGAAAGTCCGGAAAAACTGCTTTCGGTTTCTGTCGGTGCATTGGAATTTAAAATTTCCTTATCCTGCTTTGTTTTGTAGGTTACTTTTTTGCCGCATACGCCCGAACCTTTTGTGCTTCTGTGATACACAACAACGCTATCGGCATTAATGGCAGGTATATACATAGTATCCTCGGCGGGATTTACATACTCACCGTCTGCAGTATAGAGTGCAGATGCCATATTGTATCCGTCCTGACCGGTCTCCATAACCAAGTGATTGTAGCTTAACGCAACTCCGGAAACCTTTGATTTTTTGAGATATGTATTATATGCATCTGTTCCCATCATACATCCGCCAAGATAGACATCGAGTTCCTTGTTTTCTCTGCCGTTTTCTGTTCTTACATAGCCGGTGCTGCTTCCATTTATCTTGACATAAATATTGTTATCGCCTTTGCCTTTTTCTATCCTGATAACACCGTTTTTCTCGTCGTACGATGCCTCGCCCGAAGAATAGCCGTTCTTAACAAGCATAAAATTCAAAAGGTTCTGTTCGGGTATGGTGTCATAGTTTTCGAGTTTGGCATAGTAGTCGGAAAATACATCATACAAATAGTTACTATCAGAAACACTATCGTATTCCAACATATATCCCGATGCAGCCAAGACAGAAAATATAATATCAGGATTTTCGTGCATATATTTTGACATAGAGGAGTATATTTGATACTCACTGCGAAGCTGAGAGGTTTCGTGGTTAGCATACAAAACAAATCTCTTTGTTTCGTACTTACTGTCTTTATTTAAATCGCCCAGAGCTTTTTCTATGACATTTTCGTCTTTGAATTCGTTGCTCGACTTGGAATAGGAGTTAAAGTACTTTTCTGCAAAGTCCTTGCCCGGTTCTACCTTTATCGGCTTTACATTGCCGGAAATGGGATAAATCCATATTTCCGATTTCTCTGCAACGGATGCGGCAGAGAGTATGTCAATTAGCATCTCTTTGACATATTCGTGGCCGCTGTTGTCAAATACAATATTTACTCTTTCTGTGATTTTGGCATCGGTGCGGTTATCACCTGTGTACTGCGGATAAACAAACGCAGCCTGACTTGTTGTAAAAATAATCATAATTACCACAAGTACACCAAAAATTCTCTTCATCTTCTGTTCCCCCTACTGTCCTCTTTTATTTTGTGATTTTGTATCCCAGCTTTACCAGAAGCTTAATTGCCTCCATAGCTGTAGTTCTGTCGTATTGCTTATCCTGTTCGGACAGATTTTCGTATTCTATAAGACAAGGATGTGTTCTCTTTTTGTCATCCAGGCTTTCGCCATACACCCAGCCTTCGTCAGTTTTGTTTTTTGCCCAGTTTTCGTGAGTGTTTTTTGCAATAAGTTCTGTAAGCTTTATTACTTCATCAGACAGCACCACATCGGATGTATCTGCCGGTTCTGGAACATACATATCCTTTCACTCCCCTGAATAAATTGAAAAAGTGTTTTTGGTAATGAGTACATCTATTTCTTTTAAGTTTGGGTCTTTGTTGCATATATCACAAATCTTTTTGTCAATAACATCCAGATTATCAAACTCCGTAATGCATGCGTGCATTTTGAGAGCTGTGTTTTTGTGAAGCTTGCCGCCGTTTTCGTGGTTCATTGCCAAAAAAGCATCTATATCCCCGTCGGGAACTCCTACATAGCCTTTTAGCATTTCAAAAGCTACCCATCTGTCGTGTTCGCTTCTTACTGTTTTGTCAAATATTTCGCAATTTGTGTTTAGGATACACTTGGCCTTTTCGATAGAGAGGTCCGCTTCGTTCATGATAGAAAAAACCTTGTATTTGCTGTGTATTGCATTGGCATATGAGGAAAAAATGTCAATCTGGTTTTGTTTGTAAAAATCATTTTCTCCGGGATAGTTATTATAATGATTTTCTACTATCTGATATACCTTAAACGCCCTTTGGAAAAATCTGTCCTCGAATATACTTTTGTAGCTGTGTATGTTTTCTTTGCCGCCTACAATGGCTATGTCATCGGTTTTGAGAGCTTCGCTCATAACATCAAACTTACTTTGGTTTTTGATAACGGTTATTATAAACGGATGTCTTTTGCATCGGGCAAAGAAAAGCCTTAACTTCCTTGAAACAGAAATGTTTAAGTCATCATTTCCCATAGCAACAAGAATATAATCCGAATTATATATCCTGTTGGATGCAATTTTATCAAAAAAGGTATTCGTGTTTATGTTTTCGTTAAATACTCTTATGTCGAAATCACCATCATTTATATTATCCGATACTCTGCGCAATATATTATCCTTTGTATCCATATCCACAAGATTTAATCTCAAAGGGCAATCCGGAAGCGTGGCACACCAGAGAGTATTCATGGCAAAATATCCTCCGAAGTCTCCAACGCCCATTACCGTTACATTGATTTCGTCTTTTTGGTGCATGTTTGAATAGAGCGGATAATCCCACAGTATTTCCCGCATAAGTATGGCGTTTGTACTTATTACTTTTATCGTTTTATCACGATGTTTTTTCTTTATTCCGTCTATAACTTCGTGTGCTATTGCATTATCCGAAAAAACATATATATCGTTTTCTTTTGTCAATTTTTCTTTTTCAAGCAAGGTAGTAAGGTTATCGAGCAAAACACCGGTATCCGTATCGTTAAAACATATATGTACCTTGTTTGTTTTGTTTAACATATTGCACACATCAGATGCTGTATACGGAACACAAAGGAGCCTCAAGCCTACATCAAAGCTATCGTTATTTGCAAAGACAACCACTCTTTTTTTGTCAGAACAAATATCTTGTGCAAGCAAAAGGGTATTTTCGTTTCTTTCGGTAAAAATGTATACATCCTTGAAAAACCTCGTCTTTATTGCCGTCCTGTCCAGTCCTCTTTTTATATACACCAACACAACACTTACCGTAAGAATAGGACAAACAATGTAGCACAGCCACACGCAAGCGATAAAGCTCGGCGAAACTGCATCTGACACTTGAGAGATAATCCCAAAAAGCTCTCTGCCGTTGACACCGAATGTAAAAAGTTGTGCCGAAAAAACCAAGGAAATCAAGGAAGCCTTTATCCCCTGTTCTTCATAAAACAGTCTTGCAAATATTATAACTGCAAAAGCATACGCAACAGCTATGCTGGTTTTTATACCTTTTTTGTAATAAGTATACGGGATTGTTATAAATAACGCCGCAAACAAGACAAGCCACAAAATATCAGACATATGTTTTATTACCTTTCAAACTATTTTATTATTTCTACTGCTGTGTATATACAATCTCGTACTTATTGCCGTCAGAGATTTTTTCTCCGTCAACACCGGTCAAAAGGCTTTGTCCATCTTTTGAAATTGCCCAGAAGCTCTTGGTTTTGTCATAATCTGCCTCTATGCCGTTTACAAACTTGACATAAAGACCGTACGCACCTTTTTCTCCGGATATAAGGCTGTGCTCCAAGAGTGCATCTCCAAGCGTCTCTTTGTCCGTATTAATCGTAAAGGTGACGGATTTATCCTTGGCACTAACCTCTACAACAACACAAGTATCTCCGTCGCCAAGCTGCACATCCTCGCTGTAGGTTGCGTTTTTCCATATATCATCTTCCACTCTTCTGTCGGAACATCCGGCAAAGCACAGGCACATTGAAAGTATCAAAAAAGCAAATATCAAAGAATAAATTTTTTTGTTCATATCATCACTTCCGTTAAAAATTACAATAATGGCATTATACGACAAATTATACCATTAAAACACAAAACAGTCAATCGCTGTATACACAAAAAAGGTTAGTATTTCGGTAAAAATCATTTTAAACGCACCACAACATATAGTGTCCTGCCTATTTAACAAAAATATCATATTTTTTTAATGGATTATTTGAATGCCGCGTGTTATAATTATTAATATACCAGCCACTCAAGGAGGATATTGCATGAAAAAGAGAATTCTTATTTTTCTTGTAATTTTAAATATATTGTTTTCTGCTTTTCCCACGGCATTTGCCGAAAACGAAAAGCCGTCTGTAAAGAGTAACATAGCTGTTCTGTCAGATATGTCAACAGGCAAATTCCTCTACAGCAAAAATGCCGCCGAAAAAATGCAACCCGGCGGATTTACAAAGATAATGACTGCAATTGTGGCTATCGAAAATATGATAGACAAAAACGAAACAGTTGTTGCCGATGTAAATACTCTCGCTTCGTATGATTACTCTTTCGGGCATATGGGTATTTTAGCAGGAGAAATGCTTACTCTGGATAATCTTCTTCACGGAATGCTGCTCTATGACGCGGGAGATGCTGCCGAAGTTATTGCAAATTACACATTTTCAACAAGAAGCAAGTTTATCAAAAAAATGAATGACAAAGCTGTAGAAATCGGTGCACTTAACACAAAGTTTACAAATCCGACAGGATTTCCCGATGAAAAACAATATTCTACAGCCGAGGATATTTACAAAATCACTAAATATGCTATGGACAAGGAATACTTTCGTGATATTGTAAAAAGGCAGCGTTACGAAATGAAGCCTACCAACAAATATAAGCAAAATCGCTATCTCGACAATACAAACAAATTTGTCAACTCTACCTCAACCGGCGGCTATTATACTTCAAAGGCAAAAGGTGTAAAAACCTCGTATATAAACGACAGTAACTGCGGTGTGATAATACAATACGAAAACGACAACCTCAAATTTATGTCGATTGTTTCGGGCTCACCATTTGACGGTACAACAAATTACGCATACGAGGATACATCAAAGCTTATTAAATTTGCGTCACAATATTATGCAAATGTCAAGGTCATTTCTGAAGAAGATATACTGGCAGAAATTGAGCTTACCAACGGAAAAAATGCGGACAGACTTCTTCTTGAAGCAACAGAGGACATATATATCAATTTGCCAAAAGGCTACGACCCCAAAAAGCTCAAAACCAAGGTAAAGCTCGAAAAAAACATAAAGGCCCCCATCACCAAGGGCAAAATTCTCGGTGTAGTTAAGGTGCTCTACGACGGTGAAGAATATGTAAGTGCTCCCCTTACCTCGCCGATAGAGGTAAAGGCGAACAATATAAAAGGGATATTCAAAAAGGTGTGGGCATTTCTTACATCTCCGATACTTCTTGTATCTCTTGGAATATTGCTTATTATAGTTGTTTGGAGTACGCTGATATTCAACAAGAAAAAAGTTTACAAAATCGACAAACGAAAATAGATATTTTACTTTTATCTCCTTTATAAAAGTTTTGGTACAAAAATCCCGCAACATGTAGGTTGCGGGATTTTTGGTTTTTATATTTATTCTACTGTTTTTAAAAATTCGGAGAGCTTGCTTATAGCAACATATCGGTGGCTGATTGAGTTTTTTTCTTCGTCGGTCATTTCGGCAAAGGTCTTGTCAAACGGCGGATAATAAAACACCGGGTCATAGCCAAAGCCGTTGTCACCTTTAAGAATATTGGTGATGTAACCATCGCACGAACCATCGAAGCTATACTCTGTTCCGTCGGGCATAATTAGGGCTATTACACTTACAAAATGCGCACTTCTTCCATCAAAGGGAACACCGTCAAGATTTTTCAGAAGTTTTTCTATCCCCTGCATAGGAGTAGTGTTATCTCCGGCATAGCGTGCACTGTAAACCCCGGGTTCACCATTTAAATAGTCAACCATAAGTCCGCTGTCATCTGCAATGATGGCACAGTCTGTATACTGCTTTAGTGCCCTTGCCTTTAAAAAAGCGTTTTCCAGAAATGTATCGCCGGTTTCTTCAACATCAATATCAATGCCTATTTCCGACTGACTCATTACATTGTGCGGTGCAAGTATGTTTTTAATTTCTTTGACCTTGCCCTGATTATTTGTCGCTACAATAATGTCCATAACAGTATCCTTTCCTTAAAAATCAAGAATTTCCTTTCCGCCGTCACCTATTTCAGTAACATAAAATTCCGGTGTGATACCTGTCCTTGCGGTATAGTTCTTTCCAACATTTTCTATGAATTGTTCAACATTTTCTTCCTTGACAATACTTACAGTGCAACCGCCAAATCCGCCGCCTGTCATTCTGGAGCCTATAACTCCGTCTATCTTGCGGGCTTCTTCAACCATAGCATCGAGCTCATCGCCTGTTACCTCGTAGTCGTATCTTAGCGAGTCGTGTGACTGGTTCATATACTCACCAAAGGCTTTGATATCACCTTTTTTAAGCGCTTCTACAGATTTAAGAACTCTCTCGTCTTCGTATATAACATGCTTTACTCTTCTTAATACCACATCGTCATCAAATGCATTTTTGACACTTTCAAACTCAGCTACACTCACCTCACCAAGACAATTTTTGTCCGGAAGAACAGTTTTTATAATTTCAAAGCCTTTTTCACATTCAGAACGTCTTTCGTTGTACTTGGAAGCACCAAGAGAGTGTTTTTTCTTGGTATTGGAAAGCACAATCTTCATACCATCGAGATTGATGGGTGCATAGTCATATGTAAGGTCATCGCATTTTAAAAAGATAGCATTGTTCTTCTTGCCCATTGCAGATGCAAACTGGTCCATAATACCGCAGTTTACACCGCAATATTCATTTTCGGCTTTCTGACCGAGAAGTGCCATCTCTATCATATCCACATCTTTTTCGATGCCGTTTTTCTCATTGGAAAAAGTTGCAAACATCAGTGCCGTAGCAACCTCTGTTGCAGCAGAAGAAGAAAGTCCGCCGCCATAAGGTACTGTATTGTCGTATAGCAAATCGCAACCTACGATGTCGTAGCCGGCGTTTTGAAGCACATATGCTACTCCGATTTCATAGTTACCCCACTTTAAATTTTTATATGTATCAAGCTTGGAAATATCAGCTTCAATGATATCATTTAAGTCTGTTGCCTTAAGACGAATGATGTTATCGTTTCTTTTTCTGGCAACGATTGTAGTTTTCATAGTAAGTGCCGCAGGGAACACAAAACCGCCGTTATAATCGGTGTGTTCGCCTATCATATTAACTCTGCCCGGGGACTGGAAAACTCTTACATCATCTTCTGTTCCGCCATAGAGTTTAATAAATTCATTTATCATTTCTCTTATTTCCATTTGTCTGCTCCTTTACCAGTCTTTTGCCAAATCGCTCTGCATAAATTTTTCGTATGCCGCCCTTAACTCGTCAGATACAACCTCGGGTGCTGTGGTATTGCAATGTGCCCAAACACCTGTTTCGCTGGATGCATTAAACTTCTGCTTGTCCTTGGAACGCATCGGCGGGAAGAATTCTATGTGGAAGTGATAGTAATCGCTTACATCCTCGCCGTTTACAGGATCCTGATGCATACACATCATATATGGGAATTTGTAGTCAAAGAGGTTATCGAGCATACCAACAGTTTTCTTAAGGATATCGGCAAGAGATGCCTTTTCTTCTTCGGTAAACTGCGACAAATTCTGCATATGGCGTTTTGCACCTATGTATACACCATAGGGATACTCGCTAAAGAACGGAAGGAATGTTATAAAGTGCTCGTTTTCTATGATAATTCTCTTTTTGAAAGCTATTTCCTCTTTTAACATATCACAGATAAGGCAATTGCCGGTTTCTTCATAATGTTCTTTGGAAGATGCAATTTCGAGCTCGATTTTCTTTGGAACATACGAATAGCCGTAAATCTGTCCGTGCGGATGAGGCATAGTAACACCTACTACCTCGCCTCTGTTTTCGAATATGAAAACATACTTTATCTTTTCATCTTGAGAAAGTACATTAAATCTCTCCTGCCACAAGTCAACGAGCTTTTTGATATGCGAAACCGTAAGTTCGGGGAGTGTGGTTGTGTGCTCTGGTGAATAAAGTATAACCTCACACTTTCCGTAGCCTTCTTTGGTTTTGTATATGCCGGTAGCCACATCATCGGGAACAGGCGGATTTTGTGACAATGCAGGAAAATCGTTATCGTATTCCATAACATCGTATGTTTCCTTTACTTTATCATTATCGGGATTAGGGCAAAACGGACACCAATCCTTTGGCATCTGGGGTCTGTTCTGTCTGTGTGATGCAATCATCACCCAATCCTTTGTGAGCGGATTAAATCTTAATTCTGCCATTTTTAAAGTCTCCTTATGTACACAAATTTATATTTCTAATATTATATTATATTATCAGATATTAGTCAATGGATTTTCTTCATCACGATAAAAACTCTCTCTTCGTTTTGAGCCGGATTTTCAAAACTCATATCGCCAAGAACCGCAAGCGTTTCAAGTCCGTATTTAAGACCTGCGTTTTTTAAAAACTCTACGCTGTAATAACGCTGGTTGTGCTCTTCGGTAATTCGTTTATACTTATCCTCTTTGTCCTTTAAGAAAAAGTTTATGTCAAATTGCAAAAAACCGTCTTCATAAAAATTCTCCCAGGTATAGAAAATATCATCTTTTTCATAGACAAAAGTATTATTTCCCAGGACATAATTGAACTTATATTCGGTGTTAACATCGAATATGAAAACCCCATCCGGATTAAGATAATTAGAAACGAGAGAAAACATACGGCAAAGGTCCTCTTCGTCTGTAATGTAGTTGACAGTATCTAACATACTCAAAAAAACATCTACCGTTCCGTAAAGCTCAAAATCCGTTATATTCTGATTGAGATAAAGGATTTTGCCGTCTGGGTTTTTAGTTAATGCGACACATAGCATCTCCTGGGATTGGTCTATCCCTATGCAGTCATAGCCCTTACCGGAAAGGAGTGTGCATATGCTGCCGGTACCGCATCCAAGGTCGCACAACAGGTCCGCCTTTCTGCCAAGGTGCACTTTTACAAGTTTGTCTATATACTCTGCTCTCTTTTCGTATTCCACATCGTCGGTAAGTATGTCGTATATATCGGCAAATTCGCCATAGCTTTTGTTTTGATGCATAAAGCCACCCCTACTTATCATCCAATTTTTCAAGAACAGTCTTGTAGCCGTCCTCACCGTATGTGAGGGCATTATTTACGCGGCTTATGGTTGCAGTGCTGGCACCTGTTTTGGAAACAATATCACTATACACCTTGCGGTCTTTAAGCATTGCGGCAACCTCAAGACGCTGTGCCATAGCCTTTACCTCAGAAATGGTGCAAAGGTCTGCCAAAAACTTAAGGCAATCCTCTTCGTTGTCAATACATACAAAGGCTTTTGCAAGATTATGTATGTTTTTTTCGTTGAACTTTTTAATCATTGGTACACCTGCTTTCACATTGTGACATATTATATCTTTTTTAACTTGGCAATAGATGCCATAAGATTTTTTGTTCCTACATTGTCAAAGAGTATCTCCACAAGATAATCTCCTCCGCTGGGCGTTACAGAAATAATCATTCCCTCGCCAAACTTTCTGTGGGTCACTCTGTCACCCTTTTTCAAGTCAAAGGGTTCAGATGGGGCTTTCATAGCCGATGCTCTTACCATGCTGTACTTATCTATCACCGAATTTATCGACTGTCCCTTTGGTACACCAAAGGAAGAAGCCACAGAATATGATGAAGATTTGTACGAAGATGTATATGACGAAGATGTGTCATAGTTTCGTGCTATAAAGTTGCGTTTTTGTGATGCATCGTCAAGGAGATTGTCGGGAATTTCATCAACAAATGGAGATAACAGTTGGGGCGATGTTGTACCATATATGGTGCGGTACCTCGCCGCCGTCATAAAGAGCTTTTTCTTGGCTCTGGTAATTCCCACATAGCAGAGCCTTCTCTCCTCTTCCATACCGCCCTCTTCCATCTCGGACATCTGACTGGGGAACAGACCCTTTTCCATTCCGCACATAAATACCACAGGGAACTCCAAGCCCTTTGCAGAATGGAGTGTCATAAGAACAACTGCCTCTTGACTTTCGTCGAAATTATCCACATCGGAAACGAGGGAAATATTGTCGAGAAAGCCCTCAAAGGTGGGGTTTTCTACTCCATTTTGATATTCATATGCTTTGGAACGGAATTCCTCAATGTTTTCCATCCTTGAGCGTGCTTCTTCGGGAGCCTCCATAAGAATTGAGTCGCTGTACCCAGTCTTTTGAAGCATTTCATCAATAAGCACTGTTACAGGAACATTGCTTTTTTGTTCTATAAGAGATTTTATCATATCGGCAAATTCTCTTATTTTAGTTCCTGCTCTGCCAAGTGCTTCTTCGTACGCAGGATCGGTAATAATATCAAACATACTCTTTCCTACGCTCGAAGCAAGAGCTTGTATCTTTGATACGGTAGTATCACCAATCCCTCTTTTGGGAACATTTATTATTCGGGTAAGATTGACATCATCTTCGGTATTGTATATAACTCTTAAATATGCAAGGATATCCTTGATTTCTTTTCTGTCGTAGAACCTCAAGCCTGCAAGTATTCTGTACGGGCAGGTAAGGTTTTCTTCAAACGCACGGGTTTGTGCATTGGTACGGTATAGTATTGCAAAATCGTTGTACTTGTACGCACCGCTATATACCAGCTTTTCTATGCAGTTGTTTATGTATGATGCCTCTCCTATCTGGTCGTCAAGAACAAAGAGGCTTATTTTATCTCCTTCGCCGCTGTCTGTCCAGAGTTTTTTGTCTTTTCGGTCACGGTTATTCTTTATTACACCGTTTGCGGCATCGAGTATCGTCTGTGTGGAACGGTAGTTCTGCTCCAGTTTTACAATTTTGGTTTCTTTAAACTGTTTTTCAAAGTCCAAAATATTTGTAATATCAGCCCCGCGGAATTTGTAGATACTTTGGTCATCATCACCGACAACACATAGATTTCTGTGCTTTTTGGCAAGCATAGCAACGAGTCTGTACTGGATATTGTTTGTATCCTGATATTCGTCTACAAGAATGTATTTGAACTTGTTCTGGTAGTATTCAAGCACATCAGGACATTTTTCAAAAAGCTCCACCGTCTTTGTGAGCAAATCATCAAAATCAAGAGAGTTATTATCCTCGAGAGATTTTTGATAGTGAGAATAAATCCTTGCAATGTTTTTCTGTTTGAAATCATACACGCTGTTTTCAAATTCTTCAGGGGTGATGCCTTTGTTTTTGCAATCCGATATTCTCGACAAAAGCATCTTTACAGGATACATATCCTCGCTCAAGTTAAGTGCTTTTATAGTGTCCTTTACAAGTCTTTTTTGGTCGGATGTGTCATACACATTAAAAACGCTTGTGTACTTACCACCGAGCTTATCTATATCGTATCTTAAAATTCTAAGGCACGCACTATGAAAGGTCTTAATCCACATATCTGCCGCGTTGTCGGGTACAAGGGCAGTTATTCTCGACATCATTTCGGCGGCAGCCTTGTTGGTAAAGGTAATGGCAAGTATCTGCCATGGTTTTGCTTTTTGCTCTGCTATGATGTGTGCAATTCTTCTTGTAAGAACTGTTGTCTTTCCGCTACCTGCACCTGCAAGAACCAAAAGAGGCCCGTCTGTAGTTAAAACCGCCTCTTTTTGCATATTGTTAAGACCGTCTAATATATTCATTGTCACTATTCCTCACATTCGTCTAATATAACGGTATTTACATAATCCCAGAACATATCAACACCCTCACCCGTTACCGCGGAAAACGGTATGATAACATCATCGCCGTTTAGCTTGAGGTCGGTGATAATTCGTTTTAATGCGTCATTTCGTTCGCTCTTTTTGAGTTTGTCCACTTTTGATGCTACGATAACCACTCTGTCACATACTGCTCTTATAAAATTGAGCATAACCAAATCGTCCTGAGACGGTGCGTGACGGCTGTCTACAAGAAGTATCACCTGAGTAAGCATCTCTCTGGAGTTTAAATAGGTTTCTATCATTTCGCCCCATTTTTTCTTTTCTTCCTTTGAAACGCGGGCAAAGCCGTATCCCGGCAAATCAACAAAATTAACGGTGTTATCAATATTAAAAAAGTTAATTGTTGCGGTTTTTCCGGGTTTGGAGCTTGTTCTCGCAAGCGCCTTGCGGTTTAGTACCTTATTTATAAAAGATGACTTTCCTACATTAGACCTGCCTGCAAATGCGATTTCCGCAAGATTGTCCTTGGGATACTGCTCCGGCTTTACGGCAGAAATTGTAAGCGATGCATTGTGCAAATTCATAAAAAACACCTATCCTCTGAGTGCTGTTGTCAGTACTGTATCCATATTGTCTGCAACAACAAAATTAATATCTTTTCTTATTACTTCGGGCAAGTCGTAGGTATCGGTAACATTCTCTTTTGGAATAAGAATGGTCTTTATACCGTTTCTGTACGCCGCGAGGGATTTTTCCTTGAGACCGCCTATGGGAAGTATTCTTCCGGTAATGGTTATCTCCCCTGTCATTGCTACCTTTTTGCTCACTTTTTTGCCTGTTAGTGCCGATATCATAGCGGTTGCCATTGTTATTCCGGCACTGGGGCCGTCTTTTGGCACGGCACCCTCGGGTATGTGCATATGCATGTCTTTCTTTTCGTAGAATTTTTCGGGTACGCCGAGCCTTTCGGCATTGGAACGGATGTAGGTAATTGCCGCTTTGGCAGACTCTTTCATCACATCTCCGAGCTGTCCTGTGAGTTCTATTTCGCCGGAGCCGTCCATAACATTTACCTCAATCGAAAGCGTATCTCCGCCGTACTGTGTCCACGCAAGACCTGTTGCAACACCAACCTCGTCTTTGTTTACAAAATCCGGTTCTTCGTAAATTCTTCTTCCAAGAAGTCTTTCAAGAGTTTTTGATGTAGCGCTTACGCTCTTTTTGCCGTCTACTACTATCTCGTTTGCGGCTTTTCTCATAACAGAAGCAATCTTTCTTTCCAATTCTCTTACGCCGGATTCCTTGGTATAATAATGAATTATATCCAAAACGGCATCATCGGTAAATTTAATCTGCGATTTTTTAAGTCCGTTTTCTTTAATCTGCTTGGAGATAATATATTTCTTTGCTATCTGAAGTTTTTCTTCATCTGTATAGCCGTTTATTTCTATAACTTCCATTCTGTCAAGAAGAGGTCTGTCTATGGTGTCTAACGAATTGGCTGTTGTAAAGAAAAGCACATCGCTAAGGTCAATATCGCACTCCATATAATGGTCGCGGAATGCAAAATTCTGTTCGGTATCAAGTACCTCCAAAAGTGCCGCACTCACATTGCCCTTGTAGTCTGCGCCTACCTTGTCTATTTCGTCAAGGAGAATTAGCGGATTTATGCTTTGTGCCTGTTTTATTGCGTTTACTATCCTACCGGGCATTGCACCTATATATGTGCGTCTGTGACCGCGTATTTCCGCCTCGTCGTGTACACCGCCGAGCGACATACGCACATACTTTCTGCCTATTGCCTCGGCTACTGCCTTGGCTATGCTGGTCTTTCCAACACCGGGAGGTCCTACAAGACAAATTACGGGAGACTTCTTTCCGTCAGAGAGCTTGCGCACTGCCAAAAATTCCATAATCCTCTCTTTTACCTTGTCAAGACCGTGATGGCTGTCTTCGAGGATTTGTTTGGCGCTTTGCATATCCTCGTTTTCTTGCGTTTTGATACCCCAAGGCATATCGAGTATCCAGTCGAGATATGTGCGGATTACAGATGCCTCGGGACTTGACGGTTGCATACGGGAAAATCTTTCAAGCTCCTTTAAGAACTTTTCTTCTACGCTCTTTGGCATAGACATTTCCTGCATCTTTTGTCTGTACATCTCGATTTCTTCGTCTATATTTTCTTTGTCGCCCAATTCCTCGTGAATTACCTTTAGTTGTTCCCTTAAGTAAAAATCTCTCTGGTTTTCGTCTATGCGTCTTTTTACCTTGGAGGATATTTCGTGTTCAATGCGAAGAACGCTTATTTCGTGATGCATCATTGCAAGTAATTTCTTGAGCCTTGAAACAAGGTCAAACTCCGAAAGAAGCTCCTGCTTTTGCTCAAGTTCTATAAGCATTGCCGATGAGAGAACATCTGCAAATCTAAACGGGTCCTTTTCCTTGGCAAAGGACACATCAACCTCATCGGGGAGTCTGCCCACCAAAGAAAAATACTCCGCAGATATACGCTTTAATTCCCTTATATATGCGTCTGTAAGCTCTATATCTTCGATATAATCATTGGATTCAGCCTTTGTTGCTCTGCACTCAAAATAATTCTTTGATGCCACAAATTCCTCAACGGTTGCACGGCATATACCCTCCACAAGTATTCGGATATTATTTTCGGATATACGCAGAACCTGTCTTATCTTGCAGATAGTTCCCACAAGAAACAAATCCTCCTCCTGAGGCTTTTCGATATCGGGGTCAAGCTGAGCGAGAATTAAAATTTCCTTGTCATTATCCATAGCCTTCTGGATAGCTTTTATAGAAATATCTCTGCCCACATCAAAGTGTATTACAGAATACGGAAAAACAGGCATACCTCTTAATGCAAGGACAGGCCATATTCCCGTTTCGTTTGTTTTTATTTTATCATTCATAATATATTTACCTCTTAGCAATTTCTTTTTTACATAGATAATATTATTATACTAAATAAAAAGCAATTTTTCAATAGATAAATAAAGTAAAATTTTATCCTGTTGACACAAAAACTGTATCTGTGTTATATTCGTATGTGAGGTGAGACAAATGTCAGACTACAAAGGCGTAATATTTGATATGGACGGGACCCTACTAAACTCTATGGGTATATGGCAGGAAATAGATGCCGAATTTCTTACCAAAAGAGCAATAGATATACCCGATGACTATATGCACGCCATATCGCACAGATGCGCATATGACTCTGCCGTATACACAATAGACAGATTTAACCTCCCCGAAAAACCCGAAGACCTAATCCGCGAATGGATAGATATGGCAGTAGCAAAATACAGTGATGTCCCCTTGAAAAAAGGTGCCAAAGAATATATCCATCACCTTAAGAAGTCGGGCATAAAAATTGCACTTGCCACCGCATCGGAAATGCCTATTGTAAAAGCCGGATTAGAGGATAAAGGAATTTTGCCTCTTATAGATGCAATAACGACAGTATCGGAAGTAGAAAACGGCAAAGGCTTTCCTGATATATACCTTGAATGTGCCAGAAGGCTCGGACTTGAAGTTAAGGATTGTATAGTGTTTGAAGATATTCTGATGGGTGTTAAAGGTGCTGTTTCGGGTGGTTTTAAGACAATCGCTGTTTATGATAAACACAGTGAAAGCTCTGCAGAAGAAATAAAGAATATTGCAGATAAATATATATACGATTTTACAGAAATGATAGAATGATTTTCAAAAGCCCTGAAATTTGGGCTTTTCTTTGTTTTCTTTGTTTTTCTTTTTATTTTTGTTGTTTTCTCTTGACAATACTTTGAATTTATTATACAATATATAATAAGTGATAAAAGGGGTATTGTGATGAGGATTATTTTTTCTGATTTAGACGGCACTCTCCTTTTAAGAGGAGAAAAAGAGCTAAACAAAAACATCAAAAAGTCAATATATTCCGTACTCGAAAACGGCGACATCTTTGCGATATCATCAGGCAGAACATACATCGAGTTAAAGCAGATTTTAAGAGAATTTGAAAACGACATCTATTTTATTACAAATGACGGTTCTCTCGTGGTATACAAAGAGCATACCCTGCTTGATTTTCCTATGGACAAGAGTATGTTTAAGGATTTTAAAAACTACACTGCACACGGAAAATATGTTACATACATCAAATCTCCAAGCTCACTTCTTATCCGAAACACAATGAAACAATACCAAAACCACACAATGTTAATTGACTGCATAGACGAAATAAAAGAAGATATATACAAAATATCCGATTTTGACAAAACTATCCCCTGTCCGCTTGAGGTTGTTTATAAAAATGCACAGATGAACGAATACATAAAAGACGGCGTTGACAAATCCATCGCCGTAAAACATATATTAAAGCTTACGAATATAAGCAGTGACAACGCATATGCCTTTGGCGACAATGTAAATGATATAGGAATGTTTAAAGAATGCAAAAATTCTTATGCCGTATCAACTGCATCTCCCAGGATAAAAAAATGTGCAAATAAGGTTACATATAATATAGAAGAAGAAATTGCAAATATTACATATCGGAGGAACAAAATATGAAATACTTTGATTTTAAAGAAACCGCAAAAAGTCCAAGAATTGATCTTTTGAAAGAAGCCCTTTTTGCCAAAAAACCTGAAATTGAGGCAGACAGAGCTGTACTTCTTACAGAGAGCTACAAAGCCACAGAAAATCTTCCGATGATAGAAAGAAGAGCAAAGGCTTTAAAGCATATACTCGAAAACATCCCGATAACAATCAGAGATAACGAGCTCATTGTCGGCAGTGCAACAAAGGTTTCCAGAGGGTGCCAGACATTTCCCGAATTTTCTTACAAATGGCTTGAAGACGAATTTGAAACCGTTGCCACAAGGAGTGCTGACCCGTTCTATATTTCTGAGGAAACAAAGGCAAAATTAAAGGAAGCATATAAATACTGGGACGGAAAGACAACAAGCGACCTTGCTACATCTTATATGTCAAAGGAAACTCTTACAGCTATCGAGCACAATATCTTTACCCCCGGAAACTACTTCTACAACGGTGTTGGACATGTAACAGTAAACTATGGCGAAGTCCTTGAAATAGGTCTTTACGGCATAAAGGAAAGAGCAAAGAAAGAGCTTGAAAACTGCAAAGCATATAACGAAAACGATTTAAATAAAATTTCGTTTTTAAAAGCAGTTATAGAAACTCTCGATGCTGTTGTAGCCTATTCAAAAAGATACAGTGCCCTTGCAAAGAAAATGTCTTTGGAAGAGACAAACCCCGTAAGAAAGGCAGAGCTCATCAAGATTTCCGAAGTATGTGATACATGTCTTGAAAACGGTGCCAAATCTTTCTACGAGGCTTGCCAGGCGTTCTGGTTTGTTCAGCTTATTGTACAGACGGAATCCTCCGGACACTCTATCTCTCCCGGTAGATTTGACCAGTATATGTATCCTTACTTTAAAGCAGATTTTGACAAAGGCGTTGTTACTCTCGACAGTGCACAGGAGCTTATAGACTGCGTATGGGTTAAATTAAACGACTTTACAAAGGTTCGTGACTTGGCTTCCGCAGAGGGATTTGCAGGATACAGCCTTTTCCAGAACCTCATCGCAGGCGGTCAGACACCAGAGGGTCTTGATGCTACAAACGAGCTTTCGTTTATGACAATATATGCAACTATGCATGTGTCTCTGCCTCAGCCATCATTCTCTGTAAGAATATGGAACGGCACGCCTCACAGCTTTATGATTGCAGCAGCAAAGCTCACAAGAATGGGTCTTGGTCTTCCTGCATTCTACAACGACGAGGTTATTATCCCCGCACTTGTAAACCGCGGTCTCACTTTGGAAGACGCAAGAGATTACAACATCATCGGCTGTGTAGAGCCTCAAAAGAGCGGCAAAACAGAAGGCTGGCACGATGCGGCATTCTTTAATATGTGCCGTGTTATCGAGCTTGTGTTTAACAATGGTATGGACAACGGCGTTCTCGTAGGTGTCCGCACAGGCGAACTTCCTGAATTTGATACATTCGAAAAATTCTTTGACGCATACAAAAAGCAGATGGAATACCAGATAGAACTTATGGTAAATGCCGACAATGCGATAGATATTGCACATGCAAGAAGATGTCCGCTTCCATTCCTTTCTTCGCTTATTGAAGATTGCATAGGCAGAGGCAAATCCTCGCAGGAGGGCGGTGCTGTGTACAACTTTACAGGTCCTCAGGGCTTTGGTATTGCAAATATGGCAGATGCTATGTACGCTATAAAGAAGCTCGTATACGAAGACAAGAAATTTACTCTTTGTCAGTTTAAAGAAGCTATGGCTAATAACTTTGGTTTCGGTCAGATTAGTGACGATGCGGCGCAAAATATCACCACCGCTATTGTAAGTCAGCTATATGCAAAAGGCGTGGAATTAAACGAAAAGCAGATTGCAGATGTGTATCTGCGTGCAAAAGACAGTGGCAACGGCAATTACAAAGAGCTCTATGATGCAATCAACGCTCTGCCTAAATTCGGTAACGATATAGAAGAAATTGACCTCTTGGCAAGAGAAGTGGCATATACATACACAAAACCGATTGAAAAATATAAAAACCCCAGAGGCGGTACATATCAGGCAGGTCTGTATCCTGTATCTGCAAATGTTCCCCTCGGTGCTCAAACCGGTGCAACACCCGATGCCAGACTTGCATACACTCCTGTTGCAGACGGCGTATCGCCTTGTGCAGGCAGAGATGTAAACGGTCCTACCGCATCTTGCAACTCGGTATCAAAGCTCGACCACTTTATCGCATCAAACGGAACACTCTTTAATATGAAGTTCCACCCGTCAGCACTTAAAGGTCAGAGCGGTCTTGAGAGCTTTGCGGCACTCGTCAGAGGTTACTTTGACCAGAAAGGCAGCCACATGCAGTTTAATGTAGTAAGCCGAGAAACCCTCATTGATGCTCAAAAGAACCCCGAAAACTACAAGAGCCTTGTAGTCAGAGTTGCCGGATACAGTGCTCTGTTTACAACACTATCCAAATCACTGCAAGACGATATCATTAAGAGAACAGAACAAGGTGGATTTTAATGGATATATACAATGTACGAGGAAGAATTTTTGATATACAAAAATTCTCCGTTCACGACGGTCCGGGTATAAGAACCATTGTGTTTCTAAAGGGCTGTGCCCTGCGGTGCAAATGGTGTTGCAACCCCGAATCGCAATCCAAAGAAATAGAAACAATGCACACCCCTCAAGGTGACAAAACAGTAGGCAAAGATGTAACTGTCGGCGAAATAATAGGTCCTATACTAAAAGACAGACCGTACTTTAACCGTTCGGGCGGAGGGATTACTCTGTCGGGAGGCGAAACACTTCTGCAGCCCGAGTTTGCCAAGGCACTTTTTACTGCAGCCAAGGAAAACGGCATAAGTACTGCTATCGAATCGACTGCATTTGCCAGATACGAAACTATAAAGGATCTTCTTCCTGTTATTGATGTATATCTTATGGATATAAAGCACATCAATCCCGAAAAGCACAAGGCTTTTACAGGTCAGTCCAATGAGCTTATTTTAGAAAACGCAAAGAAAATTGCACAAGATGCAAATAAGCTCATAATAAGAGTTCCTGTAATACCTACCTTTAACGATACACCAGAGGAAATAGCACAGATTGCAGCATTTACAAAATCGCTTGGCACAGTAGAAGAGATGCATCTTCTTCCGTACCACAGATATGGCGAGGATAAATACTCTTATCTTGGAAGAGATTATACCATGAGCCACATAGAAACACCAACAGATGACAAAATGGAAATCTTAAAGTCCGTAGTAGAAGCATGCGGTCTTAAGTGCCAGATTGGAGGTTAATATGGATATACAATCATTTAATGATAAAATGAGAATTGTACAGGAATTGGTACCCGGTAAGCAAATCACCCTTTTGCACATAATTGCCAATCCCGATGACATTCTCTATCAGAAGCTCGGACTTGATACATCAGTCGATTACAACAAAGGGGCAATCGGCGTAATGACGGTATCTCCCAGCGAAACCGCAATAATAGCAGGAGATATTGCAATCAAAGCCTCGGGGGCAGAAATCGGTTTTGTAGACCGTTTCAGCGGTACTCTCATAGTAACCGGAACTGTATCCTCTGTTCAGGCGGCATTTGACGCTGTGGCAGAATATATGAAAAACACCCTTGGATACGAGGTTTGTGCAATAACAAAGACATGATGAAAAAGAAAAGACGCCTTATGCTAATCGGCAGGAGCGAAGCCGGAAAGACCACTCTTACGCAGGCACTTCGCAACAGACCGATAGAATACGAAAAAACACAATATGTAAGTATGGACGATTTGCTAATTGACACTCCGGGAGAATACATACAGACAAAAAACCTGGGTACTGCTCTTGCCATATATTCTTACGAAGCAGATGTTATAGGTCTGCTTTTGGATGCTACCGAACCCTACTCTCTTTACAGTCCGAATATAACCTGTATGACAACCAAAGAGGTAATCGGAATAATAACTAAAATCGACCACAGAAAAGCAAATGTTCAAAACGCGGAAAAATGGTTGAAACTTGCCGGATGCAAAAAAATATTCAAAGTCAATTCCCCTGCAAACCAAGGAATAGACGAAATTAAAGAGTATTTGGGTTGGATTTGACCAAAACCAACAAAAACAAAGAAAAAAATGCAAAAAACAACATTTTTGTGTTGACATCACACACTATATATGCTATTATTATAATGTAATAATAAAAATACTTTATAAGGAGATATTAAAATGGTAAACGAATACGAAATCAAAAAACAGATTTGCGAAATCGGTAAACGAATTTACGACAGAGGTATGGTTGCCTCCAACGACGGTAACATCTCTGTTAAAATCGGCGAAAACGAATACCTCTGCACACCCACAGGTGTAAGTAAAGGTTTTATGACTCCCGACTACATCTGCAAGATTGACGGCGAAGGAAATGTTCTTTCTGCAAATGGAAACTTCCGTCCTTCTTCCGAAATCAAGATGCACATGAGAGTTTACAAACAGAGACCCGATGTTAAGAGTGTTGTTCACGCACACCCGATATATGCAACAAGCTTTGCAATAGCAGGCATTCCGCTTAAACAGCCTATAATGCCCGAAGCTGTTATCGCATTAGGTTGTGTTCCGATTGCAGACTACGGTACACCCTCTACAGAAGAAATCCCCGATGCAGTAGAAAAGTACCTCCAGCACTTTGATGCAGTTCTTCTTGCAAACCACGGTGCTCTCTCCTATTCGGACAGCTTACTTTCTGCATATCACAAAATGGAATCTCTTGAGTTCTATGCTCAGCTTCTCTATCATGCAAGAGCTCTTGGCGGACCCAAGGAATTATCCAGTGCACAGGTTAAGCGTCTTTATGAAATCAGAAAGGCATTCGGCATGACAGGTAAGCACCCTGCAGATATCTGCTTAAATGTTAAGGGCGACAGCTGCCACAACTGCCATATGGGTGTTGATGCTCCCTGCTCTTCTGGTAGTGACGATGCTGACCTTATCGCAGCAATAACCAAAAAGGTTATGCAGGAACTTGGCAAATAATTTAAGGTGATTAGTATGGACGACAAAACACTAAACAGTTTGGTCGATGCCGTTACCAAAAATATACTTAGTATTTCAAAGGCTCAAAACCCGAGCTATGCCAAAGGGTTTATAACTCTCGACTGTGCAAAGAAACTTGCCAAAAAAGTCGAAGAGGAAGCCGCAAGAATCGGTGTCAAGGCTGTGGTTGCAATAACAAACGCAGCAGCAAGACCGGTGCTTATAGAATGTATGGACGATTCCTACATTGCAAGCTATGACATTGCTCTAAACAAGGCTTATACCTCTGTTTCTTTAAAGATGCCTACCTCAACACTTAAAACTCTTACCAAACCGGGCGACGAGCTCTACGGTATACAGTTTACCAATCAAGGTCAGGTAGTAATATTCGGAGGCGGAGTTCCCCTGACATACAACGGCACTATAATCGGTGCCCTCGGTGTAAGCGGCGGAAGCGAAAAAGACGATACATATCTCGCCGAGTACGGAGCAAAGGTGTTTGAGGAGGAATTGTCATAAATACTTTGTATAAGATAGAAGGCAACCCTCAAAAATACGCATATGAAATTACCCAAAACATTAATTCAAACATTATAGTTAAGGTTGATGCTACATACAAAGATGAACTTATATACCATCTTATAGAAAACGGCGGATACCTCGCCTCTCCCAAGCAGAGAGATATGATGTTTGAGGCGGCAAAAACCACAAAAAGTTTAAAAGCGATTTTAAGCAGTATGAAAGCTGTTACATATTCGCTGCATAAATTTATAGTTTATGAACTAAATGCAGATGATGCCTTTAAGGATACCGAGCTTGATTTCGGTGCGGTAGGTGTTATTTGCGAAAATAACAATAAAAGGAGAATAGCTATGGATGTAAATCAGGAACAAATTCAGGCTATTGTTCAGCAGGTCCTTGCAGGAATGACACAGACTTCTTCCTCTCCCAAAGCAGCCCCCGGACCGATACCGGCTACAAGCCGTGCAGCTATGCTTACAAAACTTGAGAATTACGAAATCAAAGAGTTCCCTATTCCGGAACTTGGCGATGACGATATACTCGTTAAGGTAGAAGGCTGCGGTATCTGCGGAACAGATGCTCACGAATTTAAACGCGACCCATTCGGACTTATCCCGGTTGTACTCGGCCACGAGGGAACAGGCGAAATCGTTAAAATGGGTAAAAATGTCAAAAAAGACAGCGCAGGTAAACCCTTGAATCTTGGTGACAAGGTTGTTACCTGTATGATATTCAAAGACAATCCGGACATTACAATGTTCGACCTTAACAAACAGAATGTCGGCGGTGCAGATGTTTACGGACTTTTGCCCGATGACGATACACACTTAAACGGTTGGTTTGCTGATTATATGGTTATAAGAGGCGGCTCTACTGTATTTAATGTAAGTGATTTGGACCTTGATATGAGAATATTAATCGAGCCTTCGGCAGTTCTTATTCACGCTGTTGAAAGAGCAAAGACAACAGGCATATTAAGATTTAACTCACGCGTTGCAGTTCAGGGATGCGGACCTATCGGTCTTATATGTATCGCAGTTCTTCGCACAATGGGTATAGAAAACATTGTAGCAATAGACGGCGAAAACAAAAGACTTGAATTTGCAAAAGAAATGGGTGCTACTGCAACCGTTAACTTTACAGAGTTTAAAGGTCAGGAAGCACTTGCAGAGGGTGTTAAAAACGCTTTGGGCGGTTACTATGCAGACTTTGCATTCCAGTGCACAGGCTCCCCCATCGCTCACAGCAACATCTACAAGTTTATCCGCTCCGGCGGCGGACTCTGCGAACTTGGTTTCTTTATCAATGGCGGCGATGCAACAATCAACCCGCATTTTGATATATGTTCCAAAGAAATCACAACTGTTGGCTCCTGGGTTTACACATTAAGAGATTATGCTACAACATTTGATTTCTTAAAACGCGCAAAGGGAATCGGACTTCCGCTTGAGAAGCTCATAACACACAGATTCCCGCTTTCACAAATCAACGAAGCTCATAAGGTTAACCTTGAAATGAAGGGCCTTAAAATTGCTATTATTAATGAATAATTTTTAGGAGGATATAAAAAATGGCAAAAGAAGCATTAGGAATGATTGAAACAAGAGGTTTAACAGCAGCAGTTGAAGCAGCAGACGCAATGGTAAAGGCAGCAGAAGTATCACTCGTTGGTACAGAAAAGATCGGTTCTGGTCTTGTAACTGTTATGGTAAGAGGAGATGTTGGTGCAGTTAAAGCAGCTACAGAAGCTGGTGCTGCAACAGCAGCAAGACTTGGCGAACTCATCGCTGTACATGTAATCCCCAGACCTCACGACGATGTAGAAAAAATTCTCCCCAAGTTCTAATAATTTGATTTGAGGTGGAAATATGGCTGCATCAAAAACAACAAAAACTACAGAAAAAACTGTAAAAACTGAAAACGCAGCACCCGTTGCTGCAACAATTAAGGAGGAAAAGAAAATGTCATTAGAAGCATTAGGTATTATCGAAACAAGAGGTTTAGTTGCTGCTATTGAAGCTGCAGATGCTATGCTCAAAGCTGCAAATGTTCAGCTCGTTGGAACAGAAAAGATCGGTTCCGGTCTTGTATCCGTTATGGTAAGAGGAGATGTTGGTGCTGTTAAGTCCGCAGTAGAAGCTGGTCAGGCAAACGCTTCAAGACTTGGCGAAATCATCGCTACACATGTAATCCCCAGACCTCACGGCGATGTAGAAAAGATTATTCCTACACTTAAATAATCTCTCCTACGAGGTGATATTGTGATAATAGGTAAAGTAATTGGAAGCATCGTTTCAACCAGAAAAAATGAAAATCTGATAGGAAGCAAGTTTATGGTGATTGAGCCTTGCAGCAAAACGGCTCAATCCCGACTTGTTGCTGTTGACAATGTAGGTGCAGGTATCGGGGAAACCGTTATCGTAGCTACAGGCAGTGCTGCAAGAATTGGCTGCGGCATGGATACTTCTCCTATTGATGCAGCAATAGTCGGTATTGTAGATTCCGGTTCAGAATTGGAGTTTTGATTTTAATGGAAATAAAAGCACTTAAAGATATCATACAAAAAGCGGGCGTAACCGGTGCCGGCGGTGCCGGTTTCCCCTCATATGCAAAACTAAATACAAGTGCCGATACTGTGATACTTAACTGTGCGGAATGTGAGCCTCTTCTTAAGCTCCACCGCCAGTTACTCGCAGAATATGCCGAGGAGATTTTATACACCCTTTCTTTGATATGTACATCTATCGGCGCAAAAGAATTCGCTATTGGAATTAAAGGCGAATACAAAAATGCAATCGACGCTGTTAAAAGCGAGATTGATTCTTACCCTAACGGCAAAATAAGCATCCTAAAGGAAGTATACCCCGCAGGTGACGAGGTAATCCTCACCTATGATGTAACAGGAAGAATTGTACCCCCGGGCGGTATACCCATTGATGTAGGTGTTGTTGTCTACAATGTGGAAACTGTACTTAACATCTATAATGCCGTAAAATTAAATCAGAATGTAACAGACAAATATGTAACCATTGCAGGTGAAGTAAAAACGCCAAAAACATTAAAGGTGCCTCTGGGAACAAAGTTCTCTGCCCTTGTAGATATGTGCGGCGGTACTACTTGCGAAGATATCTCTCTTATATCGGGCGGACCGATGACGGGAAGATGTGCATCATTAAATGATGTGGTTACCAAAACAACAAATGCTGTTTTGGTAATGCCAAGAGAGCATTACCTCATCAGCAAACGAAATCAGAAAATAACCATAAGTGTAAAAAGAGCATTAAGTGCGTGCTGTCAGTGCAAAAACTGTACAGAGCTTTGCCCGAGACATCTGTTGGGTCACCCCATTAGTCCAAGCGACTTTATGAGATCTCTTACATCTAATATTGCACACACAAAAACACTTCTTGACACACAGTACTGCTCATCGTGCGGACTATGCGAGATGTATTCTTGCCCGCAGGGGTTAAGCCCCGCTACACTTATCGGCGAATATAAAAACGGACTTAAAATGCAAGGAATCAAGCCCGAAAAGCTCCCCGTTCCTAAAGAAGCACGGAGCGAAAGAAGTTACAGGCAAATTCCTATGTCCAGACTTATCCGCAGGCTTGATATTGAACGCTACAATGTAGCCTCTCCTCTCTGCGATGATGATGTAAACCCAAAGAAAGTCAAGATTTTATTAAATCAGTCTATCGGCAAGCCTCCTTGTGCTTGCGTCAAAAAGGGAGATAGCGTAAAAAAAGGCGATATGATAGCTGTCTTTGACGAAAAGGCTCTTTCTCTCCCGCTTCACAGTTCCATTGACGGTACTGTGACCGATATAACAGACAAACATATTATAATAAGCAAAAAATAAGTATTTGAAAGGATAAAATTCTATGGCAAAGGCAATAGGAATGGTTGAATACTTTAATGTGACAACCGGCGTACAGGCTGCCGACATTATGGCAAAGACAGCTGATGTAGAAATACTCGAAGCTATGACTGTGTGCCCCGGTAAATACATAGTAATTATCTCCGGAGAGTTAAGTGCCGTCAAGGCATCTGTAGAAGCCTCCAAGACGAGATTTCCCAACAAGCTTGTAGACAGCTTTGTTCTCGGAAATCCGCATGAGGATATCTTTCCTGCAATATATGCATCCACAGAGCCTGGCGAAGTATCAGCCCTTGGTGTTTTAGAAACATTTTCTGTGGCATCGGCAATAGTTGCCGCAGATATCGCTGCAAAGACTGCAATAGTTAAACTCATTGAGCTCCGTCTTGCAAAGGGCATGAGCGGTAAGTCCTATCTTTTCCTGACAGGTGAGGTTGCGGCAGTTACCGCAGCAATCGAAAAGGCAAGAGAAACTATAAAAGATGACGGAATGTATTTAGACAGTGCAGTTATACCCCGTCCTGACAAAAACCTTTGGAAATCAATACTTTAAAATACATAACGAAAGGCCTGACTAAAATGAATAACGAAAAGTATATAAGCGAAATAGTCGCTAATGTAATCAAATCAATAAACGCAGGCGGAGAAGTAAAACCCGCCCAGAACGGCAATCATTTAAAAGGTGTATTTTCTTCTATGACAGACGCTCTTGCCGCTGTATCCAAAGCCTACACCGAACTTAAAAAGTACTCTGTGGCTCAAAGAGAAGAAATGATTAAAAACATCCGCAGATTGACACTTGAAGAAGCCGAAATAATGGCAAAATTGGGTGTTGAAGAAACCGGTATGGGTAATGTGGCAGATAAGATAGTAAAACACCAGCTTGTTGCTAAAAAGACACCCGGTACAGAGGATTTGAAGCCTACTGTTATTACCGGTGATGACGGTATGACACTAATTGAGATGGCTCCCTATGGTGTTATAGGAAGCATCACCCCATCTACCAACCCATCCGAAACAGTTCTTTGTAACTCAATGGGTATGATAGCAGGCGGAAACGGTGTTGTATTTAACCCCCACCCCAACGCAAAGAAAACTGCAAACTATGCAGTAGACCTTGTAAACCGTGCAGTACTTGAGGCAGGCGGACCTGAAAACCTTGTTGTTTCTGTAGAAAATCCCACCAAGGAATCATCTGACGAAATGATGGCGGCTCCCTGCGTTAAAATGCTCGTAGCTACCGGAGGTCCCGGAGTTGTTAAAGCTCTTCTTTCTTCCGGCAAAAAGGCAATCGGTGCCGGTGCAGGAAATCCGCCTGTAATCGTTGACGATACTGCAGATGTTAAAAAAGCTGCAAAGGATATAGTATCCGGTGCAAGTTTTGACAACAACCTCCCCTGTATCGCAGAAAAAGAGTGTTTTGCATTTGCAAATATTGCAGATGAGCTCATGGCAGAAATGCAAAAAAGCGGTGCTTACCTTATAAAAGGTGACGATATAAAGAAACTTGTTGACCTTTGCCTTATAAACAAAGACGGCAAGTACTCAATAAACAAAAAATGGGTTGGCAAAGATGCCTACAAATTCCTTGAAGCTATTGGTATTTCGGCACCTGGCGGCACAAAGCTGATAATTTGCGAAACCGATGCCGACCATCCGTTTGTACAGGAAGAGCTTATGATGCCTATCCTTGCAATAGTAAGAGTTTCCAATATTGACGAAGCTATCGAAAAGGCTTGTCAGGCGGAACACGGCAACAGACATTCAGCCCACATTCATTCCAAAAATGTGGACCACCTCACACGATTTGCAAGAGCGGTAGAAACTACAATCTTTGTAAAGAATGCTCCCTCCTACGCAGGAATCGGCGCAGGCGGCGAAGGTTACACGACATTTACCATCGCTGGACCTACCGGCGAAGGCATTACCGCTGCTCATTCGTTTACAAGAAGCAGAAGATGTGTATTAGTTGACGGTTTCCATATTGTATAAACTCTACAGAAAGAACGGATATAAATTATGAACGCATTAGGATTAATAGAAGTATACAGTTTTACAGCAGCTCTCTATGCAGCAGACCTTATGGCAAAATCTGCCGATGTAAAGGTTATTGCCTTTGACAGAAACAGACCCTTTGCCCCCGATGCTCCGGCACCGCTTATTATGATAGTAAAGGTTACAGGCTCGGTTGCTGCGGTGAAAGCGGCAATAGAAGCTGCCACAGAATATGCCAAGTCTAAGGGCAAATACATTGTATCGCACATTATTGCGCGTCCCGATGAAGATACCGAAAAGATGGCTTATCTTATGGATATAAACAAAGATAAGTTCAACAAGAAATTCCCCAAGTCCATGAAAGGTGTAGAGGCACCCCAAGAGCCTTTTGGAAAGGCGTTGGGAATACTCGAAATATCCGGTTTTACTGCATCTGTTGTAGCACTCGATGCTATGTGCAAAGCGGCAAATGTCCATCTTCTTCACAAAGAAGAACGCCTTGGCGGAAGGCTTGTTACTTTGGTTATTGCAGGCAGTGTTTCTGCAGTAAGAGCCGCATGCGAAAGCGGATGCGAGGCAGTAAAGGAACTTAGTGACATCTACGGTCTTGAATATATACCAAGCCCCCATGGTGAACTTCTGAAATTCTTTGACACAGATATTGTTAAGGAGGAATTTTAGACATGTATGATGTAGACAAAATCGAACAAGCCGTAACAAAAATACTTAAAGAATACAAGCAGGACAAAGCCGGCGAAATAAAAATCGGCGTTTCCCAGAGGCATATACACCTATCCAGAGAAGACCTGGACACATTATTTGGCAAAGGCTATGAGCTCACCAAGAAAAAGACCCTCATGGGCAGAGAATTTGCATCAGAAGAATTTGTAACACTGGTTGGTCCATCCCTTAAATCCATAGAAAAAGTTCGTGTTTTGGGTCCTGTAAGAAAGGATACACAGGTTGAAATATCCAAGACAGATACTTTTGTATTAAAGGTAAGCCCCCCTGTGCGTCCCTCCGGCAAGGTAGAAGGCTCCGAAAAGCTGGTTGTTGTGGGCCCTAAAGGCAGTGTGTATTTGAAACAAGGTGTTATTATTGCAAACAGACACATTCACTTAACTCCCGACTATGCACTGCGTCACGGTATCAAAGACGGTGACTATGTGGATGTACTCGTTGAGAGCATAAAACCCACCAAATTTTATGATGTGCAAGTAAGAGTACGTGATGACTTTAATGTAGAAATGCACATTGACACAGACGACGCCAACTCCGCAGGCATTAAAAACGGAGATATGGTAAAAATCATTAAATAAAACAACTAAGGCAGTAATCGAATTTATCGGCTACTGCTTTTTGATAAATTTTAGTTTATAAATTTTGAGGTGAACAGATGTTTGCAGTAGAAAGACAAAAAAAGATAATAGAGTTTTTAAAATCCGATGGTGCTGTATGGGTAAGCAAATTAAGTCAGGAGCTTGGTGTAACTGAAGAAACCGTACGACGCGATTTAGAAAAACTGGAAAAGCAGGAAGCATTGGTAAGAACTCACGGCGGAGCTATTCCGGTTGGAGAGAGCAACCACGAGATGTCACTCGAAAAGAGAAAGCACTTAAATTCCGGCGCAAAGGAGAAATTGGCAAAAGAGGCAGCAAAACTGGTACTTCCCGGAGATACTGTTTTTCTTGATGCATCCACCACTACCTTTTATATGGCAAAAGAGCTTAAGAATATGAAAGACATTACAATAGTTACTAATTCTATAAGAATTATAACCGAACTTTCAGGTCTTACTAATCTTAAGGTAATAGGCATTGGCGGATTTGTCAGCAACAATCAATCCTTTGTAGGCACCCTTGCATGTAACTATATAGACAAAAACTGCTACGCAAACAAAATGTTCTTTTCAAGCCGAGGAGTAGACGCACACGGCGGAATATTAGACAGCAACGAAGCCGAATGGGCAATAAAGCAGTGTATGATGAAAAATTCCGATAAAAAGTACTATCTCTGCGACAAATCCAAAATCGGAAGAATTGGCTTTGCAAAGCTCGCTGACTTTGAAGAGATAGACGCTTTTATCACCGAAAAGGATTTTGACGAAAATGTAAAAAAAGTCCTTGAAGATTTAAAAATTGATATAATCGATGTATAAATACAGGCAGTATCACAGCATATTCTGTGGTACTGCTTTTGTTTGTGAATTTTGTTTTAAAGTTGTTTTAAATTTTTTTAAAAATTATGTCAATATTTATGCTCATAACAGTTGACAATATAGTGCGTTTTGGTGTAAAATATATAAGATAAAAAACAACATAATCTGTTTATTAAAGTTAAGCACGGGACGGGCAGTTTATGTCTTTCCCTCTTTTTTTGAGCTTTTTTGATAAATATTATACCCGGAGGAGAACATATGGAAAAGACACTATACCTTGTATTAGAAAACGGTAAAATCTTTAAAGGCTATTCTATCGGTGCTGAAGGTGACACTACTGGCGAAGTAGTTTTTCAGACTTCTGTTATCGGTTACAACGAAACCCTTACAGACCCCAAATATTATGGTCAGATTGTAGTAGATACATTCCCGCTTGTAGGAAATTACGGAATAATAAAAGAAGAACTCGGCAGCAAAAAGCCTACTATTTCCGGCTTTGTTGTTAAATCCATATGCGATACTCCGTCTAACTTCAGATGCGAAGGCAATCTTGAAGACTATATGAAAGAAAGCGGCATCATAGGTCTTGCAGGCATCGACACAAGAGAACTTACAAGAATTATCCGTGAAAACGGAACTATGACAGGCAAGATAACAAGCGATATTTCAAATGTCGATACAGTTGTAAATGAGCTTAAATCACATAAACTAAATGTAGAATACAAAGATGTTTCCGTCGAAAAAATTCAGCAATACAAATCCGAAAATGCCAAGGGAAAGGTTTGCATTTTAGACCTTTGTATGACAGACGGCTTTGTTAAACTGTTTACCAATAATTCTTTTGATGTAACAGTTGTCCCATTTGATACAAAGGCAGAGGATATAATTAAACTTGGCTGTGATGCAGTTGTAATTTCGGAAGGTCCGGGCAACCCCGAAGATTGCACAGATATCACAAACGAAATCAAAAAGCTAATAGAAAAAGGTATCGTACTCTATGGCTGCGGTCTTGGACATCAGCTTGTTTCTCTGGCAATGGGTGCAAAAACAAAAAAACACCCCTACGGTCACAGAGGAGCAAATCAGCCTGTTAAAGATACCAAAACAGGAAAAATATATATTACAAGTCAAAACCACGGCTACATTGTAGATGAGAGCACTCTCCCGCAGAATGCATACATCAGCTTTGTAAATGTCAATGACAAAACAGTTGAGGGTCTTACCTTTGAAGGAAAGAAGATAATCACAACACAGTTTATACCAAACGACTGCAACGGTCCTCACAACACAGAATTTATCATTGACTCACTATTTAGCATTGTGAAAGGAGATATGTAATATGCCGCTTAATAAGAACCTCAAAAAAGTAATGGTAATAGGCTCCGGCCCCATAGTAATCGGCCAGGCAGCAGAATTCGACTACGCAGGTACCCAGGCTTGCCGTGCACTAAAGCAGGCAGGTCTTGAGGTTGTGCTTGTAAACTCAAACCCTGCTACTATTATGACAGATAATGCAATGGCAGATGAGATATATTTAGAGCCTCTTAACCTTACAACAATTAAGAGAATTATCGAAAAAGAAAAGCCTGACAGCCTCCTCTCTACTCTTGGCGGACAGACAGGTCTTACCCTTTCTATGCAGCTTGCCAAGGAAGGCTTTTTGGAAAAGCACGGTGTAACACTACTGGGTGCAAAACCCGAAACCATAGACAAAGCCGAAGACAGACAGATGTTTAAAGACACCATGGAATCTATCGGCCAGCCCTGTATCCCCTCTGTTGTTGTTACAACAGTTGACGATGCAGTAAACTTTGCAAACGAAACAGGTTATCCGCTTATTATCCGTCCTGCATTTACTCTTGGCGGAACAGGCGGCGGTATTGCAAATAACGAAGAGGAATTAAGAGAAATTGCCGAAAACGGACTTTATCAGTCCCCTATCACACAGATACTTGTAGAAAAATGTATCTCCGGTTGGAAAGAAGTAGAATTTGAAGTAATCCGCGACAGCAAGGGCAACTGCATAATCGTATGTTCTATGGAAAATGTTGACCCTGTTGGTGTACATACAGGCGACTCCATCGTAGTAGCTCCTGCGGTAACACTTGCATCAAAGGAATTTGCGATGCTCAAAAATGCAGCTCTCGACATTGTAAACACTCTCGAAGTTGAGGGCGGATGCAACTGTCAGTTTGCACTCAATCCCGAAAGCTTTGAATATGCTGTAATCGAGGTTAACCCCAGAGTTTCGCGTTCTTCTGCTCTTGCATCCAAAGCAACCGGCTATCCCATAGCCAAGGTTGCAACAAAGATTGCAATCGGTTATACATTAGACGAGATATTAAACGATGTAACAGGAGTTACATATGCAGCGTTTGAACCCACTGTGGACTACTGCGTTGTTAAGTTCCCCAAGTGGCCCTTTGACAAGTTTGTATATGCTACAAAAAAACTCGGTACACAGATGAAAGCAACCGGCGAAGTTATGAGTATAGCTTCAACCTTTGAAGAAGCTATAATGAAAGCTGTCCGCGGTGCAGAAATAAAACTTGATACATTAGATAACCCCAAACTTCACTCTCTTACTGACGAAGAAATAGAAAAGCGTTTGTATGACTGTGATGACCAGAGATTGTTTATTGTATATGCCGCATTAAAAAGAGGCATAAGCATAGAAAAAATCCATTCTGTAACTATGATTGACGAATGGTTTTTGGCAAAGCTACTTAACCTTGCCAACTTTGAAAAAGAGCTTGCAGGTGCAAATGCTCTTACCGAAGAATTATATATGAAAGCAAAAAGGCTTGGTTTCCCCGATACCGCTATTGAGAGAATAAGCGGCAAAAAAGTGGAAAATCACGCGTATGCATCATTTAAAATGGTAGACACCTGTGCTGCAGAGTACAAGGCGACTACCCCCTACTTCTACTCTGCTTACGAAGATCAGGACGAAGCACAGGAATTTGTTGATGCAAGAAAAGAAAAAAGAGATACAATCATTGTATTTGGTTCAGGTCCCATAAGAATAGGTCAGGGTGTGGAATTTGACTACGCATCCGTACACTGTGTATGGTCGCTTAAAAAAGCCGGATATGATGTTGTTATAGTAAACAACAACCCCGAAACTGTATCTACAGACTTTGATACTGCAGACAGACTTTATTTTGAACCTCTTACAAACGAAGATGTTATGAACATCATAAGAGTAGAAAAGCCCGTAGGCGTTGTTGTTGCCTTTGGCGGTCAGACTGCAATTAAGCTGACAAACTTCTTGAGTGCTCAAGGAATTAAAATACTCGGAACTCCGGCAGAGAGCATTGACGCTGCAGAAGACAGAGAGCTCTTTGATGCACTTCTCGAAAAACACAACATCGCAAGACCAAAGGGTTCTACCGTTATGACAACAGAGGAAGCACTTGAGGCTGCCGAAAAAATCGGTTATCCTGTTCTTATGCGTCCTTCCTATGTACTTGGCGGTCAGAATATGATTATCGCCTTTACAGAAAACGACATCAAGGAATATATGCAGATAATCCTTGAAACAAACATAGAAAACCCCGTACTTATAGACAAATACCTTATGGGTACAGAGCTTGAGGTAGATGCCATCTGTGACGGAGAGGATATCCTTATCCCCGGTATTATGGAGCACATTGAGCGTACAGGTGTTCACTCCGGCGACTCCATTGCCGTATACCCTGCATGGAACATATCCGATGAACTTACCGAAAAGATAATAGAGAGCACCAAGAACCTCTCTGCATCACTAAATGTTGTAGGTCTTGTAAACATACAGTATCTCATATACCAAAACGAGCTCTATGTAATTGAGGTTAACCCCAGAAGTTCAAGAACTATCCCCTACATCAGTAAGGTTACAGGAATTCCGATGGTTGACCTTGCTACACGCACAATGCTTGGCGAAAAGCTAAAGGATATGGGCTACGGAACAGGACTTTATCCGTCGTCACCTTATGTAGCGGTTAAAGTACCCGTATTCTCATTTGAAAAGCTTGCAAATGTTGACAACCACTTGGGCCCCGAAATGAAGTCCACAGGCGAAGTTCTGGGTCTTGCCAACACAAGAGAAGAAGCAATATTCAAAGGTCTTCTTTCAAGCGGCTGCAATATGAAGCAACGCGGCGGTGTGTTTATAACTGTCAGAAATTCCGACAAGGGCGAAATTGCTTCCGTTGCCAAGAAGTATGCAGACTTGGGCTTTAAGCTCTATGCAACAGAGGGAACTGCAAAGGTATTACGCCTTGATGACCTCGAGGTTGAAGCTGTTTCCAAGATACACGAAAACGCTGAAAACAATACACTTACACTCATTGAAAGCGGAAAGGTAAACTATGTAATATCCACATCTTCCAAAGGAAGAATACCTACCCGTGACAGCGTAAAAATAAGACGCAAGGCGATAGAAAGAAATGTGCCCTGTCTTACATCGCTTGATACCGCTGCAGCTCTTGCAGACAGTATCAAGAGCCGTTACAGCGAGTTCAGCACAGAGCTTGTTGACATCAACAACTTAAGATGCGAAAAAACCGTTCTTAAATTTACAAAAATGCAAGGTACGGGTAACGACTACATCTACTTTAACTGCTTTGACCAGAAGATAGAAAATCCCGCCGGACTTGGTGTAAGTTTGTCTAACCGCCGCTACGGCATAGGCGGAGACGGTGTCGTGCTTATATGCCCCTCCGACAAAGCAGATGCCAAAATGCGTGTGTTTAATCTTGACGGTACAGAGGGTCAGATGGGCGGAAACGCAATCCGTTGTGTAGGTAAATATCTCTATGAAAACGGAATTGTAGATAAACTCAATATCACAATAGAAACACCCAGCGGTGTTAAGGAATTAAAGCTTATCCGTAAAAACGGCAAAATTGCTGCTGCCGAGGTTAATATGGGAAAAGCAAACCTGCAGCCTGCAAATGTTCCGGTAAAGCTCGACGGCGACAAGGTAATAAACCGCAAGGTTTGTGTTGCAGACGGTGAGTACACAATATCCGCAGTTTCTATGGGCAATCCCCACTGTATAGTCTTTGTAGACAATGTGGACAAGCTCAATATCGAAGAAATCGGACCCAAGTTCGAAAATGACGAGCTCTTCCCCGAAAGAGTAAACACCGAGTTTATTAAGATAATCGGCGAAAACACAATCAAAATGCGTGTCTGGGAAAGAGGAAACGGCGAAACCTTGTCTTGCGGAACAGGTGCTTGTGCGGCGGCAGTTGCAGCATGCGAAACAGGTCTTTGCCAGAAAAACACAGACATCACCGTTAAACTCATTGGCGGTGACCTCGTTGTGAGATATACTGATGACGGCAGCGTTTATATGACAGGTGACGCAGTTAAATCCTTTGAAGGAACCGTTTGTATAGAATAACACCTCAAAATTAAAGAGTTATTGCGGTTTTAAACGCAATAACTCTTTTTTTAATATACTAAAACATATTTCTTATTTTGTCGGCTGAAAGAGCCAAATTTTTAATCCCTTCGAAAACATTATCCTTTGTATAAGCATCAAGATACCTGTATGCCTCAAGTGTAAGATATCCCGTATAATTAATTTCCTTAAGTGCATCTACTATTTTCCTGTAGTCTATTTCCATAGAAAAAGGTATCTGATGCATATCATGGCGTCTGTCGTTATCGTGGATATGAAGTGCTTTTATATTACTTCCAAGCTTTTTAATCATTTCTACTGCAGAGGTCTTTAATCCTCTCATCTCTGCGTGACCTATATCCAGGCACGCCACGAGATAATCGTCATTTACTTCATTAAGATGAGATAAAAAGTCCTCCGGATCAGAGCAAGCGGCAAATATTGCATCGTCTGCCTCCTTGTCGAAGCAAAACATATTTTCTGTGGCTATTTTGACATTGTGCTCTTTTGCAAATGGTAAAAGTTCCAGATACAATTCGGCATTGTCTTTGGCAGATTTGTAGTTATCGGGGTGGATAACACAGATTTGCCCGCCTGCCTCTGCCGTACATTCTATCGCCCTTTTGAAATAATCCCGTACTTCTTTGGCATATGAGGGAAACGGTGCGTGCGACTGATTGCACACAATACCGTTATCCAAGCCAACTTGTTTTAGCTCTCTGGCAAATTTGATGTAGCTGCTGCCTGCAAGCGGATGGTCAGATTTTTCCAGTATTTTTGTGCTGCGATTGTAATTGCACATTCGAAACATCGAAAAATCCCACGCATCAAAACCGGCCTTGGCAATATATTCAATTGCTTTTTGCTCCCCTACTATCTTTGAAGAAGAATCAATCTCGGTAGATATTTTCATTTCTTTCTCCTCATATCAAAAGCACCGGTCAAAGCCGGTGCTTTTGGAGTTGTATAATTTTATAAATTACATTTCCTTAATTCTTGCCTGTGCAGCAGCAAGTCTTGCTATCGGCACACGGAAAGGTGAGCAGGATACATAATCAAGACCTATTGTATGGCAGAATTCAACGGATACAGGGTCACCGCCGTGTTCACCGCAGATACCGCAGTGCATTTCGGGGCGTACCTTCTTACCGAGTTCAACAGCCAATTCCATAAGCTTACCAACACCGGTCTGGTCGAGTTTAGCAAAGGGATCGTTTTCGAAAATCTTTGCGTCGTAGTAAGCATCGAGGAACTTACCTGCATCGTCACGGGAGAAACCGTATGTCATCTGTGTAAGGTCGTTTGTACCGAAGCAGAAGAATTCAGCTTCTTTAGCGATGTCGTCTGCTGTAAGAGCAGCTCTGGGGATTTCGATCATAGTACCAACTTCGTACTTAAGGTCGATTCCTGCAGCAGCGATTTCTGCATCTGCAGTTGCTACAACATCGTTCTTAACATACTTGAGTTCTTTGATATCTCCAACGAGAGGAATCATAATTTCGGGAACTATGTTCCAGTCGGGATGAGCTTTCTTAATGTTGATAGCAGCACGGATAACTGCCTTTGTCTGCATCTTTGCAATTTCGGGGTATGTTACTGCAAGACGGCAGCCACGGTGTCCCATCATGGGGTTGAATTCGTGGAGGCTTGCAATGATAGCCTTGATGTCTTCAACAGTTTTGCCCTGAGCCTTTGCAAGTGCTGCAATGTCAGCTTCTTCTGTGGGAACGAACTCATGAAGCGGAGGATCGAGGAAACGGATTGTTACAGGATTTCCTTCGAGTGCTTCGTAGAGCTTTTCAAAGTCGCCCTGCTGATAAGGAAGAATCTTATCGAGAGCTGCTTCTCTTTCTTCTACAGTGTCAGAACAAATCATTTCACGGAATGCAGCAATTCTTTCTGCTTCGAAGAACATGTGCTCTGTACGGCAAAGACCGATACCTTCTGCACCGAGTTCTCTTGCTTTTTTAGCATCTGCAGGAGTATCTGCATTTGTACGAACTTTGAGTGTTCTGAACTCATCAGCCCAAGCCATAATTCTGCCGAATTCGCCAGCGATTTCAGCGTCAACTGTGGGGATGATACCGTCATATATGTTACCGGTAGAACCATCGATGGAGATGTAGTCACCTTCAACGAAAGTCTTACCTGCGAGTGTAAACTTCTTGTTTTCTTCGTCCATGTTGATGTCGCCGCAACCGGATACACAGCAAGTACCCATACCACGAGCAACAACGGCAGCGTGGCTTGTCATACCGCCACGAACGGTAAGGATACCCTGAGAAGCCTTCATACCTGTGATATCTTCGGGGGATGTTTCAAGACGAACAAGAACAACCTTTTCGCCTCTTGCATTCCAGCTTTCTGCATCTTCTGCAGTAAATACTATCTTACCGCATGCAGCACCGGGAGAAGCACCAAGACCTCTGCCCATAGGAGTTGCAGCCTTGAGAGCCTTTGCATCAAACTGGGGATGTAAAAGTGTATCGAGGTTTCTGGGGTCGATCATAGCAACAGCTTTCTTCTTGTCGATCATACCCTCATCAACTAAATCACATGCAATCTTTAATGCAGCTTTAGCAGTTCTCTTACCATTTCTGGTCTGGAGCATATAGAGCTTTCTGTCTTCAATGGTAAATTCCATATCCTGCATATCTCTGTAGTGATCTTCGAGTGTTGCACATACCTTCTGGAATTCTGCAAATGCTTCGGGGAACTTCTCTGCCATCTGTGCGATAGGCATAGGAGTACGAACACCTGCAACAACGTCTTCACCCTGAGCGTTTACAAGGAATTCACCCATAAGACCTCTGTCACCGGTTGCAGGGTCACGAGTAAATGCAACACCTGTACCGCAGTTGTCTCCCATGTTACCAAATGCCATCATCTGTACATTAACAGCTGTACCCCAGGAATAAGGGATATCGTTGTCACGACGGTAAACATTTGCTCTGGGGTTGTCCCATGAACGGAATACTGCCTCTACTGCACCCATTAACTGTTCCTTGGGATCAGAGGGGAAGTCTTTACCGATTTTGTTTTTATATTCAGCCTTGAACTGTCCTGCGAGAACCTTGAGGTCTTCTGCAGTAAGTTCGATATCCTGTGTTACGCCTTTTGCTTCTTTCATTTCGTCGATAAGCTGTTCGAAGTACTTCTTACCAACTTCCATAACAACATCGGAATACATCTGGATAAATCTTCTGTAGCAGTCCCAAGCCCATCTGGGGTTACCGGATTTTGCAGACATTGTTTCTACAACCTCTTCGTTAAGACCGAGGTTAAGAATTGTGTCCATCATACCGGGCATAGATGCTCTTGCACCGGAACGAACGGATACCAAAAGAGGATTCTCCTTATCTCCGAACTTCTTGCCGCAGATTTCTTCCATCTTGGTGATGTTTTCCATGATTTCTGCCTGAATTTCAGCGTTAATCTTTCTTCCGTCCTCATAGTACTGAGTACAAGCTTCGGTAGAAACTGTGAAACCCTGGGGAACAGGAAGACCAAGCTTGGTCATCTCAGCGAGGTTAGCACCTTTACCGCCGAGAAGCTCTCTCATGCTTGCATCGCCTTCTTTAAAAAGATAAACGAATTTCTTTGCCATTTCATATACCTCCATAAAATAATAATCTAAATTATTCACAACCTATATTTTATAACAAATCGGCACAAAATTCCAGTATTTTTTTATATTTTTTTAATACTTCGGTAATTTTTTTACATTTTTGTTAGTTGTGCACTAAAAATTATCGCCAATTATACAAAAATTAAACATTATTTTTGACCAAAAACTGTATTTTTGAGATATGTAAGGCTACCGGGATATATTTCGAGCGAATTAATAAGATATTTTTCAGATATTTGCGAAAGCATTTCAATATCGCTCTTTTTCGCATTCATAGAAAACACCGTTCTGTAATCGGAATTGTTGATAAAATTCAAGATATTGAGCACAGAAGAATTTATCTTTACAAGATCCGAGTAGCTTTTTTCGTTGCAAGCCTTGCACACAACAGTTCCGTTTGCTATGTCAAAATATTCAATATCCTTTTTGGAAGAGCAAATTCCGCAATGCATAACAGAAGGCATAAAGCCTGCAAAGGATACGGTTTTCATTTCGAAAATGGTTTTGAGCCTCAAAAGATAAAAAGCCAAATCACTGTCTCGACACTTTTCCGATGCCTTGCCGGTAAGGAAGAATGTATTTAAAACAAAGCTGAAATATTCGTCATCCAACGGCATCTGTTCTGGAAAGCTTTTTATAACATCGGCAAAATACGCAGCAAAAGACATCTGTTCAACGGAATTTCTTATTCCAAAGAAATTGTTTACAACAGATGCCGAAGAAATATAGTACAGTCCTGTTTTTCTGCTTAAAACCATATCGCTGTAACAGAAATTTTGCAGTGCTGCAAAATCCTTGTGCTTATGCGAACGGATACCCTTTGATATAGCGGTTATCTTTCCGGCATCGCGGGTTTCAATGGTAAAGATTTTGTCATTATCATTCAAATTTGCTGATGTCAGTATCAATCCTTGTGTCTTTATTTCCTCCATAGTGTGCCTCCGGGTTTTCCATCATTTTGTAAAGCATATACAGCTCCACCGTTCCATAATACTCAAACATACTCCAAAACATCCGCATGCACTCCTTTTTTTAATTATATACTTATTTTGTGCACGCGGATTTTTATTATGTTGGAATTTATTGTTCGTTATTTATTATGCCAAGCTCTCTCATAAGGTTGTTAGAATTACGCCAATCCTCTTTGACCTTGACCCACAGTTCAAGATACACCTTGGCATCGAGCATCCTTTCGCAGTCTTCTCTTGCCAAAGTTCCTATCTGCTTTAGGGTTTTGCCGCCTTGTCCGATTATTATACCCTTGTGAGAATTTTTTTCGCAAAAGATATTGGCACTTATTTTGTATATATCGCCGTTTTCTTTTTGCTCGTATTTCATTTTGACAATCTCCACGCAGGTTCCGTGAGGGATTTCTTCGCGAAGAGTTTTTAGCATTTTTTCTCTTATTATTTCTGCAACAATTTCCTTTTCCTGTTGGTCGGTAACCATATCCTCGGGATAATACATGGGGCCTTCTTCAAGATTTGCACAAATAACATTTTTAAGCTCGTCAAGGTTTTCCCCAGTGCGGGCACTAACAGGCACTATGTCGCAAAAATTGTGCAGGGAGCTGTACATAGAAATTACACTCAAAAGCTCGTCCTTTTTCACTGTATCGGTTTTGTTTATTACAAGTATGGCAGGGATGTCCCCTATTTTACTTATAATTGCCTCTTCTGCCGCAGAAACCTCGGTGTCAGGCTCTGCTACAAGCATAACAAGGTCTACATCGCCTATTGTTTCGTTTACCGCCTTTACCATATTTTCGCCAAGTTTGGTCTTTGGCTTATGAAATCCCGGTGTATCCAAAAATACAGCCTGATATCCGTCACCGTGCAAAATACCCAGTATCTTATTTCTGGTAGTCTGCGGCTTGGGCGAAATAATTGCAATCTTCTGCCCTACAAGTTTATTTAAAATAGTGGATTTGCCTACATTGGGCTTGCCAACTATTCCGATATATCCGGATTTGAATTTATTTTCCATTTTTTCCTATGCCCCTTACAAAAATTATCGTCAGAATATAGTATATAATATATTTGGGTCTTGTAAATGTGTCCAAAAGATTTGCTAACAAGTCTTTGTTTAAGAAAAGCATTGCCGCTACAAAAAGTGCAAAAAACGCCGCCACAAGCACAAAAGACGCCGAAACATCCTTGGCAATCTGTGCTTTTACATTGAATTCTTGGGTAGAAATATCTACCGCGTTTTCTATTGCAGTGTTTACAAGCTCGCATATAAGGACAAGTGCAACCGCAAGAGCAAAAAACATATACTCGGTTCTCGTTAGATCAAAATACTCTGTAAACATACCTGTGCCTACAAAAGCGGCTATATGAAATCTGAAGTGGCTTTCGTTTTTTACGGCATACCAGAGCCCTTTAAACGCATATTTAAACCCCCAGAAACTTTTACCTTGTAAGTGAGAGTAATTCAAGAGTTTTCTCCTCCTTGGAACGCATCTGTTCCCTTTCTTCTTCTGTTTCGTGGTCATAACCCAAAAGATGTAGTACGCTGTGACAAATAAGATAGCACATCTCTCTTTCAAACGAATGACCGTATTCTATGGACTGCTCCCTCGCCTTTTCCAGAGAAAGAACAATATCCCCCAAAATGAGTTTGTCTTCGTAATAATCGCCTACACAGTCTAACATCTTGCCGTCTTCAAATTCCAGAACGGGGAAGCTCAGCACATCTGTTTCTCTGTCTATGCCTCTTTGCTCATTATTTATAAGCCTTATGTTTTCGTTGTCCGTAAGCGTAACAAAAACATATGCATCATTATCAAAAAGCTCGCACTCCAGGGTTTTTTCTATTACTTTTTTACACAGAAGTTCGTATTCCTCTGTAAAGTCAATTTTGTCTTGCTCGTCTGTGAAGTCTATAACAATGTTCATTTTTTGTCCTCGCTTTTTCTTCTGTAGGAAGTTTCTCTCTTTTCGTATGCTTTGATGATTTTCTGCACAAGGCGGTGTCTTACAACATCACGCTCGGTAAAATAGCAAAAAGCAATATCATCTATATTATTTAATATATGAATTACATCCTTGAGGCCACTCTTTTTACCATCGGGCAAATCGACCTGTGTGATGTCACCTGTTACGATAGCCTTGGAATTAAATCCGATACGGGTAAGAAACATCTTCATCTGTTCGGGAGTGGTGTTCTGTGCTTCGTCAAGTATTATAAAGCTGTCGTCTAATGTTCTTCCTCGCATATAGGCAAGCGGTGCTACCTCGATGGCGCCCTTTTCGGAAAGTCTTGCAAAATTCTCCATACCAAACATTTCGTAGAGTGCATCGTATAGCGGTCTTAAATACGGATCAACCTTGTTTTGCAAATCACCGGGCAAAAAGCCGAGCTTTTCTCCTGCTTCTACTGCAGGGCGGGTAAGGATAATTCTCGAAACCTCTTTGTTTTTAAAAGCCTTTACTGCCATTGCAACCGCAAGATATGTCTTGCCTGTTCCGGCAGGACCTATGCCAAAGGTGATTGTGTTTTTTGAAATAGCTTCTACATATGTCTTCTGACCAAGAGTTTTACTCTTTACGGGTTTGCCCTTGGCGGTGATACACACACAGTCAGAGCCGTAGAGCTCTGCAGGGTCAATGCCGTCTTTGACAGAAGAAATGGCGTAGCTTACATTCTGGTCATTTAGCATATCTCCGTTATTTAGAAGGTGCACAAGGTTTTCTATAACCTTTTTTGCCATCAGGACAGAACCCTCCTGCCCTGCTATCTTGATCGTTTCGCCTCGGCTGATAATCTCCACACCAAACTCATTTGATATCTGCTTTATGTTTTTGTCATACTCGCCAAAAACTGATATTACCTTGTCGATACTGTCAAATTCAATTACTTTCTCCACTTACATCTTCCTTTGTCGTTTCTACATCAACCTTTGCGGTTTCTGCGATATTTTCCCTACTGCAAAGCGTAACGGTAACCAAAAGATTTCCGTTTGACTTCTTCTCATAGCTGTATACTCTCTCCACCGTTTCGGAGCCGTCTGCCCTCTTATTTTCCAAATCTTTGGTGAGAACCTCAACTGCCTGCGAAACAACGGTTTTGTCATCTAAAATATTTTCTTTAACTATTATCTCATAAAAAGTGTCAGTTGTAAAGGTTAACGGCAAATAAATATCATTAAAAATTCTGATTTGCGTCTTTTTATGTTCTTTAACAAAGTTCTTGAAATCCGGTTTTTTTTTGAAATAGAGTTTTATATTTTTGTCCGCAATGGCAAGAGAATACTTTTTCTTTACTTTTCCTGTTTTTATCTTTATTTTTTCTGTGTGATGATATTCACCCGAAAGCGTTCGCCATGTAAGTGCAATAACCTTGCCGTTGGCACGGACATATCTGTTTGGGCGATAGTCACTCGAGCACACTCCGCTAACCAAAATCTGCCCCTTGTCTACCACCTGGTTCCTCTCTACCGCCTTTCTGCCGTCTCTTACCTGCATATCCACAATTACACCGGGGTATGATGCAACAAGGTTGTAGGCACCGTTCTTGTCAACTATATCGACAGAATTACCCTTTTCACGCACTTCGACAACGGCTCTGGTGCCGTCTATTGTAACCCAGAGCCACGACAGAGTATCTAAATCTATCAGGGCAGAGTTTTTTATCTTCGATATATTTTTCCCATATCGGAATTTGCCTACGGATATCTGATTTTTCTTCATTACATCAAGGATTTGCTCGGTAGGTGTTTCTTCGTTTCCTACAACATCTACAACCCATATGCAAGATGTAAGATATACAAAGATGGCAATGCTTATAAGAGCACCCAAAAAAAATCCGTAGCGTTTTCGTCTTTTGTAAGCAAAGTAACCAAATCCTTTTTTTCTTATTATCCTTGTACGAACTCCGCTGCGAAAGGCAATGGGAATAATGCGTCTGTAGTTTTTAAAGCTCATTGCAAAGACATATCCGTCGCTGTCGCTTTTTATATCCGATAGTATTATTCCCGCGTTTTTGCATTCGTTTGCAAATCTCTCAAAATTTTTTTGGTTTGCTTTTGCCACCACACAGTTTTTCCACGAGAAATCTTTCATAAATCCTCCTTTACCCCTTCGCTAAAGGACATATAAGTTATGTTTTTTATTTTTCCGCTTACGATCAGCCTTGACGGAGAAAAGAACTCTATAACCAGTTTTTCTCCCGCAAGCAGTATATCGAAATTCCGGAGTTCCACAAGCATCTCGTTATCCAAAAAAAGCTTTAACGATTTGTAGTTTTCAACAAGAATTTTGCTGTCATCTTCTATCGTGACCCTGGCATCTTCCTTGGCAAGTTCGTTTACTCTATCTGCAGCATTTTTTATTTTGTCAAGTACAGACATATGAAAAAACCTCCGTCATAAAATACTTTATGAGAATAAAGTATAATATATGTGGAGGTTTAAAATGTTTAAATTCAAAAACTCATATAAACTTTTTTTGATTTTTGTATCTATGCTTTGTTTTATTGTCAATTCCCAATCGGTTATTTTTGCATTAAAAGAGGCACTTGTTCTTATCTGTTCGACCGTTATACCCTCTCTGTTTCCGTTTATGGTACTTTCATCGCTTTTTGTAGGAAACATTGGCGAAAATTCCCTTGGTATTTTGAGCAAAGTATTCCAAAGGCTTTTTGGCATAAGTTCTTACGGATGCAGTGCATTTATATGCGGTATGCTTTGCGGTTATCCTGTTGGTGCAAAAAGTGTTGCAAGCCTGTACAAAGAAAACAAGATTTCGCTTTCGGAGTCAGAGAGCCTTGTTGCTTATTCAAACAATTCGGGACCGCTGTTTGTAATAGGTGCCGTAGGGATTGGAATGTTTTCATCTTTTAAAATCGGCATTGCACTTTATTTGATACACATACTCTCGGCGGTGCTCTCGGCAATACTGTTAAAACCGTATACATATTCAAAAGTCTGCAAAACCTCCAAAACCGCCTCTTCAAAGGACATAACTCTGTGCATATGCGAAAGTACGGCATCGGTGCTCAATGTGTGTGGGTTTATACTCTTTTTTGCGGCGGTTAATGCCGTTATCCTGCCCGTATTAAACAAACTGCCTGTATATCTTAAACTGATATCGTCCTCAGCACTTGAAATTACAAATGCAACAAATATGATAAGTTTAAGTCCAATACCCAAAGACATAAAAATTTCTCTTTGTGCACTTGCACTGGGGTGGTCAGGAATGTCTGTACATATGCAGGTTAAAAGCATCGTAGCTCCGCTTGGCATATCAATGAAGAAATATTACATAGTAAGGCTTTTTATCTCGATAATATCAAGTGTTTTTGCGCTTGTTTCAACAGCGTTTGCAGATGATATTGCCATATTTGCTTTAGAAAATGTTTTTCTGACATTCTTAATATTTGCAAGCATTATCACAGCAATTTACATTTATTCTCTGCGATACAAAAAAATATAAATGGAAAAGACCTGATAAAATACTGCGAAAGAAATTCCGCAATACAATATCAGGTCTTAAAATTAGTCTAAAATATAAACATTTACATTTCTTCTGCCAAACTGCATACATTCTGAATACGAATTAAAGAAAAGGTCAACCTTGTTTCCTTTGATTGCTCCGCCTGTATCTTCGGCTACACAGTAACCGTATACAAAGCTTCCGTCTGCAGATTCAATGTACATTCTTGTGCCAAGAGGTATAACTCTTGGGTCAACTGCAACAGTACCATATTTAGCATAGGTACCCGATGCTGTTATACCGTATCCTCTGTCGCCAGGTCTTTTACCGCAGCTCTGGAAAGATAGGTCATATGCTGTAGCATTACAGGTAATAACTTTGGAATAGCTAAAGTCATCACCCTTTTTAGTTACCTTGCCGCCTTTGGCACCTACAGCCTTAACTTCTGTTACAGGCTCTCTGGTGCGCTCCTTTGAAACCAGCTCTCTGCTGATTTCAACGCCGTTTTGCAAAATAACTTCATATGTTTGACAGTCAATACCGTTTACACCCTTGGTAATGATTTTGCTGTCTGAAATACTCATTGATGTGTCAGATACAGTCCTGGTAGCATACGGGATTTCCGTTTCCACCTTGACTATCCGCTTGATTACTCTTACAATCTCCAATTTTGTATCCCTGTTAAGCTTGGTATCCAAGGGCAGGCTTATGGAATCGTGATAGTTTAAATCAATTCCTCTTTCCTTGATAAAATCACCCACAGTATTTGCAGAGGTGTAATATTCCTTGGTTTCACCATCGAGTTTAACAGTAACCTTGTTTACTCTGTTTACAACAACTGTCTGAGAAGCAGAAACGAATTCGTTGAGTTTGGGATATACGCTGTCGTACTCTGTTAGCTCAATTCCGTTTTCTTTGAGAAGATCTCCTACAGTTGTAGTCTGCGAAGAGGTTTTGAATAAGTTGTCGCCATCTGCTATCTCAATTTCAAAATACTGCGGAGAAGCGTAAGAAGCTGTTACAGTAAATGAAAAGACTACAGCAAAAACAATAGCAACGCTTTTTCTGAACCTGAACACATTTTTAAACACATCATAAATATTTCTATCACGGCGATGGTTATGCTCAGACATATTTAATTTTCTAAACTTGTAAGTTGATAATAAATCTGAAAACATAATTTCCTCCTTAATAGACTTTTTCTTGCGTTCGTCGTTCATTTTATGGCAAAAAAACTTTTTTGTCAAATTTACCTCGTTTTTTTGTTGTGCAACATCAACAAAAAAAACCGCTATTTTTGACACATCAATCATTGTGACACTTTTTTTGCCAAATACAACGAAAAAAGCGACAAACACTGGCAGTTAGGGCTTGGAAGTATATTAACCCTAAATTACAAAATTATTACAAAATCAAATAGTTTTGTGCACATTAAACAAAATTTGGACCTTTTTTTAAACGATATGTTGTGTTCACCTCCTCTTATTAAACTATATATAGTCGTTGGTGGTTTAAAATATGTTAAAAAACATTTAAAAAATCGCATATATGTCTATATCGACACATAACCTCAATGGTGTTTTGGGGTTTTTGTTTACTATAATAACATTATGTATACCAAATAACAGTAAAAAAGCAGACATCAGTGGACAAAAACCGATGTCTGCGTGTTATTACATATATAATAGTAGAAACTCGTCACAGATTTCTTTTTGCTTTTATATGAGACAGTGCATTCTGATACTCTTCATATCCGTAGAGCCTGTTTAAAACATCAATGAGCATATTGGCAGACAGATGTTTAGGCAGACCAAAGTGCTTTTTTATATCCTCCCTTAAGTCAGAACTCATAGGATTACCGGTAAGACCGTCGGCAAAAAAATCTGTTTTGGTGATTTTTCTTTCGTCATCGTCTTTGGGAGGATTAAAACCTGCGTTTTCCAAGGCTTTTATGATAATTTCGTCACTTACACCCTCTACACCCAAAAATCCCTCTTTAGAATGATGGTTTTTTCGCTTTTCTCTGCCCTTGATGTCGGGTATGTATGCGTGCCTAACATCGCAATCTGCAAGAATGTTTTTTAAATAATTGCGAATTTTAAATCCCGCACTGTCACTGTCGGTAAAGATGATAGCACCATTTTTTCGTGCAAGCTCTTTTATCATATTGGCTTTTTTGCGGTCTTTATATATCATAAAGCCATCTGTCACCACTACTATCGCGTCTACAATGCCGGACAGTTTTGCTTTATCATAATTTCCCTCTACTATTATTACTTCGTTTATTTTGAGCATTTGGCATATCTCCAAAGAATTAGTTTCTTAAACTATGGATTGGTGCAGGTATTCTTCCTCCGCGTGCTATAAATTCCTCGCTCGAGAAGTTATTTACCGCCATAACGGGACCGGTACCCAGAAGTCCGCCAAATTCTACAACCTCGCCGACCTTTTTGCCGGGTGCAGGAATAACTCGCACCGCAGTAGTTTTGTTATTTATCATACCTATAGCAGCCTCGTCGGCAATTATTGCAGATATGGTAGATGCTGTTGTATCTCCGGGGATAACTATCATATCAAGACCCACAGAGCACACGCATGTCATAGCCTCTAACTTGTCGAGTGACAGTGCCCCGATAGAAGCAGCCGAAATCATACCTGCATCCTCACTCACAGGGATAAATGCACCGCTTAAGCCCCCAACAGAAGAAGATGCAAACACTCCGCCCTTTTTAACAGCGTCGTTTAAAAGTGCCAATGCGGCGGTCGTACCGTGTGTTCCGCACTTTTCCAGACCCATTTCTTCTAATATATATGCTACGCTGTCGCCTACTGCAGGAGTGGGTGCAAGCGAAAGGTCAACAATACCAAACGGAATGTCAAGCCTTTTTGATGCTTCGCATGCAACAAGCTGTCCCATACGGGTAACCTTGAATGCAGTTTTCTTTATAGTTTCGGCAACTGTGCCAAAATCGGCACCTTTTACCTTTTCTAATGCACATTTAACTACTCCCGGACCGCTTACGCCTACATTGATAATGCAGTCAGCCTCGCCTACTCCGTGAAATGCACCTGCCATAAAGGGATTGTCCTCAACAGCATTGGCAAATACAACAAGCTTGGCACAGCCAAAGCCGTCAGTCTCTTTGGTACGCTCTGCGGTTTCTTTTATTACCTCGCCCATGAGCTTTACCGCATCCATATTGATACCCGCCTTTGTGCTGCCTACATTTACAGACGAGCAGACTATATCTGTTTCGCTAAGTGCCTGGGGGATGGAATTAATAAGTATCCTGTCACCTTTTGTAAAGCCTTTTTGCACAAGAGCCGAAAATCCGCCTATAAAGTTTACTCCGACAGCTTTGGCAGCTCTGTCGAGTGTTTTTGCAAACATAGTATAGTTATCAGCGTCGCTTGCACCTGCAACAAGCGAAATAGGTGTTACGGATATTCTCTTGTTTATAATAGGAATACCAAAATCGTTTTCTATATCTTCGCCTGTTTTGACAAGGTTTTCTGCTTTTTTGGTGATTTTGTCATATATACGCTCGCACGCCTTTTCTGCTGAAGAGTCGATACAATCCAAAAGCGAAATACCCATTGTGATTGTTCTTACATCAAGATGCTCATTTTCTATCATATGAAGAGTTTCATATGCTTCAAACTTATTTATCATTATACCTAATCCCCTTTTACTATATTCTGTGCATTGCTTCAAATATATCTACAAGCTGAATTTTGATTTCTACGCCGATTTTTTTGCCCAAATCGGACATTTTGTCAGAAAGTACAGAAAAATCTACAGAGGATTTTTCTACATCGACAATCATCATCATTGTAAACATACCGTCTAATATTGTCTGGGAAATATCCAATATATTAACCTCGTTTTCCGACAAAATTCCGCTTACGGAACTGATTATTCCTACTGTGTCCTTTCCAACTACTGTTACAATCGCCTTTTTCATAGTGTTTTTCTCCTTATATTTACATTATAATTTAATTTTCTTAAGCCTTAAGGCATTTGTTACTACTGATACAGAGCTAAGTGCCATAGCACTTGCGGCAAACATTGGATTAAAGGTAAATCCCGCAAAAGAAAATACCCCTGCCGCTATCGGTATAAGAATAGTATTGTATATAAACGCATAGAACAAGTTTTGCTTTATGTTTTTTATGGCAAGGTTGCTTATTCTTATTGCTTTATAAATATCGGTCATATCGTTTTTCATTATTACGACATCTGCCGCTTCGATTGCAATTTCGGTACCTGTTCCGACAGAAATTCCTACATCTGCAACAGTAAGTGCCACAGAGTCGTTTATGCCGTCACCGACCATTGCAACCTTTTTGCCGTTTGAGATAAGCTCTTTTATTTTATCGGCTTTGTCAGATGGCAAAACCTCCCATATGCACTCGTCAACACCGATTTCCTTGGAAACTGCCTTTGCAGACAGCTCGTTGTCACCTGTAAGAAGAACAGTCTTCTTGTTTAAACTATGAAGAATATCCATAAGTTTTTTGGATGTCGGCTTTAGGGTATCCTTTGCGGATATTATTGCAGCCATTACTCCCTCTACACTCATATACATAAGTGTATTACCCTCGGAAGTGAGTTTTTCTGCGATGTCATCACCGCACATATTTGAGATGTCATTTTCTGTCATAAATCTATAACTTCCGAGAAGAACCTCTTTGCCGTCTACGGTGGCTTTTAAACCTTTGCCGTACTGCGTGTGCAAATTTTCTGCTTTCTTTGACAAAATTCCGTTTTCCTTGGCATAAGTGCATACTGCCTCACTTAATGGATGCGTAGATGCCTCCTCAAGAGTTAAGGCATATGACAGCACATCGTCTTTTTCAAATCCGTTAAAGGTTACAACATCTGTAACCCTCGGCGATCCCATAGTAAGTGTGCCTGTTTTGTCAAACACAACAGTATCTATGAGATTTAGTCTCTCGAGTGCCTCGGCATCCTTGATAAGTATACCCTCTCTTGCCGCAATACCCATAGACACGATAACCGCAGTAGGAGTAGCAAGTCCCAAAGCACATGGGCAGGCAACTACAAGAACGCTGATAAACCTGTCTACAACTACAGAAAAAGGTGCTCCGACAATAAGCCATATTATTAATGTAAGAACAGATATCCCCATTACGCAAGGAACAAATATACTGCATATCTTATCTGCCAGAAGAGCAAGCTTTGGCTTTGAACCGGATGCCTCCTCAACCATAGAAATAATCTTTGAAATTACAGTTTCCTCACTCGTGGTAAGAGCCTTTGCCTCGATGTAACCTGTTTTATTAATACATCCTGCAAATACCTTTGAACCTACCGTCTTTTCCACAGGTACGCTCTCACCGGTAAGCATTGCCTCATCTACTGTGGTAGTTCCATCGATTACCTCGGCATCAACGGGGATTTTTTCGCCCGGAAGAATTACCACAACATCGCCTTGCAATATAAGGCGTGTGTCTATTTGCATTTTTTGCCCATTACGGATAACGGTAGCTTTTTTTGGCGATAGTTCAATTAACTTTAGTATTGCATCATTTGTTCTTAATTTGGAACGGTTTTCCAGATACTTGCCAAGCTGAATAAGCGTGATTATAACTCCCACAGACTCAAAATAAAGATTGTGAGAATGGTTTACCCCTTTGTTTGCACACATATCATACATAAGATACAGACCGTACACAAAAGCGGCAGATGTACCCACAGCAACAAGTGAATCCATATTTGGATTAAGGGTAAAGAGCTTTTTGTATCCTACGGTATAGAACCTGTATCCCGATACTATGCAAAAAAGTGCCAGAACAAGCTGCACAAGTGCAAATGTAAGCGGCTTTTGCATCGGGTCCATAAATTTTGGAACAGGAAGTCCTGCCATATGTCCCATTGAAATATAAAAAAGAGGTATGGCAAATACAAGAGAAAAAACAAGTCTGTTCTTCATACTTTTGAGTTCATTTTGTTTTTTGTCAAAATTATCCTCAAAAGTGTCCTTGTTGACGCCAAATCCGATTTTTAAAACAGTGTTTTCTATATCTGATACCGAAATAGTTTCTTCATTATATAGTACACTCAATTTGCCCGTTGTAAGATTGACATTTACTTCTTCTACGCCGTCCAAATTGGCTACTGCCCTTTCTACACTCGAAGAGCAGGCAGCACACGACATACCCGTAACTGTAAAATAGCTTTTTTTCAAATTTATTTACTTCCTTTCATCCTTGTGCGTACCACCTCATAAATCATAAGCGACGCCGCAACAGAAGCATTTAAAGAATTAATTTGCCCGTTCATAGGTATTCTTACCACAAAATCGCATTTTTCTTTGACAAGGCGTGATACCCCCTTGCCCTCGGAACCCACAACAATACCTACTCCACCCGAAAAATCGTGTTCATAGATGGTTTTGTCGCCGTCCATATCCGCAGCCACAAGCCACACATTAGCCTTTTGCAAGGTATCTATTGCAGACGCCAGATTGGAAACTCTGGCAACCTTTGTAAATTCAAGAGCACCGGCAGAGGTCTTGTCCACCACAGGGCTTAAACCCACAGAGTTGCGTTTGGGAATGATTACGCCGTGAGCACCGGCAGCATTTGCAGTTCGGATTATAGAACCCAAATTGTGCGGGTCGTTCAAATCATCAGCAATTATCACAAAGGGGCTTTCGCCTTTTTCCTTTGCAAGCTCCAGGATTTCCTCTATTGTGGAATACTCCTTTGCCGCAGCAAAGGCTATTACTCCCTGGTGCGACTTTGTTTCGGAGAGCTTGTCAAGTCTTGCACGCTCAACCTCGCTGATTACAATCTTCTTCTCCCGTGCCAATGCAATAATCTTTCGTATTGAACCGTTTTTCTCCCCAGACTGCACCAGGATTTTGTCTATGGTACGGCCGGACTTTATAGCCTCGGTAACGGGGTTTCTGCCTTCGATTTTATTGGTTGTGTTTTCTGTCATTGTAACACCTCATAAATACACATAGGGAACACAGTCCGGCATGGCATCTGCCAGACCAAAGAAAGTGTTCCCTTATTGTCTTTGTATTATTTCAAAAATTACGCAAGGTTAAACTTGTCGTGAATTGCCTTAACAGCCGCATCTGCATTGTCCTTGTTAACAAGAACGGACACCTTGATTTCGGATGTGGAAATCATATGGATGTTGATATTTGCATCATAAAGTGCTTCGAACATTACACTTGCAACACCGGGGTTGTTAACCATACCGCTTCCAACGATGGATACCTTGGAGAACTGTGTGGAAATCTTGATGTCTTCAAAGCCGAGATAGGATTTTTCTGCTCTTAAGATTTCTTCTACCTTTTCTGCATTGCCTTCGGTTACGGTAAAGCTGATATCCTTGTAGCCTTCTCTGCCGATTGACTGAAGGATTATATCTACATTTATACCATTTTTGGCAAGGAGAGAGAATATCTTAAATGCAATACCCGGCTCATCCTTTAAGTTACATACTGCTATTCTTGCTACATCATTATCGCGAGCTACGCCTCTTACAAGTGTCTTTTCCACTTTGCTTTCCTCCTTGACATATGTTCCTTCGTTAAGATTAAGGCTCGAACGAACACACATATTAACATTATATTTTTTTGCCATTTCAACCGAACGGTTATGAAGAACATTTGCTCCCAGAGAAGCAAGCTCAAGCATTTCGTCAAACGAAACCTCATCTAACTTCTTTGCCTCGGGAACTATTCTCGGGTCTGTTGTGTAGACGCCGTCAACATCAGTGTATATTTCGCAAAGGTCAGCGTGAAGACCTGCAGCAATGGCAACTGCTGTTGTATCTGATCCGCCTCTTCCGAGAGTTGTAATATCATCATATTTATTGATACCCTGGAAACCTGCTACAATAACAATCTTGTTGTTGTCTAATTCGTTTCGGATTCTCTCTCCGTCTATGGACTTAATTCTTGCCATACCGTATTTGGAGTCAGTTTTCATACCAACCTGCCAGCCTGTAAGAGATACTGCATTAACGCCCAAGGTCTGTATAGCCATTGCAAGAAGTGCAATGGAAATCTGCTCGCCTGTGGACAAAAGCATATCCATCTCTCTCTTGGTTGCTTTGGGATTGATTTCTTTTGCTTTTTCGATTAAATCGTCTGTTGTGTCGCCCTGTGCAGAAACTACAACTACTACAGAATTACCTGCGTTGTATGTGTCAACTACGCGTCTTGCGACATTCATTACTCTTTCGGCATCTCTTACAGAAGAACCGCCGAATTTCTGTACTATTAAACTCACAAAGTTTACCTCCCTTGTATTGAAATGAGAATAATTTATATATATACTGCACCTTCGTTGTCGGCTTTTAAAATAACAAGCCGCCAATTTTTAAGGTTTGTTTTTATAACATAGTTCATCTTTTGCTCAAATTTTTCAAAATCTTTGTCTACGATAGCCATAACCGTAGGCCCTGCTCCGCTTAAATAGCTGCATATGGCACCGTTACGCTTTAGGATACGCATAATGTACTCTCCGCTTCTTATTCTACCAAATCTCAAATGCTGATGCATTCTGTCCTTTACCGCAACTTTAAGAAGTGAATAGTCACCCTTTGCAAACGCCGACGCAACAAGTGCAGAGTGCGAAAGATTAAACGACGCACACTTAAACGAAACCGCCGCAGGCAAAATGCCTCTGGACTTTTTTGTCTGAAAGTAGAAGTCGGGTATCATTGCCGCAAAACATATATCCGAAGATACATCTGTTTTAGTATATACAACTTTGCCGCTATCGGGAACACAAACCGTAAAGCCTCCCATAATAGATGCCGCAACATTATCGGGGTGACCCTCGATTTCGTACGCCATATTAAGAAGTTCATCCTTGGTAAACACATCGCCCAAAATTCTGTTGGCACCCATAAGGCCCAACACAATACTAGAGGAACTGCTGCCAAGACCGCGTGTTACGGGGATATCGCTCCAAAGCTCTATCCTTACACCTGTAAAGGTTTTTCCGGCACGGTCAAAGACCTTTTTAAATCCGGTGTAAACATAATTGTTTTCACCCTTGGGGATGAAGTCGGCACCGTCTTTTATGATTATTTCCGTCTTGGTATCAATAAGTTCAAAGCGAGCTGTATTGTACATATTAAGTGCAACACCCAGACAATCAAATCCGGGTCCCATATTGGCACTCGAAGCCGGAACTCTGACAGTAACCATTTTATCCTCCAAAATTTATAATTTATGCAAACATAAAGCTATTTAATACATCTAAACCGTCAAGGGCTTTGTTGAAATCGCAAACAGTCATTTCCTGTGTGATTATGGCAAATTCGCCGTCTATGATTTCAAGTGTCTTAACATTTTCAAACTGCTTTAATGCAAGGCTCATAGCACCGTCCTTGTTGGAGATACGAGCCACAAAAGAGCCTTTGACATCGCTGTAATCGGCTATAATTTTTTCTTTGCAGCTTTCCCAAGGAACATTGATGTCATCCATAGAACCTTTTACCACTTCGATAACATCGGATATAACAGCACTTGCAGTAGCAAGCTTACCTGCACCCTTTCCGTAGAAAAGTGCATCTCCAAGCATATCGCCTGTAACCATAATGGCGTTGAACACATCTTCTACACTATACAGAGGGCTGTCTGATGGTACAAACATTGGCGATACAAAAACCTCTGCACCGCAATCGGTCTTTTTAAATCTGCCGATAAGCTTGATGGCACATCCGAGTGCTTCTGCATATTTGGTGTCAGCAAGGGTTATCTCTGTGATGCCTCTGGTGTACACATCTTCAAAGTTTACCTTTTTGCCAAGTGCCATAGAAGAAAGTATGGATATCTTTTTGCAGGCGTCGTGACCTTCTACATCGGCAGAGGGGTCTCTCTCGGCATAACCGAGCTTTTGTGCCTGAGATACCGCATCATCAAAAGAAGTACCTTCTTTGATCATTTTGGTTAATATGTAGTTGGTTGTACCATTGAGTATTCCGGAGATTTGTGTGATGTTATTGGCATTAAGGCTTGTAAGCAGAGGTCTTATAATCGGGATACCGCCGCCTACTGATGCCTCGTAAAAATACTTGCATCCGTTTTCCTTTGCCAAAGCGAAAAGTTCGTCTCCCTTTGCAGCAACAAGCTCCTTGTTGGAGGTAACGACATTTTTGCCTTTTTTGAGTGCTGCCTTGGTATACTCGTAGGCATATGTGACACCGCCCATAGACTCTATAACAATGTCTACCTCATCATCGGCTAAAACCTTGTCGAAATTGTCTGTTACATAAGGTGCAACCTCGTGCTGTGAAAAGTCGCGGATATCTACGATGTACTTGACCTCGATATCCTCGTGTGCACGCTTTGAAATTATATCTTTGTTTTCTTTTAATATTTCATAGGCACCGGAGCCTATACAACCAAATCCTATTATACAAACTTTTGCCATTTGCAGTCCTCCAAAACTATGGTTCTCATAAATGTAATTAGACAATTATTATATCATAAATGCTGATGCTTGTCAATTTTTGTATTAATCTATTTTAAAGTTTTCGGGAAAATTATGACTTATTCTTTCAATATCATCAAAAATATCATTTGAGCTATCGGAAATTTGGTCATTTTTTTCCTCAAAAACGCACTTTACATCTGCAGTAAAAGCAAATTTGTCCTTTAGCACCTCTTTTAAATCGTCAAGTGCAGTGCCCGATGCAAATCGTGAGAGTGCATCCTTGGTTTCAAACACGATTTTTAAAGTCTCGCCATCCATACAGGGCTTTGCTCCGTAGAGCGAAACAAAGGCAATGAGCTTTCCTCTTTGTTCGAGCTCCCTTTTTACATCGTCCCACAGAGTTATGATGTTGCTGTCGGAATATGCTTTTATTTCCGATGGTTCTGCACTCTTGGGAATATCCGCCTTTACGGGTTCCTTTTTGGCAGATGGTGTCTGTGTAACCGGCTCTGTCTTTGCACAAGATATTACAGCTTCGCCATTAGATAGCATCGAAAGCTTTTTCTCAAGACTGGAAATTCTGTCTATCAGGGCATCAAAATTGTTCTCGTACTGGGGCGAGGACATTCTTATAAGCGTACACTCCACAACAACAGCCACATCAGATGAGAGCTTGATATCCTTAAGTGCAAGGCTCAATATATCTATACATCTCACGAGCTTTTCGTGGGTGTATTTTTGTGCGGCATTTTCTACAAGTTGCTTTTTCTTTGATGTAAAGTCGCACATTTCCGCCGAAATCTTGTACAGAAGAATGTCTCTCAAAGCCTTTAGCATACCCTCTGCAAAGCTCTCGGGGTTTTTTCCGTTTTTGATACATTCATTAAAGTGAATAAGAAGGGATTTTGCATCGCAATCGGCAACAAAGCCGGCAGCAGTATACAAAAATTCATCATCCAAAGTCCCCAGAATATCCGTAACATCGGCATATGTGATATCGTTTGACTTGTATGCCAGGCATTGCTCGGTAATGCTTAAGGCATCTCGCATAGAGCCTGCACCGAGGTAGCTTATATATTCTACTGCATCATTTTCTATCCGTATACCCTCGGCATCAAGGATTTTTGTCACAGCTTTTGTGATATCGGAAGAAGAGATATTTTTGAAGTCAAATCTCTGGCATCTGGAAAGAATTGTCGCGGGAACCTTGTGTATTTCGGTGGTTGCAAGTATAAAAACCACATGCGAGGGCGGCTCTTCCAAGGTCTTAAGCAGTGCATTGAATGCTCCCATAGACAGCATATGAACCTCGTCTATGATATACACCTTGTATCTGGTACTTGCGGTAGAATATCTTACCTGGTCGATAATCTCTCTTATGTTTTCCACGCCGTTATTTGATGCGGCGTCCATTTCTACAACATCCAGAATTGTTTCGTTTAATATCCCCTTGCAGGCAAAGCACTCATTGCACGGATTTCCGTCATTGGAGTTTTCGCAGTTTAATGCACGGCTTAAGATTTTGGCAGTAGAAGTCTTACCTGTACCTCTGGTACCGGTAAAAATATATGCGTGTGCCGTTTTGCCGCTGTTTATTTCGTTTTTAAGGGTAGATGTTATATGCGTCTGCCCCACAATCTCGTCAAAAGTACGAGGTCTCCATTTTCTGTACAAGGTCTGGTATGCCATAAAAATCCCTCTCTAGATAATAATCAAAAAAAGTCGCACATCCTTAAATCGAATTTAAAGAACAGCCGTTATCAGCCAGTTAGCTCAAAACGAGCGACCTTACGGCACATGTCCGCAAACGCTTATGGCTGCTTGATTCCTCACCTGACCAGGTTCACGCGCGTACATCGCGCAAGACTCGAATCTCAACACCACTTAACTGACACTTTACTATTCTTAAAAACCCTCAATAAGGATATAACCCTTGCTATAGCGGATTGCAAGTACAGGGCGCCGCTACTGCCCCGGCTGTACGACTTTAATATTATACACTATTTTTTAAATATTTTCAACAGTAATTTCAACTTTTTTGCAAATAATTTATTCTGTCAGCATCCATGCTGCCATTATCGAGGGTAAGTTCTATCACGTCGCCGTCTTTCCATATTCTGTTTACGCTTATGTAACCATCGTTTGTACTTACCTTTTCGCCATTTATGAAAGCATGGTTCTCTTGCTCCAATGAGGATTACGCAGTTTAAGATTGAACTGTTTTTCGCCTTGGAGCTTAATATTTACCTTGACATCGCCTGTCTTGGGATACTCGGTTTCGGTGACAAAAGTTACATTTGTTCCGTCCAGGGTAGAGGTTTCAATCTCGCCGTTTATAGAGGTTCATTGCAAAACCGTCTTTTTAAGTGAGCAGTGCAACCGTTGCATTGTATTTTCCTCTTTTCTGGTTATATTTCCGGCAGGCTTTCTATTGCAGACATAAAATCTGCGAGTTTTTGAGCCTTTTTAATACATTTGAGAATTTTCTTTTCTTCGGGATAATTCCACATCATATACAGCCAAGTTTCCTTTAGCTTATGGATTGTGTATGTATCATTTCCAAAGAGTTTGTAGTAGCTGTCCTTAAGAGCCAAAGTAAATTGAAGCGCCTCTGCAGTTGTAAGCTTATTTCCGCCCTTGATTTCTCTGAAAAGAGCAGGGTTTGCCACAGCTCCCCTTCCAAGCATAACAGACGAAATTTTGGGATATGTATTTTCTATCTTATTAAAATCTGCCAAGTCAAAAACATTGCCGTTATAGCACAGAGGATTTTTGGAATTGTGGTACGCATAAGAAAAAGCACTGTATCTCGGATACCCTTTGTAAAAGTCCATTCTTACTCTGGGGTGGATTGTAAGCTCTTTTATCGGGTATCTGCTATATATTTCCATTAAATTTTCAAACTCGGCTTCTTCGACAAATCCAAGACGGGTTTTAACCGAAATATTTATCCGGTTCTGGCTGAAAATTGCATCCAGAAATCTGTCAAGCTCCTCGGGATACTTTAAAAACCCTGCTCCTCTGCCCTTTCCCGTAACAGTTCCCGACGGACAACCGAGATTCAGATTAATTTCGTCATAGCCCAAGTCAGAAACCTTGTCTGCAAAGAGCTTGAACGCATCGGGATGATTGCACAGAATTTGCACAACCAGATTTTCTACATCATTATTCTCGGGAAGGATGTCTTTTAACATTTTCCTCGATACCTTTTCATTTGGCGAAGGACAGATAAAAGGCGAAAAATACGCATCGCATCCGCCAAATATTTGACTATGGATATTTCGGTATGTGTATGTTGTAATCCCCTCAAGAGGGGCAAAATACAAGTTCATATTTCCTCCGTTTTATTGTATGATAATACCTGCTTTAAGGCGTGCTGCTTTTCTACACCTGCGAGCCGCAGCTTGTGCGAATATTCCAAAAGCTCCTTGAATCTGTCGGACGGGTTAATGCCTGCATCTATCAAATCCTTGCCCGAAACATAGGGCCTTGACATATATTCGTGGTAAATGTTCAGTCTCTCCGTAAGAAAGCTATGTGCTCCCTCATAATCCCCGTTTGGTATTTTGCCCATACTGTCGCACAGTGCAAGACATACAAGGTCATAGGGCATCAGAGAAGCGTCAAACATCTTGTTTGTTGCCTTTACCGATGACAAGTGTGCATACAGCATATTGGGTTTCATATGAAGTTTTGTCATATTGAGCACATATTTTGTAATGTCATTGCAATTTGTAATTCTTGCCAAAAAACTCTTAACAATCGGAATACCCAGTGTTTCGTGATTATACGCGTGTATGACGCCGTTTTTTTCTTCGGTTGCAACACTCTTGCCCAAATCGTGCACAAGTGCAGAGAGCATAAAGCCAACGGGGTTTTGGACACTATCTCTCAATTTTGCGGCACTGTCTAATACCATCATAGTGTGTGTCCACACATCGCCCTCGCGGTGATATTTTGGGTTTTGCTCCACCCCGATTAAATCTTTGAGCTCCTTAAACCAATGTGACAGATGCCCCATATCCCGAAGTATTTCAAAAAAGGCAGAGGGTTTTTTGGCTTTCAAGAGGGCTTTTTCAAGCTCTGCAAAAACTCTCTCCGACGAGAGCGCATCGAGCTTCATCTCCGAACACAGCTGCATTGTATCAGGGCTGATATCAAAATTAAATCTTGCACCAAACTGTGCGGCTCTCAAAACACGAAGCTCATCTTCTTTGAATGTTTTGGCATCAATATGACGGATAATGCCTTTTTTCAAATCCTCTGCACCGCCAAAATGGTCTGTGATTTCGCCGGTTAAAACATCTTGCATAATGGAATTGATGGTGAAATCTCTTCGTCTTGCGGCGTTTTGCGTTCCGATAAAAGGGTCGGTGAAAATTTTAAAATCCCTGTGTCCCCTGCCGGACGCCTCTTCTGTTCTTGGCATGGCAAAATCTACACTTGAGTGACAAATTTTGTATACCCCAAAGCTTTTGCCGGTTTCTATCCTCTCGCCAAACAAGTCAAGAATTTCTTCTAAAACATCTGCCTTTATGCCGTGAATTTCCACATCTATATCTTTGCATTCTATACCAAGCAGTGTATCTCTTACATACCCGCCTACAAAGTAGGCCTTGCCGCCGCGGCGTTTTACCTCGGCAGATATTTGTTTTACAAGGTTTACATCTTCTTCAAAAGACATCATAATACCTACCTCTGCAAAATAAAAAAACACTTTGTTAATTGAGTTGATTATACTATACCGACAAGGATTTTTCAACTCTTATTTTTATCAAAATTTTACACTTTTATAGCAAAAAACAAGTATTATACCTGCTTGACACACAAAAAAGCATATGATATACTTTTTCTATAATTTTTACGGAGGGATTTATTATGGTTAAACATGTAATTTTGTGGAATTTGAAAAGCGAATATTCCATAGAAGAAAAGCAAAAAATCAAAGAAAATATAAAAACAAGTCTTGAAAGTCTTAAAGGCAAAATTCCGGGATTGGTGGAAATTAAAGTTCACATTAACGGTCTTGAAACATCTAGTGCAGACCTTATGCTCGATTCCACTTTGGAAAGTGCCCAAGCACTTAAAGAATATGCTGTACACCCCGACCATGTGTATGCCGCAGATACATTTGTTCGTCCGTTTACAGCGGTGAGAAGTTGTCTCGATTTTGAAATATAAACAGGCAAACGGCTTGAAACTTTGGTTTCAAGCCGTTTAATTTTATTTTTCCAATTCTGCAAACTTTGCCGCCATTGTAGGATTAGACCTTGTGAGTTTTTTGATAGTCAAATCCTCTGCCTTGTTGTTTGCAAGACGAAGATTATTTTCCGAAGACAAAAGTGCCTCTTTGGTTTTTTGAAGGTGATCTATTGTCTTGTCTATCTCGTCTATTGCTTTTTGAAATTTTTCGCTTGCAAGCCTGAAGTTTCTGGAAAACTTGTCTTTAAAGTCATTGATATCCTCTTCAAAATGAGTGATGTCAATGTTTTGATTTCGGGCAGCGGCAAGCTCCTTTTTGTATTCGAGAGAATTTAATGCAGCGTTCCTGATAAGTGTTATAATCGGTATGAAAAATTGCGGTCTTACCACATACATTTTGGGATATTTATATGAAACATCCACTATCCCCGAATTATACAGTTCGTTGTCGCCCTCAAGCATAGTAACCAGGACTGCATATTCGCAGTTTTTTTCTCTTCTGTCCTTGTCAAGTTCTTTAAAGAAGTCTTCGTTTTTGTGTTTGGTCGCAGTAGTATCCATCTCGTTTTTCATTTCGAACATAATGGAAATAAATTCCACACCGTCATCGGATGCTTCTCTGTAAATAAAGTCGCCTTTGCTGCCTCCTCTTGCATCGTTATCCTTTTCGAAATATGCGTTTTGAAATGCTGTGGCTCTTAATTTGTTAAACTCGGTTTCGCAGTGCTGTTCAAGGCTTTCGCCAATCATTTTTGTGGATTGGCGTGCTTTGAAATCCTTGTAATATGCAATTTCTTCTTCGCAGCGTTTTATCTCATCTGCGTGCTTTTCGCTCAAAGATTTTTCTTTTAATTCCCACTCGCTGTTTTGCAAATCTATTGTGCTTTTGAGCTCCAATATCTTTGTTTCCTTTTCTTGAACTGCATTTTTTATAGCAAGGTCTGTACTCGTTTTGTTAAGCTCCAATTCGCCTTTTAAACGAGCTATTTCCATATCCTTCAGGGCAATTTGCCTGTCTTTTTCCGCTTCGAGCTGTGACACGGCAAGCTTTAGTGCAGACTCTCTTTCGGTTTTGTGGACACTCTCCCTCTCGGATATCTCTTTTTCGAATTCCCTGTCGCGTACCTGCTTTAAGATAGCGGCATACCCGGACTCGTCAACCTGAAATACTTCTCCGCATTTTGGACATTTTATCTCTTGCATATCTACATCCTCCAAAAAGGTTATTACACTTTATTATAACATTAATATTGTTTTAAGTAAAGAGAGTAAGCACACGAGAGTTGAACCCCGTATGGTTTTAAATCACCAATTTGGTCTAATACTGCGTAAAAACTCTTGAAAATATGTTCAATATTCTCTGCGAGTTTTTACTTGTCTTATCCAAAATTGGTAGTTTTAAAACTCTT
>JAZPZD010000003.1:0-28866 GCA_045544515.1 Clostridia bacterium | reverse complement strand
GGTTTTAAAATGTCAAATTCGTCTGATACTTCATAAAATCTCTTGAAAATACCTATGTATTCCCTGCGAGATTTTACTTGTTTCATACAAATTTGTCTATTTTAAAACTCTTCGACCTTAAATGCATAAAATTTAGTACAATTTTTGTGCGGAGGACGAAGGAAGGCTGACGCCTTGCGAGGACGACAAATAAAAAGTGTGCAAATTTTAAAAATTTAAGGCATACGGTGTTCAGCTCCCGTGTGCTTAAGGAGGTTTTATTATGTTATGTTCAAATTGTAAATCAAAAGAGGCTGTGCTTCATTATAAACAAATCAAAAACGGTCAAAAGACAGAACTTCACCTTTGCAGTGACTGTGCATCGGAGCTGGGCTACACAGGGCACACACATTCTGTGTTTGATATAGGAAGTATCTTAAACGACTTTATATCCCCGTCGGTGTATTCGCATGTTACTGTGCCCAAGAGCTGTCCCAAGTGCAATATGACATACGACACTTTTAAAAGAACGGGACTTCTGGGCTGTGCAAACTGCTATGAGGTTTTTGGCTCTGTAATAGAAGAAAGTCTTAAAAAAATCCAGCCATCAACCACGCACAAGGGCACGCTTTTTGGAGAAACAGGCGAAAAAATATCCAAGCAAAACGAAATCGCATCATTAAAAGACGAACTCAAAAAAGCTATCCTCGACGAAAGATACGAGGATGCGGCATCTCTTCGCGATAGAATAAAGGAAATGGAGGAAAGGCAAAATGGCTGACTGGTACAAGGATACGGGATTTCAGAGTGACATTGTGCTTACCACGAGGGTGCGTCTGGCAAGAAACCTGTCGGATTTTGCATTTCCGCACGCTATTGGCGATGACGATGCCCGAAAGGTGATAGACAGTGTGGATGCTTCTCTTAAGAGCACCAACCTCGAATTTTCAAGAAAAGACATTCTTTCTCTTTCGCCAATCGAGAGAGAAAGGCTCGTAGAAGAGCACTATATAAGCCCAAAACTTGCAAGAGAAAAAACCCCCTCGGCAGTTTTTGTAAGTGCCGACAGGAGCGTAAGCATTATGGTAAACGAAGAGGATCACATTCGTATGCAGGCAATCTTTGCAGGATTTGAGTGTCAGAGGGCAGTGGATATGGTGTCGCAACTGGACAAATGTATGGCACAGAGCTTAAACTATGCCGTTCATCAGAAATACGGCTACCTCACAAGCTGTCTTACCAATGCGGGCACAGGTATGAGGGTGTCTCTTATGATGCATCTTCCTGCAATATGCAAGGCTGGTATTGCCGACAAGCTGTTTTCGGCAATGGGCAAGCTCGGCGTAACCGTAAGAGGAATGTACGGCGAGGGGAGCAAGGCTTTGGGCTATTTGTTCCAGATATCAAACCAGATGACACTGGGCGTAGACGAAAAGGAAATAACCGACCGCTTAAGCGATGTGGCACAGCAGTTAATATCCAAAGAGAGAGAATTACGGCTGGCACTTGTAAAGCAAGAGGGTATAAGCCTCGAGGACAAGGTGAAAAGGTCGCTCGGTATACTTAAAAGTGCGTATCTTATGTCGTCAAAGGAGATGCACACACTCTTTTCCAATGTGCGTCTTGGCTTGTCTGTGGGACTTATAGACGATCTAAAACCCGAGATACTCAATTCGCTTATGATAGAAACCGCACCTGCACACCTTACCGAAGATATGGAAAGTGCAAGGGACCGAGATGCCAAAAGGGCAAAAATGATAAGAGAAAAGCTAAATTTGTAAATAAAAGTGACAATAGAAAGGAGAATGTATTATGGATTCCAGATTTTCAGAAAAATCACAAAAGATATTACGACTTTCGCACGAGATAGCAACCGATATGCACTACAACTATGTTGGCTCGGAGCATATAATTGCCGCAATACTCAAAGATGCCTCTACCGATGTGTATGACATTCTTTCTTCTCAAGGCATAGAATACGAGGCATTCAGAGAAAAGATAGCCGAGTACACACTCCCGTCTTTAAAGGTAAATCCCTCAACATCACTTCCGCTTACCCCAAGGAGCAAAATCATACTCGAGATAAGCTTTAACGAAGCCAAAAAGCAAGGCTCTCTCCTCATTGAGCCTGTGCATATGTTCCTTGCAATACTGCGTGAGGGTTCAAGCGTAGCCGTAAGAATTCTAAAGGATTTGGGGCTTGATTTTTCCGCATTGGCGGCGGATATGTCGGGTGCCGATACATCAAATAACACCGAAAGAAACCAAAGTGCCAAAAGAGGCAAGCTCAAAAATTTGGAGCAGTTTGGCACAGATTTGACACTTCTTGCCAAAGAGGGCAAGTTCGACCCCATAATAGGCAGGGACAAGGAGATAGAAAGAGTGGTGCAGATACTCTCGCGCCGTACCAAGAACAATCCTTGCCTTATAGGTGAACCGGGCGTGGGAAAGACAGCAGTTGCAGAGGGGCTTGCGTCCAAAATCATAGAGGGCAACATCCCCGAAACCCTAAAGGGCAAGAGGCTCTTTTCTCTTGACCTGTCCGCAATGATTGCAGGTACCAAATACCGAGGCGAATTTGAAGAAAGGATAAAAGCCGCCCTTGACGAAGTAAAAAAGGACCAGAACATCATCCTCTTTATAGATGAGGTACACACCCTTGTGGGTGCAGGTGCCGCCGAGGGTGCAATGGATGCGGCAAATATATTGAAACCGCTTCTGGCAAGAGGCGAGCTTCAGTTAATCGGTGCTACAACGCTCGATGAATATCGCAAAAATATAGAAAAGGACGCGGCTTTGGAGCGTAGATTTCAGCCTATTACGGTGGGCGAGCCGTCTGTTGACGAAACGATAGAAATCCTAAAGGGTATAAGGGAAAAGTACGAAGCCCATCACAGAGTGACCATTACAGATTTGGCTCTGGAGAGTGCCGCAAAGCTGTCGGCAAGATATATAACAGACCGCTTTTTGCCAGATAAGGCGATAGACCTCATCGACGAGGCGGCGTCAAAAATCCGTATGAAAGCCTTTACCGCACCGCCCGATATCAAGGAAACAGAAGAAAGACTGGCGTCGGTTTGTGCCGAAAAGCGAAGTGCAATAGAAAACCAGGAGTTTGAAAAGGCGGCATCTCTTCGCGATGAGGAAGAAAAAATCCGCAAAGAATTAGAAGACAAAAAATCCGAGTGGGCAAAGGGCAACTCCAAAGAGGAGCTCTGCGTAACCGAAGACGAAATCTGCGATGTAATAACCGACTGGACACAAATCCCTGTCAAAAAGCTGGCAGGCGAAGAACAGGAAAGACTAAAGAATATGGAGAGCATTCTTCATAACAGAGTTGTCGGTCAAAACGAGGCGGTTACCGCAGTTTCCAAGGCAATCCGCAGAGGCAGAGTAGGCTTAAAAGACCCCAAAAGACCCACAGGCTCGTTTATATTCCTGGGACCCACAGGCGTAGGTAAGACCGAGCTGTGCAAGGCTCTTGCCGAGGCGGTGTTTGGCGACGAAAATGCCGTAATCCGCATAGATATGAGCGAATATATGGACAAACACAATGTTTCGCGTCTTGTAGGCTCGCCTCCGGGATTTGTAGGCTACGAGGAGGGAGGACAGCTTACCGAAAAGGTACGCAGAAAGCCGTACTCTGTGGTGCTCTTTGACGAAATAGAAAAGGCACACCCTGATGTGTTCAATATCCTTTTGCAAATTCTGGAAGACGGCATCCTTACCGACTCCCAGGGCAGAAGAGTAGACTTTAAAAACACCGTTATCATAATGACATCAAATGTGGGAGCAAGGCTTATTACCGACAAGGCAAAGATGTCGCTGGGCTTTGGCACCAAGGAGGACGACCAAAACAGCGACTACGAGCAGGTAAAATCCAGAGTTCTCGGCGAGCTCAAGGAGGTATTCCGCCCCGAGCTTATCAACCGTATAGACGAGATAATAGTGTTCAGAAAGCTGACACAGGAAGATATCAAAAAGATAACATCAATTATGCTGTCGTCTTTGAAGGACAGAATGGCAAACCTTGGCTACGAGGTAGAGTTTACAGAAGCACTTATCGACCATCTCACCGAGGCGGGCTACGACGAAATCTACGGTGCAAGACCATTAAGGCGTGCAATTCAGTCCGAGGTTGAGGACTTTTTGGCAGATACACTCTTAAACGAAGAGGTAGAAAAAAATCTGGTTGTAGATTACAAAGACGGCAGAGTATGTGTTTAAAACCCGTCGGTGTATATAAAAAAAAGATGTGCATAAAATATAGCATCTTCCGCTTTCGGCTATTTGGCGTTTGCTATATTGACAAAATGCAATTTATATGCTAAAATAAAACCGAAGATGAGGTGTGAGGGTAGCACCTCTCCAAATAAAAAAGTCCCCATCAAAGATTAGGTGCGAGGGTAACACCTTTATAAAGAAGTCCCAACGGAAGATATGCCCTTGCATCTCGGTGCAAGGGCTTTAATCTTATTATAGGATAGATAGTATGAATAAAAACAAAAGATACAAATTAAATTATCTGTCGGCAGAGTTCTATAACAGATACAATCTTGCCGATTATCCCGAAATCGAAAACAAAGAAAATCGCCCGTATCTGGTGCTGCTTATCAAATTTGAAAATAACACATTTGCTATTCCGTTCAGAACAAATGTAAAGCATAATAATTGCTATAAGTTCGAAAATTCCTCACGCAGCACCGACACTATAACAGGTCTTGATTATTCCAAAGCCGTTATTGTAAATGACGATAGGTACATAGGCGAAGCGGCGCGAATAAATGATATGGAATATATCGAGCTTGATGCAAATTATCATATCGTTATTAAGAAGTTTGTTTCTTTTGTAAAGGGTTATATAAGATATGCAAATGGCAATCTTAATGAATATCAGGCAAAAAAGTATAAGTACACAACGCTTAAATATTTTCATAAAGAGCTTGGAATAGAAAAGCAGTTGTTGCAATAACGCAACAACTGCTCAGCGTGTCGATAAAGTCGACACGCTGAGGAGACGAACGAAAATGGACGCAGACGAGGAAGCGCGAAGCAGGCAGTACAAAGGTACGGCAATGAGCGGTGACGAAGTAAGCAAAGTAAGTAAAATACAAGCTTTTGTCATAAATGGCAAAAGCTACATAAATGAAAAAGCTCGTAAGTAATGATTACAATAATCCTTACTAATGAGCTTAATTTTTTGGTATTCACTTTGCGGTGCGTTCTTTTTCGACAGTCTGAGCAGTTGTTGCAATAACGCAACAACTGCTCTGTCTCTTTATATTTCAAATGTCATTGTATGGATGGACACATCTGTCTGTCCTTTTTCCAAACTTATAATTCCGTCTTTATTTACAAAGTCGTAATCCGAGTCTTCATAATCGGGGAAGCCTCTCCAGGGCTCTATGCATATGTACTTTGCACCGTATTTCTGCCACATGAGGAAATACTCGTGCTCGGGGAATTCCACAGTTATCTTTCTGCCCGAATTTCTGTGCTTTAATTCCACAGAATGTACGCCCAGATTTTTAAACACCAATGCGTCTATCTCAAAATACTTTTCCTTAAGAGGAAAAACAGTGCAGTTTTTTGCAATTTCAACTGTTTCTTTTTGGAGCAGATTTCCGTTTAACTGATATGCATCAAGGTCAACTGCCTTGGGGAAGATTATGTCGTATTCTTCTATACCCTCGGGGCAGGCATAGCCCTCGTGGGCACCTACGCCAAAGTACATTGTTTTGTCGGATTTGTTTATCACTCTGTATTCGCACTTTACACTGTTTCCGACAGCCTCAAAGTACACCTCAAGCTCAAACTCAAATGGGAACATCTTTAGTGTGTCCTCTGTATCACAAAGTGAAAATGTCACCGCATTTTCGCTTTTTTCTTTTACAGAGAATTCCGATGTTCTTGCAAAGCCGTGCTTTTGCAGAACATATTCTTTGCCGCCGAGCACATATTTGTCGTCTTTAAGTCCTCCGCATATGGGGAAGAGTATCGGTGCACATCCCGCCCATACCTTGGGGTCACAGCCCCATATAAATTCGTTGCCGTTATTATCCTTTACGCTTCTAAGCTCTGCACCCATAGGGTTAATCCCCACAGTTAGACAATCGCTTTTGATAATGATATTTTCCATATTAATCCCTCTCTTTTATGTATTTTGATATCCTTTTATATGATTATAGAACAAATTGACGCATTAATCAAGCATTTTCCGCCAAACAAGAGCAATTTAGTGTTGTAATCTTGATATGATGTGTGATACAATATATAATGTGTAAATATTTTTACCGAGAAGGTGATTTTGGTGAACACAGTATTTTGTGTGGAAGACGATGCAAATATCAGAGAACTTATAGAGTATACACTTTCTGCAACCGGCTTTTGCGTGGAATGTTTCGAAAACGCAGGCGGATTTTTTGAAAGGTTAACTGTCAAAAAACCCGATGTGATACTCCTGGATATTATGCTCCCCGATACCGACGGAATGGAAATCCTGAAGCAGCTGCGTTCCGACAGCAGCAAAGACGGTATCTGCATAATAATGCTCACCGCAAAATCCGAAAGAATGGATAAATTAAAAGGTCTTGATATGGGTGCAGACGACTACATCACCAAGCCCTTTGATGTGCTCGAGCTAATATCGAGGATAAAGGCGGTGTTAAGACGCAGCCACAGAGAAAATGCACCTGCCGACTGCCTTGATGCAGGAAGCATCAGGCTGGATTTAAAAAAACGCACAGTCTTTGCGGGGGGTACAGAAATCTCCCTTACCTACAAGGAGTACGAGCTTTTGCATATGCTCATAAAGGCAAAAGGCTCTGTGGTTCCGAGAGAGGCTATCATACGCGATATCTGGGGCACAGACTTTGAGGGAGAGTCGCGTACTTTGGATGTTCATATAAGAACCTTGAGGCAGAAGCTTGGCGATGCAGGGTCAATTATCGACACAGTGAGAAATGTCGGATACAAAATAGGATGATAACTATGTACAAAAAAATTTGTTCATATATAAAATATGTCTCTCTTGCGGCGATAGTAATTATGTCCGCCATAGAGCTGTGTATTTGCTACACATATTTCGAAACCCGTGCGGATTTTGACGGCTCTATGCCCCCTGTGTTCTATGCGGCGGCGGTTATTATTGTTATTTTGGCATTTTTGGTGTATTTTCTTTCGGCGATAGCGGCGTCGTATCTGGCAGAGAGCATAGTAAAGCCCATAACTGATGCCAAAGAGTATACCGCTGATAAGATAAGCCTCGCCTATGAGGAAATCCGTCCGCTGCTTAACCGTATACACCGCCAGAACACCGAGATAAATCGCCAGATGGAGAGAGTTACCGAGCAAAAGGCAAGACTGCAGACCATTATGGACAACATCAATGAGGGTCTTGTTATTATAGACGAAAACCACGATGTGCTCACCATCAATGAGCCCGCACTGGGAATTCTTGATGCCGAAGAAAATAGTGTAAAGCACAAAAAATACTCAAACCTCACAGACAACAAGCAGCTGCTTAATGTGATACAAAAAGCCCTCTCGGGCGAAAAGAGCGACATCATATTTGAAAGCAAAGAGAGGACATACCAGATTTTTTACAGTCCTGTTAAGGAAAAAGATGTTATAACAGGTGCGGTTCTTTTGCTCTTTGATGTAACGGAGCGAACAAAGTCCGAAAAGATACGAAGAGAATTTACCGCCAATGTGTCGCACGAGTTAAAGACGCCCCTTACCACCATCCACGGCTATGCCCAGATAATAGACAAAGGCATCGCCAAGAGCGATGATGTGGCAGGATTTATCAAAAAAATAGAAAAAGAAAGCTCCCGTCTTATTGCACTTGTAAATGACATCATCGAGCTTTCGCACCTTGACGAAAACAAGATGGACGAGCCCAAGGAGTACATAAACCTAAAACCCCTTGCCACAGACATAGCCGAACGCCTTACACCAAAGGCAACGGAAAAAGATGTAAAGATACTCCTGACGGGCATAGACACCGTGGTACTTGCAAGTCTTTCGCAGATAACCGAGCTTGTATACAACCTCATAGACAACGCCGTAAAGTACAACAGACCAGGCGGAACAGTTACGGTAAGCGTATCGGAGAGGACAATAGAAATAGCCGACACAGGCATCGGCATCCCCGAAAAGTACCACGACAGAATATTCGAAAGATTTTTCCGCGTGGACAAGAGCCATTCCAAAACGGTAAACGGCACAGGACTGGGACTTTCTATCGTCAAGCACCTTGCCAAGATAAACGATGCGGATATCAGGCTAAAGAGCACCGTCGGCGAGGGAAGCACCTTTACTGTTGTGTTTAAATGATATATATAGTGCATATGTATAACAATGGTTTATATAAATCTCACAAAAAATTCATTTTGTGTTGATTTCAACGCTTTAGTGTGTTAAAATGATAAAGCAATAAAGCGAACTGAAAGGAATGTATCCTATGACCTTTAAAGAAGATATAATCAAAAACGATGAAAAAGCGATATTCACACTTCGCTCGCTGTACCAGAAATACGGCTACAGACAGTACAAAATGAGCAAGTTTGAAGAATACGACCTCTATGCAAGAAACAAGGACTTTCTTGTTTCGGACAGCGTAATCACCTTTACCGAGCCCGGCGGACGCCTTATGGCACTAAAGCCCGATGTTACGCTTTCTATAATAAAAAACTCTCAGGACGGTGTACTAAACAAGGTCTATTACAACGAAAATGTATACAGAGCACCCAAGGGCTCGAGAGTTTTCAAAGAGATTATGCAGACAGGTCTTGAGTGCATAGGCGACATAGATACCTACAACATCTGCGAGGTTGTTATGCTCTCGTGCGAGAGCCTAAATGCCATAGACAAAGATTTCGTTCTGGATATCTCGCATATGGGATTAATCTCTGCGGTAATCGAGGCAATAACAGACGATACCCGCATCAAAAAAGAGATTGTAACTCTTCTTGGCGAAAAGAACCTCCCCGCTATAAAGACCCTCTGCGAAGAAAATGGTATAGATTTTGGCATACTGGAAACTCTCTCGTCGGTATACGGCAAGGGCGACTATGTGCTTGGCAAATTAAAGCAGGAAAACCTGCCTCAAGAATGTCAAAAGCACATTGAGGTATTGGATGCACTAAATACATACCTCAAGGAATGCGGATTTGAAGATAAGGTTAACTTTGACTTTTCCATAGTATGCGATATGAAGTACTACAGTGCAGTGGTCTTTAAAGGCTACATCAACGGCATCGCCGAGAGTGTACTTACCGGCGGTCAGTACGGCAAGCTCTTGGAGAGAATGGGCAAAAAGGCAGACGCCATAGGCTTTGCGGTGTATCTGGATATGCTGGAAAGACTAAACACCCAAAAGAAAAAGTACGATGTGGATACCGTTGTTCTATATGACGATGATGCCGACAGCGTAGCTCTTGCAAAAAACATCAAACTCTTAACCGATATCGGCACGAGTGTGCTCGCAGTAAGACAAATCCCCGATATCAAATACAAACAGCTTTTAAAATTCAACGGCAAGGGGGTAGAAATCCTTGAAAACAATGATTAATGTAGCACTTCCCAAGGGCAGACTTGGCGAAAAGGTATATGATATGTTCGAAAAGGCAGGCTTTGACTGTGCTTCTATCAAGGAAAACTCCCGCAAGCTCACCTTTGAAAATGAGGAAAAGGGCATCCGCTATTTTTGGGTAAAGCCCTCCGATGTTGCAATATATGTGGAGAGAGGTGCGGCGGACATAGGCGTTGCGGGCAAGGATATACTTTTGGAATACAGCCCCGATGTGTATGAGCTTTTGGATTTGCACTTAGGCAAGTGCCGTATGGCAGTTGCCGCCAAAAATGACTTTAAAGACGATACCGAAAAGACGCTCAGGGTTGCAACCAAGTTTGTAAACATTGCCACAGACTATTATTCAAAGAAAAGCCGAGACATAGACATCATCAAGCTAAACGGCTCAATAGAGCTTGCACCGATACTTGAGCTTTCCGATGTAATAGTGGACATTGTGGAAACGGGCACAACTCTTAAAGAAAACAACCTTTGTCCCATAGAAGATATTGTCCCCATAAGCGCAAGGCTCATTGCAAACAAGGCGAGCTTTAAATTTAAGACCAAAGAGATAGAAAACATTAAATCCGAGATAGAAAAGCAGATATAAAGAGGGTTTTTAAAAATGATTAAGATATACAAATACGGCGAAATTTCCGAAAGCGAAATCTTTGCCAGAGAAGAAAGCAAAATAAATGTGGAAAAAATCGTTTCCGATATCATAGAAGATGTTGCAAAAAACGGCGATGACGCAGTCAAAAAATACTGTCTCAAGTTTGACGGTGCCAAATTGGATACTCTTCTTGTGTCACAGGAAGAGATAGACGAGGCGGTAGGCAAGGTAGAGAGCGAATTTTTGCGAATTCTCACCGAGGCGGCAACAAATATCCGCACTTTCCACGAAAAGCAGGTAAGAAACGGCTTTATCATAAACGAAAAAGAGGGCATTGTTACAGGACAAAAGGTGATACCCGTAGAGGTTGCAGGTCTGTATGTCCCGGGCGGTACTGCGGCATATCCGTCTACCGTTCTTATGGACTCCATCCCTGCCAAGATTGCAGGGGTAAAAGAGATTGTTATGGTGACACCTCCAGGTAGTGACGGTAAGATTGACCCCGTAATCCTCGCCGCTGCCAAGATTGCAGGCATAGATAAGATATTCAAGGTAGGCGGTGCACAGGCAATAGCCGCCCTTGCCTACGGAACAGAGAGTATTCCCAAGGCGGACAAAATCGTAGGCCCCGGCAACGCCTTTGTTGCAGAGGCAAAAAGGCAGGTCTACGGCAGAGTGTCTATCGATATGATAGCAGGCCCCAGCGAGATACTGGTGGTATCGGATGCTAAGTCCAACCCCGCCTTTGTTGCGGCAGATTTGCTCTCTCAGGCAGAGCATGACAAGATGGCAAGTGCCGTCTTGGTATGCGACGATATGGACTTTGCACTTAAGGTGTCGGACGAAATAGAAAAGCAGATACCCAATCTTTTAAGAAAAGACATAGCAAGAGTGTCAATTGATGACAACGGCAAGATTATCGTTGCCGACGACTTAAACAAAGCGATAGAGATTTCCAACAAAATCGCACCCGAACATCTGGAGCTTTGTGTAGATAACCCCTTTGACTATCTCGACGCGGTAAAACACGCAGGTTCAATCTTTATGGGCAGATATTGTCCCGAGGCACTGGGCGATTACTATGCAGGTGCAAACCACACCCTGCCTACCAGCGGAACTGCAAGGTTTTCCTCGCCTCTTTCGGTAGACGATTTTGTAAAGAAAACCCAGTATACATACTACACCAAGAATGCACTTCTAAAGGTCAAAGACGATGTGGCATACTTTGCCGAAAAAGAGGGTCTCACCGCCCACGCCAAGAGTGCTCTTATAAGATTTGAAGAGGTATAATATGAGTAAGTTTTTGTCACAGAGATTATCCGCACTTACGGAGTATGTTCCGGGCGAACAGCCCAGGGACAAAAAGTATATCAAATTAAACACCAACGAAAGCCCCTTTCCGCCGTCAGCTAAAGCGATAGAGGCAGTAACCAAAGCCGAGCTTTCGGATTTGAGGCTGTATTCTGACCCCGAGTGCAAACTGCTTAAAGAAGAAATTGCCAAGTACTACGGGGTGGATAGCCAAAATGTTTTCGTGTCAAACGGCTCGGACGAGGCACTAAACTTTTTCTTTATGGCGTTTTGCGACAGCGAAAAAGAGGTGTGCTTTCCTGACATAAGCTATGGCTTTTACAAGGTTTTTGCGGATTTGTATAACCTAAAGTATGAACAGATCCCCCTTAAAGACGATTTTGCCATAGATGTAAATGACTATCTGGATAAGGGCAAAAACATAGTAATAGCCAACCCCAATGCACCTACGGGAATGGCACTTGATATTGGCGAAATAGAAAAGATTGTGTCATCTAACAGCGACAGCGTTGTGGTTATAGATGAGGCGTATGTGGATTTTGGGGGCGAAAGTGCGGTAGAGCTTACCAAAAAGTATTCCAACCTTATGGTAGTACAGACATTTTCCAAATCCCGTTCGCTTGCAGGTGCACGCCTTGGCTTTGCCATTGCGGATAGCGAGATAATAAAAGATTTGGAAAAAATCAAATTTTCCACCAATCCCTACAATATTAATAGGATTACTCTTGTCCTCGGCAGAGAGGCAATAGCAGACAGAGAATATTTTGAAAAAAATATACTTCTTATCAAAGAGGCAAGAGAGTATACCGCAAAGGAGCTTACAAGACTTGGCTTTACTGTTTTAAACTCCAAGGCGAATTTCGTTTTTGCAAAGTCGGACAAAATTTCGGGCCTTGAACTGTACAAAAAGTTAAAGGACAGAGGAATACTTGTAAGACACTTCGAAAAGGAAAAAATTTCGGACTTTAACCGAATAACAATAGGTACTATGGAAGATATGAAAAAACTCATATCCGAAGCAGAAGATATTTTAAAAAACCTTTGAAAGAGAGGGTAAAAAGATGAGAAAAGCAGAGATAAAGAGAGATACCAAAGAAACCAGGATAGAACTTTCTCTCAATTTAGACGGAAAGGGCGAGGGCGTTATTGACACAGGCTGCGGCTTTTTGGACCATATGCTGACCCTTTTTGCAAAGCACGCAAGATTTGACCTTGATGTCAAATGTGACGGCGATACATATGTGGACTATCACCACAGTGCAGAGGACATTGGCATTTGCCTTGGCGATGCACTTAAAAAAGCCCTCGGCGATATGAAAGGCATCAACCGCTATGCAGACATTACTCTGCCTATGGACGAGAGCCTGGTACTCTGTGCAGTGGATATCTCGGGCAGGAGCTATCTTAACTTTGATGCCGAAATCCCCAGCCAGAAGATAGGCGATTTTGACAGTGAGCTCATAGAGGAATTTATGTATGCTTTTGTACGCAGGTCGGAGATTACACTCCACATAATCAAGCTCTGCGGTACCAACAGCCACCACATAGCCGAGGCAATATTCAAAGCTCTTGCAAGGGTGCTTAAACAGGCGTGCAGGATAGACAAAGAATTCGCAGACGAAATTCCGTCAACAAAGGGAGTAATTTAATGATACTTATAGCAGATTACGGCGTGGGGAACATCTTTTCTCTCCAAAGCTCGTTTAAATTCATAGGGGAAGAGGCGTATCTTACCAAAGATGCCGACAAGTTAAAAGAGGCGGACAAGATTATCCTCCCGGGCGTTGGTGCGTTTGAAGACGCGGCAAAAAAGCTAAAATCGTCAGGCCTTTGGGACGCCATAACGCAAGAGGTAAATAAGGGCAAGCCGCTTCTTGGAGTGTGTCTTGGTATGCAGATGCTTTTTGAAAAAAGCTATGAATACGGAGAGCACCAAGGTCTTTCTTTTATAAAAGGTGACATATGCCCCATAAAGCCCGATATCGAGGATGGGCTAAAAATCCCCCACATCGGCTGGAACAAGCTCATTTTCCCCAAGGACAGAGAAAGAAGCAAGCTCTTTAAATATTTTACCGAGGGCGACTGTGTGTACTTTGTACATTCATACTATGCGAAAAACTGCGACAAGTCCGTAACCTCTGTGGCAGACTACGGCGGTATACTTACCGCATCGGTAGAAAACGGCAATGTATACGGAACACAGTTCCACCCCGAAAAAAGCGGCAAGGCAGGCCTTGGCATACTAAAGGCGTTTACGGAGGTATAAGGTAGTGAACATATTCCCTGCAATAGATATAATAGACAAAAAGGCGGTAAGGCTCTTTAAGGGCGATTACAGCCAGAAGACAGTATACAGCGACAGCCCCCTGTCCGTTGCGCAAGGCTTTAAGGACAAGGGAGCAGAGTTTATACATATAGTGGATTTAGACGGTGCCAAATCGGGCGAAACCCCCAACGCCGACATAGTAAAGGCAATAGCTCAAAATGTCGGCTTAAAGGTGGAAATAGGCGGCGGCATACGCTCCCATGAGGTTATAAAGACCTATCTTGATGCGGGTGTTATGAGGGTAATCCTGGGCACAATCGCCATAGAAAACCCCGACTTCACCAAAAAAGCGGTGGCAGAATTTGGCGATGCAATAGCAGTGGGCATAGATATTTCCGACGGCTTTGTGGCTACAAGGGGCTGGACCAATGTAACCAAGGTAAGCTGCGACGAAATGTTTAAAAATATGGAAGATATCGGCGTAAAGACGGTAATCTGCACCGATATTTCCAAAGACGGTGCCATGAATGGTACCAACCTTGAGCTCTACAAACATCTCAAGGCAAAATATAACATTGACATAGTAGCCTCGGGAGGAGTATCATCAATAGAGGATGTAATTGCACTAAAAAATATGGATATGTACGGTGCAATCCTCGGCAAAGCACTCTACGAGGGCGCAGTTGATTTAGCACAGGCAATCGAGGTGGCAAAATGATAACAAAGAGAATTATCCCCTGCCTTGATGTAAAAAACGGCAGAGTTGTAAAGGGTGTCAACTTTGAGGGTTTAAGCGATGTATCCTCACCCGTTGAGCTGGGCAGGTTCTACAGCGAAAACGGTGCAGACGAGCTTGTGTTCTACGACATAACCGCGTCCTACGAGGGCAGGGAGCTTTTTACCGATATATTAAAAGAGGTTGCATCCACAATATTTATCCCCCTTACCGTTGGCGGAGGCATTAACACCATAGACGATTTCGACAGAGTACTAAAGTGCGGTGCAGACAAGGTTTCCGTAAATTCGGGAGCTATAAGAAACCCCTCGCTTATAAAGGAAGCGGCACTAAAATACGGCGACCAGTGTGTTGTGCTTTCGGTAGACATCAAGAGGGTGGACGGACGCTTTACCGTCTTTGCCAAGGGCGGAAGAGAAAACACAGGCATAGATGCAATAGAATGGATTAAAAAAGGCGTGTCAAACGGTGCAGGCGAAATCGTGGTAAACAGCATAGACACCGACGGTGTCAAAAAAGGCTTTGACATAGAGATGCTAAAGGCTGTAAACGAGGCGGTGTCGGTGCCCGTTATAGCATCGGGCGGAGCAGGTTCAATAGCGGATTTTGTAACTCTCTTTAACGAAATCCCCACAATAGATGCAGGTCTTGCGGCGTCTATCTTCCATTTCGGCGAGGTGGCAATTTCTGACCTCAAGGCAGAACTAAAGCGTAATAATATCAATGTAAGAGGTGTTTAATATGATAGATATAAATAAACTCAAATTTGACGAAAAGGGCTTAATCCCCGCAATCGTTACAGATGCCAATACCAAAAAGGTGCTTACCCTTGCATATATGAACAAGGAGAGCCTGGAGATTAGCATCAAAGAGAAAAAGACTTGTTTCTGGTCACGCTCAAGGGGAGAACTCTGGCGCAAGGGTGAAACCAGCGGCAACTATCAGCACATAGTGTCCATTACCGCAGACTGCGACGGCGATGCACTCGAGGTAAGCGTAATTAAGGACGGCCCCGCCTGCCACACAGGTGCGGACAGCTGTTTTAATGATGTAATATATGGCGAAAAAAGTGACTTTGCCATAGATGCACTTATGGAAAAACTAAAGGAAAGAAAACGCCTTATGCCCGAGGGCTCTTACACCACCTATCTCTTCGAAAAAGGTCTTGACAAAATCCTCAAAAAAGTGGGCGAGGAGTGTACCGAGGTTATTATAGGCGCCAAGTCGAACGACAAAGCAGAAACCATATACGAAATCGCCGACCTTACATATCATACCCTTGTGCTTATGATAGAGATGGGCATATCATTGGAAGATATACGAAAAGAGCTTGCATCAAGAGACATCATAGAACACAAGGTAAAGCAGGAGAAAATGACAAAATGATTTTGTGCGATACACACATTCACACCACATACTGCGACGGCAAGTCCACTGTGGACGAAATCATCGCAAAAGCGGGCGAAATGGGGATAACATCCCTTGGATTTTCGGGTCACGGTTACACCGATTTTGACACATCGTACTGTATGTCAAAAGAGGACACAAAAAAATACATAGACGATATATTAAGGGCAAAAAAGAGTGCACCCTTTGAGGTGTATCTTGGTATAGAAAAGGACATACTTTCGGATCTGGATACAGAGCCCTTTGACTACGCCATAGGCTCGTGCCATTATGTTAAAAAAGACGGGCAGTATCTGGAGATAGACAGCTCAAAGACTTTTGATAAGATCATAGAGCGTTTCTACGGCGGTGACGCGCTCAATTTTGCCAAAGACTACTATATGACAATCTGTGAGCATCTGCCAAAGGCAAATGCGGATATCACAGGCCATATTGACCTTATAAGCAAGTTTAATGAGGATCAGAGGTACTTTTCGGATAGCTCGCCAAAGTACAGAGAGTACGCTCTTACTGCTTTGGAGACGGCAAAGGGGACCTGCCCGCTGATAGAAATGAACACAGGTGCAATATCCCGAGGGTACAGAAAAGACCCGTATCCTGCACCATTTATGCTCGATTATATCAAAGAGCACAATATGAAGATAATAATAAACAGCGACAGTCACAATGCCGACACCCTGTGCTTCGGTATGAAAGACTGCATAGAAATCCTTAAACACAAGGGCTTTAAAAGCCGTGTTATATTAAAAAACTCAAAATTTACCGAAATCGGTTTATAGAAAGGAAGAAGAAAATGAAAAAAGTAATTTCTCTTGTTTTGGCATTTGCACTCTGCCTTGGTATGTGTGCATTTGCAGACACTTCGGCACAGGCAGCGGATATCCCGCTTAAGCTCATTGCCGACAATAAGGTGATAGACACCAAAACCGTTGTAATAAACGAGCGCACACTCGTGCCCCTGCGTGCTCTTATGGAGAGTATGAATGCAACTGTTGTATGGAACGAGGACCGTTCTATCGATGTTACCAAGGGTGACAAAAGCATCCGCGTGCAGATAGACAACTACACTATGACAACTCCTGCAGGCAGTGTCACATTGGATGTTGCACCTATGCTCGAGGGCGGCACCACAACCTATGTTCCCATCCGTGCGGTAAGCGAAGAATTCGACTTTACAGTGGAATGGGACCAGGGCACCAAGACTGTGCTTATCCTTTCGCCCGACGGCGACCACTATGTAGACCTCTACGGCGGAGTTACATTAAAGGACTATCTTCCCTCTCTTGGTATGACAGAGGAAAGCTTTACCCAGAACACCGGTTTAAACTATGAAGAACACAAGGACAAGACATTTTGCACAGTAGAAAATCTCTTGCCGCTTTCGTACATTGCCAACTCCAATGCAATGGGCGTAGACGAGGTAAAACAGCTCATAGGTCTTGGTGACGATATTGACGAAAACACCCCCTGGGGCAAGGCACTGGGCGAGATTACCCTTGGTGCATATATCTCTGCCTTTACACCTGTGCTTTCCTACGGAATGACAATGGAAGAGGCGGTGGACTATTTCCGCGAGGTTTACGGTCTCGGAAGTGAATATACCGCAGAAACAAAATACAAGTTTGTCCGCACCATTGCAGACAACAAAGAAAAACAGGCAATGGAAGAAGAAAAATTGAGACAGGAAGAAGAGGCGAAAAGCAGAGCACAGGACCTTGAGCTTTTGCCCGAGCTTTTGAAGAAGACAATCGGCTTTGAAATCGTGCTTGCAGACGGCTCTGTAATGAAAGGCGAGCTCTATCCCGAGCTTGCACCCAAGACTGTTGCAAACTTTGTATCTCTTGCCGAGGCAAAGTTCTATGACGGACTGATCTTCCACAGAGTAATAGACGGCTTTATGATACAGGGCGGCGGATATGACAAGAACTTTAACGAAAAGGAAGCCGACCCCATCGAGGGCGAGTTCTATGACAACGGATTTATCAATGCCCTGAAGCACGAAAAAGGCGTTATCTCTATGGCAAGGACAAGCGACCCCAACTCCGCAGCGAGCCAGTTCTTTATTATGGATGAGGCTGCCCCCCATCTTGACGGAAGCTATGCGGCATTCGGAAAGATTACACAGGGTCTTGATGTGGTAGAAAAGATTTCTGCAGTAAAAACCAAAACTCACGAAAACGGTATGGCAGATGTACCTGAAAAGACTATTCAAATAAGGACAATTAAAATAAACAAATAATATTTGAAAGCACGGATTAGTTGGTCTAATCCGTGCTTTGTTTAATATATTACAAATCCGTTTTTCTGCACATATACTGCCTTTTCTATGCAGGTTGCATTGTGGCAGGCAATACATTTTGAAGTAGTTACTTTAAGTGATGTGTCAGAGATATTTACTGCCACAGATACTGTGTTTTTGCCGTCGCATCTTTCCATTACCAGCATACCGCCGTCGCATCTTAAAATTTTTATATCCCCGTCTTTAAATACGGGATTTTCGTTTTTAATCTTTGCCATTGCCTTGTAGAAATCAGCTATCTCGTTTTCGGTGTTATCCCAGTCAAAAAACCCTCTGTTAAACGGGTCGCCAAAGCCAAACATACCAATCTCATCTCCGTAGTATATGCACGCACTTCCGGGCAGGAAGAACTGCAGCATCACTGCCGTTTTGATAAGGGAAAAGGCTCTTTGCTTTTCTTCGTTATTTAAAACATAGCTTGCTCTTTCTTCTCTTGACATATCCTGCGGTGCCCCCGAAAGAACGGTTAAAATCCTTGCGGTGTCGTGGGTAGAGAGACTGTTCATAAGAGCGTGGGTAACTTCCTTGGGATAGTTTTCCATTATTGTGAGAATTCTGTCTGCAAAATCCTCGGTGGTTATCCCCCCTGTTACAAGCGAAATTATTGCATCTCGGTAGGGGTAGTTCATCACCGAGTCAAGCTCCATATCTGCAAAATAGCGTCTTCGCACGCTGTATGCTATCTTGTTTGACGCATCTTCCCACACTTCTCCAAGAACAAGAGCGTCTTCTCTTACCTTTTTTACCTCGTCGTGCAAAAGCTTTATAAACCTGTCGGGCAGCTCATCTGCTACATCAAGCCGAAAGCCGTCTGCACCAAGAGAGAGCCAATGCTTTATAACGCTGTCCTCGTCTGTTATGATATATTTGATATAGTCGTCAGATAATTCATTTACACAGGGCAGGGTTTCTATTCCCCACCAACTGTCGTAGTTGCCGTTTTCATCAATATTAAACCACGATTTGTACGGGGATTGCGGATTGCAAAACGCCCCCGTGCCAAAGCGGTTTTTCTTGTCAAAATATATACTGTCCTCTCCTGTATGGGAGAAAACCCCGTCGAGCAGTATCCTGATGCCCGCCTCGTGTGCACTCTGGCAGAGTTTTTTAAAATCCTCTTCGTTTCCGAGCATAGGGTCAATCTCTTTGTAATCGCAGGTGTCGTAGCGGTGGTTGGAATATGCCTTGAATATGGGGTTTAGGTATATCACGCCCACGCCGAGCTCTTTTAAGTAGGGTATCTTGTCTGTTATCCCCTTGAGGTTACCTGCGAAAAAGTCATTGTTCAATATCCTACCGTTTTGGTCGGGTTTAAAGTCGGGCATCTCTTTTGTGTCCTGATGAAGTCTGTACGGCGTCAGCTTTTCGGCACAGTCACACTCGCCCGATTTGTAAAATCTGTCGGGAAAGATTTGATACATAACCCTGCCTTTGAATTCGTCGGCGACTCTGTAGCCTTGGGGTATGCAGCTTATCTGCCACTTTTCGCCCTCGCCAATGTTGGTGTCGCTATGGCCGAATTTGTATAGGTCAAAGGTGCTCTCCGATGTTTCTATATTAAAATAATAGAAATAGAGCCCCGTTTGGTTTAAGACAACCTCGCCCGAATATATGTCGTACACGCCGTCAGTTTCCGACAGCAAAAGCTCAAAGGATTTTTCCTCTTGCCCCTCTGTAACAAGAGATACCCTCTTTGTATTGCACGAAGAGGGTATGTGTATATTTATATTGCAAACTTCCCCCTCGGCTATGCAGCCAAAGGGGGTTTTGTATATCGGATTTTTGCTGTCGTATAATATTCTCATAAAAAATCCCACCAGATTTTTGTTTTGTACTTATAGTTTCCAAATATTTTTAGCATATTCGCTTATTGCCCTGTCAGACGAGAAAATTCCTGCCTTTGCAATATTAATTAGCGACATATCCATAAATTTGTATTTGTCCTCGTAAGTCTTTCCTACCAGAGATTGTGCGTTTTTGTAGGATTCAAAGTCCGCCAGTGTCATATACGCATCTGCTGTGCCAAAGGCGTTTGTAAGGAGCGATTTTGCCACATCGTCAAAGCGGGCACCTAACACATTGGATGTAAGCATTTCCAGCACCGCTTTTAAATCCTCGTTGCCGTTTACATAGTCGAGAGGCGAGTAGCCCTGACGCCACAGCTCATCTACTTCGTGAGATTTAAGACCAAAGAGGAATATATTGTCATTTCCTACCTGCTCGGCGATTTCCACATTGGCACCGTCGAGGGTACCCAGTGTCACAGCACCGTTAATCATAAGCTTCATATTGCCCGTTCCCGAGGCTTCCTTGCCTGCAATGGAAATCTGCTCGGATATATCTGCTGCAGGGATTATGATTTCGGCAAGCGAAACTCTGTAATCCTCGATAAATACAACCTTTAATTTGTCTCTTACGATTGGGTCGGAGTTTACGGTGTTAGCCACTGCACAGATAAGGCGGATTATCTGCTTTGCCATAAAGTATCCCGCAGATGCCTTTGCCGCAAAGATAAATGTTCTCGGCACAAAGGGGGCATTGGGGTTTTCTTTGATGTATCTGTACATATGCAGTATCTGCAATACATTAAGAAGCTGTCTTTTGTACTCGTGAAGTCTTTTAATCTGTACATCAAATATGGAACTTGGGTCCACCTTGATGCCGTTTGCCTTTAAGATATAATCTGCAAGACGCTCCTTGTTTTTGTGTTTGATATCAAAGAGGGCATCGAGTGTTTCCTTGTCGCCCTTAAAGTCGAGCAATTTTTCTAATTTTTGAGAATCCTTTTTAAATCCGCCGCCGATTTTTTCTGTGAGGAAGTCTGTAAGCAGCGGATTGGACTGACAGAGCCATCTTCTGTATGCGATACCGTTGGTTACATTGGTAAACTTGGAGTTGTCAATGTTGTAGTAATCTCGGAAAATACTGTTTACAAGTATTTCGCTATGCAGCTTTGATACGCCGTTTACTGTGTGACAGCACGCAAGACAAAGGTTTGCCATACGAACCTCGCCGTTTGCAATAACTGCCATATATTCTATCTTGGCGTGGTCGCCCGTGTAGATGTTGTTTAATTCTATAAGAAGTCTGCGGTTAATCTCTGCTACTATCTGATAAATTCTGGGTAGCTGGTCTTTAAACATAGTCTCCGACCATCTTTCCAGAGCCTCACTCATTACGGTGTGGTTGGTGTAGGAGAGGGTTTTCTGACATATCTGCCAAGCATCGTCCCAGCCGTAGTTATAGTCGTCCATAAGAATTCGCATAAGCTCGGGCACGCAAAGTGCAGGGTGGGTGTCGTTTATGTGAACAGACACCTTGTCTGCAAGGTTATCGAGAGTTGAGTATTTTGCAAAGTGCTTTTTGGTTATTGTCTGGAGCGACGCACTTACAAAGAAGTACTGCTGTTTTATTCTTAGTATCTTGCCGTCCATATGGTCATCGGCAGGGTAGAGCACCTTGGAGATAACCTCTGCCTTGGTGTTTTCTTCTATCGCCTTGGCATAGTCGCCTCTGGAAAAGGCGTTCATATCAAATCTCTTGGGCGACTTGGCACTCCAGAGAACGAGCTTGTTTACAGCATCGGTGTTGTAACCCGAAATGAGCATATCATAAGGAACAGCCAATACCACGCTGTAGTCGGTGTGGTCTGCGTGGTAGCCGTTTTCGTCAAACCACTCGTTGACCTTGCCGCCGAATTTAACCTCTACGGCTTCGTCGGAGCGTGCCTTTAGCCACACATCGCCAAGACCCAGCCAGTCATCGGGAAATTCCATCTGCCAGCCGTCTATAATCTTCTGCTTGAATATACCGAATTCGTATCGTATGGAATATCCTGTTGCAGGGATACCCAGCGATGTAAGAGAGTCCATATAGCAGGATGCCAGTCTTCCAAGACCGCCGTTACCCAGACCTGCATCGGGTTCGATTTCGTATATTTCGTCTATGTTTATGTCAATTTCCTTGAGTGCTTTTCTAAAGTCACCCTCTATCATAAGGTTGCACAGGTTGTTTCTTAGTGATGTACCCACAAGGAACTCCATCGACATATAGAAAACCTGTTTGTCCTCATTTTTGGCTGTTTTCTTTTTAAAGTCGGCATTCTTGTCTGCAAGGATATCCCTTACAACCATGCAGAGTACCTCATAAACCTGCATTTTTGTAGCTTCAGAGATGTCGCAGCCAAAGTTGTTTTTGCACTTTTCGTCCATAAGTGCCATAGGATTAAGCTTTGCCGCGCTTTGTTTGGCTGCGGGAGCTTTTTTTGGTTTTGCTGCAGTTTTTGCTGCGGATTTCTTTTCTTGAGCCATTTTTAAAAATCATCCTTCTTATCTGAATTTATTTACTGTATCATTATACACCAAAAAGGTATGCATTGTCTACGCAATATACTAATGTTTGTGTATTTTGATGCAAAACAGCGGTGCAAAAGCAAAAAATTGCACCGCTTTTAAACAGTATATTATGATGAATAAATTTCCATATACCTGTCTGCACTCTTTTTCCAACTGCTGTCGTACTTTATGAGCTTTGAGCGGAACTTGTTTAACCTGTCGGTATCTTTATAAAATTCCGCCGCCCTTTTTACTGCGTCCAGCATATCGTGAGCGTTAAACACCTTAAATGTTATACCCATACCGTCGAGCGTTTCGGGGTTAAGCGGGGGTACGGTATCTACAAGACCGCCCGTTTCCCTTACTATCGGGATTGTGCCGTATCTCATTGCGATTAACTGCGAAAGTCCGCAAGGCTCACTCTTTGACGGCATAAGCAGAAAATCCGCACCTGCATAGATTTCGCTTGCCAGAGAAGAAGAAAATGTGATATTGGCAGACACCTTGTCGGAATGTGTATAGTCCATAAATTTAAACATATCCTCATATTTACTATCGCCCGTTCCCAGTACCACAAGCTGTATGTTTTCGTTTGCAAGCTCGTTTATTACGCCTTCCACAAGCTCAAGCCCCTTGTGCTTTACAAGACGGCTCACTATCGCTACAATCGGGATGTCTTTGTCCTTTTTAAGACCTAACTTTTCCTGAAGATACTCTTTGCACTTTTCTTTGCCGACAAGGTCTGTTGCCTTGAATTCAAAGGGAATGTTGGCATCTTTTTGCGGATTGTAGAAGTCTGTATCTATGCCGTTAACCACGCCCGAGAGCTTGTAGGCGTTTTCGTTTATTACGCTTTCCAATCCGTTTGCAAAGTAGGCATACCGTATCTCGTGGGCATATGTTTCCGATACGGTAGTCAGCTTGTCACAGAGGACAATGGCAGTTTTCATAGAGTTTATAAGGTTGTCAAAGGTGCATATGTTACGGTAGCTTTCGTCTACACCCAACACCTCGGTCAAAAAGTCGGGGTCCGCCTTGCCCTGATACTCTATATTGTGGATTGTGTACACAGTGCGTATATCCTTGTAGAAGTCGAGCCTCATGTAGTGTGCCTTTAAAAACAAGGGGATAAACCCTGTCTGCCAGTCGTTTGCGTGGATTATATCGGGTTTGAAGCCGATTAAGGTCAAGCACTCCAAAACCGCCTTGGAAAAGAACGCAAATCTCTCTCCGTCGTCGCAGTCGCCATAGAGATTGGGTCTGTTAAAGTAGTATTCGTTATCTATAAAATAGTACACCAGGTCGTTTCGCTTGTTTTTGCCGACACCTTTGTTTTTGATGACCTTTTTGAACACGCCTGCATATACATTTCGCCACGCAAGAGGCACATACATATTGCCTACATATTCGGCATCTGTATCGGGGTTGTTTTTAATCGATGCGTAGTAGGGCAGTATCACGCATACCTCGTTACCCTTTATTTTGGAAAGGGCTTGAGGCAGAGCACCTGCCACATCTCCAAGACCGCCCGATTTTGCAAAAGGTGCAGCCTCGCTTGCTGCAAATAATATTTTCATATGTTAGAACCATCCTTTATTGTAAAATTTCTATAATGTCAGATTTTTTGTCCCTTGTGGATTATTATCGGGGTAAGGGGAGCACCCATCAGGGCTGTGCCCTGCGAAATATCAACATCTTTGTCAATAATCGCATAGTTTATGGAGGCATTTTTCTTTATCGTTGTGCCCTGCATCACTATGGAATTTCGCACAACGGCACCCTCTTCTACGGTTACGCCTCTAAAGAGTATGGAGTTTTCCACAGTTCCCTTTATTTCGCAGCCGTCAGCCAAAAGACATTCCTTTACCACGCTGCCTTTGTGGTAGAATGTGGGAGCCTCGTCACGCACCTTGGTTCTTATTACTGCCTCACGCTTAAAGATGTCCTTTTTGATATCGGGTTGCATCAGCTTGAAGCTGTTTTTGAAGTAAGACACAATGTTGTGGTTTCTAAGCACCGCACCTTTAAATTCGTATGCGTTTATTTTGATGGACTTATTCACAAAGCTGGTAAGGAGGAAGTCCTTTTCAAAGCTGTATCTTCCTCTGGAAACATAGTTGTTTATTATGTCGATTAGTGACTTTCTGTCTATTATAAACATACCCATACCCACTTTGGAGTTTTCGCCCAGCATATAGCCTATTGCAAGGTCGTCTACAATGCCGTCTTTTTCGGTGATTACAAGGTCGTTTGAGTCACATTCGTAGTCTTCTATGTGGCTGTTGCATATTGCTGTAACATCTGCCCCCGATTCTATATGCGATTTTAAAGCCTCGTGGTAGTCGATATTGCAGATAACTGTGGTATCGCAAAGCACAACATAGTCTGGCTTGGTAGCATTTAAAAACGATATCGCATTATAGAGAGCCTCGAGATTGCCTCTGTATATGTTGGTCACACCTGTTGCAAATGGCGGGAGGATATAGAGGTTGGCATCTTTTCTGTTAAGATCCCATTCCGAGCCGCCGCCCAGGTGGTCCATAAGCGACTGATAGTTGTATTTTGTAATAACGCCGATAGAAGAAACGCTGGAATTTACCATATTAGACAGCACAAAGTCTATAAAACGATATCTTCCGCCAAAGGGCATAGACGCAACTGTTCTTTTTTTGGTAAGCTCGCCCATAGGTGTATCGTATATATTGGAAAATATAATTCCTGTCATATTCATAATCTGTCCGCCCCCCTTACTCTGTTACAACCTCGTTATCGCCCACTACTATGTCTTTGGCAATAACGCATATGTTTTTCTTTATCGCATCAGGATTTTCGCAAGGCGTACCTATTACGGCGTTTTCGCCTATTATGCAGTTTTCGCTTACTATGGCGTACTGAACGAGTGCACCTTTTTTAACCACAGTGTTTGGCATTACAAAGGCGTTTTTGATAACTGCACCTTTTTCTACTATACAGCCTGTGGATATTACCGAGTGAATTACCTCGCCTTCAACCGAACAACCCTCGGTAATGAGCGAATCCGAGATTTTGGCATCTTTGGAAACATAGCTCGACGGGTGTGCGTAGTTTCTCGCATAAATCTTAAATTCGGGGTCCTTTAATTCTATGGGGATATCGTCGTCGATTAAGTCCATATTTGCCTCCCACAGACTCTGGATTGTACCCACATCTTTCCAGTATCCGTCAAAACCGTAGGCAAAGAGCCTTCTTTTGTCGGAGAGCAGCTTTGGTATAATATCTTTTCCAAAGTCGTTTGACGAGCCCTCGGTATGTTCGTCGTCTATTAAATATTTTCTTAATATTTCCCAGTTAAACAGATACACACCCATAGACGCCTTGGTGCTCTTGGGCTTTTTGGGTTTTTCTTCAAATTCATATATGGAGTTGTCGTCATTGGTGTTCATAATTCCAAATCTCGATGCCTCTTCTATGGGAACATCGAGCACAGCTATCGTACATTCCGAATTGTTCTGCTTGTGGAATTTGAGCATCTTGGCATAGTCCATTTTATAAATATGGTCACCCGAAAGTACAAGGACATACTTGGGATTGTATCGGTCTACAAAGCGGATGTTCTGGTATATTGCGTTTGCAGTTCCCTTGTACCACTCGCTTTTTTTGCTCTTGGAATACGGCGGAAGAACATGAACCCCGCCAAAGTTTCGGTTAAGTCCCCAGGGGCCTCCGTTTCCTATATAGTCGTTTAGCTCCAGCGGCTGATACTGTGTCATAATGCCCACAGTGTCAATGCCCGAATTTACGCAGTTAGACAGCGGAAAATCTATAATTCTGTACTTTCCGCCAAAGGGTACTGCGGGCTTTGCGGTTTTTTCGGTAAGCACCATCAGCCTGCTGCCCTGGCCTCCTGCAAGAAGCATTGCAATACATTCCTTGCTCATAGAACCTGAATACATAATACTACCTCCAATGTAGACTTTATATTTTGGTGTGCTTATAATAACAAACAGAAAGTGCAGGTACAGTCAGCTTGGCACTGTAATCCATACCGTGCATAGGGATTTTTTCGGCTTTTGCCTTGGCAATTCTTTCTCCGCTTCCGCCGTAGATTTTTTTGGTGCTTGTAAATACGCACATTAGCTCTCCGTTGTATGGCAGACCTATGCGGTAATTCTTTCTTGTAACGGGGCAGAAGTTGCAGACGGCGATGATTTCGTCGCCGTTTTTGTCTATTCGCCTAAATGACACCACAGACTGGTCGCTGTCATCTGCACAAATCCACCCAAAGCCGTTCCAGTCACTGTCGTTTTCCCACAGAGGAGAGTTTTCCAGATAGAATTTGTTTAAATCCTTTACAAACCTGTGCATCTTTTTGTGCATATCATAGCCAAGCAGGAGCCAGTCTAATTCCTTTGCAAAATCCCACTCTATAAACTGTGCAAACTCATTGCCCATAAACGAGAGCTTTTTGCCGGGATGTGCCATCATATATCCGTAGAATGTACGAAGATTTGCAAACTTATCCTCATAGAGCCCTGCCATCTTGCCCAGCATTGAGCATTTTCCGTGTACCACCTCGTCGTGCGAGAGCGGAAGGACAAAGTTTTCCGAAAAAGCATATGTCAGAGAGAATGTCAAATTATTGTGCTTTCCCTTTCTAAAGAGAGGGTCGGTGGACATATAGTCGAGCATATCGTTCATCCAGCCCATATTCCACTTGAAGTTAAAGCCAAGACCGCCGTCGTACACCGGCTTTGTAACCATAGGAAACGCCGTGGACTCCTCTGCAATCATAAGAACAGAGGGATTGTATCCAAATGAGGCTGTGTTTAACTTTTTAAGAAAGTCAATCGCCTCCAGATTGTAATTTCCGCCAAACACATTGGCTCTCCACTGCCCGTCTTTTTTGCCGTAGTCAAGATACAGCATAGATGCAACGGCATCTACTCTTATGCCGTCTATGTGATATACCTCCTGCCAGAAGATGACATTTGATATAAGAAAGCTCATTACTTCGCCCTTGCCGTAGTCAAATATCATCGTGTGCCAGTCGGGGTGTTCTCTTTTTAAGGGGTCTTCATACTCATAACAGCTCGTACCGTCAAACTCGTATAGCCCGTTTGCGTCTTTCGGAAAGTGTGCCCCCACCCAGTCTGCAATTACGCCAATGCCGTTTTCGTGCATAATATCCACAAACGCGGCAAAGTCCTCGGGCGTGCCATAGCGGGATGTGGGTGCATAGTACCCTGTAACCTGATATCCCCACGACGGGTCAAAGGGGTATTCCGACACAGGCATAATTTCTATGTGTGTGTAGCCCATATCCTTTACATACTTTGCCAGCTTTTTAGCAAGGTCGCGGTAATTATAAAAATTCCCGTCGGGGTATCTCATCCACGAGCCCAGGTGAACCTCATAGATGTTCATCGGACTTTCAAAGTGGTTTAGTTTTTTTCTGTTTTTCATATAAACATTGTCTGTCCATTTATATGCACTTATATCATAAATCTTGCTTGCATTTTCGGGTCTTGTACAACTATGAAAGGCATAGGGGTCGCTTTTCAGCACGGTCCTGCCGTCGCGAGCCTCTATACAATATTTGTAGTTATCATATATTTTGGCGTTTTCGGCAGTTGCCTCCCATATACCCGAGCCCAGATTTTTCATATATATATCGTTTATGTTCCAATTGTTAAAATCTCCTGTAAGACGCACGCTCTTTGCCCTGGGTGCCCACACTCTGAACACAAAGCCCTCTTTGTCTTTGTGACAGCCAAGGTATTTGTATGCGTCAATGCTGTTTCCGCAAAGAAAATCAGTTATAAATCCGTCAAATGTAGTTTTGCTTTTTGCCATATATAACATCCTTTTTCTTTCATTAATATATAAAATATATATATATTATAGCATATCCCGCCAAAAAAGACCATAATCAAAATTTAACAAATATATTTACAACTATCTTTGCCAAAATTGAGTTTATTAAAATATTTATTGTTAAAAATAGCTAAATATGGCAAAATTCCTTAAAAACCGACATTTCAAAAAGGCACAATTAGGCAAAAGTCACATAAGTTATTTATAAGCAAAAAAACTGTTGACAATCCTTTTTTGTTGTGGTATCATATACAAGTCGCTTGCGAGAGCGGGCGGCACTTGGTCTTTGAAAAATGAACAGCATAATTAAGTAAAAGAGGTTCTCGTTAATTTGAGAATGTACGTCAAGTACTTTTTAACTTTAGTAAATTTCGTTAGTTGTTTTTAATGAGCTAATGAACTTATCTAGAAACTTTTAAGCTCTACGGAGCTTACGATATTTTTTTAGAGAGTTTGATCCTGGCTCAGGACGAACGCTGGCGGCGTGCCTAACA
>JAZPZD010000002.1:0-243713 GCA_045544515.1 Clostridia bacterium | reverse complement strand
CATATTTCGTTCCTCCGTTCATGGTTTCTGCACAATTCCATTATAACGGATTTTGAACAAATATGCTCTCTTTTTTATTGTCTTTTTAAAATTTTGTTGAGCTCTATTTGTTGGACACCCCAACATTTATTATAGAGCCGAAAAACCCCAGAAAAATTACTGGGGTTTTTTGCTATATAAGAACTTCAAAATCAACTTGTTAATTGCCATAAATATCAGTGTAAACGGAATTGACAAAACCAGTCCGTACAGTGTTCGCAGTGCCGATGTAGACACATCTGTAAACACATGGCAAAATGTGTTTATGACCGATGCAAAAATGATTGACGCCCCAACGGAAAAAATCCACCTGGGTATTTTGCCAAAATCGTTTTTGGTGTAATATGCAAAGAGGGCAAGGGCACTCCAGCCTATTAAAAATTCCTTGGTTCTGGGTCTTGCACCTGTTATCTCACTCATAAAGTTGCGGATGTTGTTTTCAAAAGAAGATATCGTAGCATTTCCGCTTCTGAAAACATATATTCCGCCTGCAAGCACAACCAGACCAATAAGCACTATGTGCTTTGGCTTGAGGTTTTTTGCAGTTTGCACACATCTTGCCTTTAATGTCTTTGGGTTAAAGAGCTCCTTCGCATCGAATATATATACGGTAGATACAAAAACCGCATACGCCACAGGGAAAAGCAAGGTGATTTTTACCCCGTAGAAAAATCTTGTGTTCATATAGTATTCCAGACCGCTAATCGATGCACAAAGGCACATAGCACCAAAGGCGAGAGCGGCTATGGCTATGCCAAACACCGATAAAATGTGCGTTAGGGTGTTTAGCCTTTCCTTTAGTTTGTCTGCCGATGCAACGCACAGAGTATATCCAAAGCACGAAGCACACAGGCTAAAGAGTGTGGGATAGTAGTTGATGATTTTTCGCGGCATAACAAATGTCAGAGCAAAGGCGATGCACGAAAGTGCAAACATTGCCCAGTCTATATACGCATACGACTTTCTGATAACGAGGTTTATCATAACAAGAGCCATCATGACTCCCAGAAAAGCTACCGCAGCACTTGCCCTTTTTGGCTCTTTGTAGTATCCCGAGAGGTTGGGCTCGCTATCCTTGGAATAGCCCATTTTGTCCATCCATTTGCAAAAACGCTTAACTGCCTTTTGGGTATACTCTGCATTTTTGTAGGGGTCTTTAGTCTGGTCTGTTATCTGGTTTATAAACATAAACTCCGTGTTTCTGTCTCTTGCGGAGTTAATCATCTGGTTGTATAGCAGCTCGCTGCTGTCCGTCTTTCCTCTTACGGTTACAGAGGGCTTGCGGTAGGTCTCGTAGCTACGCATCATCTTGCCATTGGAAGAGTAGAGTGTTTCGCGGTAACCCATAAAGATTTCGTTTCCGAGCTGTGTGGGGTTTTCGCACGCTACGACGGTTAAGCCGTACTTTTTTATTATATCGGATATGTCAAGCTCGTATCTGTCGTAGTAGTATTTTTTGAGCAGTATGTATTTGGCGTCGTAGGTATCTACTATGTTTTCAAGACTTTCGAGGTAGTTTTTGTCCTTTTTTCTTCCGCCGTATACTGCAAGTGCAATCTTCAAATCGGCGTTTTTAGCCATTTCGATTTTCTTTAGGTCAAATTTGTTCTTTTCTTCGCGGATTACTGCGGTATTAACTCCGCTTTTTTTGTAGTCTTTAAGCACGCTTACAAAGTCTGTAGGTTTCTTTATGTCGGCTTTTTTTGTAAATTCCTTGTAGGTGTTGTTAATCTCTATCGCGGTAACATATCCCTTGTGATTTTCTTCGTTTGCTATCCTTGTGCAAAAGCAGGGAATTATGCACGAGAGAATTACTATCAGTGATACCAGGGAAAAGAGCAGGTGTCTTTTTTTCATTTTATTTGTCCTCGTTATTGATGATGTATTTGATACTTCCAAAAGCAAACAGCGATGCTATGTACACTATTGCACACGCTCCCAAAAGTATTATAAATCCAAACTTTGTGTCAAATACCGATATGCCCGACACAGTCCCTGCGATATATACCGCAAGTGCAAGCACGCCCGATATCACTATCTTGAAGAGGTTTTTGACAAGAGAGAGATTAACATATTTGCCAATGACCCTGGAAACCGCCCAGAAGATGAATGCGGCATACAGACAAAAGAGCACCGTTGTACACAGAGCCACAGATATTACCCCGCCCGATTTAAAGAGAAGTATGTTAAAAAGCGGTTTTGCAAGTACGAGGATCAGTGTGGCACTTACGGTGTATCTGTACTTGCCGTCGAGGTAGAGCACCTTGTTAAACAGCTCCTGACACACATAGCCGAATATGCCAAAGCTGTATATACAAAACAGGGTTGCTGTGGTGTCGCTAAGCTGCTTGGTAAACTCGCCCCTTTGGTAGAGCATTGAGATTATGTCCTTGCCAAAACAGGTTACGGTGAGTATAAAAGGCACAAATATCGCTACAAGAACGGTTATTATGTAGCGGACAATGTTTGTAACACGCTCTATGTCGCCGTTTTCAAAGTGGCGGCAGATAGAGGGGTATGAAACCCTGCTCATAGCCACGACAAACACGCTCGAAATGGTGACAAAGAGGTTTGACGCATAGTTTACGGTGGAGGCACTTCCCATATCGGTGGAAACAGATGCCTTGTCTATCATAAACATAAGCTGAAACATCATTGAAGATATAAATATATAGAGGATTTCGCGGTTTTTGCCGTCAAAGTTGCCGTAGGTCTTGACCTTGCCAAAAAGGGAAAAGCCTTTTTTGAAAAAGTGCGGCAACAGGATTGCAATGTGCAAAAACCAGCCTATTGTGGTTATTATGCTGATGGTAAAGATATCGATGTTTTTAAAGAAAAGAGCCGCTATTATAATAACATTGTACGGCAGGCTCATTACAGATGTAACAAAAAACACCTTGTTGTTTTGCAGTACGCCCGACATAATATAGGCGATAATTACAAAAAGACAGCTCGGGAGCATTATATACATAGTCTTAACTGCGGTGTCAAAAAGAGTGAGCGAAAGACCAGGGAGCAGAAGCTTTACTATTGGCCCTGCCAAAAGATACAAAACAATGGTTACACCCAGTACGGAGAGTGCCGTCTTGGTTATAAAATGCGAAACATATTCCCTTTGCTTTTGGGGGGTGTTAAAGTCGCTTTTGTTTAAGTTTTTGATAACAAGAGTGGACAGAGCCTCGCCGATGCCTGTAAACACAAGGCTTGCAAGAGAAAAAATCTGGAAATATATGTCTGTAAGATGTGACGCACCAAATACCGATGCAAACAAAATATCTCTGAAAAATCCCAGACATTTTGCAACCAGTATGCCTATCACAACCAAAATGTAAGCATTGCCTATCACCTGTACACACTCCTTTTGATATACTACATTATATATTAACATATTGTGAGAGATTTTTCAAGGGGTGCACCGTTTGGTGCACCCTTATTTTTCTAAATACTGTTTCAGTTCTTCTATTTTTTGTATGCCGAGCTCATACCCCTCGTCATACATCTTTTTTATTTTTGTGCTGTCCCTTTCTGTCCTTTTCCACAGGGCTGTGTCCTTGGGGCAAAAGACAAATGCTCTCTTTTTTTCCTCCAGAGCAAAAAGCCTCTTTCGCTGAGCGTTGTACATATCCGAGCGGTTTTTGAGTGTCTGTGCAAAGAGGGGGTATTTTCCAAAAAATCGGGAGGTGTATTTTTCTTCTCCGCCTTTTTTCTTTATGTATCCCTTTTCTCTGGTGAGTATCACTATGAGCTTGTCGCAGTTTTTTTGGATAGCTCTTTCAAAGGGTACAGCATCTGCAATTCCGCCGTCGAGATATTTCTTTCCGTCTATTTCGGCAATGGGGAATATCATTGGCAGTGAGCACGATGCCACAAGGGTCCGCCAGCTTTTGTCTTCGGGTGTGATTTTTATGTACTCGGCTTTTCCTGTTTGCACATTTGTCACAGCCGCCTCGGCAAAGACTTTGAATTTACCAAAAGCGTCGTAGTCATAGGGCTCAAGCTCGTTTGGAATTTTTCTAAAAACATAGTCTATGTTGTAAAGGCTCTTGTTTTTTGGGTTAACAAGGTGGCGTATGCCGCAGTATTCCTTTTTTGGCAGGTATTTAAGACCTATATCTATCCCCCTGCCTTTTTGCCCCGATGCGTAGTTTAATGCATTGGATATCCCTGCAGATGCACCTGTTATATAGTCGACATTTATTTTGTTTTCCATAAGGGCGTCCATTACACCTACTGCAAAGTAGGTACGGCTTGCGCCGCCCTCAACTATCAGTCCTGTCATTTTTTTAAGTCCTCTTTTCAGAATTGGTTGGCGATCAGGGCAAATTCTCTGTCGGTAAGTGTTTCGCCGCGTCTTTTGGGGTCTATGCCTGCGTTATTCAGTATGCTTTCTATCTCGTCCTTGCTTTTGCCCAGATTTGCCGACGACAAAGCATTGAGAAGTGTCTTTCGCCTCAAGGCAAAGGCGGCTTTTATAACTGCAAAGTAGATCTCCTCGCTCTTTACCGATACAGGCGGCGTTTCTCTCAAGGTGAGCTTGATTACCGCAGACGATACCTTTGGCGGAGGCATAAATGCCGAAGGCGGTACTATGCACACGATGTCGCTAGTTGCATAGTATCCCACAGTCAAGGTGAGAACGCCGTAGTCTTTGCTCCCTGCCTTTGCATTAATCCTCTGGGCAACCTCTTTTTGTATCATTATGGTAATATCCTCTATGGGCAGAGACCTGTCCAGTAGCTTTAGTATCACAGGGCTTGTTATATAATACGGAAGATTTGCACACACCTTTATTTTTTCATCGCCAAATTCCCTTTGGCAAAGCTCTTTTATATCCTCTTTCATTATATCCGAGTGTATCAGAGTAAAGTTGTCAAATTCCTTTAGGTTTTCTGTAAGAACGGGTATGGCGGCGGAGTCTATCTCTACCGAGACCACCTTTTTTGCTCTCTGGCACAGCCTTTGGGTAAGCGAACCAAAACCGGGACCTACCTCAAGCACGCCTCTTTCGTCGCTATCGCAGGCATCAACTATCTGCGAGAGTACATTTTCGTCTGTAAGAAAGTTCTGCCCCAGTGATTTGGAAAAGTGAAAGCCGTTTTCCTTAAGCAGCTCTTTTATCACAGAGGGGCTTGCGAGATTTTTCATAAAATTCACCTCACAATTAATTATACTTACAAAAAGAGATAATATCAAGAGTTTCATTTGACTTTTGTCAAAATAAGTAATATTATTAAACTATAAAATACAAAATCGGAGGCATATTATGGATTGGATAAGAGTTACGGTCTATACCACAACATTTGGTACAGATGCGGTGTGCGACTGTCTTATGACAGAGGGCATATCGGGATTTGAGATAGATGACGAGAGTGAGTTCAATGATTTTTTGGAAAACAACACAAAATACTGGGACTATGTAGATGATGAACTCATAAACTCCAAAAAAGGCGAAACCAAGGTCAAGTTTTATGTACAAAACGGCATTGATGCAAACGAAACACTTCTTCGGATTGCAGATGCCCTCAAACAGCTAAAAAAGACCGACGAAGATGACCTGCTTGGAACGCTCAAAACCGAAACCGACGGTATAAACGAGGAGGACTGGGCAAACAACTGGAAACAGTACTTTAAACCCATCGAGGTAGGCAAGAGGCTTGTTATCCAACCCGAGTGGTGCCCGCTCGAAGAAGAAACAGACAAGGTCGTATTTACGGTAAATCCGGGTATGACCTTTGGCACAGGCACCCACGCCAGCACAAAAATGTGCATATGCGAGATAGAAAAGTATGTAACAGATGATACCCTTATCCTCGATGCAGGCTGCGGCAGCGGAATACTCTCTGTAATTGCACTTATGCTTGGAGCCAAAAAGGCAGATGCTGTGGACATTGACGAAAACTGCATACACACAGCCTACGAAAATGCAGAGAGAAACGGCGTGGACAAGGCAAGATACTCTGTTTATGCAGGTGATATCACCTCGGACACTGCACTCTTTGATAAATTAAGCGAAAACAAATACGATGTGATAGTTGCCAATATCGTTGCCGATGTAATAATCGCCCTTTTGCCTACGGTAAAAAAGCTCATAAAGGAAAACGGCGTTTTCATATGCTCGGGTATAATAAAAGAGCGTCTTTCGGATGTTCTGGCGGCGTTCCAAGAAAACGGAGTTTGTGTTTCTTATACAAATGAACTTGACGGCTGGTGCTCCGTAACTGCAAGGATATAAAAAATCCTTGCATATGTGGGGGTATTTGTGATATAATTAACTTTGGAATACAAAAATTTACAATTTTCGAAAGGGAAATCCCCCTATGCACAGATTTTTTGCTTCAAAAGACCAGTTTACAAAAGATACTGTACGCATCACAGGCGATGATGTAGCGCATATCACCAGGGTTTTGCGTCTTAAGGCAGGCGATACGGTAAGCGTCTGCGACAAGGACAAAACCGACTACATCTGCTCGGTGAGGGATTTTGGCAAGGATTTTGTGGATTTGGACATACTCTCTTTTGAGCCTAACAAAAACGAAGCCGACCTTTCGGTCACTTTGTATCAGGGTCTTCCCAAAGCGGACAAGATGGAATTAATTATCCAGAAGGCTGTGGAGCTCGGGGTAAACAGGATAGTCCCCGTTGTTACAAAACGCACCGTTGTCAAGCTAAAGGACAATTCCAAAAAAAAGGACCGCTGGCAGAAGATTTCGGAGCAGGCGGCAAAGCAGTGTATGAGGGGCATAATCCCCGAGGTGTGCGAGCCTGTTGCATTTGGCGAAATGCTAAATGAAATTAAAGATGCACCGCTTAACATTATCGCCTACGAAAACGAAAAGAAAAACAAACTAAAGGATATTCTTTCGGATAACAAAAACGCATCGGGGGTAAATATAATAATAGGTCCCGAGGGCGGTTTTGAAGAAGAGGAAGTACGCCTTGCCTGTGCGTCGGGAGCCAGAGCGGTTACTCTCGGGCCGAGGATAATGCGTTGCGAGACGGCACCTATTGCCGTGATATCTGCCGTAATGTACGAAAACGGCGACTGGTAATAAAATAAAAGGAGAATTCTTGTAATGAAAAAGAAAATATCTGAAGAAAAACAGCTTAAAAACGCATATTGCGAAAAGCACTCAAACCTTGCACTTGTTACAACAGCACTTGCTATGGTAAGCTTTGTCGTGCTTATGCTTGTATATATGGGAGACCACAATCCGTCGAGAGTTTCTTTGGCACTCGGAGCATCCAAGGTGGGAGCAGTTGCAGCCTGGATTATAGCGGCAGTTATCACCTTTGTATCTGTAAAAAAAGGCGAAAAGCACCTTGCGGAATATGCGGTATACCTCATTGTAATGGGTATAGGACTTTTCTTTATGTACAATATGCCCATGTTTGTGTATCGTCTCATAAAGGACACCCGCTTTGCTTTTAACTGGGCAAGAAATATCTTCAAGATACTTTCGCTCATTTCGGGAGTGTACTTTTTGGTTAGTGTTACATGGCATATGGTTCTGGCTTCTCCCAGAGGTAACAAAAAATGAGAGTTCTCTTGCAAAGAGTAAAGAAAGCCTCGGTTGCAGTGGACGGCAATGTGATAGGCTCCATAGATGCAGGGCTTTTGGCTTTTGTCGGCTTTTGCGACGGTGACAAAGAAGAGTACATTCGCCCCATGGCAGAAAAGACGGCAAATTTGAGGATTTTTGAGGACGATGAGGAAAAGATGAACCTCTCGGTAATGGATACAGACGGCAAAATCCTTGCAATAAGCCAGTTTACACTCTATGCCGATTGTTCGCACGGCAGACGGCCATCGTTTGTGTCCGCACTAAAACCCGACCTTGCAAATGACTACTACGAAAAATTTGCCAAGGAGCTATCCGCTATTACAGGCAAAAAGGTCGAGATGGGTCAGTTTGGTGCAGATATGAAGGTAGAGCTTTTAAACGACGGACCTGTTACGGTAATGCTGGACTCGGATGTTATCATAAAATGAATATACTTCCTGTATAAAGGACAAAATAGTTACACCGTATATATTCGGTGTAACTATTTTTTGTGAGGTATATTTATGAAACAGTTTATCGGAATTACAGATGTTTTTGCAAGAGAAGTTCTGGACTCCAGAGGCAACCCAACGGTAGAGGCCGAGGTTATAACAGACGACGGCTACATCGGCAGGGCACAGGTCCCCTCGGGTGCATCAACGGGTGCCTATGAGGCGGTGGAGCTTCGCGATGGGGGCAAGCGTTTTGGCGGAATGGGAGTTCAAAAGGCAGTGGACAACATCAACACCGTCATTGCGGACAAACTCATTGGGATGAATGTACTAAACCAATGCGAGATAGATGCTGTTCTTTTGCGTCTTGATGCAACGCCCAACAAATCCAACCTGGGTGCCAATGCTCTTCTGGCGGTGTCTCTGGCGTGTGCCAAGGCGGCATCCCACAGCCTCGGCATCGGACTGTATCAGTATATAGGCGGGGTGTTCTCTCATACACTTCCTGTGCCCATGATGAACATATTAAACGGCGGTGCACACGCAGGCAACAACATCGACATACAGGAATTTATGATAATGCCTGTGGGCTTTGATACCTTTGGCTGTGCGCTTACTGCCTGTGCAGAGGTGTTTCATACATTAAAGGCACTGCTAAAGAAGAGAGGCCTCTCCACCAATGTGGGTGACGAGGGCGGATTTGCACCGTCTGTGGAAAAGGACGAGGATGCCCTTGTGCTTGTGTGCGAGGCCATCAAAGAGGCGGGCTTTACCCCGGGGGAAGAGTTTTTTCTTGCTATTGATGCGGCATCTACCGAGTGGGTTACAGACGAGGGGGACTACCTCATGCCAAAAAGCGGCGTAAGAATGACCTCGGGCGAGCTTATAAACTACTGGAAATCGCTCTGTGACAAATACCCCATAATTTCTATAGAAGATGCTGTGGGCGAGGATGATTTTGATGCGTGGCAGATTATCACCAAGGAGCTTGGCGACAAAGTTCAGCTCGTGGGCGATGACCTCTTTGTAACCAATACCAAAAGACTGAAAACAGGTATAGAAAAGGGTATGGCAAATTCTATTCTTGTCAAGGTAAACCAGATAGGCACCCTTACAGAAACTCTCGACGCTGTAGAAAACGCCCAGAGAGCAGGCTACACCGCGATAATATCCCACAGAAGCGGAGAAACCGAGGACACCACCATTGCCGACCTTGCGGTGAGCCTCAATGCAGGTCAGATAAAGACGGGGGCACCGTCGAGAAGCGACCGCACAAGTAAGTACAACAGACTTTTGCGTATAGCAGAGGAGCTGGGCGACGCGGCAAAGTACCCCGGCAGAGAAGCTTTTTATAATCTTAAGACATTGAAATAAGGAAAAATTTGTGATACAATGAATACAAACAACATCAAAAACGAGGCGAGCAAAAATGATAATAGATTTTCATACACACGCATTTCCCGATAGTATTGCCCCCAGAGCTATGGAAAAGCTGTCTTTTGCGTCGGGCGGACTTGAGCCGCAGACCAAGGGTACGGTTTCGTCGCTAAAGCAGGAGATGGCAAAAGACGGCGTAGATATGGCGGTGGTACTGTCTATTGCAACCAACCCCAATCAGCAGGAAAATGTGAATAATTTTGCCGCAGAAATGAACAAAATGGAGGGACTTTTTGCCTTTGGTTCGGTGCATCCCGATGCCCCCGACGCTCTGGAAGAGCTGGAAAGAATAAAGGCTATGGGGCTCAAGGGTGTTAAGTTTCACCCCGAATATCAGTCCTTTTATGCCGATGACGAAAAGATGAAACCCATATACAAAAAGATATCCTCTCTGGGACTTGTTACTGTGTTTCACGCAGGGCACGACTATGGCTTTGGTATGCCGTATCATTGTATGCCCGACAACCTCCTGGGAGCACTCAAGTGGTTTTCTTCGCCTGTGATTGCGGCACATTGGGGCGGTGTAGGCTGTGCAGATGAGGTAATCAAAAAGCTCTGCGGTCTTGATGTGTGGTTTGATCTGTCCTTTGGCTACGGTGTAATGCCCAAGAGCTTTGCACAGAGCATTGTGGATACTCACACTCCCGACAGACTTGTTTTTGCATCGGATATGCCCTGGCACAGACCTTCGTGGGAGAGACGCCTCATAGAGAGCCTGGATATTTCCGACAGCGACAAAGACAAAATATATTACAAAAACGCTATGACCCTTCTTGACATATATTGACAATAAGGGTATAATATTACTGTTATATTAAACATAGCTTTTTCAAGCTTAAATACAGGAGGAAACAAAATGTTAGTATCGGCAAAAGAAATGTTACAAAAGGCCAAAGCGGGCAAATATGCAGTAGGTCAGTTTAACATCAACAATCTCCAATGGACAAAAGCCATTCTTCTTACAGCACAGGAATTAAACTCTCCTGTTATCCTGGGTGTATCCGAGGGTGCTGGAAAATATATGTGCGGCTACAAGACAGTTGTAGGCATGGTAAAGGGTATGATAGATGAGCTCGGCATCACAGTTCCTGTTGCTCTTCACCTTGACCACGGCAGCTACGAGCACGCATTAAAGGTTATAGAAGCAGGATTTTCTTCTGTAATGTTTGACGGTTCTCACTACTCTATAGAAGAAAACATCGAAAAAACCAAGGAAATCATAAGAATTGCAAACGAAAAGGGCATCTCTGTAGAAGCAGAGGTTGGCTCCATCGGCGGCGAAGAAGACGGCGTTGTAGGCGGCGGCGAGGTTGCTGATGTTAACGAATGCAAGATGATAGCAGACCTGGGCGTAGATATGCTTGCAGCAGGCATAGGCAATATCCATGGCAAATACCCCGAAAACTGGGCAGGTTTAAGATTTGATGTGCTCGAAAAAATCGGCGAAGCTACAAACCCGATGCCCCTCGTTCTTCACGGCGGCACAGGAATTCCTGCAGATATGATTAAAAAGGCTATCTCTCTTGGCGTAAGCAAGATTAATGTTAATACAGAATGTCAGCTTTCTTTTGCAGCAGCTACCAGAAAGTATGTAGAAGAGGGCAAGGACCTTCAGGGTAAGGGCTTTGACCCCAGAAAGCTCCTCGCTCCAGGTGTAGAAGCTATCAAGGCTACTGTAAAGGAAAAGATGGAACTATTTGGTTCTGTAAACAAAGCATAATTAGGGGATGTAAAAAAAGACATCGCCATATATCGAGTGTTCTTAAGGACAGTAAAATGACAGATTTATCAGTGTGATAAATCTGTCATTTTTATTACTTTTTTGTTTGGTATTGCTTTTATTCGAGATTTAGAATATAATATTATTTATAATAGACAAGGAGTGTAGAAATATGGAAGTTATGTCTGCAAGAGAAGCTGCTGACAGATGGGGTATATCCCAAAGACGAGTGGCTGTTCTTTGTTCTGAAAATAGAATAGCAAATGTTCAAATGTTGGGAAATATGTGGCTTATACCGACAGATGCCGAAAAACCTATTGATGCACGAAGCACAAGATATAATACTACTGATGAAAAGTATGTGAAACCTTTTCTGAAATGGGCAGGCGGTAAAGGGCAGTTATTAAAAGAGATTGAAAAATACTATCCTTTTGATGAAGGTGTTGTTACAAAGTATGCCGAGCCTTTTGTCGGTGGCGGTGCTGTACTCTTTGATATTTTAAACAAGTACAATTTAGAGGGAATATATATAAGTGATATAAACTCCGAACTCATAAATACCTATGTGATAGTACGTGATTATATTGAGGAATTGATTGAGTTACTGAAAAAATATCAGCTTGAATATGTGCCACTTGAAACAGAAGAGAGAAAATCGTATTATATGGCAAAGCGAGATAGATTTAATGATTTGAAAGTCAATGGTAATGAAACCGAAAATATTGAAAAAGCAGCATTGATGATATTCCTTAATAAAACTTGTTTTAATGGACTTTATAGAGTTAATAAAAAAGGACTTTTTAATGTGCCGATGGGAGCATATAAAAATCCTCTTATCTGTGATGAAAAAAACCTTCGTGCAGCATCGAACAAATTGAAAAATGTACAGATTGTATGCGGAGATTATCGCAACTCTGCTGAATTTATAGATAAGCATACTTTTGTGTATTTTGATCCACCCTACAGACCTTTGACAGACACAGCAAGTTTTACGGCTTATACAGAAAATCTATTCAATGATGATGAACAAATTGAACTTGCCAAATTTGTTGAACGTATGCATAAAAAAAGTGCAAAAGTAGTTGTGAGCAATTCAGATCCTAAAAACTCTAATATAGAAGATGATTTTTTTGATAAAATCTATTCTAAACACAAAATTAAAAGGGTTGAAGCTACTCGAATGATTAACTGCAATAGTGAAGAAAGAGGTAAAGTTAAAGAGTTAATTATTAGCAATTTTTAAGGAGGAAAGAATATGGCAAATAGAGATTTTAATGCGTGGTTTTCAAATTTCAAAGAAAATATTGCTGATTACAAGTATTATACAGATTTTGATAAAGCATATAAAAATGTAGAAACAATCAAGGTAGAGCTTAACATTCTTAATTCTTTGATTGGTTCAAAAAATATTGAACGTGATTTTATAGCCTTATTTAAAAAGTATCCCGAAATAATTAAAGCCCTTCCAATTCTGATTGCTAAAAGGGAAAAGGAAATCTTTTGTCAGGATGAAAACGGTGGTATAACATACCTCTTTGATTTTGGGAAGTATGGGCCAAACAGACATAAATTTAAAAGTGGTGAAAGTTATGCTTATTTCATGCGCGAGACAGGTCTTTTTGAATTACTTGAAAACCATATTATAAATAATTTATTTGACTATGTTACAGGTGTTGAGGTTGGATTAGATTCTAACGGAAGAAAATCGCGTAGTGGAGATTTGATGGAAAATCTCGTGGAGTCTTACATAAAAAAGGCTGGTTTTATAAAAGGCGAAACCTATTTCAAAGAAATGAGATTAAGTGATATTGAGAATAAATGGAACATAGAATTATCGAAAATATCAAATTCAGGCAAGACAGAAAAAAGATTTGATTTTGTCATCAAGACAGGTACTACGATATATGGCATAGAAACGAACTTCTACAGTTCACAAGGTTCTAAGCCTAATGAAACTGCAAGAAGCTATAAAATGATTGCCATAGAAGCAAAAGACATAGAAGGCTTTAAATTTGTATGGTTTACAGACGGAAAGGGTTGGAAGCCATCAAGGCATAATTTAGAAGAGACTTTTGATGTTATGGAACACATTTATAATATCAAAGATTTAGAAAATGGTATAATCAATGAGGTTTTTAAATAATGGCTGAAAAGAAAATTAAAAAATGGGAGCCTGATGATTTTGAACTTGAAATGACTACGCATTGGTCTTTCCCAAAGCGTGGTGATTGGGCAACTCACGATGCAAAATGGCGAGGGAATTGGTCGCCTTATATACCGAGAAATATTATATTAAGATATTCACAAGAGGGTGATTTAGTTCTTGACCAATTTGCCGGCGGTGGTACTACTCTTGTTGAATCAAAACTTTTGAATCGAGATATAATTGGTGTAGATGTGAACGATGTTGCACTCCAGCGATGCAAAGAGAAAACAGCTTTTGATATAGAAAGTGCAAAAGGGAAAGTGTATATCAAAAAAGGCGATGCAAGAAATCTTGATTTTGTTCCTGATAACAGTATTGATTTGATATGCACACACCCACCTTATGCTGATATTATCAAGTATAGTGATGGTATAGAGAATGACTTGTCGCAATTAAAAGTAAACGATTTTCTTGAAGAGATGAAAAAAGTTGCAGAAGAAAGTTATCGTGTGCTTAAAAAGGATAAGTTTTGTGCTGTTCTTATGGGTGATACAAGGCAAAAAGGGCATATGATTCCTATGTCTTTTGATGTTATGCGGACATTTGAAGATGCAGGTTTCAAACTGAAAGAGCTTATCATAAAAGAACAGCATAATTGCAAAGCAACGGGATATTGGAAAACAAATAGTATGAAATATAATTTCTTGCTTATAGCACATGAGTATTTGTTTGTTTTTAAAAAGTAATGTCCGGAACTATATCAAGCAGGGAATATGTGTACCATATTCCGAAGATTTAGGATATCCTAAAGCCTTATGGAAAAAGGCTGAACGATTGATTTCGTTCAGCCTTTAAAATAACTGTCCTTTAGAACATTCGCCATAAAAGCGATGTCTTTTTGCATTTCTTATAGTCTTACAGTAATTCGTGTCGTAACTGTTCGTCGGATTTCTGGCTTAAATACGAGGGTGCAATATCAAGCACGCTCTTGCAGCCGTATACCCCCTCATTATTCAGGCGGTATGCTGCTCTTATATATGCCGTAAGTACCGATGCGGTAAATTCGGGGTTGGAGTCGAGCTTGAGGCTGTATTCTATTATATGATTGTTCTCTCCGTTTGCGCCCGTTTTGCCGCTGCGTATCACAAATCCGCCGTGCGGAATACCCGAATGATTTGCCTTTAACTCGTCCATAGATATAAAGTGAACTATGGTATCGTAGTCGGCAAAGTAGTTTGGCATAGTAACTATTTCTTCTTCTATGCGTTTAAGGTCGGCACCGTCTTTGGCCACAACAAAGCACTCTCTTAAGTGCTTTTCTCTTGTGGTAAGGTCGGGGTTTGTGCCCTTTCTTACTTCGTCCAAAGCCTTGTCTATAGGGATTGTATACTGTCTTGCGTCAAGCACACCGTCTATTCTTCTTATGGCGTCGGAGTGTCCCTGGCTTACGCCCTTGCCCCAGAAGGTGTAGCTTTTTCCCTCGGGGAGCACCGCCTCGGCATACATTCTGTTTAGTGAGAACATACCCGGGTCCCAACCAACCGAAATAATGGCGGTTTTGCCGTTTTCCTTTGCGGCTTTGTCTACATTGGCAAAGTGCTCGTTTATCTTTGCGTGGGTGTCAAAGCTGTCTATTACATTAAACATTTCTGCCATTTTGGGCGTTTGCTCGGGCAGGTCTGTGGCACTTCCTCCGCAGAGCACAAGCACATCTATATCGTCTTTGAACTTTTCTACAACATTAGCGTGGTATACGCCAACTCCTGCGGTTTTTATTTTTACATCGTCCGGGTTTCTGCGGGTAAATACCGCCTTTAATTCCATATCGGAGTGGTTTCTTACTGCAAGCTCTACTCCCTTGGCGAGATTTCCGTATCCAAAAATTCCTACTCTTATCACTGTCTGTTACCTCTTTTCTGTCTTTTATAATGCAAATTATAGCACAAAAATTTGCATCGTTCAAGAAAAAATTTACTCATACAATCCCGATGTGAGATATCTCGAGCCCGAGTCGGGCAAAATCACAACAATCGTTTTGCCTGCGTTTTCTTGTCTTTGGGCTATCTCTATTGCCGCCTTTAGTGCAGCACCAGATGAAATCCCTGCAAGAAGCCCCTCTTTTTTTGCTGTGAGGCGTGCTAACATAAAGGCGTCCTCGTCTGTTACGGGGATGATTTCATCTATTACGGACACATCAAGCACTTGCGGCACAAAGCCCGCACCGATACCCTGTATCTTGTGAGCTCCCGCCTTGCCTCCCGAGAGAACGGCAGAGCCTGCAGGCTCTACGCCAACTACCTTGATATTGGGGATTTGTTCTTTGAGATACCTTCCCGTTCCGGTAATGGTTCCGCCGGTGCCCACTGCAGATACAAAGAAGTCCGCCTTGCCGTCGGTATCTTCAAAAATCTCTTTTCCTGTGGTTTCGTAGTGCGCCTTGGGGTTGGAGATGTTTTCAAACTGCCCTGCTATGATGCTGTTTGGCGTTTTTTTGCGTATTTCTTCGGCAAGTTTTATCGCTCCTGCCATACCCTCCTTGCCGTCGGAGAGCACAACCTCGGCACCGTAGGCTTTCATAAGAAGCTGCCTTTCCACAGACATCGTGTCGGGCATTACGATGATTGTCCTGTACCCTCTCGATGAGCCTACCATAGCAAGACCTATGCCTGTGTTTCCGCTTGTGGGCTCTATTATTACCGAGCTTTCATCTATGATGCCTTTATCTTTTGCATCGCACAGCATCTTTAGTGCCACTCTGTCCTTTACAGAGCCTCCGGGGTTTAAAAATTCCGCTTTGGCTATTATCCTTGCTTTTAGCGAAAACTCCTTTTCTATACTGCAAAGCTCCACAAGGGGAGTTTTGCCTATAAGTTCGGCGCAGGATTTATATATTTTACTCATCTTGCATTCCTCCAAAAGATTTAGTGCTTTGCCATATGGTTTTTGGCAACGACCGCCTTGAATGTACTCTTGGTAATGACAAAGTTTTTTAGAACCAGCATATCTCCGTCTTTGTAGGCGTCCTCGGACTTGGTTTCGAGGTCAACCTTTTGGGCAACCTCCATAATATCGCCGTATTTTATTAGCTGACGGAATGTGGGGGTAAACTTTGGATTTATATAATATATTATCAGTTTAACCCAAAGGAAAAGCATCAGTATCACAAACAACCAGAAGAAGAGGACATCCGAGTTTTCCGCACCCATTTCGGCATTTCTTAAGTCGATTACATATTCCGAAAGAGTTATCTCTTCGCCGTTTTTCAGTGTTTTTGATATTACCGAGGCGATGGGCTTTTGCATCTGGCTCAAGTTTGCCTGCATCTTCTTTTCTATCTTGGTGTTGGGGTATGCGAGAACGGCGATTTTTCTTCCGCCGATTTCGGTCATATGCACTCTGTACATATCCATTTCGGTGCCTGTATTGTCGTTTTTATTTTTAAACGGCTCGCCGATGGGTGTGGCAGAGGGGATATCTATTACAAAGTCGTACACATCGCCCTGCCAGTAGGTGTTTTCTTTCATAAGTGACATATCGGGCAGTTTGTGGTCTTTTCTGCCGAGTTCTATCGGTGCGTCTATGGTTATACAGTTGGTTTCTTTGAGAAAAGTCTCGGTATCTAACTTTTTGGGTCCGCCAAATGATGCCTTGAGATACGGCAGAGAAATGACTGTATACATAACAAAAAGTATAGTTAGCACAATATTTATCGCAAGATACTTCAGTCTGTATTTTGCCATGTTTTTATACAAAAAACCGTCTTTGTTCATAACAATTTACTCCTTTGTGCTTTCGTATTCGTTGTATATATCGCGTTTTGATACGCCCCGTTCCATAGATGCCTGCTTTATGGCGTCCTTTTTGGTAAGGCCATCTGAAATGAGCATATCCACATGCTCTTTTACGGTGAGCGATGCAAACTTTTCTATTGTTTCGCATCTTTGTTGCTCTTCGGATTTGCCCGCAACTACCAGAACATATTCCCCTTTGGGATAGTTTTCTTCGTAAAACTTAATTGCATCGTCGAGGCTTGTCACAAGGCACTCTTCGTGGAGCTTGGTGATTTCTCTTACTATGCTTAAATTCCTGTTGCCAAAGACCTTTTGCATATCGGCAAGGGTTCTTGTAAGCTTGTGGGGTGCCTCATAAAAAATCATGGTGCGTTTTTCGTCTTTTAAGGACTGGAGGTGTTCGTTTCGGCTCTTTTTGTTCATAGACAAAAACCCCTCAAACGAAAACCTACCTGTGTCCTGACCCGATATTATAAGTGCATTTATAAGTGCCGCCGCACCCGGAACAGGCACAACCTGTATGCCCTCACTGATGCACATCTTTACCAGGTCTTCGCCCGGGTCGGATATGGCGGGAGTTCCTGCATCGGTAACCAATGCCACATCTTCGCCATCTTTAAGATGGCTTATTATATATTCCCCTTTTTCCTTTTTGTTATGCTCAAAGTAGCTCGTAAGGGGCTTTTGTATGTCAAAGTGATTAAACAGCTTAAGAGAATGTCTTGTGTCCTCGCACGCTATAAGGGAAACAGACTTTAGCACATTTAGTGCACGCACGGTTATATCGTCCAGATTTCCTATGGGTGTAGCCACGAGGTAGAGTTTTCCGTATTGCATCAGTTTTCCGCCTCCCAGTTTGCGTAAATAGGGGGTTCCATCTTGAGTGACGGTGCAGCCCCTTTCATGCCTTCCACCAAAATAAGCGAGGCGCTCCTCTTGGGGTCGGGGTGCACAAGGGCAAGTCTTTTTGGCTCAAGCTTTGCACCTCTCATTGAGCACAACACATCGCAAAGCCTGTCTGCTCTGTGCACAATGTAAAAGTAACCGCCGAATTTAAGAAGAGATGCGGCAACATTTGTAATGTCGTCAAGATTTGCCATAATTTCGTGTCTTGCCACAGCTTTTAAGTCGTGAGGATTTTTGAACCCTGCACCGACTTTCATATATGGCGGATTGCAGGTTACAACATCTGCTCTTCCGTTTTCAAAGTGGTTTTTCCAGTTTTTGATGTCGTCGTTTATAAAATTCACCTTGTCTGTTAAGCCGTTTAACTCCGCATTACGCTTGGCAAGGGAAAATGACTCTTTTAATATTTCAATCCCTGTTATGCTCTCTGCCTTGGTTTTGGCAGACAAAAGTATCGGTATTATGCCGTTGCCTGTGCACAGGTCGACAATCCTGGCGCCCTTTTTTACACGGACAAAGTCGGTAAGAAGAACGCTGTCCGTTCCAAAGCAAAACAGGTCCGTATCTTGTATAAGTTTAAGGTTATTTATTCCCAAATCGTCTATTCTTTCCATAATAATCCTCATTTGCAGCTAATAAAAAAAGGGCTGTAATATATTACAACCCCTCTTTTGTATTGCTTATTATTCGCTAACAGGAGCACCTACGGGACAAGCACCTGCACAAGCACCGCACTCGATGCACTCATCTGCATTGATTTCGAATTTGCCGTCGCCTTCAGCGATAGCGTTTACGGGACATTCGGGAGCACAAGCACCGCAGCTGATGCAATCATCATTGATAATGTATGCCATTTAAGATACACCTCCTTAAATTCTTAAAATTTATAATTATAATATCATAAAAGCCAAGCAAATTCAAGTACTTTTCTCTAATTTTCAGTCCTCCAACTGCTTTAGCTCAGACATATCTACTTTTTCTTCTTCCTTGCGGGAGGCACGCTTTAGAATCTTGAGCTGTTTTACCTTGTATTCGCGTACCTGTTTTTCTTCTTCGCCCACAGTTACGGTGGCTATGCCTTTTAGTATGCTTACCGAGGTCACAACGCCGTTGCCGTCGGGAGTTTCTACAAGAGCACCTACGCCGGGGGCATTTTTGGCAAGGGCTTCGTATGCAGCCTGCTCGTTTTTAAGACAGCACATAAGTCTGCCGCAGGTTCCCGAAATCTTGGTGGGGTTAAGGGACAGATTTTGCTCTTTGACCATTTTGATAGACACAGGGTCAAAATCTCCCATATATGAGTTGCAGCAAAGCACTCTGCCGCACACTCCGAGACCTCCTACCATCTTGGCTTCGTCACGAACACCTATCTGGCGGAGCTCTATCCTTGTCTTAAACACAGAGGCAAGGTCGCGTACAAGCTCGCGGAAATCTATTCTGCCCTCTGCAGTAAAATAGAAGAGGATTTTGTTGTGGTCAAAGGTGTATTCCACATCAATCAGTTTCATTTCCAGTTTGTGCTCTTCTATCTTTTTGCGGCAGATTTCCATAGCATCTGCCTCTTTCTTTTTGTTTTGTTCTACTGTTTTGTCGTCTTCGGCTGTAGCTATGCGGATTACTTTTTTAAGAGGCTGAACAATTTTGCTCTCTTCCACCTCTTTTTCGGCGATAACCACGAGGCCGTATTCTATACCTCTTGAGGTTTCTACAACTACATGGATGCCGTTTTCCATTTCGATCTCGCCCGGGTCAAAATAATATATCTTGCCCATTTTTTTGAAACGAACGCCTGTTACTTTTACCATATCTATAATTCCTTTCGGCTGTGTATGATTATTTTTTGCTAATTTCGCTGCGGCACTTTAAAAGCAGCAAGGTCATTGCTATAAGAAAGTTGCCGTTTTTGCCTTTTTGATGTTGGGTGTCTATGATAATTTCTGCTATTTTAAAGCACGCTTTGTCTGTAAGCTTGGTGCAAAAGCTGTCTATATAATTGATTTTGTCCTTGTTTATTATCTCGCGGTCTAATCCCATCTTTCTAAAGTAGACATCTCTTGCAAAAGACAGCATTATTCCAAGGATTTTGTCTCTGCCGTCCTTTATTTTGTCAAGCCTTGCAGCAGCGAGATATGCAGAAAAGTTGTCCTCCGATGCAATAAGCGAAAATGCGTCTATTACCTCGTCTCTTGTGGCAGTATACTGCGTATCCGACATTAGCTTTATGAGCTTGCCGGGGTTACCACTGGCAAGGGAGATTTCAAAATCCTCGGCACTATCTCCAAAGATTGTCTGCATATCCCTTTGACCCAGGGGTTTTAGTTCTATCTCCACGCACCGCGACAAAATCGTGGGCAAAATGGTGGATAGTGTGTCGGACAAGAGGAAAAACACAACCCTCTCGGGCGGCTCTTCTATCATCTTGAGCATTGCGTTTTGTGCCTCTGTTGTGGCAAGGTGTGCCTCGTGCATAACCACGACTTTGTACTTTGACATAGTAGGTCTTGTGTATACTTCGCTCTTTATATCCCGCACATCTTTGACACCTATGGAGGCTTTGTCCTCTTCTCTTACGATACGGGCGATGTCGGGGTGCGAGTTTTTTTCGAAACTTTTGCACGAAAGACATTCTCCGCACGACGAAGAGCTGTCGCAAAGTATTACAGATGCTATATAGCTAAAAAGAGTTTTCTTGCCGATGCCTTCGTCGCCGTATAGTATATAAGCCTGACAAAGTCTGTCGCAGGAAACAGCATTTCTGAAAAGGCGTGCAATATCCTCTCTTCCAACGGGTACTTTCATAAAAACCTCACCAATACAAAGTATAAAGTATATCTATTATACAACGAAACGAGAGCAAAAGCAAGTGTTTTAGTTATTGCCGATAATTGTTGCGGTGCCGTCTTTGCGGCGGATTATCACCTTGGCATCGGGGAAGTTTTTGATATACTCATTTGCCATGTCTTCGCCCGATACGAAAACCGCCGTAGAGAGTGCATCTGCAAGGTAGCTCTTTTTGTGTACCACGCTCACAGCATCTAAACCGCTTTGAGCAGGATAGCCGCTTTTGGCGTCTATTATGTGGTGGTAGATTTTGCCGTCTTTTTGGAAATACCTTTCGTATGCACCGCTTGATACAACCGACACATCGGATACATTAAGGACATCAAAGTATGTCCCCCTTTTTTCAAAAGGCGTCTGCAGACCTACTCTCTTTTCTTTTCCTAATATATATATGTTTCCGCCAAAGTCGATTATGGCGTTTTTTACATTGTTATCTTTTAGTATCTGTACGGCTTTGTCTGTGGCATAGCCCTTGGCTATTGCACCAAGGGTAATGGTCATACCGTCAGCTTTTTTGGTTATGGTGGCTCTCTTTTTGTTAAGCTCAAGGTTTTGGTAGCCCACACACCTTTTGGCATCGGCTATATCCTCGTCATTTGGAACTTGCGGGTTTTGGCTTTTTATATCCCACAGGGTGCAGAGGGGATTTACCGTTATGTCAAAGGCACCGTCTGTTATTTTGGATATTTCTACGCTCTTTTCTATAAGATAAAATACCTCGCCATCCACCTTTGTTTCTGCGTTTTTGGGGGCGGAATTTATTTTGTACACATCGCTTTTGGGGTTTTGCGTGCTCATAAGGCGGTCGAGACGCTTTATCTCCGCAATGGCGAGATTTACCGCTTTTTTGGAAAAGCCCTCTGCCTTTATGGTTACGGCTGTATCCATAGCAAAGTCGGTTACGGACACCTCCCGCGGGGTTAAACACAAAAGAGCACAGAAAACTGCGATACACACTATGGATATATATGCTCCCTTTTTCATTTAATTGTTCTCCAATATATAGTCCATCACTCTGTATGCCTGGTCAAAGAGCTTTTTAGTTTTTTCGTTTCCTTTTTCCTTTTCTCTCATACGCCTCATTGCAACATAGAGATCCTTGGTGTTTATGCCCATATCTTCCAGAAAGGCATTACCTTCTACGCTTATTCCCGAGATGTATTTTTCCTCGGGGTTTTGGAATGTTTTGTCTGTGTCTTTTACCTTGTCGGAAATATCCTCAAAAAACTCTGCATAGTCCTCCAATGCATATTTGTGCACCAGCATAAGCGTGTGCTCGCCTGCGTAGAGTATTGTCTGCAGTTTTTCCGCAGAGCCTTGCTGAAGCGGTGCATCTATGTCAAAGGAGTGCACTACAGGCTCGATGTGAATATATTTTTCGCCGTCGGCATCCAGGTCCTCTACTATGTCCAAGTCTTTTAGAGAGGATATGAATTTGTCGGATGTTTCCGCCGAAAAGGTTGTATCGGAAAAATATACCATACTCAAATCCATTCCCTTGCGGTCGGTAAAGCTCTTTACCCCCACAACGAGAAGAACCAGAGCAAAAATCCCTGCAAAAGTGTGAAACTTATAGTGATACCAGTAATTCTCCAGCCATTTTTTCATAAAACCAATCCTTTCATATTAATATATTATATTAAACCGCCTTTTTTGTCAATTAAGGTAATAAAATGTTTACAAATATTTCTGCTAAAAATAGGGCATTTATACACTTGCATTTGTGCACACAAAATATTAAAATGGTAGTATATCGTTTTAAGGGAGGTAAGACATATGGTTTTTGCCGGTTTTCAAAAACTCACTCTTCTCGATTTTCCGGGAGAGCTTGGGTGCATAGCTTTTACAAAAGGGTGCAATTTCCGCTGTCCGTTCTGCCACAACTCCTCGCTTGTGCGGATGGACGATACCGAGGATATAACCGAAGATTATATATTGGATTTTTTAAAAAAGAGACAAGGCGTTCTAAAGGGCATATGTATATCGGGCGGAGAGCCTCTTATGCACATTGGTCTTGCAGATTTTCTGCAAAAGGTCAAAGCTCTTGGCTTTAAGGTAAAGCTCGACACCAACGGCAGCTACCCAAAGGAACTAAAAAAACTCTGCGCAGATGGTCTTATTGACTATGTGGCAATGGATATAAAAAACTCTTTTGACAAATACTCATATACAGCAGGCACTGTTGTAGATATCGAAAGCATAAAGGAGAGTATGGACTATCTTTTGTCGGGCGATATAGACTATGAATTCAGAACCACATTGGTAAAGGAACTCCACACAACCGAGGATATGGAAAAAATCGCACAGATGATAAAAAAAGCCGATAGATATTATCTGCAGAATTTTGTGGATTCGGGCGATATATTGTGCCAAAATCTTTCGCCTTTTTCAAAAGAAGAGATGGAAAATATGCAAAAAACGGCTCTTAAACATCTGAAACACGCGGAAATACGCGGAATTTGACAAAACTCTAAAAAATACAAGATATTGTGTTTTTGGTATTGACAAAGCACAATATGTGTGATACAATCAAGCTGTTCACAAATCGAAAAAAAGGGGGAAATGAAATGTATAGCGTAGTAAAAAGAGACGGTAAGCTGGCTAATTTTGATATCAAAAAAATCAGCGCAGCTATTTCACAGGCATTTGATGCCTGCAACAGACAGTATAATGATGACATTATAGATTTTCTTGCATTAAAGGTTACGGCAGAGTTTGAGCCTGAGGTTAAGGATTCCAAAATCGAGGTGGAAAAAATCCAGGACTCCGTAGAATCTGTTCTTATCAAGGCGGGTTATGATGATGTTTCCAAGGCATACATCATATACAGACGCCAGAGAGAAAAAATCCGTAACATCAGTGCTACAATGGTAGACTACAAGGACATTGTAGACAATTATTTGAACATCAACGACTGGCGAGTTAAAGAAAACTCCACAGTTACTTATTCGGTAGGAGGTCTTATCCTCTCCAACTCGGGTGCGATTACAGCTAACTACTGGCTAAGCGAAATTTATGATGACGAAATCGGCAATGCACACCGCAACGCCGACATCCACATCCACGACCTTTCTATGCTTACAGGCTACTGTGCAGGTTGGTCATTAAAACAGCTCATTCAGGAAGGCCTTGGCGGTGTTCCTGGCAAGATTACCTCCGCACCTGCGAGCCACCTTGCAACACTTTGCAACCAGATGGTAAACTTTTTGGGAATTATGCAGAACGAATGGGCAGGAGCACAGGCTTTTTCGTCGTTTGACACCTATCTTGCACCTTTTGTAAAGGTTGACGATTTAAGCTATGACCAGGTTAAAAAGTGCATCGAGTCCTTTATCTACGGCGTAAACACACCGAGCCGTTGGGGTACACAGGCTCCATTTTCCAACATCACATTAGACTGGGTTGTTCCCCACGACTTGTCCGAGCTCAACTGTATAGTAGGCGGCAAGGACATGGACTTTAAGTACAAGGACTGCCAGAAGGAAATGGATATGATAAACAAAGCCTTTATCGAGGTTATGATAGAGGGCGATGCCAACGGCAGAGGCTTCCAGTATCCTATCCCCACATATTCCATTACCAATAACTTTGACTGGTCCGACACAGAAAACAACAGACTTCTCTTTGAGATGACTTCCAAATACGGAACACCGTATTTCTCCAACTACATCAACAGCGATATGGAGCCTAGCGATGTAAGAAGTATGTGCTGCAGACTTCGCCTTGACTTAAGAGAACTGCGTAAAAAATCGGGCGGTTTCTTCGGCAGCGGCGAAAGCACAGGTTCTGTGGGTGTTGTTACTATCAATATGCCCAGAATTGCATACCTTGCCCAAGACGAGGCAGACTTCTATGCAAAGCTAGACAAAATGATGGATATTTCTGCACGCTCGTTAAAGGTTAAGAGAACAGTTATCAGTAAGCTTATGGATGCAGGGCTTTATCCCTACACCAAGAGATATTTGGGTACATTTGACAACCACTTCTCCACAATCGGTCTTGTTGGTATGAACGAGGTTGGTTTAAATGCAAAATGGCTCAAAAAAGACCTTACACACAAAGAAACACAGGAATTTACAAAGCAGGTTCTCAACCATATGCGTGAGCGTCTTTCCGACTATCAGGAACAGTACGGCGACCTGTACAACCTGGAGGCAACTCCTGCAGAGTCCACAGCTTTCCGTCTTGCAAAGCACGACCTCAAGCACTATCCCGACATCGTTACAGCAGGCGAGGACGACGGTACACCGTACTACACCAACAGTTCGCACTTGCCCGTTGGATACACAGAGGATATCTTCTCAGCTCTTGATATTCAGGACGAATTGCAGACACTCTACACTTCGGGTACAGTATTCCACGCATTTTTAGGCGAAAAGCTCTCCGACTGGAAAGCTGCTGCAAATCTGGTACGCACAATTGCCGAAAACTACAGCTTGCCTTACTATACTCTCTCTCCCACATACTCCGTATGTAAGAACCACGGCTATATCGCAGGCGAAGAATTCACTTGTCCTCACTGCGGTTCGGCAACAGAGGTATACAGCCGTATCACAGGTTACTACCGCCCCGTTCAGAACTGGAACGACGGTAAGAGCCAGGAATACAAAGAGCGTAGGGTATACGATATCGCAAATTCTGTGTTAAAGCCAAAGGATGCTAAAACCGACTGTGCTTGCGAAGAAAAATCCTCTTCCCAGATGGCAGACGGAATATATCTCTTTACCACAGCAACCTGCCCCAACTGCAAGATAGCTTGTGCTCTTTTGGACAAAGAGGGAGTAGCTTATACCAAACTTCTTGCAAACGAAAACAAAGAGGCAGTAGATGCACTTGAAATTAAACAGGCACCCACTCTCGTTGTTATAGAGGGCGGACTTATCCAGAAGTATGCCGGAGTATCCGACATCAAGAAGTTTTTAAAGGCGTGAATTTATGAACACATATGATATCATAATCATCGGCGGCGGCCCTGCGGGGCTGACCGCCGCAATATATGCAGGCAGAGCCAACAAAAAGGTTCTTGTTATAGAAAAAGGCACCTTTGGCGGACAGATTACATCTTCGCCCAAGGTGGAAAATATCCCCGGGTTTTTAAGTGTAACGGGCAACGAGTTTGCCGAATGCCTCATAGAGCAGGCGACAAACCTTGATGCCGACATAGAATGTACCAAAGCAGAAAAAATAATCCCCGGCAAACCTCACAGAGTAATCTGCGAAGATGCAGAGTTCGAGGGCAAGACGGTGATTATTGCAACGGGTACCAGGCATCGCCTTTTGGGTTTGGATGGCGAAGAGGAATTAATCGGCAACGGCATATCCTTTTGTGCCGTATGCGACGGAGCCTTTTACGAAGGCAAGACCGTAGGCGTTGTAGGCGGAGGCAACTCCGCACTGCAGGAGGCACTTCTTCTTGCACAAACCTCGCCCAAGGTTTATGTGATACAAAACCTCGACTTCCTTACAGGCGAGGACAAGCTCCAGAAACTTGTGGAAGAAAAGGACAACATAGAGGTTATCCTTGGTGCAACCGTTAGCTCGTATATAACCGACGGCGGCTTTAAGGGAGTTAATATATCCACCAAAGACGGCGAAAAAGAGCTCCTTTTTGACGGGCTTTTTGTAGCGGTGGGGCTAATTCCGCAAAACGAGGACTTTGCCGATGTTATAGCATTAGACGAAAGAGGCTATGTCGATGCAGACGAAAAGTGCCTTACAAATATTGATGGCATATTTGTTGCGGGCGACTGCCGCCAAAAGCAAATCCGTCAGGTAGCAACAGCCGCCTCCGACGGAGCAGTAGCGGCACTTGCGGCTTGCGAATATTTGAGATAACAAACAAAGCAGCTGATTGAAACGGTGGTTTTAATCAGCTGTTTTTTTGTCTGCTGTCAGCATATTTTCCTTTTTTACAAATCCTAGGCATATATAAATTCAACAACATCTTCAATTTTCACATCAAGTTTTTCACAAATACGAAGTAGGATATCAACACCGACCGATTCATCCTTGGTTAACTTTTGGACAGTGGTGGTGCTTATTCCTGTGAGTTTTCGCAAGTCAAGTTTAGTCATATTTTTATCAAGCAGGAGGTGCCACAATTTTTTATAGCTTATTTTCATTTATCAGCACCGCCTTTTTGAGATTCTAAAAGTTTTACACTGCTGTTGCCGATAAGTGTTGTAAGTTGTTCTATCGCCATTGTATTCAGCCTTTTTAAGCGATCACTTTGTGGAATACCTTGCTTTATAAGTTCAGCATTCATGCTTTCAAGATTAGAGAGCACTATAAGTTGCTGAATTGTAGCATAGTCCCTGATATTTCCTTTCTTATCAGGATTTTCAGCACGCCATTCCTTAGATGTTTTTCCAAACAAAGCTACATTCAGGACTTCTGCCTCGCTGGCATAAGTTATTCCTTGCTGTGCCTGAGTAACTCCAAGGGGAATAAGCTTGTCCTTGATTGCATCAGTATGTATTTTATAATTAATCTTTGAAATAGTTCTGTTTACATTCCATTCTAATGATAAGTGACTATTTTCATCTGATTTAAGCCGTTGATAATCTTTAATAATATACAGCTTAAATTCTGCAGATACCCATGAAGCAAATTCGAAGGCAATATCTTTGTGGGCAAATGTTCCGCCATATCTCCCTGATTTTGAGATAATCCCAATAGCATTCGTATTTTCAATCCACTTTTTAGGAGACATTGTAAACGCATTTGCACCGGCATCTTTTTTAAACCCCTCGAATTCGACGGGTTTAAAATCAGGGTTGTTTAATTGTTCCCACAACCCCAAAAATTCAATGGTATCTTTATTTCTCATCCAATTCTGTATAGTTGCAGTTGGATCATCACTTTTGTATCTTGCAATATCAGTAAGCGAAATATAATCATTCTCGTTACCTTCTGAGATTACAGCAATTTCATTACCGTTAGCATTTATGGTAGCCTTCATTTTCCTTCACTCCTACGTATCATTATGTATAATAATATTATAGCATATATTATGCTATTTAGCAATATTGTTTTCGCATTTGCGAAATTGTTTATTATGTAGGAAATTACTGCTTTTAAGTTGTAATTTCCGCAATAACAAGAAAAGTTATCTTATAAAAAGGAGAGCGAAGCGAACATTTAATTGACGAAGTCAATTCCCTCTTTTTCATAGCAACTAATGCTATTTCTTTATTTAATTTTCTCTGCTTCTGCCAGCATATTCTCGATGAATATCCCGTAACCCTTTGTGGGGTCATTTACAAATACATGAGTTACCGCACCGATAATTTTTCCGCCTTGGATTATGGGGCTGCCGCTCATCCCCTGGATAATCCCGCCTGTTTTTCGGAGCAGGTCCTCATCTGTAACCTTAAGGGTAAAGGACTTGCTCTTGTTTTTTCTAAATGCATTTACCGAAAGGATTTCCACTCGGTATTCTCTTGGTATGCCGCTTGGGTCAACGGTACACAAGATGCTCGCTGCTCCTCTTTTTATTTCGTTATTGGGTGCGGCGTAGAGTGCCTTTTTGTGCGGGGTGTATTCGTTTAACAACCCGTATATTCCGCCCGATGTGTTCTGTGTGCATTTGCCTATGGGTTCATCTTCGTTTATAGCGGCGATTATTTCGCCGGGGGTTCCCCTCTCTCCTTTTTTGATATCAATTATCTGTGCTCTGTATGCCGATGCCGTTTTCAAGGGTATGAGGACATCCTCGTCGGATATACCGTGACCCAATGCGGCAAAAGACTCATTGCTGTTTGTTGTGTATGTCATAGTGCCCACACCTGCCACCGAGTTTTTGACCAGTATCCCCATTCTCATATGACCGTCTGATGCTTTTTTTGGCTTTACGGCAAAATCCATCTCCTTGCCGTTACGATTTACGGTGAGGGTGCACTTTTCTCCGCTTTTGTCGGCTATATTGGTAAAGTCGCTTATTTTTGATACGGGTGTTCCGTTAATTTTCTTTATTATATCGCCGTTTTTGAGCCCCGTGGATGCCGCAGGCGATATGCATATGCCCTCTTTTGTTTCAAAGTCGCTAAAGCCTGTTATCAGTATCCCTTGAGAATAGAGCTTGATGCCGATACATTCGCCCGACGGATAGAGAAGAGGGCGTTTTATTATGTTTACACTTACCTCTTTTACGGGGATTACATTAAATAGCTTTAGTGTGGCATAGCCCTCGCTTTTTTCGCTAAAAGTCTTTGCTTTGGGCGAAGTGTCCGAGGCGGTGTTTAAATAAAAGTCATTATTTGCATATATGCCAAAGGGCAAAGAGGAATTTAAAGACGCCCCCTCCATAATTGTGTAGCTGTCCGATATAAGAAACTCTGCACTTATCGCAAAGTAAGAAAAAGCCAAAATAATTAAAGCAAAAGAAACCAAAAATATTTTTTTGGATTTCATAATGTTGACCTCCAATCAAAACGAAATACAATAATTAAACTTTCCGTATTGACATCTTTTATAACCGATAATTGTTTCCAACTAAAAAATGTTGATATTTGACGAAAAAAATAGTATACTCTATATATATGACTTTTTTGTAGGGGGTGCTTGCTGTGAAAAATTCAAAAAAACTTTTTGTAAAAAGGTATGTTCCCGGCTTTGATGTAACATCGGCAAAAGACACCTTTGCAACAAAGGTTATTTTGATTACGGTTTTGATCTGCGTTATTCTCATTTGCGTTGCACTGTCTTTTGCGGCAAAGGTTCCCAGAGAGGTTCTGCTAAATACCTTTAAAAAGGACAAGCCTGCAGATGCCAAGGTAAAGATTACACAGTATATATATCCCGAGCCTACGGAAGAAATTCGCATAAAAGCCGAAAGACTAAAGGAAATCCGCTACGAAGAATATCTGGAAAAGAGCTACAAGCCAAACGACGGCGAAATAGACACCGTATATGTATATGATAACAAAAAGAAGTGCTATCTCACTTTTGATGACGGTCCGAGCACCGTTACACCTGCAATTCTGGATGTGCTAAATCAATACGGGGTAAAGGCCACATTTTTTGTAATGGGCAAAAACGCCGAGGCAAGCCCCAAGACGATAAAGAATATTCTCTCGGAGGGACACGCTATAGGAAACCACTCGTATTCCCACAATTATGCCTATTTGTACAGCTCGCCCGACAGCTTCCGCGACGAAGTAAAAAAGTGCCGCGACGCCATAAACAAGGCAATAGGAACCGAGTATGACAACCTTGTGTTCCGCTTCCCTGGCGGATACGACAGCCTTACCGACGAGGATACAAAAGAAGCATACCGTATGGCACTAAAAAATATGGGATACAGATATATAGACTGGAGCTGTCTTACAGGCGACAGCGAAACCACCACGCCCGCCAAGGACTATCTTATGGCCACTCTAAAGGCTACGATATCCTCCACACCTACGGGAGATATAGTGGTTCTTATGCACGACTCCTCCACAAAACAAATAACGGCAGAAACTCTGCCGCTTGTTATAGAATATATTAGTTCTTTGGGTTATGAATTTGACACAATCAGAAACAGCTGAGGATAAAAATCCTCAGCTGTTTTTGGCTTTTAAAAAAGATATACTTATTATCATTATCATCGGAAACACTGCCGAAAGCAAAAGCCCCGAATGTATCGGCGATGACAAAACATTAATTTTGGATGCACCGAGCACCACTATCTGCGGACCAAGTGTACAGCCCACATCACCTGCGAGTGCAAGCAGGGCAAACATACCTGTTCCGCCTTTTGGGTTGTACTGCGATGCAAGACTTAATACACCTGGCCAGGCAATCGCTACAAAAAGCCCCGTAAACGCACACCCTGCGAGCGACAGATACGGATTTGGACTAATAGCAGTCACAAGATAGGTAATTAGGCATCCCAAAGAGCTGATTTTGAGATATGCTTTTAAGTTGATTTTGTCCGAAAAAAGTGCATAACCCACTCTGCCAATACCCATAAACACTGCAAAAAGGCACGGCCCCATGAGGTCGCCCACAGTCTTGGAAACCTTGAGCGCATCTTCGGCAAAGTACGATGCCCACTGCGACATGGCGATTTCGCCTGCACCCGAGCACATCATAAGAATTAAAAATATCAAAAAGCCCTTGGAGGACAATATACCTTTAAATCCCGAATGGGACGAAGGCAGTGTGCGGATAGGAACAATGAGAAATATAACAAGTGTGGATAGCGGCAGCAAAGCCCATATAAGTGTGATAATCCGCCAGTTTTCCATACCGAAAAGCTTAAAAAACAGCGAAGAAACACCTATTACAAGAACCGACCCCCAGCAGTAAAAGGAGTGGAGCATACTCATAGCAGCTTCCTTTTCGCCGATGGGCAGAGCCTCGGTGATGGGACTTATTATTACCTCGAGCATACCGCTGCCTATTGCACTAAAGGATATGGAGATAACTATCGCGGCAAACTTGTTTTGCATAAAAGCTGTAAGAAGAGGCAGCATCACAAGTCCGAGAAAAGCAAATACAAATGCCCCCACAGCACAGCGTCTGTAACCTAATTGCTGTGCATATTTTGCACCGAGAAGGTCCACAAAAATCTGTATGCCGAAGTTAAGCCCCATAAGAAATCCTATCTGAAAAAGCGTAATACCAAAACTTTTTTGAAACATAAGATACAAAAGTGCGGCAAAGTTATTTACAAGAGCACCTGTTACATATGCAAGGCAGCAGGCTTTTTGAGTGTGCTTGTATGTAAGTTTCATAAAAAATTCCTCTCAAATCAAATTCTCTACGCATAATAACATTTAAAAGGTCAAAAGTCAACATAAAAATTGACTTTTGCACAAATTAAGTGTATAATTATACATAATGCTCTTTCTAAAAAACGGAGAGATAACTATGAAGAATATAGCCATAATTACAAACAGCCAAAAAGACAAAGACCTTACATATACCAACCGTATCACAGACCGCCTCCAAGGCGTGTACAGTGTGCGTGTTGCCGATGCTGAAAGCGACATTCTGCCCGCCATAGTGGGCGCCGATGCGGCAATAATCCTCGGCGGCGACGGTACAATCCTTTCGTGCGCATCGAATGCGGCGGTTGAGGATGTCCCCATTTTGGGCATCAACCTGGGCACGCTGGGTTTCCTTGCCGAAGCGGAGAAAAGCGAAATAGATTATGCTGTAGATGCTCTCATAAACGGGGAATATCACATAGAAAAAAGGCTTATGCTTGAAGCCGATGTTATCCGTTCGGGCAAGGTATATGCCAAGGAAAATGCACTAAACGACTTCGTGGTTTCGTGCTCATCGTTTCGAAGGATAGTCTCTGCCAATGTGTATGTGGATAGGAGCTTTGTGAGCAACTTTTCGGGAGACGGGGTTATATTTTCCACTCCTACCGGCAGTACCGGATACAACCTTAGTGCAGGCGGCCCCATAATCGATACCAGTCTTGAGTGCTCGGTAATTACACCCATCTGCCCGCATTCCAATTTTGATACCTCTGTGGTTGTCCCCAGCCACAAGACCATACGGGTTGAGTTTGACGACAGCTTTTCGGGTAGCCTCTTGCTTACCGGCGACGGTCAGCGGGGCGTGGAATTAAACCGCGAAGATGTAATAGAAATAAGAACAAGCAAACACAGGGCGTCAATCATCAAGGTGCACCAAAGAACCCTCTACGAGGTAATGTCCCTAAAAAAAATAACTCAGAAGCAGGAGAAAAAAGATGACTAAAGCCGACAGACAGAGAAAGATACTTGAACTTATAGGCTCAAAGAATATCTCTACCCAGACAGACCTTACAAATCTTCTCATAGCCGAGGGCTACGATGTAACACAGGCAACAACCTCGAGAGATTTGCAGGAACTTAAAATCCTGAAGGTGCTCTTAAACGACGGCACCTACAAGTACACAATTTCAAACAAAACCGAAGGCGACAACTCCGCAAAGCTCCGCAAGGTTCTGGGCGAGTGCCTCACAGGTGCGGACTATGCGGTAAACATAGTGGTACTAAAGACAATCACAGGTGCCGCACAGGCGGTGGCATACGCTGTGGAAACTCTCGTACCCGAAGAAATAGTAGGCTCCATTGCAGGAGATGATACTGTGATGATAGTTGTCCGCAACGAGAGAAACGCAAAGATGCTATCGCAAAAGCTCAAAAAATATATCATTTGAGGTGTATTTATGCTAAAGACCCTGTCTATAAAAAACATAGCAGTTATAGAAAATGTTAATATAGATTTGTCGGACGGTTTTAACATACTGACAGGTGAAACCGGTGCGGGTAAATCCATAATCATAGACTCGATTAACCTTGTGAAAGGCGAAAGAGCCCAAAAGGATATCATCCGCACAGGCGAGGAAAAGGCGAGGGTGGATGCCCTCTTTGATGTATCGCCCCTTTGTGCAGAGAAGCTTACGGACATACTGGGTATGGATATAGACGGCGAGATGCTTGTTACAAGAGAGATTGACCGCGACGGCAAAGGCAGTATCAGAATAAACGGTGCCCCCGTAACCCTGGGTATGCTAAAGCAGGCAGGCGAGCACCTTGTTGCAATTCACGGTCAGCACGACAATACCAGCCTTTTGCAGAGCAAAAACCACATAGGCTTTTTGGATAGCTACGGCGGGGACACTCTTGCCAAAGCAAAAGATGAATATATACAGTACCACAAGCAATACAAAGAGATAAATACGCAACTCGAAAGCATCTGTGAGGATGCCAAAGATATGCAAAGGCGTATAGAACTTCTTACATATCAGATAGAGGAAATAGATATGGCATCGCTTACAATAGGCGAGGACGAAGAACTCAAAAAGAAAAAAGCGGTCATAGAAAATTCCTACAAAATAGCCGAGGCTACAAGCAAGGCGTACACACTTTTGTACGAGGGCACATCAATGGGTCAAAGTGCCTACGATACACTCTCGGGGGCGTTAAAGGCGATAGAGGCTGTGACGGGCTTTGATGCAGGCATAGAAGAGGTCTATTCTTCTTTAGCCGATGCACAGGACACATTAAAAGAGAGTGCAAGATTTTTAAAAGGTTACTCCGACAGTCTGGAATTTGCGTCGGACAAGCTCGACGAAATAGATGACAGGCTTGACCTTTTGCAAACACTTAAGATGAAATACGGCCAGTCTATAGAGGCTATTCTTAAAAAAAGAGACGATATGCAAGATGAACTCGACAATATCAACTTAACTGACCGCAGCAAAAGAGAGCTCACCGAGAGACTTGAAATAATATCCCAAAAGAGAGAAACTGCAGCAGATACCCTTTCGGCTATCCGAAAAGAAAGTGCCGCTTCTCTTTGCAGCGAGGTTATGGCGTCGCTTGCGGAGCTTTGTATGCCAAAGGTGGTAATCAGCGTGGATTTCAAAGAAACCGAGTACAAAGGCGACGGCAAGGACAGTGTGGAATTTTTGATTTCCACCAATGCGGGCGAGGATGCAAAGCCGCTGTCCAGGATTGCATCGGGCGGTGAGCTTTCCCGAATAATGCTTGCCATAAAGGGTGCCCTTGCAGATACGACAGACGAAGAGGCCCTCATATTTGACGAAATAGACACCGGTGTAAGCGGTCTTGCCGCACAGAAGATTGCCGAAAGACTGTACAGGACATCCCGCTTTTCGCAGGTTATATGTATAACACATCTTCCGCAGATTGCCGCAATGGCAGACAGCCATTATCTTATAGAAAAAAAGACCGACGGCGAAAGGACCAAGACATTTGTCCATCTTATGAAAGAAGAAGAGCGAATAAGAGAGATTGCACGCACACTTGGCGGTGCTTCCATTACAGATGCCGCCCTGCAAAATGCGTGTGAGTTAATAGAACTTGCAAAAAAGGAGAAAAACCAATGAGTGAAAACTTAAGAAGAGACAAACACAATTACTACCTGGATATTGCAGAAACCGTACTTGAAAGAGGCACTTGTTTAAGAAGAAACTACGGTGCCATAATTGTAAACAACGACGAGATTATTTCCACAGGCTACACAGGTGCACCCCGAGGCAGAAAGAACTGTCTGGATCTGGGATACTGCCAGAGACAAAAGCTGGGCATCCCCAGAGGCGAACGCTACGAAATGTGCCGTTCTGTTCACAGCGAGGCAAATGCCATAATAAGTGCATCGCGTAAGGAGATGCTGGGCTCTACTATGTACCTTGTGGGCAAGGATTTTGAAACCAAGGAAATTGTAGAAAACGCATCGTCCTGTGCTATGTGCAAGAGGATGATTATAAACGCAGGCATCAAAGAGGTTGTAGTAAGGCTTAACAAAGACGAATTTAAGGTAATCTCCGTAAGCGAATGGATAGAAAATGATGACTCGCTTGACGGTCAGTTTGGGTATTGATATGGAAAACGAACTTCAAAAGAGCTTTCCTGAACGCCTTGTGGTAGATGTAGGGGCACAGGAGGCACTGCAAAAAATAAATAACTTTCAGTCTGTTATGATGATGTACAACTGTGCCATAAAAGAAGTGCGGACAAAGTTTGAGGTGCTAAACGACGAGCTTTCCGCATCGAGCAACCGCAACCCCATAGAAATGATAAAAAGCCGCGTCAAAAAGCCCGAAAGCATAGTAAACAAGCTCTTGAGGCGTAATTTGCCCGTGGATATCGGGTCAATAATGGAAAACTTAAATGATGTCGCAGGCGTAAGGGTAATCTGCTCATTTATAAACGACATATACAAAATAGCACAGATGTTTTCGGGTCAGGATGATATCACCGTGCTCGAAGTAAAGGATTACATCCAAAACCCCAAGCCAAACGGCTACCGCAGCTATCATATGATAGTAGAAGTGCCTGTTTTCTTTTCGAGTGTCAAGCAGAATATCAAGGTGGAGGTGCAGCTTAGGACCATTGCGATGGACTTCTGGGCGTCGTTGGAGCACACTATGAAGTACAAAAAAGATGTGCAAAACGCCGAGAAGATAGCACTCGAGCTCAAAGAATGCGCTGACCTTATCACCGAGGCGGATTTCAGAATGCAGGAGATAAACAACAAGATTACTAACGAGATAGAGTGATTTTTTGGAATTTATCACATACACATATAAAAAAGGATGTGAGTGTGATGTTTCCAAGATACCAAAAAACAAAATATACATTAAAAACACCCAAAGAAAAAATACCGTACGAAAAAAAGGCACTTGTGCGTTGCATAGTGTCGGCAGGTTTGGTTTCTTTGGGTATTATTTTCTCTTTTTTTGAGTTTTGTCCGCATCAGAAAATAAAATACGCACTAAACAAAACCTACGCTCTCCGAGAGTGGTCTTCCCTTGCCAAAAAGGGCATCTATGCCGTAAAGACAGGCTCATACAATGCGGTGTCTTCGTATACGGCACTTGTAAAAAAAGCAGAAAAATCCCTCGGCATCGAAGATGAGCCAAAGATAAATCCCTCTGTTAAGGCAAAGGAAACCAAAGAGCAAAAAAAAGACCAAAGCCCACGAGAAATCGATACCCAAGAGACAGAAGAAGTCTTTGTGTGGACAAAACCTGTAAAAAACGGCAGACTATCTTCGCCCTTTGGAGAGAGGGAGCACCCCATAACCAAAAATGACAACCTGCACACAGGTGTGGACATAGCCGCAGACAGAGGCGACACGGTGGTTGCGGCATACCCGGGCCACATCACCGCCACAGGCTATGACAACGCCAACGGCTACTATGCAGTGGCAGACCACGGGGATGGAATTACCACAGTATATGCACATCTTGACAGCGTGTGTGTTACAGAGGGCGAGTATGTTTCGCCTCTTATCAAGGTCGGCGAGGTGGGCTCAACTGGCATATCCACAGGGCCGCATCTGCATTTTGAAATCAAAATAGACGGAAAGAGTGTGAACCCCGAGCAATATGTTGATTTTTAGGCGAAGTCCAAGACCCTGCATTGTGTTTGGCTGTGTAATCTTTGTGTGTTTTTTGCTCTTTTCGGCAGAGAGCGTTTTGGCGGTGGGTTTTGCCGTTGTTTTGCACGAGGCGGCACACATCGCCGTATGCCGTTTTTTGAAAATCAAGGTTCTGGGTGTAAGGGCACTTCCCTGGGGAGTTACGGCAGATGTTCCTCTTATAAACGAGCCTTTGTGTCAGGCGGCTGTGTCTTTGGCAGGGCCTATGTTTAATTTTGTCCTGTTATCCCTTTGTCCCGTTGCAGAAAGGCTATTTGGCGTGCAGGCGGCAGAGGTTTTTGCCCTTGCCAATTTTGCAAACGGTTTTTTAAACCTGATACCTGCACTTCCCTTGGACGGCGGTGTGATACTAAAGTCGATTTTGTCCTCACACTTTGGCTTTGTGAGGGGTTACACCTACGCAATAAGGATAACGGCTTTTATAGGAACTTTGATTTTTGCTTTTGGCATTTTCCTTGCGTTTGAAACGGGGTACAATTTTTCGTATCTTGCGGCGGGCTTGTTTATACTTTTTAACCTCATTCACGAACGGACCCTTGCCATATGTATAAAAAAGCGGGTGTTTACGGGTGAGGCAAAGTCAAACGCCAATATCAAAAAAATAAAGGTCGATGCAGGCAGCCACGCCATATGTCTTGCAGAGGTTATAAGCCCCACACATACGGTGGAGTTCTGTGTTACAAAAAACGGCAAATGTATCGGCAAGGTGACGCAGAAAAGGCTGATACAATGTGTGCTCAAAAATGCTATGATTACTGTGGGAGAATGTATTGAAAAATTTTAATTTTTGTAGTATTATATAAGGTGAGAATATCCGAAAGGAATTAATATAATGCTACGAAAAAAGATAGAAAACATACTTCCCCTTGTGGAGAAACCCGCCCGATACACAGGCGGAGAGTTAAACAGTGTAATAAAAAACAAAGACGAGGTAGATATCAGGGTTGCGTTTTGCTTTGCAGATACCTACGAGGTGGGCATGAGCCACCTGGGTATGAAAATCCTCTATTCTCTTCTTAACGAGAGAGAGGACACCTGGTGCGAGAGAGTTTTTGCGCCCTGGGTGGATATGGAAGACCAAATGAGAAAAAACAACATCCCTCTATATGGTCTTGAGAGTATGGAGCCTGTCAGCACATTTGACTTTGCGGCGTTTACTCTCCAGTACGAGATGAGCTATTCCAATATATTAAATATGCTTGATCTGGCAGGGATACCCCTCTTGCAAAAAGACAGAAAAGAGGGCGACCCCTTTGTAATGATGGGCGGGCCTTGTGCTTATTCTGCCGAGTGTCTGGCACCTTTTGCGGACTTCTTCCAGCTTGGCGAGGGCGAGGAAATGATGAACGAGTGTATGGATGTATATGCCAAATGGAAAAAGGCAAACCTGCCCCGAGAAGAGTTTTTAAAGATGGTATCTCAAATACCGGGTATATATGTTCCGAGCTACTACGATGTTTCCTACAACGAAAACGGCACAGTAAAGGAAATAAGGCCGTTGTATGATTTCGTACCCAAGACGGTCAAAAAGAGAGTGGTCGAGGACCTTGATAATGTGTTTTATCCCGACAAATTTGTGGTTCCTTTTGTGGAGATTATCCACGACAGAATAATGCTTGAGGTATTCAGAGGTTGTATAAGAGGCTGCCGCTTCTGTCAGGCAGGGCAGATTTACCGCCCTGTGAGAGAAAAGAGTGCCAAAACACTTATCAAGCAGGCAAAAGCACTAATCGACAGCACCGGCTATGAGGAAATCAGCCTTTCTTCGCTCTCTACCTCGGATTACAGACAGTTAAAAGAGCTAACCGACGGACTGCTTGAAATTACCGAAAAGGACAAGGTCAATCTTGCTCTGCCGTCGCTTCGTTTGGACAGCTTTTCTATGGAGCTTATGGACAAGATATCCAAAGTAAGAAAAAGCTCTCTCACCTTTGCCCCCGAGGCAGGCACACAGCGTATGAGAGATGTTATAAACAAGGGTATCACCGAAGAAAACCTGATGAGCAGCACCAAGATGGCATTTGAGGGCGGATACAGTAAAATCAAGCTCTACTTTATGATAGGTCTTCCGTTTGAAACGATAGAAGATGTATGCGGTATAGCCGACCTGGCACAAAAGGTAGACAGAGTGTATCAGAACATACCCAAGGACAAAAGAGCCCCCGGACTTAATATCACTCTTTCGGTTTCGTCATTCGTGCCAAAGGCGTTTACACCGTTTCAATGGGCAAAGCAGGATACTATGGAGAGTTTGAGAGTTAAACAAAAGGCACTAAAAGACGCCATAACCTGCAAGAGAGTAAAGTACAACTACCACGAGGCACCCGTTAGCATATTGGAGGGCGTATTTGCACGAGGCGACAGACGATTGGCTGATGTTCTTCTTGCCGCACACAAAAAGGGCATCCGCTTTGACGGATGGAGTGAGTTTTTTGATATGGACAAATGGCTCGAGTGCTTTGGCGAGTGCGGTCTGGATGTTGACTTCTATACAAGGCAAAGGGATTTTGACGAAATTCTGCCCTGGGATATGATAGATGTAGGGGTTAAAAAGAGCTTCCTTATAGAAGAGGCAAAGCGTGCTAAGAGAGCCGAGGTTACCCCCAACTGCAGAGAAAAGTGTTCTTCTTGCGGTGCAAGCTCATTCAAAGGCGGTGTGTGCTATGAGTAAATACAGACTAACCTACTGCGAGGATGGCGAGGTAAGATTTATCTCGCATCTGGATTTTTTGCGGACAATGGTAAGGACTTTCAAAAGGGCAAAACTGCCTGTTAAATATTCCGAGGGGTTTAATCCCCATATGGTTATGTCGATAGGTCTGCCGCTTTCGGTAGGCACAACCACCGTTTGCGATATGCTGGAAATAGAACTTACCGAGGATGTTGACATAAGCGAGGCAATAGAGAGGATTAATTCCTGCACACCAAGGGGCATCAGGGTAATTAAAATGGAAAAGGCAGAGGGACTTAAACCAATGCACACCATAGAGAGTGCCCTCTACAGTGCAGAGTTTGAAACAGACAAAGAAATAGATATAGAAGAATATATAAAAGCCCCCTGCGTTATGATAGAAAAGAAATCCAAACGCAAGATAAACGAGGTTAATATAAAGGATTTTATAAGAAATATTGATGTTGTATCAACTGACGGAAAAAATCACAAAATAAATATGGTTTTGAACGCAGGCAACAACTCGAACCTTAAACCCGAGCTTGTACTTAACTCTATGAACAAGTTTTTTGACTGCGAAACAGCATATGCAAAAATAGAAAGAAAAGAAATATATTTTGAAGATTAATCGGAGAAAAATTATGGATTACGAAGCTCTGAAAAAAGAAATAGCCTACCACAGCAGGCAGTATTATGTGTTAGACGACCCCAGGATTTCCGACAGAGAGTACGATATGCTTATGCGAAAGCTTTTGGAATTCGAAAAAGAACACCCCCATCTTGTAACGGCGGACTCGCCGTCGCAAAAAATCGGCGGGGTAATCCTCGACGGATTTGAAGAGGTTACTCACGATGTGGTTATGCAAAGTCTGCAGGACGCCTTTTCCAAAGAGGAGGTATACGACTTTGACAAGAGGGTAAAAGATGCCTTGGGATATACGCCCTCGTACGCGGTAGAGCACAAGATAGACGGTCTTTCGGTATCGCTTGAATACGAAAACTCTGTCTTTAAAAGAGGTTCTACCCGCGGTGACGGTGTTACAGGCGAGGATGTAACCGAAAACCTAAAGACGGTTATGAGTATCCCTCTTCGCCTTGATGTTGATGTCAAATACCTTGAAGTGCGAGGAGAAGTCTTTATATCCAAAAAGAACTTTGAAAAGATAAATAACCACAGAGAGCAAAACGGCGAGAGTGTTTTTGCAAATCCAAGAAATGCCGCCGCAGGTTCCCTAAGACAGTTAAACAGTGCCGTTGCAAGAGAAAGAAAATTAGATATCTTTGTGTTTAATATCCAGAAGATAGAGGGCGTGGAGATAAAATCACACCTTGAGGGACTTGAGTTTTTGCGAAAGGCGGGCTTCAAGGTAATATCAAACGACAAGAGATTTGACACCATAGAAGATGCCTTTAACGAGGTGCAAAACATAGGGAATATGCGAGCCGACCTCTACTACGACATAGACGGAGCAGTTATCAAGGTGGATAGCATCGAGGACAGAGAAAAGCTCGGCTCAACGGCAAAAACGCCCAAGTGGGCAATCGCTTACAAATATCCCCCCGAGCAAAAGGAAAGTACAATAAGGGATATCGTTATCCAGGTTGGCAGAACGGGAGTACTTACCCCCAATGCCGAGTTTGACCCCGTAACCGTTTCGGGCAGCGTTATCGCAAGAGCCACACTTCACAATGAGGACTATATACGCCAGAAGGATATCCGCATAGGCGACAGAGTTCTTGTGCAAAAGGCAGGCGACATCATACCCGAGGTGGCAAGCGTACTAAAGGACAAAAGAACAGGCGGAGAAAAAGAGTTTGTTATGCCTTTGGTATGCCCTGTGTGCCACAGCCCCGTACACCGTGAGGACGGCGAGGCGGCAGTTCGCTGCACAGATGCACTTTGCCCCGCACAGCTTGCAAGGAGCATTGAGCATTTTGTGTCAAGAGATGCTATGGATATAGACGGTCTTGGGCCCAGCATCATAGACAAACTGCTGGAAAACTCGCTCATCAGGAGCAGTGCGGACTTGTACTATCTCAAGGAAGAAGACATCGCTTCCCTTGACAAAATGGGAACCAAAAGTGCCCAAAACCTCATATCTGCTCTGGAAAAATCCAAATCCAATGACCTTTTCAGACTTCTTTTTGCACTTGGCATAAGGCACATAGGTCTTGGTGCTGCCAAGAAGATTTGCTCGTGCATCAAAGACATAGATGAGCTTTTTGACATAAGTGCGGATAAGCTCTGTGAAATAGACGACATAGGCTCTGTAATGGCACAAAGTGTATGTGAGTTCTTTGCAAAGGAAAGTGCAAGAGAGCTAATAGACGCCCTCAAAAATGCAGGAGTTAACACAAAAACACACTTAACCGATGCCAAAGCAGACGGCAAACTGACAGGTCTTACCTTTGTAATTACAGGTACACTCCCCACCTTGGGCAGAAAAGAGGCAACCGCCCTTATAGAAGAAAACGGCGGCAAGGTGACAGGCTCCGTATCCAAAAAGACCGATTATCTCCTTGCGGGAGAAGAGGCGGGAAGCAAGCTCACAAAGGCACAGGATTTGGGGATAAAGATTATTTCGGAGGAGGATTTGTACACCCTTATATAAAATATTGTATATAATGTGAACAAAGCCTATATCAAAATTATACAAAACCAACAAAATACACCGTTTGCCCTTGCGTAAAGGGGGTATTTTGTGTATAATGAATATAAATTTTATCTATAGCTGGCTATAGTTTCAAACTATAACCAAAAACAAAATATTTAATTAATGGAGGATATAGATATGAACAGAGTTTACAATTTTTCAGCAGGCCCCTCTGCGCTTCCCGTAAAAGTACTCGAAGAAGCACAGAGAGATATGATATGCCACGGAAATTCCGGTATGTCCGTTATGGAAATGAGCCACCGTTCCGGTGCTTATCAGGCAATTATCGACGAGTGCGAGGCTACTCTTCGCTCACTTTTGAACATTCCCGATAACTACAAGGTGCTCTTCTTGCAGGGCGGTGCATCCAGCCAGTTTGCAATGATACCCTTAAACCTCTTTGCAGGCAGCAAAAAGGCAGACTGTGTACTTACAGGCCTCTGGGCTAAAAAGTTCTACAAGGAAGCAGGCAGATACGGAGATGTAAAGGTTGTAGGCTCTTCCGAGGATAAGACATTCTCTTATATTCCCAAGCTCGACAAGAAGGACTTTACTCCCGATGCAGACTTCTTCCATATCACATACAACAACACAATCTACGGAACCAAGTTCTCCACTCTTCCCGATGTAGGAAATGTTCCTCTTGTTGCTGATATGTCTTCTTCTATATTAAGCGAAAGCGTAGATGTTTCCAAGTTTGGCTTAATCTATGCAGGTGCACAGAAGAATATGGGCCCTGCAGGTCTTACAGTTGTTATCGTAAGAGAAGACCTCATCGGAAAGGCAATGGATATTACTCCTACAATGTTCAACTACGAAACACATTCCGAAAACGGTTCTATGTTTAACACTCCCCCCACATACGCTATCTACATCTGCTCACTCGTTTGCAAGTGGTTAGAGGAGCTCGGCGGTCTTGACGAAATGAACAAGATTAATGTGGAAAAGGCAGACATTCTCTATAACTATCTTGATTCTTCCGATATGTTTAAGGCAACTGTTGAAGCCAAGGAAGACCGTTCGCTTATGAATGTACCCTTTATCACAGGAAATGACGAATTAAACGCTAAATTCATTAAGGAAGCAACCGCACAGGGCTTTGTAAACTTAAAAGGCCACAGAAGCGTAGGCGGTATGAGAGCAAGCATATACAATGCTATGCCCATCGACGGCGTAAAGGCTCTTGTTGACTTTATGAAGAAGTTTGAAATTGACAACAAATAATTGAGAGGATTGATTTTAAATGTATGAGGTTTTAACCTTAAATAAAATAGCAAAATGCGGTCTCGATATGCTCGATACCGATGTGTTTACCGTAACAGACAACACCGATAACCCCGATGCTGTAATACTTCGAAGCTTTTCTATGCACGAGATGGAGCTCCCCAAGAGCTTAAAGGCAATTGCAAGAGCAGGCGCAGGCGTAAACAACATTCCGATAGACAAGTGCAGTGAGCGCGGTATCGTGGTATTTAACACACCCGGTGCCAATGCAAATGCCGTTGCAGAGCTTGCTGTTGCAGGACTTCTTCTGGCATCGAGAAAGGTTACCGACGCAGTAGACTGGGCAAAGACCTTAAAGGGCGAGGGTGCCAATGTGGAAAAACTCGTAGAAAAAGGCAAGAGTGCTTTTGCAGGCCCCGAAATCAAGGGCAAGACATTAGGCGTTGTTGGCCTTGGTGCAATCGGTGTAATGGTTGCCAACCTTGCAACTTCTATGGGTATGAAGGTTCTTGGATATGACCCCTATATCTCTGTTGATGCTGCATGGGGACTTTCCCGTTCTGTTAAGAAGTCAAATGACCTTAAGATGATGGTGTCGCAGTGCGATTATATCACAATGCATCTTCCTCTTCTTGACTCTACAAGAGGCATGGTAAATGAAGAGCTTTTAGACATAATGCACGACGGAGTTCGTATACTCAACTTTGCAAGAGGAGCACTTGTGGACAATGCCGCTATGAAAAAGGCATTGGAAACAGGCAAGGTTGCATGCTATGTAACAGACTTCCCCTCCGAAGAAACCCTTGATATGCCAAACACAGTAAACATTCCTCACCTTGGTGCATCCACACCCGAATCCGAGGACAACTGTGCAGTAATGGCTGCCAAAGAGCTCTCTGACTTTATGCTCTATGGTAACATCAAAAACTCCGTAAACTATCCCAACTGCGAGATGGCGATGGAGACCAAATACCGTGTGACAATCGCTCACCAGAATATTCCTAATATGCTTACCACATTTTCTGCTCTTTTCTCCGATGCTAATATAAACATTGCCAATATGATGAACAAGAGCAAAAAGGATAATGCATATACAATCCTTGATGTAGACGAAATTCCCGATGCATTGGAGCACAAGCTCGAAGAGGTAGAGGGCGTACACAAGGTAAGAGTAATTGCAGGGATGTAAAATTTGCTTGCATCGCAAAAAGGCAGGGTATAATATTATTCCCAAAGACAGTTTATCGTGATTTGTTATATGAAGAAGAGGCTGCCTCACTTATTTAGTGAGACAGCCCCTTTTATCTTATTGCATAACAAAAACGACACCAAAAAGGTGTCGTTTTGTTATGGCGACCGAGAAGGGGCCAGAATGCTTATGCATTCCAACTTGCTCGTCGACCCAAATGCTATGCATTTCGGTACCCTCCTCGCACCAAAAAGCTAAAAAATATGCCACCGGCATATTTTTCTTGACGCTTTTTGCCCTCACAGGGTTCGAGCCCCTTTTATCTTATTGCATAACAAAAACGACACCAAAAAGGTGTCGTTTTGTTATGGCGACCGAGAGGGGGCTCGACCCCTCGACCTCCAGCGTGACAGGCTGGCATTCTAACCAACTGAACTACTCGGCCAAATATCTGGTTTTGTCAAAGTACTTTGTTATTATATCATTGAGTTTTGCGTTTGTCAATGTTTTTTTCAATGTAAACTAATTGTAAAGTAACAGACACATAATATTAATTGACTATTTGCAAAAATAATGTTATGATTATTATAACTCAGTATCTCTAATTTTATATAGATACAAAAGAATGGAGGTTTTTAATATGAAGACATCAAAGCGTATTATCGCTACAACCATTTCAGCGATAATGATACTTACTTCATTACTCACAGTGAATGTTTTTGCGGCAAAGGAATTTACAGATGTTCCCCAAGACTATTACTACAAACCCGCAATCGATTCTCTTGTGACCAAAGGCATCATTGACGGCGTGCAGGAAGCAGACGGAACATTCAGCTTCAGACCTGAAAACACTATTTCGAGAGCAGAGTTTGCCAAGCTCGTTGCTGTTTCTCTTGCCAAGGGCGTTGCTCTTACAGAAAAGACAGCGCAGTTCTCAGATTTGGCACAGGACCACTGGGCAAATACATATATTGCATATGCAGTTAAAAACGGCATTGTAAATGGTTATGTAGACGGTACATTCAAACCCGAAAACCCTGTAACATACGGCGAAGCAGTCAAGATGCTCGTGTGTGCAAAGGGCTACGGCAATCAGTACACACCCACAGAACCCTGGTATCAGGGCTATGTAAACATAGCAAACAAGATAGAACTTACCAAAAACGCTTATGCTCTCGGTACAAACGAGGCAAAAAGAGGCATGGTAGCACAGCTTATCTACAACATGGACTACACCAAGAACATGGCTGTTTCGGGTGCAGGCGGAGTTAAGCTCCCCGACTACGACTCCACCGAAGATTACGAAACCTATGACGGCGTTGTAACAGGTATATTCGAAACCACCCTTTCGGGCGAGAATCTGGGTCTTAATAAATACCAGATTATGATTGACGATGAGATATTTCACATCGGCGACTACGATCTGGAAAGCCTCTATGACTACCTCGGCAAGAGAGTAGAGATAGAGTATCTTGAGGGTGCTTCCAAGTCCGAAGTTAAGAGCATAGAGCTCTCCGGAAAGAACGATACCCTTACTCTTGATGCAGGCGATATAGACCGTATCAAAGACTATACCATAAGATATTACGAAGACGACGAAGCCGAAGATTACGAAGAAATCAACCTTTCCGATGACCTCTACATCATCTACAACGGATATGGTATTGATCCTGACGAAATAGACGAAGACCTCGTAGAAGAGCTTTTTGACATGGAAAACGGTCATATTAAGCTCCTTAACAACGGCGGAACCAAGGATTACGATGTAGCATTTATCACAAGATATGAAACATATTTTGTTACAGGTGTAAAGGCAGACAACGATATTTTCACAGTAACAGACTCTTACAAGGGCGAGAGCGTAGAGTTTGACAAAGATGTAACCACTGCATACAAGGTATCCACAGCAAATGGCTCCAAGCAGTCTCTTACAATCCAGTCTACAAGCTCTATCCCCAAAAACAGCGTAATGTCTATAGCTAAACCCTATGACAGAGAAGAAAATGTACAGATTATCATCTCTACCATAAAGCTATCGAACGCAGAAGTTGACGAAATGACAGGTTACTTCGACCCTGTAACAATTAACAACAAGGAATACAATGTGTCCAAATATTTCAATGACCGCAGAAGCGAGGCTGTTGACGGCTTTGAATTCAAGGTTGGCGGTGTTGCTACCTTCTATATGGACTATACAGGCGATATCGTATGTCTGTCCAAGACAGAAAATTCAGATCCCTATGCATACATATTGGGCTTTGACGATGGTTCGGGCTTTGATTCTACACCCGAAATCAACCTCTATGCAATGGTAGGCTCTTCTGCAAGAGAAACACCATTGAAACTCAAACCCACCGTTAAGTTTAACGGCAGCAGCGTAGATGCAACCAAGGTTGGCTCACTTCTCAAAGAAACAGCAGAGGCTATCAATGCAGACTGGGAAGGCGACGATATTACAAAGCGTGAGCTGTATTCACAGCTTATTAAGTACAAGACATCATCCTACAACGGCGAAACCGTTCTTTCGGAAATCTACACAGTAGACCCCGACGATTACGAGGACGGAGATATCACCACCAAGGCATACAGAAAGAACGACGACGGCGACAAGGTTCCCTATTCCGACGGTGTGACAACACTTAAGTGCAATACCAGCAAGGCGTTTACAGATGCCAACGGTGCAACTCCGTTTACAACCAATTCTTCTACAATAGTATTTGTTGTATCCGACGACAGAACCGATGGTGAAAAAATACAGAAGAAGTCCAACTCTTTCTTTACAGGCGGCAAGAGCTATGTGGTAGAACCCTACGATGTCAAGGCAAATGTTGCCAAGGTTGTAATCGTTTACACAGACAGTTCTGCACCTATCGTTGATATCCTTAACAACGAGCCTGTATACTTCATTGATGATGTAAGACAGGTAAGAAAAGAAGCAGGTTCTGACGAATTTGTAAACGAAGTTTACTACTATTCTTCTTCAAGCTCTACACGCTCCAGTATGAAGACAGAAGAGCTCGGCATAGTAGATGATAGTATGGAAGGCTATGTGGTAAGATTTGCATTAGACGGTAATATCATCACAGGTGTTCAAAAGCTCTTTGCAGACGGCGTGTTCTATGACTTTGACGACGACAAGCCTCTTGCAGCATTTGAGGCTTCGGGCTATGAAATAGAGCATATGTACAACGGCGATACCGATTACTACAGAGTTGTTTACGGTACAGTTCACGATATGGAGCTTGACACAAATAACGCAGGTCCGGTTGTTGTTATTGCAGATATAGTTGATGATCACGACGACTATGACCCCGATAGAAATCAGGTTAACTGTCAGGTAGCATCATCTACCAAGGTTTACAGATGGACAACAGATGATGAATTCGAAGTGGTAGACGCAAGCTATTTATACCCGGTTGTTAACGGTACAGAAGATGCAACCGAAGCATCCAAGGTTCTTGTTGTATTCTATGCAAGCAGCTCCACACCCAAGGCTATCTACATTGTAGAATAATAAAAACTTTCGTTTGAAAACAACATAAATATAAAAACACAAATCCGCATTTTGCGGATTTGTGTTTTTTTGTGCATATATTTTGTTCTTTGTCAAAAAATAATAGACAAAACTAAAAAAGGAGAACAAAGTATGATAAAGGTAGCAATGTTTGATTCAAAGCCATACGATATCGACTCGTTCGAAAGACTTAAGGGCGATAATCTGAAGATAAAATATTTTGAAACCAAGCTCACCGCCGATACGGCAGAGCTTGCCAAAGGGTATGATGCGGTAATCGTCTTTGTAAACGACACCGTAGATGCCGATGTAATAGACCTTTTGTCGTCGTTTGATGTGGAGCTTGTAGCATTAAGATGTGCAGGGTTTAACAATGTCAATCTCAAGGCGGCAAAAGACAAAATAAAGGTGATAAGAGTCCCTGCCTACTCGCCGCACGCAGTTGCAGAGCACGCACTCGGGATGCTGCTTACATCAGTGAGAAGAATACACAAGGCATATATACGCTCAAAGGATTTTAATTTTAGCCTTAACAACCTCACAGGCTTTAACTTAAACGGCAAAACAATGGGCGTAATAGGAACGGGAAAAATAGGCAAGGTTTTCTGCAAGATATGCAAGGGCTTTGGAATGAATGTGATTGCCTACGACTTGTATCCCGACAAGAAATTTGATGTTGAATATACGGATTTGGACACACTGCTCAAAAAATCGGATATAATATCCCTGCATTGTCCGCTTACCAAGGAAAACTATCATATGATAGACGATAGTGCCATCTCCCGTATGAAAAAGGGTGCAATAATAATAAATACCTCAAGAGGCTCTCTGGTAGATGCAGAGGCACTTCTGGAGGCTATAAAGGACAAAAAAATAGGCGGAGCGTGTCTTGATGTGTACGAGGAGGAGTCCGACCTGTTCTTTGAGGACAACTCGGCACATATAGTGCACGACGATATCCTGGCAAGGCTTATATCTATGCCAAATGTCCTGATTACCTCGCATCAGGCGTTTTTGACCAACGAAGCATTAGAAAACATAGCAGAAACTACCCTTTCGGGCATTGATGAATATTTTGAAACAGGAAGTCTAAAAAACGAAGTGAAATATATCCCCAGACAGAAATAAAAAACGGGTACGGCTCATTTGCAAGCCGTACCCTTTATATTACTTTTTAGCTTCGGCAATAACCTTGTCTGCTATCATCTGCGGTGCTTCTTCGTAGTTGGTGATTTCGTAATCAAAGGTGCCTCTGCCGTTTGTAAGTGCCCTCAGATCCGTTGCGTACTTTTGCATTTCGGATGCAGGAACTATCGATTCAATCTCGGTGGAGGCATTGTCCAGAGGATTCATACCGAGTATTCTGCCTCGCCTCTTGTTGAGGTCGCCTACCACATCGCCTGTGTACGCATTGGGAACTACCACCTTGGCAGTGCCCACGGGCTCAAGTATCACGGGTTTTGCCTTGGGCAGACCCTCTTTGTATGCAATAGTTGCCGCCGTCTTAAACGCCATTTCCGAAGAGTCAACCGAGTGATACGAACCGTCCAAAAGGGTCGCCTTTAAGTTAACTACGGGATATCCCGCAAGCACGCCCTCTTTCATAGCATCCCGTATGCCTTTTTCTACAGCAGGGAAGAAGTTCTTGGGGACAGCTCCGCCTACTACCTTTTCTTCAAACACGAGTTCGTCGCTCACTGTGGGCTCAAACTCAATCCACACATGGCCGTACTGACCGTGTCCGCCGGACTGCTTCTTGTGTTTGCCCTCAACCTTGACCTTGGATTTGATAGCCTCTCTGTATGGGATTTTGGGCTCTTTGAGGTTAACAGATACACCAAACTTGCCCTCCAGCTTGGAGCAGATAATATTGATGTGCTGTTCGCCCACGCCCGAAATTATGGATTCGTGAGTTTCGTGGTTTCTTTCGTATGTAAAGGTCTTGTCTTCGCTGGCAAGTTTGTTTAGTCCTGCGCTTATTTTTTCTTCGTCGCCCTTTGCCTTTGGCTCAATAGCCATAGAGAGATTTGGCTTGGGGAAGCTTATGGCACCTATAGCTACAGGCAGCGACGCATCGCACAGCGTGTCGCCGGTTTCTGTAATCACAAGCTTTGCTGTGGCACCAATGTCGCCTGCAAGAAGCTCGCCCACTTCGGTCTGCTTTTTGCCTCGCACCACATAGATTTTGGATATCTTTTCTTCCTTGCCTTTTGCAGGGTTTACAAGGGTTGTATCTGATTTCAGAGTGCCCGAGAGAACCTTGAAGTACGAGAGCTTGCCCACATAGTTGTCTACAACAGTTTTAAATATATGAACAACAAGCGGCTTATCTTTGTCACATATAATCTCTTCGATTTCGCCGGTCTTTTTGTTTTCGCCTTCGATATGCATAAATTCGTTTGGTGCGGGCATATAGTCGGCTATGGTGTTAAGAAGGTGTGTAATACCAATCTTTGCCTGTACACTTCCGCAGATAACGGGAACTACAGTTCCGTCTTTTATACCTGTTTTAAGTGCGGCTTTGATTTCGTCCTCGGTAAATTCCTCTCCGCCGAAGTACTTTTCCATAAGCTCTTCGCTTACCTCTGCCACAGCCTCCAGCAGAAGGTCGCGGCTTCTTTGTGCGATATCCTTGAACGCATCGGGGATTTCTTCGTAGCGGTGGGTATCTCCGCCCTCGGAGAACATCTTGGCACGCATTTTTATTACATCTACAAAACCTGTGAGGCTGTCGCCCTCTTTAATAGGGAATGTAAAGGGAGCAATGCTCTTGCCGAAAACATCATTTAGCTGTTCTACAACCTTGGCATAGTTGGCTTTCATATCGTCGAGCTTGTTTACAAAAACAATCTTTGCCTTGCTTTTGGCTATATTCCACGCACGCTCTGTACCTGCACTTACGCCCGATTTACCGCTTACTACTATGAGGGCACTTCCGCATACAGATGCACCCTCGAGCTGCTCGCCGACAAAGTCTGCAGTTCCGGGAGTGTCTATAAGGTTAATCTTGGTGCCGTTCCATTCTACAGGTATCACAGAGGTGTTTACCGAGATTTTTCTCTTTATTTCTTCTGCATCAAAGTCCGATACAGTGTTTCCGTCTTCGGTGGTACCTATGCGATCTATCAGCCCTGCCTTGTGAAGCATTGCTTCGCAAAGTGAGGTTTTACCTGCATTAGAATGTGCCAGAATACACATATTCCTTATCTTTTCGGTATTAATCATTGCTATCATCCTCCTTGTTTTTAAATGTATATCAAAATATACTTCTCAATTCATTATTTCTATACCGTACCCTTTTTTCCTTTTTTAATACATAACAAAATTCGAGCAGAATTTTTGTGCATAACTTCCAAACGAATCAAAAAAGATATTGGTGTTTTGCATATTTTACACAATAAAATCTCAAGATACTTTGAATTTCTTCAACCCCAAAACGCAAAAATTGTATAAAAAAAGGACCCGTTTCCTACATTATATATAAGTTTTTTTAAAAAACCTCTTTACAAAATGAAATCTTTATAGTAATGTATTTGTAAAAGACTTTTGGAGATGATATTTTGGACAGCAAGGTCCTTTGGCTGTGGCTCGGACACATATGCGCCATTTCAAGACGAAAGAGGCACAAGCTTTTAGAGGTATTCGGAAATATAGAAAACATATACAAAGCCAGTCCCTCGGAGTATAAGGAGCTTGGCTTTTTGCGTGAAGAAGAGATAGCCTGTTTAAACAAAAAGGATTTGGACGGATGCATAGAAGAAATAGAGCATCTGGAGGATCTGGGCATAAAGGTAATCGACATAGACAGTCCGCTGTATCCGCAAATTCTCAAAAACACCGACGACTGCCCCACGCTTATTTATACACGGGGCAAATTTATAGATTTAAACAAGCACTTTTGCATAGCAATGGTAGGCACGAGGAAACCCACAAGATACGGACAGCAGTGTGCACTGACCCTGTCAAAGAAGCTATCCAATGCGGGTGTTGTTGTGGTAAGCGGAATGGCAGACGGGATAGACGCATATTGCCACAAAGGAGCCATGAGGGGTTCATCTCCCACAGTTGCAGTTATAGGCTGCGGTGTAGACATAGCATACCCCAGAGCCAACGCCGGTCTTATGAACGAAATAATGAAAAACGGTATGGTGATAAGCGAGTACCCTGTGGGCAGCTGTGCTGAAAGGTATCACTTTCCGGAAAGAAACAGAATTATCTCGGGTGTGAGCCATGGCGTAGTTGTGGTTGAGGCGGATTTCAAAAGCGGCTCACTTATCACGGCAAGGTGTGCCGCCGAGCAAGGAAGAGATGTATTTGCGGTGCCTGGTGAAATAAATTCCATGTGCTCCAAGGGAACAAACTTTCTTATCAAAGACGGGGCACACGCTGTTACCGGTGCAGACGACATTGTTTCGTATTACAAGTACGATTATCCCGAACTTTCAGATAAATGTGACAAGGTATCTGCATTAGAGGAGCCAAAGACTGATTCGCCCGACGATATGGTGCTAAGTGCTATCGGCTCGGATAGTGTCCATATAGACAAAATACAGGAAGAGACAAAGCTCGACATGGGTTATTTAAACGCAAAACTGCTTATGCTGGAGCTCTCCGGAGCAATAATCAAGCTCCCCGGCGGGTTTTATATGAAATCAGAATAATTACCGAAAGGAAAGTATATATATGACGAAGAAGAAATTAGTAATAGTGGAGTCCCCCTCCAAAGCCGGCACAATCAAGAAGTACCTGGGCAGCGGATACAGCGTTGTTGCAAGTATGGGACACATCATTGACCTTCCTAAAAGTCAGCTTGGCATCGATGTGGAAAACGGCTTTGAACCCAGATACATCACCATAAGGGGCAAGGGAGACCTCGTAAAGAGCTTAAAAAGAGAGGCAAAAAATGCCTCCAAGATATATCTTGCAACTGACCCTGACCGCGAGGGTGAGGCTATAAGCTGGCATCTTGCAAACCTTTTGGAGATAGAAGAGGGAGCCAAGTGCAGAGTAACATTTAACGAAATTACAAAAAAGGCGGTTACCGCAGGAATAAAGGAACCCAGAGAAATAGACGAAAGTCTGGTTGATGCCCAGCAGGCACGAAGAGTGCTCGACAGAATAGTGGGCTACAAGATAAGCCCTATCCTCTGGAAAAAAGTACGAAAAGGTCTTAGTGCCGGCAGAGTTCAGTCTGTTGCCACTAAGCTGATATGCGACAGAGAAAAAGAGATAAACGATTTTGAGTCCAAGGAATACTGGACAATAGATGCCCAGCTCTATTCCGGTAAGAAAAAGTTTGCGGCATCTTTCTACGGAAAAGGCGGCAAAAAGACAGACATAAAAGACGGCGAAGATGCCGACAGGATCTTAAAGGCTTTGGACGGAGGCAAATTTACCGTTACAAAGATTAAAAATGCCGTTAAGAAAAAGACCAGTGCACCGCCGTTTATTACCTCCACACTTCAGCAGGAGGCAGGCAGAAAGCTCTCCTTTACATCGCAGAGGACCATGCAGGCGGCACAGCAGCTCTACGAGGGCATAAACATCAAAGGAAAAGGCCAGATAGGTCTTATTACCTATATGAGAACAGACTCACTAAGAGTGTCCGACGATGCTGTTGCCGAGGCAAGAGCCTACATCGAAAAGACCTATGGCAAGGACTACCTGCCTTCAAAAGCCAAGGTGTACAAAACCAAAAAGAATGCCCAGGACGCACACGAAGCGATAAGACCTACTTATCCCTCTCTTGCACCAGACAGCATAAAGGATTCGCTAAATGGCGACCAGTACAAGATTTACAAAATCATATGGGACAGATTTATGTCCAGCCAGATGGCAGATGCGGTTTTTGACACTGTAAATGCCGAGATAGAGGCAAACGGATACACCTTCCACGCGGCAGGCTCCACCGTCAAGTTTGCAGGATTTTCGCTCCTTTACATCGAGAGCAACGACCTGGACGAAAAGAAAGAGGCAAAGCTGCCTCCGCTTAATGAGGGCGACGAATTAAAATGCGACAAGGTAGAGAGCGAGCAGCACTTTACACAGCCGCCTGCACGCTATACCGAAGCATCGCTTATTAAGATTCTGGAGGAAAAGGGTATAGGTAGACCGAGTACCTATTCGCCAATTATCACCACAATCATTGCAAGAGGCTATGTGGTACGCAGCAAAAAGAGCCTTATGCCGACAGAGCTCGGTACAATAGTTAATACCATAATGTGCGAAAACTTTGAAAACATAGTAGATGTTGCCTTTACCGCCAATATGGAAGAAAAGCTCGATAAGGTAGAAGAGGGCAAACTAAAGTGGCGCTCTCTCATAGAGGATTTCTATAGTCCGTTTGAAAAGACGCTCTCTCTTGCCGAAGAAAAAATCGGCAATGTAGAGATAAAGGACGAGGTTTCCGACATTAAGTGTGACAAATGCGGCAGACTTATGGTATACAAGCAGGGCAGATTCGGAAGATTTCTGGCTTGTCCTGGCTTCCCCGAATGCAGAAACACCAAAGCTATCGTAAAGGGTACAGGTGTTGCCTGCCCCAAATGCGGCAAGGAAGTAATAGAGAAAAAGTCCAAAAGAGGCAAGGTTTTCTATGGTTGCACAGGCTATCCCGAGTGCGACTTTACCTCGTGGGATAAGCCCACAGACGAAAAATGTTCAAAGTGCGGGGGCGTTCTTTACGAAAAGGCAGGCAGAGCAAAGAAGAAATATTGCCCCGAATGTGACGAAGTCAAAAAATAAGAAAGGTTTTTATAAAAAATGGAAGTAAAAGTAATTGGTGCAGGACTTGCAGGCTGCGAAGCCGCCTGGCAGTTGGCAAAAAGAGGAATAAAAGTAAAGCTCTATGATATGAAACCCCACAAATATTCTCCGGCACACAATCTGCCGTCGTTTTGCGAGCTGGTGTGCTCCAATTCTTTGAGGTCGGATATGCTCGAAAACGCTGTGGGACTTCTCAAAGAGGAGATGCGTCAATTAGGCTCACTTGTTATGGAGTGTGCCGACGCTACAAGACTTCCTGCAGGCGGAGCACTTGCGGTAGACAGGGTGGGTTTTTCAAAACTGGTAACCCAAAAGCTTACCGAAAACGAAAACATAGAGATAATAAACGAGGAAGTAACAGAGATTGATACCGACGAGTATACAATAGTAGCCTCGGGGCCGCTTACCTCGGATATGCTCTATGAGAATATACTAAAGCTTATAGGCAAGGACTATCTTCACTTTTTTGATGCGGCGGCACCCATTGTTACAACAGAGAGCATAGATATGTCCAAAGCGTACAAGGCATCCAGATACGGCAGAGGGACAGACGACTATATCAACTGCCCCATGACCCAAGAGGAGTACAGCCTGTTCTACGATGCACTTGTAAATGCTGAAACCGCCCATCTTCATGACGAGGACAAAAAGACCGTCTTTGAGGGCTGTATGCCTGTTGAGGTAATGGCAAAAAGGGGAAGGGAAACCCTGCTTTTCGGACCATTAAAGCCTGTGGGGCTCGAAAACCCCAAAGACGGCAAGGAACCGTACGCTGTGGTACAGTTGAGGCAGGACAACAAGGACGGTACACTCTATAACATAGTGGGCTTTCAGACACACCTCAAATTCGGCGAGCAAAAGAGAGTGTTTTCTATGATACCCGGTTTGGAGAATGCGGAGTTTGTGCGTTACGGAGTGATGCACAGAAACACATTTATAAATTCCCCCGGTGTACTTAATAAATATTATCAGCTTATTAATAACCCCAAGGTGTTCTTTGCAGGGCAGATAACAGGTGTCGAGGGCTATGTGGAGTCGGCGTCATCGGGACTTTGTGCAGGAGTTAATATGGCAAACTACATCTGCGAAAAGAAGATGACAGACTTTACCCGTTATACCGCAGTGGGTGCTCTGGGATATTATATAAGCGAGGGCTCTGTGGGTACATTCCAGCCGATGAATGTGACATTCGGCATAATAGAGCCTCTGGGGCAGAGAGTACGCAAAAAGAGAGAAAAAAACGCCCTTATATCTCAAAGGGCATTGGAAAAGTTAAAGGAAATAATACAGGAGAAGGCATAAGTGCCTTCTCCTATTTTATGTTAAGACTGTCTTTTAGTTGGTTGACATTGGATGCCGAAATTATCGGAAACACATCAAACGAGCTTTGCTCTGCAAGCATTTTTAGTGCCGTATGCGATATGCTTTCGCCTGTTTGGTCGGCTCTTTGCTTGATTTTGGCATATGTTGCCACACTCTCTTTGCAAAGGTACCTTTCCTTTGCTTTTTGCGAGAGGATGCCGCTGCAGTATTTTTCAAAAAAGCCCTTTGCCTGTGCACAATACGCAAATACGGGCAGGTCGTTTTCTTCGTAATTTTTCTTTTCGGTTTCTGTCATAGAAACTAATGTGTCATCCCACACCTTTGCAGGCGTTGCCAGGTTGTAGAGTATCTGCGAGGCACAAAATCCGTCAAGACCGCTTTCGTACGCATATCGGTTGGCACTGTCTATCCTGTCATATGTCCAGTTTGACGCACCAAAATAACGGATTTTGCCCTTTTGCACCATTGAATTCAGGGTATCGGTAATCGGCTGTACGCTCTTTCTTTCGTCATCTCTGTGCAGAAAGACCATATCTATTACATCTACACCCAAAGCTGCAAGACTGTTATCTATGTCTTGTTCTATATCTTTTGGCGAAAGGCGTGACGATTCCCCATCGGGAAAAGAACACTTTGTCATAACAAATATCTTTTCTGCCAATGCGTTTTTTCTGATATATTCACCTATAAGCTTTTCGGTTTCGCCACCGCAGTAAATCCTGGCGGTGTCCAGGACATTTCCGCCCGATGCAATATATAGGTCCATAAGGTCAAATGCGGTTTGCCTGTCTATCCTCTCGGAAAACCCGTCTGTTCCCAGAACAATCTGCGACAGCTTTTCGCCGCAAAAATCAATGTAATTCATACTCAAACTCCTGTCTGTGCCCTTTGGCTCAACATTCAAGCGAAAGTATAACACAAAAAAATCACTTTGTAAAGAACAAATTATTTTTGAAAAAGTGTTTGACAAATACCATTTTATGTTATATAATACTTGAGTATGCATATGTGTACGCATATGTGTGCTTTTCCTTGCTCCGCTTTTGCGGGGCCAAAGTCCAAAAGGAGGTGAAACGAATGGAAAATGTTAAGAACAAGTACGAAACCATCTTTGTTATTGACGCGTCTTTAGCTGAAGACCAGATCAATGCCACAGTTGAAAAGTTCAAAGCTCTTATTGAGGCAAACGCAACAGTAGAATCTGTTGATGTTTGGGGCAAGAGAAGATTAGCATATCCTATCGATTACAAAACAGAGGGATACTATGTTTTGGTTAATTTCGAAAGTCAGGCTGAATTCATTGCAGAACTCGAAAGAGTATACAACATCACAGACGGTATCTTGAGAACTATAGTTGTAAGAAAATAGTAAAGGCCGGTGAAATTTATGAACAAAGCAATTTTGGTTGGCAGATTGACAAGGGACCCCGAGCTTAGAACTACCGGAAACGGTGTAAGCGTTTGCAGCTTTTCTATTGCTATTAACAGACGCTTTAGAAATGCTGAGGGTAACTATGACGCAGACTTTATCAACTGCGTTGCATGGCGTCAGCAAGCGGAGCTTATAGCAAAATACTTTGCAAAAGGTCGTATGATAGGTATTGTTGGAAGCATCCAGACCAGAAACTACGACAGAGACGGACAGAAGGTTTATGTAACTGAGGTCGTTGTAGACGAGGTTGACTTTGTAGAAAGCAGACCCCAGGGCGACAACGGTGCAGCAGAGTCCGTAAACACAAGCTCCAATACGGCATCTTTTGGTGCAGAGGACGGATTTATTCCTTCTCCTGCAGATGATGACCTGCCGTTCTAAAAAAGACAAGTAGTATTAAAGGAGGTTTAAAAAATGGCTGAAGAAAGAGCATTCCGCAGAAAGCCCAAGAAGAAAGTTTGTGCTTTTTGTGTAGATAAAGTAGCTGAAATCGATTACAAGGACATTGCCAAGCTCAGAAGATATGTATCCGAAAGAGCAAAGATTCTCCCCAGAAGAATCAGCGGCAACTGTGCTAAACATCAGAGACAGCTTACAATAGCTATCAAGAGAGCAAGACACATTGCACTTCTGCCCTATACAGCAGACTGAGAATACAAAGCAGTTACCCTTTGCGGTAACTGCTTTTTGTTTTTTCGCAGGCAATCCAAAGCTTTCATCTTCATTTCAAAAAAATATCTGCAAAACAAGAAGACCTATAACCCCCGGCACGCCCAAAAGCCCCACGCAGATACTCGTCAGCGGGTTTATTCCTATATTTATTCCAAACCTTGTCCCAACGGCGTTGATAATCAAAAGCAAAACACCGCCCAAAATGCAGTTTAGCAAAAGCCTTACAACCGTCTTTATGGGTTTGAGGCAAATTCCTGCAATTACAAAAACCACAAGAGAACCCAATATGTATCCTACTATCGAAACAAAAGACAAATTTATCTAGCCCCTTTCGTACATTATATTAAATTATACTTGTCTCATTTTTATAATATTACACTTGTTTTACGAAGAGTTTTTGGAAGAGGTGATTTTGTACAAAAAACAGGTGTCAAAACCGCCTTTTTTATAAGATATGCACATAATAAGTTAAATTTTTGTGCATTTTGTTGCAAAAAAGCTCAAAAAAGTATATCATATAGGTAAACTTATAGTATATTATGAGGTGAATTAGATGAATGTAAGACTTTTTCAACAAATGACTCACCAGATGAAAGAGGTTATGAACAGAGATTTGGGATTAATCACCGACAATGGCTTTGTTATATCCTCAAACGACGCATGCATAAGCAACAACGATTTAGAGTGTGTACTGAGCTTTACCGCAGACAACACAGATACATTTACCTACAACGGTTTTACATACAAGCCGATTGTAACTATGGGAAAGATTGAATACATCATTTTTGTCAAAGGTGACGACACTCTTGCCCGCAACTATTCGGATATTTTGCAGGTTAGCTTTTCGTCGGTAAAGACTCTCTATGATGACAAGCACGACAAGCTCAACTTTATCAAGAACTTCCTTTTGGACAACATCCTGCCCGGCGATATTCTTGCAAAGGCGGCGGACCTCCATATTCCGATTGATTCCAAGAGGGTTGTATTTCTTATACAGACCGAAAAGGTTTCCGACTTTTCTGTGTTGGAGCTTATTGAGGGAATGTTCCCCAACAAGCAGTCCGACTTTATCGTTAGCATCGACGAAAACAACATCGCTCTTGTAAAGGAATTAGACGGAGACTCTTCTTTTGCAGAGCTGCAGACCATTGCCAAGGGCATCTGCGACAACATAAGCACAGAGGTTATGGCAAAGGCAGTAATCGGTATCGGTACTGTTATAAACAATGTAAAGGAGATTGCCCGTTCCTACAAAGAGGCACGCGTTGCGCTGGAAGTGGGCAAGGTCTTTGATGACGAAAAGTTTATCTTAAGCTACGAGGATCTGGGCATAGGCAGACTTATCTATCAGCTGCCTACAACGCTCTGTGAGCTTTTCCTTACCGAAGTGTTCAAAAAAGGCTCAATAGACGATCTCGACCAGGAGATAATCTTTACTATACAAAAGTTCTTTGAAAATAACTTAAATGTTTCCGAAACATCAAGACAGCTCTATGTACACAGAAATACTCTTGTATACAGACTTGACAAAATACAGAAAATCACAGGGCTTGATCTCAGGGTATTCGACCAGGCGATAATATTCAAGGTTGCTATGATGGTAAATAAATATTTAAGGTCCAATACCATGAAGCTCTGATTAACCCCCGACGAAAAAAGGACATATTTTTGTCCGATTAGGAGGAAAAGTTTTGATACAGTTTGAAAATGTTTCTAAAACCTATGACAATGGGTTTCCTGCATTAAATGACATATCATTTAGTATAGACAAGGGCGAATTCGTCTTTCTCGTGGGCAGCAGTGCCGCAGGAAAATCCACTATCATTAAACTCATTATGAAAGAAGAGGACGCAACGAGCGGCTCTATACTTATAAACGGCATAGATGTCTGCGATTTAAGAAGAAAAGAAGTCCCCTATTACAGAAGAACCATAGGCGTAGTCTTTCAGGATTACAGACTTCTGCCCAACAAAACCGTACAGGAAAATGTGGCATATGCTATGGAGATAATAGGAGCATCGCGTAAGGAAATCCGAAAGAATGTCCCCGCAGTGCTTTCTATGGTAGGACTAAACCACAAAGCCAAGATGTATCCCAAGCAGTTATCCGGCGGCGAACAGCAGAGAGTTGCCATTGCCCGTGCAATAGTAAACAACCCCGTTGTTCTCATTGCGGACGAGCCCACAGGTAACCTGGACCCCGAAACCGCTACCGAAATTATGCAAATCCTCGAGGATATCAACCGCAGAGGAACTACCATTGTAATGGCAACCCACGCAGAAAACATAGTAAACAGAATGCAAAAGCGAGTTATCGTTGTAGAAAAGGGCTCCATTACAAGAGACGAAGAAAAGGGTGGTTACGCAAATGTGGATTAGAAGTTTAAGAAGATTCATTGCCGAGGCCTTTTCGGGTATGTTTAAAAACGGTCTTATGACTGTGGCATCGCTTGTGGTGGTAACCTCGTGCCTTATAATGCTTGGAATTTTCCTTTCGGTAACGCTTAATGTAAACAGCATGAGCGACGACATTGCCGAATCCTGTCAGGTAAAGGTATATATATCAAAAGAGGCAAAGGAGCAGGGCAAAGCCGAAGAGATTTTGGCTAATATCAAAAAAATCAAATACACCAAGGAAGTAACCTTTGAAAACGGTGTGGAAAAGTTCAAAGAAATAAAAGAGGGTATGTCCAAGGAGGAGCTTACGGCTTTTTCGGGACTTCCCGATGACCTTATGCACGATGCATACAATGTAACGGTAGACGATATAGAAAACACCGGCAAGATAACCGCGCTTTTAAGAGAGATAGACGGTGTAAGCAGTGTAGAAAACGGCGAGGATGTTGTTTCTGTAATAAACACCTTCAGAAACGGTGTAAAAAATGTATCGTTCTGGATAATCCTCGTGTTTATGCTAATTAGCATATTTATCATATCCAACACCGTTAAGCTCACGCTCCACAACAGAAGAAAAGAAATCAACATAATGAAATATGTGGGTGCAACAGATGCCTATATAAGATGGCCCTTTGTAATAGAGGGGATAGTTGTAGGTCTTGTTGCCGCAACTATTGCATTTTTTGTCACCCAATTTGCCTACAATGCACTCTACAATGCACTCTCCAACGAAAAGTCCATCATCAAGTTTTTGCATCTTTTGTCTTTTGCGGATATGTGGGCAGTATTTGCAATTTCTTATGCGGCACTCGGTGCGGTAATAGGAGCACTCGGAAGTGCATTTTCCATAAGAAAATACCTCAAGGTTTAAAGCCAAATATTTTGACTTGCAAAAGGAGGTTAATATGCGAAACAACAAAGTTTTTATTAGAATAATGGCAGTTATCGCCCTTGTTGCGTTTTTGTCTGTAAGCATTATGGCGGCAGTTCCCGTTATCAATGCCAACGCACAGACCGCACAGCAAAAGATTGACCAGGCAATAAAGAAGCAGGGCGAAATTCAGGGACAGATAAACAGTGCCAACGCAAAGAAAAAGGCATCGCTTTCGGAAAAGCATGTCATAGACCAGGAGGTCGCATCTTTGCAGGCAAATATAGATGTAATAAATGCTGACATAGCAGCATCCAATGCCAAAGTAAACGAAAAACAGGCAGAGCTTGACGCCGCACAGCTTGAATGCGACAAGCAGTACGAATCATACTGCGAAAGAGCCAGACTCCTTTTGGAAAAGGGCTCGGTTTCCTACCTGGAAATCATCATCAATTCCGACTCTTTTGCGGATTTTCTTACAAGGCTTGCACTTGTTAAGCAGATAGCAGAGTTTGACAACAACAAGCTAAAGGAGCTTGAGGCATATGCCAAAGAAGTCGAAGATATCAAAAAAGAGCTCGAGGTAGAAAACAACCGCCTCAAAGGTCTAAAGGCAAATGCCGACTCGCAGATGGCAACTCTCAGAACCAAGCAGGCACAGAGCCAGCAGATTATAGATTCTCTTACCGCAGATATCAAAGCATTCGAAAAGGCCCTCGCCGCACAGGAAGCTGCCGAGGCTGCAGCAAGAGAAGAAATCCGCAGACTTACACAGGGCTCGACCTCTGTGGGTGCGTATTCCGGAGGTAAGTTCAAGTGGCCGTGCGACTCGACATATATCACATCGCCCTACGGCACCAGAACCCATCCTGTTACAGGCAAGGTAAGAACACACGCAGGTATTGATGTCGGTGCCGCACACGGAACCAATATCTATGCTGCAGCAGACGGCGTGGTGCTCGTTGCAGGCTGGAATACCGGCGGTTACGGCAACTATGTCGTAATAAATCACGGAAGCGGTATTACCACACTCTATGCTCACTGCAGTGCGTTAAATGTTTCTGCAGGTCAGAGCGTAAAGAAAGGTCAGGTTATCGCCAAGATAGGCTCTACCGGACTTTCTACCGGACCGCATCTTCATTTTGAGGTGCTTGTAAACGGTGCACACACTAATCCTATGGCATATATGAACTGATTTTTAATATACTGATACTAAACACATTCGGGAGCAACCTTGGTTGCTCCCGACAGACTTTAAAAAAGGATTGATTGTTATGAACAAATTGAGTAAACCGCCTGTGATAATCTTTGTAACCTTTGTGGTTACCAGTGCACTGTATCTGGGTGCATATATGTTTGTGCCGATGTTTTCCAACGCACTGTCTAACACGGCATCTCTCATTACACCTTCGGCAACTACTGACTTTAACAAGAAAATGAGAGAGATAGATAACATCATAGACAATTACTTTATAACAGACCCCGACAAAAAAGCCTTGGAAACAAAAGCCGCAAGGGCGTATGTTGCCGCACTTGGCGATGAATATACAGAGTATTACACTCCCGCAGAGTACGAAGAGCTAAACGCTGATATAAGCGGAAACTACAAAGGTATAGGCGTGGAGGTTACCGTGACCGAGGATAATCTGATTACAGTAATCACTGCGTACGATGGCTCCCCTGCACAAAAGGGCGGCATAAAGGGCGGCGACAAATTAATAAAGGTAAACGGCATAGACATAAACGGTGACAACTACTCCCAAGCTATAAATATGATGAGGGGAGTCGGCAAATACGGCGAAAGCGACGAAATGACCCTTACTGTAAAAAGAGATACCGCCACCTTTGATACCAAGGTTGTAAGAGAAAAGGTCGAGGCTCAAATGGTACGAGGAGAGATACTGGAGGGTAGCATTGGCTACATCAAGCTGACACAGTTTGCCACCGAGAGTGCCAAGGCGTTTGAGCTGGAACTAAACAGGCTGAAATCCCAAGGGGCAAAGTCGCTCATCATAGACTTGCGAAACAACCCCGGCGGTATGCTTACAAGCGTGGTAGAGATTGCAGACCTGCTGTTGCCCGAGGGCAAAATACTGACCATAAAGGGCAAAAACGGCCCCGAAAACGAATATATGTCCAACAAGGGCGAGGTCGATATGCCTATGTGCGTTTTGGTAAACGGCATGAGTGCAAGTGCATCGGAGGTATTGGCAGGTGCACTGAAAGACCACAAAAAGGCAACCATAATAGGCGAAAAAACCTACGGCAAGGGTGTGGTACAGTCTATATTTGAACTTGATGACAACAGTGCAGTTAAAATCACCACATCGAAATACTACACCCCCAGCGGAAAATGTCTGGACAAAAAGGGCATAAAACCCGACATAGAGGTAAAGATGGAGCTTGACAAAAACCTCGGTCTTTATGAATTGGATGAGGATATACAGCTAAAAAGAGCGATTGAGGAATTGCAGAAATAATTGTCGAAAAACAACAACTTTTTTCTCGCCAGAGAAAAAAGTTGTTGACGAATCGTTTTTTTTGTGCTATCATAAACGCAAAGGAACGAGGCGGTCAAAAATGATTGAAAGAAAAGAATATTTAGACAATTTAATAGCACTTAAGGACAAACAGGTTATCAAGGTTGTTACAGGTGTGAGAAGATGCGGAAAATCCACTCTGTTCGAGTTGTATATTGAGTATTTAAAGAAAATCGGTGTGCATGACAGTCAAATAATATCGATTAATCTTGAAGAACTCGAAAATGCAGATTTACTCGATTATAAGGCGTTATATATGCATATAACCTCAAAACTTGTTTCTGACAAAAAGAATTATATTTTTATCGATGAGGTTCAAAAGTGCACCCAATTCGAGAAAGCAGTTGACAGCCTTTTCATAAAGAAAAACTGCGATGTTTATATAACCGGCTCAAATGCTTTTCTTTTGTCGGGGGAGCTTGCAACATTGCTCTCCGGAAGATACATTCAAATTGATATGCTGCCTTTTTCTTTCAAAGAATATTATGAGGCTGTAAAAGAAAACGGAAAAACCAAGAGAGAAATATTTGACTGTTATTTGAAATATGGTTCGTTTCCGTATGTTGCATATCTTGAAAATAACGAAAAGGTTATAAGCCAGTATATAGAGGGCATTTATAATACAATTCTCTTAAAAGATGTTGCAACCAGAGAAAAAATAAATGATATATCTGTACTGGAAAACATTCTGAAAACCGTTGCTTCAAGCATAGGCAGTCCTGTTTCTGTAAAGAAAATAAGTGACACACTTATATCCGGCGGCAGAAAAATTTCGCCCAACACTGTTGAAACTTATCTCAGGGCATTGACAGACAGTTATATTTTGTATAATGCCACAAGATATGATATAAAAGGCAGACAATTTTTGAAAACACTTGGCAAATACTACTTTGTAGACAGCGGTATCAGAAATCACATCATAAGCCAGTCATCAAAAGATTTGGGGCATATTCTCGAAAATGTAGTTTATCTTGAACTTATTAGAAGAAAAAACAGGGTTAATATAGGCAAGCTTGCTGAAAAAGAGGTGGATTTTGTTGCCACCGGTATCAATGAGGTTGAATATTATCAGGTCTCTGCAAGCGTAATTGACGAAAAGACTCTGGAACGGGAGCTGGCACCTCTGCAGGAGATAAAAGACAATTATCCCAAAACGCTCCTGACGCTTGATGATATTGGCAGCGGTGCAAATTATGAGGGCATCAGACACATAAATGTAATTGATTGGTTATTGGAATAAGACAAAAAAGTACGGCTTTTTTATAAGCCGTACTTTTTATGTTAAAGTTTGTTTCTTATTATCTTTCCGCTTGTAGTCTTTGGCAGACTTTCCCTGAATTCTACAATTCTGGGGTATTTATATGGTGCGGTGTGTTCCTTTACATATGTCTGGATTTCCTTCTTTAATTCGTCACTTGGTACGGTGTCCTTGGTGAGTACTATGCTTGCCTTAACCACCTGTCCGCGAATTTCATCGGGGGCGGCGGATACACCGCATTCCACAACATACGGAAGCTCCATAATAACGCTCTCTATTTCAAATGGTCCTATGCGGTAGCCCGAGGATTTGATAACATCGTCTATTCTGCCCACATAGAAGTAGAAACCGTCTTCGTCCTTATACGCAACATCGCCTGTGTGATAGAGCCCGTCGTGCCAAACCTCTCTGGTCTTTTCTTCGTCTTTGTAATAGCCTTTAAACAGACCGCAGGGAACTCTTTTGTCGGTTCTTATAACGATTTCGCCGTTTTCACCAACATCAACACTCTTGCCGTCGGGGTCAACTATATCCACATCATAGAGGGGTACAGGTTTACCCATGGCACCGAGCTTGTAGTCTCTTCCGTGGAGGTTACCAATAAGGCAGGTGGTTTCTGTCTGACCAAAGCCCTCCATAATATCAAGACCCAGGAGCTTTTGTATCTGCTTGTAAACCTCGGGGTTTAATGCCTCGCCCGCAGTATTTGCGTGCTGAACGGAAGTCATATCGTATTTGGAGATATCTTCTTTGATAAGCATTCTGTACATAGTAGGAGGAGCACAGAATGTGGTAATCTGATACTTGGCAAAGAGCGGAAGAATATCTGCTGCATCAAATCTGTCGAAGTCGTATACAAAAAGTGCCGCTTCGCACAGCCACTGACCGTAAATCTTGCCCCAGGCAGCCTTTGCCCAGCCTGTGTCAGAAATGGTAAGGTGTAGTCCCTCGGGGTCTACGCAGTGCCAGTAGTTTGCTGTGTGGAAGTGACCCAAGGGGTACTTGTAGCTATGCAGTGCCATCTTGGGATTGCCTGTTGTACCCGAGGTAAAGTACATAAGCATATCGTCTTCGCCGCAGGGGGAGTCGGACTTTCTCTCATATACATCGGGGAAGTTTTTGTATTCTTCGTCGAAATCTCTCCAGCCGTCACGCTTGCCGCCAACTATGATTTTTTCTTTGAGGCAGGGTGCGTTTTTGCTTCCGAGCTCTGCCTGGTTGGCAATATCTCCGTCTATGGAGCACAGTATTGCATCAACCTCTGCCGCGCCGTAGCGGTAGCTGTAGTCGTGCTCCTGCAAGAGGTTTGACGCAGGAATAGCCACAGCGCCTATCTTGTGCAGTGCCAGAATTGCAATCCAGAACTGGTAGTGACGCTTTAATACAAGCATAACCTTGCTGCCCTTGGTGATGCCGATGGACTCAAAGTAGTTGGCACATCTTGCAGATTCCTTTTTGAAATCAAGGAAGGTAAATCTTCTTTCAAAGTGGTTTTTGTCAAGGTGAACCATTGCCAATTTGTCGGGCTTTCTGTCTGCTATGGTATCTATTACATCAAAGGCAAAGTTAAACTTGTCCTCGTTTTTGAAATCTATGGATACAAGAGAGCCGTTTTCGTCTTCAACTGTATCAATAAAGTCGTGATAAACTCTCTTGTAGCTCTGGTGGGGCTTGTATTTGCTCTTTTTGGAGATGGGTTTTTCTTCGGAGTGGATAATCTTTTCCTGCCCCTGAAGAACTATCGCATAGAACTCGCAGTCTTTTCCGCCAACGGCTATCATACCGTGAGGGGTGGAGCTGTCAAAGTATACTGTGTCGCCCTCGTTTAATATAACCGAGTGCGAGCCAATCTGAACCTTGAGGCTGCCCTTTAATACAATGTCGAGTTCCTGGCCGTCGTGAGTGGTAAGCTCTATATCTTCTCTTTCGGCAGCTTCGTCATATATACTGTGTACATAGAGAGGCTCGGAAACTCTGTTTTTAAAGTTGGATGCCAGAGAATGATACACCATACCGTGTGCCTGGTCTATCTTTTGCCCTTCGCCGCGTCTTGTAACGGTAAAGGATTTTAAGGTAGCACTCTCACCCTCGATAATATCGGTAACGCCTACCTTAAATGCCAGAGAGCATCTGTAAATAAACGCAAAGCTAAGGTCATGCTGACCCATTTCGCACGCAACATATTCCTCTCTGGAAACTCCCGTCAGCTTTGCCATAGTTTCTACGGAAATTCCGCTAATTTGTCTTAACTCTTTGATTCTGGCAGCAACTTCGCTAATCTTAAAGTCAAGACCTGTCATTGTCTGTTCCATAATGTTTCTCCTTTTTGGTAGTATTCTTTGAGAAAACAAAAAAGTCGCCTCAAAGTCAAGATTGCTTTGAGACGAGCCATAATACCCGCGGTACCACTCAAATTGCATTGGTGTTTAAACCAATACCCCTTCGGACTCCAACAAGCCCTATGCACTTACGCAGCAATCTCGGGAAGGGTCTAATCACATTTTTACAAAAAAGCTTTCTTCCTTCCGACTCGGGAGCTACAGCTATCTGCCTGTCTTTGATGACTCGCACCTACCGTCACCTCTCTTAAAAGCGTCAGCAGAAGCACTCTCCTTCAATGTCTTTAAATATTAAATTCCTACATATAATAACACATTTTGTGCTATTTGTCAATGGTTTTTTGCTTGCGGCGTTTGACACAAAATGTAGGTTTACAATTGATATGTTACACTTTTAAAAAATAGATAGCGAATAGAAACTTTTTGTGTTAAAGTTTAAGTACCACCAAAAACTCACAGAAAGGAAATCTATTCGCTATGAATACAATAACACAAACTATGAGGTTTAGGCAAGCATTAATTGAATATTCATTAAAAAATGGTGTGACCAAGGCTGCCATCAGGTACAAAGTAAACCGTCAATATGTTTATCGGTGGTTAAAAAGATATGACGGGACTTTGCAATCATTGGCTGATAAATCACACCGACCAAACCATCATCCAAATCAGCACACCTGTGAAGAACTTAAATTGATTGCTGATATGCGCAAACGGAATACAAATGCAGGTTTAGTTGTATTTTGGGTCAAACTTCGTCAGAGGGGATATTCTCGTTCATTAACAGGTCTCTATCGCGTTTTACGCAGACAAGGACAAATGGCTGTTAAACCAGCTAATCCAAAGTATATTCCTAAGCCTTACGAGAAAATGCTTTATCCTGGGCAAAGAGTACAGATTGATGTTAAAGTAGTTCCTAGTGCTTGTATTGTTGGTGATGCAGAAGGACAAAGGTTTTATCAATATACTGCTATTGATGAATATTCTAGATTTCGATATCTTGAAGCCTTTAAGGAACAGAGCTCGTATAGTTCGGCTATATTTGTTGAAAATTTGCTTAAAAAATTCCCTTTCAAGATAGAGTGTATTCAAACTGATAATGGTCAGGAATTCACTAAAACATATGGTAATACTAAAAACTTAAAACCAACAATGTTTGAAAACACACTCAAGCAACATGGTATACATCATAAGTTAATTAAAGTATATACACCAAGGCACAATGGCAAAGTTGAGCGTTCACATCGTAAAGACAACGAGTATTTCTATGCTACACATAGATTTTATTCGTTTGATGATTTCGCAAAGCAATTAAAAGTACATAACTATAACTACAACAAGTTTCCTATGCGCCCTCTGAACTGGAAAGCTCCTATTGATTATATCAAAGCTTACATTGAAGATGGTGAAGTTTTTTAATTATTTTTGTAACACATCATTGACAAACCTACATTTTTGCTTGCGGCGTTTGACACAAAAAGCATAGTGTGTTAGAATGATATATATTATATGAACGGAGACTATTTATGGACAACAAAAAAATTGCAGAAAGTTATATACAAAAAGCAAAGGAGCTTAAAACTATGCTTGCTCCGTTGCAGAGTACAGACGAAATCTATGACAAGGTTCGCTCTCTCGTGGAAGAAATGCAACAAGAGGCACTAAAAACAAAGGACGAAATGCTCCATCCTATGCTATACAACGCTGCGGCAACCATTGCCACCGCACCTCAGAGCTGCTCGGTACGACAGCTGTCCGAGGCACTCGGTGATGCGATAGATGAGATGGAACTTATGAAAGAGTATCTGTAAACTAAAGAAGGGCTGCCTCACTTTTTAGTGAGACAGCCCCTTTGTTATTATTTCTTAAGTTCTATTCCATTGTTTTTCAAAGATGCGATTATACTGTCTGCCACAGCCATAACCTCTTCTCTTGTGAGGGTTCTGTCGGGGCAACTGAACACCATTCTTACGGTGATGGACTTGCCGTTTTCGTCTTCGTAGATGTCTGCAACTCTCACCTTTTTGATAAGAGGACAGTTCTGCTCTGCGATGGCATCAGCTATCGGCGAGAATTTGTCGGATACAAAGGAGAGGTCAATTTCCATTTCGGGATACTTTGACGGTTCCTCGTATTTGATGCTCATATTTTTAGCTTCTGCAAACTCGGTAAGATCAATCTCGGCGTATACGATAGATGCCTTTTTGTCTATGTTTTTGGCAACTACGGGATGAACTATACCGATTTCGCCAATGGCGTTATCCTTGATGCAAAGAGCATTTAAGTTCTTAAGGTGCTGATACGAATGAGTTGCTGTAATTGCCTTGGTTGTTAACTTTTCGTGTTTAATATCGTCTGCAATTACAGAGAGCATTGTGTAGAGCTCGCGGTAGAGTGCCTCTGTGCTCTTGGTTTTGGAATAGAGAGTAATTGCTATTTTTTTGTATTCCTTGCACAGATTGTTTTCGTCTACGCCGTCAACCACTCTGCCTATTTCGAAAACGCCGAAATCCGATGAGTACGATGTGTTGTATTTAACCTGGCAAAGCTGTGTGGGAACTATGGATTTGCGGATTGTTTCTATGTTGGGGTTTACTGCCTGTGCAATCTTTATGTTGTCTTCTACCTCTATGCCCAGAGCCTTGTATTCGTCATAGTATGCCCAGATGTACGAATGAACCTCGTGCAGAGAGTATCTCTTTACAAGGATATCTTTGATTTTGTCCTCTACCGATTTCTCTTCGTCGGGGCGTACAGGGTAGAGGGGAGTTTCTACTGTGTTAACATCAAAGTTGTCGTAGCCGTAAATTCTGGTGATTTCCTCGATGATATCGGCTTTCATGGTAACATCCTTGGTAGCTCTCCAGCTCGGAACTGTTACACTAAAGCTGTCACCGTCGTTTTTAACACCAAAGCCGAGCGATGTAAGAGTTTCTGTAATAGTAGAATTGGGGATTTCTATACCTGTGTAACGGTCCACAAACTTCTTGTCAAAGTCAAGGGAGATTGTGTCATATTTGAAAGCGTATTCGTCGGTAAGTGCGGATACAACCTTCATCTCGGGGTCTATCTGTGACAAGAGGTACACAAATCTTGCAATAGCAGGAACTGTCATCTCGGGGTCGAGGCACTTTTCGTATCTCATAGAAGCATCTGTTCTGTGAGAGAGGCGTGCGGTGGACTTTCTTACAGATACCGCATCAAAGGTGGCACTCTCCAAGGTGAGTGTGGTGGTATCTTCTACAATTTCGGAGTCCAGTCCGCCCATAATGCCTGCTATGGCAACGGGTGTATCGCCGTTGCATATCATAAGGGTGTTTTCGTCAATGTTTCTGTCAATTCCGTCAAGTGTGCGGAATGTAAAGGGGTTATCAAATCTCTTGATGCGGATTTTTTCTACCTTGCGGGAGTCAAATGCGTGCATAGGCTGACCCATTTCGAGCATAAGGTAGTTTGTAAGGTCTGCCAAAAGGTTAATACCTCTCATACCGCAGTAGAAAAGACGAATTCTCATATTAACGGGACTTACTGTTTTTGTGATGTTTTCTACCTGCAGGCAGGAGTATCTCTGGCAGAGGGGGTCCTCAATCTTCATATCTATCTTTTTGAGGGTGTCAAAGGCTTTTAAATCCACTGTTTCAAGAGGCTTTAACTCTCTTTTTGCCAAAGTTGCAAATTCTCTTGCAATACCGTAGTGTCCCCACAGGTCGGGGCGGTTGGTAAGAGATTTGTTGTCTACCTCAAAGATGATATCTTCTATATCATAGATTTCTTTTAAATCAGTTCCGTTTGGTACATCTTCTGTTATTTCCATAATGCCCGAGTTGTCGTCGCTTATGCCGACTTCCTTTTCGGAACAGCACATACCAAAGGACTCATATCCTGCAACGGGGCGGGGGGATATTTCTATCTCGCCGATTTTTGCACCCACCTTTGCAAATGCAGTCTTAAGACCAACTCTTACATTGGGAGCACCGCAGACAACATCGGTAAGGGAACCGTCGCCTGCATCAACTTTTAAAAGGTGGAGCTTTTTGGAGTCGGGGTGGTTTTCTACAGATTTGATCTCTGCGACAACTATGCCCGAAATGTCACTTCCCTTATAAAAAATCTCGTTTTCCACCTCTGCAGTAGAGAGTGAAAACTGGTTTATAAGCTTGGTTTTGTCAAGACCCGAAAGGTCTACAAAATCCGAAATCCAATTCATTGATAAAAACATTTTCTTGTGCTCCTCCTTTCCTACTCGTCATCTGTAAACTGCGAAAGTACCTTTAGGCTTCCGCTGTTTAAATCTCTTATATCTTTAATGCCGTATTTCATCATTGCAAGTCTTGTAAGACCAAGACCAAAGGCAAAGCCTGTGTATTCTTCGGGGTCGATACCGCCTGCCTTTAAAACCTCGGGGTGTATCATACCGCAGGGGCAAAGCTCCAGCCATCCGCTGTGCTTACAAGAGGGGCATCCCTCACCGTCACAGATAAGACAGCTTATGTCAAGCTCAAATCCGGGCTCGACAAACGGGAAAAATCCGGGGCGAAGGCGTACCTTGATATCCTTTTTAAACACTTCGGAAAGCATAGTTTTCATAAAGTATATAAGGTTGGATATGGATATATCCTTGCCCACCATAACGCCCTCCATCTGGAAGAAGGTGTTTTCGTGGCAGGCATCGGTAGCTTCGTTTCTAAAGCATCTTCCGGGGAAGATTGCCTTTATCGGAACGCCGTCATTGATAAGGGCATCTCTGTATTTTTTGTATATGGCATTTTGTGCTGCCGAGGTATGTGTTTTAAGAAGCTGACCGTTGTCAAGATAGTAGGTGTCCTGCATATCTCTTGCCGGGTGGTGCTTGGGGATATTAAGAGCCTCAAAGCACTCATAGTCGGTTACGATTTCGCTGTAGTTTTCCACAGCAAAGCCCATAGATTTAAAAATCCTCTCACATTCTCTCTGCACGAGAGTGATGGGGTGGTATGAGCCTCTGTCAAGCTCCAAGGGGATTGACAGGTCAAAATCGGGCATTTCGTTGATTTCCTTCAAGATCTCTGCATCTTTAAGCTCTTTGGTCTTTTGGGCGATTTTTTCGCTCGCTTCGTCTTTAAGTGAGTTAACCTCCTGACCGAAGGTTTTCTTCTCTTCGTTGGAAAGGTCCTTCATATTCTTCAAAAGGTCTGTAATACAGCCCTTTTTGCCAAGATATGTAACCCTTATATTATCGAGGGTCTGGAGGTCTTTTGCACCGAAAAGCTCGTCCAAAAGCCTCTGCCTCATTTCGTTTATTTTTTCGTTCATAATAGCCTCCGTTAAAACATTATTCTATCATTATAATACAAATTGATTTTTCCGTCAAGTTATTTGATAATCATATCCGTAACTTCGCCTGCTGACTGCACATTTCCTATGTTAATATTCAAAAGTCCGCCTACATAAATCTGCTTGTCGCCCTGTGTAAAATAGCCCTTTTCGGTTTGTGTTCCGTAGTCTGCAGACAGGGTCAAAAACACATCGTATTTGTCGGGGATTTCTGCCTTTGTGATATTGCCGTTTTTGTCGGTGATGTTGGTGGTAGCTGTTTCAAAGGTTACCGCCGTTAATGTGCCGAGGTTAGCACCTGTTTTGGTTTCGGTAGCAGTGGTGTTCTGGGCAGCTTGCAGGCCTTTCAGGGTGGTCTCGCGCACACCTTTGATATTTACTGTGTATTCAAACCTGGCACCTGCAATAGACGAGCCTGCAATCTGTGCACCTTTTTTGATGGAAATGTACCTTACCCCTACGGTAAAAAGAGCAAGCAGAATAATAAATGCTACGATTAAGTCGATTATGTTTACTTTTTTAAATATTTTGTCCATACTCATTTTGACACCTCCGCATCGTCAAGGATATCCACAATATGTCCCGAAAGCACATACATTTTGCTGTGAATACTGATGTTTGTGCCTATGTTGGCGGTAATTTCGGGGTTGGTGACCTCTATGGTGAGGTATATGTCGTATTTGTCGGGAACGGGCACCTTTTTGATTTTGCCGTCTTCCGAAGCGGTGGTTTGCGCGGTGGCATCTTTGACCTCTTTGGATTTTAATACGCCCAGCTCTCTTTTGGAAACGGTGTCAAAAATCTTGTCGCCCTCTTTTACCAGATTGCAAAAGGTCTGCGATTTTTGAAGCCCCTCTATTACAACTGTTTTGGAGTACTTTGGTGCATTGGGTGCGGATGTGTCCGTTTTGCCAAAAAGCATAGTGCACACCCCCGCTATTACTGCAATAATTACCGCAACTATTATTATATCTATTATATTAAACTTCTTCTTTGTGCTCATTCTGACACCTCTTTCAAATATATTTCTTCGTACAGCTTTTCGGTTTTTCTTGCCATTGTGCCGACGCCGAATTTTTCTGCTACTGTCTGAACGGCTTTTGTGCCGAATTGTTCTCTTACATTCGGGTTATCGGCAAGATAAAGGATGGCATTTTTAAGGGCATTGATGTCGCCGTTTTTTGTAATAAGACCGTTTATATTATTTTCTATTATTTCTTCGGGTCCGCCCGATGCGGTGGACACTGCCCCAAGTCCTATGCTCATACCCTCAAGTAGCGAAATGCTCAAGGCCTCGCTTTTGGAAGTGAGGGCGATTATATCAAGCATATTATAGATGTTTTGCACATCTTCCCTGTAGCCTGTAAGGATTATATTATCCACGCCGTTGCAGATTTTATCTATCTCACGCTTCAGGCTTCCGTCACCCGTTATTACAAAGTATATATCGTCTCTTTCTCTGGATATTTCCTTTGCGGTGTTTGCAAAGAGAACGGGATTTTTGACATCTTCAAGCCTTGACACAAGGCCGACTGCTATCGCATCTTTAGGAATACCGAGGGATTTTCTTAAATTCTCTCTTTCCTCGGGAGTGCATTTTTTAAGCGGCGTAATGCCGTTGTATATCACCGAGAGCTTGTCTTTTTTGATGCCGTCATCCGTAAGGTTGTCATACACAGCCTTGGATACGGCTATTACCCTGGTGCTCAAGAGGTTATTTATAAATCGGTAAATAACGCTTTTTGGAAACTTCTTTTTTTCTTCAAGGCAATGCCTTGTGTGGACAACCGCTGTCCCGCACAAAAACGCCGCTATCCTTGCAGACAGACTTGCGTGTGTGTGGACTATGTGGGGTTTTTCTTTTTTAATTATTTCGTACAGTTCTTTTGTCGCTTTTTTTGAAAAGGAGCAGTCCTTTATACTTTGTGCAGTTATTATCCGCACACCGCTTTTTGAAAGCCGTTTTTCTATTTGGGCATCTGTGGGCAAAACCACAGTTATGTTAAACTTATCTCTGTCATAATTTTCCAGATAATTTGCAAGGTAAATCCCTGCACCGCCTATGTTGGAGTCGGTTAAAATGTGCATTACATCAATCATTTACAAATCTCCTCCCTTGCGTCAATATCGGAGGCGGATTGTATAATCGCCATACAAATCCAGAACACCAGCACCATTCGGTAGTTATACCACTGTGTTTCTGCCAACCCCTGGAAGAGATACCCCACAACCGCACAGCCAAAGCCTATGCTTACATAGTACATAAGTGTTCTTTTGTTTCTGAAAGACGAGATAAGGCTGTACGCGGTGAGAATTGTGACTATAAATATTACAAGCCCCCAGACACCCATATCTGCAATCCACTGCAGATAGAAGTTGTGTGCGTGCAGAGCAAACTCCGCACCCGAGAGGGCGTATCTTCGGTACATTGTAAGAAAGGCATCCGAGCCAAGACCTATTCCGCATAGCGGATAGTCGCGTATCATATTTACAGACGATTTCCACACGGCTATTCGGTAGGTGGTGGAGGTATCGTTGGTGTTTCCTATGCTGGTGAGCCTTGCGAGGATACTCTCGGGCAAAACAAGCGGCAGTACAAAGATACCTGCTATGCAAAGGGCAATCCACCTTTTGTCATTTAAGCAAAGCAGAATTACCACCGCCATAACCACGCCTACCCAGGCACTTCGTGACCAGGTAAATGCCAGGCAAATTACCGAAACCAAGGCAAATGCCATATATCCCAAAAGGGTTGATTTTTTTCCTTTTTGTTTGAGGATATATATAATGCAGGCGAATGTAACAGGCACAGTAAGGATTAAAAACTGCCCTAACACATTGGGGTTTGCCAGGGTAGAATATACTCTTGTTGTAATATCCGAAAACATAGTGGGGTCCACCCAGGACTGCGTGGTTGCATCGAGGGTATAGTTTTGGATTATACCGTACAGAGATACTGCAAACGACGACAGGACAAATAACGCTGCCGTTGTCTTCCATTCGGATTTGTCTTTGATAATATTGGATACAAGCACAAAAGAAAGCGTAAATACAAAGTACATTGCAAATACAGCAATACTTGATTTTGGCGTTATGCTAAAGAGAGCACTCAAAAATGAGAAAATTAAAAACGCCAGTATTACCACTGCAAACGAAGACGGTCTGTATTGAGTGTTCTTGCCAAGTGCCATATGCAAAAGGTACACAAAAAGAGTAAATGCAACAAGCAGGGCATTTGCCATTGTCGGTAAAAGCGGTGCACAAAAAACCATGAGATATACGCATCTTGCAGGCTTTAGTATAAGTGCAGGGATAAGTGAACATATAAATAGTGCAATAACAAGTGCATACGGCGATGCAATGCAAAGTACAAAGCTTAATAAAAAAGAAAATACGCACACGCTCTTAAATAGCGGTATGCTGTACGGGGCAGAGTTTTCTTCTGCACAGGAATTTATAAAAAGGAGCGAGCGTATATATTTAAAAAGCAGGCTGTTTTTTAAAACGCAAGATACCGACTGTGCGGACAAGAGCATCACAAGAGCTGATACCAAAATAACAATCGGCAAAAAGATGTTTAAAAAATCAGTATCCGAAAAGGCAACAACGCCCAAAAGCATCCCCAGAGATATGCATACAAAAATTAAGCCGAGCTGTCTTACAGGGATATTTTTGGCATTGTGAAAAAATGCAAGGATACGGCTTTGGGACTTTGATTTTTCTATCTTGTCCTCGTTTTTGAGATAGAAATTTTTAAGAAATGCAAAAGGGAACGATACTATGCCAAAAGTAAGGCTGTTTTGTATCTTGTCCCGTGCAGGTGCGTGGTTTTTGAGTTGATTTGCAAAAAAGCTATCGTGATATTTTTGGCCAAAAAAACTACAAATACTTCCTATTATATGCGACAGGAAGCTTTTGTCGTATACATCTATGACAGATTTAAAAAAGTGACTGATCCATATGTAAAGTTTAGAAAGCACCATAGCAAATCAACCTTTCCTATTTATAATGTTAGTATACATCAATGAAGGTAAAATATCAAGAATTTTTAAAAAACTCTTGCTTTTTGAAAAAAGCTGTGATACAATAATAGTAACAATTATTATTATCGAAATGAGGTGATTATATGTCTGCTGTATTAAAACACAGTAAGCAACGCGATGCTATACTTGCTATGTTGAGATCCAGATATGACCATCCCACTGCCGAACAGCTTTATACTGATTTAAAGGTGATCCTGCCAAAGATCAGCCTCGGAACAGTTTACCGAAATCTTTCGCTTTTGGAAACTATGGGCGAGGTAATCAAGATTTCTGTTTCGGGCGAGAGCGACAGATACGACGGCAATGTCGGCCTGCATTATCACTTTGCGTGCGAGGACTGCGGCAGAGTAGACGATGTTCCCATTGCTGTGGATTTTGAGGTAGACAAGGCGGTTGCATCTTCGATAGGTGCAGATATCAAACGCCACTCCACAATTTTTTTTGGAACTTGCAAAAAATGTTTAAAAAAGTCTTGACAAATAAGAAAATTATGATATAATTACAATATCAGTAATGATTACTATTATTAAATTCAAATACTTGGAGGTAAATTATTATGAAAAAGTTTGTATGTTCAGTTTGCGGTTATGTTCACGAGGGTGACGAGGCTCCCCAGCAGTGCCCCGTATGTAAGGTTCCCCAGGACAAGTTTAAGGAGATGCAGGAGGGTGCTGCTCTTGCTGCAGAGCACGAGTACGGCGTTTACGGCAAAACCGTAAAGAACAACCCCGACATATCCGAAGAAGACAAGAAGTATATCTATGAACAGCTTGTTGCAAACTTCAACGGTGAATGCAGCGAAGTTGGAATGTATCTGTGCATGGCAAGAATTGCACACAGAGAGGGTTATCCCGAAGTAGGTCTTTACTGGGAAAAGGCTGCATATGAAGAGGCAGAGCACGCTGCTAAATTTGCAGAGCTTTTGGGCGAAGATCTGGAACCCAATATGAAGGCTACCACAAAGGACAACTTAAAGTGGAGAGTTGACTGCGAATACGGTGCAACACAGGGCAAGTTCGACTTGGCATCCTGTGCTAAAAAGAACGGACTTGACGCTATACACGATACCGTGCATGAGATGGCTCGCGACGAGGCAAGACACGGCAGAGGTTTAGAAGGACTTTTAAAGAGATACTTTAAATAAGATACATTAGGGAGACTGCTATGAAAGAGAACTATATGGTTTGTAATTGCAAGCAGGTAAGCTACGGCGATATATCTGATGCTGTTTATAATAACAAAAGGTTTGACGATGTTCTCGAGGCGTTCGAAAGCGTTCAGAATGTAACGCATTGTTCCACCGGCTGCGGCGGATGCCATCAAAAGGTTTTGGATGTTATATCCGAGATAATGAGCGGACGGGAATAAAGCTAAAGGGCTGTAAAAGTTTTACGGCCCTTTTTTGATAAAATATAGAGGAGATGATTTTTGTGTTGGACAAAAAGGTTGCAGAGTTATTAAATGACCAGATAAACAAAGAACTGTATTCGGCATATCTTTACCTCGATTTTTCGATATATTATGAGGCAGAGGGGCTTGACGGATTTGCCAACTGGTATATGATACAGGCTCAGGAGGAGCGAGACCACGCAATGCTTATGCTAAAGTATCTGCAGATGTGCGGCGAAAAGGTAAGCCTCAAAGCTGTCGACAAGCCCGACAAGACCTTTGGTGCTTTGATTGAACCTCTTAAGGCAGGCTTTGAGCACGAGCAGTATGTAACAAGCCTTATAAATGATATCTATGCGGCGGCATATGATGTTAAGGATTTCAGAACAATGCAGTTTTTGGATTGGTTTGTTAAAGAACAGCTTGAAGAAGAAAAGAACGCAGACGATATGGTAAAAAAGATGGAGCTTTTCGGAAGCGACGCAAAGGGCTTGTACTCTCTCGACAGCGAATATGCTGCAAGAGTATACACAGCACCCTCACTTGTGCTTGATTAATTAAAAGAGCCGGCAGTTTTGCCGGCTCTCAGACTGTCGAAAAAGAACGCACCGCGATTGTTCGTATGTGTCCCTTTTCAGGTAAAAATCGGTGTAGTGTGGTAACGAAACCGAGGGAAACACTTTTTCGGCACATCCTTCGGGGTGTGCTTTTTTGTTTGAGGTAGAGATATGATTAAAAAGCAAATAACAGATGTAACAGACATACCATTGACATCTAGTTGGCAAGGAATAATGTGCTTGGGAAACGGCGAGCATCAAGAATATGAATGTTGTGTTGGTGGAGTTTAAGAGGAGCCAGTCGCTTAGCATACTGAACCTTTCAGTACAGGTTACGGTTCTGGCGTATTTTATGCCGTATTTGTTCATAAGCTTAATAAGCGGTATGTCCTGACGCCACGCATCATCAAAACTCAAGGTAAATACTTTTCTTTTTCCGCCGGGGAATATAGGGTAAATTGCCATATCAATCAATCCTTTTTGCAGAGCTTTATTTAGTAAAATATACAGCGAAAAAAGGCAAAAGCCAATAGTATTTTATCTTTTCATTTAGCAAAAATTCGTTTTGTTGACTTTGTCAGAATGCTATAGTACAATAAATCAGGGTGATAATAATGACAAAAATTCTAAAACTCAAAAAAACTTTTGTTGCACTTTTGTGCATAGTACTTCTTACCTCCTGTTCGTATGCGGATATAACAAATGGCGGCGAAGTATCTTATCCGCACACGCAGGAAACATACACCGTTGTAAATGGCAATGTTCCCGAGTTTACCGAAAGCGAAATTACCCCGTATTCTTTTGAGTATTACAGCGAGCTGGATTATCTGGGCCGATGCGGCATGGCTTTTGCATGCATAGGCGAGGATTTGATGCCCACTGCCGAGAGGGGTGCCATCGGTCAGATTAAGCCGTCGGGTTGGAAGTTGGTCAAGTATGATATTGTAGATGGCAAATATCTGTACAACAGATGCCATTTAATCGGCTATCAGCTTTCGGGGGAAAACGCAAACAAAAACAATCTCATTACAGGTACGAGATATTTTAATACAGAGGGTATGCTTCCTTTTGAAAATATGGTTGCAGACTATGTAAGAGAAACCAAAAACCATGTAATGTACAGGGTAACTCCCGTTTTTGAGGGCAAAAACCTCGTTGCCAAAGGTGTCAAGATGGAGGCTCTTTCGGTAGAAGATGCGGGCAAGGGGATATCGTTTAATGTGTTTGTAAATAACATCCAGCCCGGAATTATAATAGATTATTCCGACGGAACAAGCTCTTTGGATGATAACTACATAGAAACACATAGCAAGGACACTGCCGAGGGCGGATATGTTCTTAATACAAATACAAAGCGTTTTCATTATGCTTCTTGTCAATCTGCACACAGCATAAAAGAGAAGAACAGGGAAACTTTTTCGGGAACCAAAGAAGAGCTTGCCAAAAGAGGATATTTGCCTTGCGGTGTATGCAAGCCGTGAAAAGTACAGTAAAACAAACGAATTTTCCATTGACTTTTGCTTGGGTTGGTGCTATCGTCTAATAACACAGAAAAATTGGTAGGAGAGAGCGTATGAACGATAATTTGATATATGATATCCCAAGAAACAAAGGAGAGGAAAATGCAATCCGTCGGGCAAAGCAGTTTTTTTGGCACAGCTGGTATCCTTTGTGGTAGTCAGGCAAAAACGACAAAAACTATCTCTACCCTGCAAGAAACGGCGCAGAGAACACCGTTGAGTATACAGGGCTTGCGTATTCGTCTGCCCGTGTGGAAAACAAGCTCTCTTCGAGCCAGGTAAGCTTTGTTGTATAAAAATCAAGCGGTGTAACCATATCGGTTGCACCGCATATTTTTATAATCAAATTAAAATGACTTCTTAACTACAATCTCAACATTTTTTCCGCGAACACCTACGATGATATCATCTGCAAGCTTTGCAACGATAGAGCGTTCCAGTTCTGCGTATTCATCTTCTTTTTCTTCAACTGCCGTTTTATAATTAAACAGTGACCAAGAGTATACATATCCTGTTTCAACTGCAATTGTCGGATCAATATAGCCAAAGCCCATATTAAATCCGTGATAATCATAAAACTCAACCTCGGGCAGCGGAGCTGGCAGAGTAGGGTCTGATGCAGCAAGAAGCATTGTCTCTGCAACTGCTCGGATCTTGCCCATAATGCCTTTTGCGGCAGCGTTTTTGCCGGATTTTGAAACAGAGATGAGTTCATCTCTCAAATCAATGGTCATATCATCTGCCTTAAGTTCCACATGGAGTTCGTAGCCATCACCGTCATTTTCTGCCCAGAATTCGCCGCTGAAGTTTTGGGTAAGTCCGGGGAGCATTCCGCAAAGTTCTTCTGCCAAAAGACGAAGTCGCAATGCTTTTTTGTCTTCAAGGCCATTGTATTTAGTTACCTTTTCTACCTCTGCAAGAACTGCTTTGAGGCAGGTTAAATCTTCGTTTAATTTACAAATATTTGATTTCAATTAAATCTCCTCCTAATTTAGTGCAATAACTAAAGTAAGTATGTTTTTGTCATCTTTATATTTATATTCCATACTTTCCGCCATTTTTTTGACCATAAATATTCCAAGTCCGCCGATTTCTCTTTCTTCCGCAGAAAGAGTTGTGTCGGGCTCTGCCATCTCAAGCGGATTGTACGAAATACCGTTGTCGGTAAATGTAATACGGAGTTTTCCGTTTTCTATACTGTAGGAAACCATTGCATAAGTTGCCTTGCTGTAATTTACAATGTTTGAATAAATTTCATCAAACACTATATTGATTTTTTTTGCAACTTTAGGTACAATTTCGAGTTTTGCAGAAAGTGCCTCTGCAAATGCACCTACCGCCGCACACGAATCGCTATCCGGCACGACAGAAATGCTTTCGTCACCGAGTATTGCATCAAAATCGAGTGCAAGCATTGTGATATCGTCAAACTGCGGAGCTGTACCTACAAATTTATCAACATCTTCTTTTATCAGGTCGCAAAGGCTCTGGGGTTCTGTTTTTTCAAGTGAATTTACAAAGTCCAAAAGTCTTTGTTCACCATAAAGTTCGGTGTTGTTATCGGTAGCTTCTGTGATACCGTCTGTGTACAGAAAAAGCCTATCGCCCGGAGCAAGCTTAAGCTCGTTTTTGCGGTACTTAATGCCCTCCATACCTGCAAGAAGCATTCCGCTTCTCTCTTTCATATACTCAAACTTTTCGCCGCATCTTTTAAATAGCGGTGGATTATGTCCTGCGTTTGCAAACTTCATAACCCCTGTCTTTGTATCCAAAATACCAAGCCACGCCGTTACAAACATTCCTGCATCATTATTTTCGCAAAGCTTTCCGTTTGCTATGGTAAATATTTCGTCGGGTTCAAGACCTCTTTCTGCCAAATCTCTGATGACTGTCTTTGCTCTCATCATAAACATAGCCGCAGGGATACCCTTGCCCGATACATCAGCAACAAGGAATGCAATGGCCCCATCATTTAGCATATAAAAGTCGTAAAAATCTCCGCCGACTTCCTTTGCAGTTATCATCTTGGCATAAAGTCTGAACGAATTGCTTTTCGGGAAAACGGTCGGAAGTGAAGAATACTGAATCTGCTTTGCAAATTCAAGCTCCTTGTCTATTCTTGCCGCCGCCTCTTTGATATACCTTTTAAGCGTACCAACCGTCTGATTGATATCATCGGAAAGCGATGCAAATTCTTCGTTGGAACGCACATCCACCGTGACATTGAGATTTCCGTTTGTTATCTCGGCAAGGCCTCTGTTTATTTTCCTTAAGTTATCAATGATAATTCTCTTTATCAGGAAATAAATAAGGACAAACAAAGCGGCAAATATGAGGATTTCCATAAATGTATTTACATACACCGAAACCTCTTTCATAAACATAGCTTCATACTTTGGCATAGCGCCAACAATATAGTAGCCTTCTACAAAACGATATGAGCAAAGGTACTGTTTGTCGTAAACCGTTGATTCAAAAATTTCGCCTTCGGGGGTAGCTTTGGGATCAAATGTTATACCTATTTTCTGGAGCTCTGCCCCTTCGAAATCGCTTCTGTATGTTACCAGATTGAAGTTTTCATCACAGATTGCAACAAATCCCGCATTTCCTACATGGCGGTTTTTTGATGCCTCTTTCACATACTTGTCAATATCTGCCCGAAACTGTGTGCTGTCATACCCAACCTGAATGAAACCGCCGTCAGACAGTTTTATCGCTCCGTATTTTCTGAAAGTAATGTCATCATAAGCTGTAGGTCTGTAGTCCTGAATATACTGTGACTTTCTGCCGTCTAAAAGGGCTTTGACAAATTCATTGGACTGCTCACCGCTTGCCATGTCATAGCCGATATACTCTTCCACATTGGAATCTGATATAAAGCCTGTTTCATCAATGATGTTGACTTCAATGACATTGTATTTTGAAGCAAGGGACAAAAGCGATACACCGTTTATGTATTCTTCCTTTATGCTTTCAGTCTTTTTTAGCAGATTGTCATTTGACTCATCTAATATATCCTGATAAACATCCGAAAGGCTCATTTCGATGGTTTTGTTGGTCTGAACCTCGCTCATTCCCGTCTGCAATGCAGAAGAAAAAGAGCTTGTGGCAACAAAAGCAATTACAATACATATTAACAGCCAACTTTGGAAAGTTTGTGAAATCTGCTTTTTGTCTTTTTTCAGACCAAACCTTTCTCTGCCAATTACAGATACTGCAAAAACCGCAATTCCAACAGCCAATCCGTTACCGATTACCATAGGGAGTGTGCATATCTTTACAAACTCAAACGCATTTACTGCATCATCCATATTAGTAAAGAATATCATCAGCATATGGAGAACTTCCGTAACCATACCTATGCCCATGCCATACAGCCAGGTTGGCTTCTTGTCATCAAACATATACTTTCGAAGTGCTGCTGAAATAAATCCGGCAAGGATTGTCGATACTGAACAAGCAATTTGAGTATATGTTCCCGCAAGTCCGAAATATACGGCAGCAAAGCGATAAATACCGCCTATAAGCCCGGATAGTATTCCTGCAGGAGCACCAAAGATAAGACCTGCACAAAGAGGTGCGGCATCTCTTACATTCATTATGGTTCCGTCGCCTATATCAAAACCGCCAAAGGCGGTTGTTGCGAAAATCGCCATAATACCGAAAAGCGTGCCTATAATAAATTGTTTGGCTTTGTAGGGTGTTTTTGAAAACACTGTTTTTTTGTCAAGTATGTAGAGAAGAATGGCAAGAAGTGCATTATACGATGCAGACATTATTAAATGTGGTGCCATATTTTCATCTCCTTATAAGATTAGTCTTTCTTATTCGATAGTAAGAATATCTAAAAATCCTGTAATGTCGAACACTTCCATAATGCTGTCATTAACACCTGTGAGTTTCATAGAACCCTGTGCGTTCATTGCTTTTTGAGCTTTTAAAATAACTCGAAGTCCTGCAGATGAAACATATTCAAGGTTTGTCATATCAAATGTTAATTCTTTAACGCCTGAGAGAACTGCATCAAGCTCGCTTTCCAGCTCCGGTGCTGTTTGAGTATCGAGTCTTCCCGATACGATAAGTGTCAGTGCATCCTGGTTAATTTTCTTTTCAATAGTCATTTTTTAAAAATCTCCTTATAAATATTTTTATTGTTTCCACGATTCTATTGGATCGTAGAGAAATGATAATTCCGCCATCGGAGTTTCGAGGCTCTCCGCAAGCCTTTTTACTGCCTTTCGGATTTCGGGCGAAAAATCCAGATACCAGTCAACAGTCTCCAATATGTATTTTCGCTTGAATTCCTCATCTGTAATGATTGCACACTGCAAGTTGTGCAATCTGTCTGCCGCTTTTACTGCAAAAGCAAGGGGGTTTTGCCTTATGGCACTTATATACTCTGACATAATGTAACCTTTTTTCTTGGTTAAGAGTTTTACCGCCTCAAGGATTTGCTGATTTCCGTATTTCAGAATTTCCTCTTCGGTTGCATCTGTATCCTCAAGCAAATCGTGAAAGAGTGCCGTTATCTGATAGTTTTCGCCTAGTCCCTGACTCTTTACAATTTCCGAGACCGCTACCGGATGGGTTATGTAATCATCACCGCCGATACGCTTTTGCCCTTTGTGTTTTGCTTTTGCAAATTCGTAAGCGTTCTGCACCTTTTTTTCATAGGTCATCAGCATTCCCCCTTTTGTTTAAGCAGTTGCGTTAGTATCCGAACCCGTTTTGGGTGCGTGTTTTTACGCCACTGCATCGTTAAAATACTCGCAAATGCGTCAGCATTAGCTGTGTTTTTGCCTCGCATTGACGCAAAAACACTGCACCGAAAATTCATAGAACCTAAAACAAGATAAAATTGTCGGTTTTTCAAGGCGGAAGGTCGAAGTAATACTGACGTATTTCGAGACCGACAACAAAGAAAAACGGCTATTTTACTTGGTTTAGGCGGGTTCGGATACTAACGCAACTGCTTAAGCAGTTGTTTTGCCTGCCTTTCGGCTTTTTCCTTTGTTCCCAAAGAAATTTTCAAAAACTCTACGATTTTATCAAAATCATAATTTTTGTTAATTAGCTCTGCACGGCACAAGAAACGAAGTGCAACGCTTGATGAAACAATATCAAGATCCGCCGCAGACAATGCTTTGTCAGCCAGCTTCATTGCAAGGTCATAATTTTCCTTTATCATCGCCTCAATATCTCCGAGCTTGGTTATACCCAAAAATGCAAGCTGGGGGATATAGCTTTCGGGATCAATCTCGCTGATTTCTGCACCTGTGATATCCGCTATTTCACGGATGATGCTTTGCATTTTCTGGTTGTGCAGGACATATTCATTGAGCGAAATCATATTGATTGATACATCGTCTGCATCATCTGTTATTATGCGTCTTCTTATATCCTCCGTATACCCCACCATATTGTCACGGGCACGCACAAACTCATCATCTGCAAGTTCCAAAAGCCCCGCAAGGCGTGCAAACTGGCGCCTTACCTCTCTTGGAACCCCAAAATCACTCTTATATCCTATATCGTGATTGATTGCGGACCAGGCGTGCTGCAAAATAGTTCTTATCTGAATTTCGAACTTCTTTCCACATATTTCATCGGGCCACTTGCTGCCTGCGGGAAGCGAACAGATGTAATGCAGGGATAAATATCCGAAAACATCCTCCTTGATGAGTGCTCTTTTGTCTGATGAATTCTCCCAGTCGACAACAAAGTTTTCTTCTATCTTTTGTCCGATTTTGTCGATTTCATCAGAAAGGAAACAAATCACACGGCAACCGAGAATGTCGGTGATGTCTTCCAGTGTGTTATATGAATCCCCTTTTCTTTCGAGCTTTCCGGCAAGGCTTTTTTCCTCTTTGACACGGTGCTCAACAGCAAGAACGGCAAGACCTAAATCTTTTACTATGTCGGAGAGCATTGTATGTACTGTGTCGCCAAGTTTTACAAAGTCATCCCTTTGCTTTCTGTAGTCCTCTAAAATAAGTCTGCATTTTAAATTCAAAATATCTCCTCCTTACATTAACCCGAACATCAACTTAAATAAATCATATATTGCACCGCCCAATGCCCCTGTTAAAAGGACCATGAACAGATAAACAAGCATACTCATTTTGCTGATTTCGTTATGCTCCATGGTAAAGTAAAAATTGTAGTGTGACTTCATATTAGAGTCGCGTTCTTCTACCCATTGATATGTAATTGCATCCAAACAATCATAACCCTCGGGTGCATAATTGCGGTTGAGCTCCGCCTCGAGACGCCTTATACGGTAACAGGTAGAGTCATTCATCTCGTACTCATCGCCAAGAGAAATTGTAACAAGGGCTTTTTTAATCCGTTGCTCATGCAAGACTTCTATCCGGTTAATTTCGGGAGGCAAAAGCCTTGCCTCATTGATTCTTATTGAATAACCGTATTTTTCGGAAATCATAGGGCTCTGGATCAATGAATTTATCCTGTCAAACACACTGTCAACATCTATTACCGGAGCAAAAACCTTGTCTAATGTTTTGTGTGGTATTCGAAATATCAGGTACGCTTCGTCAGATGTTATAGAAGTCTTGATAAATTCAAAATCCACAGTAATAACCGTTCCGTAAGAAACTTTTTTTACTTTGGTAAATTCACCGGTAAGATTTATAAGGCTTACTGTCCTGTTGTCATAACGCAGCTCGGAAGCGTATTTGGCCTTTTCGGAATCCACCTCGCCGTTGGTATTAAACAGTGCTCTTAATGAGGCGCTATCTGATAGCATATATGACAAATCGGTGATTTCGGTTTCTTCTATTTCAAAGGGAACAAAAAAGTTGACTTTCTTTGTTTCTTTTGCCCCATACACACGCACGCTTACATCTACATAGCTTCTGCCTTTTGGGTTTATCCACTCGTTTAGGTAGATTGTGCTTCTGTCGTCACCGTCAATCCACAGTGCCCAGCCATCATCGGCAAATCTTCTCTTTTTACTTCCCACGCTTTATTTCAACCCCTTAATTTCTCGTTTGTTTACATACATTGCATCGTCAGCTCTGTTAAATACATCTATAAAGTTTGTGTCCTTTTGGGCATCATATCTTGCAAAGCCTTTTGCAATACTTACAGGGATATTTTCTTTTTCTGTTTCCACTGACTCGTTGAGGCACTCTTCATCGAATTTTTCAAGAAGTTCTTCCATGTCATCAAGGTCTCTGTTTTGCAAAATAACCAAAAATTCATCTCCGCCGATTCTGAAAACAGGACTTCTTTTGAATATGTCCGAGATGAGCCGTGCCGCACTTACAATAAGCTTGTTACCTACATCGTGACCATATCTGTCATTGGTTTCTTTAAGATAGTTGATATCAAAAACCAAAACGCCAAAAACTATTTCTTTGTTTTCAATTTCTTTATCAAAATCAGTTATCCACGCCCAATAGGAATTGGTGTTTCTGAGCCCTGTGAGTGAATCACGATAGGCTAAAAGATGCTGCAGCTTTTCATGCTCTTTAAGATGCAGAGCCATATTTTCAAATGCAGTACTTAAGAGCTTTATTTCATAAGTGTTGTTGTGTGCTATTTCAACATCATAATCCCCGCTTGAAAGTTTTACAGATGCCTCTGTAAGCTTTTTCAAGGGATACACAATTCTTCTGACAACAAAAATTATTATAAGAGAAAACAGTATAGCGAGCAAAAGCACAACAAACAGTATCTTAAGTGCGATGTCATATCGTATCTGTTTTATATCGTTGTAGTTTGCAGAAATGATAAGAGACATTCCGTTTTTTAATTCTTTGGATACGCTTAAGTATTCTTCCGGATGCTCATGAAGTTTTGCTTCTTCCACATGCTCTGCATTACACACATCTGCTCCTTCGAACTCGAGATGTGCAAATCCGTTTTCATAAATTTTTATTTCGTGAACCTTATCTGTTAAAACGGTGTAGTCAAAATCCATACCGACAACGCCTATGAACTCATTGTCATAGTACAGGGGCACAACATACGAAATCATCATTATATTGTTGTTTTTGTTGTGGTATGGCAACATCCAGACGGGTTTTCCTGCTTCAAACGGCTGCCAGTACCAGCCTACATGTTCGGTATCCTCTCTGTTGTAAAGGGACAAATCTGTCGGTTCAAAACGAAAAAATCCGTCCTCTCTTTCTACTTTGCTGTAAAACAGTCCGAATGTGTTGTGCGAAAGTTCAGGAGCAAATCTGAAGTAATACGCCACTGCACCATCGGTATTGTTTGCTACATCAACAAACATTTCGTCAGAATGCTCTAAAATTTCAGCTTGTCTTTGTGTATTTGAAATGTCCGCTTTGGTGTTTATCAAACCCAGCACATAGCTTTCCATAATATGTACCGACTTTTCCATATCTCCGAAAATATCGTTGATTTGAGAAGCGTCTTTTTCGCATGTGACATCTATAAAATCCTTGGTTTGATGCTGAATGAACTTATCGACCTCATATATACTCAAACCGCCTATAAATATCGTGATAGCCAGCATAGCCGATATAACTGTTATTAAAAATTTGAATTGAACCGATTGTATTTTCATCCTATATCACTCCTTGGGATATTGTATAAAATCCGCTATGACAAACCTATGACAAAGGGCAAAAAGCCTTTGTCACATCAGTTTGATCATTTCTTCTCTTTGACAAATTCCCGTATCTCTCCGTCAAAATTGAGTTTTAAGCTTTTATCGTCACACGCTTCAATTTTGATAGTTGAAACAGTTTCCTCGGTGGTTTCTATATATTTTATTGTAATGGTTTTTGTTTCGGCATCATAGGTATATCCTTGGCTTAAATCAGAATCGTTTACGGGATTTCCGCAGGCACACCAATATGCAAATGACCCGTCAGAGCCAAATCTTATGCTTTCGATATCGTGCTCTGCTTTTCTTGTCCATGAGGTGTCGGTAAAAGAATACCCTGAATAGTCAACCGTTTCGATGATTTTATTTTGCTCACAACCCAAAAACAAAAAGAGAAGCACTGCCATCAACACAAGTAATAAGTTTTGTTTAATCTTTTTCATTTTTATTCACGCTCTTATTCGATATTTACTTAACCGCCACAAAGCATTAATCACGCAAATGGTCGGGTGAGTTTCCAAAAAAGTCATAACATCTTCTCACTGTATTTTATAATTCGCTTGTAATCTTCTTTTTAGTTTCATCCATAATTCCTTTTACATCTGCGTCAAAGATGTCCAGCCCTTCTGCCGAGTAAAAGCTTATATCCTTAATGCCAAAAAAGTTCTCTGCAAGTGCTTTTACATAGTCAAATCCAAAATTGTTATCACCTATATATCCGCCTGAAGTGGTTATGTAATACAACTTTTTTGCTCTGCATTTTGAAACAGGACGGCCTTTTTCCGAATATTCAAAAGTTACGCCGGAAATTGTTATATTTTCAAAATAAATTTTAAGAACAGAGGGAAATGACAAATCCCAAAACGGTGCAGCAATAACGATAATATCCGCATCTGCAAACTGCTTTGCATGCTCAAATTCCAAGCAGGAAAAATTGCATCTTTTTATGTTTTCTTCCCTTTTTTTAAGTTCGCTGCTGTCACAGGGCAGTAATTTCGTTTTGTATAAATCCATATGCGTTATTTTTCCATCAAGGCAATTGAGCAGGTGTTGTGCCAATTCATTTGTGCGCGAATTCGGTCTCGTACACGAATTTATAAACAAAATTTTGTTTTCCACAGATATCACTCCCCGTCAAGCATTTCCGAAAGTCCGGTCATTTCAAAAACCTCACTGACCATATCGTTAGCTTTTTTAATTCGGATTTTTCCGCAGGCGAGATTCATCTTCTTATATGCTCCCAGAAGAACCCTGATTCCTGCCGAGGATATGTATTCAACATCGGACATATCAAAAACAAGCTCTTTTGTGTCTTCGGAAAGTTCATTTACAACCGACTCAAGATTTGGTGCAGTTGTTGTATCAAGTCTTCCTGTTATTTCGAGAGTAACAAGTTCAAAATCTCTTTCCACATTGATTGTCATGGGAATCCTCCTTTAGTTTTTTACACTCTGTGAATATTTATAAAGAACAGATGCAAAGTAAATTCGGCTTACATTATTATTCGGAGCAAGTGTACTGATTGTGTTTCCGGACATTATTCCGCTGCCGCAGGTCCACTGAAATGCAGGCATAGCGTAGTCGCTTACAGTGAAAATATCTTCATAGCTTAAGATATTCGTGCTTTCTCCGATGCTCACATCTGCACCTTTATGCTTTGCATAACGCCACATAATTGTCGCAAGCTGTTCACGGGTTATTATGTCGCTTGGAGCAAACTGCTCTGCCGAATAGCCGTTTGCAATTCCGACTGATGCCGCCCAGCGTATTGCCTCTGCATACCAGCTTTCTAACTCAACATCTTCAAATCTCATGGCATAGTTTGCAACAGGGCAACCTGCCAATCTCCAGAGAACTGTTACCGCCATAGCTCTGTTTAACATTTCCTCCGGTGCAAAGGTTTTTTCTGTTACTCCTGTCATAAAACCGTTATCCACAACAAATTTTGCGGCAACGGCATATTCCGACTCCTCGGTTAAATTGACAAATGTACCGAGTGTTTTTTCTGTTTTGCCGTCTGTAAATGTAATTTTGGGATTTAACTCTTTGTATTCTTCGCCGATAACCCCGTTTAAGTTGTCTGTAATATATCTCTCTAAAACTTCAACATCAAGCATTCCTTCGCTTTCAACAACCTTTGCATCCTTAAACATTGACATTCCGCTTCCAAAATTAAGAATGTAAAAATCCGAGCTTGCAATAATATATTTTTTGTCAAGCTCCAGCTCTTTATATGTACCGCTTTCTTTATCAAATACCTTCACATCGTACACACGGTAATCTCCGTTTACCTCTGTGAAAAATCCATTTTCATCAACCTGTACAGATGACGGAATTGATTTGTCAACAGAAAATGTCATTCCTGACACATGGGGAAAGGAGCCGTCTTCTTCGGGATAAGTCATCATACTCATTTCGAGCATATCGAGTAATACCTGCCCCGTAATCTCTGCTGTTACAATACGGTTATTGAAGGGAAAAACCGAGTAAATGTCATTGAATGTTATATCGCCTGCTTTAATCGGCGCACGCAAGCCACCGCCGTTTGCAAAGGAAACATCTGCGTTTGTTACAATGCGAAGTGCATCAGAGCACAAATTTCCAAGATTGGTTTCCGCAGTTCTTACCAATCTGATGCCCTCTTCGTTATGCGTAATAAGCTCAACCTCGCTCTTGGCAATTTTTCTGTTACCAAGCTTGGAATAGCTTTCGTTGATTTGTGCAATATAAGCATCAACATCGGCATCGGTCTTGCTGTAGGTTTCGGTTTTAATAAGCTCTGTGTCAAATGTACCATTTGTAATAGTAAGCTTGCCAATATGCTCAAAACCCGTACCGGTAGATGTGAGCAAAACATTATCGCCGCTTTTATCTTTTATCAATTTTTCTTCAATTACAGAATGGGAATGGGCATCCAGAACCACATCTAATCCATCGGTATTTTCTATAATATCGGTAACATCATTTAAACTTCCAGACTCATCATATCCGATATGTGAAAGTGCAATTACATAATCTGCACCCAGCTTGGTTGCCTGGTCAATATTTTGCTGTACCACATCGTGCAGTCTTGATTCGTTAAAGGTGTAGATGATGTCTCCGTTTTCATTTCTGAACTGTGACGGGCGTGCCGAAGTGATTGTTTCGGGTGTAACAATACCGATATAGGCAATGTCAACATCTCCGTAGGAAACTATGGTAAATGGTTCGAAATATGTTTTTTCTTCGCCAACCTTTGCAAAGTTGCAGGATATGTATTTTGTTTCAGATAGTTCAAAAAGCTCTGAAAGTCTGGAAACAGTGTAGTCAAATTCGTGGTTTCCAAGAGCTATCGCATCATAGCCGACAAGATTCATAAGTCTTACAATATATTCGCCTTTTGATACGGCTCCAATTGTTCCTCCCTGGACAAAGTCACCCGAGGATACCACACCAACATGGTCGTATTGTGCCTCTAATTCTTTTTTCATTGATGCAAGTTTGGAATATCCGGTAACTGCGCAATGAACATCATTTTCATATAAGATTACAATGCTTTGCGAATCTTTTGCAAAAGCAACGGTGTTAAATGAGCAAAACACCATACAAATGCAAATAATGTAGGTTAATATTCTCTTTTTCATCATCAAAATTCCTTTCAGATAATATTGTTTAATAATTTTATCAGATAGACTATGACAAACCTATGACAAATTTGAATTTAAATAAAAATACGGTCGGATAATTCCGACCGTAAACTAATTTATTGTTTTGTTTCCACAAGCAAAGATAGGGTGTCTTCTGCCCATGAATATTGTGTCATATACTCGCCGCGGAAATGAGGTTTTCCTGTTTTTAAAAACTTGTGGTAATCGCAGTTGATTCTCGTGGGATCAATTCTGTAGTTATATCCGTCCTGGCAAAATACCCTTTCTGCACCGACTTGCGCAAGTGATTTTTTAAGATCCCCCACAAGATGTCTTAAATAATCCATATTTTTAACATCATCGGTGTTTTCGGGCCACATAACTGCACATATTTGCTTTCCCGTCATTCCTGCACCGTTTCTGTCAACGAGTACGGCAAAAAGCTCTTTTGCCTTTGAACGCCTGAAGGTAAGCGCCTCTCCGTTTTTTAAAACCTCAAAGTTGCCGAAACATTTAACATCAAGCAATGAAATATTTGGATTTTTGCTCTTTATATGGTCAATTTCTTTTTGGACAGCCTCTGCTGTTATCGGCTTTATAAGATATCCGCTGCACCGCAGCTGTATGGCATTTAATGCATACTCCTCGTATCCTGTACAGAAAACAATTTTACAATCAGGCTGAAATTCGATGATTTTTTCTGCCAGTGCAAGACCGCCCATACCGCGCATATTTATATCAAGGAAGGCTATGTCTGCATTGTTCTCCGAAATCCACTCAAGAGCAGCGGAACAAACAGAAAAGTCATAAACCGCTTTTATGTCGGGCGATGCCGCCACGATACCTGTAAGGGATTTAAGCATTGGTCTCTCGTCATCAACGGTTATTGCTATCATTTTCTGCCGCCTCCCTTGGTATTCTTATAGTTGCCTTTGTGCCGCTGCCGATTTTGCTTTCTATGGTCAGCGTTCCGCCGCAAATCGCCTCAATTCGACCTCGTATGTTTTTTATGCCAACATGCCTGGTTTCGTCATATCCTGCGTTCATATCAAAGCCAACACCGTCATCTGTTACCTCTACCACATAGGACTCATTTGTTTCATAAGCAGATATTGTAACACTGCCGCCTTTTTCGAGCCCCATAAGACCGTGCTTTATGGCGTTTTCTACAAGCGGCTGCACAGAAAGCGCAGGGAGCAAAAACTCAACAGAGCGAAGGTCGTATTGTATTGTAATATCGGGAAAACGCACCTGTTCGATATCGGTATAATGCTTGACATGATTCATTTCCTGCGAAAATCTTATGGGCTTTGTGTTGTCAAGCTCGCTGAAGTTACCTCGTAAATACAGACTGAAGTTACGCACAAGCTTTGAAGCTGCTTGGGGTTCTGTTATACAAAGCTGTTCAATTGTTCCCAATGTATTATAGATAAAATGCGGCTGAATCTGACTGATCATAGTAGCTATACGGCTTTCTGTAAGCTCCGCATTTAAAACTCTTTTTTCCATTTCAAGTTCTTTTGCTCTTATTGCTGCATTGAAGTTTTGCGGAACAACTTTTAAAAGCACAATTACAGATACAATAAAAATAAGAATAAATGTAGCTTCCGACATAAGAGCGCCTTGCCAAAGAGAAAGACCTACTCCCGTTGCATCAAATACAAACGAAATCATCGGAAGAATCGCAAAAGCTGAAAGCAGTTTTTCTTTTTTATCACCTTTTGCAAAACGGATGGCAAGAAGAACTGTCATCACAATGCAAATTGCACTCTGCACAGACACCCATACAGGTAATGTATCATAGAACTTGACATCGGAAACTGACGGCGAAAGCATAATTGCCAGATTTGAGAATAAAGCAAGAACAGTAAGGCTATTGCTTAATTTTCTAAACTTGTCCTCAAACATAGCTGCAATAAAAGCAGTTACACAGAGCATATAAAGCATCATAGAGCCTATCACCATACGGGTGTTGAATTTAATGATTTCGCTAAAGAACATAACGCCGTGTGCTTTAAATAAGAAGTATATTCCCGCGCAGAAAACACCAAAACCGACAAGCCACAGAGTTTTACTTTCTTTGATGTTAATGAGCATAGAAAACATCGCTGTACCCAAAACCATAAATGCAAACAAAATAAGTGCAATACCCAAAATTCTATCCGCACTGCCTCGGTTTAATGTGTCTCGCTCAAAATCTGTTCCGCCGTAGGTATTTAAGTTGTTAAGAAAATCATCAACAGCTCCGGGGTTGCCGAATTTGTGAGGGTTTTTTAGCTTAATTGTAATTTCTTTGGCACCCTTGCACTGATATCCGATATACATTTTGCCGCACAGATCCTCGCCGATAAGATTGCTCTCGGCATCAAAGGGGCGCCAGTGTTCTCCGCCTTCTGAAACCTCGCCGCCGATGTGGTTAAAGTAAAACGCAAGGATGGTGCCTTCCTGTGCATTTCCGATTGTTTCTCCTGTGGTTGGAACAAATAACCGAAAATGTCCTTTCAATGTTACATCGCCTTTGTCTGCGGGAATGTGCTTACCTTTGACATATTCCTGCCAGTTGCCGTCAGATACTTTGTACTTACCCTGAAATTCTGCGGAAAGATACATAGCATTCATTGCCTGATTTCCATAGTTTCTTCCTGTATATACAAAGGTACAAAGAACAATGGCAATAAGTGAGATACATAAGCTTATAAATATTCTGCTTTTAAGTTTTCCTTTAGTAGATTTCATAATAATCACTCTCCGCAAACAGTATCCCTATCCGCTTATTATAAATACAACAATGCTAAAACCGCTGCCAGGAAAAACCCTCCCCCGATTGCAATATAAGAGAGTACGCGCTTTGTATTCCAGAATGAAACCGCCTCACATATGCAGACAACTAATATAGCTATGCTTGTAATGAGATCTGCAGACACAACCTTGCCTAATCTTTCCAATGCCTGGAATATTAAATATACTAAAAATGCAATTCCGGCAATAATGTCCATGACCTTTTGCAATGTGGTTTTTTCGCTCCATTTTTGATCCATACTTAATTCCTCTTTCATATGTATATTCTATCAGATTTCTTTTGCTTTTTCAATAAATCTATGAAGAATAACCGCAATTTCTGCTCTTGTTGCATTATCTTTGGGGTTTATCGTGCTTATGGTTTTTCCGTTTATAATTCCTGCACCGACAACATACTGCATAGCCGGGATAGCATATTGGGATATATCAAAAGCATCATCATAGGAAAGTATATTGGTTTCTTCTCCCACGCTTACATCATATTCCTTGAATTTTGCATACAAGTAAAAAACAGATGCAAGCTGCTGGCGGCTTATTTCTGAATTAGGATTATATCCCTTGTCGTTTTCATAAACAAGGTTATTGTCTTGCGCCCATTTAACTGCACCGTCATACCAATTAGCATCTTCTTCAAATTCGTATTCAGGCTTTGTTTCTTCCATATTGTACAAAATCTGAAGAAGCTCCGCCCATGTTATGCTTTTGGATGGATTGAAGAACTTGTTTTCGTCGCCCTTCATGATTTTGTTTTTGAGGCAATATGCTGCACCGTTGTGATACCAGTCATATTCGGGCAAAGCATTTTTGCCGAGGGCAAAGTATGGGACAAGTGCTAAATTAAGTTCATCAAACCAGGTGTTGCCGTTGGCTCTTTTTACATCCAGCGTATTTACAATAGTGGAACGGATACGCTGACGAACCGATGGGTTTTCGGGTTGCATGATGCTTCCCACTGCACTTATAACATAATATTTTTCGTTTTGACTGCCAAGGTACATCATTTCGTGACCGCTAAAATAGAGAATTGTTCCAAACGGAAGTGCATCAAGAAATTTGATGCGTTCTTCTTTTGGCATATACTGCATATCCACCTTTGCCATAGGCATTGAGGACTGCCATGTGGTATTTCGTGCAAGCTCCATACCAAAGCATTTGTATACATTTCTCATATATCCCGAGCAATCATCGGAATTAAGGCTTCCGCCCCAACCGTATGTGTTGCCGAGAGCCGAAAATACAACCTTTGAGATATTTGCCTTTGTAAGTGGCAAAAATCCTGCAGATACTTTTTGATGCTCGGAAATGAGGGTTAATTTTTTTGAATATGTACCATCTTCATTTCTTACAGGAACCCATACAACAAAGTTGTTGTATGCACTGCGGTTATCTATAAGCTCATTTGGATTAACACCGTTTGCAAGTTCCAAAACCGTTCCCATTGTCAGCATAAGATCTGATGTGTTTGCACCAACGACAGAGGTTTCTGTAAATACTTTGTCTCCCCATACCACAAGAGAATCTTCGTTTTTTATATCCCAAGCCGAAATCCATTCAGCCTTATCCTTGCAAATTGCAACAGAGTCTGCAGCAATCCATCCTGAACAACAAATGCTTTTTGCAAGATAGTACTTTCCGTCTTTCGACTTTGATGTGATTACAACAGGTTCGTTTACTCGTACTGCCGCAAGATACTGATAGTCAAAATCAGAATCAGCAGGATCGTCCCATATTGCAATATGGCTTGGGAATGTACGCAGTTCTGTTCTTTTTGTTGCAATACCATATAGAACCTTTTGCTTTTTTTTTGCAACAGGGTTCTGTGTGTTCGCAATCATTTTGTCAAAATCTTTTTGAGTTGCTTTTTCCTTGCTTTCAAGATATGTCCACCCGAGATAATATGCAGCATCTAATTGACTTGATTTTTTAATTGCGTCATTTAATGCTACACCATCGATAACATCAGGCTGATTTTTGAGGTCATACATATTAGTGCCTTTTGCAGAAACTGTTTCTTTGTTTAGCTTTTCTATTTCGTCATAAGACATCAAAACATCAGTTTCTTCTGTCCAATAGGAAGGCGATGACATATTGTTTGTTACATCCGGTAGGTAATATACCCCTGATGCCAGACAGTTTATTGTTGTGCATAGAATTAGTAATATCGTAATAATACTGATTTTTTTCATAATATTTTTCTCCTTTTAATTTTATTTATTGATTAAAAACATACCTTCTCTTTGTTAACAAGTGTCGGCATGTTGTTTGATATATAAATTTGTGTTGCACTATAAAGTTTTGTATTAGCCAAAATTAACCCGGCTTCACCTTTTTTTCTCTATATTATCAAAACTGATATGACAAACCTATGACAAAACAAAAAAGACACCTTGCGGTATCCTTTTTTGTTTGGCTACGATGCGAGAGATTTGCCGCAAGCGGCCAGTTGAAACCAACAACTCATACTTCGTATGCTAAAGCACACTCGTATTCATTGGGTTTCTGCCAGTTCTGCGGATTTTTATAGGTTTTTAAATCGCAGAAGGTTGGTAGCGAAAAAAGTGCTGTTTTCTGCCTTTTTGAGCGTGACCTTTTGCGAAGAGGAGAAGCAAGATAACGAGCGTATGTTTGACTTGATACAAGGCAAACGGAGCGTAGTGTTCTTTGCTTCGACGAGGGAGCGGCATTCCTCGAACCCCTCTTGCCGGTACCCGCCAGTCGAGTTCAAATCATTTTCGTAAAACAAAAAAAGGACACCTTGGGGTGTTTCTCTAAGGGATGTTTAGTGAAACATTCTAACAGGTGCGGAAGTTGGGTGAACAGTTTAGGCTGTTCACCCTTTTCCTTTACCTTAAATTTGACCTGCATTTCCTATGTGGGTGAAATATATGTCGACTTGCTGTGTTGCACTTTTCGACCGTTTTTCACTTCGTTCGTGTATAACGATTTTGGATACAAAGGTCAATAATACTTCTGGTGTCAATTCTTCGATGTGAATATACTTCTTAGCCAGTGCAACGAACTTATCCGTATTCGTTACCGAAGATTTAATTGCTTCGATTTCATCTTCCAACTCAGGTATCCGTAATTCAACATCCTTTTGCTCTGATGTGTAGCCGCCCGATAGAATATGGAAATGGTCATCTGTAATTCGCCCCAACACGTTATCTTCATACAGTCGTTTGAACAAAGATTCCAACTCATTTTTACGCTTTTTCAATCTTCCAAGCTCTGCTGTTTTTGCCGACAATTCTTTTCGGCTTTCGGCAGAAGTTTTTTGATTTATGAATTCTGCGAACTCTTTAGTCTTTGTTCTGGCGTAGTATGTAATTCTCCTGATTTCTTCAAGGATAATTTCATCCAGAACAACCTCTCGTATTGAATGAGGTGTACATTGTTCTTCGCCTTTGTGTTTTCGATACCTGCTGCAGATGAAATGAAATGCAGAAGATTGTAGGGTTTTACCTCTTACAAAGTAAAGCTTTTGTTCACAATCTGCACAATGCAGAAGACCGCTGTACTTATTAATTCCATCCATAGAATCTCTTCTGCGTTTTCCTTCTCTAACTCTGCGAACGATTTCCCAAGTATCCATATCAATAATAGCTTCATGAGTTCCTTCTACACGAATCCATTCTTCTTCAGGCCTTTGTATTTTGTGCTTGTTCTTATATGAAACTGTTGTTTCTTTGAGATTTATTGTATTTCCTATATAAACCTCATTATCAAGAATTCCTGCAACTGTTCTGTCATTCCATCCGTATGGATCGGTTACATCGGTAGCAGCACCATACTTACCTGTTTTCTCATAGCTATACATCGACGGCTTGAGAATTTTTCTTTCTTTTAGGATATGGGCAATATATGTAGGACCAAGTCCGCTTGCACATAACCTGTAGATTTCTCTTACAACAGGTGCTGTTTCCTCATCAATTACAAGTTCAATTGATTTTTTAGAACCAATTGGTGTGCTTTCGTCTCTTTTGTAACCATAAGGTATCTGTGAGCTTACTCGTTCACCACGCTCTGCCTTGGCTCTGAAAACCGCACGAACCTTCTTTGATGTTTCCTTTGGATGCCATTCATTAAACAGATTCATAATCGGAGCCATATCATTGCTCTCAACATTATTGGAATCATAATTGTCTTGCACAGCAATAAATCGAACATTGTATTTCGGAAATATGACATCGGTGTACATTCCTACTTGAAGATAGTTTCTGCCAAGTCTTGATAAATCCTTTGTAATGAAATTCTTAACTCTACCTTCTTCTATTAACTTCATCCCTTTCTGAAAATCAGGTCGGTCGAAGTTTGTTCCTGTGAAGCCATCATCAATCAGCCATACTAAATTATCAAAGTTATAGTCCTGAGCAGCTTTTAAGATAATTTTCTTCTGATTCTCAATACTGTTGCTATCGCCTTCAAGGGCATCCTCCCGTGATAATCTGCAATACAATAGTGTTAAATCATAATCTTGGTTTGACATAATTCCTAACCTCCTTCAAAGTCAAACCGATTGAGAGTATTGTGAGTAGATATTTCACAACAACACAATACTCTAAACCGATTGAAAAGTCCAGACTTTTAGGAGACTTTGTCTATATTATCCTGAATATCTATTGTTATCAATCTTCGTATGTGATCCTCAACCTTTTTCTTTGAGGTCATATCAAAAATTGAATTTACAACATAATTCATATTACCGACATGAGTTTTCCTCGTTTTTACCATTTCGTTATCGGTGATACTATATGAATATCTCCGTCTAACTGATGTGGCAAGTTCGGAATTATATTCTCCGTCTATATCTATAGCAAAGTCTTCATTAAAGTCCATAGGTATTTCTTTCTTATTCATAAAAATTCTCCTTTCGGATTAATGATTAATATTAAATACTTTTATTGCCTTAATGAATTTCCTTTCTATAGATTTTTGACCGCCTTTTAAAATATAGGCAATAAGCGTGTATTCACTAAACTTTGCACTTGCCTCCGATTACATTTCCTAAGCCTCGGTCCTGCTCGACCATAACCTCGTATTTGCAAACAGTTAAATCGCTCGTCCGTCATATAGGGCTCCCGAAAAGCAATTTGCTTTTTGGGAAGAGGAGGAACAGCTATATAAATGAGTTTTCGCATTTATGCGGAAACGAATAAATATTTGCTTGTTCCGACGAAGTCTTGGCGCTCGCTGTGTTGTATAACTCACCGTGCAAGCTATTTAATTTTCAAGGTTCATATTCCACGATTGACATTTTTATTTATATCGTGTATAATTTGTTGTGTGGCTATTCTAACATATTGTAAGAACTGCGTCAACCGATTTTCTCTCCATTTTGAAAAGTAGTGGAATTATAAATTATGTATCGTGGAAGTGATTATATGGCAAGTATAAAAAGTTTAGATGAAAAACCATTTGATTTTGGATATATAACAGCACAGTTTTATAAAGATTATGTCATTATCTGCAAAGAAAAAGTTTCACTTGGTCAGATTTCAACTGAAATTCTGGAATTATCAGATGAACAGCTTGATAATTTAAAAAGAGTATTAGCAGATTTAAGAAAAGCATTTCTGGAAAAGCTTTATGGGGAATATGAATCAAATTTAATGATTACATCATCGTGCAGCTTTGATGCATTTTATCCATATCTAAACAAGGCTATGGACTTTATCCTTAGCTTACCTTTGTATAACCGCTTTGAATTTGATAAACAAAGATATATATCAGAGTTCAGAGAAATATATGAAACTTATCCCAAAAGCGAGAGCAGAAGCATATTAAACAGAATTTTAGTAGCCTTGTTATCAATCAATGATGAAATACTGATTTTTAAAATATATGCAACTGCATTTGTTGATTTATATATAGAAAATGTTACCGCAAGAACACCTACACATTTTGCACACGCAGTATATCAGTTCCTCAATAATAAGGAGTTACAGCAAAACTTAGAATCGCTTATTCCAAAATATCCGGCAATTACATTTAAGGCAGAAATGCCGGCAAATATTGAATATATCACTTGTCCTGATCCGGATTGCAAAGAAAATTATATATTGGCAGAAAGAGTAATTTTCAGGTCTATTGGCGGCTTTTTAAATTCAGACCTGTTCAGAGGATTAAATGTTAAACACTCACCGAAAAGATGTCATAATTGCAAACGATTTTTTCTTTTGCCAACCGGTCATGATACTCACTATTGCAACAGAGTGGCTCCTAACGATCCGAAAGGCAGAATATGCAGCAAGGTAGGTGCTCACAAAAAAGAAAACTCAGATGAATTTAGGTCTCCTCTAAAAAAAGAATATGACAGAACTTATGACCGTTTATTCAAGAGAAAATCAAACGGCTTGGATTATTCCGAGTGGCTTAAACAGATGACATTAGCTATGGATATTAAAGAGCGTGGTGAGTCCGGAGAAATTTCACTTGATGAAGCAATTAGGCTACTGAGAGAAATATAAGATAAATATTATTGAACTAAAAATGACGGTATATTCGGGCAAAGGACTCGAATATACCGTCATTTTGATTAAATTTAAATACAAAGGAGAGTTATTTTATGCAAATACAAAGTTTAATAAAAAAGTACTTATTTTATTGTGAGTTGCAAAAAGGTCTTAACCCTAAAACAGTAAAAGCATATAGTATAGACCTAAAACAATTTGAAAGGTTTACAAGAAATCAGCAAAATTGTTCTAACAAGGAGTTAATATGTAATTATCTCGAAAGTTTACATTCAAGATACAAGCCAAAATCTATAAAACGAAAATTTGCTTCACTGAAAGCATTTTTCGAATATCTTACCTACGAAGAACTAATTGATGATAACCCGTTCGGTAAAATTCATTTTAAAATTAAAGAGCCGGTTATATTACCCAAGACTATTCCTGAAAAGATACTTACAAAAATTTTAAATAAGGCCTATTTATCTTTAGAAGAATGTAAAACACCATACTCTGAAAAGTGTATTATCAGGGATATAGCCGTATTAGAGCTGCTGTTTGCAACAGGACTTCGTGTGTCGGAACTTTGTAATTTAAAAATAGAAGATGTTAATCTTTCGGATAGTTATATAAAAACATTTGGAAAAGGCTCAAAGGAAAGAATAATCCAGATTTGCACTCCTGATGTACTAACAGCCTTAAAGCAATACAAAAAACGCTTTAAGGCTGAAATTGATGATACAGGATATTTTTTTGTAAACAGACTTTCAAATCGTCTTTCCGATCAATCAGTTCGTTTTATGATAAACAAATATGTAAATCAAATTTCATCTACAGTGCATGTGACACCGCATATGTTTAGACATACCTTCGCCACAATGCTTCTTGAGTCGGATGTGGATATCCGCTATATACAGCAAATTTTAGGACATAGTTCAATAACCACAACAGAGATATATACCCATGTTTCTACCGCAAAACAAAAACAGATATTAAAGCGTAAACACCCTCGTCGAAAACTTAATATCAATAAAGGATAATAATAAATTATCCCTATAAAGAATTGTAGTTTCAAAATCTATCTTGTGTGGAGGATTCAGATATGACTGATTATAAACTTACTGTAATAATACCCACATATAATGCAAAAAGCTATATTACTAGATGTTTAGATTGCCTTATCAATCAAACATATAAAGATTTTTGTGTCATTATTATAGATGATGCATCAAATGATGGAACCGCAGAGATAATAAAAAAAAAGATTTCCAATCAAAACAATATGAAATACATTGTTTTAACTGAAAACCATGGCCCAAGTTATTGTCGTAATATAGGCATCAATATGACAAATACACCATATATAACATTTATAGATTCTGATGATTATATAGACATTTTTACATATTCAGAATGTATGAAAGAAAATATACAAAATTGCAATGTGATAATATATGGTCTTTCCTATGATTATATGAAAACAGACATAATTGAAAAGAAATATGTTTACCCACAAAAATTTTCGGTAACAGGTCAATATGCCTTAAAAATTTACGGACATACTATACATGATTCATTCAAAATTACACCCATAGTTAACAATAAAATATATAATACTGCGTGGCTCAAGAATAATTTTATTAGTTTTGATGAACATGTTAGGCATCAAGAAGATGATATCTTTACATTTAAGGTATTATCACAAGCGGAAACAGTTTTATTTGTACCAAATTGTTTTTATCATTATTGCCAAAACAGTTCTTCTATAATTCACACTATAGAAGAAGAAACAGTAACTCATTTTGTTATGGCATACAAGTCTTTATATGATTATCTTACAAAAAAAGGAACTTTTATAGAATACGAAGATGAATTCTATTTGAAATTCAAATCTAGTTTAAAAGGGGTTATTAAAAGGACAATTGACTATAGTAATGATATTTCAAAATCTATGAACCTTCTTTCTATTCTTTATAAACAAATTCTTGAAAACTTCGAAATCGAGAAACTACTTCACTATTTTGATTTTAATAATCTGTAGGTCGTATATTATCTAACTGTTTATTTGCTTTATCAATATGAATATTAATAAAATTATGATTTGAAATCAATTCTGTCTTTGAGTTAACAATTGATAACATATTCATAATCTCGCTAAAAGTGCCTAATTCTGTTATTAAGTCCATTGCACTTCTAAATACATATGGATTTTTAGTATTGTTTATAATAATTGACGCCATAGGAACAGATGATAACAACCTTTTTTCCTTACAAATATTTATCATGTGTTCCGTTAATGTGTCATCTTTCCCCTCTCGTAGTATGGAAAATATAAAATTGTCAATATTGTTACCATTATTACCAATCAAAGAAATTTGTAGTTTATATCGAGAAATATCTATTGCTGCAGGACTTGATTGTGAAAAATAGCATTTTATCCATTTATATACTAGTTGATTGCTAGTGTTCTCATACAATAACAAAGTTGATAATTCAGTTCGTAGCTCTATTATCGCATTTTCATTAATATTATCAATGCTTTCAATACTAAATACTTCATCAATAAAACTCTTCGATTCGTAAATTTTTGATAAACGGCTAACAACTTGTAGTATAATTCTCATACATAAAACATGCAAATTAGGGGTGCCATTTTTATCGCTATGTAGGTAAAAATACAATAATCTAGATAAAATAAAATCTATTTCTTCTGGCTGTATCAAATTTACATTTTTGCTGAGAATGTCATATATAGAAGGATATAAGTTACCGAATTTAGTCTCAAAAAATTCACGAACCTCAGAACTGCTGATGCCATTGGGAATAATATCTAATAGAGTTATAAGTTCTATTAGATTATCCATATAATTGCTATTTTTCAGAAAATCAACTACATGCTTATATAATTCGCTTAAGTTCTCTTTATCGTATTGAAAATAAGTTATATGTTTAATATCAGAAGGACATTCAGTTTTATTATCTTTCAATATTAAAACATTATTTGCATCTCGTAATGTGTGCGCAATACCAAGTTCATAAAATACGTTTGCATTTAATCCAGAAATGTCAACTATCAAATACTGACTACTTACTATAGATGATACAATTTTATTAAAAAATGGAATTGATTTTTTTAGTGTATCTGATCTATCACATTCTATTCCACATTTTTTTGCAGCCTTAATTATAGTCTTATAGACATTGTCAGTTTCTTTCCCAAAACGCATTATTAAAAAACAATTATTTTTCCTGTTTTTTATTTTTAAATTTTTGAAGTCTTCTGGATATATAGGGTAATTCACAATTTTTCCTCCACACAAGATAGATTTTGAAACTACAATTCTTTATAGGGATAATTTATTATTATCCTTTATTGATATTTTACCACGTTTTTCTGTTTGAAGCAATATAAAATTTTGTTAGTCTCAAGTAAGATTTGGCAAAATTTTCATTAACTAAATAGCTAAAAACGTGCGTTCCCAAACGGCTTTATCCAATCTTGAATCCTTTAGAAATAAGTTTATTTACTGCTTCTATTCCTAGCTCTTTGCTTTTGAACTGAATTTCTTTACTGTTTGGAATTTGTTTTGTTGAAATCACTTTATTTGTCTCGCTAATCCATACAGACCAGATAATAGTATTTTCAGACATCTTGTTTGCTCCTCAATAATAATTATTCATTTTTATATAGTTTTTTGGCTCCATTCACCTTGCATTAAGCCAAAAGATGCACGTCCACAAATGACTCCTGCATCTATTAATTATTAAACAACAAGCACATATTCAGAGAATATGTGCATATCGTAACCTATTTACAATTCAAAAGGCTTGTATTATATCTCGCTAAATGCTGTCGTATTTTTCGATTTCCAAAATAGATCCATAATTTAAATCAATTTTTAATAGTAGGTTTTCTATTCCAAAATCATGTCTTGCACATATTATTTCAAGAATATGTCCATTAATTTTTGGTGGTATTTCAGCTTTCACTAAAGCTCCATTCTTATACATGCGGTTAAAATAATTAATTTTTCCTTTTAATCGTTCCTGCAAATTATATTCTTTTGTCTCATTACTCGATACCCATAGAATATTGCCACTATAGTAAACATCTATATCGTAGCTTAGGTAACAATTTTCTCCTAAAACGTACTCGTTTGTACTTGTTCCCATTCTATTAAAAAGTTTTCTGTTCATGCCGTTAGGTCTTACCGCTTTGGTGCTATTTATAACAAGACCACTTGCTTGATCAAATGAATACTCCCAATCTAACAATGTATGCATCACGTCCCATGTTAACGGAAGATAAGTAACGCCTTTGTAATTAATGACAGGATATAAGGATTTATTATCATACTCATTATCCTCGAAAGAAACATAGGTGTGATAATCAGGGATTACCGCTATATTAGAAACTTTGTTCTTTGTGTTTTTTAAATATTGGCCTAATTCCGTAGCTGTCCTTTCAGCATTTCCAATATGAAGAATCATTTCTTCTTTATGGTATCTTTCGTTTACACCCATATTAAACGTAATATTTATTCCCATGAAAGTTGCAAAATCATAAGTCATCGGCATATAGGTAATATCATTATATAACAAAAACGGATATTCGCTATAATTACTATTATATTCAACACCATTTACCGTAACAGGAAAACTCGGAACAGACACGGTTACATTATTACTTTCTGCAGAAGCACAAATGGGTAAGCATAAACAAATGAAAGCACTTAGTACAAGAAGCATACATTTTTTCAAAAATCTCACCATCTTTCTTTACAAATTGGCTTATTGTGGAAATTGTATATCTATTTTTTCATAGTACCACGGATCATAATCTACTACATCAACATATCCCTTTGATGTATTATTTACTCCAAATTTACCACAATAAGTTGTATTTACATAACTTCCTTTTGTTTGAGTTGTAACACCTGATGTTTCTGTTCCAGAATAGATATAGCAATCTGAAAATTCAGCACCTCTAAGGTATGCGCCACCATCAAAAACAACTGTGCCATTCACTTTATCACTGGTGCAAAGAGTAATCTGTCTTCTCCATTTACCATTTGTACGGGTAATTCCCAATCCGCCGGTATAAACGGAATATGATTTTGATTGGTTGAAATTATCTGCGTTATTCATTTCAAACAAAACCCAATTGTTATCAACTATAGTTACTCTAATGTATATTTCATCAGCACTTTGCAACCATATATAAGATTGTTCGTCATCTGCAGATGGTGTCTGCAATGTTCCTCCAGCATACAACCAACAAAATCTCCATCTGTCGCCGTAATAACCATTTGAATAACACAAACCTATATCCATCTGACCATTAACTGTCCAAAACATATATCCGGCTACATCTTGACCATTGTTTTCTGACCCTGTATACACATCCGGTAAAGTTGCAAATGCTGTGGTTGTATGAAAACCGGAAATCGTTTCAACTTCATAGCCCACACCACCATCTCCCGGACGATTTACTGATTCAGGATCTGCAGCTCTGCTTAAAACATTACTATCGGGAACTATAAATGTTATATCTGCATTAACAGAGCTGTTAATCAATTGCTCAATTTGTTCATCTGAAAAATTGTATGCTTCTGATTCTGCCATCACACTTTTGACAATTTCATCATTTGTTCTGTTATATGATATTTCTCTTTCTTTGTTGTTATAGATATTTTTGGCTTGTCTCGTTTCATTTTCAAAGATACTCATATCCACATTATGTTCTTTGAGAAATTCTATAGACTCTGCACTTAATTCATTAATTTTAGTTGTTGACATAGATAAATCTTCCATAGCAAATACATTCAAATTCATTGCCATAATAATTGCTAAAACCGTTGTTATAATTCTTTTCATAAAATCCTCCTTCTTCAAATTTTGTAATTTTTCATCGTTTTGGTTTATGTCTTTCTTTACTTTCCGACTCTAATGAGTACTAATGTGTTTTATCCCAATGAAATTTGCGAGTAATAAATACTACTTATTAAATCTTTTGTATTTCTCCAAACTCTTTGGTTCTTCCGGTTCATAAAACGGCATTGCACAGGAAGTATTTGCGGAAATAGCTACGAAAGCAAATGCACATGATGCAATAGCTGCTCCATACTTAACCACAAATTTTTTCGCTGTTTCTCTAAACTTTCTCATTCCACACACCTCCTTCCTTTTGTTTAGGTCTTGTTTATTTATTATCAGTTATTTTCTCCTTGATAAGTGCTGATAGCATAGAGAATGTCACAGCAGCCTGTCCAATCGCTAATGAAACAATATACGGACTTTTAGGAAAAATAACTGTTAACAACAAAATAATCACAGTTTCTATTGAGCAGATCCAAATACTAAATTTTCTATAGTACTTTAACTCAATTTTGTTAATATATTTATTCTTATGAATTACAGGAGCCGAAATTAAAACCATAGTCAATGAAAATAGCGTAGTCAGCAAATTAACTGTCCAATATGTATCCTGCAGAAGCATATTCATTATCATTGTAAAAATATAATATACACCAAGAGATATAAGATAGCATCTGAGTTTTGTATTAGCATGATATCCTCCTGCATAAATTCTTAATGGTATAAATGCCAAAAAGAGCAAAAAGGTCTCAAAAAAGTTGCCAACGAATACCGCTATAAGCAAAATGCTGATAATTTCGATTGCTGAAGAAATAAAGATATTTAATCCATATCGGCATGTATCTATATCTTCTTCCTGAATTATTCCTTGATTCCATAACGCACCTGCAATAGTACCAGATATACTTTTCATATCACACCTACTTTCTATGTTGGATTATAACATAGAATTTAATGAAAAAATCAGTTCTTCGTAAAATGCAATCTAATCAACGAAACTTGCAAGAAAAAAGCCTGAACTTGTACATTCAGACTTTTTTAGCTTTTCTATTCTTTTATGAAAATCACAAATTTTAATGTGAATTCCGTGTCGGTCCTTTCAATAGTTGGGTTGGCATTGTATTTTGCAAGTGCCGTTTTAATATTTTCCAAACCGAAGCCATGATTTTGTTTGTCGTGTTTTGAGGTATCAAACATATAATTGCTTGGCTTTGGTGCAGTATTAACAATCTTGCATAACACGGCTTCATCTTTACAAATAATTGTTATTGTAATTGTCCTGTCTCCGGATTCAACTCTTTCACAAGCCTCAATAGCATTATCAAGTGCATTGCCAAAAATGATACACATATCAATTGGATCGATTGAAATTTCTTCGGGAATTTGAATTTTTGTACCTACGACAATTCCTCTGCTCTCGGCAATGGCAATTTTCGTGCTTAAAATTGCATCAAGAGCTATATTACCTGTCTCGATAATACTGTTGCTACCAATCGTCTTTTCTTTCAATTTCTTCAAATAGTTAGTCGCTCCAGCTATATCATTGTTATCAAGATATGCTTCTAGTCCTATCTGAAAGTTATTATAATCATGCTTGAACTTCTTTACTTGCTTTTGCGTAATTAAAATGTCATCCAAATGTTTCAACTGCATTCTCAAGTGTTGTTCGTACTGTTCTTGATTCCTAATAGTTTCTGCTTGTTTTGTAAGATGCTCGTATAAATATAGTGCAAAAAATGTACTAAACAGCAATCCAAAAGAGCATAACATAGATAGTTCGTAAATGTATCCACTATCAAATTCATATGTCAATTTGCAAATTAAAAACATTGTTGCAACTGAGCTTAATAACATCAATAAAAATAATATCCAGTATGGCGTACTTAGATATCTATTTCGTTTGTATTTACCACGGATAACATTGATTACTAACAATGCAAACATTTTCGAGACAACAATACCAAGTAATCGATACGATGGAGTATTAATTACTTCCTCTGTTGTTGCACTATAAATCATAGTAATTACAAACAATATAATCACTTCTGTAATGATCAGTATCAAATACTGTAAAACCGATATTATTGCTCTCGTTGTTATCTTCCCTTTAAATAAAAAGGAAAGAGCAAAAAATGCTAATATCATTACAACAACATTCAACATTCCAAAATTGAATACTACATTGCTTATATTTATTACAGTTGATACAAGCATAACACTTGCGCAATAAATCCAAATTGGTAAATTATCTCTTTTGGTGCAAAATATTGTACACAGCATAAGCATTAAGAGTGCTTCTATAACTCCTGTTAGTAGATCGGCAATACTAAATATCGTCATACTCTAAAATCCCTTTCAAGAAAATTTGTATATTCTTTAAGCACTTCCTTTTTGTATGAGCGACTAATTGAAATTGTTCTGTCGCAGTGATACAGTTCCGCATCGTTGTCTTTTATACTCTTTATATACAAAAAGTTTATTATAAAAGATTTATGTACTCTACAAAACATTTCCTTATCAAGTTGACTATGTAATTCTGTTAAGGATTTGCAAACTTTATATACTTTATCTTTTGTATGAATCCATATCCAGTGATCTTGACTTTCGCAATAAATTATATCATCGCAATACAGTCTAACCTTTGCCTTATTCTCTGTAAAAGCAAAGACTTTACGCTGTTTAGATAGCTTTTTGCTTATATCATAAAACACTGTTTCAAATTCCTCATCATCAACAGGCTTAACTAAAAACCTGAAAGGGGAGCATTTAAAGCTTTCACGCATGTATTCTGTATGGCTCGTAACGAAAACAATTATTACATGCTCATCCATATCGCGAATGATATTTGCCGTTTCAATCCCGTTAAGCTGCTCCATTTCCATATCAAGAAAAATTACATCATACTGTTCCTCACCATCACGAAAAACTCTTATTAATTCTTCTCCGCTTTGGTAGGCATCGCATTCTATGGATGTTTTTCTTAGGCTATGAATATAATTTTCAATGATGTTGATGTGATTCATGTTATCATCGCATATGGCTATTTTCATTCTTTGCAAGCCTCCTCTGTGTTGCCAAACAATATATATAGCTTAAAATCATCGTTATCTATTAAACTAGATTATTGTGTAATACATATAAAACTTTATAATTACATCAATTTTTTATATACAACTCCAACCTTCTATTTAATAATACCATATTTTTCTTTATTCAACAAGACATTAAACTGATTAATAAAACCGAAATGCTGTTTAATTTTACAATCATGAAGTCTCTAATTTGTGAGTGTACATAAAAATTTGGGTTCATTCTAACATATTAAAAGGCGATTGTAATTTCGTTATCCGAAATACAATCGCCTTCATCGTGCATTTTCTTTGCTACAAGCAGTGAGCGCTTGACATAAATCATATTCAGTTGTTCTTGTATCGTCTTCGCATCAATCTTTTGCTCTACCAACCTGAATACTCCCACAAACACAGTACTTCCTATGCCGTACTTATCGCCATACATAATCTCTTCCAATGTGTATTTTGCCATTTGTGTCACCCCCCCTTGGCAACACAAACAGTATCACACAAAGAAACATCAGTCAACGAATAAAAAAGCACGGGTATTTTTGTAATTGTACTTTTGGTGGTGTGGAGTAATGTTATCTTCGTTTTATCTTAAGGACATTTACTTTAATGAATGTACGTATAAAAGAGGATAAATGCTTATGTAGTATCCGAAAGAAAAACTATCATTAGTGAGTTTTTACACCATCTTCGTTTAACTGTAACTAACATCCATATCAAGCAAGGATAGGATCTGCTCATTAGATAGAGTGGTTAAAACCATTTACCAAGCACACAACTAGAAAATTAAACATAAGTACGGGGAGAGTTCCTCATACTGGAAATATTAAAGTTTTTGAATCCGAAAAATGCAGACGTAAATTTAAATAGTAGAAAAAGAAATAGGACAAAAAAGATACTAAATAGATAATGGCGATACAGAAAAAACTGTATCGCCATAAACATTAATAAGATAAGCAAACTGTATCCAGCGAGTGTCTAATATCTTCAATGTTTCTAGAGAACGACTCTATGTCGCCTTTATATATATCCCCTCTGAAACAACGAGCACAGGTATAATTTTCGTAAACTCTTATTCCAAATAAACCTTCTGCACACGGATACATAGGGCAGTTATATTGACAATCTTTACAGTAAACTCTTTGTGGAATCAAAACCTTTATCCCCATAATGCTTGCACACAAATAGTCATTTTCCTGAGAAAAATTTTCTTCGCTAATTCGGTATAATGTCATCAAACGATTTTTGATTTCAACAATAGAAACACGCTGAAACTCATCAAACTGTCCTCCAACAGTAAATAAGTCTAGCAGTTTAATATTGACTCTCATTCTTGCCGCATAAGCTATTAATGATTCAATGTCATCAAAATTAAAACTTGTAATAACTGCATTTATTTTGACTTTATATCCTCTTTGAATTAGAAAATCGATCCCATCGAGTACAGATTCTATGCAGTCACCATTCGTTATTTGCTTATACTTGTGTTTGTCCATTGTATTCAAGGTAACGTTAAAGGTTAGATTGCTTTTGCCAATTTTATTAAATTCATCGGCCAAATCACAAATTGTAGTTCCGTTTGTTGTGAATCCAATGTCATCAAAATCATTTTCAAAATCTTTACATATTCTTAAAATATCAGGGTAAAGAAGGGGTTCTCCGCCACTAATTTTAATCTTTTTGAATTTTGATTTTTTAGCCTCTTCAAGAAGTCTATGCAAATCGAAATCTGGGTTATCTTGAATTTGATCTCCCATCAAAGTGGTAGTACGACCTTCGTGATGGCAATATACGCAACTTAAGTTACACTTTTGTGATACAATAATTCTTAGATATTGCTTAATATTCTCTTTTGTGGCATGTTGTAACAACATATCATTTTTGCTTTCTTCGATACATTTCATATATTCAGATGCAATTATTGTGAGTTTATCAATATTATATTTTTCGTGTAGCAGTTTAAATATACCCTGCGGATTTTGGGTGTCAAGCAAAGTTCTTATAACATTTTCAACATCACAAATCCCGTTTTGAGTATACCTATCAGATAGTTTGCGGTAATTTGGTGTTTCCCCATGGAAGGCGTTACAAATATACCACACAAAGAAATGTATAATAAGATCTTTTAACGATATTTCGGTTGGTATTTCAGAAGTGTCAAGTTGTAAAATATCCTCTACCAATTTTTTGTTTTTGTTGAGCAACAACTCTAAAACTGCCAAAAAGGCACACTCATAATATGTGATTTCGTTAAAATCAGCACTTTGGCTTCTTTTTGTATACAGATTCCTAAAATTAACTCTTTTAGGTTTTATCTTTAACATGTAATACACACATACCCAAGGTAACAAAAAGTGCTTATCTGTTATCAAGATTTCAGAAATTCTGTTTGAAGAGATGGTAACAGAAAATTCATATGCAATATTAAATGCAGTTATATTATCTTGCAAATCAGATGATTTTAGAAGCTCAGAAACAAAAATTTGGAGTTGAGATGCAACAATGCGATTACTTTCCAAATTTTCATCTGTTTCATTTGTTAAGCATTGGTTTATTATATCAATTGCTAACCATCTAACCTCCAAAATATTGGATTTAAGATAAGTTAAAATGGTCTTACCTGTTTCCAAAACATCAATATTGTTACACAGTTTAATTCTTAATTCATTTAGTTGGGCAATATCTTCATCCCAGTTTCCGCTATATGTTGTAGTTTGGGATTCGATACCCATTGTTAAATATTCACATGGCAATGTTTTGGGGATAAATGTATGCAAAATTTCTTTCGGCATTAAAACAGCTTCGTTTGCATTTAAAATGGTGATTTTTTTGTCAATGCATGCATATACGGCACCATCTATTATGTATGTCACTTCATCAATACTTTTATGAGAATGTGGAGAAATTGAATCAGTTGCGTTTGGTTTAGAAATATAAATATTAAAGGAACCACCATCACCATATGGTAGACGCCATGCACCAGAACTAATATTAGACTTTTCTATAGAAAATTGATTAACAACTTTTATATCCTCATCTGTTATTGGGGGCTCAGCGTTGTTATTTGCAACAGTTCCTTCCGACTCCCAGTTCCCATTTACAGAGTTGTACACATACAAGTTTTCCTGTATATTGGTATTAGAATTTTTTTGCATTTCGTATAACGTAAAACTCGGTATATTATAGCCATCTTTAAAAAGCCCAGCTGCTGCCCATTGTTTAATCGGTCCAAAATCTTCTCTTGTATTTTTATGTATATGACCGCAAAAGTAGTGTGTCGCTCCTATATTATTTAAAAATACACGCAGTTTTTGTTGAGATTCTTGACTGAACATTTCAAAAGAATGATGTCCGATTACAATGGTGGGTAACGACTTATTTAACAACGAATACTTTGGCAGGTCAGATTCACATAACCAAATTTTCTGAAAATCGTTAACAATAACATTGTTTTGATCATCGAGTTGGATAATCCCATTTTCGTCACAAATGGGTTGCCCCGAAAAAATGCTTGTATTAAGAACAACAATATTTAAATCCTCAAATTTGTCATAAATATACGAACTGACAGATATGGGATTTTCGGGATAACTTATATCTTTGCAAAATGTAACATAGCCATTAAAACTAGATGCAAGTTTTCCTAAGTATTCATCTTCTTTTTTCTGCTTATCAACTTCTTTTTGCCAATCTTTTAATAAATTGAATCTACTATCGTCTCTACTATAATCATGATTTCCGAGAGCAAATACAATATGCATGCAAATTTTGCTTAGCTTTTCAAAAAGATTATGTGCAGAAGTATAATATTTATGGTTATCAGATTGTCCTTGGTGAATAATATCTCCGGTCACAAGAATAAAGTCAAGCCTTCCTATATTAGATATTTTTTCAATGAATTTATCTTGTAAGGTAGTATCCAACCACTTGTTTTTAGGAGAACCTAAATGTAAATCTGAAATGTGCAACCAACGTATATCTTTAAATTTTGACACAATTAACACCTCTCCTTTTTATTTATTATAACACATAATACATAAAAAATCCATACTTTTACAAAAAATGAAGATGTTTTTATTGTTAATATTCTTTTCGAAAAAACACAAACCTGCCCTCTTTAACAAGTGACACAGGGGCTGAATTTCTACTGTTCAGTGTGAGCAAGCAAACTTGAACTCTAATCAGTTGTTGGCATACAAATCTGATGATGTCCTGGCTACACGGTGAAAATTCAAAAATATAAAAAATGAATTAGCATTAAACAAATCGGGGTATCAAAATGATGCGGCTTTTTTGTTTATAGTGTAATTATTGTGTTTTTCTGCAAGATATGCTATAATAATAAAAACAATAAACTTATGAATAGAGGAATACTATGATAGGAGAGCAAAAGGCAATTATTATAAACGATGTATATGATATGATGAAGCAAAGTCAATTAAAAGTTCCATCATATCAACGAAATTATGTTTGGAACATAGAGCAACAGGCTCTTTTGATTGATAGCATATTGAAAGGACATTATATTGGCCAAATGTTTCTTGCTAAATCTAAAGAGTCAAATTGCTACGATATTATTGATGGTCAGCAAAGGATAAAAACTATATATTTCTTTATAGAAAATGGGTTTAAAATAAAGAAAGACGATCAAGCATTAGATGAGAAAGCTCGACAAGATTTTTTAAATTACCCTCTTCAGTTTTACATAATAGATGAATTACTTGATACCGAACAGGTTGTTGAGATTTTCCAGTTAATTAATAATGCTGGAGAGCCGTTGACATCTCAAGAACTTCGACATGCTGAGATGAAAAATAATTTCTCTAACATAGTAACTGAATTGGCAATGGAGATATTTCCTGACAAAAGAAACATGACAAATAGTGAATCTTCTGAACAAGCCTTTTTATGTAGTATTTGGAACCGTTTAGGAATTCTCACTAAGCAACAACTTCTTAAAATGCAAGATGAGGAACTGATTGCAAGAATTATTTTATCTGCTATTTTTGATAAACATCTGCAACCAAATGACGCTTTATTAAATGAAGCATACAGTGGAAATGGTTTAAATTCTTCAAACATTAATTGCAAATTAACAAAAGAATTTATTAAACAAATAAAATCTGTATTTGATTTATTAAGAGCAACAACATTTAATGTTGACTACTTGTCTAAAGAAGGCTTTTATATCATATTTATGGCATTATATGATGTCATTATAATTGAACAAAAAAATATGGACTCACCAGATTTGTTAATTGGTGTATTTAATAGTATAAATTCTCTTGCACCGAGTAACCAAACACGCAAATGTCAATATGATTCGTTCCATGAATACGCTAAGTATTTAATTCGACTGAACTGCTTTGATGGAGAAGAGTCGCAAAAAATAGAGATGCTAAAAAACATCCTAAGTGATGCAAAAGTCGAGACGGCAAAATATGAATTTAAGCAAGGACTTTTGCGGTTATCTGATGACCGCAAAAAGGATCAAGGTTTAAACAATCAAATTGTTGAAACCATCTGTGGAATGGCAAACGCAAATTTTATGGAGCCGGCATATTTGTTGATAGGGATTGCCGATAAAGAATTAGATGCTAATCGTATTAATGCATTGGATAGTATAAAACCGTTAAAGCTTGCTGACCATTATATTGTCGGAATAGAAAGAGAGGCAAAAGTGCTGAAAATTTCTGTGGATCAATATTGTGCACAAATTAAAGATATGATTGATCATTCTAACCTATCGCAAGCACTTAAATTGTCTGTTGTGACCAACATTGACATTATAACATATCGCGGTCTTTCTGTCGTTGTTATTATTATTCCACCGCAAAAAGAGCTATCCTTTATAGAGGATCGTGTGTTTGTACGCAAATGCAGTAGCACTGCAGAAGTAACTAACGCACGAGAAATCATAGCTCTTGCTAGTAATTTTTCTCACAGCGAATAACTTTTCTTGCTTTAAGAGGTACGCCTGCAATATTGCAGGCGTACCTCTTAAATAATACATTATATTCCCCTAACTAGTATACTCTTCTTTTCCATACATAGCTTACATCTTTGCATTAAATTGTAATCAATAAGTTTTGGAACTCCAGAGCTTTGCTTTAACAATGTTATAAACTCTCTTAAATCAAGAATATGAAAATATGCTCCCGTTTCATCTATTGCATTTAATAATTGTTCCGTTATTGCATCCCAATTTCCAGATGTCATTAATTCTGTAATTAAAACAATGCAATGTGGCGGTATGCTTCTATCAACACTTATTTCATTACCATTTGCATCTAATAAGCGAGCACCTTGTTTAAAGTTCTTTATTGCTCCTATAAGTTGCTTGATTGCTTTATCGACTTGTTTTTGTATTCTAGAAACTCGTTTTAATTCATTTTTATTATAACCCGCCTGTATAACCGACAAATCTTTTGCTTCAATTACGAAACTACCATATTCATAATATGCAAAAATATCAGTAAATTCACGTTTTTTGTTTCCACAGTCTACCTCGGGACTTTTATGTAAAGTTGAGGGAAATACAGATTTTAATGACGCCCAAATTGTTTTTTCAAAGTTAGCTCCTTCGTCTTCATTCGAAATATTTATATCATAACAAGAATCATCATGTAAAAAATAAATATTGTTTGTATCCCATGATTTAATGATAGGACAAATTTCGATTATTGGTATTTTATGAGCGTCAGGAAATAGACGTGTGCTATCAATTGAAAAATCAAAACAATCAACAGCATGTGAAATATTATCATCGAGTTTGCCAACATAAAATGATGTGTTCTCCTGAATAAATTCTAAAAATTCTAAAGACTCATCGTTTGCAATTTCGACTGAAGCCGAAGCTACACATATATCCATTTCGTTATATAGAAAAATATTAAAATTCTTATTCTTCATTAAGTTGATTAGAGAATGGTGTTCTTGCAGTTCAGTTTGTGCTCTTGAGATAATGACTGGTGTGTCAGGCATGTCGTTTATTCTTGCTCCAATACACAAATAAGAATCTTTTTTCCCAAATATTAATTGCATAGAGCATCCAACTATTAATGCTTTTATTGTTGGAGTTGGAGCCTTAATTATCAAAGCGTTTTCTCCTTCGTGATTAGTTGGCACATACCATAGTGATGCCACTTCTGAACGCATTTTATCATAAATCATATACATGTTGATATCATCATATCCTTATCTTTAAATTTGCCTTATGGCACCTATCAATTAAATTAAAACCTATTTCCTTTACGATAATACTCCTTTCCACTACAACCTATTTGAAGATTTAAATTAATCGTCGGGCTCAATCATCATTACGATCAACATCTAACCAATCTCTATCAAGATGCAGAGTTAAGTTTCTAGTAATTCCGTTTAATCTAATATTGACATTTAATACTCTAAAAAGCCTTTCTTTTTCATTTAAAACAATTTCCCCTCCATAAATCGAAGCAGTGTCTAATGATTCGGGTGGCGTGAAATAGAACCTTCTTCGGCGATTATCCCCGCTAATCTCTAACCAAAAATATTTAATTCCATAATTATCTTGACTATAATACACACGACAATCACCATCATCTGATTCTCTAAACAATTCTTCTGGAAAAATCTCATTACCAACAAAGTGAAGAAATACCCCTGTTGCTGTAGTCGCAATAAAACTAGAACGTATTTCAACAAGCGCATTATGAATTTCATTAAAAACCGTTATGTAACCATCTCTTAAATAATCATAATAATGTACAGTATTGTAATTTGCTCCATACCGAATCGCCCGAATAAATTCTTGTTTAAAATCGTTCCAAGAATCGTCTTTCATACACTTTACCGACAGGAAATTCTCTTCAAGTTCCTCGATTAAGTTCTTGATATGATCAACTAAATGATTATTTGCATATGAAATAGTTTTAATTCCATGAGCGTAGGCTAGTTTCTCTGCTTCTGCTTGAAAACCATTGGCTGAGAAATATGCACCAATTTCCATTTTTCTTGGATAAATGTCTCTTTCATCAATGCCGTCTGTAACAAAATAATTTTCCTGAATATCTCTTATTACCCCTATGTATTCACGTATATATTTCTTTTCCAAAGGTGTCTTATAAAATTTGACTTCACCTAAAAGCCGTAGGGGATAAGAGAAAGGAATAAGTTGATTATAGTCACATGGACAATCGATTTGGTGCCAACAACCTCGTCCTTTCAATTCGATAAAACCCTTTCTGTTTTCACGTACTCTGTCATGGGGTTCAGACGCAACATTTATTTCATTAAAATTATTCTTTAACAAAAGTTCTAAAATAACAATTTCAAAAAGATATCCCTTAAGCTGACCGCGCGATAAACTAAACTCATGTTTCATAATGCTTCTCCTCATCTTTGAGATATAAGTGTAATACGAATATATAAGAAAAATTTATTTTTAAGAAATTATATCATATTTCTGTTTTTTCGACAAGATATATCACTAATTAAAATCATAAGAAATTACCACGTGTTATTCCGTAAAGAAGAAAATCACTACATCTCCAACTTGAAACCTTCATCCTCATCTAAATCATCGTCTTCTTCATATGTATCGATGTCGATTTCTTCTGCTTCGTTAGCTTCCTCCTTCGGGGGTTCCCTTATATCTTCGTCTTGTTGCTTACTCTTCGCTAAAAGAGCAGCTGCTAGTCCTAAAGCGCCACCTAATGCAAACCCAAAGTTTGAACCTGCATCTTTGGCATCAAGTTTCTTTTTCTTCTCTTCGGGATCGTCATCTTGGTCGTTATCCATCAGCGAAGCCACAGCTGCAAGAGTACCGACACCAGCGTCGAGAAGAACGTTGTTGCTCCTATCGTAATCGCCAGGAACTTCAATAGATGCTTTTTCAGCATATCTGTCGCTTCCTCCAAGGCTTCTAAGTTGGTTCTTATCTCCGAGGAGAACTCTGAAATAAAATTCTCTCTCAGTTTCCCATCCTGTTTCAAAACATTCTCCACATCCTTCACTGTCTCCGTATGTTTGTTCTGAATATAGTTTGTCATCTTGGCTAGCTCCTGTAGTAGTTGATTCATTAAGTCTGCTTGATTCTCGGCTATCATATCGTTCGTTGCCAATGCCGTTATCATTTCGTACAGCTTCGGTTGAAATTCTACCATATCCTTCATTAGTTGTATCTCGATTGACCTCTGTTTCTTCGGTATGGAGCATATCTCCACTTGATAAGTCTGTTGTGCGAGTTCTTCCAAATTTGAAGAGTTCCTCTTGATTAATTCTTCCATCGAGAAGTTCTTTTGTGAGTTGTTCTCGTATCTTGAATTCATTTTCAATCATCTCCTTTAAAAATTTATCATCGTGCAGTTTAATATCTCTGCACAGTTTTCCGTTTGGACAAGTGAAAGTGATATATTTTCTCTCATCCGTCCACCTCATTTGGTATCCTCGTTTTGCCATTTCTTTTGTAAATTGATTTCGATTACCGCTACATTTCATAGCATCTTGAATATCACTCATAAGTCTGAATTTCCAGCTTTGACCTTTCTCCGCAGCACGATATTCTCTTGTTGAAATACTTCTGCCACCTTTTTGATAAGGTGGTAGCACTGAGAAGCCATGACTGATACAAATTTCATCACTTATATCTCTTAAAACCTTTAGGGAATTTGGAGTAAAATGTATCTTAGAACCATTCTCAAAATTCACAGAATTAACAACAAAATTGGAGTGTAAATGTGGCTCGTCCATATGTGTACAAACTAAAACTTCATGTCCCGGCCAAGCTCGTTTTGCAAACTCAATTCCAACCTCGTGTACTTGCTCAGGTGTAATTTTTCCTTCAGGTGAAAACGATTGAGAAAAATGATAGAAATTCATACCGGTTTCTTTATGATAAACTGCTTTTGTTGTCATAAATTCTGCATAGGTATTTTCGCCAATACAATTAATTCCAGTGATTAATTTTCTGCCTGAATTCACATCAAACGTTTTCTCTTTCCTCAGGCAATAATTGATGAGACCACGCATTGCACTTGGGCTTTGTTTTGCTTCAGGAATTACATTTACTGTTGCCATTAATCTCGCCTCGCGATCTCTCCAATGCGATCATTTAATTTGTTAATCGCACTGATAAATTCTTCGAAATTATATGGGTGAAACACCTTTGCATTAATCTTCTGTGTCAGCTGATTAATGTTGTTTCCGATACGCTTAAATTCTAATAAAAATGGTTGCATATTGACAGGAATATATATAGGTGTTTCGTAAGAAAGTCTGACCATATAATCTGTAACACTTAGATCTGCTTTGTCTGCACGCTTTTGAATATATTGTTTTTCTTTCTCAGTAACTCGTATTGTTAATGTCTTATCTCTTTTTCTTTTTGACATTTATATTACCTCCTTCATCAAAGTGGGTCCGGGCTTCTGCCCGAATAGTGTGCCGTCAAGGCGGCACAACGCGGCAGGCGGACAGCCGGACGCTATGCTTGCCCCAGATCAAGTCTGGGAAAATTCTCAAATTCTCGGTCCGAGAATTTTTAGGGATATTGGAATAAAAAAATAATTGATTTGCAAATCTCTTTGAGAGAAGCTAATCAATTAAATAATAGTTTTGTTTTATTGGCTATATTATTCTTATCCAATAACCCTATGTTATTATTAACTTAGTATTATTTGTAGTCGTTTTTCACACCACCCAATGCGAAAAACAACCACCATTTATTCAAGGACTTTATTAGTCAACCGATAGAGATTAGATGTGGAACATCCGTTACTCTTTTTGCGATTAACTTTGATTATGTAACCTGACTCAACCAACTTGGGTATCGTGTTTTTAACAGTTGATAAACCAATACCTGTATCCTCATGTATTGTATCAAGAGAAGGAAAGCAGGAGTTGTCATTACCTGACCTCATACAGAGATAACATAATATCTTAAATTCGTTTCCGCTGATACTTTTATCAGTGATAATCTTATTGAGTATAGTTGTAAAATTTCCTTTTAATTTCATCATTTGAAAGTCCTCCATTTCTCAAAAAAAGCCGCATCTTTTTGATACGACTTAATCCTGTATTAACTTACTACTGCCTTTTGTAGCAAAAGAAAAAGTACAGCTATTTTTCAATAACTGTACTTAATTCTCTCTCAATCGGCTTTTTTCGTAAACATCCTTTTGAGAAGCACGCCTTGCGGTATCCTTTTTTGTTTGGCTACGATGCGAGAGATTTGCCTCAAGCGGCCAGTTGAAACCAACAACTCATACCTCGTATGCTAAAGCACACTCGTATTCGTTGGGTTTCTGCCAGTTCTGCGGAATGCCTTCATCTGCCACCGGCAGCGGCATTCCTCGAACCCCTCTTGCCGGTACCCGTCGCTCGAGTTCAAATCTTTTTCACAAAACAAAAAAAGACTACAAAATGTAGTCTTTCTTTGTTTGGCGGAGAAGGAGAGATTTGAACTCTCGCGCCGGTTGCCCGACCTACACCCTTAGCAGGGGCGCCTCTTCGGCCTCTTGAGTACTTCTCCGTATACGCTATCGTCTGCCGAAATAGACGGTAGCCTCAATCAATATATTCTTTTTTAAAAAGAAGTGGCGGAGAGGCAGAGATTCGAACTCTGGGTGCTTTCGCATCACTAGTTTTCAAGACTAGCTCCTTAAACCACTCGGACACCTCTCCGTGTGACCTAACTATTTTAACATAACGGTTGTGTATTGTCAATAGATTTTTACAAAAATAATTGGCAAGTAATGCAATTCCGGCAAATGCAAAAATAAAGCTGTCAAAAGAGCAAGACTTTTGACAGCTTTTAAATATTAGTATGTTTCAAAAAGTATCTTAACAGTTTCGCATCTTGTTATCTTGTTTGTTCCCTTTAGTGTGTTGTCGGAGTAACCGTTTATTATCCCGAGAGAACACAGCTTTGTAAATGCATCCTTTGCCCAAGAGGGAATATCGCCCTTGTCTTTAAAGGTTAAGTCTTTTGTTTCAATCTTGTCGGGCAAAATCCTCGATATTGCCGCCGCCGCTTCGGTTCGGCTAAGAGGTGCTGCACTGTCAAAATATGTTTTTCCGCCTGCACCCTTTCCTTGCATAATGCCCAGGATGTTTAGCGCTTTGGCGTGCTCTATACACCAGGATGGAATTTGCGCCTTGTCTGCAAAGTCTATTTTTTCATCTTCAAAATCCTCTAAATCAAGGTTCAAAAAGTTTGCAATCATTACGGCAAATTCGCCCCTTGTTATGTTGCTGTCGGGGTTGAACACGGTGTCCTTGCCGTTTGAAGAGCCATTGACTATTCCTTTTTGGTTCATATATGTTATATATTTCTTTGCCCAATGGCTGTCTTTTACATCCGAGAAGATATTTTTGTGCCCGGTTCCGTCTACGGTGTAGTTTGTAATTGCGGTAAGTCCCTCGGGATTTGATGCACTGATGCTTATTTTGTGCATATATCCGTCGGTAAACTTCACCGTCATTTTGCCGTTTTCAAATTGCGGTTTGACTTGTTTCCCGTCTATTTTGATGATTGTGTTTTTCTCATCTATATCATATCCGTCGGGTACAAAAAGTATATCTACGGTATCTTTTGTATCTTCTTTTATACTTATTTCGGGGTAGGGGTTCTTTTTCTTCACGCTTACCTCTATTGTGTGGGTTTTATCGCCTGCGGTCACGCTTATTGTTCCTGTGGCGTCTTTGTCCGATGCGGTAAAGGTTCCGTCTTTTTCTATTATCCCTATTTCTTTTGAACAAGACCATTTAAACAGACTGTCATCGCCCTTTAGCACCTTGTTGCCGACCATAGCCGTTGCATCAAGATTGATGCCCTCTTCCGGCAGAAGTTTAAGTGATGTCACATTCTTTTTGGTATCGGCATTTTTCAGTATAATATCAGTGGGCGTTTTGTAGCAGTTAACCTCAAGCGTGGCGGTAAGATTTCCGGATTTGGCAGTTATCTTTGCCTTGCCGTCGCCTGTTACTTTCATAGTGCCGCTATTTGACTTTGTTCCGTCGGGGGCGGTGTAGATTACCTCATCTGCAAGAGGCACTGCATAAAAGTTCTTGTCTGTGGCAAGTGCGGTAAATGTTTCTGTAGCTCCCGAGAGATAGTTTTCTTTGTACGGGTATACAAAGAGCTTTTCGGCTTTTTGGGTTCTCTTTGCAGTGTTTATGAGCCCCACAAATGTCGCTACCTTTCGTTCAACCCTGTCCGATGGCTTGTTGATTACAGAAAAGCTATCCTCGCCGGGATAATATCCTCCAAGTGTTGTAGAACCGCCGCCGTCAAGAACGATTGCATCGGTGCAACCGATTTCCAAAAGCCTTTTGGCAAGGGTTTTTAGCCTTGCACCGTAGCTGTGACCTATCTGCCTGCCGTCTAATGCGTAAAAGATAATGGTTCCGTCTTCTTTAATTCCTATTGCGCTTCGGGGTGCGGCATCTTCATCAGCCTCGGTTATTTTGCCGTCGGTTATTATCCTTCCGCCCCAGGCACCCAGGATGTGTTTAGCGTCATTCCACCTTTTGTCGCCCTCGGCGTATACCTTTATGGATATCTTGTCGCCTGCAGAAAAGGTTTTTAATGTATTCATTATCTCTTCGGATACTCTGTCGTCTGCAGAGAGGACTATTTTGCCCTCGGGTATTGCAAAGTCGCCCTCGGATGCGATAACCTCCTCTACAACTCCCTCCACAGTTTTGCCTACAGACAGGTGAGATGAAAGAGAGCCTATTACCACATTTAATCCGCTGTCCTTTGCCTTTATCGTGTCGGCAAACTGGTCGTCATACATATATATATTGTACGGTTGGCGAAGTTTGTTAAACACTTCTATGGGAATTACATTGTCGCCGTTTGTAATCTCGGTTTTAATCTGCAGAGGAGCTATAAACGCTGTGGAATCGTCGTTTATGCCTATGGCGTCCATCTGCGACAAATCCTGAACGGTTAGTCTGTGGTCTGTTACCTGGTGGCTCATAGGTATGCCTGTTTCCAAGGCGAAAAAGTCCGAGTTCAAGAGCACGCTCGGGTATTTGCCGTCATTATTTAGCACTTGTGCCATCTGTGATGCGGTTATTCTGCCATAGAGCTCTTTGTCATTAATTACGGCAGGCACGAGGGTGGAGTTGGGAGTGTATTCCACAAAATACTCCGACTGATATCCCACGCCCGACTGGTCGCCGTAAAAGATATTTTCCTCCAGAACTGCACCCGGACCTATTTCTCTTCGGGTATGGATTATGTTTTCTGTACCTAGTACGGCTGCACTTGCATACGAAGAAATGATTATCGAGCCAATTATTAAATTAGATATAAGTTTTTTAAATTTCATAATAAACACCTTTAAAAAATATTTTCTATGTAATTATATCAGCAGATGCATATCTTTTACAACCAAAACTTAAAAATTTTAATTGCAAATTCACATTTTGTTTACAAGTAAATCTTTTCTGTTCCGCACAAACACTGGGTTTTGGCGGTGTTCGTTTTTTTGAAAAAAGTAGGCGAAATCGCTAATTTGACTGTTGTATAATTAAGTTACAGCAGGTGACACGCGGGAAAAGACCGCAGATATTTGCTGACACTTCGGAAAGACGAAAGGAGAAAAAATGGAAAAAGAAACAAATGCATTGCCAAATGCAACAGCAGAAACGGATACAACTGTATCCCAGGGGGAAGTCGCAAGCCCCGTACAAGAGATTGCGGCGCAGACACAAAACGGTGAGGAAATACATACAGACAACAATCAGGATAAAGGTGTATCAGATTTCCAGACATCCATTGAAAGTGACGGTGCCGACCTCAAAGCCCAAAAGAGATTGGAATTCGAAAAGCTGATCAAGGGCGACTACAAGGAGTTCTATGAGGAGAGGATAAAGGAAAACCTTTCCAGACGGTTAAGGCAAAATTCTCTTAACAAAAAGAGAAACGAAGAAAACACAGAAATTGTAGAAATGCTTATGGACAGATACAATATTTCTTCGGGCAAGGTTTCGGAGCTTAAAAATGCCTTGGAAAACGACAATGCTTATCTTGCAGCAGAGGCTGACAAGCGGGGAATAAGCATAGATGATTACAAGTACATAAGAAAGCTCGAAAACGAAAACCGAAGATTAAACGCACTTTCTTCGCAGTACGAGGCCGTAAGAGAGGCAACCGAAAGCGTAAACGGATGGTTTCGAGAGAGCGAGGCATTAAAAGAGGTATACCCCGATTTTAATATCTTTGACGAAGCCAGAAATCCCTCGTTTGTATCGCTTGTCAAAAGCGGAATTGATGTAAAAACCGCATACGAGGTTGTGCATCACAACGAAATCGTTTCCAAAGCGGCGCAAATAGCTGCCAAAGAAGCAAAAAAAGAGGCAACGGATATAATGAGGTCCAAAATGATGCGTCCTGCTGAAAACGGACTTTCCTCTATGAGCTCCGCAATATTTAAAAACGATGTGTCCTCGCTCTCCAGAGAGCAGAGGGCAGAAATTGCACAAAGAGCAGCCAGAGGCGAGAGGATAAGCTTTTAGCTTTCCTCTCCTCTGCGTATCAAAAAGGAGGAAAAATTAAATGGCAGAAACAAATGCTAATGTAGTTAATATGAACCCAAACACAACCGAAGGTCTTTCGGCAGAAATGAAAACCTATTACAGCGACTATCTTATAGACAACGCTGTTCCCAACCTGGTGCACGACCAGTTCGGTCAGAAGCACCCCATACCCGCAAACGGCGGAAAAACCATCAACTTCAGAAAGTTTATACCCTTTAGCAAGGCGTCAAAGCCTCTTGCCGAGGGCATAACTCCCGACGGCGGCAGTCTCTCTGTAACCAATGTTACCGCGGATATTTCGCAGTACGGATACTTTGTAACACTTTCTGATGTGCTTATGCTTACCGCAGTAGATAATACCTTGGTGGAAACAACCAGACTTTTGGGTGCACAGGCAGGAAGCACACTCGATACCGTTACAAGAGAAGTCTTAAACTCCGGTACTAATGTAATGTATGCAGGCGGTGTTGAGAGCAGATCTCTTTTAAAAGAGAATTCCAAACTCTGCGTAGATGATATATTCAGAGCAGCACGATTTTTAAAGGCTCAAAACACTCCCAAGATTGACGGCGGCTATGTTGCAATCATTCATCCTGATGTTGCGTACGACCTTATGCGTGACCCTGAATGGATTGATGTAAACAAATACTCAAACAGCGAGAACATCTTTACCGGCGAAATCGGAAAGATTGGCGGCGTAAGATTTGTAGAAAGTACAGAGGCCAAAGTGTTTAGTGCGACAAATCTTATTCCCGCAAACAAAAACCTCACTATTTGGAGTGCTTATTATGACAGCGATGTAACACCAGCGGAATTCGGCGAGGCAAGCAAATACACAATCATAGTTAAAGAGGACTTAACAAGCGAGGAAGCAAAGGGTCTTATAGGAAGAAAAGTAAATATCTGCTATAAAGTGGACGAAGACAGAATGGATGTTTATTCGGCAGTTATTTCGGGTGCAACATCGGCAGATAGAACAATTTGTCTCGACCCTGCATCAATGCCCAATCCTGTTCCTGAGGAACCGAGCTCCTATGATATTATTTGTCCTGCAGAAGGCGGATTTATGGGTAGAGATGTGTATTCTACACTCATTTTAGGTGCCAATGCGTACGGCGTTACAGAGGTTACAGGCGGAGGATTGGAGCACATTGTTAAACAGCTCGGCTCCGGCGGAAGTGCAGACCCGTTAAACCAGAGAGCAACTGCCGGTTGGAAAGGTACAAAGGTTGCAGAGCTTTTGGTGGACAACTACATCATAAGATTAGAAAGTGCATCCAGCTTTGAAATAGGTGCCAATTAATTAACACAGTAAAGAAAGGAATGATAAAATGGCTACAGCAAAGACAACAGCTGCAAAAGAAGTAAAAGAAACAAAAGAAACAAAAGAAACAAAAGAAGTAAAATCCTTTGATGCCAAGCAATATTACAACGAGCCTGTAACGGTTAAGCTCTTTAAGGATAACGGTCGTTACAAGGACGATGTTTTTGTGGCGGTAAACGGCGTGGGAATGATTGTTCCCAGAGGTGTTGAGGTCAAAATCCCCAGAAAGTACGCCGAGGCTCTCCAAAACAGCGAGCTCCAGAGCAGTTTCGCGGTAGAATACCAGACCAAACTCCAGAGCGATGCGCTGACAAGCGAGCAAAATGCTTAAATCCTTTAAGGAGATGAAACATTATTGTAAGTGAAAATTGGAGTGTAATAAAAGAAGAACCCAAGTCCGCATCAAAGACCAGAGAAGAAAGAATACTCTCCATAAGTGACTCACTTCTTGACAAGATAGAAAAATCCATATCCGAGCTTGACCGTTGCATTGTAAAGAACAAAGAGAAAACCAAAACGGTAGAATATGACTGCGAAACCAAAAAACCTGTAAACGAAGTGGTAGAAGAAAAGGAAGAAATCCAGATAATCGACGGTATGATAGACAAAATGGGTCTAAAGCAGCTTGTGTCAACGCTAAAGGATATCAAGGATATTCATCTTAGCGTGACAAGTGAAAAAACAGATGATGAGGATGCGGGGGTTATTTTGATAAGCAAAGTTTCGGGCGGCGAAGAAGATGAAGAAGAACACGACGAATAAAACCATATGGACACCGCAGCCAAAACAGGCTCTCTTCCAGTCGAGGAATGAATACGAAGCACTCTATGGCGGTGCCGCAGGCGGAGGCAAGTCCGACGCACTGCTTACCGAGGCGTTAAGACAAGTTCATATACCCCATTACAGAGGCTTGATACTTCGAAAAACCTATCCGCAGCTATCCGAGCTTGTAGACAGGAGCAGAGAGCTTTACTCAAAGGCATATCCCAAAGCGGTATATAATGACAGCAAGCATTTTTGGCTGTTTCCATCGGGTGCCAAGATTTACTTCGGAGCAATGCAGCATACAAAAGACAGAATAAACTATCAGGGAAAAAGATACGATTTTATTGCGTTCGATGAGCTTACACACTTTACCTGGGAGGAGTACTCTTATATGTTTTCGCGTAACCGCCCATCCGGAGAGGGTACAAGATGCTACATAAGAGCCACCACCAACCCGGGCGGAATAGGGCACAGCTGGGTAAAGGAGCGTTTTATAACCTGCGCTCCTCCGCTTACCCCCGTAAAGACCAAGGTACAGATTGCATCGCCCGAGGGCAAAATGATAGAGATGGAAAGAAGCAGGGTTTTTGTTCCGTCTACTGTGTTTGATAACGGCGAGCTTTTAAAAAACGATCCCAACTATCTTGCGAGTTTGTCACTTCTGCCTGAAAAAGAAAAAAAGGCACTTCTCTACGGCGACTGGGACAGCTTTGCAGGGCAGGTGTTTTCTGAATGGAAAAACGACCCGAGCCATTATGCAGACAGAGTGTTTACCCATGTAATAAAGCCATTTGCCATTCCAAAAAGCTGGAAGATTTACCGAGGCTTTGACTTTGGTTATTCAAGGCCTTTTGCGGTGGAGTGGATAGCCTTGGATCACGATAACAGAGCCTATGTGATAGCCGAACTCTACGGCTGCACGGGAACTCCCAACGAGGGCGTAAAGTACACTCCGTCAAGAATTGCCGAGAGTATTCTCAAGGTAGAAAAAGAGCACCCAAACCTCAAAGGCAGACAAATACGAGGCATTGCCGACCCCGCTATTTCCAAAGCGGAAACAGGCGAGAGCATTGCCGATATGTTTGCCAAGAAAGGTGTTTATTTTGACTATGGTGACAATGAGCGTCTTGCAGGCAAGATGCAGTTTCATTACAGACTTTCGTTTGACAGCGAGGGCATACCTATGATGTATGTGTTTGAAAACTGCGTCAATTTCATACGGACAATCCCGGCACTTATCTATGACAGCGTAAATGTGGAGGATATCGACTCCTCGGGAGAGGACCACATATATGACTGTGTAAGATATGTGCTTATGGAAAATCTTATAAATCCGCGTGTGACAGATGCATCTCTGGCAGGCTTTGAGGACCCGCTTAATATTACGCTCTCTAATAACACCTTTGATAAGTACAATTTCTACAGAATATAAAAATCCAAACGCCAAAAAGCGTTTGGATTTTTTGCGTAAAACGTGATAATTTGGCAAATACTACCTTTGAGGTGGTATGATGAAACAAAAAAGACTAAAGGCTATGGGTGTGTTTTTTTTAATCGGGGCGGTTTTTTTGATTGCGGCACTATCTGATATTTGCTTTGTAGACGGCACAGCATACAAGACAAGTGCCGTTATGCAGAGAAAAGAGGATATCGTTATAAAAAGGCAGCGCGGCGGTTTTGCCGACAGAAATATGATACCTCTTGTTGACGAAACGGTGGAGAATTTTTGCATTGACGAAAACGGAGTTCTTAATACCGACAAAGGCTCCGAAGTATCGCCCATACCTGTCCGATATGCAAAAGACAGCGTGGGGGCACACCTTATTGGCTACCTGGATATTGACGGAAACGGCGTATCAGGGCTTGAAAAGGTGTTTGACAGATATCTTAAATGCGACGATACAATAAATGTTTCTGCCGTGAAATCGGCAAACGGAAAGCTGATACAAACTGCAGGCATCAGTACCCAAAAAGATGAAAACAGGGGCAATTTTGTAAAGCTTACCATAGACACTCACATACAAAAGGCAGCCGAGGATGTTTTGAAAAACCACTCTGTTACAGGCGCTGCAGTTGTGCTTGATGTAGACACTTTTGATGTTCTTGCAATGGCGAGCTATCCCACATTTGACCGCAACAATGTGAAAAGGTATGTAAAATCAAACGGGAGCGAGCTTGTAAACCGAAGTCTTTGCGAGTACAACGCAGGCAGTATCTTTAAGATTATAACTCTTTGCAGTGCGTTGGAGAGGGGAAAGACACTGGACAGTTACACCTGTACAGGCTCGATATCTGCAGGAGAACACACCTTTAACTGTCACAAAGCAGACGGTCACGGATATCTCAACACCAAGGAGGCGTTTGCCAAATCCTGCAACTGTGCTTTTTACACTCTCGGTCAGGCTCTGGGCAGTGAGGCTATTCTGGATGCGGCACGCTTTTTTGACCTTGGAAATCCTGCGGTTTCGTATGACGGATTTGATGAGGCAAGGGGGAATATTCCAAGCAAAAGCTCGTATTCTCCGCTGGATTGCATCAACTATTCAATCGGTCAGGGCGAAATCCTCATTACGCCTGTTCAGGCGGCGTCTGTGGCGTGTGTAATTGCGTCGGGCGGTATAAAAAAGAGCATAAATATCGCAGATGCAGTTTGCACCTTCAGCGGTGAAAAGAAGATAAATTTGCGAAAAACCGAAGAAAAAAGAGTAATAAGCCTCTACACCGCACAGTATCTAAAAGAATGTATGCGTCTTGCCGTAACCGACGGAACAGGACAGTCCCTTGCATCGTCCTCTGCCGCAATAGCAGGAAAAACAGGCACAGCCGAAACAGGCTGGATAAAAGACGGCAAAAATTTAGAGCACGGGTGGTTCTGCGGGTTTTTCCCCTATGACAAGCCAAAGTATGCAATGGCGGTAATCGCCGAGGGCGGCGGCAGCGGCTCAATGAGTGCCGCCCCTGTATTTATGGATATTGCGGAGGAGATAAACAGAATTTATCCTATGGAAGATTTTTAGACTGTCGAAAGAGAGCAAACTGCAAAGTGAACACAAAAAGTTTTTAAGGAGAAACAAAAAGGACTACCTTATCGGTAATCCTTTTTCATTTTTGGCAGGGGTAGTAAGACTTTTCTGTTGCTACGCACCAGAATGTGTCCGCCGACCCAAAGCCAAGGCTTTCGGTACCCGTCGGGCACGCGTTTTTGCTACAAAACATGCCACTGGCATCTTTTGTTTAACGCAAAAACCACCACGTTCGTTCAAGTCTTTTATCTTTTGCAAAAATAAAAAAGGAACATCTTGCGATGTCCTTTTTCTTTTTTGGCAGGGGTAGTAAGACTTGAACTCACGGCACGCGGTTTTGGAGACCGCTGCTCTACCAACTGAGCTATACCCCTGTGTATTAATTTTGCAACATTGATATTGTACAACAAAAGTCACTTCGTGTCAACTGTTTTTTTGAAATAAATCGATAATTTTCTTCCAACATTATGTACGAGCTGTCGGCATACAATGGTATTATTAAAATTCGGGAGAGAATGATGTGAAAAGAGCCATTTGTTTATTTATTGTGTGTATATTATGCGGAGCGTCTTGGCCTGCATATGCACTTGATACCAGTGCCAGGTCCGCAGTGCTTATTGAGGGAGAACACGGCACAGTGATATACGAAAAAAATGCTTCGCAGAGGCTTTCTATGGCAAGCACCACAAAGATAATGACAGCCATATGTGCAATAGAAGAGGGTAATCTGGACAAAAAGGTAAAAATCGCCCCCGAGGCTGTTGGGGTGGAGGGCTCGTCAATATATCTGAAAAACGGCGAAAGTTTTACCTTGAGGGAGCTGGTGTGCGGACTAATGCTAAATTCGGGCAACGATGCGGCGGTGGCTATTGCCTATGCAGTGTCGGGCGGTGTGGAAAAATTCAGCAGACTTATGAATGAAAAAGCAAAAAAAATCGGTGCAAAAAATACACAATTCAAAAACCCAAACGGTCTTGACGAAGAGGGGCACTATACAACTGCATATGATTTGGCACTAATTGCCGCCTATGGCTTAAAAAACGAAGAATTCAAAAAAATCGTATCCACCCACCGTATGACAATAGGAGGAGAGGGCGAAACAGAAAAAAGGTATCTCACCAACCACAATAAATTACTCAATATGTATGATGGCTGCATAGGTGTAAAAACAGGCTTTACCAAAAAGTCGGGCAGATGTCTTGTGTCTGCCGCACAAAAAAACGGCGTAACCCTTGTGGCAGTAACCTTAAGTGCACCCGATGACTGGAGAGATCATACCAATATGCTAAATTTCGGCTTTGGTGAGCTAAAAAGAAAAAATGTTGTGTCAAAAGGAGAGCTGTTAGGCAAGGTTTTTGTTGTAAACGGCAAAAAAGCATATACTAAAATAGTTGCAGGAGAGGATTTTGATATATCGCTTTTGCCAAAAACAAGGTGTGTTACACATTTTCTTGCGCCCGATAAAATCAAAGCTCCTGTAAAAAAAGGTCAAAAAATAGGTGAGATAAATATTTTTCTCGACGGAAAGCAAATAAAAACTGTGCCTGCCGTAGCAAAGGACACAGTTTCCATAGATGACACCCGTTATTTTGCAAAAACTTTTGCAAATATAATAAGAGAGTTTACAGATTTTGATAGTAAGCCTCACAACGATAAATAGGTTGACCGAGGGAGGAAAAATTGGTTTCGTATTCGGTCATCACATTGCCCTCGAATTTGCTCGCGTGCAGGTCGAGGGTTATGTTTTTGAGCCTCATTCCGTAATCGCTAAATGAGTTCAAAGAAAACTCAAAGAGCATTTTGTTGTCTGTCTTAAAGTGTATTCCGCCGCCTTTTTTTACCAAAGTTTCGTACATTTTAAGAAAGTTTGCGTGGGTTAATCTTCTTTTGGCGTAACCGCTTTTCTTCCAAGGGTCGCAGAAATTTATGTATATCACATCGCACCTTGATGATGTGTCAAAATCATTCATAAGATTTACATCGCCGTTTACAAAACGCACATTGTCAAGGTTTGCATTTTTGGCTTTTTCAGCGGCAAGTACAAGCACATCGGAGCACTTTTCTATTGCAAGAAAGTTAACCTCGGGGTGAGAAATCGCCATCTCGGTTACAAATTTGCCTTTGCCGCAACCGATTTCTATGTGCAAAGGATTGTCGTTATCAAAGATAGATTTTATGTCGTTTTTGTATTTGGTAATATCGGCTATTATGAGGTGCGAGCACGCCTCAAGTCTTTCTTCTCTGTGTTTTTTTCTTCTCATTCGCATATATTTAAATTCCTTTCGCAAACTATGTATTACAAAGTAAATAATACCATTATCGTCAAATAAATTCAAGTACAAGTTTTTTCTATTGAAAATTCCGTCAAATTAAAGTATAATTATGGTATATTGGTGGTGAAAAAATGGAAGAAATGAGACTTCAGAAATACCTTGCCCTTTGTTCTGTGGCATCAAGGCGTGCCTCGGAGGCACTTATTCTTGACGGAAGAGTTAAGGTAAACGGCAAAACGGTGACGGAACTCGGAACCAAGGTTATTTGTGGCGATATCGTTGAAGTAGACGGCAAAGAGATACGCCCCGACAAAAAGAAAATATATATAGCATTAAATAAGCCCGCAGGCTGTGTTACTACCGCAAGTGACGAACGCGGCAGAAAGACGGTTATGGAATATGTTCAGGATATCAATGAGAGGATTTATCCTGTGGGCAGACTGGACTACAACACAGAGGGACTTCTTATTATGTCAAACGACGGTGACTTTACCTATGCACTCACCCATCCGAAGCACGAAAAAGAAAAGGTCTACGAGGCTCTGGTTTCGGGGATAGTGCTTCACGGTGCTGTGGACAAACTGGAAAAGGGCGTGTATATAGACGGCAAAAAGACGGCCCCTGCCAAAGCGGAGGTTCTGGAACACCGCAAAAACACCTCGATTATACGCATTGCCATTCACGAGGGGAGAAACCGTCAGGTGAGGAAAATGTGCGAAAGTGTGGGGCACAAGGTTCTTGCACTTAAGAGAACGAGCATAGACGGCATAGAGCTTGGCAATCTGCCGCTGGGCAAATGGCGTCATCTTAACGAAAATGAGATAAAAAGACTGAAAGGATAGAAAAATGCTTACAATAAAACCCGAAGAAAACTACAAGCCTCTTTTGGAGGAGATGAATATATCCATTCCCGACGGAGCCTTTGTTATGGCTCTGAAAGACGGAGGTGAGCTTTTGGGCTTGGCGGCGGCAAGGACCTTTTCGGACTACGCCGTAATAGATGAAATCGCCGTAAAAGACGAATTTAAAGACTTTAGTCTGGAATACGGACTGGGCAAGGCGGTTCTTAATGCCATTGATTTAAAAGGCATAAAATATGTTGTGTCAAACGCACTTCATATAGAAAAACAGCTTCGTGCATTGAAATTCAAATCACCTGACGAACTCAAAATCGAAGAAGAAATACCCGATTTTATATGCGATTGTAAACTTTGCCTTGATTTAGACGGATATTTTTTGTCGAATTGTTGATTTTGCCCAAAGGGAAAAAAGGAAATATATAGAAATAATAGAACAAGGGAAAGATTTGAGTGTTGACAAATGGTGTTTGTCAGCACCCGTTGTTATGTTAATTTGTACATTCGAAAGGAGGCAGACAATATGAATAATGCTTTTGTGTGCATTATGGGTATCGGCGTTGTGTTTTTGGGGCTTATATGTCTTATCTTTATAACATATGCCATGAGCGAAGTTTGCAAGAACTTCGAAAAGAAAGCACCGCAGAAAAAAATCGAAAAACCCACCGCTGGCGAAAAGCCTGCAGAAAAAATCCAGAACAAGCAGGAAATTATTGCAGCAAGCTGTGCAGTAATAGCAGAGGAACTGGGAACAGATGTTTCCAATATCAGAGTTACATCTTTTAAAAAACTTTAATAACTAATATTTCAGGAGGATTTATATTATGAAAACTTACAAGGTAAATGTAAACGGAACAGAATATGCAATTTCTATAGAACTTATGAGCGAAGAAGAAGCACGCTCTGCAAAGGCAGCTCCCCAGGCTGCACCTGCACCCAAGGCAGAAGAAGCACCCGCACCCAAGGCTTCGGGCGAAGGCGAAGAAGTTTTGGCTCCTATGCAGGGAACAATCCTTTCTGTTAAGGTAAAAGAGGGCGACTCTGTTACCAAGGGTCAGGTTCTCTTTATCCTCGAAGCTATGAAGATGGAAAACGAAATCATGGCTGCACAAGATGGTATTGTTACAGCAGTATGTATATCAGAGGGAGCATCTGTTTCCAACGGTACAGTTCTTTGCACAATAGCGTAATTTGAGTTGCAAAGACATAAAGTGTTAACATTGGAGGAAAGAAAAATGGCTAAAAAAATAATTTCTGTCCTTCTTCTTGCAGTGCTCTTTATCGCAAGCATCACCGCTTTTGCGGCACTGCCTGTAGAAAATACAGAAAATCCGCTTTTGAATGTAAAAAGTGCGTCTTTTGACGAAAAAGACGGCGTTCTTACTGTTGTTGTATCAAACACATCAGACAAGGCTGTAAGCCCTGTAATTCTGGTTTTTGACACACAGGATAATAGTGTTGCAATAGAAGGACTTCAGTACGACCAGCAGTATGGTTATCCGCTTAATATCGACAAGATTGATGCCCGTTCGTCCAAAACAGTTAAAGTTCCTGCAAAGATAAAGAACTTTAATTCAAACAAACCCCCTGTAATTAACTGTCAGGTGGGTTACATCGTGGGCTATGGCGATGTGATAGATTTAGAGGACCAGACTGCAGGCAGTGAGCAGTACTATATGTACGAGGATATCCTCGGCGGCTCTTCCAATGACGGAAGCATTTTTGCCTCTGTCAAGAACTTTTTTAAGCAGACAGGCTTTTTTATGACTGCATCTAACCCCAAGACAATCATAATGATACTTATTGCGTGTGTACTTTTGTACCTTGCAATCGTTAAGAAGTTTGAGCCTCTCTTGCTTTTGCCTATAGCATTCGGTATGCTTCTTACAAACCTTATGGGTGCAGAAATATTCCACGAGGAGCTTTTTGCAGGCGGTCATGTTCACTGGGATATGTTTGGCTCAAACAGCGACATAACTCCAGGACTTATAGACATACTTTATCTTGGTGTTAAGCTGGGTATTTATCCCTGCCTTATCTTTATAGGCGTAGGTGCTATGACGGACTTTGCTCCTCTTATTGCCAACCCCAAGAGCCTCCTTTTGGGAGCTGCAGCACAGGTTGGTATATTTGCAACCTTTATTGGTGCATACTATTTGGGATTCAATCCTCAGGAAGCAGGCTCCATAGGTATCATCGGCGGTGCAGACGGCCCCACAGCTATCTTTTTAACAAGCAAGCTCGCTCCGCATCTTTTAGGACCTATCGCGGTTGCGGCATATTCATATATGGCTCTTGTTCCTGTAATTCAGCCTCCTATTATGAAGGCTCTTACAACCAAAAAAGAGCGTGTGATAGTAATGAAGGAGCTTCGCGTGGTATCAAAGACAGAAAAGATTGTATTCCCCGTAGTAGTTACAGTTTTTGTATCTCTGCTTGTACCCTCCGCAACTCCTCTTGTAGGTTCGCTTATGCTTGGTAACCTCTTGAAAGAGTGCGGCGTATGCGAAAGACTTTCCAAGACAGTACAAAACGAGCTTATGAACATAGTAACTGTATTTTTGGGTATTTCCGTAGGTGCCACAGCTACAGCTTCTACCTTCCTTGCTTTTGAAACAATCAAGATTATAATAATGGGTGTTGTTGCATTTGGTGTGGCAACAGCTTGCGGCGTACTTCTTGCTAAATTTATGAACCTGTTCTTAAAGGAAAAAATCAATCCCCTCATTGGTTCTGCAGGTGTTTCGGCAGTTCCTATGGCGGCAAGAGTTTCGCAGAAGGTCGGTCAGGACGAAAACCCCGCAAACTTCCTTCTTATGCACGCTATGGGCCCCAATGTTGCAGGTGTTATCGGTTCGGCAATAGCAGCAGGTGCACTTCTTGCAATGCTTGGTTAATAAAGGAGTTAAAATTATGTCAAAATTATATATTACAGATACAATCTTAAGAGATGCACATCAGTCGCAGGCTAAAACAAGAATGAAGATAGAGGATATGATTCCTGCACTCGAAGTTCTTGACAAAGTAGGCTACTGGTCAGTTGAGTGCTGGGGCGGTGCAACCTTTGACGCTTGTATGAGATTTTTGAACGAGGACCCCTGGGAGAGACTTCGTACAATCAAAAAGCATATGCCAAACACCAAACTCCAGATGCTTTTCCGCGGACAGAATATATTGGGCTACAAACACTATGCAGACGATGTTGTTGAGGCTTTTTGCAAAAAGTCCATACAAAACGGTATAGATGTTGTAAGAGTATTTGACGCATTAAACGACCCCCGCAACCTTGAGGCGGCTATTAAATATGTAAAAGAATACGGCGGTATGTGCGAGGCTGCAATCAGCTACACCACAAGCCCCGTTCACAACGAAGATTATTTTGTTAAGCTTGCAACAGAGCTCGAAAAGATGGGTGCAGACACCATCTGTATCAAGGATATGGCAAACCTCCTTTTGCCCTACGATGCATACAGCCTTGTTAAAAAGTTAAAAGAAAACATATCCGTTCCGATACATCTTCATACACACAACACCGCAGGTACAGGCGATATGACAAACCTTATGGCAGCACAGGCAGGTGTTGATATAGTAGACTGTGCTCTCTCGCCTATGGCAAACGGCACAAGTAACCCTGCTACAGAATCCCTTGTTGCAACACTCAAGGGTACAGACAGAGATACAGAGCTTGATTTGGAGGTTCTCTCTGAAGCTGCATCGCACTTCAGAGGAATATCTGCAGAACTTGTACAGAGAGGCGACCTCGACCCCAAGGTGTTAAATGTTGATGGAAACACCCTCTTGTATCAGGTTCCCGGCGGAATGCTTTCTAACCTTATGGGTCAGCTCAAGGACAACGGTGCAGAGGATAGACTCTACGAAGTGTTGGAAGAAGTTCCCAGAGTAAGAAAAGACTTTGGCTATCCGCCGCTTGTAACACCTACAAGCCAGATTGTAGGTACCCAGGCAGTACTCAATATTCTTCTTGGCGAAAGATACAAGATGATTACCAAAGAGTCCAAGGGTCTTTTAAAGGGTGAATACGGCAGACTTCCTGCAGATGTTAACGAAGAGGTAAGAAAGAAGGCAATCGGCGACGAAGAGGTTATCACAGTTCGTCCTGCAGACCTTCTCGAGCCCGAACTCGAAAAATACATCGACGAGGCAGACGGTCTTGCAACAAGCGAAGAAGATGTACTCTCTTATGCACTCTTCCCGCAGGTTGCAAAGACATTTTTGGAAAACCGCGAAAAAGCGGAAAGTGCAGATAGCAGTGTGAGAACACTTTTTGTACAGGATTTATCGTAATATAGGGGGATATCATATCCCCCTGTTTTGTGTGGAGAGATATATAAATGAAAGATTATATCATAAGAGCAGTAACAGACAACGGCAGTATAAGAGCCTTTGCCTGCCTTACAAAAGAAATAGTAAACACCGCATTTTTTCATCACAAAACATCACCCGTTGCAACAGCTGCACTGGGCAGACTTCTTACTGCATCGGCAATGATGGGAGCAATGCTAAAGGGCGAAAAGGATACCATATCCCTTCAGCTTACGGGCGGCGGACCGCTGGGCAGAGTTCTTGCGGTATCCGACAGCAAGAGTAATGTAAAAGGCTATGCGTCAAATCCTATCGTGGATATGCCGCTAAACAGTAACGGCAAGTTAGATGTTGGCTCGGCTGTGGGTACAGACGGTTTTCTTACCGTTGTAACCGATATCGGTATGAAAGAGCCCTACATCGGCAAAATTCCTCTCGTAACGGGCGAAGTGGGCGATGACCTCACCAAGTACTTTGCCATATCCGAACAGGTACCCTCTGCAGTGGGCTTGGGCGTTCTGGTGGATACCGACTATACAGCCAAAACCGCAGGCGGCTTTATCATTCAGGTGATGCCGGGGGCAACAGACGAGGATATATCCATGCTCGAAACAAATCTTGCCGCGGTAAAATCCGTCACATCGCTTTTGGACGAAGGAAAAACCCCCGAGGATATTTTGGGTATGCTTTTGTATGGCTTTGAATATCATATAACAGATACCATCGACACCAAGTACTATTGCAACTGCACGAGAGAAAGAGTGGAAAAAGCTCTTATTTCGCTTGGCAGCGAGGAACTTAAAAAAATCATAGAAGAAGACGGCAAAACCGAGCTGACCTGTCATTTTTGCAGTAACAAGTATCAGTTTAACAAAGAAGAACTCGAAAAACTGTGTGAGGAAATAACAAATGATTAAAGCGTGTCTTTTTGACCTTGACGGTACATTACTTGATACCATAACCACAATTTCATATTATTGCAATCTGACCCTTGAGCGTTTTGGAATAGGGCCTATAGAAAAAGAAAGATACAAGTTTCTTGTGGGCGACGGTGCAAAACTTCTTGTAGAGAGAATGCTCCGCGAAAAAGATGCCTATACACAGGATTTGTACAAAAAGGCGTATGACTTTTATATGGAGAGCTACGACGCCAATCCTACTTATCTTACCAAACCCTACGACGGCATCGTAGATATGCTCCTTGAACTTAAAAACAGAGGCATCAAAGCAGGTGTAATATCTAATAAGCCCGACTACGCAGCACGCTCTGTGTGTTTGGATAAGATAGACACGGCACTACTCCACACAGTAAGAGGACAGATAGAGGGTATAAAAACAAAGCCCGATACCGAGGGTGCCCTAAATGTATTAAGCCTTATGGGCGAAAAGGCACAAGATACACTTTATATAGGAGATACTGGTGTGGATATGCAAACGGGCAAAAATCTGGGAGCATATACCATCGGTGTTTTGTGGGGCTTTAGACCATTAGAGGAACTTGTGCAAAACGGTGCAGACAGAATAATTTCGCATCCAAAAGAGATAATAGATATAATAGAAGAAATAAATGGCAAATAGCTTTTGAAAATTTTTGAAATTTTTTCAAAAAAAGTCTTGACATTTATATTAAAAAGCGGTATACTATCATAGTCGCTGATGACAGCGATGTGTTTGGGAGCTTAGCTCAGCTGGGAGAGCATCTGCCTTACAAGCAGAGGGTCACAGGTTCGAGCCCTGTAGCTCCCACCACAAATGGCCGAGTAGTTCAGTTGGTTAGAATGCCAGCCTGTCACGCTGGAGGTCGAGGGTCCGAGCCCCTTCTCGGTCGCCATGTTCCTGTGCCTTATAGAATAAGGCACAGGGGCTTACAATTTAATGTTAGCTTTGGTTATGCCTCTGTAGCTCAGTCGGTAGAGCAGGGGACTGAAAATCCCCGTGTCGGTGGTTCGATTCCGCCCGGAGGCACCATAGTATAACACATGCGGGAGTGGCTCAGTGGTAGAGCGTCACCTTGCCAAGGTGAACGTCGCGAGTTCGAATCTCGTCTTCCGCTCCATAATCAAGAGACGCCGTATGTCGTCTCTTGATTTATCAAAAATAAATATTTCATTCTTTGCCCGAGGCAGAGTCTGAAATATTTAATATAAATGTTTGGCGCCATGGCCAAGTGGTAAGGCACAGGTCTGCAACACCTTTATTCCCCAGTTCAAATCTGGGTGGCGCCTCCAAAAATCGACATTCTTCGACAGAGGAATGTCGATTTTACTTATTGCCTTTTCACTCTTCACTATTCCTTAAAAAGATGTGTCGATTTTTGGAAAGTAATAAGTAATAGTGAAAATGTAAGAAGTTAAGGTAGCTTCATATCATTTGGCTTTTTATATAATTCGAATAAAATATTTTTTAAACTATTGAAAAATCCCTTGAAAAGTGATATAATATCTATAAACTTAATAAACGGGAGCTTGTATTACAGGCTGAGAGGAAGGTATGACCTTCGACCGAGAACCTGATTTGGATAATGCCAACGTAGGGATGCCTGATACATGGTGTCAGGAGGAACAGAAGAACTTTTAGGAAGTTACCAGATCGGTAGCTTCCTTTTTTGTTTGGCAAGGTTTGTTGTTAAGTTAATAAACAGCCGATAAATTACGGCAGAAAGAGGTAAAAAATGTTAGGAAAATGTGTTGAAAGTGTTAAGGAGAAAACACCGCTTATTCACAACATCACGAACTATGTTACAGTTAACGATGTTGCAAATGCCCTGCTTGCATCAGGCGCAAGTCCCATTATGTCGGATGAGCCTGATGATGTTTTGGACATTACATCTATCTGCGGAGGACTTAATATCAACATTGGAACACTAAACCAAAGAAGCATAGAGGCTATGCTTGTTTCAGGCAAGAAATCAAAGGAGATGGGACATATTGTCCTTCTTGATCCCGTAGGAGCAGGCGCAAGCAAATTAAGAACAGAAACAGCGTTTAAAATTATGGAGGAAATAAAGCCTGATGTTATAAGAGGCAACATATCGGAAATTAAAACTCTTGCTCTCGGAAACGGAAGAACAAAGGGTGTAGATGCAGATGCTGCAGATATTGTAACAGAAAACAACCTTGATTTAATGGTCGAATTTGCAAAAGCATTTTCGCAAAAAGCGGGAGCAGTTATTGCCATAACAGGAGCAATAGATTTGGTATCTGACAGTAAAAAGTGCTATGTAATTCGAAATGGCAATAGCCTGATGAGCCGTATTACAGGAACGGGCTGTATGCTATCTGCATTGGCGGCCGCCTACGCAGTTGCAAATCACGATAATATAACGGAGGCTGTTGCGGCATCTGTATGTCTTATGGGACTTGCGGGTGAGATCGGAGTGTCAAATATGAAAGATGGCGAAGGAAACTCAACTCTTCGTAATCATATTATAGATTCTATATACAATATGGACGCTGAAACATTAAATAAAGGAGCAAAATATGAAGTGCGATAAAAAATCACTGCTTTTATATGCCGTAACAGACCGCACATGGCTCAATGGCGAAACCTTGTACGAACAGGTTGAGAAAGCAATAAAAGGCGGAGTTACATTTGTTCAGCTTCGCGAGAAAAATCTTGATGAAGAAAGTTTTCTGAAAGAGGCGCTAAAAATACAGAAGCTGTGCAGAAAGTACAACATTCCTTTTGTTATCAACGACAATGTTGAAATTGCAAAAAAGATAAATGCAGACGGTGTTCATGTGGGGCAGAGCGATATGGGAGCAGCAAATGTGAGAGCAATTCTCGGCTCGGACAAGATACTGGGTGTTTCGGCTCAAACAGTACAGCAGGCTCTGCTTGCTGAAAAAGAAGGTGCTGATTATCTTGGCGTGGGAGCCGTATTTCCAACAGGTTCTAAATCGGATGCAGAAGATGTAAGCTGTGAAACATTAAAAGAAATATGCAATGCAGTAAATATTCCTGTGGTTGCAATAGGCGGAATTGGTGAAGGCAATGTATCAAAACTTGAAAACAGCGGAATTTCGGGGATAGCAGTAATCAGTGCAATCTTTGGAGCAGTTGATATAGAATCCGCAACAAAAAGTTTAAAGAAGAAGATCAAAAAGGTGGTATCAGAATGATAAAAGGTGCAATTTTTGATTTGGATGGAACTTTAATTGATTCTATGTTTATTTGGGATACCATTGGCGAAGATTATTTGAAATCATTTGGTATAGAACCAAAAGAAAATCTTGCCGAAGTTTTTAAGACCTTTACGCTTGAGCAGGGAGCCGAATATTATCGTAAGAATTACGGTATTGAGTTTTCTGTCCGAGAAATTGTGGATGGTATAAATAATATGGTGGCAGAAATATATCGGACAAAAGTAACTCTTAAGCCCGGCGTAAGGGATTTTTTAAAAAGATTGCAGAGCTTGGGGGTAAAGATGTGCGTTGCAACTGTAACGGACAGACATATTGCAGAAGATGTTCTGAAACGGTTAAAGGTTCGTGATTACTTTTCCGAAATATTTACTTGTGCCGAAGTCGGTTGTAACAAACAAACGCCTGAAATTTACAGGCAAGCGCTGAAACATCTCGGAACCCCAAAAACCGAAACGGTAGTTTTTGAGGATGCAGTGCACGCATTAAAAACTGCCAAAGAAGATGGCTTTAAGGTTGCGGCGGTTTATGATTTTCACGAGTCAAAACAGGCGGAAATGAAAAAGCTCTCGGATTATTACATAACGGATTTTGAAAGTTTTTGCTTCAAAACAAAATTAAAAACGGCACTCTCTATTGCAGGCAGTGATTCAAGCGGCGGTGCAGGTATCCAGGCAGACATTAAAACTATGACAACAAATGGAGTTTATGCAATGAGTGCAATTACGGCGCTTACTGCCCAAAACACTCTTGGTGTACGAGCGATTTCGGAGGTGGCACCCGAATTTTTAAAAGAACAGCTTGATGCAGTATTTGAAGATATATTTCCTGACAGCATAAAAATCGGAATGGTATCATCGGGCGGGTTAATAGATGTGATTGCAGACAGACTGAAGTTTTATAATGCCAGAAACATCGTTGTAGATCCTGTAATGGTAGCGACAAGCGGCTCTGATCTTATCAAGACAGATGCAATAAAAACATTGGCCGAAAAACTATTGCCCATAGCAACTATCGTAACTCCAAACATTCCCGAAGCGGAAATCTTGTCGGGCATGAAAATTGAGGGTAAGGAGGATATGCTTAAGGCAGCCGGATATATCGGAGAAAACAATGGGTGCAGCGTTTTGCTAAAAGGCGGGCATAACATCAATGATGCAAACGACCTTTTGTACGAAAATGGCAGATACACTTGGTTTTACGGTAAACGAATTGATAATCCAAACACTCATGGAACAGGATGCACACTGTCTTCTGCTATTGCATCAAACCTTGCAAAAGGTCATAGCCTTGCCGACTCGGTGAAAAAGGCAAAAGAATATATTTCGGATGCTCTCTCGGACGGCCTTGATTTGGGAAGAGGTTCGTGACCGCTGAATCATGCTTTTGTTATAAATGGCAGAAACTGAAATGATTGGCAAAAACCCTCGTTCTTACGAACGGGGATTTTTGTTTATTACCTTTTGACATATATATATATTTATGATAGAATAAATATAATATGGGTTTTGGAGGGCAAAATGGTCGGCGTTGTAATATTGAAGAATTTTGAAACAGGCTCTTACAAGTATATGCAAGTTACTGTTTTTGACGGATCCTCTTACGCCGATATCGAAAGAGGCGAGGCGGTATTTTCGTATAGCGTCAATCCCGACGAAGATGATGTCAGGCAAACCTTCAGTGTGGAAAACCCCGATATCTCTGTGAGCAAAAGCGATATCCTTGCCATTGCGTCATCTGCAAGAAAATATATGTTTCAAAATCCGTATGCAACCATTCTCAAGTTCAAGAAAAACGGCTCCGATACAGTCTTTAAAACATCGAGCTGCAGAGAGGGTGTAAGCTCTCCTGCAAGTTTTCACAGTTTGTTTTTGGACGACAGTTTGTATATGCTTGTATCTGACGAAAAGGAAAACACATACACCTGGCGAAGTGCGTTTTGCGATGCTCTCAATTTTGCAATGCAGAAGATTTTTGATATTTCTGACGAAATATATTCTCAAAGTGCGGGCGGTATATACATAAATCTTGCACTTATTGGTGCTTTAAGGAGCAAATTTATCATAAAAGATCTCCCTTGGGATGTTTTTGTGCGGCTTTTGTTTTTAAAAGGCGGCAAGAAAAGAAGGCTCAAACCCGTAAATTTATGCAAGGAAGCAAAACCTTGTGCAAATCCTGTGGGCTCACACGCTTATGCGGTGTATCTGTACAGAAAGTTAAAATATGCTATATACCAAGAGGTATCACAGATTATGTCGGATATCATAAATTCCTGTGAGGCTGCGGTGCAGCTTGCCCAGGTTGTCAAAGATAGCAGCTTGCGTTTGATTGTTGATGAGTTTTGCGAGGATATGAGCGAGTTTGCAAATTCGTACTATGATTTTGGCTATGTAAGTGCCAAAGCTCACATTAATATGATGTCTGTAAGAGAAATTTTGTCTTTGACAAACGATACAAATATGATGGAAAATATATCAAATATATTACCTGACCGAAGTTCAAACATCAGATTTTTTAATAAACTGCCGTGTGCAAAATATATTTTGTCCGACGGCACTGCCATATGGTAAGAAAGGAAGAAAATATTATGAAAATCAGCGAAGGTTTTGTTTTAAAAGAAGTAGCAGGTAGCTTTGTTGTGGCTCCCACAGGTGCAAAGATAGTGGACTTTTCGGCAATGATTACCCTTAACGAAACAGGTGCATTTCTTTTTAAGTGCCTTGGAGAAGACATAACCGAGGAGGAGCTTGCAAAAAAGCTTAGCGAAGAGTACGATGTAGACTTTGACACAGCTCTTGGCGATGTAAAGGAATATGTGGAAATACTCAAAGCAAAAAAGGTGTTGAATTAAGGTGTTTATTAACGAGAATGCTCGCTACAGCATAACAGAAATTGTGCCTCTTATAGAGGAGTATATAAATTCCGGTACAGATGTGAAAATACAAGTATCGGGTATTAGTATGACACCTATCCTGCACGACAGACGCGATACGGTGGTTCTTTCCGTACCCCAAAACATAAAAAAATATGATATCGTTTTGCACAAGAGGGCAAACGGGCAGTATATCCTGCATCGCATAATAAAAAAGAAGGGCAACACCCTTACTATAGCAGGCGATTTTGAAACAGAAAAGGAATATCCTGTGTACACCGATGCTGTAATTGCCAAGGTCACATCTTTTGTACGAAACGGCAAAAGCTACACTCCCGATGACTTTGTTATAAAACTGTATTCTTTTTTGTGGGTGCTTATATTTCCGTTTAGGCACAAGGTGCTGTATCTTCTTAATGTATTAAGGGGGAACATTGATGTTAAAACCAAGGAAAAGCACAATTAAATGGCTTTTTAAAAACTCAAAAAGCATAGCCTTTCCCGTGCTGCTGCTCACTGTACTGGGCACATTGCTCTCATACATTTCTGTAGAATTTGCAATGGCATCAAGAAAGCTTTTGGACAGTGCAACAGGCGTTGGAACGGATAGCTTTTTTGAGTGTATAATTTTTATTGCAGCTTTGGTAGGGGTGCAGCTTGTTTTGGAAAGTATTTATAATATCTATGCGGTAAGGGTAGTTTCTGCAAACAAAAACCGCCTGCAAAAAAAGCTGTTTTCCGATATTATGACGCGGGATTACTCCCAAATAACCGCTTTTCATTCGGGCGAGCTTATAAACCGTCTTACCCAAGACATAACTGCGGTTAATTCTAATATAATAGAAATTGTACCCTCTGTTGTTACTCTTTTGACGGGGGTGGTGTTCAGCTTTGTTGCAATGATGAAGTTGGATTTGGCACTTTCTCTTATCTGTCTGTCGCTGGGCCCTGTGGTCTTTGTTCTCGCGGCTCTTTACGGCAAAAAGATGAAAAAGCTCCATTCCCGATGCCTTGAAAGTGACGGCAAAACCCGTTCGTTTATGCAGGAATGCATACAGAACATTATGGCAGTAAAGGCGTTTTGCAGCGAGGAAAAAGCCGCAAAACATTCAGCACATCTTCAAAAAACCAACTACAAACTCAACATGAAGCGAGGCTACATATCCGTTGCAGTAAACATTCTTTATTATCTGGCACTTACGGCGGCGTATTATTTTGCGGTTGCCTGGTGTGCATACAAGATAAAGGCAGGCGTGATGACTGTGGGCAGCTTTGCCGCAATAATTCAGCTTGTCAGCTATATCCAAACACCGTTTAGGGATATTTCGGGTACGATATCGCAGTTTTTTGCGGCGTGTGCCTCGGCAGAGCGTATAATGGAGATAGAGGCTCTTGAATCTGATGTAACGACAGAAAAACCGCCAAAGGATTTTTCCTGTATCAAGGCGGAGGGCGTGTGCTTTTCCTATGGTGATGAGGATATCCTGAAAAACGCAAGCTTTGAAATATCAAAGGGCGATATTGCGGTAATTGGAGGCGGTTCGGGCAAGGGCAAGACCACTATGTTCAAGCTTATGCTCGGTATGATCAATGCACAAAAGGGAGAAATCAGCATATATAATAATGAAGAAAAAATCCCCGTAAGTGCACAGACGAGAGGCCTTTTTGCATATGTGCCCCAGGGCAATATGATAGTATCCGGAACAATAGCCAAAAACATCGCATTCTTTGATGACAATCCCGATATGGATAAAATCTGCAAGGCAGCTAAAATTGCCTGCATCTATGACTATATAGAAACTCTTCCTGACAAGATGGATACTTTTGTGGGAGAAAAAGGCCTTGGCCTTAGCGAAGGGCAGGTTCAAAGGATAGCAATAGCAAGGGCTCTGTACTACGATTTGCCTGTGATACTGCTCGATGAGGCAACCAGCGCCCTCGACGAAGAAACCGAGGCTCTGATACTTAAAAACATCAAAAATCTAAAGGACAAAACCTGTATTATCATATCTCACAGAAGGGCAGCTTTTGACATTGCAACCAAGAGATTTACGCTTGAAAACGGTATGCTTATATAATATCAAAACAGCTTGTGTAAAGTGCACAAATAACCAAGAAACATCTTGGTATATATTTTAACAAGAAAAAAATGATTTCGTATTGACAATAATAAACTTTTTTGGTAAAATGATTACAACAATCAGTATATTAAATAAAGGAGATGTTTTCAAATGAGAGTTAAGCTTTCAAAATTATTGTCAGCTGTTCTTGCTATCTGCATCGTATTTGTTGGTTTCACAGCATTCGCTGCAGAGTCAGTTAAAATCGTAACAACATACGATTGTACAAATGATGATGAAGATCAGTTAGTTACTGTTACTGCTGATGTTACCGGTATCGCTCAAAACAGCGAAGTTACTTTCCTTGTTGCTAATCAGACATCAGGTATAGCTTCCACTGATATCGTTTACATCAACCAGGAAACTGCTGATGCAGATGGTGCACACTTTGCATTCACAGATGCGTGGAACAAAATCACTTCTGCATATATCAAGTTCGGTTCTGATGCCGGATTTAAGAAGGATGCATTCCAGCTCAACAGCACAGTTAACCGTTGGAAAGATGACGAAGGTTTTAATAATGAAGAATTAGGAGAAGATGAGATCATTACTGTAACTGGTTCAGATTTCGACTCATCTTTTACAGGTACTACATATGCATTTATGGGCAAAGCAACAGGCCCTGTTGAAGCATATGGTATCAAAATTACAATAGACGAAGTAGCACACAAACTTCCTGCAATGGGTTGTGCTGAAGATGGTAGCTTTGTTATCGTTGTTAATGGTATAACTGAAGCAGAAGCAGCTACTGCTGCAGTATATGGAGAGTAAGGAGGAATTTACGATGAGAAAATATATTAAACCTTCAATCGAAGTTGTGGAATTATCTGTAAGGGAATCCCTTTCCGCGATACCTTTTGATAACTTTGGTGCTAAGAAACGTACTGTTAATGGTAAAGCAAATTCAATAGTTACCATTTACAAAAAGACATCTACTACAGTTTAATATTAAAAATTAAGAACAGCGAATTTAATTTAATAACTGAGAACAAGAGCTTGGCTTTGATGCCGGGCTCTTTTGTTTTACGCAAATTTTCAAAAAATAGTTTTGTTCTTCGGGCGGTAAGGGGTTGATTACCGCCCGATTTTGTTGTATAATAATGTCTATAAGAAGTGCGGATAAAGTGACTGTTTGGCATATTTTTGGCATTATGATTTCGCTTTTGTCTATAGTGATAATGAGCATATATTCGGGCAAAGCGGCAAAAAGTAAAAAAGAGCCAATGCCTATCTTGTAGCAGGTGCTATTATGGGTACACTTATCGGCGGCTCTTCCACCGTAGGTACGGCACAGCTTGCATACAGCTATGGTATGAGTGCCTGATGGTTTACCCTTGGCAGCGGTATAGCCTGTCTTATATTGGCTTTTGTTTATGCAAAGCCGTTTCACAAAAGCGGTCATAAGACACTTATTTCTTTTGTTACAGAAGAATATGGGCTAAAAAGCTCTGTTGCAGCATCGGTCTTGATTTCGGCAGGTCTTATTACTATGGGACCTTTGGGAGATACAATACTTAATTTTGCATTTATGTCTATGGGATTCAGAGGTGCCACAATCTTTCTTCAGCTATGCTGTTCCATATGGCTAAAGGGCAAGGGCACATTTGTAAAAGAGGGTGTAATCGACTCCAATCTTCAAAAATAAGCTCCTTTGGCGAAACGCTAAAGCATATGGGTTATGAGGGTTACACCAAAATCGCTCATTATGAAGAAAAAGATGCCGACGAGTTTGAACGTATGATTAGGGTCGAGGACTGGAAGAGGGTAAGCCATTTTTCCCTTGTTGGTTATGCTATGGACGAGCCTGTGGAATACAAAAAAGGATATTACTGCACAGACAAATACACCTTTAATCTTCATAGAGAACTGTGATAAAAGGAAGTGATTGGAATAAACAGCACATACAAACTAAAGCTTGCAGACTTGTATTTTGATGTTACAAGTTTCTATGATAAATACACTCTGGCAATGTTTAATGACTATATGGTAGACAGTATTCCTGCAGATAGCATTTGCTACAAGGTGGACTGCACTATTACACAGAGCGAGCTGTGTGAGCCAAAAGGTCAAAAGCTAACTGAAAGAGAAGTCTACAACTATTATCTTATGCCCGACGGAACATATTCGCAGAGTGTATATGATGCAGAAAACGATTGCATTTCGGCAATAATTAATTTTGATAACAACAGAAAATACGCAGAGGTAATCCTCTGTGATGTGGCAAAAAGGTTTGGCATTGATGATGAGTTCTTTCTTTATAATATGTTGGAGAGACTCTATAGATTGGCGGTTGTCTTTAATAGTGGTTTTGTTGTGCACGCTTCATCTGTGGTATATGATGGATACGGTCTTGCATTTTCGGCAGAGTCCGGCACAGGAAAATCCACACACACACAGCTCTGGCTTGATAACTACGAGGGTACATATATTTTGAACGATGACGGACCTGTTATAAGAAAGACCGACGGCGACTGGTATATCTACGGAAGTCCCTGGGCAGGAACAACAGGGATTAACGCCAACAAAAAGGTTCCGCTAAAGGCTCTTGTTTTCCTCGAAAGAAGCAAAGAAAATACCATCAGGGATTGTGCACCTACCGAGGCTTTGCAGAGGATTTTTGAAGCTACTATTCACCCTGTATCCGACGAAATGACAGAATTGATATTAAATTCTTTTTCGGATTTCTTTACAAATTCGAGGGTGTGCATTCTCGGGTGCAATATTTCACCCGAGGCGGCAGAGGTAGTAAAAAATCATTTGTTTTAAAAACAAATATTATATAAAAGCGTATATCAAGAAGGGAATGTAAATTTTTATGAAAAAAGTTTTAGCGTGTATTATTGCCGTTTGTATGCTTTCGGCGACAATGTCTTTTGTGCCTGCGTTTGCAGATGTGGTTTTCCCCGATTTGCCCCAGGATCACTGGGCGGCAGAATCGGTTAACAAGCTTATTGCAACAGGTACCGTAAACGGCTTTGAGGACGGCACATTTAGACCCGCCGGAATAGTATCCAGAGCAGAATTTGTCAAAATGCTTGGCAAATCCGAAACCAAAACAAACCAAGTTTTTGCAGATGTACCCGAAACACATTGGGCATATGACTACATAATGTATTCGGGTCTTGATGGTGATAGTCTGGGTAACTTCCGCCCTGCCGACGGCATAACAAGAGGCGAGGTTGCATCATTATTATACAAGCGTTTTGCAAATGGTGCCAAGTCACTTGCACCGTACTTTATCAGTGCCCAGTCCCAAGAGGAAAATGTGGCATCCTGGGTGTACAACACAGGTCTTATGGTCGGTGCCGATATGGTGGATTTAAGGCTTGAGGATACCCTTACAAGAAGTGAAGCGGCTGTTCTTATTGTGAGAGCAAGAGAACTTGATGCACAAAAAATGAGAGCGTTTATTGATAACTTCTCTGACGATGTATATAAGACCGTGTATGACGGACTAAATATTTTTGACACAGAGTATGCTCCCAATGATAATATCACATACGAAGAGCTTGCAGCAGCAGTAATCAGATATCAGTACAAGGAATATACACCTATAGTTCGCTATATAACAACACCTCAATACGAGGGAGAATATGCAAAATACTGGGATGTAATGTGCAAATATGCTTTGTCTGGAAAGGAATATTCCTCTACAAAAGAAAATGCCCAGAAGCTTGTTACCAAGGAAGATGCAATAGCAATGCTTGCTTTTGCCGCACAAGGCAACTACTATTTTGATACCGCTGATTACAAGCCGAGCGGAAAAACATATGCAGAAATAAAACCTTTGAAGAAAAACTCGTATTTTGCAGAGGCAATAGGATTTTCGTATGACAAAGGTATATCTTTGTATGAAAATGGTAAGCTAAAAACAGAAAGTCCTATTACAAAAAGAGAGATAGCTTGTATATTAATGCAGTACAATATGCTCTATGGGGCAGAGGTTTCGTTTAATTGCACGGCAGAAGGCGGAGATTATATCCCTGCAAGATTGAGACTTAATAAATCAACATATCCTCAAAACCACAGTGGTTACATCCGCATTTTGGACGAGGTTCCCAACTATGTATACGAAGCTCCCTTCGGAACAGGAAAAACTATCGAAAAGAGCCCCGTGGATTTTGCAGACCACTTTACAAGATTTTCTCTCATATATGTCACACCGTTCTGCTATATTGCACAGGTGGCACAGGAAAACGGTGCAGAGGTTGACTTTACAATTTACAGCTCCCTTGCTGCCCGTGTGTTATATGAAGGACCTCTGTACAGAGTAAAGCTCAATGTCGGAAAGCTTTCAAAAGAAACTAAATTGTCTGATATTATAAAGCTGTCAGATGGAGTAGAAGACAAAGTTATAAAAGAGGGCGATTGTATTTATATAGATGTAGCTGCCAACCAGTCAGTAGTAGCTACAACAATGGATTATACTCTCTATTCAATCGACAAAATCATAGGATAATCCAAAACACCTCAAAATCCCTTAAATACTGGGCATTACCACCAAAAAAACGGGTTTTTTGGTAAGTTTTGACTACAGATTTTTGTCTATTATAACTATTGCATAGAAACGATTTATTTGCTATAATTATTTTATACCAAAATTACTTAGGAGGTAGTAGGTAAGATGAAAAAGAGTGAATTAGTTGCTATCATAGCAGAAAAAGCTGATTTAAAGAAAGTTGACGCAGAAAAGGCATTAAATGCTTTTGTTGACGCTGTAACTGAAGCTTTAGCTAAAGGAGACAAGATTTCTTTAGTTGGTTTCGGTTCTTTCGAAACAAAGAAGCGTGCTGCAAGACAGGGTAAGAACCCCCAGACAGGTGCAGTTATCAACATCGCAGCTTCAACTGTTCCTACATTCAAGGCAGGCAGAGGCTTAAAAGACGCTGTAAACAAATAATAGCTTTTTTGAATCAATGCCCCGCAGTATATGCGGGGTATTTTTTTTGACGGAGGTAATATTTTGGAACAGAGAACAATTACTATAACAAGAAACGAGCAAAGACCTATCAAAAAGCCCAGAAGCCTTTTCAAAGAATATTTAAGGCGTTGGTATGTGTTTTTCTTTACACTTCTTATGTGCCTTCCTGCATATGTGTGCGAGGTCCTTTTGTACAACATCTTTGTAATGAAGGATATCACAGCTTTTTTGGCGGCGCTTATGGCGATTTTTATAGGCGGTTTTGTAGCAACAATTCCGCTTTTGATAGTTAATATAAAGCTTATTGTCAAAAAGAAAAAATACTATGCAATAGCTGTGCAGATTGCACTTACAGAAATCATAGGAATGGCAATTTTTATCTTAAGTCAGATTTAGGTGATTAGATGCTCAAAATAAGCGATGTCAAGGTAGAGATTGCGGATAAAAGACCGCTAAAAGATATAGTCTGTGCAATTCTTGGGATTAAAAAGGAAGAGATTATAGAATTTAAGATTTTCAAAAAATCCCTTGATGCAAGAAAAAAGCACCTTGTACACTATGTGTACACTTTTTTGGTGTGCCTTGAAAACGAAAACAAAATACTAAATAAAAACATAAAAAATGTATCTGTATATGAGGAAAAGAAATATATCTTTGACTATCCGTATGCCAATAAGGACGCTGCAAGACCTGTGATAATAGGAGCAGGTCCGAGCGGCCTTTTTTGTGCTCTTATGCTTGCCGAAAAGGGATACAAGCCCATCGTCATAGAGAGGGGCGAATGCGTAGAAGAAAGGACTAAAACGGTAGAAAACTTAAAAAACCAAGGCACTCTTGATATAAATTCCAACATTCAGTTCGGAGAGGGCGGAGCTGGAACATTTTCCGACGGCAAGCTCACCTGCGGAAAAAACGACATAAGGACGGATTTTGTTTTAAATGAATTTGTACGCTCGGGTGCACCCGAGGAGATACTCTACTCTTCAAAGCCGCATATCGGCACAGATTATCTTAAAAAAGCAGTGGTAAATATAAGAGAGAGGATAATCAAAAGCGGCGGAGAATTTAAGTTTAATACTCTCTTTACGGATTTTGATGCACCGTCGGGCAAGATAGAACAAATAACATTAATAGATGTCAAAACAGGTGATGTGCAAAAGCTGCCCTGTACGGCTTTGGTGCTTGCAATAGGTCATTCCTCCAGAGACACCTACGAAATGCTGTGCAAAAAGGGAATGCATATGGAAAAAAAGCCCTTTTCCGTAGGTGTAAGAATAGAACACAAGAGGGAGTATATAAATCTCTTGCAATACAAGGATATAGAACTGGCACGCACTCTTCCTGCGGCGGATTACAAGCTTAGCTGTCACCCAAATGGCAGAGGGGTGTATACATTTTGTATGTGTCCCGGAGGCGAGGTGGTGTGCTCTTCGTCGGAGGAGGGCGGTGTTGTAACCAACGGGATGAGCTATTTTGCCAGAGATAAGGAAAATTCCAACAGTGCACTTTTGGTATCGGTATATCCTACTGATATGGGGGATGATGTTCTCTCGGGTATGTATTTTCAGCGGGATATGGAACAAAAGGCTTTCGTATCTGGCGGAGGGGATTACTTTGCTCCGTGTCAGAGAGTGGAGGACTTTTTGGAAAAAAGGCCCACCGCTATTGCAGGTGAGGTAAAGCCGAGCTATCTCCCGGGGGTTAAGTATACAAATCTGTGGGACATTCTGCCCGAATTTGTGGCAAACGGGTTATATGGAGCACTTAAAGAATTAGATAGTAAAATGAAAGGCTTTTCCACAGGAGATGCACTGCTTACCGGAGTAGAAACCCGTTCGAGCGCACCTGTAAGGATTGTCCGCAACGAAAATATGCTTTCTTGCATAGAGGGTATATACCCAATCGGAGAGGGAGCAGGATATGCAGGCGGAATAATGTCGGCAGCGATAGACGGAATTAAATGTGCGGAAAAAATAACACGGTTCAGATAATCTGAACCGTGTTTGTGATTTTTGAAAGACATTTTTCAAACTTTACACCGTAGTAGAACTTTTCTTTTTCGTCTTGCGTTGCGAGGATACTCTCATACACAAAGTCAATAGCAAGATGCAGAGCTTTATTCATATCAAAGCCTACGGTAAGTGCGGAGCAAACCACACTTGCAAATATGTCGCCTGTTCCGTAGTAGTGTCCCGCAATTTTGGGGCGTAAATACAGCTCTCTGTTTCCGGTTAATGTATCAAGGCACATTGCACCGAATTGGTTTTCCATACAAATGCCTGTAACGATTACGGTTTTTGCACCTATTTTGCACAGAGCATCTGCAAGAGTGTCTATGTAGTTATCGTCGTGCTTGTCCCGGTATTTAACCCCGGTAAGAAAGCACGCCTCTGTAACATTGGGACAGATGATATCTGCCATAGAGCAAAGCGATAACATTCTTTTTGAAAAAGTTTCATCAAAGCCTTTGTAGAGAACACCCTCGTCGCCCATAACGGGGTCAACAAATATGAGGTTGTTATCCGTCTTAAAGTCCTTAAAAAACCTTTCGGCAATATCGAGCTGATGAATACTGCCCAGATAACCCGAATACATCGCATCAAACGAGATGCCAAGCTTTTTCCAGTGGTTTGCAATCCCCGGCATATCATCGGTTAAATCCTTGAAGGTATAATCCTCAAAGCCTGCCCCTGTATGAGTGGAGAGTACCGCTGTAGGAAGCACCACGCTCTCTATGCCAAATGCCGATATTATCGGTATTGCGGCAGTAAGCGAGCACTTTCCCAGGCAGGATATATCCTGAATTGTAACTAATCTTTTTTGGTTCATTATTTAATAACTCTTATCCAGCCTTCGGGAGCTTCTATTCTGCCCATCTGGATACCTGTAAGGGTTTCGTAGAGTTTCTTTGTAACAGGTCCCATTTCGGTCATACCGCTGGGCAGGCAGATTTCTTTGCCGTGGTCTACAATCTTGCCTACGGGGGAGATAACAGCCGCTGTACCGCAAAGACCGCATTCTGCCATATCTTTAACTTCGGAAAGCTCGATTTCTCTTTCTTCGGCTTCAAGACCGAGATATTTCTGTGCTACATATATGAGCGACCTTCTTGTGATAGAAGGGAGAATTGTGCTTGATTTAGGAGTTACAACCTTGCCGTCTTTGGTAACAAAGAGGAAGTTAGCACCGCCTGTTTCTTCTACCTTTGTGCGGGTTTTTGCATCGAGATACATATTTTCGTCGTAGCCTTCGTCGTGAGCAGTAACAATTGCGTGGAGGCTCATTGCATAGTTGAGGCCTGCCTTGATGTGTCCTGTACCGCAGGGAGCTGCACGGTCGAGGTCGGAAACCTTAAGAGTTAAGGGCTTTGCACCGCCCTTGAAGTAAGGACCAACGGGAGTTGCGAGTATTCTGAATTGATATTCTGTAGCGGGTTTTACGCCGATTACGGCGTTTGAACCGAACATATAAGGTCTTAAGTACAGTGACGCGCCGCTGCCAAAGGGGGGTACCCAGTCAGCATTTGCTTTAACAACCTTTTCTACAGCCTCAATGAATTTGTCCTCGGGGAAAACGGGCATTTCCATTCTTCTGCAGGAGTCTGCCATTCTCTGTGCGTTAAGGTCGGGGCGGAACACCACGATGTCACCGTTTTCTGTGGTATAAGCCTTAAGACCTTCAAAGCAGGTCTGTGCATACTGGAGTACGCCTGCACATTCGTTTAAAACGATGTTGTTGTCAGTTGTGAGTTCGCCCTCGTCCCACTTGCCGTCTTTAAAGTTTGCTACAAATCTGTAGTCGGTTTTCATATAATTGAAGCCGAGTGAGCCCCAATCCAAATCTTTCTTTGCCATTTTGTTCAATCCTTTCTAAAAAAACATATGTACGGATATATTGTATCACACTAAAGTGCATAATTCAAATATTTTCTTAAAAAATTATCCTTTTTGCTTGACTTTTTTCCTTTTGCGGTGATATAATGTTTGCATTGGAGATGATTTGATGATTAATTCAGGCGTTAAAAATTATATTAGCAACTTTCGATTTAGCACTTTTAAGGGCTATGTCTTTTTTGCGTATAATTTTTATCCCTGTGAGTTATGATTTAATCGCCGTATAATTTTAAATTTATTAACGGAGCTCATTGGGAGCTCCGTTTTTTGTATGCTTATATAGGAAGTGGAGTTCTTTAGTGAGCACGGCAAGGAGGTTTTTTTATGATTATTATTATGAGCCCCAAGGCTACCGAAACCGATGTTACATCGGTTGCAAGCAAGTTAAGAGAACATTATGGAGTAAGTATCCAGGTCAACAAGGGTATAGACTGCACAGTTCTTGGTGTAATAGGCAATACACACATTATCGATATCGACAAGGTAATGCTTTTGGATAATGTAGAAAAGGTAATGTCTGTAAGCGAACCATACAAAAAGGCAAGCAGAAAGTTCCACCCCGAAGACAGCGTGATTGACTGCTCGGGAGCACTTGTAGGCGGAAAGAAGTTAAGCATAATTGCAGGCCCCTGCTCGGTAGAGAGCATAGAGCAGATCAAAGATGTTGCCAAGGCGGTTAAAGCCTCCGGTGCAACAATGTTAAGAGGCGGTGCGTTCAAGCCGCGTTCTTCACCGTATTCGTTCCAGGGACTCGAACTGGAGGGGCTGGATATGCTGATAGAAGCAAAAAAAGAAACAGGCCTTCCTATAGTTACCGAAATTATGAGTCCTCATCTTGTGGAAAAGTTTGTATCCTGCGTGGATGTAATCCAGGTCGGTGCAAGAAATATGCAGAACTTTGACTTGTTAAAGGAGCTTTCCAAAACAGACAAACCCATTCTTTTAAAGAGAGGACTTTCTGCAACTATCGAAGAGTGGCTTATGAGTGCGGAGTATATTCTTGCAGGCGGTAACCCCAATGTTATCCTTTGCGAAAGAGGTATCAGAACCTTTGAAACCTATACAAGAAACACCCTTGATTTAAGCGCAGTTCCCGCTGTTAAGAAGCTGTCGCATCTTCCTGTGATTATTGACCCCTCGCACGCTACCGGCATCAACTGGATGGTTGAGCCTCTTGCAATGGCGGCAGTTGCCGTTGGTGCAGACGGTCTTATCATAGAAGTACACAACGACCCCAAAAACGCAAAATGCGACGGTGCACAGTCCATTACACCGCCTGCATTTGATGACCTTATGAAAAAAATCGCAAGTGTGTCGCATGTGTTTGGCAAAGAAATTTAGAAAACAAGAGGCAAAAAGTTACGGCTTTTTGCCTCAGACTGTCGAAAAAGAACGCACCGCAAAGTGAATATAAAAAATTTAAAGCTCATTAGTAAGGAATATTACAATCATTACTTATGAGCTTTTTCATTTATGTAGCTTTTGTCATAAATGCCAAAAGCCATTGTTTTATACACTTTGCTTACTTCGTCATCGCTCATTGCCGTACTTTTGTACTGCCTGCTTCGCGCTTCCTCGTCTGCGTCCATTTTCGTTCGTCTTATCAGCGGTCGACTTTATCGACACGCTGAGGCAAAAAAGTTACGGCTTTTTGCCTCTTTTAACTACTTGTTATTTTCCAAAAATTATGATAAACTTAATTATGATGGATAAGTGTAACTAATTGATACAAAATAAGCATTGGAGGTGACAGAGTTGGGAGAATTCAAGGTGGTATCGCCGTATCAGCCAAAGGGCGACCAGATAAAAGCGATAGACGAGCTTTCAAAAGGAATAATCGAGGGCAAAAAGGGTCAGACCTTGCTGGGTGTTACAGGCTCGGGCAAGACCTACACCATAGCCAAAACCATAGAAAAGGTAAACAAACCCACTCTGGTGCTTGCACACAACAAGGTGCTCGCAGCTCAACTCTGCAGTGAGTTCAAGGAGTTTTTTCCCGACAATGCGGTGGAGTATTTTGTGTCGTATTACGATTATTATCAGCCCGAGGCATATATACCGCAGAGCGATACCTTTATAGAAAAAGACTCTTCTATGAATGATGAAATAGACAAACTGCGTCATAGTGCAACCGCATCGCTTTTTGAAAGACGCGATGTCATAATAGTTGCCAGTGTTTCGTGCATATACGGTCTTGGCGACCCCGACGATTACAAAAATCTTATGCTTAGCCTAAGGGTAGGCAATGAGTACGACAGAGATGCACTTTTGAGGCGTCTTGTGGATATGCAGTACAGACGAAACGATATGGTATTGGAACGCGGTGCGTTCAGGGTTCGGGGCGATGTCCTGGAGGTTTATCCCATCGGCTCGGGCGAAAAGGCTGTAAGAGTGGAGTTCTTTGGCGACGAAATAGAGAGAATATGCGAGATAGACACAGTTACGGGCGAGGTTCTTTTGTGGAGGACATACACCGCACTTTTTCCCGCGTCGCACTATGCCACAACTGCCGACAAAATGAAAAGAGCAATAAAGACAATAAGCGAGGAGCTTACCGAGAGACTGCAGGAATTCAAAGACCAAAATAAACTCTTGGAGATGCAACGCCTCGAGCAGAGAACTAACTACGACTTGGAAATGATGCAGGAAATAGGCTTTTGCCAGGGTATAGAAAACTATTCCCGACACATAAGCGGGAGAGAGCCGGGCAGTGCCCCGTATACGCTCATAGACTATATGCCCGACGATTTCCTTTTGGTAATAGACGAGTCGCATGTTACCATACCTCAGGTAAGGGCTATGTATGCAGGCGACCGTTCGCGTAAGACCAACCTTGTGGAATACGGGTTCCGTCTGCCGTCGGCTTTTGACAACAGACCGCTTAACTTTGAAGAATTTGAAAGTAAAATCAATCAGGTCATTTTTGTAAGCGCCACCCCTGCCGATTACGAAAGGCAGCATTCCTCTGCCGTTGTAGAACAGGTAATCCGTCCCACAGGACTTGTAGACCCCGAAATCTTTGTCCGTCCTGTAAAGAACCAGGTTGACGATTTAATCGGTGTTATAAACGAGGTAGTGCAAAAAAACCAAAGGGTGCTTGTAACTACTCTTACCAAAAAAATGGCAGAATCTCTAACGGATTATCTTCACGATGTGGGGATAAAGGTCAAATATCTTCACAGCGATGTGGAAACAATAGAAAGAATGGAAATCATCCGCGATTTGCGTCTTGGCGTGTTCGATGTTCTGGTGGGTATCAACCTGCTTAGAGAGGGTCTTGATATCCCCGAGGTCAGCGTTGTGGCAATTCTCGATGCAGACAAGGAGGGCTTCCTGCGCAGCGAAACCTCGCTTGTGCAGACGGTGGGAAGAGCCGCCCGAAATGCCGAGGGCAGAGTAATAATGTATGCAGATACTATTACAGGCTCAATGCAAAGAGCCATAGACGAAACCAACCGCCGAAGAAAAATACAATCCGAGTACAACGAGAAACACGGCATAGTTCCAAAAAGTGTTACCAAGAATATACGCAGCATCATTCAGACCTATGCAGAGCCTACAGAGGATATGGAAATCAATGTATCCGCACAGACAATAGAAGAAGAGATTGCAAATCTTACACTTCTTATGACCAAGGCGGCACAGGATTTGGAATTCGAAAAAGCGGCAAAATACCGCGACGAAATCACAAGGATTAAAAAGCAAAACGATATGGAGTGACAGTAATGCCAAAGGATACTATATATATAAAGGGAGCAAGAGAGCACAATTTAAAAAATGTGGACCTGACCGTTCCCAGAGATAAATTTGTCGTCTTTACGGGACTTTCGGGTTCGGGTAAATCCTCTCTTGCCTTTGATACGATATATGCCGAGGGGCAAAGACGCTATGTGGAGTCGCTCTCATCATATGCAAGGCAGTTTTTGGGTCAGATGGACAAGCCCGATGTGGACCTTATAGACGGACTTTCGCCCGCTATCAGCATAGACCAGAAGACCACCAGCCGAAATCCGCGTTCCACTGTGGCAACGGTTACGGAGATATATGACTATTTCCGACTTCTTTTTGCAAGGGTGGGAGTTATGCACTGCCCCAAATGTCACAAGGTGATACAATCCCAGACCATAGACGAAATCGTGGACTCGGTAATGTCACTTGGCGAGGGTGCAAAACTGCAGATTTTGGGCCCCGTATTGAGAGAAAAAAAGGGCACACACCAGAAAGTTTTCGAAAACGCCAAGAAAAACGGCTTTGTAAGAGTGCGTGTCGATGGTGAAATCCGCGATTTGTATGAGGAAATATCCCTCGAAAAGAATATAAGACACACCATCGAAATAGTTGTAGACAGAATAGTGTTAAAAGAAGGCATTATGACCCGCGTGGCAGACTCACTGCAGACTGCACTGGAAATCGGAGGCGGAATTGTTGTCATTTTGCTTTCCGACGGCAGAGAACTGGTGTTCAATCAGAACTTTGCCTGCCGTGACTGCGGTATAAGCCTTGAGGAAATGACACCCCGTTCCTTTTCGTTCAACAGTCCCATAGGTGCGTGCAGTACTTGTCTGGGACTTGGCATGCTTATGGAGATAGACCCCGAGCTTGTCATTGCAGACCGCACCAAGTCGGTTGTGGGAGGCGGTATAGATGTATGCGGATTCAAAAACATCAGCGAGGACGGCTCGTACTCAAAGCTGTGGCTCGAGGCACTTTCCAAAAAATGCGGTTTTGATATTAACACACCCATAGAAGAGCTTTCCGATGATGCACTAAACAAGATTTTGTACGGAAGCGATGATCTTCTTACAATAGTATACAAGGGTGTAAAGAAGACCAATACCTTTGAGGGAATTATAAATACCCTAAAGCGTCGCTACAAGGACTCGTTTTCTTCATTTATGAAAGCGGAGATAGAAGCCCTCATGAGCGACAATGTCTGTCCTGCCTGCAAGGGCAGAAGATTAAGAGATGAGGTTCTTTCTGTTACCGTAGGAGATAAAAACATCGCCGAGATATGCGAGATGAGTATCCGCGATATCAAGGACTTTTTTGACAGCCTTACCTTTACCGAAACAGAAATGATTATTGCGCGCCAGATACTAAAAGAGATTAATTCCAGACTGCAGTTCCTTATAGATGTGGGGCTTGACTACCTTACACTGTCAAGAGGTGCAGGCACGCTTTCCGGCGGTGAGGCACAGAGGATACGCCTTGCCACACAGATTGGTTCATCGCTTATGGGAGTTCTTTACATTCTCGACGAGCCGAGCATAGGACTGCATCAGAGAGACAACGACAAGCTGCTTGCCACACTTAAAAAACTTCGTGATCTGGGCAATACCCTGATTGTTGTTGAGCACGACGAGGACACAATGCGAAGTGCGGATTATATAGTAGACATAGGTCCCGGTGCAGGTGTTCACGGAGGCTATGTTGTGGCACAGGGAACAGTAGACGATATCATAAACACCCCCGGCAGTATTACGGGAGCATATTTAAGCGGACACAAGAAGATAGAAATCCCCGATAAAAGACGAAAGGGCACAGGCAAAAAGCTCACCGTAAAAAAAGCGAGCGAAAACAACTTAAAGGGCATAGATGTTGCCTTTCCGCTTGGCAAGTTTATATGCGTTACGGGAGTTTCGGGCTCGGGTAAATCTTCGCTTGTTAACGAGATACTAAACAAAAGTCTCTCTTCCAAGCTAAACGGTGCACGAAAAAAGGCAGGCAAGCACAAGGGTATAGACGGCGTAGAAAACTTAGACAAGGTTATTTCAATAGACCAGTCGCCCATAGGCAGAACACCGCGTTCCAACCCTGCCACATATACGGGAGTATTTACCGATATACGAAATGTCTTTGCCCAGTCAAACGAGGCAAAATTAAGAGGCTACGGCCCGGGCAGGTTCAGCTTTAATGTGTCGGGCGGAAGATGCGAGGCGTGTCAGGGCGATGGTATATTAAAGATAGAAATGCATTTTCTATCCGATGTATATGTACCCTGTGAGGTGTGCAAGGGCAAGAGATACAACCGCGAAACCCTTGAGGTAAAATTCAAGGACAAAAACATAAGCGATGTATTGGATATGACGGTAGAAGAAGGACTGGAATTCTTTGAAAACATACCCAAAATCCGCCGAAAACTGCAGACCCTCTATGATGTGGGGTTAGGATATATCAAAATCGGTCAGCCCTCTACTCAGCTATCGGGTGGTGAGGCACAGAGAGTTAAGCTTGCCACCGAGCTTAGCAAAAAGTCTACGGGCAAGACGCTCTATATCCTCGACGAGCCTACTACGGGACTTCATACAGCAGATGTTCACAAGCTCATTGATGTTCTTAATATCCTTGCCGACAGCGGAAACACCGTTGTTGTAATCGAGCACAACTTAGATGTAATAAAGGTTGCCGACCACATAATAGATTTAGGCCCCGAGGGCGGTACCGGCGGAGGCGAAATCGTCTGCACCGGAACACCCGAAGAGGTGGCAAAATGCAGTAAATCATATACAGGAAAATATCTAAAGAAAATCTTGAAATAAACGAACGGAGTAATCATTATGGGAGTTTTTGAACTGGTTTCAAATATAATCAAATATATTCTCATAGGTGTTGTTTATCTTTTTATACTAAGAGTGGTAAAGATGGTCTACCTTGACATCTCGGACACCAAAAGAGCCAGAAGAGTTGCAACAGACGGAATGGCATATCTTAAACTTTCGGGCAGAAAAAAAGATTTGGGCTTTAAACTCTATGATTCCTATGCCGTAAGGGAAAACACAGTAATCGGCAGAGGAAAGAAAAATGACATTTCCATACCCGACCCGTTTTTGTCGGTAAACCACGCAAGGATATTTTTTGCAGACGGTGAGTTCTACCTGGAGGATCTGGGCAGTACCAACGGTACTCTCTACAACGGCAAGCACATAGGCAACTACACCGTCACACTAAAAAGTGGTGACAAGATAGGTCTTGGACACATAACCTTTGTCTTTGTGGAAAATGATATGGATTAGAGGTGTGCTATGCGGACAAAATTCAGATTTGGCGCGGTAGCAATGGTTGTCCTGTTTAACATCATCTGCTTTCTTACACTCTACCTCTACCCCGGCAAAAAAACAAACGAGCTTATCTATGCAATGGGTATAATATGCTCGGTGATAATTATTACCTATATACTTATATATGCTCTCGATTTGGGCGATCCGTATCCGTTTCTTTTGGTTGCGATGCTCTCGTCAATGAGCATAATAATACTCTACAGCCTCGGTATTCAGCAGAGTGCCGAGTACGAAAATCCGTCAAAATCGCTCATCACCATCGCCCGAAATCAGCTCAAGTGGTTTCTTGTTGGTATGGGGATATTCTACCTGAGCTATTTTGTATACAGGGTATTTAATAAGTGGAGCTCACTTTTTAAACTCTATGCAGGTATGACGGTACTGCTTTTTGCACTTACCCTTGTTTTTGCAGGGAGTGTAGGCGGAGCAAAAAACTGGATAAGCTTTGGCTCAATAGGTATTCAGCCATCGGAGATAATCAAGCTTTGCTTTCTCTTTGCCACGGCGTCTCTTTTTTCCAAAAAGCAGAGACTTTCGGGATTTAGGGGCAGGCTGTTTGGCGTAACAAAGGAAGACAAGGTTATGCTCATTTTTGTATATGTTTGTCTTGCACTTTTTCTTTTGCAGGGCGAACTCGGCACAGCTGTTCTGTTCTTCTTTGTGTATTTTGCAATGATGGTTGTCTACGATGTGGCACTTGTAATTCCTATTATCAATCTTGTTATAGTTTCGCTCGGCGTATTTGTTATTTTTGCAGTCGGCGACAGGGTAGGGGCTTTTGCAAGAGCACTCGACCGTGTGGAAATATGGCTCGACCCCGAGGTGTACTACTATTACGAAGAGCTCGGCAAACCGCAGGGAACACAGCAACTGTATGAATCCTTAAAGGCTATCTGTTCGGGCGGATTTTTCGGCACAGGATTGGGTCTTAGCGGAGCACACAACATATGGGTTATAGAGTCCGACCTCGTTTTTTCGGCTATTTGCTTTGAGATGGGGCTTTTTATGGGTTTTGCCATTATTATGCTCTACTTTATCCTTGCATACAGAGGTTGCAAAATTGCAATGGAGGTAAGGGAGCCCTTTGACAGGGCACTCGCTCTTGCTATAATAACAAGCCTCGCAGGTCAGGCGTTTATAATAATCGGCGGTGTTACCAAAATGATACCCTTAACGGGCATAACGATGCCCTATGTAAGCGCAGGCGGAAGCTCGATAATAGTGAGCTTTGCAATGCTTGGAATACTAACTGCTATTTCTCACAAGAAAGAAAAATCTCGTTTACAAGTTGACAAAGTGTGAAAAATGTGCTAATCTGATGTCAGACATTAGATTGGGAGGTAAATTATGGAAAAAAATAAGTTGAGAGAGGTTACATTTTTTGATACTGTAAAGGGACTTTTGTATAACTCTGCAGATAAATATGCAGGTAAAGACGCTTTTATAATAAAGAAAGTAAACGGCAAGGAAAAAACATATATCAAAAAAACATTCAAAGATTTTTTAAATGACATAAACTCATTTGGTACGGGTATGTATTCTCTCGGTTTAAAGGGATGCCGAATAGCCGTAGCAGGCAGAAACAGCTATGAGTGGGTAGTAACACACTTTGCATCGCTTTTGGGCGGTATGGTTTCTGTTCCTCTTGATAAGGAGCTCGGAGTAACTGAACTCGAAGACTCTCTTGCAAGAAGCAAGGCAGAGGCTATTGTATACGATATCAAGTATGAGGACAAAATTCTTGCAATAAAAGAAAACGGAAAAACCAATGTAAAATATTTTATTCCCACCGAGAACGGAGACTTGAATTTCTGGAGCATATTGGAAAACGGCAAGAAAATCATAGACGGCGGAAACAATGAGTTTGAAAACTGCATATTAGACCCCGATGCAATGAGTGTACTGCTTTTTACATCAGGCACAACCGACAAGGCAAAGGCAGTTATGCTAAACCAAAGAGGTATCGCATGCAATGTGTGTGACATGCAGATGGTAGAAGATATCCGCCATACAGATACCAGTATTGCATTTTTGCCGTTTCATCATATATTCGGTTCTACCGGTCTTACAGTTATGCTTTCTTGTGGTGTTACCATGGTATTTACCGACGGATTGAGGTATGTAAAGCAGAATTTAAAAGAATACGGAGTTACTCTCTTTGTGGGTGTTCCTCTTCTTATAGACAGTATGAAAAAGGCTGTGGAAAAGGAAGTAAAAAAGCAGGGTAAGGAAAATCTTGTTAAAACAATGCGCAAAGTCACAAAATTCTTAAGGAAATTCGGTATAGACATAAGACGCAAAGTGTTCAAACAGTTGATTGACGGCCTTGGCGGAAGTATGAGACATATAATTTCGGGCGGAGCACCGCTTGACCCCGAAACCATGCTCTTTTTTGATGATATAGGTGTAGATATCGTTCAGGGCTACGGACTTACAGAAACATCACCTGTTATCTCTGCCGAAAACGAAAAATTCCGCAGACTTGGTTCTGTGGGCATACCTATGAGAAATGTTGAAGTAAAAATAGATGAAAAAGATGCCGACGGCATAGGTCAGATTAAGGTAAAAGGCTCTATCGTAATGATGGGTTACTACGAAAACCAGGAGGCAACGGATGCCGTTCTTAATGACGGCTGGTTTAATACAGGCGATTTGGGTTATATCGACAAAGACGGATACCTTTTTATCACAGGCAGAAGCAAGGATATGATTGTACTTAAAAACGGCAAAAAGATATTCCCCGAGGAGATAGAAACTCTTGTAAACCGCATAGACGGCATAATGGAAAGCTTTGTATACGGATTTAGCGAGGACGGCGGTATAAGCTTTGATAAGATTATGTGCAAGGCAGTATACGACCCCACGGTAATCAACGAAGAAAAAGCTCACGACATAATCTGGGAGAAAATAAAGGAAATAAACAAAACTCTCCCAAGATACAAATATATAAAGGGACTTACCGTTACAAAGGAACCTCTTATAAAGACTACTACCAACAAAATCAGACGAAACGAAGAAATAAAAACTGTATAATGTTGAAAACGGAGCACATACAAAATGCTCCGTTTTTTGTATTGATTTTTCTGCTTTTATGTGTTAAAATAGTAAAGTATTTACAAAAGGAGATGAATTTATGGATATTTTTGCATTTGCACTATACTTTGTGGCAATGGTTGCCATAGGTGCGTTCTTTTTCTTCAAATCCAAAAATGTTACAGAAAAGGACTACTTTTTAGGCGGAAGAGCTATGGGCCCCTGGGTTACAGCTATGAGTGCCCAGGCATCAGATATGAGCGCGTGGCTTCTCATGGGACTTCCGGGCAGTATCCTCGCATTTGGGTTCGGTCAGGCGTGGATAGGCATAGGTCTTGCCATCGGTACTGCGGCAAACTGGATACTCGTTGCCAAGAGACTTCGTAAGTTTTCCAAGGCTTCGGGAGACTCTATCACACTTCCTCAATATCTTTCCAACAGATTTATGTCCAAGAGCCATGCTTTAAGCATTATCTGTGCGGTAGTTTTCCTTGTATGCTTTACCATATATGTTGCATCGGCGTTTGTTGCAGGTACAGATGTATTTACTACTCTTGTTCCCTCTCTCAAACCCGAAATGGCTATGTTTATCTTTGCAGCAATAGTTATTGTATACACCTTCCTCGGCGGTTTCAACGCTGTTTGCTGGACAGACTTTTTCCAGGGACTTCTTATGCTTGCGGCACTTCTTATAGTTCCCATCGTTGTAGGTCTTGTCAAGGATTTAGACACTTCGGCACTCTCTACTGTGTACACAGGGCCAAACGGAGAAGAGTTCAGATTTGTTGCCAACTTCTTTAATGCAAGCTGGCAGGATATTCTCTCGGGTCTCGGCTGGGGACTTGGTTACTTTGGTATGCCTCATATCATCGTAAGATTTATGGCTATCGAAAAACCCTCTATGGTCAAAAAGTCCGCAACAGTTGCAATCATCTGGGTTGTGCTCTCTCTTGCGGCAACTATCGTTATTGCATACTTTGGCAGAATGTTTGTATATTCCAACGGCACTGACCTTTCCAAAGAGCTTTTGGCATCGGGCAAGCAGTCGCTTGTTTTTGTAGAGCTTGCACGCGATGTATTCCCCGCATTTATCGCAGGACTTCTGCTTGCGGCAATTATTGCGGCATCAATGTCTACTGCAGACTCTCAGCTTCTGGTTGCGGCATCATCATTTACAAGCGATATCTACAAACCGCTTTTAAGAAAGAACGCATCTAACAAAGAGGTTGTATGGGTAAGCCGTTTGGTTGTTATAGCAATTTCTGTTGTTGCATACTTTATTGCATCGAGCGAGGGCAAGGCTGCACAGGCAATTATGGATCTTGTTTCCAATGCCTGGGGTATCTTTGGTGCGGCATTCGGACCTGCGGTACTTTTGTCACTATTCTGGAAGAGATTTACATACAAGGGCGCAGTTGCCGGTATAATCGTAGGAGCAGCTGTGGATATGCTCTGGTTGTGGCTCCCCGTTTCAGGTGGCACTGCACTTACATCACTTACAGGCGTTTACGAGATTATCCCCGGATTTATAATAGGTGCTATAGCTGCAATTATAGTAACTCTTATTGACAAAAAGCCTTCCGACGAGGTTATTGCTATATATGAGAGGGCAACGGATAATTCTATTGATGATTAATTTGTTTCAAAAGGGGCTGTAAAAAATTCGTTTGAATTTTTTACAGCCCCGCTTTAGATTTTGGGGATAGGAAAATAAGATGCAGAATAAACGAACTGAACCGAGTGAGGCTTGCCTTGCGAGGGGGACCCGAAGGCGTACAAAGGTACGCCGAGAGGTGAAGTTCGTTTAGAGCTTATAGGCTAAAAATTTGAGAAATCTGCAAATTTTGCGGATTTCTACATAAAAATTTAGTGTTTTTCGGTGCTTTAAAACTGTAAGATATCAAAAATCAAGCCTATAAGCGTTCTGCGCTTCATTTTACATCCCCTTTTTGTTTGCTTTTTTTAATGATATTTGGTATACTAATAAAATAGAGAATTTTTAGGAGCTGAAATATATGGAAAAACTTCTTATAATAGACGGCAACAGTATAATAAACCGTGCTTTCTACGGAATTAGACTTCTTACCAACAGCAAGGGTATGTATACCAATGCCATCTACGGATTTTTGAATATTATGCTAAAGCATATGGAGGATATTAGTCCTGAATATGTTGCGGTGGCTTTTGACCTTAAAGCTCCTACTTTCCGCCACAAGATGTATGACAAGTACAAGGCACAAAGAAAGGGTATGCCCGAAGAACTCAAGATGCAGATGCCCGTTATGAAAGAGATCCTTTCGGCAATGAATGTAACCATATTGGAAAAGGAAGGCTTTGAGGCAGACGACATCATAGGAACAGTGAGCCGTATGTGCAAAGACAGCGAGGTTGAGTGTTTTGTGCTTACAGGCGACAAGGACGATTTGCAGCTTGCCACAGACACCACCAAGATACTGCTTACTGTAACCAAGGGAGGAACCACAACTACGCAGACTCTGGATTCCGACGACATCTGGGATATCTATGGCGTTACACCAAAGCAGTTTGTAGATGTCAAAGGGCTTATGGGCGATAGCTCCGACAATGTCCCGGGTGTCAAAGGCATAGGCGAAAAGACAGCCTTTGAATATATAAAAAAGTTTGGCTCAATAGAAAATCTGTACGATAATTTGGATGACAGCATAGTTAAACCCGCCGCCCGACAGAAATTAGCAGACGGCAAGGAAATGGCATACTTAAGCAAAAAGCTCTGCACCATAGACACAAATGTGGATTTGGACTTTGAGATTGCAGATGCATTTGTAAAAGAGTACGACACAGAGCGTCTTGCAGAGATTTATACCAATCTGGAATTCAGCGTTTTCTTAAAGAAGCTATCCCAGAATACTGCAACACAGACTGAGAGCAAAAAGGTATGCACTTTGGCTGATGTACGCTCTTGTATGGAGTATCTTTCGCTTGCAGGAGATACCTTGGTATACAAAATATTCAAGGGCACAGAGGATATGGGAGCGTTGGCGTTTTTGTCGGGCGATACTGTGTATTTTGCAAAAGACACATACCCAAACATTGCAGAGGTATTAAAGTCTTTTGTCGGGGACAAGAACATATGCAAGGTATCCTCTGATATAAAAGAGGATATGGTCTTTTTAGATAAGTACGGTGTGGAGATGGACGACAATTATTTTGATATTTCCGTAGGTGCTTATATAATAAATCCCCTAAAAAACTCATATGATGTAAGTGATATTGCAATGGACTTTTTGTCGCTCGCTATCAAAGAAGACAAGGAAATTTTCGGAAGCGGAAAGAACCTAAAGACCATTTTGGATATAGACGAAACCGAGCTTTTATCATATCTCGGGACACTTATTCCTGCAATTTCACAGCTCAAGGCATATGAGGAAGACAGGATTAAACAAGACGGACAGGATAAGCTGTTTTATGATATAGAACTGCCTCTTATAAGGGTTCTTGCCAATATGGAAATAAAGGGCTTTCTCATAGACAAAGAGAGCCTTGTGAAATTCAACGAAGAATTAAAGCAAAAGCTGTCTGTGCTGGAAGAGGAAATTTATACTCTTGCAGGAGAGAACTTTAATATTAATTCCCCAAAACAGCTTGGCGTAATACTTTTTGAAAAGTTGGGACTTAAATCCGACAAGAAGACCAAAACGGGATATTCCACCAATGCCGAGGTTTTGGAAAAGCTTGCAGATGACAACGAAATAGTAAGAAAAATCCTTGAATACAGACAGATAAGCAAGCTAAAATCCACCTATGGCGACGGTCTTCTCTGTGTGGCTGATGACAAAACAGGCAGAGTATATTCCAAATTCAATCAGACAGTTACCGTTACAGGAAGAATAAGCTCGTCCGAACCAAATCTTCAAAACATTCCCGTAAGGACAGAACTTGGAAGCCAGATACGAAAAATGTTTGTTGCAAAAGAGGGCTGTGTTCTTATAGATGCGGACTATTCGCAGATTGAACTTAGAGTTCTTGCGCACATTTCGGGAGATGAGGCACTTTCCGATGCTTTTAAAAACGGCATAGATGTTCACACACTTACTGCATCGGGCGTTTTTGGCGTTGGTATTGAGGATGTAACACCTGTTATGCGAAGCCATGCCAAAACCGTAAACTTTGGTATTGTATACGGAATGGGAGATTTTTCTCTTGCAAAGGACTTGGGCATAAGCGTAAAAGAAGCCAGAGATTATATAAATAATTATTTTGACAAATACAAGGGTGTGGCAGAATATATGAACTCAATCATAGTATCTGCCAAAAACGACGGCTATGTGGAAACCATGTTTTCAAGACGCCGCCGCATAAGCGAGATTAATTCTTCTAACTTTATGCTGCGCTCGGCAGGTGAGCGTATGGCGAGAAACACACCCATTCAGGGAACTGCGGCAGATATTATCAAAATCGCTATGGTATCTGTAGACAGAGAATTAAGGAAACGAAACCTCAAATCTTCTCTGATACTTCAGGTTCACGACGAACTTATCATAGAAGCTGCCAAGGAAGAAGAAAACCAAGTAAAGCAAATCTTAAAAGACTGTATGGAAAACGCTGCAAAGCTCTCTGTACCGCTTGTTGCAGAGGCAAAGAGTGCATACAGCTGGTATGATGCAAAATAAAGGATTGATGCAAAATGACAATAGGTCTTACAGGCGGCTCGGGAACGGGCAAAAGCACCGCGTGCTTGTTTTTTAAGAGCAAAGGATATCTCATTATAGACGCAGACAGGGTATATGGTGAGCTGTGTCTTGCAGGGAGCAGGTGCCTTGATGAGATAGCAGACTTTTTTGGGGAATATGTTCTTACAGAAGACAAAAACTTAAACAGGCAGTATCTTGCCAAGATAGTCTTTTCGGATAGCGGCAAGCTAAAAAAATTAAATCAAATCACTCACAAATATGTAAAAAAAGAGATAGAGGACACCATAGAAAAAAACAAAGGCAAAAACATTGTGATAGATGCACCTCTTCTTATAGAGGCAGGTCTTGATAAGATATGCGATATTACCGTGTGCATACTTGCTGACAAAGAAAAACGCATAGACAGGATAACAAAGCGGGACGGCAAAACTTATGACGAGGCAAAAAAGAGGATAGAAAGCCAGCAGGACGATGAGTTCTACCTCAAAAAATGCGATATTGCAATATATAACAATGCCGACACAGACACTATGCTGTCTGCTCTTGAAGAGGAGCTAAAGGAATATGTTTAAAAAAAGCAAAGTAGGTTTTTTAAGCCTTGTTACAATACTTATAATTTCGTTTTGCCTTGCGGGGTTTATGACTCCTTTATTAAAAATGATATACCCCATTAAATACTCGGATGAAATCGAAAAATATTCTCAAATGTATTCTCTAGACAAATACTTTGTTATGGGTATGATAAGTGCCGAAAGCGGTTTTGACGAAAACGCCCACAGCAACAAGGATGCACAAGGGCTTATGCAATTAACACAGGAAACTGCCGCATGGTGTATAGACGAATTTTCGCTCGGTATCGACAAACAGGACATAGGCAAAGCCGAGCAAAACATACATATAGGCTGTGCATATATTGACTATCTCATAGAGCGTTACGACGGCAATATGCTTACCGCTGCAGCAGCGTACAATGCCGGCCCCGGCAATGTTGACAAGTGGCTTTCGGACACGAGATACAGCGAGGGAAAAACCACGCTTAAAAAAATACCCTTTGCCGAAACTGCAGAATATGTAAAAAAAGTTCAAAAGCGTGCCAAAATATACAACAAGCTGTATTCCGACTAATGCACAAAAAGGTTTTTTGAATTAGTAAATATGACGAAAAAGCAAAAATGCAATAGATTTCCGGATATTTCTATTGCCTTTTTTTTGGATTTTAGGTATAATGTATCTATGATAGTATGGTATGTTATATATGTATGCCAAAATATGATTTAAAACAAACTGTGTTGCTTCGGAACACTCACTTTTTTGCGGTGTCCGTTTGCGGAGAAAGGCGGGAAAATCAGTGAAAAATTTCATCACAAAAACCATAACTGTTGTTATGCTAATTAGCCTTGTTACCTGTAGTGTGGCTTTTGCGGCAGACCCTATCAGTTATTCTATGAATGGTACAACCGTTACTGTTACTGTGGGGGATCTTAATCCTTCCGAGGAAACAACCCTTCTTGTAGTGCCCAAGGATACTACAATCTCTCAGGCGTTTGCCAATACTACACTTGTTCACTACATCAATCAGACACCAGCGAATGATAAAGGCGTTGCTACATTTAAGTTCACAGCAGCAGAGGACGCAAGCTACGACATATATTCGGGATATGCAACAATGGGCATAGACGACGACCCGTACAAAACAGTAATCGACAAGAGCCAGCAGGGAGGCGGAGATACACCTTCTGAAAAGCCGTATATGATGGGTGATGTTAACGGTGATAGCGAAATTACCGTGGCGGATGCAGGAAGTATAGTACAGTATGCACTTAACAGAACACCATTCTATAAATCGAACTCTGAAGAGGTATATCAATACGGTGCTTTGGCAGCGAATGTTAACGGTGACAATGAAATTACTGTAGCCGATGCAGGCAGTGTAGTACAGTATGCACTCAACAGAACACCGTTCTTGCCCGACGAAGAGTAATTAGTATTAGGAGGTTAAAGTATGAAAAGAAATTTATTTAAAAAACTGACAGCGCTTTTCCTTGTTGTTATGTTTGCATTTACAATGATTCCCACAGGACTTGTTTTTGCGGATGCGGATTATACATTTGTTCTTACTGCAGACAAAAAAACAGTGGCTAATGGTGAAAAAGTTTTGCTTACCGTAACAGTTGGGGGAAATATGAAATATATTTCTTCTGTAGCATACAGCATTCAGTTTGCCGATGCAAGCTTTTCTGTTGACACAACAGGAACCGGTGCTGGTCGTGTACCAAACGCATTTGATGCTGAATGGTACAAATCTGTTGCAAATTCTAGAGAAGGCTTTGGTGGAATAGCTGCTCCTCAAAAAGGCCAGTATTTTCTTGATGACGATCCAAACACAAAAAGCTTCAACTCGGCTTATATTGATTTAGTATACGGATATACACTTGATGAAACCTGTTCGGCGTTTGGTTCAACATCTATCGTTGCAGGTAAGATAATATTTACTGCTAAAAAGGATATTGAAAATGTTGCAAGAGAATTTGTTCTTTGTAACACAGAATTGTTGGTGTTAAATCCCGGCGAAGAAAGAGCAACTGTTAAAGCTACAGAAGCGGTTCAGATTGTTGATGATACGCCGGTTGGTCCATCACAGGAAGCTATCGATGCAATGGCAGAAATTGCAAAAATCGGCACAGTTACATATACAGAGGCGAGCAAAGCACGCATCGACGCTGCAAATACCAAATATCAGCTTGTATCTGACAAGACAGAAGTAGAAAATAAAAAAATTCTCACTGATGCACTGTCCAGGTATGACGAATTAAAGACTTTGGCAATCAATGCTGCAATATCTGCAATAGATGAAATAGGCGAGGTTAAGTACACCGAAGAAAGCAAAAACCTCATAGACACAGCAGAGGCTAAATATGGTGCAGTTCTTGCAGAAGATAAGAACGCTGTTACAAACGCAGGCGTTCTTGCTGCAGCAAAAACAAGCTATGCTCAGATAGAAACACAGATAACCACACAGGTTAAGGCAGTAGAAGATGCAATAGACGCTCTTCCCGAAGAAATAACTTTGGCAGACGAAGCTGATGTAAACGCTGCAAAATCTATCTACCTTGCAATTAGTGGAGAATACAGACACCTTGTTACAAATTATGCAAAGGTTGAAGATGCCCTTGACGCAATAGCTACTCTCAAACAGCAGATAGAAGATGTAGAGGCAGCAATTGAAAATCTTCCTGAAGAAATTACTATAGAAGACAAAGATGCAGTTTTGGCACTCTATGAAGACTTTAATGGTCTTAGTGATGAGCAGCAGGCACTTGTAACAAACTCTGCCAAACTCCAAGCTGCAAAGACCAAGATTGAAAAAATCGAAAGCGATATCGCTATTGCCAAAGGATTTGATGCTTATGCAGAAGCACTTGGAGATGTAACTCTTGATGACGAAGATGCAGTAAAAGATTTAAGAGACAAATATACAGCTCTTACAAATGATCAGAAAGCATATGTTACAACTCTTGGAATTCTTAAAGCTGCAGAAGAAAAGATAGTTGACTTAAAGGCTGCAAAGTCATTTGACGATGTTGTAGATACAATTTGTGCAGACGGTATTACTATTGAGGATGATGCAGCGATAACTGCAGCAAGAAAAGCATACGCTGACTTGTCTGAAACGCAGCAGGGTTATGTAACAAAGCTTGCAAAACTCGAAGAAGCAGAAAAAACAATCGAAGAACTTAAGGCGGCTGCCGACAAGGAAGAATTAGACAAAGCTGCAGCTTTGGGCGTAGATAAAATGATAGCTAATCTTCCCGAAGTTATCACAATAGACAGTGAAAAGGCTGTTAAAGCAGCAAGAGATGCTTATGATTTTCTTACAGATGACCAGAAGGTGTATGTAGAAAATCTCGAAATCCTTGAAAAAGCAGAAGCTGCAATTAGTGCCATCAGAGACGATATGGCAGCAGCAAAGGCTGTTGACGATGCGATTGCTGCTCTTGGCGAAATCACAATCGAGGACGAAGAAGCGATAAAAGCTGCAAGAGAGGCATATGATGATCTTACAGAAGAGCAACAGGCTTATGTAACAAAACTTGCAGTGCTCGAAGAAGCAGAAGATGCAATCCTTGTGATTAAGGAAGATATGACAGCAGCATCCGCTGTAGAGGATATCATCGCAGCAATAGGCGATGTAGAATACACCAAAGAATGCAAGGAAAAGATTGCCAAGGCGAGAGAAGCATATAACACCCTCACCGATGCTCAAAAGTCTTATGTGGCTAACCTTGAACTTCTTGAAAAAGCAGAAGAAGCATACAAAAACCTCGTTCCCGATGCATCGCAGACAGAGGAAGCAATCGGCGGATACGGCGATGTATATGTAACAGTATTTACCGATATCGAAGAGGGCAAAAAGGTTGTCCTTGGCGGCAACACTGCTATGATGATTAAACTTGGCGAGGACACCTACTATGTGGTAATCACCGACGAAAAGGTTGACGCAGATACCGTTGTTGTAACTAACGAACCCACAGAACCTTCAAAACTTGGTGACATCAACGCAGACGGCAATCTTACAGAAGCAGACGCATTGGCAGCAAACAAAAAGGCTGCACAGAAGGATGTTGCATTGTTTGCAAATGCATATGCATATGTTCTTGCAGATGTTAATGGCGACGGAAAGATAACCGCACTTGATGCTCTTATGATTTCAAAGCTTGCAATAGGCGAAATAGACGACACATATCTTGGACTTGTTACAGGCAAATGATTGTTTTGACAAAATTTATTTCTTGATTTATTCCCCCGTCATAAAAGACGGGGGAAACTATTCATACAACAAATATGTAAGAGGAGAAAAACAAATGCTAAAAAAAATACTGGTACTTGCCGTGTGTCTGTGTATGATTTCTACCTGCACTCTGGCGGCAACACTAACTATGGAACCATCTGTTAACCAGAGCAGTGTGGCAGTAAATATACTCATTGACGAAATCCCTTCGGATATACAGGATATATCCGCAATTACAATCCGATACACCTTTGATAGCGACAAGCTCACATATTTAAGCACAAATTCAGAAATTTGTGTAGATAATCTCAAAACAAAAAGCGGCGGCGGTTATATAGGCTGGTTTGACACCAACTCCGAAGAAGAGGACACAAACAAAATAACCCAAGAAATCCTTGAGGAAAATAACAATATACTGTTTACAATCAATTTTAAAGCCAACGAAGATGCAATCGGCGAAGCAAAGGTGCAAATTACCTTTGCCGAGTTTGCAGACTATACAATAAAATGTTCCGAAAATCTGCAATTATCCGATGTGACAATAGATTTTGGCGGTTCGAATGATGATGGCTCGAATGACGACGGCTCGAATGATGACGGTTCGAATGACGACGGCTCGAATGATGACGGTTCGAATGATGACGGTTCGAATGATGACGGCTCGGATGACAACGGTTCGGATGACGACAGCTCGGATGACGACAGACCTTCCAGAAGACCGAGTGGCGGTGTATCTGCTTCGCCCGTAGTTAAACCTGTTGTCACACCGCAAGCAGTTCAGTTTGCAGATATTCCATCTGACAACTGGGCATATACCTATGCCAAGAACCTTTTTGACAAGGGCATAATTGCAGGAGACGGCAGTCAAAATCCGTCAATGCGTCCTGATGCCAATATCACCCGCGAAGAAGCTGCAAAGATTGCACTTCTTGCTATGGGTATAAGTCCCGATGCAAATCTGACATTGGATTTTGCAGACAGCGGCACAGTTTCGCAATGGGCAAAAAGCTACATAGCAACTGCCGTAAAACACGGCATACTCAAAGGTTCAAACGGCAATGTCCGTGCCAAAGACCTTATCACAAGAGAAGAGATGGTTACGATTCTCTCTCGTGCAATGGGCTGGCACCTTGCAGACAGTTCCCTTAATTTTGCAGATACTTCCGATGTTTCCGACTGGTCCAGGGCAGCGGTTGCATATGCCGCACAAAGCGGAATACTTACAGGTTATTCAGACAATACCGTTAAACCAAAGGCAACTATTACAAGAGCAGAAACATTTGCCCTTGTATCAAGATGTATATCCAGATAGAAGTTCAAAGAGAGTGCTGTTTTTCAGCACTCTTTTTTTGCATCACAAAATAAACTGTCCAATAGACAACCGTCTGAACTATCGGTGAATTAAATGTATATGCAATAATGCTGCACAATAGCGGTGTCACAACAAATTCCATTGGCATAAATTTCAGCTTTGTAACCCTTGCTACCTTTCCCAAACTCAATGACAAATTAAAGATTTCGCTTATGTAGAGCATAGCTATGTAGAACACAGGACCGTATTTTTTCATAAATACGAAAATCAATGCTATCCTGATAAGCGAGTCTATTATGTTATATTTAAGACTTACATTTTGCAGATTAAGCCCTTTTAGTATGTTGTCTGCTACTGTGTCAAGATACATAGGCACCGCAAGGACAGAAAGCATACCCAGATAGTATACCGCACGAGTGTCTTTAAACAGTCCTCCTGCTATCAGCGAGTGGTGTTTTACGAGCATAAGTGCCGCATAGCAGGAAAATGTTACAACTGCCGATACCGAAAGCGAGGCTATGTGTCTTATACCGTTTTGCAGTCCTTTTGCGTTGAGCTCACTCATTTCGGGAACAAGCATCGAAGAAAAAGCCTGTATAAATACTGCGGGGAACATTACCACCATCATTGCCATAGCCTTTATGGAGCCGTATTCGCCCACGGCATCGCTTATACCATAACCTGCAAATGTAAGCGGTATGATGAGGTTTTCTGCTGTGGTAAGTCCCGTACGCAGATATGAGCCTAATGCTATCGGTACGCATATTGCAAATACACTTTTAAAAGACGCTCTATATGGGTTGGAAACGCTGTTTTTGATGCATTTTTTGCAAAGGCACCTATCCGCAACAAACGCTGTTATGTTGGAAAATGTACAACCGTATACAAGGCACATATATGCATAAGGCGTATTTTTTAATTTTGGCAAAAACAAAATCGTCACGCCGATACACACACCCTCTTCTATGATTGAGCTTATGGTGATTACCGATGCCTTTCTTCTGGCAATAAAATATCCTCTATACACAGAGGATGCACTTATAAACGGCAGAGATACACATATCATACGCAGAGCGTATACCGCATGAGGCTCTTTTATAAACCTGCTTTCTATATACGGTGCACCAAAGTACAACACAAGCACGCCTACGATAGACATTGCCGTTGTAATAGTAAGAGCTTTTTTTAATATATCTTCTTCGTTTGCTCTTTGCTCCGACACAAGTCTGGTTACGGCAAAGCCCACTCCGGCACCTGCAAAGGTAATGCCAAATGTAAACACAGATAGCAGCATATGGTATATACCCATAGCTTTGGCACCGAGCCTTGCAGTTATGTATATATTTGCCCCCATACCAACAAGGCGTATTAAAAGCATAGAACCTGTCATTATAAATACATTTGCAATAAAGCGTCGTTTTCTCATTTTGCTTGCACCTCAATAATGTATATGACAAATAAAGAGGTATTTATTAAAAAAAGAATAAATATATATTTAATTATCGGAAAATATGTGTTATACTAATAATATAACAAGCCATAAGGAGATTAATTATGAGTTCAAATAAAAAAGAAACTTTTATGAAAGGTGCTCTCATACTTGTAATAGCCAATATAATTGTAAAATTTATAGGTGCCGCATTTAAAATCCCGCTTACATATCTTCTTGACGAAGAGGGTATGGCACTTTTTTCTGCGAGTTATACAATGTACACATGGCTCTTTATTGTAGCTACTGCAGGTATACCTGTTGCAATATCAAAGATGATTTCTGAAGCAAGGACAAAGGGCAATTCTGCCGAGGTAAAAAGAATTTTTTCTGTAAGCCGCAAGCTCCTTGTGGGGATAGGCGTTGCGGGAACGCTGATACTTTATTTTGGTGCGGGATTGTTTTCGGACCTACTCAAAAACCCCGACAGTGAACTTGGAATCAAGGCCATATCGCCTGCTGTGCTTTTTGTGGCTCTTATGAGTGCATACAGGGGATATTTTCAGGGACACCAGGATATGCTCCCTACGGCACTTTCCGAGGTTACAGAGGCAATCGGCAAGCTGGCGATTGGTTTTGCGGGGGCATATTTCCTTATAAGAAATGGCGTTATCTACGGCAGTGCAGGTGCAGTTTTTGGTGTTGCAATGGGCGGTCTTTTGGGCTTTTTGGTGCTGTTTGCAATATATCACATCAAATCTTCAAAAAACAAGTCCAAGGCTTCGGGCGGTATACTTCGCTCCGAAGGCACCATATTAAAAGAGCTTGTACGCATAGCCGTACCCATAACACTCGGAGCATCGGTTTTCAGCCTCACCACTCTTATAGATACGGCAATGATTATGCGAAATCTGCAGACGGGTGCATTTACTTACAGCGAGGCAAAGCATCTTTACGGCTCGTATACGGGCTATGCAGTTCCGCTTTTTAATCTTCCGCCCACGCTTATTTCGGCAATAACCATAAGCCTTGTGCCTGCAATTTCGGCATCTCTTACTGCAGGGGACAAAAAGGCGGCACAAAACACTGCAATAAACAGTATTTCCATTACCACGCTATTTTCGCTTCCGTGTGCAGTGGGTATGTCTATTCTTGCAAATCCGATACTTTCGCTGGTATATAACAACACCAATGCCACAGAAACCCTTACTGTTCTCTCTGTTGCAATAGTTTTTGTATCGCTTGTTATGGTAACAAACGCCATCTTGCAGTCGGTAGGCGAGGAGAGAGTTCCTGTTGTTAATATGTTAATCGGCGGTGTGGTCAAGATAGTTGTAAATGCCATTCTTGTGGCAAACCCCGATATAAACATTGTAGGTGCACCTATAGGCACCATTGCCTGCTATGCGGTGATACTTGTGCTTAATATGTTTACAATCACACGCAAGTTATCTCTTGAGATGTCGTTTGTGCATATGGTGGCAAAGCCGCTTATCTGTGCCGTTGTTATGGGTGTAGCGGTTAAGTTTGTGTATACAATTCTTCCTCTTGGAGATAAGATAAATCTTATATTATCCATAGCATTCGGAGCTGCTGTGTACGGGATTTTGCTTATTTGCACAAAAGCAATAAGCGAAGATGTACTTTCGTCTATCCCCGTGGTTTCAAAATTAGTTCCTGTGTTTAAAAAGATGCACCTTATATAGATGCAGTATACTTAATCTGAATTTTGTAACAAGTTACAAAGCGAAATTATTGTATTGCAACAGCTAAATTATTTTTTACAATCAGAGTTCGAATCTCCCTTAATTATTGCCACACAAACCAAAAAGGACGCCAAATGCGTCCTTTTCGTTTTGGATAATAACGTATATTTTGATAGAATTTTACCGAGGGGGTTCACCGACCCTCAAGGGGTGCCGTTTTTTGGTTAGGGGGTGCAGAACAATAATCCACACTTAAATTCGAAAAATTGAGAAGTATGCCATTGATTTTTCGTGCGCTATGCGCTATAATTTACATCAATGGAGGTAATTGCAATGATAGATATTCAAGAAAAAACTCTTACAGGTTACTCCTTTATTGATTTGTTTGCCGGTCTTGGTGGCTTTAGAATCGCTCTTGAATCGCTTGGAGCACATTGTGTATATTCAAATGAATGGGACAAACCTGTTCAAAAGGTTTATGCCGATAACTTTGGTGATGTCCCCGAAGGAGATATCACCAAAGTTGATGAAAACACAATTCCAGACCACGATATATTATGTGCAGGGTTTCCGTGTCAAGCTTTTTCGATAAGCGGCAAACAGAGAGGCTTTGAAGATAGCCGTGGAACTTTATTCTTTGATGTTGCACGAATCGTAAAAGCTAAAAAACCAAAAATTGTATTTATGGAAAATGTTAAAAATTTTGCTTCTCACGATAACGGTCGCACCTTGGAAGTGGTGAGAAATACCCTGGAGGAACTTGGCTACACATTCAATCAAAGGGTATTGAGTGCAGTAGACTACGGTGTCCCTCAAAAAAGAGAAAGAATTTACATGGTCTGTTTTAGAAAGGATTTGAACATATCAGATTTCACATATCCAACACCATTTAAGCTTACTCGCCATGTAGAAGATTTTCTGCTTGACGATGAGAAAATGGTAGAAAAGTTATATGTGAACAGACCTGACACCTACTATAGTGTCACAACCGATGATGAATATAGTGACAAACCGATTCGTTTAGGAATTGTAAACAAAGGTGGTCAAGGAGAAAGAATTTATAGCACTAAGGGAATTGCAATTACTTTGTCAGCTTATGGAGGCGGAGTTTTTGCAAAAACTGGCGGCTTTCTCATCAACGGAAAAACAAGACGTTTGCATCCAAGGGAATGTGCGAGAATTATGGGCTATCCTGATAGTTACAAAATCTGCGATAACACCAATCAAGCATATCAACAGTTCGGTAATTCTGTTGTAATCGATGTTCTTCAATATATAGGCAAGGAAATCGGCGAATGCGTCAAAGGAGTGTAAGCATATGAACGAAATGGATTTTCGTATATGGTTCTCCCACCAAGATGCCAACAAAAAAGTTGTAAGTGACATAGTTTCAAGGCTTAAACGCATAGAACGGGAGATAACTCACTGTGACATTGATGTAGAATATCGAAAGGATGAGTGTAGTTTTCTACTTTCATTGTTTAAAAACAAGGGGATTAACGAACAGATGAATGTTATTGAAACATCCATGCCTGTTGGCAAATACCAATTAAGTACTTACAAATATGCCCTCAAAAAGTATATAGTTTTTCTCAAAGAAACTACCTTAAAAAAGCAATAAATTCCTCATTTGATAATCCGGTCTTGCTACCTTTAAGGTCTATTGAGAAAATAACATTTGCATTATAAGTGTTAGAAAGTTTTCTAATCTCATACGATGAACCCCTGTCGGAAATCATATATTCATATCCGCCATAAATGAAACGTTCGTCGTGCAAATTAACCGATGAGGTGACGAACATTTTATCACTATCAGCCATTACAGAAGAAATATTATAATGGTCTTTTAAGTATGTTGATATCGCAGACAAGCTACTTTTACCAACGCTACTGGAACCACTACGCTTGATGCGGTATTTGGCAGACACATTGAAATATTTCGAAAAGTCGTCAATGTCTACAATTCTAAAATCATTTGTAATAAATAAACGTGCTCCTTTTTCTTTGTATATTTGGATAATCCAATCGGCAAAGATTTGGGAGCCGTTTTGCATATTTATATCTTTCCCAGCAGTTCCTGCCTCTCTAAACTCATCAAAATCACTGTTCATGAAATTAATTATTTCAATTGCATGAGCATTTATTCTGTTTGCATTTAACGAGCTATATTCAAAAGTACGAGTCGAGATATTTGGCAGAAGCACAAATTGTCCACACTGAGCTGGACAATGTTTTGCATCAATATAAAATGTTCGATTTGTATTTGTTTCTACTCTTATATCTGGGATAGTGGAATCAGAGCCACCTTCATGATAAAATGTGGCGTAATTCCCAAATGTATCATTTAAATAATCTGTGCATTCAACCTCAAAATCTTGCCAACTACTCATTGTAACAACCTCCTATATTTAAAAATTTTATTATACTTTTACCAAGTGCCTCAATAACATCAACCGTCATAGCATTTCCAGCTTGCATAAGCAAATGTCTATCAGAAACAATGTTTTTAACTTTGTCAGCACATTCTTTTGGGAATCCTTGAAGCAACAAAGCTTCATACCCTGTCAGTTGATAAATTCTTCCGTTTCTCACATATAACACACCATCTCTTTGAGCACGTAGAGTTGGACACCTGCCATCATATATTCTTAAATCGTTCATTCGTGTGTCAAGTATTTTGCCTTCCATTTTTAGCAAATCATCTATGGTGTACTTTCCTTGGTTTACCGGGTTGTTGAGATAATACTTTAAAATGGTAAGTCTTTCTTCATCTGCAACATTATTGTCTATTAAGAACTCTGACAAAGGTTGTTTGTCCACGAACTCCGGCCACAAAAATTTAGAATAATCCAAATTTAAGTCTTTTCTAAAACCAACAAAATATACTCTCTGTCGCATTTGTGGCACACGATAATTCAAACTTGTAAGAACTCTATAACTTGCAACATACCCGGACTCATTAAGCTCTTCCATAATCTTTTTTATGGTACAACCTCCATCGTGCGTTACAAGACCTTTGACGTTTTCCAATATAAAACATTTGGGCTGCATTTCTCGCATAATACGAGATAATTGAAAAATAATCTGTCCACGGTCATCCGAAAAACCTTCTTGCCTTCCTATAACAGAGAACGTTTGGCAAGGAAAACCCGCAATTAAAACATCAAAATTTGGGAGATTATCTTTTCCGAGTTTTTTTAGATTGCCGTAATTATTATCATTTTCAGTATTGTGCATCAGTTTATATGTTGTATCGGCAAGTCTGCTTGTTTCAGAACGTCCAACACAGTGTAGTCCGGCTTTTTCAAGGCCTAATCTACCTCCACCGATACCAGAGCAAAAATCAAAAAATGTATGTATCACGTCTTTTGCCCCCTCAAGTAGTCTAAAACCATGACTGCAGTATTTTTTACATGAACCTTTATATTTTCATTTTTTAAGTCTTCATTAGAAAACCATCGCAATTCCTTACTCTCGCTTATCATCGGAGAGAAGTCTGTTTGCTTTGCTTCACCGATATATATAAAATCAAGAAATTGTTCTTCGATATCACCTTCGTGATAAAGGCAGAATGGAGCAGGCAATCTATCAACACGCCCGATGTCAAAACGAGGAACATTTTCAGTTTCCACCAATGTTATATCAAGTCCGGCTTCTTCTTTAGCCTCACGAATTGCCGCCTCATGCGGTAATTCGTGAGGCTCCAAATGCCCACCTACAGGAAACCATGTATTATATTTTTTGTGTTTATGTAACAGCACTTTCCCATCGTTAATGATGTATACTGTTGCTGTTATTGATTTATTGTATATCATAATTTCACCTATTTATTGTCATAATCCTTTGAATAACTCTGACAACGAAACATTTAGTCCATCCGCAATTTTTTTAATATTGCAAATTGCAATATTTCTTTTGCCAGCTTCTACTGAAGCGAAATACGTTCTATCCATTTCAATACTTAAAGCAAATTTTTCTTGACTAATCCCAGCTTGATTACGTAGTTCTCGTATGCGAACACCCAGTTTTTTTGTAATCACAAAAACACCTCCCAATACATAAAACAATTATATGAGTAAACGGAATATAAATCAACGGATTATAAGCAACACAGAAAAGGTGAAATATAAAATTTAACATTTCATATAAAAATCAAACGAATACATAAAATAAACTTTTACCCCATAAATTAAACGATTACAATTTGTAAAGGTGCAAAATTTAAAGAATTAGTCCTTTGATAAGTATTTTTTGAAAGTCTACAAAATGCAAAAAAACGGAAACCGCATTATTACTACATTTTCAAGGGATAAAAAAAGACAGACTATTCTATCAAAATAGTCTGTCTTTTTTGGTGAGCCATCGGAGAAACGAATGCCATGCATTCGCCTTGCTTGCCGACCCAAAGCTACGCTTTCGGTACCCGTCTGCGCACCACTCGCCTGAAAAACAGTCCACCGGACTATTTTTCTTAACGGCTCGTGCCCTCTCAGAGTTCGAATCTCCCTTAATTATTGCCACACAAACCAAAAAGGACGCCAAATGCGTCCTTTTCGTTTTGGTGAGCCATCGGAGATTCGAACTCCGGACACCTTGATTAAAAGTCAAGTGCTCTGCCGACTGAGCTAATGGCCCGTATTAAGTTTTTAAAAAGCGGCACAGTCGTATGCCCCGAAGGGTGGCTGGGCTGACTGGACTCGAACCAGCGAAAATGCCAGAATCAAAATCTGGTGCCTTACCGACTTGGCTACAGCCCAGTATATATTGTGGGGTGGGTAGTCGGATTCGAACCGACGACCTCCAGAATCACAATCTGGCGCTCTAACCAACTGAACTATACCCACCAGATATATTGGCGCGCCAGGAGAGACTCGAACTCCCGACCCTCTGCTTAGAAGGCAGATGCTCTATCCAGCTGAGCTACTGGCGCAAATATTGGAGCGGGTGATGGGAATCGAACCCACACGGCCAGCTTGGAAGGCTGGAATTCTAGCCATTGAACTACACCCGCGTACAAGTCAGTTTCTGTAACCGACTTTAAGATTATATCAGCTTTGCAGCAATTTGTCAAGCTATTTTTGAAAAAAATTGATAAATTTGAGAAAATATTCTGCACTGGTTCATATCAAGGATATTTTGCTTGATTTTGCCTTCAATTATACCTCGTTATCAGATATTTTATCGGGGTTGTTCTTGAAATGGTAATAATCATAGCAATCTTCAAATATGGTCTTTACAAGTGCCATAAACGGAACCGCCAGAAGAATGCCGAGTATACCAAACAGACCTCCGCCCACAGACACTCCGCAAATAACCCAGAAAGGTTTTACCTTGAGAGTATCTTTTACGAGCTTGGGCTGTATTATGTTGGCATCAATCTGCTGCATTATAATAAGTGCCACAGCAACTGCAATACCTTTGGAAAGGGAAGATGTAAATACCGTAAGCAGTGCCGTTACGGTGCATGCAATTATCGCACCAAAATAGGGTATCAGGTTAAACACGCCTATAAACAAAGACAGTATGGGGGCATACTGCACACCCATTACAAGAAGTATGATAAGCGAGAGCACAAATACAATCACAACCTCCAAAAGCTGACAGTATACATATTTGTGCATAATATTAAATGTGTGGCTTACATATTTTGAGATTACATCCATACCTTTTTTCGGAAAGATTAGAAGCGAAACCTTTCGGCATGTTTCCTTGAACCCTTTTCTGTCCAGCAGTATATACACAGAGATGATAAGAGACAAGAATATATTAAAAACCGCCTTTGAAAAGCCCGCAATGCCAGACATATAGGATTTTACATTGTCCAGGTCAAATCCGGACATAAGGTTTTCAAAAGTGATTTTGTCTAAAAAGGTGTGAAGTGTATATCCGTCAAAATCAAGTGAATACAGGTATCTGGAAAACTTGCTTACTATATTTGGCAGCTGCAATGCAAGGTCTGTGATGCTCTTAAAAAGTGTAGGCAAAAGAATTCTGAAAAAGCCTGTTATCACTATAATAGCCGCAATAAAAATAATAGTTACCGAGATGCCTCTGCAATGCTTTGACACCCATTTGATCTTGAACTTGCGGCAAAAATCCTCGATTTTTCTGCACAGAGGATGGAGGATAAAGGCTATCGCAAGCGCTAAAAATATTGGTATAAGAAGCCTCAAAAAGTCGCCGATATATCCAAAAACAATTCCTATGCTGTCAAATGTTTTGTATACGATTATAATCATAACAGCAAGGACAAAAATGCCGATATTCTTTTTTATCTCGTCAAAGTTCATTTATTTCACCGCTTTAATTATTTATTTAAACCACTATCTATAAGTCTGGAAACATCGGCATAAAACTGCGATGTGTTTTTCTTAAGATAAGAGCACATTGCAATGGCTCGTTCTTTGTTGCCGGCATACAGCTCTATTTCCATAAGGGTAAGCCCGCTCTCTTCCATGGTGAGCTTTACCGTATACTCTTTTTCGTTTATAGGAAAATAATCGGCAACAACCTTGTTCCCGAGTTTTTCTTTGAGATTGATGTTGCGGATTTTTTCGTCAAGACGGCCTCTTATACTTGCGGGTATCTTGTGCGAGAAAAACTCCAGCGTTTCCTCACCGCTGTCTGTTATGGAAAAATAGATATTCCCATCTGCTTCATATTCCATAAGGTTGTTTTTGTCTATGAGGGATGCTATATACTGCTCCAGGTCGAAGTAATTCACATTTGCGGCAGAGGATATAACATAGTCGAGCAGGGTATAGTTTGCACTGACCTTGAGTGATTTTATCGTATAAAGTATTATTAATTTGATTTCGTATTCTGTGGGTTTATAAATGTACTCCATAAGATAACCTCCCGGTGCTTTGTTAGAAAAAAGGTTGCAAAAAAGCGTATATGCACACTAAAACGGAAAGTATCCCGCCGTGTACAACAAGCCTTTTGGCAACCTGAAAATTTTTGATTATTAGTCTACTATGTATGCCTTAAGCTCTTCTTCGAACTTGGAAGCATCGTCTGCGTGAGCTTCTACCGCAATAGCTTTGGTAAGGTCAAGACTGAATATTCCCATAATTGACTTTGCGTCAACTACATAGCGATCCGAAATAAGATCAATATCAAAATCATACTTGTTAACAATGTTAACAAAATTCTTAACATCATTGATTGAGCTCAACATAATTTTAAAAGTTGTCATATTAAATTCCTCCAATACAAAATTTTTACATTTACATTATACTACAGTGCAATTTTTAAGTCAAATTGTTTTATAAACTATTGCAAATTTTTGTAAGTAGTGTATAATAAACACAGAACAAATTTAAGGAGTTTATATATATGAGCACAGTGTCTTTCTGCACCTTGGGTTGCAAAGTAAATCAATACGAAACCGAAGCTATGGCGAACCTCTTTTTGTCCAAAGGATATGAGGTTAAAAATTTCGACGAAAAATGCGATATATATGTCATAAACACCTGTACTGTAACCGGAACAGGCGACAGCAAGTCTCGCCGTATGATACACCGTGCCGCAAAGAAAAATCCCGATGCACTCATTGCAGTAGTGGGATGCTATTCTCAAGTTTCGCCCGATGAGGTTAAAAAAATTGACAAAGTAGGCCTGATCCTCGGAACAAAAGACAGAAGCCGCATCGTAGAAATGTGCGAAGAGGTTCTTAAAACCAAGCAAAAGAAGATAGATGTAACCGACGCACTCAAAAACCGCACCTACGAAGAAATGCAGGTGTCCTCATATTCGTCCAAGACGAGAGCCTTTGTTAAGATAGAAGACGGCTGCAGTGAATTTTGTACCTATTGTATAATTCCCTATGCAAGAGGACCCGTACGCAGCCGAAGTCTTGAAAGCATAGTTACAGAGGTAAAAACTCTTGCTGCAAACGGCTTTTCCGAAATCGTACTTACGGGAATTCACCTTGCATCATACGGCAAGGATTTAAAGACGCAAACGCTACTTGATGTTATAAAGGCTGTTGCCGGGATAGACGGTGTACGCCGTATACGACTGGGTTCAATAGAACCGAGAATACTCACAGAGGATTTTATAAAGGAAATTGCCAAAATAGATATCATGTGCAATCACTTCCACATAGCACTGCAGAGCGGATGCGACGAAACTCTTAAACGAATGAACAGAAAGTATACCACCGACGAGTACCGAAAAAGTGTTGATTTACTCAGGAGGTACTTTGACAATCCTGCCATTGCTACGGATATTATGGTCGGTTTTCCCGGTGAAACGGATGAAGAGTTTATTTCATCTCTTGACTTTGCCAAAGAGATTAACCTTGCCGATGCACATGTTTTTGCATATTCAAACCGCAAGGGTACCAAGGCGGACAAGCTCCCAGACCAGATAGAAAAATCCGTAAAGGAAAAACGCAGTTCTATTATGATTTGCGAACTTTCCAAGTTGAAATCCGACTATCTCAAAGGCTATATAGGCAAAGAGTGCGAGGTACTCTTTGAACAAGAGGTAAAAGACGGAATTTACGAGGGTCATATGACCAATTATATCAAGGTCCGTATGGCGTCAGATACCGACATATCCGCCAAGTTTATAAAGGTTGTCCCAAAGGAAATAAAGGGCGACACACTTATTGTATAAGCAGTTTCTTAATCAAAAACAACACAACCAATACCGCAGCGACGGCAAGAGCAATCGTTACACCGCTGCGGTTTTTTTGTCTGCATTTGCGATGGATGAGCTTGTTTTTGGTATAGATATATTCTTCTATTATTTTGTCCGCCATGGCTACTATATCGTCTGCGGGCGGTTTTTTCTGTCGGAATGCGTATAAAAACTGTGTCAGTACATTGGGCTTTTTTTCCGGCATATATATTCTCCTTTTCTGGATTGTACTAACATTATACGCCAGATTATGTAAATTTATACAAGCTTTGATATTTCTTTTTTTAAGTGTGAAATTATTTTTTTCTCAAGTCTTGATATATATGACTGACTTATCCCCAAAAGGTCTGCAACCTCTTTTTGAGTGCGTTCCTTTTGCCTGTTCATACCAAAGCGTAATTCCATTATGCTTCTTTCCCTTTCGGAGAGGGTTTCGAGGGCAATGTTAAGCAGTTCCTTGTCAACCTCGCTCTCTATGTTGTGATATATTATGTCGTTGTCGGTACCAAGGATATCCGAGAGCAAAAGCTCGTTTCCGTCCCAGTCTACATTTAGCGGCTCGTCGATGGATATTTCGGTTTTTCGGCTGTTGTTTTTTCGTAAATACATAAGTATTTCGTTTTCGATACATCTTGAGGCGTAGGTTGCAAGCTTTATTTTTTTGTCGGGGTTAAAGGTGTTTATCGCCTTTATAAGACCTATTGTGCCTATGCTTATAAGGTCTTCCAGGTTTATCCCCGTGTTTTCAAACTTCTTGGATATGTACACCACAAGACGCAAATTTCTCTCAATGAGTTCGCTCCTTACGAGCGAGGGGTGGGTTTTTAAAGTATTAATAAGTCTTTCCTCCTCTTCTTTGGTAAGCGGCGGCGGAAGTGCATCAGAGCCGCCGATGTAATGTATATCTTTTTTAAATAGCTTTTGTATGATTAACAAAAACAGATTTTTCACACTAAATACTTCCTTTCTGAAAAATTACGGGCCTATAAGAGCGTTGTAGTCACCTCCGCCTGACAGCGTTCCGTTGAAAACGGCAACGATTATTTCTTTTTCTTCGCTTTTTTCTATTTGTATACTGTCCGGAACAAAAGCGGCGATAAGGCCGCACTTGTTACCGATTGACGAGTATGGTATAAGTCTGAACCCCTCGGGCAGATTATCAAAATCATCCGACACTGCTTTGACATCAAAATCAAAAAGAGGAGAGAGCACCTCAAATTCGGCTATGAGTACCTTTTTTCTGCTGTACGGATCTTTTAGCATATTGCCTGTGTCAACAAGCGCCTTTAGTTCCACAGTTTTCCCCAAACGGCTTAATCGTATCCTTACAAAAGAGCGTCTTGGATTTTGCTTAAAAGCCTTTTGCAAAACGGATAGAATGATGTAGGAAACAGTGCATATTCCCAGCATAAGATACATCGGTATATCAAAGTAAAAAACGCCGTTTTTTATAATTCCGCCGAGCCGTATGCCTATATCCGAAAAATAGAGCACAGAGAGGGTAAATATTCCAAGTGCCACTGTTACGGCAAAAAACATCAGGCATCTTTTGACAAACTGTATGGGGCGGCATCTTCCAAATGCCGTAAGTACAATGAGCATAACAAATGCAATTCTCATACCAAGCGATGTAAGAGCATTAAAATCGCCCACAAATATGATGCACGAATAGAGAGCTCCGATAGCAGAAGAAATAAAAATCCTTAATGGATACATATTGAGCTTCATAATGGATGCTGTTGACACTGCAATGCAGATGTTTATTACAAAATTCACAAAAAACAGTACATCTATGTATATGGCACTAATTTCAATCATCGCCTTTCATAATTGATTTTAGCACAAAACAATTGCGGATTTTGTAGAAAACAGGCAGTATTTTCTAATAATTTTAGTTGAAAAATCGGTGTTATTATGTTAGAATTAACTTATCTATATACGGAAGGAGTGCCCAAATAATGAAAGTATTGGCATTTGATTTTGGTGCGTCAAGCGGTCGTGCTATATTAGGAAGCCTGGAAAACGGCAAGCTCATGCTCGAGGAGGTACATCGCTTTGACAACGAGCCAGTCAGTATGAATGACGGTTTTTACTGGGATTTACCCAGACTTTTTCACGAGATAAAGCAGGGTATACGCAAGGTTAAGGATGTGGATTTTGCAAGTATCGGTATAGATACATGGGGCGTTGACTATGCTCTTGTGGACAAAAACGGCAAGATTTTGTCCAACCCCTATAACTATCGCGATGAGAGAACTCTCGATATCCCCGAAAAAATAAGAGAAATTATCTCCGACAAGGATTTGTATATGTCATCTGGTATACAGGCACTTAACTTTAACACCATATATCAGCTGTTTGCAGACAAGGTCAAAAACCCCGGAATATATGATTTGGCGGACAAGTTTATTATGATACCGGAGCTTTTTGGATATCTTCTTACAGGTGAGATTTACGGAGAAAAGAGCGAGGCATCAACCTCTGCACTTTTGAACCCATATACAAAAGAGTGGAACTGGGAGCTTATAGAAAAAATCGGACTTAAAAAGACCCTCTTCCCCAAGCTTGTTTCTCCCGGGGAAAAGGTTGGTATGCTGAAAAAAGAAATTTGCGAAGAACTGGAAATGGACACAAAACCATTTATTGCAGTTGCAGGACACGACACCGCAAGTGCAGTAGCCGCAGTTCCTGCAACAGAGGAAAGCTTTGTATATATCTCCTGCGGTACATGGAGCCTTTTCGGAACAGAGCTTGACAAGCCCTGCATTACAGAAAAATCTGCAGAGCTTAATATAACAAACGAAACAGGCGTTAATGATACCACAAGATTTTTAAAGAACATCATAGGTCTTTGGATTATTCAGGAGACACGCCGCCAGTTTAAACGCGAAGGGAAGGAATACAGCTTTTCTGATATGGCAGCTATGGCACAAGAGGCTTCGCCCTTTAAGTGCTTTATAGATCCCGACAACCAGGTGTTTGTAACTCCCGGAAACCAGGTACAGAGAATCAAAGATTTCTGCAAAAAGACAGGCCAGGCGGTTCCCGAAACTGACGCAGAGGTTGTACGCTGTATCTATGAGAGTCTTGCTATGAAATACAAGTACACATTTGAAGATTTAAAAGAGTGTACAGGCAGCGACTTCAAGGCAATCCATATGGTAGGAGGGGGCACACAGGCTCAGCTTCTTTGCCAGATGACCGCAGATGCAACTGGAGTTCCCGTTGTTGCAGGGCCTATTGAAGCAACCGCTATCGGTAATATTGCAGTTCAGCTCATTGCTCTTGGCGAAATCAAGGATTTGAATGAAGCAAGAAAGATAATTGCTTCTTCCTTTGATGTTATTAAGTATGAGCCGCAGGACAGCGGATTCAACGATGCTTACGAAAGATTTGTAAAAATACTTGGATAAAAAAGAAAAGCGGTGCTGTAAAATCAGCACCGCTTCAGCGTGTCGATAAAGTCGACACGCTGATAAGACGAACGAAAATGGACGCAGACGAGGAATCGCGAAGCAGGCAGTACAAAGGTACGGCCATGAGCGATGACGAAGTAAGCAAAGTGTATAAAATACCGGCTTTTGTCATTTATGACAAAAGCTACATAAATAAAAAAGCTCATTAGTAATGATTGCAATATTCCTTACTAATGAGCATCGATTTTTTATATTCACTTTGCGGTGCGTTCTTTTTCGACAGTCTGAGCGGTGCTGTAAAATCAGCACCGCTTTAACATTTATTAAAGAATTCCTAATGCCTGCAAAATGAGCACAGCCATAACAACGGGTACAATATATTTTATTACTATTGTATAGAGCGTCTTTCTTGTAAATTTGTGGCCGGATGATTCCAATTCTTCTATTACCCATTTTGGTTTAACAACCCAGCCAATCAGGATACTTGTAAACAAAGCAACAAGCGGCATAAGAAGTGAATTACTTACATAGTCCGCAATATCGAGGATTTGTCCGACTGTGCCGTTGGGCAGTTCAAATTCAAAGTAGAACAGGTTGTAACCGAGGCAAACTATCACAGCACCGATTGCCGAAAAAATTGCAGTAAAAAGGCTGATCTGCTTTCTGGTCTTGCCTGTTTTTTCCATGATACTTGCAACTATCGTTTCCATAATGGATATCGAAGAGGTAAGTGCTGCAAAAGCAACCATTACAAAGAATACCACACCGGCAACTATACCTATGATGCCCATTTTGTCAAATATCTGCGGAAGTGCCACAAACATAAGTCCGGGGCCGTTTGCCGAAAGTCCCTCTGCACCTTGGAACACATATACCGCAGGTATAATCATAAGTCCTGCCAAAAGTGCCACACCGGTATCAAAAATTTCTATTCGGGTAATGGATTTGCCGAGGTTGTCCTTTTTGTCTACATATGAGCCGTATGTAACCATAATACCCATAGCAATACTAAGCGAATAAAAGAGCTGACCTGTAGCATCCAGAAGTATGTTCATAAACTTCTTTACTGTAAGTCCCTCAAAGCTGGGTACAAGATAAATCTTAAGACCTTCTATTGCACTTCTTCCGTCGTGAGATAGGGTAAGGGCAAATATGCATATAGCCACAATCATCACTATAAGTCCGGGCATTATTATCTTGGAGAATTTTTCTACACCTTTTTCCACACCGTTATATACTACAAGTGCTGTAATTGCAAGATATATCAGCATCATAACGATAGGTGAAACAGAAGAAGTAATAAATGATGTAAAATAGTTTCCTTGAGCTGCCGCATGGCTTGCACCTGTAAGGTATACGGTGATATATTTCAGCACCCAACCGCCTATTGCACAGTAGTATGTGAGAATGATACACGGCACAATAAATGTGATAGGTCCTATAAACTTCCACTTTTTGCTAATCTCGCCAAAAGCGTGAAGCGAGCTCTTGCCTGTTCTTCTGCCTATTGCAAGGTCTGTGGTAAGCAGTGTAAAACCAAAGGTAAGTGCAAGAACTATGTATATAAGTATAAAAAGTCCTCCGCCGCCTTTTGCCGCAAGATACGGAAACCTCCATATGTTTCCAAGACCTACTGCACTTCCTGCAGCAGACAGAATAAATCCGATTGAGCTTGTAAAGCCACTCTTTTTTTGCTTTTGCATATAGTCACATCCTTAATGTTTATAAAGTTAATTCTAACAGAAAACCATCTATTCGTCAAGAAATTCATCCGGCTTTTTAAAAAGAAAATGCAGACTGAACGGAATACTTATAATTCCTGTTAATATATCTGCTATCGGTTGGGATATCTGCACACCTTTAAGTGCCAGAAAGTGAGTTGTTATAATAAGCGTGGGTATGAACATAATCCCCGAGCGCATAAGCGAAAGCACAGACGAAAGTGCAGCCTTTCTTATGCTCTGATACAGCATATTTACAGGTACCGAGAGGGGCAGAAACATCACGCCGATAGTTGCCCATTTAAGCGCATATGTGCCGATTTTTATTACATCAGGACTTTTTTGAAAAGCATAGACAATCCTGTTTGCAAAGATAAATCCCGGTATTGCAAGAGCACTTACCATAACAAGACCTATTGCCATTGTAAAGACAAGTCCCTCTTTTACGCGGCGGTACTTTTTTGCCTGATAGTTAAATGACGCCACCGGCTGAAAGCCCTGACCTATTCCTAGACCCACACACATTACAAATGAACAGAAACGGTTTACCACACTCATAGCGGCAATGGCGGCATCGCCAAAGGGCTTTGTGAGGTTGTTGAGAAGGCCTTGAGATACAGAGGCAAGTCCCTGACGGATAAGTGCGGGAAATCCAACTCTGACAATAGTTAAATATACCTTTTTGGATTTGGAAATAAATTTTGGCGAAACAGAGCTTTGTGCCATTTTGATGTGGAAATACAAAAGTATGCCAAAACTCACAAACTGCGAAGATGCAGTGGCAAGTCCTGCACCGTATACGCCGAGTATCGGTACCAGAAGCCAGTCGCCGAAAATGTTTAATATACCGCCTGTTGTAAGACCTATCATAGAGTAAAACGCCTTGCCTTCGTAGCGGAGACAGTTGTTTAAAACAAGCGAGCACACCATAAAAGGGCAGGATATTAAAACCCACATACCGTAGTCACAGGCGTAGGGGAGAATCGTCTTGGTGCTTCCCAGAAATGACATAAACGGTTCCAGAAACAAAAGACCAAATACCGATAACAAAAGAGCTGCAAGGCCGCCCGAGAAAAAGGCAGTAGAAACATATTCCGATGCTTGCGTGCGGTTTTTGTCTGCAAGTGCTTTGGAAACCATAGTTCCCGAGCCCTGACCCATCATAAAGGCGATTGCCTGAATAATAGCCTGCAGGGTAAAGAGTATTCCCGTTGCTGCCTGTGCACTCTCGCCCAGAGTTCCTACAAAGTATGTGTCTGCCATATTGTAGATATTGGTTATGAGCATAGAGATTGTTGTGGGTATTCCTAACCGTACAACAAGCGATGCAACAGGAGTTGTGGTCATTTTTTGATAATGAAGTTCTGCCTGGTTCAAATTAGTTCACCTTTTTTCATATGTAAATTATAACACATTCGCATACAAGTACGGCAAAGCAGGCGGTTATCGCAACAGCAAGGAGGCTCTTGCCCTTATATGCAGGTACAAGTGCCGTCAAAAAGCCTGCCAAAGCCGACGATGTATGATTAGTAGAAAAGAAAATTGCAGGAATTGTCATTACAGAGAGCACCGCATAGGGTATGTAGTACAAAAAAGAAAGCAAAAACCCATTTGTTATCTTCTTTTTTACAAGTATGAGAGGGAGCATACGGATAAGGTATGTAACCCCTGCCATAACAAAAAGATATATAAAAAAGTTTTTTGTCATATCACTTATCCTCGCTTTCTATCTGCGGCACCGGCATAATAACGGCAAATAATGCACTTGCAATGCAGGCACATATTATTATCACAAAGCCCTGCGGGATTTTGGCAAAAACAGGTGCATATTTAAACACACAACTCAAAGCTATTGCAAAAATCACGCAAAGAGCCGTTTGTGAGCGTCTTTTTGCCTCAGGGATAACTATTGCCATAAACATAGCATATATCGCAATTCCAAGAGATGATATCACAGCAGTGGGCAGGATATTGCCTGCAACAGCACCGAGAAGAGTCCCCAGTGACCACCCCAAAAACGGTGTGATAATAAGACCGAACATATAATTGCGCTTTAGCATATACCCCTTTGATGCGGATACTGCAAACACTTCGTCGGTATTTACAAAGGCTATTATTAACTTGTCTGCAAATCGCACATTGCGGTGCAATTTCTGCGAAAGCGAAACGGACATCAGTGCGTATCTCAAATTTATTACAAACTGTGTTACTGCAAGCTCATACAGACTGCCGCCCGTTACTATTATCGGCACTGCTGCAAGCTGACCTGCAGAGGTGACATTTGTCATTGATATAAGAAGAGCCTCTAAAACACTTAATCCGTTTTCTACAGAAAATATCCCGAATGCAAATGCTACGGACAGATATCCCAGGCAAATCGGCATTCCGTCGGATATTCCTTTTAAAAATGTGTTGTTTTTCATTTGTTTACCTCGAAAAGTTTTTTTCACTTAGTCACTATTAGTTATTACTTCCCAAAAATCCGTACTCAAATATTTTTAGGGAATAATGAAGAGTGAATAGGTAATAAGTAAAAATCCGCACACTTTCGTGTACGGATTTTTGGTGGGGAGAGATGGATTCGAACCATCGAAATCATAGATAACAGATTTACAGTCTGCCCCCTTTGGCCACTCGGGAACCTCCCCTGGAGCTGGTGATGGGACTTGAACCCGCAACCTGCTGATTACAAATCAGCTGCTCTGCCAATTGAGCTACACCAGCATATTTAGTTTTTAAAAGTGGTGGGAGCTACAGGGCTCGAACCTGTGACCCTCTGCTTGTAAGGCAGATGCTCTCCCAGCTGAGCTAAGCTCCCGTACACTATGTCACTCATTGGCGACTTTGATAGTATACTACTTTTTTTGGCAATTGTCAATACTTTTTCGCAAAAAAAATAAATTTATTTTGGACAGGGCACAATACGCCTTTGTACTGTGCCCTGCAGAGTGTATTATTGTCCTACAAGGGGTATTACTTTGTTTGCAACTTCATCAGATTTGCCTCTTTGGGCTATTCTTTCGAGAACATCCATAGACTTGTTGCAGCCGGACAGATAATCTCTGCATATCATTTTGAACGCAACAAAGCCCTTTTCTATGGCAAGGTCTACCTGCTCTAATGCACCGTCTTCCAGGGGATTAATCCAGTAAAAAGGCATCTGTGTCAAAGCCTTTGTCTGCAGTGTATTTACTATCGGTACTTGTATGAAGATGACAGTCAATTTTCATAATATCTTCTCCCTTGATAAAATTTTAAATATTATATCACTGCAGGTAAAATAAGTCAATTGATATTTCGGGGATTTTTTGTAAAAAAATAAGCACTACCTTGCGGTAATGCTTATTTGACATTTGTTTAGTCTGCCATTGAGAAGATGAGTTCGTCGTTGAACTTTTCACCGTCATATATAACCTTGCCGTCAACTTTTACTACGGGGTTATGTACATCAAAATCTACATGCTCTGTAGAGTGGATAATTTCCTTACGATTGGCATTGTTTCCGATTGCAACATGAACGCAATGTCTCTGGTGGCTTTCATCAACCTTCCAGCCGTATATGTTGTTTTCGGCAGATGTAGTAGTAACAAGGCCAAGCTCATCACAAAGATTTGGCTTTGGATCTACTTTTGCCATTAAATCGTCAAATCTTTTAACCTGAACAGGGTCACCGCTGTATTCAACAAGAACACTGTTTTCGTATACCATCTTCATAGGTTGACGGTTAAGCTCACGATAACCGGGTATATTGGGACGAATAGGGAAACAACGCTGGTTAAATGTTCTTTCCGATGCTCCGTCAGAAACAACAACACCATTTGCTGTACCTATCTTCGGCACGATTGCAACTTCGGAATAAAATGGAATAATTCCCATAACCGGATACATACCGTCGGGCTCATTTCCAACCTTAACCTTAAAGTCAGTACCCTTTGGTGTTGTAACATGAACCTCGTCAGCTTTCTGAAGCCATGAATACAGTGCAAGTGCACGCTTGCGGTTAAGCAGTACTTCTTCTTCGTTGAGGTCCCATTTGTCAAGACCGTCAATTTCAAAAATATATCTCTTGCCTGCACCGGTAAGTGATGTATCACCGGCAGTCTGAGAACCAAGGAAGTGAGAAAAGCTTGTTTTGATCTGTGGTGTTGTCATAAAAGAAATATCAGCTGCAAAAATAGCCTGACGCAGTGGCTCCATTATGGGAAGGTTATCGTATCCTTCTTCGCCGCCGTATATATCCAGGTCTATTCTCATAGCGTTTATTCCGTGATTTTTGGCACAGTGGCAGAAAAGTAAATCGTTCTGATATGATGCACTGTCACCAATTACTATTATGTTGTCTCCGGCTTTTGCCTCTGCAATTTTGAACAGAACAAACTCCGAATTTTTCATTGCTTTTTCAAATGCTTTAGAGTCTAACATGGAAAACCTCCTGAAATTTACAAAACATCTATTTAATATATAAATTGTAACATTTCAACCAAGGTTTGTCAATGCACAAAAAGTTAATAAAATTATACTTTTCGCAACAATGTTGACAATCAAAATGTTGATATGTTATCATTTTATTAAGAGGTGAGTTTATGAAAATTATACCATTTGACACTCTGTACACACAGAATGTAACCTTTAAAGATGTAGTCCCCACAATACGATATCACAAAGAAAATGCAAAATATTCTTTGTTATCTCCACCAAAACCTTATAACACATTAGTGTATTATTATTCATGCAATGCCAGATATACATTTCCCGATCATCCGCCGGTTACGGCAGTTCCGGGAAACATTATATACATTCCTGCAAACACACCATACGAGATAGTTAAATTCAACACTCAGTATCCAACCCCGGGTAGTGTCAGAATAGAATTCAGCATGTTCGATAGCTCCGGCGAAGAATTTGTTGCGGCCGATAAGTTCACAAACCTTGAATTCAACTATCCAAAATACATCGGTGAAAAGTTTTTTTATATGGCAAACCTCTATAACTCTCCTATAAAGCCTCTTATGAATATCACATCAATTTTATACGATATTCTTCATAGCTTAAGCATTACAGCACATATGCACAATCTTTCACAAAACGAATTTACTACCATAATGGAGGGAATCAGATATATTGAAAATGACACAGAACAGACAAAATCCATAGTGGAAATTGCCGAAATGTGCCATGTCAGCGCATTCTATTTTCGAAGTCTTTTCAAAAAATACAGCGGTCTTAGTCCTACAGATTACCGCATTGCAAAAAAAATTGAACACGCCAAGGAACTTATTACAAGTGATAAAATGACAATTGCAGAAGTGGCATACAAGCTGAATTTTAAAAATGTCCCATATTTTTCACGGCTTTTTAAATCCAAGGTAGGTATGACACCAAATGAATATAAGAAAAAGCATAGCGGATAAATAAGAAATGAGAGAAATGTAGTTCTCTTGCTTTAGGCGATATACTTGCTTACGCTCGTGCCCCCTCGGTGTTCGAATCCCTTTTATCAAATAAAAAAACAAGAAGCACAACCTTACGGTGTGCTCCTTGTTTTTTGGTCGAGGTGAAGGGATACAGATTGCTCCGCAATCTTAATTGCTGGGCGACCGTGAGCCAAGCTCACAGTACCCGCCATCGCACACTCGCCTAAAAACAATTCACCGAATTGTTTTATAAACGGCTCGTGCCCCCTCGGTGTTCGAATCCCTTTTATCAAATAAAAAAACAAGAAGCACAACCTTACGGTGTGCTCCTTATTTTTTGGTCGAGGTGAAGGGATTCGAACCCCCGGTCCCTTGGTCCCAAACCAAGTGCGATGACCAAACTTCGCTACACCTCGAAAAAGTACTTTAATATTATATTACATAGTTTATAAAAAAGCAAGCATTATTTTAAAAAAATGTTTTGTTTTGCCAAAATTCCTCTCTTTTACTTGACAAAATTACCTTTATAAAATAAACTATATAATATATGTAAAAAGAAGGAAGTGTTTTTGATGCTAAATTCAGAAAAAACTATGGAAAAAATCGTAGCCCTCTGCAAAGGCAGAGGTTATGTATATGCAGGCAGCGAAATATACTGCGGTCTTGCAAACACTTGGGATTACGGTCCTTTGGGTGTAGAATTTAAAAACAATGTCAAAAAAGCCTGGTGGAAGAAGTTCATCCAGGATACCAACTTAAATGTAGGTCTTGACTGTGCAATACTTATGAACCCCGAAACATGGGTTGCATCCGGTCATGTTGGATCGTTTTCCGATCCTCTCATGGATTGCAAGGAGTGTAAGGCACGCCACAGAGCAGACAAGCTCATAGAGGACTTTGCTCACGAAAGCGGCAACGATGTTGTTGTAGACGGCTGGAGCAAAGAAGAGATGGAATCTTACATCAAGGACAACGGCATCACCTGTCCCAACTGCGGCAAGGCCAACTTTACCGATATCCGCGAATTTAACCTTATGTTCAAAACATTCCAGGGTGTTACAGAGGATTCCTCCTCCACAGTTTATCTTCGTCCCGAAACAGCACAGGGTATATTTGTAAACTTCAAGAATGTCCAGAGAACATCAAGAAAGAAGATCCCCTTTGGTATCGGACAGATAGGTAAGTCCTTCCGTAATGAAATCACCCCCGGTAACTTCACTTTCAGAACAAGAGAGTTCGAACAGATGGAGCTCGAATTCTTCTGCAAGCCAGGAACAGACCTTGAGTGGTACGAATACTGGAAAAACTATTGTATGGAATTCCTTTTGAGCCTCGGTATGAAGAAGGAAAATCTTCGTTTCCGCGACCATTCACCCGAGGAACTTTCGTTCTATTCCAAGGCAACATCCGACATAGAGTTTGTGTTCCCGTTTGGTTGGGGCGAGCTCTGGGGCATTGCCGACAGAACAGACTACGACTTAAAGCAGCATCACGAACACAGCGGACAGAGCCTCGAATATGTAGACCCTGTTACCAACGAAAAATACATTCCCTACTGCGTAGAGCCATCACTGGGAGCAGACAGAGTTGCACTCGCGTTCCTTGTGGAAGCATATGACGAAGAGCAGGTAGGCGAGGGAGATACACGAGTTGTAATGCATCTGCACCCTGCACTTGCACCTGTCAAGGCTGCAGTTCTTCCTCTTTCCAAAAAGCTCTCCGACAAAGCACTTGAGCTTTTTGAAACACTTTCCAAAAAGTTCCCCTGCGAATTTGACGAGGCAGGCAGCATAGGAAAGAGATATCGCCGTCAGGACGAAATCGGAACACCGTTCTGCATTACCTACGATTTTGAATCCGAAGAAACAGGCAATGTCACAGTAAGAGACCGCGACACCATGGAACAGATTACTCTCAAGATAGAAGAGGTTATTCCTTACATCGAAAAGCACCTTGAATTTTAAGACAAAAATCGCCGCAAAGCTACATTATATATGGCTTTGCGGTTTGTTTTTGTTTACAAATTGTTAAAGGAATGTTTGTTGACATATAAGTAAATAAGTGCTAAACTTTATGGAAGTTGCATTTTTTAAAAAGGAGTAGTATCTATGAACAAATTCATTTCGTTTGTTACAGCATTGTTTGTTTTGATTACACCCATATTTTGTGTGTATGCAGATGATATAAGTAGTTCACAAGTAGCGGAATATGTCTTGTCTTTGGACAAAGCGATAGAGATGGCACTTACAGATAACAGCGAGCTTATTGCAAATGAGCACAAAGCCATCGCGGCAAAGGTTAATATAAAAAGTGCTCAACTTTCGAGGTCGCCGTACAAAAAGATGACCGTAAATGTGTCGAGCAATTTTGAGGCGTATTGTCTCAAAGAAGGCTATTACATAGAGGCAGCCCAGATGCAGGAGCGACTTGCCATCAGAGAGGGCGAAAAGAAAAAAAACACCATTTCGTATAATGTGACAGAGGCTTACTGCAATATGGTGCTTATGGATAAGCTCATAAACGCGGCACAAAATTCGTACAATCTGGCACTTTCTAATATGAATACGGTAAAATATCAGTACGAGCTGGGGCTCATCTCGGCATTGGATTACGAAAACGCACTCATATCGGCAGATTATGCCAAAAATTCTCTGGAATCCTGCAGGCTCAATGCCTCGGTTGCAGAGGACAACTTCAGGATAATTCTGGGTATAGATGATAATGCCAAAATCATACTTACCGACGAGATAGAGTGTGCAGATTTCGAAACCGACTTCGATACCGATGTAAATAAGGCTCTGGATAGCCGCTATGACCTGTTTGCATTAAAAGAGGCTATGGAGCTGTCCGAGAGCTATTGGGATTTGTCTACGGTTCTTACCGAATCGTCTGCTACATACAACAGTGCATATGCGGATTACCTCTCTGCCAAAAACACTTATGAAAATGCCAAAAAGATGATAGCTCTTAAAATCAAATCGGCATACAACAATATAATAACATCAAAATCCAATCTGGATATTGCAAAAAGGCAATACGAAATGAACCTCAAAAGATACGAGGCGGCAAAGATTAAATATGACCTGGGCATTATTTCAAATATCGAGCTTACCCAGGCTATAAACGAGCTCTACGACGCACAGGTTTCCTATGCACAAGGAAAGCAGAGCTACAAAATGGCAGTAGAAGCCTACAAGGCGGAAATAACAGTGGGATTATAATACAGGAAAGGCGGACTATTTATGCAAAAAAAAGCATTGGCTTTGACCATGGCGGCTTTGATGATGTTTTGTGTAACATCGTGCAGCAAAGAGAAAGAAACTACACAGGCACTTTCGTCTGTTAATGTAAAGGTGTCTGAAGTTAAGAAAAAAACAATAGAAAGTACCATAAGCTATACCGGAGAAATAAAGGCTGCATCATCTGCAAGTGTATCTGCCAAGGTTTCGGGAAGCATAAAGACCATAAATGCAGAAATCGGCGATTATGTAAAAGAGGGCGATGTGCTTATGACAATAGACTCCACGCAGTATGCCCAATCGTACAGTCAGGCACTGGCAAATGTGGAGATGGCATCTGCCGCAAAGGCAAATGCAGACGCATCGTACAACACTGTGTCGCAGGGAAACAGCGAGCAGTCCAGAATTAATATAAACCAGAGCCTTGCCAATGCAAAGTCGCAGTATCAGACTGCTCTGGATAACTACAACAGACAGCTATCGCTGTATGAAATAGGTGCTATAAGCAAGGTTGCATTAGACAGTGCCAAGACGAGTCTTGATACCGCCCAGCTCGCGTATGAAAGTGCTCAAAAAAATGCGGAATTAAATACATCTGTCATCATTCCTCAAGCGGAGCAAAGTGCCAAAGGCGGTGTAAATCAGGCAAACGCAAGTCTCAAACAGGCAAGGGTGGCACTCGAGATTGCATCGACCAACCTTAGTAACTGCACAGTTACATCGCCCATATCCGGCTACATAACTGCAAAAAATGTAAATATCGGTCAGATGGCATCGCCGGGGATAGAGCTTTTTTGCGTAAAAAACTCGGATATGGTTGATGTCGAACTAAATGTAACCGAGGCAGTTATATCCAAAATAGATGAAGACACCAAAGCACAGATAGACATAAAGTCTGCAAAGTTAAAAGGTATAAAAGGCAAGGTGTCTGTCGTGTCCAAAGCCAAAAATGATATGACGGGAATGTTTACCGTAAAGGTATTAGTCCCCAACAAAGACGGCAAGATAAAGATAGGTATGCTTGCCGATGTATCTCTGGTGACAGACAAGGCAAAAAATACCCTTTGTGTAGAAAACGGTGCCATTATAAGCAAAAACGGCAAGAATTATGTTTATGTTGCCAAAGACGGCAAGGCTATATCAAAGGAAATAAAAATCGGCATAACCGATGGTAATAATACAGAAATATTGTCGGGACTTAAAAAAGGCGACAAGGTAATAACCGACGGAAAGGAATTTTTGTCCGACAAAAATAACAGCATCAGAATTGTAAAATAAGAAAGGGGCATAGAGATGAATATATGTAAGCTATCTGTCAAAAGACCCGTTGCTGTATGTATGATTGTGCTTATATTTGTGGTAATAGGACTTTATTCACTTACTATGCTTCCTATGGAGCTTATGCCCGAGATGGAGCTTTCTATGGCACTTGTGTATACACAGTACCCCAGCGCAGGCTCATCCGAGGTAGAAAACCTGATTACCAAAACCATAGAGGGAGCTGTAAGCTCTGTGTCGGGCGCAAAGGGAATAACCTCGCAGTCGTCAGAGGGCTCAAGTATGGTTATGGTGGAATTTTCGGCGGGGACCGATATGGACAAAGCCGTAATGGATTTAAAGGACAGCGTCGATATGGTGGAGGGGTATCTGCCCGAAAATGCCAACGAACCTATGGTTATGAAACTGGATATGTCTATGATGCCTGCACTTATGATGAGTGCATCATATGAGGGTATGGACATAATCCAGACCAAGAAATTTGTAGAAGACAATGTAAAAAACAAGCTCGAAGCCGTAGACGGCGTGGCGTCTGTCAATGTTACAGGTGCCAACGACAGAATTATAGAGGTTGAGGTGGACCCCGAAAAGCTTTTTGGTTTTGGTGTCACCTTAAACGATGCCGTAAGTGCAATAGCCTCGCAGAATTCAAATATCCCCGCAGGTGATATCATAAATTCTGGCAGAAACTACACCATTCGTGCAGTAGGTAAGTTTTCCAAGGTATCGGATATAGAGCAGGTCCCCCTGGTAACAGACAAAGGGCAGGTTGTATATATCAAGGATATTGCCAGCGTAAAGGATACATATTCCGATATAAGTACCATCAGCCGTCTGAATGGAAACACATCTCTTGCAATATCAATAACGGCAGAATCCGATGCCAACACTGTTGAGGTTGTAGAGGGAATTTTAACAACACTTTCCAGACTGGAAACACAGTACCCCAAATTTAAGTATGACATAACAATGGAGCAGGCATCATACATCAAGGAGTCTGTTTCAAGTGTTGCATCAAATGCGGTTACGGGAGCCTTTCTGGCAATTATCATCCTCTTGCTATTTTTGGCAAACTTTAAGAATTCTCTTGTAATAGGTATAGCAATGCCAATATCGGTTGTAACCACCTTTATAGGTATGTATTTTTCCAAGATGACATTAAATGTGGTATCTTTGGGCGGTCTGGCACTGGGTGTAGGTATGCTTGTAGACAACTCGGTTGTCGTACTGGAAAACATCCACCGCAGAAGATCTGACCTTGGCGAAGATGCCGCCACCTCGTCTGTTAACGGTGCGTGGGAGGTTTTTGGTGCGGTGGTAGCCTCGGTAGTTACTACCTGTATCGTGTATGTACCGATACTATTTATAGACAATATGATGGCGGTTATGTTTAAACAGCTTGGCTTTGCCATCATCTTTTCGCAGGTGTCTGCACTTGTTGTTACATACCTTCTTGTGCCTATGCTTACCTCAAAAATCAAGGACAACTCGCCCAACAAAAAGCTCGGCTTTGTCTTAAATCCATTCCAGAGATTTATGGACAAATTCTACAAATGGTACGAAAAAGCTCTAAAGTGGACACTAAACCACAGAAAAGTGTTTATGCTTTCAGTTGTCGGGGCGTTTGTGCTTTGTCTGGTTGTACTGGGTATGATAGGAATGACGCTTATGAATTCTACCGATGAGGGCTCTCTTACGGTAAATGCAGAGCTTCCGCAGGGTGCTACACTTGAGGACACCAACAAGATAACCCTTGATATAGAAAAAATCATATCCCAAAACAAAAATGTAGAAAAAGTTTTTGCCAATGTCGGTTCCGGCTCAATGGCATCTTTGGGCAGAAGCTCGTCTAATTCCTCTTCTGTTACCGTAACCTTGAAGGAAAAAAGAAAGGATACCACCGACGAGGTTTCCCAGCAAATAAGAAAAGCTCTGTCGGATATTGCAGGGGCAAACATAACAGTCCAGAGCTCGTCTTCTATGAATATGGGCTCGGGAGGTCTGGAATTTGAGTTTACGGGAAACAGCGACAGTGCTTTGGAGGAATATGTGTCAAAGGCAGAAGAAATCCTTTCTTCTATAGACGGTGTTGCCGAAACCTCCACCTCTATTGCCGATACCAAAACCGAAATACGCCTCATTGTAGATGCGGACAGAGCCTCGAGGTATGGCCTCAGTACTGCTGTTGTGGCAAACACTGTAAATAGTGTCCTTGAGGGGACCAATGCAGGCAGATATGCCGAAGACGGCCTGGAGTATGATATAAAGCTGGTATATCCCGAGGGCTATGTGGAGGACCTGGCTGCTCTCAAAAATATGAGAATAAGAACCTTTGCAGGTCAGTGGATATCGCTGTCCGATGTGGCAGATATAATAGAGGCAGACGGATACAACACCCTTACAAGAGTGGACCAGAAAAGAGTTGTAACTCTTAATGCCAAGCTCTTTGGCAAGGATATGGCAAGTGTAAAGAACAAGTTCGACAGAGAGCTTGAAAAACTGCCCGTTCCCGACGGCGTTAGCAAAAAGGCAGGCGGCGAGTTCGAAATTATGATAGATGCTATGCTTTCGCTGCTTCTTGCAATATTTATAGGTATACTTCTTATGTATATGGTTATGGCGGCACAGTTCGAAAGTCTCATAGAGCCGTTTATAATACTCTTTACTCTGCCTCTTGCCATGATAGGAGTAGTGCTTGGGCATGTTATCTTTGCAATGCCATTGTCTGTGGTAAGCTGTATAGGTATTCTTATGCTTATGGGTATAATAGTTAATAATGCCATTGTGCTTATAGACTTTGTAAAAACCGCAAGAAAAGAAAAACCCGACGCAGACAAAAACGAAATTCTTGTCTATGCGGGAATTACAAGAATGCGGCCTGTTCTTATGACTACTCTTACCTCGGTTTTGGGCTTTTTGCCTATGGCACTTGCACTCGGTTCGAGCGGTGCAAAGATGATGCAGCCATTGGCAGTATCGCTTACGGGAGGTCTTGTGGTAGGTACTGTTCTTACGCTTTTTGTTATACCTGTGGTGTATTCCATTGTGGATGACAAAAAAAGAAAGAAAAACAAGTAAATTTCAAAAAATGTCCGTACCGCGATTGCGGTACGGACATTTTTGTTGTCAATCTTTGGATTTATAATACAACATACAGTGGCAATAGCCTTCAAAATCGGGGTCTGCAATCTGCTCTTTGAATTCCTTGCACATACATTTGAATTCTTCGGTTTTTTCTAACCTGCAAGGGCAGTAGCCGTCCTTTTCTTTAAGACCTTCTTTGATTTTTGCCACGACTTCTTTGTTTTCGTTAAAACGAACTGCCATATTATATCATTCCTTTTTTTAAAGCATCTTTTTAAGTCTTTCGTCAACAGCAACAAGAAATTCCTCGGTGTCAACCTTCTTTTTGTTTTCAAGCTTGGAGAGCAGATACAAATCCCCTGTCATAACACCGTCTTCTATTGTCTGGATGGTTGCCTTTTCGAGCTTGTCGGCAAAGTCGCAAAGATCGGGAGTGTTATCCAGTTCGCCTCTTTTGCGCAGGGCTCCTGTCCAGGCAAAGAGGGTTGCCACACTGTTTGTAGATGTCTTTTCGCCTTTTAAGTGCTTGTAGTAGTGACGCTGAACTGTGCCGTGTGCTGCCTCGTATTCGTACACACCGTCGGGGGATACGAGCACGCTTGTCATCATAGCCAGCGAGCCGTAAGCTGTAGCTACCATATCGCTCATTACATCGCCGTCGTAGTTTTTGCACGCCCAGATGTAACCGCCTTCGGAACGGATAACTCTTGCAACAGCATCGTCAATTAATGTATAAAAATATTCAATTCCTGCTTTTTCAAACTTCTCACTATATTCAGTATCGTAAATTTCCTGGAAAATATCCTTGAATGTATGGTCATATTTCTTGGAAATGGTATCCTTTGTAGCAAACCATATGTCCTGCTTTGTGTCGAGTGCAAAGTTAAAGCAGCTTCTTGCAAAGCTCTCTATGGAAGATTTTTTGTTGTGCATACCCTGAATGATACCCTCGGAATCCGAAAAATCGTATATGAGTTCTCTTTTTTCTGCACCGTTTGCATCTGTAGAAACCAACTCGCACTTTGAGCCTTTTTCAACTTTCATTTCGCTATTCTTGTACACATCGCCGTATGCGTGACGGGCAATGGTAATAGGCTTTGTCCAGGTGGGTATATATGGAGTGATACCCTTTACGATAATAGGTGTTCTAAACACCGTTCCGTCGAGGATTGCTCTTATGGTACCGTTGGGGGATTTCCACATTTCCTTAAGGTCGTATTCGCTCATTCTTGCCGCATTGGGTGTAATTGTGGCACATTTAACTGCTACACCGTATTTTTTTGTAGCCTCGGCACTGTCTACTGTAACCTGGTCGTTTGTATTGTTTCTCTCTTGGAGACCCAAGTCGTAGTATTCGCTTTTCAGGTCAACATAGGGGAGGATAAGGATATCTTTAATCATTTTCCAGATAATTCTGGTCATTTCGTCTCCGTCCATCTCTACGAGGGGAGTTTTCATTTGGATTTTAGTCATTTTGTCATTTCCTTTCAATAGTTATTACCACTTTTCGTTGCAGTTGAAATAGGGAGTACCTATAAATCCCACTTGTTTAAAATCTTCGGGATTATGTCTTATTATGTAGTCTATATACGACTCAACCATAGTAGCGGTGAGTCTGTATCCCATAGGATTCATATGTCCTGCAAGGAAAAATGTTTCCTTAAATTTTTTGCCATATACAGGGGCGTACTTTCTCAAATCGAGCACATAGCAGTTTTCATATTTTTCTGCGATTTTGTATAGGATTTGGGCGTGGTTTTCCCGCAAATGATTTCTTTCTTCGTCTTCATCTTCACGCTTTGGTATTGTCATCAAAAAGAATTTAGCCTTCGGCTGTCTTCTTTTGAGGTTTATTATGATATTTGCATATGCAGCTGCAAAGGTTTCGTTGGAGCGTTCGCCGATGTCTTCGAAACTGCCTATTTTTTCCTTGCCCAATATGTTCAAATCATTTACACCCAGTGCAATTATGTATGCCTGGCAGGCAGTTGTCCACGCACCGCATTTGTCACCAAAGCCATCCAAAAATTCTTTGGCAGTCATACCGCCCTTGGAGAAGTTATACACCTTGCTTCCTGTATCTCTTGCAAGAAACTGTCCCCAGGAATATTCGTAAAAATCGTGCCAGCCTGTTATGCCCTCGCTGCTGTAAGACTCAAACTCTCCCGAAGAGAGCGAATCTCCCACACAACCTATTGTACGGAATATGCCGCACATACCGCCGTCTGTGATGAGGTTGTCAAGAGGTTTTTCGTTTTCGTTATTAAAAAACATATCCATATTCATAAATAGTACCTCCGGATTTTTATATAAAAATCAGTTTGCTTTTTCTTTTGTATAGCTCAAAAGTCCGCCGGATAAGATTATATCCTTTGCTCTGTCAGAGAGTTCACATACGCAGGGGATATCTTCGCCTGTTGTTTTGTTTTTAACTATTATATTTCCGCCGTTTTTAATGGTTTCTCTCAAGTTTTCGCAGATGATTTCGTCACCCTCGTTTATCTTGTCGTAGTCGTTTTCATTTGCAAAGGTAAAGGGGAGAATACCTGCATTTATGAGGTTGGAGCGGTGTATTCTTGCAAAGGATTTTGTAATTACTATCTTTACACCCAAATGCAGAGGTGCCAGTGCCGCGTGCTCTCTGGAAGAGCCCTGACCGTAGTTTGCACCGCCTACTATTATACTCTTGCCAAGATTTTCTGCTCTTTCGGGGAAGTTTTCGTCGCATACTGTAAAGCAGTGCTTGGAAATAGCGGGGATGTTGGAACGCAGAGGCAGTATCTTGGCACCTGCGGGCATAATGTGGTCTGTTGTAATGTTGTCGCCAACCTTAAGCGAGCAGGCACATTCTATTACATCGTCAAGAGGGCTTGTCGTGGGGAAGGGCTTGATGTTGGGGCCTCGCAGCACCTCCACTTTTTCCATATCTTTTTCGTCTGCGGGGGGAACAATCATATTGTCGTTTATGTCAAACTTCTTGGGAAGCTTGAATTTGGGCATATTTCCGAGTGTCCTCGGGTCTGTGAGCACGCCTGTAACAGCAGATGCGGCAGCAACCTCGGGGGATACCAGATATATCTGTCCGTCTTTTGTTCCGCTTCTGCCGAGGAAGTTTCTGTTGAATGTTCGAAGTGAAATACCGTTTGAGTTGGGAGCCTGACCCATACCGATACAAGGTCCGCACGCACTTTCCAGTATTCTTGCACCTGCTTCTATCATTATAGACAGGGCACCGTTTTTAGAGAGCATATTAAGAACCTGCTTTGATCCGGGAGCAATAGACAATGACACATCGGGGTGAACTGTCTTGCCTTTAAGTATATGGGCAACCTTAAGCATATCAAAGAGCGAACTATTTGTACACGAGCCTATGCACACCTGGTCTATCTTCATATTGCCAAGCTCGCTTATGCTCTTGATATTATCGGGCGAGTGAGGACACGCTGCAGCAGGCTCTAATGCGGATAAGTCGATATTTATTTCTTCATCATATACAGCATCTTCGTCTGCACAAAGAGGTACCCACACCTCTTCTCTCTTTTGAGCTTTCAAAAACTCTTTGGTTATTTCGTCGGACGGGAAGATAGAGGTTGTAGCACCAAGCTCTGCACCCATATTGGTAATTGTTGCTCTTTCGGGAACAGAAAGCGTCTTTACGCCTTCGCCTGTGTATTCTATAACCTTGCCCACACCGCCTTTAACGGAGAGGATTTTTAATATTTCAAGGATTACATCCTTTGCCGCAACCCAGGGGGAGAGCTTACCTGTAAGATTTACCTTTACTACCTTGGGGTATGTAATATAGTAGCTTCCGCCGCCCATAGCAACTGCCACATCAAGACCGCCTGCACCTATTGCTATCATACCCAGACCGCCGCCTGTGGGTGTGTGGCTGTCAGAACCTATAAGAGTCTTGCCCGGAATACCAAATCTCTCAAGGTGTACCTGATGGCAGATGCCGTTTCCCGGTCTGGAAAAATATATACCGTGTTTTTTGGCAACAGAGCCTATAAATCTGTGGTCATCTGCGTTTTCAAAGCCTGACTGCAGAGTATTGTGGTCAATGTATGCAACAGAACGCTCGGTCTTTACTCTCGGAACACCCATAGCCTCGAATTCCAGATATGCCATAGTTCCGGTAGCGTCTTGTGTTAGTGTCTGGTCGATTTTAATACCGATTTCGCTGCCCTTTACAAATTCGCCGTCTGTAAGATGGGCTTTTAATATTTTTTCTGTAAGTGTAAGTCCCATAAACTAACTTCCTTTCTATAGTACAAAATATGCCATAAATTATATCACAAAATGAGTATAGTGTCAACTTATTATATATATGTAGCTTTTCGGAAATTTTGCCAAAATATGTTGCCTGTGCGGGCAGTTTTTGGGCAGGATAAAAATATTTGAAAACAACTAAAAAAACTGCTTGACAATTAATAGCAGATATGTTATAGTAATTAGTGCTGATAAAAAGGTCTTTTTTTTGTGTGCAAAAATTTAATCTCACACTTTTTTGCATATGATTAATTTATCTAAATACAAGCACGATAAAATTACAGGAGGTGCTCGCAAATGAGAGTAAAGATTACTTTAGCATGTACTCAGTGCAAGCAGAGAAACTACAACACAATCAAGAACAAGAAGAACGATCCCGACAGACTCGAGATGAAGAAATACTGCCGTTTCTGCAGAGAACACACTTTGCACAAAGAAACAAAGTAATCCCCTTTGGTTTGTTTATTCTATTAAAAGAGGTGAAGCGTTGTGGCAGAAGCAAATGCTAAAAAGCAAAACAGAATAGTTAAATTCTTCAAGGAAGTCAAATCCGAAATGAAGAAAGTTGTCTGGCCCTCAAGAAAGCAAGTTGTAAACAATACCCTCATCGTTATAGCAGTTGTTGTAATCGTGGGAGTTGTTATCGCAATATTTGATACTATATTCCAGTGGGGCTTGTTTGAGTTATTACTCAACAGAAAATAATAATTTAGCGGCATATATTATGTTTGCTTTAATTTAAGGAGGCCGGAATATGGCTGTAAATAAGGCAAGTAAAAATGCCAAGTGGTATGTTGTTCATACCTATTCCGGGTATGAAAACAAGGTTAAAACCAATCTTGAAAAAGCCATAGAAAACCGTAATCTGGAAGACCTTATTGTAGACATCAGAGTTCCTACCGAAGATGTTGTAGAAACCAAGGGCGAGGAAAAGAAAGTAGTTACAAGGAAGATTTTCCCCGGTTATGTACTTATAAAGATGGTTATGACAGACGATACCTGGTATATTGTCCGTAATACCACAGGTGTTACAGGATTTGTAGGTCCTGCATCAAAGCCTGTTCCCTTGACCGAAGAAGAGGTTGAATCACTCGGAGTAGAAGTAAGGGAAATTAATGTAGAGTATGCAGTAGGCGACAATGTAAGAATTATTACAGGTGCTTTTGCAAACCAGATTGGCATAGTAGATTCCATAGATACAAACGCCAAGAAAGTTAATGTAAGCGTTGTTATGTTTGGAAGAAAGACTCCGCTTGAGCTTGATATGACAAGCGTTGAGTCTATATAATCTCATTAATAACGGCTTTTTGCCGATATTATATTTAAGTTCCGCTTTTTGCGGATGCTTGGACAGGCATTTTGGTGTCTGTTGGAGTGGGAGGATGTTTAAACATTCCGCTTTATTACCACATTGTTTTTTAAGGAGGTGCACACGATGGCACAGAAAGTAACAGGTTTCATCAAGCTTCAGATTGAAGCAGGCAAGGCTAATCCGGCTCCCCCGGTAGGTCCTGCATTAGGTCAGCATGGTGTTAATATCATGCAGTTCTGTAAGGAGTTTAACGAAAAAACCGCAAAGGACGCAGGTCTTGTAATCCCTGTAGTTATTACAGTTTACCAGGACAGATCTTTTAGCTTTATCACCAAAACTCCCCCTGCAGCAGTTCTTTTAAAGAAGGCTTGCAAATTAAACAGCGGTTCGGGCGTTCCGAACAAAACAAAGGTTGCTACTATTGGCAAAGATGCTTTAAGAGCTATTGCCGAGCAGAAAATGCCTGACCTTAACGCAGCAAGTGTTGAGGCAGCTATGAGCATGATTGCCGGTACTGCAAGAAGTATGGGTATCGTAGTAGAAGACTAATTTGTTTTTATTAAGTGGGAGGAATTAAGTTTCCGACTGACCACATAAGGAGGAAAGTAAAGTGCGTAAAGGTAAAAAATATTTAGAAAGTGCTAAATTAATCGAAAGAGGCAAAACTTACGATGTAGAAGAGGCTTTTGACCTTGTTATCAAGACTTCCAAGGCGAAGTTCGACGAAACAGTAGAAGCTCACTTCAAGCTCGGCGTTGACTCAAGACACGCTGATCAGCAGGTAAGAGGTGCTGTTGTTCTTCCGCACGGCACAGGTAAGAAAATCAGAGTTTTGGTATTCGCTAAAGGCGACAATGTACAGAAAGCTCTCGATGCCGGTGCAGATTATGCAGGTGCAGAAGAATTAGTTACAAAGATCCAGAGCGAAAACTGGTTCGAATTTGATGTAGTAGTTGCTAGTCCCGATATGATGGGTGTTGTTGGTAGAATAGGTAGAGTATTAGGACCCAAAGGTCTTATGCCTAACCCCAAGGCAGGTACTGTTACTCCCGATGTTGCAAAGGCTGTTTCTGATATCAAAGCCGGTAAAATCGAGTACAGACTTGACAAGTCCAACATTATTCACTGCCCCATCGGCAAGAGCTCATTCGGCGTAGAAAAGCTTACTGAAAACTTTACAACATTGGCTAATGCTATTGTTAAGGCAAAGCCTGCTGCTGCAAAGGGTCAGTATTTAAAGAGTATCGCTGTAAGCTCCACAATGGGCCCCGGTGTTAAGCTCAACACATCAAAGTTTGGTAACTAATTAAAAAAAGCTTGACAACAGAGCGTCTTTGTGTTATATTAATAAAAGAGTCCACAGACAGTAGGTACAAAGGTAAATCCTACCGAGGAATCGTACGATAGCTTATTTATGCTTATTTAAGGTTTCTCATGTTTGTGAGGAACCTTTTTTGTTATTAATTGCGATGTGTATTTTATACATTGTACCAAATATTGGGAGGTGAAATTATGCCAAGTGCAAATGTATTGGAACAGAAAAAACAGATTGTAGCTGACCTCATCGAAACATTCAAATCCAGCCAGGCTGGTGTTCTTGTTGACTACAGAGGTCTTACAGTTGAAGAAGATACAAATCTTCGTAGAAAGTTAAGAGAAGCCGGTGTTGAATACAAAGTTGTTAAAAACACTCTTACAAGATTTGCTGCTAAAGAAGTTGGACTTGACGGTCTTGATGAACCCTTGAACGGTCCTACATCTCTTGCTGTAAGTAAGGATGACCCGGTTGCTCCTGCAAAGGTTATTGCAGAATTTGCAAAGGAAAATGAGTGCCTTAAGATTAAGGCTGGTTTCTTAGACGGAGCTGTTATTTCTTTAGAAGAAGTTACAAAGCTTGCTAAGACACCCTCCAGAGATACTCTTATTGCTAACATTATGGGTAGTCTTAATGCTCCTATTTCCAACCTTGTCAGAACCTTGCAGGCACTTGTTGATAACGGCGTAGAACCCGCAGAAATCAACATTGCTAAAGAGGAAGCTCCTGCAGCAGAGGAGGCTGCTCCCGCAGCAGAAGAAGCTGCACCTGTAGCTGAAGAAGCTGCAACAGAAGAAACACCCAATGAGTAATAGTGGTGTAAATTTAATTTTGTAATTTATAATATTTTACTATAGGAGGTAAAAAGAAATGGCTAATCTCGAACAGATAATTGCTGATATCAAAGAATTAAAATTATTAGAAGTAGCTGAATTAGTTAAAATGATGGAAGAAGAATTCGGCGTAAGCGCTGCTGCTCCCGTTATGGTAGCAGGTGCTGCAGGTGCTGCAGGTGCAGCTGCTGCAGAAGAAAAGACAGACTTTAATGTAGTACTTAAAGATGCTGGTGCTGCAAAACTTAAAGTTGTTAAGGTTGTTAAGGACGCTGCAGGTCTTGGCCTCAAAGAAGCTAAAGATTTAGTTGACGGTGCTCCCAGCACAATCAAAGAAGGTATGCCTAAGGAAGAAGCTGAAAAGCTCAAGGCAGAACTCGAAGAAGCAGGCGCTACTGTAGAATTACAGTAATTACTGATGTGTTAAGATTCGCCCGTAGGCAGTGTTGCTTGCGGGCGTTTTTTCATAGTTACAAACTAAAAAAAGGGGCATATATATGAAAACTTATGCACTATATGGTGAGAGCGGTACCGGAAAGAGCTACAACGCAATGCGTGTGGCATCGCAGCTTAACGCCGATTATATAATCGATGACGGGCTGCTTATTAGTGCCAACAAGGTTGTTTCGGGTCAATCCGCCAAAAAAGAGCGTTGCATAATGGCTGCAGTAAAGAGAGCCATTTTTGAAAACGAGGATGCAAGGCGTGATATGGAAGAAAGTATAAAAAAGCATAATCCAAATGCTGTACTTGTGCTTGGCACAAGCAAGAAAATGGTAGACAAGATAAAAGACCGCCTGAACCTTCCGAACTACGAAAAATATGTACACATATCCCAAATAGTGTCAGACGAGGATATAACCAAGGCAAAATTGATACGCCAAAGTCAGGGCAAACACATAATCCCCGTTCCTGCGATGGAAATACGCAAAACCTTTTCGGGATATTTTTTGGATGCTTTGAGGGTATTTACAAAGGGCTTGAATACAGAAACCTGCGAGGACAAATCGATAGTGCGTCCCACATACAGCTATCTGGGCGATTTTGTGATAAACGATACTGTCCTTTGTTCTCTTGCATCGTATGAGGCGTCAAGATGCGAGGGCGTAGACAGGGTAATAAGAACTTCGGTAGAAAAAAATGAATGTGATGTGATATTCCACATAGATGTGGCTTTGGATTACGGAACAGACATCAAGAGCTGTTGCGAAAAAATAATTGATGCCGTCAAGACATCGGTAGAGCAATACGCATCGGTTTATATAGACTATGTCAATGTGACAGTAAAAACCTTAAAAAGAGAGATGTAAATTTTTGCATCTCTCTTTTTCTGTATGGAATAAAATCCGCATACTTCAAATATACATTTGAAGAGGTGATATATTTGGCACAAAACGGATATCTTATAGCAAGGATTTATACATCAAAAGGTGAGCTCCCGGTAATCGGTGCAATAGTTACCGTAAGCAAAAGCGTCGGCGGAAGAGAAAATATAATAGCCAAAAGAATAACCGACAGAAACGGACAAACCGCACCGGTTACAATAAGTGCCCCCGACAAAGAGTTAAGCGAAAACCCCACCAATGAGGCGGTGTTTTCTGTGGTGGATGTAAGGGTTGACCATCCTTTGTATTATACTGTGTATATAAGAAATGTGCAGATTTTTGCAGGAGAAACAACTGTGGTGGATACTGCTCTTATTCCTCTTATAGAAAACGAAGAACATTCAGGAAGATCAGAAGAATTTGTGGAAACTCCGCAAAATTTGTAAGGAGGAAAATAAATGGCAGTAGTAGTTACACCGGCAATACCGCAGCAGATAACAGTCCATCTGGGTCCGCCTGATTCCAATGCACAAAATGTAACGCTTTCGTTTCCGCAGTACATAAAAAATGTGGCATCGAGTGAAATATATCCCACCTGGAACGAGAGTGCAATATATGCCAATATCTATGCACAGATTTCTTATGCATTAAACAGGGTATACACAAATTTTTACAGAAGCAGGGGATATGATTTTGACATAACAAGCTCCACCGCATATGACCAGAAATTTATTCAGGGAAGAACAATTTTTGAAAACATAAGCAGAATTGTGGACAGGATTTTTACCACATACATACGAAGAGTTGGCAACATAGAACCCCTTGCCGCAAAATACTGCAACGGAACCACCGTAACCTGCAACGGCTTGTCCCAGTGGGGCAGTGAGTACCTTGCAAGGCAGGGGTACAATTCTCTGGGGATACTTAAATATTATTACGGCGACGACATAGAGCTTGTGCAGAACACTCCCATAAGCGACATACAGACGCTCTACCCCGGTTATGCGTTGAGACGGGGCGATTCGGGCGACCCTGTTACTGTAATACAGAGAGAACTCAACACCATTTCGCGTAACTATCCGGCAATACCCAGAGTAGAGGTAGACGGAATATTCGGCGAATCCACAGAGCGTGCTGTAAGAACCTTTCAGCAGATTTTTGACCTTACTCCCGACGGTATCGTGGGCGAGGCTACCTGGAACAAGCTGGTACTGCTATATGTCGGCATACTTCGCCTTGCAGAATTAGACAGCGTGGGGGTAAATATATTCGGCTCTTCTCTGGAATATCCCGAGTCGCTGAGGCTTGGCGACGAAAACGACAAGGTCGCCACTCTTCAGTATTTCCTCTCGGTAATAAGCGAATTCTATGACACAGTTCCATCAGTGCCCATTACGGGTTATTTTGGTGAGCTTACACAGGAGGCAGTGCTGGCATTTCAGCGTCAAGCGGGACTTGTTGCAGACGGTGTAGTGGGAAGGCGTACCTGGGATGAACTCTACCGCGCATACGACGGAGTATCAGATACGGTTCTTATCCCCGATGTGAGTGCACTCAGCTTTCCCGGGCAGAATTTGAATACCCAATAAGTGTAGGAGGTGCGTATGTTGGATGAAGAAATAAGACAAATCCAGACACTACTTAGAGAAATATCTTTTTTTGACGAAGATATAGAGAGGCTCGTGCCCGACGGTATCTACGGCGAGCAGACCAAAAGAAGTGTAGAAACTTTTCAACGAAAAAACAATCTCTATATAACAGGCGAGGTAGACAATGACACCTGGGACAAAATCTTTGAGGTTTACGAAGAAATATACAAAAACAACAAGAGAAATATTTTGGTTCAGGTAATAAACGAAGAAAAAGTCCCCTTTCAGGTAGGCGACACAGACACAAGTCTGTATGTTGTTCAGGCAATGATACTTGCCCTCTCGGACAAATTTGATAATATCGATACCGTTACTGTAAATGGGATTTATGATGAAGAAACGCAAAACGCAGTGGAGGTAATACAGATAATATCGGGCCTTGACCCCAATGCACAGATAGACAGAGAGTTTATTAATGCTCTTTCCGAATTGTATATGACCTATGTAACAAGAAACCATGTAGAAAACTCGGATACCATACGAAAATAGAAGTAACACCCGAGGACACTTTTGCATATTATATCATCAGAGGTGAGGTGCAATGGATATGAAAATGCACTTTAAAAGATGCAGCAAAAATGCAATCGTCAGTGCTATATTGGGATTTGTAACCGGACTTCTTATGGCTTTCTTTTTGCCGCCAGTAGTGATAGCAGTACTCGAGTGTATACTTATTATAGTGCTTTGCGTTTGCATTAAAAGATGATAGGAGTGTCTTTGTATGAAGGTTGTTGTACTTAATTTCCCTGTGTTTATCAAAAAGTTTCTAAGGAAGATATTCAAAGTAAAATAAATAAAAATGAGGGCACTTTGTTAATAAGTGTCCTCATTTTATTTGAACTTAAGAGTATTCATAGCTTATATAGTCTTACCTGCTTTTAAAGTTCTTAAGCAACTTGTGCAAATGTTCATCTTTTTAGATGTGCCATTTACAACTGTTCTAACGGGTCTGATGTTAGCCTTCCATGTTCTGTTGGCTCTTCTGTGGGAGTGGCTGACTTTAATACCGAAAGAAACACCCTTACCGCAGATTTCACACTTTGCCATTTATATGCACCTCCTAATCGTTATCCGTAACTATATATTATTGGTTGTAATACGATGCTTACAACCCTCAAAATAAAAACCGGTCATAAACACAAGGTATATTGTATCAAAAAAAACCTCGTTTGGCAAGTCTTTTTTGAAAATAATTTGATAAATTTGTAAAAAAAATCAAAAAAACCCCTATGCCGAGTAAAAAACTGTAAAATGTAAATTATGTTAAGTCCTTATATTCCTGTATTTGAGCATTTGTAATCTTTTTTGCAAGGCGTATTTTGTAGAAAAAGGCATTGATTGAACCGCCCGCCAGAATAACCAGTGAGCTTAAGTAAACCCAGGTGGTTAAGATAATAATACTTGCAAGAGAGCCGTATATTACATGGTATCTCGAAAAGCTGTTTACATAGTACGAAAATCCCAGAGAGGTCACGCACCAGGCAATAGTTGTAAGAAGAGAGCCTACTGCAACAGCCTTGAATGAAAGCTTTTTGTTGGGCAGAGTTTTAAACATCAGTGCAATCGTTATAAATATTACAAAGAGGATTACTATATATCTTGAGTAGTCCCATATTTTTTCTGTGTCAAAAAACTCAAAAAAGTCAATCTTGAGTACGATAAAATGCGTTCCCTGACTAAATATGATAAGAGAAAAGCTTAGTATAATAAGTATTATTATAAAAAGCGCAAAGAGCAAAAACATCCCCCTGAGTTTAAAGAACCCTCGGGTTTCTCTCACCGCATAGAATTTGTTCATAGCCTTTGTGAGAGTGCTGATTACATTGGATGTATACCAAAGTCCGAAAACCGATGCGGTAATGATAATAGGCAGTGACCCTTTGAAACTCAAAAGAAGCTCTGTAATCATAACCTCCAGGTCGCGCGGCAGAAATGTAAGCAGGTTCAAAAGCAGGTTTTGCATACTGTCGCTAATTAGCGTTGCAATTACAAAAAGCAGTATCATAAACGGAAAAAGTGCTGTGAGAAGATAAAATCCCATCTCGGCACTGTGACCTAAAACATCGTGGTTATTAAACTGTTTTACATACATAGACACAGCTTTTGCGGCTTTGTGCTTTTTGTTTGGCATAATAAAACCCCGTCAATACAAATTATTAATTTCATTATACAATATATATGTCAAAAAATCCATAGAATTCCCTTTGTTAAAATACACAAAAATTTTTTGTATAATAGTTCATTTTGCACATTCAAAATGTGCACGCTTTGTGGTACAATATATATGGTATAGTTTGCAAAAAAATAGGAGAATTATTTATGACAGAAAATAACACCAATTCTGCTTTGAGCCTTGCTGATTTAAGACTTAAGGCAAAACAGCTCGGTATTAAATCAGTCTCCAGACTAAAAAAGAGCGAACTTGAAAAATTAATTAGCGAAGCTCATAATACCGATGTTAAATCTGACATTCCAAAAGACGAAATTTTAATTCCGGAAGAAAAAATTGTTTCCAACGATGCACAAGAAAGTGCCAAATCCCCCAAACAAAACCAGAATAATACCACAGAAGTCAAGGGTATATTGGATATCCATCCCGATGGCTTTGGATTTTTGCGCGGCGACAACTATCTTACCACGCCCGACGATGTGTATGTTCCGCCTACGCAGATAAGGCGTTTCAACCTCAAAACAGGCGACTACATCTGCGGTATTGCAAGACCTGCGGGGGATAACGAGCGTTTTGATGCACTTATATATGTAAAGACTATTAACGGCGACACTATAGAAAAAACCCTGAAAAGAAAAAGCTTTGAGTACCTTACCCCGATTTTCCCCGACGAAAGATTGCGTCTGGAGAACAAGGGCGAGGACTACGCGGTAAGGCTTATTGACCTGCTTGCTCCGATAGGAAAAGGGCAGAGAGGAATAATTGTGGCACCGCCCAAAACAGGCAAGACCACTCTTTTAAAAAGCGTTGCCAACAGCATAAGCATTAACAACCCCGATGTAAATCTCATCGTGCTTCTTGTAGACGAAAGACCCGAAGAGGTCACAGATATGAAGCGTTCGATAAACGGCGAGGTAATATATTCCACATTTGACGAGATGCCCGAGCATCACATCAAGGTTGCCGAGATGGTATTGGAGCGTGCTATGCGTCTTGTTGAACACGGCAAGGATGTGGTGATACTGTTAGACAGCATCACAAGGCTTGCCAGAGCGTACAACCTCACCATTCCGCCAACGGGCAGAACTCTCTCGGGCGGTATCGACCCCGGAGCACTCCACAAACCCAAGAAATTCTTTGGTGCTGCCAGAAACATAGAAAACGGCGGCAGCCTCACAATACTTGCTACCGCACTTATAGAAACGGGTAGCCGTATGGACGATGTAATCTTTGAAGAATTCAAAGGCACAGGAAATATGGAGGTCCATCTCGACAGGAAGCTCAGCGAAAGAAGGATTTTCCCCGCGATAGATATTTATAAGTCCGGCACTAGAAAAGACGAGCTTATCTTAAGTGCCGAAGAAAAGGAAGCATCCTGGGCAATCAGACGCTCGCTTAACAGCAACCCTCTGGAAGTTACGGAAAATATAATATCAAACATTATCCGAACCCAAAGCAACGAAGAATTTATAAAAAGGCTTCGTACATCAAACAAGAAATCCTCTAAATAAAGGTGAAAGATATGGAAAAAACAAAAAAGAAAAAAACCACATCGAAAAATGTAAGAAAAACCGTCAAAAACAGTCAGAATAATAATACCGCCGAAATTGTATCAATATGCCTTGCGGCACTTTCGATAATACTTTTTGTCTGCGTGTATACCAGCGGTGCAGGCAGATTTGGCGATGCTGTTTCGGGAATAATGCGAGGTACACTGGGTATCGGAGCATATGTAGTACCTGTAATGGTGGTTGCCATGGTAATTCACTATTTTGCGGGCAAATCCTTTGACAAAAAGAAAAAATATATACTTATATCGGTTTCTCTTGCGGATTTTGTGGCTCTTTGCCATATGATTTTTGCAAGCGATGTCAAGTTGGAGAGCGTATACAAACACAACTGTTCTCACCTCGGAGGAGGTATGATAGGTGCACTTATCGCCAAGCCCCTCCAGGCACTTATGGAAAATGCGTGTACTTATGTTGTGCTCATTGCGGTTATGGCTATTATGCTTGTTTTGATATTCAACATATCGTTTTCTTATCTTTTCTCTCAACTTTTTGCCAAGATAAAAACGGCAATCACAGATGCGGGCAAAGAACGCCCCGCCCCTGCGGTCAAGGAGAAAGTACAGACAAGGCATACAGACGATATTCCTCTGCCCGAGCCTCCACCCGAAAAGCAGTTCTGGGATGAAGAGCCTCCGCAGGAGTATATAGAACCCGAAATCAATATCTACAACGAACGCACTCTAGACGAAAAGCCAGAGGCCATCTCCGATGACGAAAAGGCATCTCTCCACGAAGAAATCGAAAACGAGATTGCCGAAATCGAAGAGGTTATGGTGTACAACTATCCGTCTGTGGAGCTTCTTGAAGCGCCCGACGATTTGGACGGGGCAAAAGACCGAAGCACAGAATTAAGGGAAAATGCCGCAAAGCTGGTGGATACCTTGCGCAGCTTCCATGTAGATGCACAGGTTGTGGAGATAAGCTGCGGACCCACCGTTACAAGATATGAGGTTAAACCCGCCGCCGGCGTAAAGGTGAGCCAGATAACAAGTCTTTCCAAAGATATCGCATTAAAGCTCGCCGCAAAGGGCGGAGTTATGATAGGCCCTGTTCCCGGCAAAACCACCATAGGAATAGAGCTTGCAAATGCGGACCCGAGCAAGGTTACTCTCCGTGAGGTCATAGAGTCCGACGAATTTAAAAACCACAAATCAAAGCTCGCCGTAGCACTGGGTAAGGACATAAGCGGAGCACCCGTTATTATGGACCTTGCCAAGATGCCGCATCTTCTTATTGCAGGTGCAACGGGAGCCGGTAAGAGTGTGTGCATAAATACGCTTATAGTGAGCCTTATGTACAAGGCAGATCCCAATGAGGTAAAGCTCGTTATGATTGACCCAAAACAGGTGGAACTCGGTGTTTACAACGGTATACCGCATCTTCTTATTCCCGTTGTAAAGGATGCCAAAAAGGCAACCGGTGCACTATCCTGGGCTGTACAGGAGATGACGGAGCGTTATTCCACCTTTGAAAAGCACAATGTGCGAAACATCCAGGGCTACAATGAGCTCATGGAGGCAGAGGGCACACCCGAGAACAAGATGGCGTCAATAGTTATCATAATAGACGAGTTTGCCGACCTTATGATGGTGGCACCCGGCGATGTAGAAAACTATGTCTGCCGTATTGCACAGCTTGCAAGAGCTGCAGGTATGCATCTTGTTATAGCAACTCAAAGACCTGTTGTTAAATTTATTACAGGTAACATCAAAGCAAATGTACCCAGCCGTATTTCCTTTATGGTTGCCAGTGCCAAGGACTCAATGACAATTCTTGATATGGGCGGTGCAGAAAAGCTCGTGGGACGAGGCGATATGCTCTATATGCCCGTTGGCGAAACCAAGCCGAGCCGTATGCAGTGTGCTTTTGTTTCCGATGACGATGTAAAGGCGGTTGTTTCGGCAGTCACCGAAAACTGCGAGGCGGTATACGATGCCGATGTTATCGAACAGCTTGAAAAAGATGATGAGTACAAGCCCGACGGCGACGACCCCGGCGATGCAGACGAACTCCTTATGGAAGCCATAGAGATGGCGGTTGACAACGGACAGATTTCCACATCTCTTTTGCAGAGGAGATTCCGCATAGGTTACAACCGTGCCGGAAGCATCATAGACCAGATGGAAGCCAGAGGAATTATTTCTGGTCTTGACGGAAACCGTCCCAGACAGGTGCTTATCACTCGCGACCAATACAACGAAATGCTTATGAAATAAGGAAGTTAATCTATGACAAACCAAGGCTTTCTCCCGGTATCAAGGGAGGATATGGACAAATTAAATATAGACGAGCTTGATTTTGTATATGTGTGCGGAGATGCCTATGTGGACCATCCGAGCTTTGGACATGCCATAATCTCCCGAGTACTTGTAAAAGAGGGCTATACTGTGGGCATCATAGCCCAGCCCGACTGGAAGAACATCGAGGAATTTAAAAAACTTGGCAAGCCAAAGTACGCCTTTTTGGTTTCGGCAGGCAACATAGACTCTATGGTAAACCGCTACACCGTAAACAAAAAGACACGCTCCGAGGACTCGTATTCTCCGGGCGGAAAGGCAGGCTTAAGACCCGACAGAGCCACGATAGTGTATTGCAACAAAATCCGCGAGGCGTACCCCGGTATACCTATGATTATAGGAGGTATTGAGGCAAGTTTGAGACGATTTGCCCACTATGACTACTGGGACAACAAGGTTCGCCGCTCGATACTTTTAGATACCAGAGCCAATGTTCTTATCTATGGTATGGGCGAAAAGGCGATAGTGGAGCTTGCCAATGCACTAAAGGAAGGCAAAAACCTGTCGGATACCAATGTTGACGGTTGCTGTTATGTACGCAAAAACCTCGATGCAGTAGGCGAGTATATAGAAATTCCGTCTTGCGAGGATGTTCAGTCTGACAAGAGGGAGTACGCCATAGCTACCAAGTTGCAGTTTGATGGTCAGGACCCCATACGCTCAAAGGCACTTGTGCAAAAGCACTTTGACAGATATCTTGTACAGAACAAGCCCATGATGCCTCTAAATACCAAGGAGTTGGACAGCGTATATGCACTTCCATATATGAGAACCTGGCACCCTATGTACGACAAAGACGGCGGAGTTCCTGCAATAGAAGAGGTAAAGTTTAGTATAACAAATAACAGAGGTTGCTATGGACAGTGCAACTTTTGTGCTCTTACCTTTCATCAGGGCAGGATTGTTCAGTCCCGAAGCGAAAAATCCGTAATAAACGAAGCTACCAAAATGACCTGGGATCCCGAATTTAAGGGGTATATTCACGATGTGGGCGGACCTACCGCCAACTTTTACGGACCGGGCTGTGATAAACAGATGGAAAACGGCACCTGCAAAAACAAAAGATGCCTCTACCCCAAACCGTGTGCCAACCTTAATATAACCCACAAAAAATACCTTGCCCTCTTGCGTAAGTTGAGGCAGATTCCGGGTATCAAAAAGGTCTTTGTACGCTCCGGCATAAGGTATGACTATCTTATTGCAGATAAGAACGATGAGTTTTTCAAGGAATTATGTGAGCATCATGTATCAGGACAGCTCAAGGTGGCACCCGAGCATATATCGGATAATGTGCTGAAGTATATGGGCAAACCCGGCAGAAGGGTCTATGACAAATTCAGCGATAAATTCTACAAGATAAACCAAGAAATAGGCAAAAAGCAGTTTTTGGTGCCGTATCTTATGAGCAGTCACCCTGGCTCTACCTTAAATGATGCGATTGAGCTGGCACTCTATATCAAAAATCACAATCTTCATCCCGAGCAGGTTCAGGATTTCTATCCCACACCCTTTACCATATCTACCTGTATGTTCTACACAGGGCTTGACCCCTTTACTATGGAGGAGGTCTATATCCCCAGAGATATGGAAGAAAAGCGTATGCAAAGGGCACTTTTGCAGTTCAGAAATCCCGACAACATCCCTCTTGTAATTAAAGCGCTGAAAAAAGCGGGCAGAGAAGACCTGATAGGCTATACCAAGGACTGTCTTGTGCGCCCGATAGAAACAAAAGGTAAATATTCACACAAAGGAGATAACAAAAATGTATCAGATTTTAGACGGAAAAAAGGTGTCCCAAAGAGTAAAGGACGAATTAAAAGATAAAGTAGAAAAGCTGAAGACCGAAGGCATAAACCCAGGTCTTGCAGTTATCATTGTAGGAAACGACAGTGCGTCGAGAGTGTATGTAAACAACAAGAAAAAGGCGTGCGAATATATAGGAATACGCTCGGAGGAATATGCTCTGCCCGAGGAAACTACCGAGGATGAGCTTTTGTCTCTTGTTGACACATTAAACAAAAAAGACGATATCCACGGCATACTCTGTCAGCTTCCTCTGCCAAAACATATAAACGAAGAAAAAATCCTCTATGCGATAGACCCCAAAAAAGATGTGGATGCCTTCCACCCTGTAAATGTGGGCAAGATAATGATTGGCGACTTTGACTTTCTTCCGTGTACACCTGCGGGCGTTATGGATTTGATAGAAGAGTCGGGCATAGATTTGACCGGCAAAGAATGTGTAGTTGTAGGCAGGAGCAACATTGTAGGCAAGCCACAGGCTATGCTTCTTCTTCACAAAAATGCCACAGTTACAATCTGCCATTCCAGAACAAAGGATTTAAAAGAAGTCTGCAAAAGGGCAGATGTGCTTGTGGTAGCCGTTGGCAGAGCCAAGATGATAGACGAAAGCTACATCAAAGACGGTGCGGTTGTAATAGATGTGGGTATGGACAGAGATGAAAACGGCAAACTCTGCGGAGATGTGGACTTTGACTCTGCGTGCAAAAAGGCAGGCTACATTACACCCGTTCCGGGAGGAGTAGGGCCAATGACAATAGCTACTCTTATGAGAAATGCCGTAACTGCGGCGATAAAACAAAACTAATATCCAAAGTGATAAAAGCCTTTGTGAAAAGTGGCTTTTATCACTTTTTTTGTGATTTCGGTTGACATTGAGCCGAAAATATTATAAAATATAGCTTGGGTTATGATATTTTGGATTAAGTGCTACTTTACGACTTTTTCAATGCATTTATCCCAAATTGTATACCCTCAAGGTTTTGAAATTAAATGCAATAAAAAGGCAAAAAAATACTAAGAAAAGGAGGTTGAAGATTCTTTATGACAATTACTACAATTATAGCCGCACTTGTTGCCGTAGTCGTGGGTTTTGCCCTCGGATTTTTGGCAAGAAGAATAATTGCGGAAGGTAAAATAGGCGGAGCTGAAGAAAAGGCCAGACAGATTATCGAAGAAGGCAAGAAAACAGCAGAAACCAAAAAGAAAGAAGCGCTGCTCGAAGCTAAGGACGAAATCCACAAGAGCAGAACAGAGTTTGAAAGAGAAATAAAGGACAGAAGGTCCGAGATGAACCGTCAGGAAAGACGCGTTCAGCAAAAAGAAGAATCCCTTGACAAAAAGGCAGATTCTCTCGAAAAGAAAGATGAGCTTCTTAATAAAAAGCTCAAAGAAGCAGATGTACTTAAGGAAGAGACATTAAAGGTTAAGAATGCACAGCTTGAGATACTCGAAAGAATTTCGGGACTCTCGGTTGAAGAAGCAAAATCTTACCTTCTTAAGAACATAGAGTCAGAAGTAAGACATGAGGCAGCCCTCATGATTAAGGATATTGAAACGCAGGCAAAAGATGAAGCCGACAAAAAGGCTAAAAACATCATAAGTGCCGCAATTCAAAAGTGTGCCGCAGACCATGTAGCAGAAGCTACCGTATCTGTTGTAGCACTCCCCAACGACGAAATGAAGGGCAGAATTATCGGTAGAGAAGGAAGAAACATCCGAGCACTCGAAACCGCTACCGGTATCGATTTAATCATTGACGATACGCCGGAAGCTGTTGTTCTTTCGGGATTTGACCCCGTAAGAAGAGAAATAGCAAGAATGGCACTTGAAAAACTCATTGTTGACGGCAGAATACATCCTGCCAGAATTGAAGAAACAGTTGAGAAATCAAGAAAAGAAATTGATGCTATTATCAAGCAAGAGGGTGAACAGGCAACCTTTGATACAGGTGTTCACGGACTGCACCCCGAGCTTGTTAAGCTCCTTGGCAGAATGAAGTATCGTACAAGCTACGGTCAGAATGTTTTAAAACATTCCACAGAAGTTGCAAACCTCGCAGGTATTATGGCAGGGGAGCTTGGTGTAGATGTTAAGACTGCAAAGCGTGCAGGACTTCTCCACGACATCGGCAAATCCGTTGACCACGAAATCGAGGGTTCGCATGTTGATATAGGTGTTGATATCGCTAAGAAATATCAGGAATCCGAAGAAGTTATCCATGCAATCCAGGCACATCACGGTGATGTGGAAGCAACTACCGTTATTGCATGCATTGTACAGGCTTGCGACGCTATAAGTGCGGCAAGACCGGGTGCAAGAAGAGAAAACCTTGAAACATATATCAAACGACTCGAAAAGCTCGAAGAACTTGCAGATTCGTTTGTAGGGGTTGAAAAATCCTACGCAATCCAGGCGGGCAGAGAAATCAGAATTATGGTTAAGCCCGACGCAGTTAAAGACGAAGAAACAGTATTGCTTGCTCGCGATATTGTTAAAAAGATAGAGAGTGAACTTGAGTATCCCGGACAGATTAAGGTAAATGTAATCAGGGAAACTCGCAGTGTAGACTATGCAAAATAATTGATTTTATCATCAGACTAAAGAACGGGCACAAATACGCCCGTTCTTTTTGGCTGATTTAGTTGGAGAGGTAATTAGTATGAAAATACTTTTGATAGGAGATATTTTTGGCTCGTGCGGTCTTGAATTTCTTAAGTACAATTTAAAAGACTTCGTAAAAGACAATGACATTGATGTAATAATAGCAAACGCAGAAAATGTTTCCGGCGGAAACGGTATTTCATATCCCGATTACGATACGCTTGTAGATCTGGGCGTAGATGTAATCACAATGGGCAACCACACCTTTGGCAGAAAAGATATATTTAAAATTTTTGAAAACGAAAACAACATCATCCGCCCTATTAACTATCCCGAGGGTACTCAAGGCAGGGGCAGTGTGATTATTAATAGACTTGGCAAAAAAATCGGTGTAATAAACGCAATGGGCAGGGTAAACATTTTAAATATAGATTGCCCGTTTAAAGCGTGCGAAAAGGAAATAGAAAACCTAAAGGACAAAACGGATATAATACTTGTAGATTTCCACGCGGACGCCACCAGTGAAAAAAGGGCGTTTGGCTACTTTTTGGACGGTAGGGCAACCTGTGTGTTTGGCACACATACCCATGTTCAGACGGCAGACGAATGTATCTTGCCCCGAGGAACTGCATATATATCCGACCTTGGTATGACAGGTGCTGTGCACAGTGTGCTTGGAGTTAGAACAGAGCTTATAATAGAAAGGTTTATCACCTCAATGCCTCAAAGGTTCGACCAGGCAGACGGCAAAGCCAAGATGTGCGGTGCAATACTCACCATAGATGATAATACCAACAAAGCGGTAAAAATAGAACGAGTAGCAGAAAGCGAGTAATTTTATGTTACCATTAAAGCGGATATACAAAATATTAATATTGGTTTTTGCAATCTGTCTTACCCTTACAGGCTGTCTTAATTCCAATGATGCCAATCTAAAAGAAGTAGACAGAATGAAACCAAAAGGAGAGGGAACCCTTAACCTTTCTTCATATACTCCCGATACCTTAAATCCTCTTGCCACAGAGTATTCGTGCATAAGGGATATTCTCTATCTTTCGTACGAGGGCCTTTTTATAGTAAATGAGGATTTGACGGTAAGGGGCGTGCTTGCAACAGACTACAAGGTGTCGGATAAAAACACGCATTACAATATCAAACTCAAAAAAGGCGTAAAGTTCCACGACGGAACAGAGTTTACCTCAAAGGATGTAATTGCAACCTTTGACTACATTCGCTTATACGGAGGATATTACCTCGATAATATAGAAAATATACAAAGCTACAAGGCAGACGGAAACTACGGCGTGGATATCTATCTTAAATCATCTGCAAATAACTTTGTGGCAAATCTTGATTTTCCTATACTCAAGGCAGGTCTTGGTGCAGGCGACTTTGGTACCCCAAATTCTAAATTTGACTTAAACGGCACAGGAAGATACAAATTTTCCAAAATCAACGCATACGAGAGCCTTGTTCTTGCCAAAAACAATTCCTGGCACGGGAAAACACAGGTGTATATACCCGAGGTTTTGATACGCTATGTAAATGACAACGACTCCATTGTGTATGCTTTTGATTCGGGCGAGACGGATATGATTACAACCGACAGGGCACGCTGGGGAGAGTATTCCTACAAGGTGAGTCACAATATATATGAGCTTACAACCACCAAATATGTTTTTGCAGGGTTCAATACCGTAAACGGTGCTTTTTCGGATGTTCAGCTGCGAAGGTGCATAGCGGATTTAATCGACAAAGAAAATATTGCAGACACTCTTATGTTTTCCCACGCAACACCTGCTATTTGTCCGATTACTGCAAAGGCTCACTTTTACAGAAACAACACAGACAAAAAGTATGAAACCGACAAGGATTATATAAGAGAAAAGAAATTAAAGACATATATCCTCTACAACGAAGAGGACAAACAAAAAGAGGATGTTGCCAAGTATTTAGAGAAAGTTTTGGAAGAGATGGGAGCAAAGATTGAGCTTACCAAGGTGGATTACGAAACATATTTAAACAAGATACAATCGGGCGACTACGGAATTTATATAGGCAAGGTTGATATAAAAAGGGACTGTGACCTTGGTTTTATGTTTGCCAAGGCGGCAAATATCGGCGGAGAGGTATCGGTGGTAAATCCCGACGAGAGCGACAATCCGAATAATATGAATATTTTGCCGTTTAATACGGGCGAAAATTCCCTTGGTAAAATCTGCAATTATTCAAGTGCGGCGTTGGATGATGTTATAAATAACATCAATTCTGCCAAAGACGGCGAAAGCCTGTCTGTTGCATACAACAACCTCTGCGGTATATACAAAGAAGATGTCCCGCAGATACCGCTCTACCACATAAACGATGCCATCCTTGTAAGCACGAGGATAAAGGGCAAGGTTGTGCCAAATCTGACTAACTTTTATGCAGACATTGGAGAAATTTATATCAATTAATTAAAAAGGCTAAGCGAAAAATCAATCGCTTAGCCTTTGACTTTTAGAACAAACTTGTCTGCTCGTTTTCTTTGTTATCCTCGTCTTTCAGGTAGTATCCTGCCGCAGGGATGTTTTTGGACTTGTAGTAGTCGGGGTTTGCAAATTCAACCTCGCTTAAGAGCTTGACCTTGGCAATGGTGCTCTTTTTCTTTAAGTTCATAACTATCACGCCCTGTGTATCTCGTGCTGTTTTTTCCTGCAGTGCAGACGAATTAAATATCAGTATCTTGTCGAGGTTTGTATACAGTACAATATCTGTATCCTCAAGGAAAAACTTAACATCAACAAGCGGGAACTTCTTGCAGTATGCATTTATGAGCTTTTTGCGGTTTGTCTTGGTTTCGTAGCTTGCAAGGGGTATCTTTGCGGCTCTGCCGTTTTCGAATACATATATCACAGAACCCTTGTAGTCCAAAGTAGGTATAATATACACTATCTTTTCGTTTGGCTCCATTTCTATGATGTTGGGTATATAGTGTCCCCAGTCGCTCGCCTTGCAGTCGGCTACATCATAGAGCTTGACCTTGTAGACATTGTGCATATCGCTTATAAGGACAAGGTCAGATACATTGGTGCTGTCCCACTCGCATATCATATGTGCATCGTCTTTCATCTTTTGCGCACCGCTTGAACGAAGTGACACATGCGAAATCTTTTTGAGATAGTTATCTGATGTAAGGAAAACTCGTAAGTTGTAGTTTTCTATATTTTGTGTTTCGCTGTATACCTCAACTTCCTCTTCTGCGAGCACGGAGGTCTTTCTGTCTTTTCCGTATTTTTTGCTTATTTCTTTAAGCTCGGATACAATTATCTTTTTGACTTCCTTGGGGTCTTTTACAACCTTGTCGAGTCTGTCGAGTTCGGCATTTAAGTCATCTATATCATCAAGGCGGTTCAGGATATACTGCTTGTTTAAGTTCCTTAATTTTATATCCGCAACATACTCTGCCTGAATTTCGTCGATGTCAAAGCCTTTTATAAGATTGGGGATTACATCCTCGTCTTTTTCGGTATTGCGGACCATATTGATAGCCTTGTCGATATCCAATAGGATTTTCTTAAGACCTTCCAAAAGGTGCAGCTTGTGTGTTAGTTTGTTTATGTCGTATTTGGTCTTTCGAACGATACAGTTCATTCGGAAAGAGAGCCACTTTTCGAGGATTTCTCTTACGCCCATTACCTTGGGCACATTGCCGTCTAATATATTAAAGTTACAGCTGAAGCTGTCCTCAAGAGGCGTCATTTTAAATAGTTTTTGCATCAGGGCATCTGCATCGGTGCTCTTTTTGACATCGAGGGTAATCTTAAGACCGTTAAGGTCGGTTTCATCTCTAAGGTCATTAATCTCTTTTATTTTGTTTGCCTTGATGAGTTCCACAATCTTGTCAATTATCGCCTCGGCAGTGGTGGTGTAGGGGATTTCGTATATTTCTATAAATCCGTTTTTCTTGTCGTGGCGGTATTTACTTCTTACCTTGAAGCTGCCCCTGCCTGTTTCGTAGATTTTATTTAGTTCTTCACGGCTGTATATGAGCTCTCCGCCCGTTGTAAAGTCGGGGGCGATTAATGTTTCCAAAAGGTCGCATTTGGGATTTTTGATATATGCAATAGTTGTGTCGCAAACTTCCTTTAAGTTAAATGAGCAAACACAGTTTGCCATACCAACGGCAATACCCTGATTGGGGTTTACCAAAATGTTTGGAAATGTTACGGGCAGAAGCACAGGCTCTTTTAATGTGCCGTCGTAGTTGTCTGCAAAGTCAACGGTGTTTTTGTCTATATCCTTAAAGAGCTCCTTGCTAATTTCGTCGAGCTTGACCTCGGTGTAACGCGATGCCGCATATGCCATGTCTCTGGAGTAATGCTTGGCAAAGTTACCCTTGGAGTCTACAAACGGGTGCAAAAGTGCGTCGTTACCTCGGGTGAGTCTTACCATAGTTTCGTATATGGCACCGTCGCCGTGAGGGTTTAATTTCATTGTCTGACCCACTACATTTGCGGACTTGGTCTTGTTCCCTGTAAGAAGGTTCATCTTGTACATAGTATACAATAGCTTTCTGTGCGAAGGCTTGAACCCGTCTATTTCAGGCAGTGCACGCGAAATGATAACGCTCATAGCATACGGCATATAGTTTTCTTTTAATGTATCGGTAATTTTCTGGTCCTGATTAAACATTTGCTTGCACCTCCCTTAACTTAAATCCAGCATATCAAGATACAGATGTCCGTGTGTGGCAATGTACTCTTTTCTGTCTGCCAAATTGTCACCCAACAGCAGGTCAAATGTCTCTGCCATATTAGCTGCATCTTCGCTCTTTACACATATAAGGCGTCTTGTTTCGGGGTTCATGGTCGTTTCCCACATCATTTCGGGTTCGTTTTCACCAAGACCCTTTGAACGCTGAATTGTATATTTGGCATTTCCTATTTTGGCTATTATATCTGCTTTTTCCTTTTCGGTGTATGCAAAATAGGTCTTGTCCTTGGAGTTTATTTCAAACAGCGGGGATTCTGCAATGTAGACCTTGCCTTTTTCGATAAGCGTCGGTACAAGGCGGTAGAGCATTGCAAGAATAAGTGTACGAATCTGGAAACCGTCAACATCGGCATCTGTACAGATTATTATCTTGTCCCATCTCAAGTTGTCTATATCAAAGGTATTTAAGTTTTTGTTGTGCTTGGAGGATATCTCAACTCCGCATCCCAATACTCGCAAAAGGTCTACTATGATATCGCTTTTGAATATCTTTTCGTAGTCTGCCTTGAGGCAGTTTAGTATCTTGCCTCGTACGGGCATTATCGCCTGAAATTCCGAATCTCTTCCGAGTTTGCAGGAACCCAATGCCGAGTCACCCTCAACGATGTATACTTCTCTTTTTGACACATCTTTGGTACGGCAATCCACAAACTTTTCCACTCTGTTGGAGATATCAAGACTTCCCGAGAGCTTTTTGGCAATGTTTACTCTCGCTTTTTCGGCGTGTTCGCGGCTTCTTTTGTTAATGAGCACTTGAGTTGCAATCTTTTCTGCCTCTGCCTTGTTTTCGATAAAGTAAACCTCAAGCTCGTGGCGAAGCCATTCGACCATAGCGTCCTGGATAAACTTATTATTTATAGCTTTTTTTGTCTGGTTTTCGTAGCTGGTTACGGTAGAAAATGAGTTTGATACAAGAACAAGGCAGTCCTTTACATCGCCAAAGTTGATTTTGCTCTCTGTTTTGTTGTACTTGTTGTTGTTTTTGAGATACTGGTCTATGCTGTACGCAAAGGCATTGGATACCGCTTTGTCCGGTGAGCCGCCATGCTCCAGAAAGCTGGAGTTGTGATAGTATTCGAGCAGTGTCGCCTTGTTTGAAAAACAAAATGCCACAGACAGCTTTACCTTGTATTCGGGCTTGTCCTCGCGGTCACGGCCCTTTCTTTCGCATTCGATAAATTTGATGTCGGTAAGAGCCTCCTCACCGGCGATTTCCTTTACATAGTCGGTGATGCCGTCTTCGTATACAAATTCCTTTTCTTCAAACTGACCTCTTGATATTTCGTTTCTGTATTTAAAACGAAGACCTCTGTTTACTATTGCCTGCTTTTTAAGTACTTCCTCGTAGTATTCCGGGGGGATATCTATATCGGTAAAAACATCTAAATCGGGACGCCACTTGGTTGTGGTTCCTGTGTGGCGGTGTCTGAACTGCGTTTTTTCAAGTCCGCCGACATTTTCACCTTTTTCAAAATGCAGAGAGTATTTGTATCCGTCACGAAGTACGGTTACATCCATATATTCCGATGCGTACTGTGTAGCACAGGCACCAAGACCGTTAAGACCCAGGCTGTATTCGTAGTTGTCTTCGCCGCCGTTTTTGTATTTGCCGCCGGCGTAGAGCTCGCAGAACACAAGCTCCCAGTTAAATCTGTTTTCTATGGGGTTAAAGTCCACAGGTATTCCTCTGCCGTAGTCTGCAACCTCGATGGATTTGTCAAGATAACGGGTTACTTCTATTATATTGCCGTGTCCTTCTCTTGCTTCGTCGATAGAGTTGGATAGTATTTCAAATACCGAGTGCTCACAGCCCTCAAGACCGTCAGAGCCGAATATTACTCCCGGGCGGAGCCTTACTCTGTCGGCACCTTTTAGCATAGATATACTTTCGTTATCATAAGCCTTGCTACTTTTTTTCTCTGCCATAATTTCACCTCTACATATTGTGCGTAATTTCGAGCACATCAGCCATATTTTGTGCTTTTGAAGCTACGCCTACATAGTTTAACATACAATATTTTCTTCATATTGTCAAGTGTTAAATGGAAACTGTAACCTAACAGAAAAAACCGCACACTGCATACATTGCAGTGTACGGTTCTTTTATATTCCGAAACTTTCCGCCAAACTTACCACTTCTATCATATTATCCTCGGAGAGGCCCTTAACCACTCCCCCTGAGGAGAGTATCTTGGCAATCTCCATTATATGACAGTTCTTAATTCTTTCTCCCGGGAATATGATGGGTACTTCGTCGGGCATACGGTATATAATTCTCTTGTTTATTCTGTCGAGAGCATAGTCAGCATTCAAAAATTCACTACTTGAGTTAAACGCTTTTTCGGGTGTGAGCCTCATATCAAGGTCCTCGGGTGCAATGTCGTTTTCCACAGCGTTTATAACTACTTTCTTGTCCTTTACTTTTTTGGAAAGCGAAGCAAGTGCGTGGAAGAGCTTTCGTATTTCCTGTGGCGAGTTGTAAATGCTTACAAGACACACCACATTGTCACGGCTTTCGGACTCGACTTCTATGCCTGCCTTGTTTCGCAGGAAATCCGCCGCCTCAAATCCGTCGATTTTTGCGTGCGAAAAGTTAAGCACTATCCTGCCTGGGTCCATTTCGTATATACTGTCCGTATCTATAAGCTCGTTTCCAAGCCAGCGGATAGAGGTGTTTTCGCATATGATTTTTTTCCATTTTTGCGTTTCGGTGATTATCCTCTGGAAGAAGTCCTCACTTTCGAACGCAAAGTACACAGCGTTTTCCAGCGTGCAAAGCAGTGCCGGCGATGCCGAACTACTCTCGTACATACGCACACAGTCCGTAATCCTTTGAAAGTCAATGTCAGGATCCATTATATGAAGAAGTGCCCCTCCGCTAAACGACCCGAGGGATTTGTGCACAGCGTGTACGGTGATATCTGCCCCCAGCTTTGCGGCAGATTTTGGAAAATCCTCGCAAAAGCCAAAGTGAGCACCCAGGGCTTCGTCTACGATTAACTTCATATTATTATTGTGGCATATTCTTGCAATGGATTTGATATCCGATACCACACCATAGTATGTAGGGGATGTTATAACTACCGCTTTGGCATCCTTGTTGGATATTACAGCACGCTCCAGTGCATCCAAATCAACTCCGCCGTAGATACCATAGGTATAGTTAAAATTACGCTTTACAAACACAGGCTCAAGCCCCTGTATGATTAGTGCATTAACAACACTTCTGTGGCACTCACGGTCCACTATTACCTTGTCGCCTCGTTTGAGGTACGCTGCCAGTGATGCATATATTCCGCCTGTGGCACCATTTCTTAAATACATAGTGCGGCAGGTTTTGTATTTTTTTGTAATGGAGTCCTCGCTTACGGCGATTAGTTCTTTGAGGTTCAGTGCATCGCCGTCTTTCGAAGAGCCGTAGAGGTCGAGCATACTTAAGGACTTTGTCCGCATAGTAACCTTGCCCTTGTGACCGGGGGAATTAAAGGGTATCCTTTGCATTTTTGCATATTTATATAAACCGTCAAATATCGGAGATTTCACTTTAGTTCTTTCCTTTCTGTCCGTAAATACCTTTTACAGAAACTTCGCCCGAATGTACATTAACAATGCCGTCATCGGTCAAAACATTCATCGAGCCGTCGGGGAGTATGTCCTTGCATATACCCATTTTTTCGCTTTCTGTATCGTGATAGTGCATAGTAACCTCTTTTTCAAGATTTATACACATCTTTTTGTATTCGTTTAGTATTTCTTCCGGAGATTTTTTTTGGTAGAGAGTATCTATCTGGTTTAATACATCTCTTAAGATTTTGTTTTCGTTTAATCTCTTTTTCGTTATACTGCCAAGAGATGCCGCATAGGGCAAATCAGAGGAAAAGCTGTTGTTTACATTGATGCCTATCCCCACAAGGACTGCATCTACCTTGCCGTCAGAAACCAAATTCCTTGTAAGAATTCCGCAGAGCTTTTTGCCGCCACACACTATGTCGTTTGGCCATTTGATTTGGCAGGGGGCGTAGCTACTTAATACTCTGCATACTCCCAAGGCACAGACTATCGTGATAAACGGTATTTGGAACTTGTTAAACGGCGGCACAAGTGCAAATGTAAAGTACACCCCTCCATAGCTGCTCTGCCAGCTTCTTCCGAGCCTGCCCGAGCCGTTTGTCTGGTTGGAGCATACCACGGTAAGCCCTTGGGTAATGGGCATCTTTTTAATCTCATCAAATGTAGATGTAAGGGTATCAAAATATATTGTCTTTTTGCCCAAATCACCTGTGGGTATTAACTTGTCTATTTCGTTTTGAGATAATTTATTGTGCATATCTTTCTATCTTTGCCTCAATGGAAGTTTCTGTTATTTCTATAACTGCATAGGTGCCCACAGTTCCGGGATTTATTATAAGCATACCGTCATAATCCTCTTTGTGCGATAAATGTGTATGACCATAGAGCACGATGTCGGCACCTTGCTCCTTTGCCCTGTATACAAGGCTCATAAGCGAGGATTTGACATTGTATTTGTGCCCGTGACACATAAAAATCCTTTTGCCGCCAAGTTCAAAGCATCTTTCAAGCGGATAGGATTTGTCAAAGTAGTCGTTGTTACCCTTTACGGACACAATGAGCTTTCTTGGAAACATATCCTCAAGTCTGTGGCAGTCCTCACACATATCACCCAGATGCAGTACATAGTCGGGGTCCAATTTAGTTATGAGGCCAACTGCATTTTGTATCATATTGTGTGTGTCGCTGATTACCAGAATTTTCAAAATACAGACCGCCTTTATACCAAAATATATTTTACATTATATAATATAAAACGCAAAAATGCAACACTTTTGTAACAATTCGGCAATAACTCACAAACTTGACACATATGTTTTATATATTGTATAATTAAATGTATGTTTTAAAAAGGGAGGTGGCAAAATGTCTGCAACAGAAACCGTATCCGGTGATGTAATAACCGTTATATATTCCAACGACGACAACGGCTACAAGGTTATAGAAGTCGAAAACGAAGACGAAACCTTTACTGCGGTCGGATACTTTCACGGACTTTGCGAGGGCGAAAGCGTAAAGCTTTCGGGCAGATGGACAAGCCACCCGACATATGGAGAGCAGTTCAAGGCAGAGGTTTTCCAGAAGGTTATGCCTGCCACGAGAAGCTCTATCCAAAAATATTTATCTTCGGGCATAATAAAGGGCGTAAGAGAAGCCACCGCCAAAAAACTTGTAGAAAAGTTTGGCGAAGATGTGCTGAATATTATGGAAAAACAGCCCGAAAGACTATCCACCGTAAAGGGCATAAGCATATCCAAGGCTATGACAATGCACGAAAGCTATATGGCACAGATAGGCTCGTCTACTCTTGTTATGTTTTTGCAGGATTGCGGCATATCTGTAAAGACTGCCGCCAAGATATACAAGCGTTTTGGCTCGGCAAGTGTGGAGATTATAAGAGCTAATCCCTATATCCTGTGCGAAGAGATAGACGGCATAGGCTTTAAGACTGCAGACGATGTAGCCAGAAAGCTAAATATCAACCCCGACAACTTAAACCGCGTTCGTGCAGGGGTTATTTATACTCTTAAATACAACACACAGTTTGGGCATACTTATCTTCCCAAGGACATTTTGGTATCTGCGTCGGCGTCGCTTCTTGGTGTGGATACATCGTCTACGCTTTTTGCAACAGATGCCCTTATAAAAGACGGCATACTCTTTGACGACGAGGACAGGGTGTATATCTATTCACACTATCTTTGCGAAAAAAATGCCGCCGAAAAAATCCTTGAACTTGCTAAATACAAATACAAATTTAAAACTGCTGTTATCGAAAAACAAATAGATATTATACAAAGCAAGCACAAGATATCCTTTGCCCGTCTGCAAAGGCAAGCTGTGGTAAGTGCTATGCAAAACGGCGTAATGGTTATAACAGGCGGCCCCGGAACGGGAAAGACTACTATCATTAATGCCATTATAGATATAATGAACTCAAATGGACTTACAGTTACCCTTACCGCACCCACAGGCAGAGCTGCCAAGAGGATGAGCCAGGTGTGCTCGCTCGAGGCAAAGACCATCCACAGACTTCTCGAGGCATCATTCAGAGGCGATGACGAAACAACCGAATTTATGGTCAACGAAAATTGCCCGATAGAGAGCGATGTGGTGATTGTAGATGAAATGTCTATGGTAGACATCGTGCTTGTCAACAATCTTCTAAAGGCCATCCGCCCGGGCACAAGGCTCATTATGGTGGGCGATATCAATCAGCTTCCGTCGGTAGGTCCGGGTAATGTATTAAGAGATATAATAGAAAGCGGCTCTGTGGAGGTAATCCGCCTCACCGAGATTTTCCGTCAGGCACAAAAGAGCCTTATAGTCACCAATGCACATACCATCAACGAGGGCAAATATCCTGTGCTTAATGTTAAGGACAAGGACTTCTTCTTTGCAGAGATAGGCTCGGCAAATCAAGGGATTAAATACATAGCCTCACTATGCTCGGAAAGACTTCCAAAGGCATACGGCATAGACCCATTTGATATACAGGTGCTCTCTGCGTCAAAAAAGGGGACAGCAGGTGTAATTAATCTCAATGAGGTTCTTCGGGATGTGTTAAATCCCCCATCACAAGAAAAAAACGAGCAGGATATGGGCTTTCGCCTTTTTCGCGAGGGAGACAAGGTCATGCAGATACGCAACAACTACGACATCAAATGGACCAACACCACTACAACGCAGCTGGGCAACGGTGTTTTCAACGGCGATGTGGGTGTTATATCTTCTATCCGCAAGGATTTGCACACCATAACCGTTATGTTTGACGACAGACGGGTTGTGTACGACTTCAAGGATATATCAGATGAACTGGAGCTTGCATACTGCATCACCATACACAAAAGTCAGGGCAGCGAATTTCCTGTTGTTATCATTCCTATGTATGATGCACCCCATATGCTTGTAAACAGAAATCTCCTTTATACAGGTGTTACAAGAGCCAAGAGCCTTGTTGTGCTTGTGGGCAGGGAGGAGATAGTGTGCAAAATGGTGGATAACAACCGCGAGGACAAACGCTATTCTGCTCTCAAAAAGAGGTTAAATGTCAATGAATATCAACTACCTTTCTAAAAGAATACTAAATTTTGCATTGGATTTAATCTTTCCCAGACATTGTGCTCTTTGCGGCAGGGTAATCCTCGGCACGAGGTATCTGCCCCTGTGCACAAAATGCGACCAGAAACCCTTGGCAAAAAAGACCGTCTGCGACGATAGCTTTGCCTTTGACTACGCAGCAGCCTTTGTAAAATACGAGGGCAAAGCAAGAGATGCAATGATTAAATACAAGTTTAAATCCATAAAATACTATGTGGAGGCGTATGCTCATTTGATAGATAAGGGCATATCCGACAATGCAGATTTCAAGGATGCGATTATGTGTCCCGTGCCTCTCTCCAAAGGCAGAAAAAGGCCCTACAACCAAACGGAACTTATTGCCGGGAGGCTGTCTGAAATGTGGGATATCGAATATATCCCCGACCTTATGTACAAGTGTTGCGAGGTCGGACAGCTCGGCAAGATGAACCTCGCCGAGAGAAAGTTTTATATAAAAGATGCAATAGATGTAAACCCGTGGTACGACATCTATGGCAAGAATATCGTTGTTATAGATGATATTTATACAAGCGGTACAACTGCAAACGAATGTGCCTCGCTTCTCAAAATGTACGGAGCAGCGGGCGTGTATGTGCTTTGTGCCTGCTATGACTGACAGAAAAGGAATAAACATATGGCATTACAAGTAGAAAACATTACCAAAACATACGGTACAGATGTAATCATAAAGAATATATCCCTTACCGCGTCCGATAACGAAAAGATTGGCCTTATCGGGCCCAACGGTGCAGGTAAATCTACTCTTCTCAAAATAATTGCAGGAGAGCTTTCCTGCGACGAGGGCAGGGTACTCACGCCAAGGGACTGCCGCATAGGTTTTTTGCGTCAGGATACAAGCATCGAAGAGGACAAGACCATATACGAATATATGATGAGTGCTTTTAAAGAAGTTACAGACCTTGGCGAAGAATTAAGACAGCTCGAAGAAAAAATGTCAAAACAAGAGGACGAAAAAGTTCTCAAAGCCTATGGCGAAAAGAGCGAACTTTTTGAAAAAAGAGGCGGCTTTGAAATACAAACACGCATAAATACCATTCTCACAGGTATGGGCTTTGACCGTTTTGACAGAAATATGAAGATCAAAAACCTATCAGGTGGAGAAAAGACAAAGCTTTCTATGGCAAGACTTCTTGTGGAAAGTCCCGAGGTGCTTTTGCTTGACGAGCCTACAAACCACCTTGATTTCAAAACTATGCAGTGGCTCGAGGGTTACCTCAAGACATACAAGGGCATAGTAATTACCGTATCGCACGACAGATATTTTCTTGATGCACTTTGCCAGACCATATACGAAATAGACCGAAATGTAATCACTCGTTACAGCGGTAACTATTCAAATTATCTTGTACTCAAAAAACAAAACGAAGAAATCGCTCTTAAGCACTACAACGCCCGCCTTGAAGAAGTAAAGCGTCTCGAGGACTATGTTGCAAGAAATATCGTTCGTGCATCTACCTCAAAAATGGCAAAAAGCAAACAAAAGGCAATAGAACGCATAGATATCGGCGAAAAACCTGTTACATCAAATGAAGCGTGCCGATTTAGGTTTGACGGTGTGCTGCGTTCGTACAACGATGTGCTCACTGTGGAAAATGTAAGTTTAAGCATCCCAAAAGCAGGTATTTTGACCACTCTTGCAAAAAATATTACATTAGATATAAAACGAGGAGAAAAAGCCGCCATAATCGGTGCAAACGGTGTTGGCAAGTCCACACTTATCAAAACCGTACTCGGAAAGCATCGTTTTTTTGACGGCGAAATAGAAATAGGCCAAAATACAAAGATAAGCTACTACGACCAGGAGCAAAAGCAGCTTACCGATACCAAAACCATCTTTGCGGAAATCAGCGACAGATTTCCCCTTATGGACGAGGTGGAAATCCGCACCAAATTGAGCCTTGTCCTTTTCAAAGACGAGGATGTGTTCAAAACCATAGGCGATTTAAGCGGCGGAGAGCGTGCCAGACTTATGTTCCTTATTATAATGCTCGAAAAACCGAACTTTCTTATATTGGACGAGCCTACCAACCACCTTGACCTGCCGAGCAAGGAAGCACTTGATACCGCAATAGCCGAGTATGAGGGTACGGTTCTGTTTGTTTCGCACGACAGATACTTCTTAAACAAAACCGCAGACAAAATCTTTGAGCTCGACGAAAACGGCATAACCGCATACAAGGGTAACTACGATGACTATGTTTCTTCTTTTTCAGTTCAATCGGAAACCTCTCACAAGCAAGAGCGTCAAAACAGCGGTGCCATGGATTACGAAACTGCCAAAAGGCATCAGGCACTAATCCGCAGTACCGAAAAGAAAATCGCTCTGGCAGAAGAAGATATCTCCCGCATAGAAAAACAAATACAAGAAATAGATGCAAGCCTTGCACAGTGCGGAGCAGATTTTGAACTTGCCAGGGAGCTTTACACCCAAAAAAGCACTCTCGAAGACGAACTTGCAGCGTTGTATGAGAGCTGGAATGAACTTACAGAAAAGCTTGAAGAATTAATATAGAAAAAATTTCAAAAAAATTAAAAAAAGTTATTGACAACACAGATTGAATGTGATATATTAGTAAAGCACCGCAAATGAAGGGTGTAAAACACTTGAAAAAATTTGAAAAATTTTTAAAAAAAGTGTTGACAAACCGATTTCGTTGTGGTATTATAATCAAGTCGCTTGCGAGAGAAAAGTGACACTTGGTCTTTGAAAAATGAACAGCATAATTAAGTAAAAGAGGTTCTCGTTAATTTGAGAATGTACGTCAAGTACTTTTAACTTTAGTAAATTTCGTTAGTTGTTTTTAATGAGCTAATGAACTTATCTAGAAACTTTTAAGCTCTACGGAGCTTACGATATTTTTTTAGAGAGTTTGATCCTGGCTCAGGACGAACGCTGGCGGCGTGCCTAACA
>JAZPZD010000001.1:0-42609 GCA_045544515.1 Clostridia bacterium | reverse complement strand
TGCCCCAGCGACCAAGTACAGTTGACGGCGGGCGTCGCAACACCAAAGGTTATATGCTTTGCCGCATGGCTTCGGTGCATTCGCACCTGCAGATTTGCTTGCAAAGCACACAGCCTTTGCGTTTGCACATTGGCAGATAGACACCAAAGTCTATATGCTTTGACCTTTTATCTCTTCAAAAACCTGTAACCAAATCCTCCAAAGTGCATACTATGGTACTGAAGCAGTAAATCAAACTATTGGGAGGAATTTATAATGGGTGAAAGAGTGCTTCCCGGCTGCAATCAGTCTTGCCAGACAAATTGCGGCAGCGGCAATACCTGCATAGAAACAGGAAAAATATATGATTCCTGCAGGGACAAAGAATGTATCGAAAACTTAAGAGTATATCTCACAGAGGCTGGTCAGTGCCTCGTGGACAGAGCAATAAGCGTCAAGATAAAAAAAGCAGAAATAATCTGGATTTATTCCGATGTTGAACCGGTGCAGTTTAATCGCGGATACTACTCTGTTGATTTGAGGATTTTCTTCAAAATCACACTTGATGTATTCACCGGTGTAGGCAGACCTTGTACAATCGAGGGACTTAGCGTATATGACAAAAAAGTAATCCTTTTTGGTTCGGAAGGCAATGCAAAAACATTCCGTTCCAAGTACAAATTTGATGGTGACGATGTTCAGCTCTGGCACAAAAACAATCTTCCTGAGGCACACATTGATGTATGTGCCAACATAATACACAAAAACCCTGAGTCGTATTGGTGCAATTTGCAAAATACGACATTAAAAGGTAGTCCAAGGGGGCATTATACTATTGACAATAATGCGTACAAAGTGTAAAATAGATAGTGTATAATCAGTTGTTGTGAATAAGTGTTTTTAATTGTAAAAATAGGAGAAAAAATGAAAAAAAAGAAGGCATTAAAAATTGCTCTGTTAAGCCTTTTGGGTTTGGTGATTGCGGTTATTGCAGTGCTTTGCATCAGGTACAAGGGTATTACAAATATGGTCTTTAATTGGGACAATATAGTTTCCTTTGTTAATTCCCAGAGATATTCCACCAAACAGCTCGAGAGCAAGATGGAAGCAAACAAAAACAAAATAGAAGAAATCGCAAAAAAAGACCCGAATATCGATATACGCGGCGACTTGACCGAGGACGAGGCACAGGCTCTTTCCGATGGCAAAATCACCAAGGAAGAAGCAATAAGCATTGTCAAAGGCGATACTACTCTTGAGGAAGTGTTATCTTCCAAAGAGGTCAACAAAGAGCCGGAGAGCGATGCCAACACTGCGGACAAACCGCTGCCTTCCGAGCAAACTCCGCCCAGGGAGGAACCACCCAAAGAGGAGGAACCGCCTGCACCAAAGGACAGAGCATCCGAGATAATCGCAGAGCTATATGTAATACAGGCGGATTTTATAAAGCAGCTCGAGGCTATAGGCGACAAGGCATATGCGGATTACAAAGCTATCCGCTACAAGAGAGATCAGATACCCGCGATTATAGATAGCTATACAGGTGAGGTTACTGCTCTTGAGCTCAATTGTGACCGAACTGTCAACGCTCTTCTAAAGGAGCTCGAGGCAGAGCTTACGAAGGTCGGCGGGGATTTAAACACTGTAAAAGAAATCAAACAATATTATTATAAAGAAAAGAGCTTGAAAAAGTCATACTATTTAAACAAGATGAATGACGAAGACTACAAGTAATTCAGGAGGAGAAGAATATGAAGTATGCAAACAGATTTCTGGCAATAATACTTTCGATAGTACTTTTGATAAGTGCTATGCCGGTATTTGCCAATGCTGCAAGTGCATATGACTTTGCGGATTTTCCGGCAGGAACATGGTCCGAAGAGGCAATGCTTGCGGCAGTAAACAACGGATTGCTCACAGGAAGGGGCGACGGCGCAATTGCTCCCAAGAGTAATCTTACCAGAGCAGAGGCGGCTGCTATTATCAACCGTGCTTTTGGTGCAACGGTTAAGGCGGATATTTCCGCATTTAATGATGTTTCCGCAAATGCCTGGTATTATCAAGATGTACAGAAAGCAGTAAATATGGGTACTTTTGTCGGTGCGAGCAGTAACTCTTTTGCACCCGAAAGCTACATTACAAGAGAATCTATGCTTACAGTACTTGCAAGAGCTTTGGTGCTCTCTGATGCAAGCGGATCTTCTCTTTCCGGATTTCCCGACGGTGCATCTGTTTCGTCTTGGGCAAGTGCTTATGTAAATGCAATGGCAAAACGCGGCTATGTAAATGGTAACGGCAATGGCAACTTAAACCCCCAGGGTTACATAACCAGAGAAGAATTTGCACAGGTAATGCACAATATCTTTAAGGTATACATATCCAATTCGGGCGATGTCAAGAATGTTACATATGCAACAACTATCATAAGAGCACCCGATGTCAACCTGGAAAATGTAGTGATAAACGGCGATCTTGTATTTGGCGATGGCGTAGGCAAGGGAGATGTTACTCTAAAAGATGTAAAGGTAACAGGAAGAATTCTCTTCAGAGGCGGCGAAGGCAAGGTTCACTTCGTATCCGGATGCACAGTGGGCGAACATATCATTGTTCACGATGTAAACGGTACAGTTAACTTTAACAACTACAAGACCGACGCTATTTTTAAAGGCATACAGTTAGACACATCCGCAACCTTTCTTAAAAAATCTTTTGGCGGCGGAGGCGGCGGTGGATCGTCAAAGCCGGTTGAAAAGTACTACACAGTTACTTTTAATGGCAAAGAATATGATGTTAAAAGAGGAGAGAAAATTTCTACCAACACAGAGCTTGCAGATGCGTTGAAAGATGTTAATGCAACAGGCTACACAACTACATACTACCTCGATGGCGTAGAAAAGACACTCGATGAAATTCTTGATTATAAGCCAACAGGCGATGTAACAATCACATATGTAAACACAGAATTAGAAGATGCAAAGCTTTACTTTAAGCATTACTTTGACGGCGATGCCCTAAAGGTAGATGTAAGAATAACCAAAATCCCCGAAGACATCAAAGACATAGCTGCAATATCTTTTATATACAGCTATGATAACACAAAGATGTCGTTAAAGGATGCAAAGGCAACATTTGCAGGCACGTTCGAATACACAGACACAGGCCTTTCGTGGTACAGTGCCAATGCAATAGCCGCAGCAGAGCTTTTAGCCAATGCAAACACCCTCTTTACACTTACATTTGATGTAATCCCCACAGCAGAGGGCGTTGCGGAATTCAAGTTTGTAGAAGTCACATCCCTTGCAGACAGCGAACTTAAAACAGCTGCACTCTATGTAACCGAAGATTTGCAGGTACAGATTACCAAGGATGTATATGTTGTTACATTTAACGAAGTGGAATACAAAGTGGCTGCGGGGAGTGCAATTTCCACCAATGCAAAGCTTGCAGCGGCAATGGAAGCTGTTAAAGAGGACGGCTACAAAACCAAGTACTATGCAAACGGCGTAGAAATAGATAGTACATATGTTCCCACAGCAGATGTAACAATCACATATGAAAACGAAAAAATCATTGTAAATCACACCGTAAGATTGTACTCGGGTGTAAAGAATGATTACAACTACCGAGGCGAGTATGTTGTCGAAAGCGGCGACAAACTCACACAGGCACAGATTGACTTTTATCTTGACCCAGCTGAATATAATATAGAAAAAGGTTACACAGATTCAGACGGCAAACCGCACGAAATCACACCGGAACTGTGGTACAACAACGGCAAAGAATGGGTGCTTTACGATGTATCAATGCCCATTACCCAGTCTATGGATATATGCTTGCTTACAAGATATATCAAGTTTACATACGACACCAATCTGTCGGTTAAAGGTATTGATATCCCTGCAACTACTGTCACTGTGGCATACAACGAGGATACCAATGTTACAAAAACACTGCTTGATATATTCTCTGCAACAAGAAGAACACTTGGCAGAAATCTTGAGCTTGTAAAGAGCCAGGGCTATGATGTATACCAGATGGCAATCGACAAGGCTGCATCAACAGGTCTTGTAGATACAGACGGCAACATATTAAACCCCAGAATACCGATTCCGCTTTCTAAAATCTTAACAAAAGACCTCATAATGAGAGAAGTGGATAAGTATATAGACCAGAACCTTGAAAACGAAGAATTTATCGCTGAAATGCTCGCAACAAAGGCTGTTCAGGATATGCTCTTAAATGACGATAGTTTAAGAAAAGAGGTTCTTTCGGATACAAACACAAGAAGCAAATTCCTCACAGAGGCATTTATTAAGGAAGTAATTTCTTCAAATGACACATTTGTAGAAAACATCATAAATTCCGACGACTTTGTAGCTACAGTCCTTGATAACGATGCAACTCTTGATTATGTTTTAAATGACCCCGGCCTTGTCCAGAAAGTTATGGCTAACCCCAGCTTCCGCGACAAGATTATCGAAGAAGGTACCAAATATGCAGAAGATACATACTTTGGTACAAATGGCGATCCCGATGTCAAAGCATATATCGAAAAGCAGTTAAAGAGTAACAGCGTTAAGGCAGAGCTTGAACAAATAGTTCATGATGACCCCGAAGTTCAGGCATCATTAAAGCATACACTTGAAACTGATGCAGAAGCAGAGGAAATCCTCAAGATAGAGATAGAAAAGATAATCAACGGTACCGACCCTGTTGAAAGGGATAAAATAAAGACCAGGGTTGCAAACTATCTCAAAACCAACTACACTACAGTAAAGGAAAACATAAAAACCTATATCAAGAGCAAGAAAGATGACTTCAAGGCAGAAGTTAAAACATACATCAAGACCAAACTTGCAAATGATGATCAGTTTAAAGCAGATGTAAAACAGTATATCATAGACAACGAGGCAAATCTTAAAGCCGATGTATTGGATTATATCTTAACTAACGAGGCTACTCTTAAAGAAACCATAAAACAAAACATTGTGGCTAAAGAATCTGCTCTTAAGGGCGATGTATTGGATTATATTTTAGATAATGAGTCTAACCTAAAAGCTGATGTTAAACAGGGAATACTAGACAAAGAGGCGACCATTAAAGCAGATGTCAAACAGGCTATTATAGACAGAGAGTCTAGCCTGAAAGCTGACATCAAGCAGTATATAGTTGACAACAAATCCACGTTTGAATCTGATGTAAGACAGTATATTAATAACAACAAATCGACTTTTGAAACTGAAATTAAGCAATACATTCAGACAAACAAATCCGGAATTATCCAAGACCTTAAAGCCGAGGAAAAGAGAGACGATATTCTTTCAAACACAGAGATTTACGACAAAGTTTTAGACGAGACAAAGGCATTACTAATAAGTAATGGATTTGACGAAAGCAAAGCACCCGATATAATAGATAAGTTTATAGACGGAAGCTTAGAAAACGATGTTGAATATGAGCAGGTATATGACGACATAGTTGCATCATATGAGTCAGCCATAGAAGAGAATTTTGATGACTATGTAGACGAAAATTACTCTACGATTATTGATACCTATTTTGACTCGTTCTTTGACAGCAAGTTTGAAACTTGTGCAGACACATATTTAAACAACAACTTTGCAGACGCAGTATCCACATACCTGGATAATGACTTTGCAGGAGCGGTATCCACATATTTAGACAAAGACTTTGCAGGAGCGGTATCCACATATTTGGGCAAAGACTTTGCAGGAGCGGTATCCGAATATTTAGACAGAGATTTTTCGGGTGCAGTTGATAAGTATCTGGATAACGAGGACAACTATGACAGCTTGTTTGCAACACACTTTGAAGGTTACTATGATGAAAACTATGCAGACCTCTTTGCAGAGTACTTTGAAACATATTACTGGGGTCTCTCCGACGAGGATTATATAGACCTCTTTGAAGAACACTATGATACATATTATCACAGCAATTTTGAGGACCTTTATGACGAGTACTTTGAAGACTACTATCATGTATTCTTCGACAGTCTCTATGAAGCAAAGGTAGAAACCTGGGCAAAATTGGCATACGACGACCCGGATACCTATCCTACAGTAATAAGCACTATCAAAGATGTAATGACAGAGCTTGTTGACACATATGTTTTAGGTAATGCGGACCAGGATCTTACCGATATGATAGACAAGATCATCGAAGAGTTTGATATCAAGAAGTATATTGATGATAACTACTCTGTAGATCCTGACTTCAAGCAGGTAATTGATGACCTCGTAAGAGACAATGCAGAGTCGCTTATAAACGACTATGTTGCAGGAGCACTTGATAGTGATATCGCTATCATCATTACAGACACTGCAAAGAAATACGCAGGAGAAATGCTCGACGAATATGTAGAGGGCACAATCGAAGAAGACCTCAAGACTTTCATCGATGATGAAATCGACACAGAACTTCAGAAGATTATCGACGACTATGTAACAGGTGCAGACAGAGACTTCCTTGGAGATCTTATTCCCAAGTATGCAGACAAGGCAGTCCAGACTGTTAAGGACAGCGATGCGTTTAAGACTCTTATTGCAGAGCTTTCGGGTTCTGACTATGTAACCGTAAACAAAGAAAACAAGATGTTTGTAGAGATGGTGCTTAAGTTTATGGATTCGTTTACATACGATAACATCAAGGCAACCTATCTCCCCGAAAAGATCACAAAGCTTGTTGATTTGGTTGGCGATGCACCTATCGAGAAGTATTTTGATGGTCTCGTAGGTCAGCTCAAAGACGGCATTAAGGAAGCCGTAGACAGCTTAAATGCAGATCTGGATAACGGCATAGAAGATACTTCATACAAGTTTAATACAAGACTTGCAGTTCGTATTAACTACATTGCAGACTTTGTATATCCTGTATACAACAAGATTATGCCCAAGGTAAGAGAAAAGCTCTACAGCCAGTCAAAGCTCGATTTCAATTCTAACCCCTATGCAAAGAGACTTATAGATATGGATATGTTGGCTAAATATCTTGACAAGGGCAAGGCGGCAGATGAAATATACAGCGGCTATGCACTAAAGGATGACATATTAGGCTACTATGATGCTACACTTGAGCTTATGGTTCTTATGCATGATGCAGTTGTATGGTATGGCGATATTGAGAGCCAGCTTGATGCACTCTCGTCGCTTGCAGGCAGAGGCTTAAACAAGATAAACAGCATAATTACAGAGTTCATAAACACAGGATCTCTGCCCAAGGGCTTTACTTTGGAAGACATCTTGAATAAGAGTGCAAAGGTAGAAGACCTTTACGAAAGATTCGAAGACAAGATAGAAAAGGTATATGACCTCTACGAAAACTATCTTGACAGAGATTACACCGATATTGTAGACTTTGCAAATATAAGCGTATATGCAGACGGCAACAGATATAAGCTCTATCAGCTTATACTTGAAGATACCGAAGATGCATTTGATTTAGACAATATGTTCTCTGCAGTATTTGACGAGGCTAACTATCATGGCGTATCAAAGCTTACAACAGCAATGTCTAAAGTAAAATCCAAGCTCAATCAGTATAGATTTGTACCTGAAGAAGATGAGTTTGTGTATGTAGTTGATGCATACAAGGCAACACTTGATTCCAAGACAATCAAGGGTCATTCCACAGGCGATCATACAGTAGAGCTGCACAGATATTTGCGTTATTTTAATAACTAATTAAATCAAAGGGGGATGTTGCAAAGGCGGCAACCCCCTTTGTCACCAAAATGTAAAGAAGTTTTTGCAACTTTTTGTCCGTCTGAAAAGTATTATATTCAAGAAGGATATATTTGCAGAAAGGAAGAACATTATGAAAAAAGTTTTATCACTACTCGTGTCTGTTTTGCTCATATTTACATGCGTTACCACCTGCACCTATGCAGATACCGCCTCTGCGGCAAAACCCGTGATGACAGATGTAAACTATGAAACCGAAATCGGCAAGAGCATCAAAAAACTCGTGGATGCAGGAATAATCAACGGTATCCCCGAACCTGACGGAACATATACATATCGTGCACAAAATTCAGTGACAAGAGCAGAATTTTGCAAAATGGTAAATATCACCTTTGGGTACAATACTCCTGCAGAAAACATATTTACCGACATAAGTGCGGAAAACTGGTATTATTCCCATGCACTTATTGCGATAAAAGAGGGCTATATAAAAGGCTATGGCGACGGCAGATTCCACGGCGAAGACACCATCACCAGAGAACAGGTTTGCACAATTTTATCAAGAATTGTAAAAACACCCACAGAAAGCACAGCAGAGATTACAGATACAGTGTCCGACTGGGCAAAAGAAGCAGTGCTCAATATGATAGCACTAGGTCATATATCTCTTGAAGAAGACGGCAAATTCCGTGCCACCGAGAATATGACAAGGGGAGAGCTTGCAGGTGCACTCGATGGCTTTGTAAAGGAAGAAACCGGGAAAAATCAAGAACCCCCCAAGACCGAAGACACGAAAAAAGACGAAAGCGATGACGGCTTCTTTATAAATCCGGTTCAGAGTAACACCAGTGCTTCATCTGGCAGTATAAACACCGGAAGCTCCGGCGGCTCCAACAGAAAGCCAAGCAACAACAATAACAAAGACGATAACGACGGAAGCGGCAATCAGGGTGGCAACGAAGAAGACAATACCACACAGAAGCCCACATATACCGAGGAAGAGCTAATAGACAGCGAAGAAATATACGGTCTTTTGGAAATGGTACTTGAGGTTGTTGAACTAAACGGCGACATGGTTACATTTGACGAAAAGGGTGCAAGAGTTTTTGAACTGCTTATGAATGGTGTTTCAGAGGTTTATGCACTGCAGGATGAAGGAATTGTGATATCAAACACCTATGTCCGTTCCTTATATGCAGAAAGTGCGCAGGAAATAAGAAACATCGTTCAGGGCGACGGCACAGACGAATACCCCGGAATGACAGATGAAGAAAAAGAGGCATTCAAGAGTGCATTAATTAATCTCAATGCCGGAGCCTTCCTTCAGCTGGCGCAAATATTCAATGTCAACTTTGACGGACTTGGAATATCTCCGTATTAATACAATCCCCCCGACATACAATTAATCGGGGGGTGTTTTTTTATGCGATACGCGGCGTATTGCAGAGTATCTACCGGAAGCGAGGAGCAGCTCAACTCTCTCGTAAATCAGAAAAAGTTCTTTGAGCAGTATGCTTCAAGCAGATGCGACACTTTGGTTGCTGTCTATGCCGACAGAGGAATAAGCGGCAAAAGTATGCAAAAAAGGCCCGAATTTATGCGTCTTCTGGAAGACAGCAAAAAAGGGATGTTTGATGCGGTGCTTGTAAAGGACATAAGCCGTTTTGCCAGAAACACACTCGACTTTCTCACAGGTATCCGTATTCTCAAATCAAGGGGAATAGATGTTATTTTTGTGGGTGCCAACCAAAAGGTTCTGGGCGAGTCGGAGTTTGTGCTTACACTTTTTGCTGCACTTGCACAGGAGGAATCGTGTGCTCTTTCCAAAAAAATAATATTCGGCAAAAAACAAGGGGCAAAAAGGGGCAGAGTACCAAATGTAATCTACGGCTACGACAAAGAGGATACATACACTATGCAGATAAACAGCACCGAGGCAGACACAGTAAAAAAGATATATGACCTGTATGTAAATCAGAATATGGGTCTGAGAAAAATCTGCGCCTACCTTAATTCGAACAAAATCCCCACAAAGCAAGGCTGCCTCTGGAATGCAAAAGGTATAAGGCGAATACTTACCAATCCTGTGTACAAGGGAGTTCTTGTAAATAACAAGTCGGAAACGGTAGACTTTCTTCTTTGCAAAAGACAGCAGGTAAGCGAGGAAAACAGATATTTCCATACAAGGGAAAGCTTAAGGATAATAAGTGACGAGGATTTTGAAAATGCAAACAGGATTTTAAAATCAAGAGCTGGCACAAACAGAAGTGGTTGACCCCGTTGCTCTCGGTGCAAAAATTGTAGAGCCGACAGAGTCAAACTGCTGTTGCTGTTGCGGTGAAACAGATGTCAACTCTGTCCCCGAAAGCATATGCAAGGTGTTTGATGATGATATATCAGAAAGCGAAAATGGAAGAAAGGTAGTTATTACTCTTGGTCTTTTTACAATCGTAAGACTTATAAGAGATGTACAGCTGCTCATTCCTGTAATTGATTTTTGTATTCCCAGAGATGAATGTACAGTTTCCACAGAGAGCAATCCTTGTGAACTCTTTGAAAAGCTTCACTTCCCTGTGGATGAATTTTTCCCGCCCGAAAAGGGCTGCCTTGGCGACAACAATATCGCTCCAAGATGCTAAAAAAACAACCCCCTACAATCGGGGGTTGTTTTTTGTGAAAATCTTGTTTTTAACAAGCAATTTGATTATAAGTATTGATGCTGCAAATCCAAAAAGTCCCTGAACACAGTTGGGGATTATGTTGGCACACGACGGATAAAAACCGTAGACAAAACCCTCAAAAACATAATAACCGACTACCATAAAAGCTTCGGCAAAAAATATTCCTGCGAATTTTGCGTGCTTTTTTTTGCTCTTTGCCAAACCCCAATACGCAAGCACAGCCATGATACCTTTTATTATAAAGGTCGCAGGTGCGTACAGTACATATCCCGAAAACACATCTGCAAAAAGCGAGCCTATTCCTGCCGAAACAAAGGCAAGTACAGGCGGCAGAAAGTAGCCGCAAAGAATTACTGCAACATCTCCGGGATTAACATATCCTGTAGGCAGGGGTATCCTTATGGCGAAGGTGAGCACGCACACAAGAGCGGCAAGCATTGAAGAAACAACTATTTTTTGCGTTTTCATGGTCAAATCCCCCTATTTAAATCAGAATAAGCCGGGGATGTTCATTCCGCCGGTGATGGAGCTCATTTTTGATGCGTTTGCCTGGTCTACCTTGCCAAGCACATCATTTACTGCAGTAAGGATGAGGTCCTCGAGCATCTCTACATCGTCGGGGTCTACTGCCTCGGGTTTGATGCTTACAGATACAAGTTCTTTTTTGCCGGACATCTTTACACTTACTGCACCGCCACCCGCACTTGCCTCAAATTCTTCTTTTTCGATTTCTTCCTGCATCTTGAGCATATTCTGCTGCATTTTTTGTGCCTGCTTGATCATATTGTTCATGTTTCCACCCATTCCCATGGGTATTCTTGATTTTGCCATTTTTGAATTCCTCCGATATTATAAATATATTTTAATTTTTTAAGTAAGAGCCGTCTTTGGCATCATAGTAATAGGTGTTGCCGTGTTTGTCGGTCAGCTTGTAATACGGACGGGCTGTTGTTTCTATGTGTCCGCCGCCTGCATAAAGACTGCCCGACAGATATCCGCAGTCTATTTTTTTGATTGAAACGGGAGCGTTTGGCACGATATCCTCGTTTTGAATAAGGCTGACCAGGATGCTTGTGATGTATACGGACTGGCGGGAACGCGATGCAGAAACCACATCGCTCTCCGTCGGTTCAAACCACCTGCCGTTTAGCTGTATAGTGCCGTCTGCCACGCACACATCTATCTTGCTGTCAAATATTCTGTAGCCGTTTACCTTGCAGTTTATACTAAAGGTTTTTCCCTTGTTGTCATTTGTTTTTTTGACCTTGCCAAAGTCCATATATTTTACCGAAAAGCCTGCATCTTTAAGAAATTCTTTTATTTGATTTTTTATGGCTTTGTCAGAGGTGCTTTTGCCGTGAATGTCTATCTCGCAGGAAAAGTCGTCACCCGAAACAGAAAAAACGCCGTCTTTGGTTTTGTTTTTGAATTTTTTGTTGTAGACGATGTTGCTTGTATCTATGTTTTTGAGATTTACTGTATATCGGGGGATTGTTGCTTTATCAATCGTAATGTCGTGACTTTTTAGTATTTCAAGAGTTTGCTCCACTGTTTTGTTGTCCACAAAAAAACGCGTTGCAAAGAAGTGCGAAGCCGCAAGGTAGATGTTTATGCCAAGAAAAAGTATAATAAGAAAGGTCTTGACTTTTCCGAGATTCATACACAAATACCCCCTTGGTCAGTTGTTTTTTATAATCCGTATTTCGTCTTTTGCGGTTTTTGCAATCCAGCAGGGCGAATATATCCTTTCGCGCAGCGGATAGTGAGCCAGATACAGACTTGTAATGGTGTCGGATTTTATGCTCTCGTTTGCCATGAGTATGTCAAGAGCATCTATTACACTGCTGCATTCCACCTGGTCTCTGTTTCGTTCGTATCCTTTTACAATCTGTCTGTAGGATACAATCTCCGAGTTGTTTACCTCTATTTCTATAGCGTGGTTCATTTTGGGGTGGGAGTCGGTTTCCTTTAGTCCGGATATGATTTCCATACCGTCTACAAAATAGTCTATGCCGACAGAAAAGCTGTTTGGTGAAGAGCCGGTTTTTACATAAGAAAGATTGATGTTCATATTCTTGTCGTTGCAGGCAGTATCCCAGACATTGTTTACAAACTCTATGCAGTCTATAAAGGTATCGTAAAAGTAAGTGGATTTGCCTATTTCTATGCCGTTTTTGCCGTCGAGTGAACGGTATTCCAGAAGTCCGTCGGGGTACATCTTTATGTTTCCGTAGTTTTCGGCAAAAACAATGGAATTATCCACATTGACATTTTTGCGGATGTTTGATGTGTTAAAACCAAACGAGCGCAAAAGGTCAGTGTAGAGCTCCTTGTCGTCGGATATTTCCTCAAAATAATTGGTTTCGGTTACGGTAGAAGAAACCGTGGGGTTTATAGACAGGATTACCTGCGGCTCGATTATTACCTTTTGTTCCACAGCGTCGCCAGTTTTGTCAAAGTTTAATTCAAAGGAAAAAGGATATTCTCCTATAGAGTGCGTGGCGTATTTTTCTATTATCGCATCGATCTCTAAAATATCGGTATCCAGAACTATGTCGATATAGCTTGAGTCCTTGAGATTTTTTATGAGAAGATGCGGTTTTGCGGTTATGTCATCGCCCGAAACAATGATGAACTCCTGCACCAGACCATCCTCTACAGACGAAATGGGCGTATCCATAATTGCCGAAAAAACGCCGCTTTCGTATTCTACCGGATAGGACATATATATGGATTTGTATTTAAGGGCGTCTTTCCACGCATCGGCACTGCTTTTTTCAAAGGTTTTCTTTTCCAGCCCGGATTTGAGAATTGCTTTGATTGGTTCCACCATATTGTTAAAATCGGTGGAAGTATGTGTATAAAGCCCTCTTTTTTCCAGATTGTTTACTATTATCTTGGTCGGGTTTGACACATTCTCTTTGGACAGATAATAGCTCTTTGGGGTTTTGTCCGCAGCAAAAAAGTTGGCTATATTAGAAAAAAAATTATAGCCATCGGGCCATAATTTTTCACTAAACCAGTTATTAACGGTCAATATTATGCTGCTTATCACCAGTAAAACCAATATTAAGGTCTTAAAGGTTTCTTTTTTCATAATTGGTCTCCTTCTTTTATCGGATTAGCCAATAATAGCCTGCCAGATATTGCGGATAATATCTGCCACATTATTCTTAACCAATGTGATTTCCAGCTTTACATCTTCGGTAACATTTGCGTTTGAAGCAACTACCATGATGTTATTTGTGCCGGAACCAAGCTCTATGCTCTGTGCATAAAGACCGCTCGCACCAACTACTGTTTCGAGAGCTTTGCCATCAATGTAGAGCTTTATGTACTTGCCGGATTCGGCATCGAGTGAATACAGGGTAACTGTAGTACCGGGAACTGCCACTGCCGAAATAACGCAAGTCTTGCTTGCGGTAGAGGAAACAGCTGCCTCGGGGTTCTTGACATCTATGAGGTAGTCCGCATTGCCTGTAAAAGTCTTGGCAAGGGTCTCTGCCGATGCAAATGCCGATATCGGCAAAACAAATATGCAAATAGCAAGAACTATAGTAATTAACTTTTTGAGTTTCATATAAATCATCCTTTTTGTAGTAAAAACATCTGAATATAACCTTACGATAACATTATACTATATAATTGTTACAAAAACATTACACTCACTTTAAAAACCTATAACATTTTCAAGAAAATTAAAACCTAAAAGTCGCTTTCTTCTGCTGTAATGGGTAGGTTTATTATCACTTCGGTTCCCTTGCCCTCTTTGCTCTTTATTTCGATGGTGCCGTCGTGAGCCTCTACGATTTCCTTTGCTATGGCAAGGCCGAGTCCTGTTCCGCCCATTTCTCTCGAGCGGGCCTTGTCTACTCGGTAAAATCTTTCGAAGATGTGCGAGAGTTTGTTCTTGGGTATGCCTATGCCGTCATCAATGACCTTTATGCAGATGGAGTTGTACATATACATCGTGGTAATGAGTATGTGTCCGCCGCGCGAGGTGTACTTGATAGCATTTGTAATTACATTTATCAGCACCTGCTCTATTCTGTCCGGCGAACCGACATACATAGGCAGGGTGTTTGTGGGCTCGTAGGTAAGGGTTTGCTGCTTTTCTTTGGTAGACATAGATAGCCTTTCGGTCAGCGATTTTATCATTTTGCTTATGTCAAAGGCTTCCTTGGGCATATCCTTGAGCGAATAGTCAAGTCTGGAAAGCAGGAGCAGATCCTTTACAAGTCTTGTCATTCTGTCTGTTTCGTCGTTTATGATTTTTAAGAAAGACCTGAACATATCGGGGTCCATATTGTTGTCGTTTGTCACATCGGTGAGGGTTTCGGCATAGCTTTTTACCGTGGTAAGCGGTGTCCTTAATTCGTGCGAAACATTCGCGACAAATTCTCTTCTGGCTTTGTCGAGTCTTTGCTGTTCGGTGATGTCCTGAATAACCGCAATAAGTCCGCCCGAGCCGTCTGTCGTCTTAAACGGAGCAAAATGCACATTCAGTTCGTTTGTGTCGGTGGTTATGTGCCTTTCTGCGCTCTTGAAGTGCGGCAGATAGAGGACCTTTTCCACCGATACATCTGTAATCTCGCCAAAGAGCGAATTAAAGGTTATGTCCTTGGTGCCGTCAGCCTTAAGCAGCTGCCGTGCCGCAGGGTTGATATGTATAAGTTCGCCCATGTTGTTAAAAGCCACAACACCGTCTGTCATATGCAAAAGTATGGTATCGGACTTGTCCTTTTCGCTCTGGATTTCGCCCAGAGTGTTTTTAAGCTCCGATGCCATCAGGTTAAATGTATTTGTAAGTCTGCCTATTTCGTCGTTTGAACGCACTTCGATTATCTGGTCAAAATCACCCTCGGAGAGCTTTGTTGCCTTGTTTGTAAGCGACTGAATGGGGAGAATGATGGTTTTTGAAAGAAGAATAGAAAACAGCACCGAAAGAGCCAAGCCTATAAGAAGTGCCTGAATCATTATGGTAAAGATAGAGCTCATAACCTCGTTGGTTTCTTCTTTTGTGTCGCATACATATACAATGTATTTTACCTCGCCGCCCTCTGTAAGCGGAACGGCATAGTCCATATATCCCGAACCCGACACCGCCTCCGAGCCTGTTTTGCCGCTTATGGCGGAGATGATATTGGGCGAAATTTCCAGGCTTTTTGAGAGCTGCGTGTTTGTGGTGAGGTTTTCTATCGTTTTGCCGCTTTTTCCGTCCAGGAGATATATGTTTCTAAAAGAGTCCACGCCAAGCTGACCCGAGTATACACTTACATTTTCGTAGATATCCTCGGCTTTGGCTCCGGCGTCTATGCTCTTGTTTAGCTGCTTTACATAATCCTCGCTGAAAACAAGCGACATAAGATTTTTGAATTCGTTGTCATAAAATGTGCCTATGCTTCCTGTCATAAACGAACCAATAAGAATAATAATTGATATCGTAAGAAGCACAAACATCATTGCAATCTTTAGGCTAAGACTTTTAAACATTGTTTACGCTCCGAAATAGTATCCCACGCCGCGCTTGGTCATAATATACGCAGGCATACTGGGGTTGTCCTCGATTTTTTCTCTTAAACGGCGGATGGTAACATCGACAGTACGCACATCGCCGTAGAATTCATAATCCCAGACCTTGTTAAGCAGGTTTTCTCTGGAAAAGATTTTGCCCTTCTTGGTAGCGAGGAATTTAAGAAGCTCAAACTCGCGGAATGTAAGTTCTATAACCTCGCCTCTCTTTTTGACTTCGTACTTTTCTATGTCTATGTTAAGCTCGCCAAAGGTGAGTATTTCGCCTGCGGCATCTTCCGTTGCAGCAAGCTGTGTGCGTCTTAAGTTTGCCTTAACTCTTGCCATGAGTTCTCTTAAAGAAAACGGCTTTGTCATATAGTCGTCTGCACCGAGCTCAAGGCCGAGTATTTTGTCTACTTCTTCTTCTCTTGCGGTGAGCATTATGATGGGCACACTGGAGGTTTCGCGGATTTTTTTGCACACCGAAAAGCCGTCCTGTCCGGGCAGCATAACATCGAGAAGTATAAGGTCGGGTTCCTCTGTAAGAGCCTTGTTGACAGCCTCTATGCCATCGTAGGCTTCGATAACGCGGTAACCGCTTTTTATAAGGTTTACTTTAAGTATTTCAACTATGGGTTTTTCGTCATCAACAACTAAAATAAGATTGTCCATTTTAAAAAATGCCCCCTTTTGTATGAGAATAATTACATTATATATCAGTTTTATGATAACATAACCCCATATAAAAGTCAAGGCGGCTAAAGTTACAAAACAAAGACAAAATCCCCACACTATATTTTAGGGCATGAAAACTGTTTGTCACAAGATGTTGTGTAGGGGCAAATTGTTTACATAATATTTTAAAAAATTGTTAAAAAACTCTTTACAAACAAAGTCTCTTTGTGTTATACTTTGTAGGTATCGCGTCTTTTTTGGATGCTGACGGAGGTGTTTTTATGAATAACAAAATAGGCTTTGTCGGTGCTGGAAATATGGGCAGTGCCATACTTTGCGGTGCTGTTGAAAAAGCCGGCTTTGAAAAATGCGACATATCTGTGTGCTCGCTCGAGATATCGGACAAGGTCAAAAGCCTTAATATAAATGTAACAAATTTGCAAGAACTCATAGCAAACTCGGATTACATAATATTGTGTGTAAAACCCAACTCCTTTGAAAAACTTCTAAGTGATATCAAAGGCACAAAGGGTTATTCGGACAAGGTTTATGTATCCATCGCTGCAGGAATAACCATAGATTATATAAAGTCAATCCTGGGCGATGTCAAGGTTATAAGAACAATGCCTAACATCAATCTTTTGTCCGGTGCGGGAATGACGGTCGTTGCTCCCGATGACAAAACAAACGAAGAAGAGCTCTGCTTTGCAGAGAAAATCTTCTCCGGTGCAGGCAGAACCCTGCGTGTAAAGGAAAGCCTTGTGGATTCGTGCACAGCTGTAAGCGGCAGCGGACCTGCATACGCCTTTATGTTTATAGAGGCTATGGCAGATGCGGCGGTTATGCAGGGCATAGCAAGGCAGGACGCCTATATGCTCGCATCGCAGACGCTTTTGGGCAGTGCTCTTATGCAGATGGAAACAGGGCTTAATCCCGGTGTGCTCAAGGATATGGTGTGCTCCCCGGGAGGTACCACTATAGATGCTGTGGCATCTTTGGAAAACGACGGCTTCAGAGCCTCGGTTATAAATGCAGTAAATGCCTGTGCCCAGAAAGCACGCAAAATGAATAAATAACAAATAAGTCATATTACCCGGGTAGTTTTCATAATTATTAGTATGGAAACGGAGTGGTTGCATATGAAAACAAGGAAGATTGCTTCCGGTCCCGACCGCATCGCCGCGGTGAGTGTTTTTCTTGTTGCGGTGTGTATCTTTTTTGGTGCGGTCATATCGTTTCGTGCTTCGCCGGGGAGGTTCCTCTCTTTTGAAGACGCACTGCAAGGAATAAATCTCGGCACTGTACAGTTTTCCCGAAGCATCAAAAAGGCTCTCTTTGCCCATCTTGTTTACACATTTTCGGTAATCGTTTTTTCGTCGGGGTTTCCGATGTCGTTTTTGCCGGGGATTATTATTCTGGCAAAGAGCTTTGTTCTGGGAACGGTGGCGGGACTTGCTGCAAGATGTTGTGTTATGCCGGATGTGTTGGGAATATTCTTTTCGATTTTTATATCAAATGTACTCATACTTCCTGTATATGTGCTGATGTTTATATCGGGCATAAATTATTCGATGAAAATTCTGGAGGGTGCTCTATCCCCGTCGTCCTCCTGCGGAGAGTTTTTTCGATTTGCATTCAAGATGACTGTGTTTTTTGGTATTCTGGCTGCGGCGGAGTGTCTGCAGACGGCTACGGGGGTAATGATACTCAAGCTTTTTTGAGCATCTGTATTTAAAGAAAGTAAAAGTGAGGTAAGAATGATGAACGCACTTATGTGTGATTTTGTTGAATATCTTGAAAAAGACAAAAAGGTTGCAAAAAACACCCTTCAATCATACACAAGAGACATCAGACAGTTCTCGGACTACTTGGATTCAAAAGAACTGGAGGTAAAAAACATCCGCGGTACAGACATAGAGAGCTATGTTACATATATGCAGCTTGAGGGAAAGGCGGTATCTTCCGTTTCGCGTTCGCTTGCGTCGGTGAGGGCACTTTATTCGTATCTTCATTTGAAAGGCGAGGTAAAGGAAGACCCCACATACAAGCTCAAAAGCCCCAAAATGCAGAAAAAGCTTCCGCAGATACTCACAACAAACGAGGTGGACTCGCTTCTCAAATGTCCGGATTTGTCCACACTAAAAGGCAAGAGGGACAAGGCGATGCTTGAGCTTTTGTATGCAACAGGCATCAAGGTTTCGGAGCTTATCAATCTCAACGAGGCGGACATTGACCTTGACTTCGGGTATTTAAAGTGTGTGGGCGATATGGAGGTAAGAATAGTTCCGCTTGGAAAGACTGCCATAAAGGCATTGCGCGAATACATAAACGAATCAAGGAAATTAATGCTTGCCATTCCTGACGAAAAGGCTCTTTTTGTAAACTGCAACGGTCTCAGAATGACTCGTCAGGGATTCTGGAAGCTTATCAAAGGATATGCACAGGAGGCGGGGGTCAAAAAGGATATAACACCTCACACCCTGAGACATTCCTTTGCGGCACATCTTCTTGAAAACGGTGCAGACCTTGCATCCATACAGGAAATGTTGGGGCACAAGGACATATCCTCAACGCAGGTTTATACCAAGCTTATGAAAAACCATATAAGAGAGGTATATAACAAGGCACATCCAAGAGCCTAGAAAAACCTCAAAAAAAGCGCAGAACGCTTAGAGGCGAGTTCAAAAATAAACTATTTATTCTTTTGCCAACGAAAAGAACACTGTTGTGGAAATCCGCAAGAATGCGGATTTCTTTTTTTGTGCCTCTAAGCTCTAAGCGAACTTCACCTCTCGGCGTACCTTTGTACGCCTTCGGGTATCCTTAAATAAGGCTATGCCTTATTTAAGTTCAGTTCGCTTATTCTGCATCATTTTTTGAGGTTTTTTAAAGCAGATGCTTCATGGTGCGATAAATCCCGTATGCTTTGCGGCTAATCTGCAGGCATACGCAGTATGCCGAAGCCATGCGGCAAAGCATATGGGATTTATAAGACACCTGTGACGAGTTTCTACCTATTATATATATAGCACTTTGGAAAAGTGTGATTTCAGGCGTTGGTTTACATAATGTCAAAACCGATGCAAAAACGCCTCAAAGTCGCATAAAACAGGGCTTTGGGCGAGGTTTTGGAATAAAAACAGCTGAAAAAACGCCGTCAAAATGCACAATTTGTACTTTATAATATGTGCAATATTCACGAAATTTCAAAAATAATTACAAAAAGTGGTTTTTGCAGAAAAAAATGCTTGCAAATGCCGCTTTTTTATTATATAATAGTCAAGCGTGGCATGACATACGATGATGTGGGAGGTTACCAATCGCAGGAAGTAACGGACTTTGCGGTTAATTTCCACGGAGAATGTCCGAATCGTGAATTCGGGCGGCACGGTCACTTGATATAGGTGTATTATGCCCCGGATAGCTTGAGGTTTACTTTGAGTTGCCGGGATTTATAATGCATTGAGCATGACACACCCGGTAGGGTGTATGCGATTTCATGACTGCCGGAATGGCACCAATTATAATGAAAGAGGAGGTACTATCTCATGGCTAAAAGTCAGAAAATCAGAATTAAGCTTAAAGCTTATGACCACCAGTTAATCGATCAGTCCGCACAGAAGATTGTGGAGACTGCAGAAAGAACCGGTGCAAAGGTTGCAGGTCCTATCCCGCTCCCCACTAAGAAAGAAGTTGTTACTATCTTAAGAGCGGTACACAAGTACAAGGATTCTCGTGAACAGTTCGAAATGAGAACTCACAAGAGACTTATCGACATACTTGAGCCTACACCCAAGACTATCGACAGCTTGCTCAAAATCTCACTTCCCGCAGGCGTTGATATCGAAATCAAGCAGATGTAATTACACTTCTGCAAAAGGCGTTTTAATAATGCCTTTGGGAGCTGTCACCCGCTAATCAGTTGACAGCAGGTCATGTTGAGGCACCTTAGCTTCAACCAATAACCATAATAGGAGGAAATCTAAAATGCAGAAAGCGATTTTAGGAAAGAAAATCGGAATGACTCAGATTTTTACAGAAGACGGCGTTGTAATTCCTGTTACAGTAATTGAAGCCGGTCCTGTTTCGGTCGTTCAGAAGAAAACAGTTGAAAACGATGGCTACAATGCTATCCAGGTAGGCTATGTTGATGCTAAAGACAAAGCATTAAACAAGCCCGAAAAAGGTCACCTTGCAAAAGCCAATGTATCCGGCAAAAAGGTCCTCAAGGAATTCAGATTAGACGATGATTCTGCTTACAATGTAGGCGACGAAATCAAGGCTGACATCTTCCAGGAGGGAGACAAGATTGATGTTACAGGCATCAGCAAAGGTCACGGCTATGCAGGTACTGTAAAGAGATGGGGCACACACAGAGGTCCTATGACTCACGGTTCCGGTTATCACAGAGGCGTTGGTTCCATGGGCGCTTGCTCAACACCTTCAAGAGTTATGAAGAACAAGAGACTTCCCGGTCACATGGGTGTTGAACAGGTTACAGTTCAGAATTTAGATGTAGTTAAGGTAGATGCAGAAAAGAACATCATCCTTGTAAAAGGTGCTGTTCCCGGTCCTAAGGGCGGCGTTGTAACTATCAAAAACTCAGTTAAAGCGTAAGCGATAGAAGAAAGGAGGACTAACAATGCCTAAAGTAGCTTTATATAATATGGAAGGAAGCCAGATCGGCGACATCGAATTAAACGAAAGCATTTTTGGTGCAACAGTTAACGAAGTTGCTATTCACACAGTTATCAAAAACTATCTGGCAAATCAGAGACAGGGCACACAGAGCACAAAGACTCGTTCCGAAGTTCGCGGCGGCGGTATTAAGCCTTGGAGACAGAAGGGAACAGGCCGTGCAAGACAGGGTAGCATAAGAGCTACACAGTGGATCAAGGGCGGTATCGCATTAGGTCCCAAGCCCAGAGATTACAGATACTCTGTAAACAAGAAGTTAAAGGCAGTAGCATTAAAATCTGCTCTTAGTGCAAAGGTTAACGAAGGTGCATTTATCGTAGTAGACGATATCACACTTTCCGAAATCAAGACCAAGAAGGTAGCAGAAATGCTTACTAACTTAAAGGTAGACAAAAAGGCACTTATTGTCACAAACGAAAAGAACGACAATGTTGTTAAGTCAGCAAACAATATACAGGGAGTTGCTACCACATTTATGGGAAGCCTCAATGTATACGATGTATTAAAATATGATGTAATGGTAATAACCAAAGATGCTGTATCCAAGATTGAGGAGGTGTACGCTTAATGAATAAGTATGACGTTATTGTAAAACCCATCATTTCCGAAAAGAGTATGGACCAGTCTGCTGATAAGAAGTACACCTTTCAGGTAGCACTCGGTGCTAACAAAATCGAGATCAAAAAAGCAGTAGAAGAAATTTTCGGCGTTAAAGTTGAAAAAGTTACAACCTGCAGAGTTCTCGGTAAGGTTAAGAGAATGGGCGCTACATCAGGCAAGAGACCTGACTGGAAGAAAGCAGTAGTTAAGCTTACTGCAGACAGCAAGACCATTGAGTTCTTTGACGGAATGGCTTAATAGGAATAGTTATTATTAATTAAGGAGTGAAAAGGAATGGCAATTAAAAAGTATAATCCTACATCTCCCGCACGCAGATTTATGACTGTTTCAACCTTTGAAGAACTTTCTAAGGTTGCACCGGAAAAATCATTGCTCGAACCCAAGAAGAGCAATGCCGGAAGAAATTCATACGGTAGAATAACAGTTCGTCACAGAGGCGGCGGAAACAGACAGAAATACAGAATTATAGATTTCAAGAGAAACAAAGACGGTATGAATGCTACTGTTATGACAATCGAATACGATCCTAACAGAACAGCAAACATAGCATTAATCCAGTACGAAGACGGCGTAAAGAGCTACATTATAGCACCTGTTGACCTTAAGGTTGGCGATGTTGTTCGCTCCGGATCCGATGCAGATATCAAACCCGGTAACGCTCTTTGCATCAGCGATATCCCTGTTGGTACTCTCATTCACAACATTGAGTTGTTCCCCGGCAGAGGCGCACAGCTTGTAAGAAGTGCAGGAAACTCCGCACAGCTTATGGCTAAAGAAAACGGCTATGCACAGGTTAGACTTCCCTCCGGAGAAGTAAGAATGGTTGCATTAAACTGCAGAGCTACAATCGGTCAGGTTGGCAATGTGGACCATGCAAACATCTCTATCGGTAAAGCCGGCAGAAAGAGACACATGGGTTGGAGACCTACCGTTCGTGGTGTTGTTATGAACCCCTGCGACCATCCTCACGGTGGTGGTGAAGGTAAGTCACCTATCGGTATGCCCGGACCTGTTACTCCTTGGGGTAAACCTACACTCGGTTACAAGACCCGCAAGAAGAAAAAACAGTCCAACAAGTATATTGTTAAGAGAAGAAACGGTAGATAATATAAGTTATCTCATAATACAAACCAAATTTTGGGAGGAGGTTTATTAAATGGGAAGATCAGTTAAAAAAGGACCTTTCGTTGATGAAAAGCTCTTAAAGAAAATCATTGATATGAATAATGCCGGAGAAAAGATCGTTGTTAAGACATGGTCAAGGGCATCTACTATATTTCCAGACATGGTGGGTCATACAATAGCTGTTCATGACGGAAGAAAGCATGTTCCGGTATATGTAAGCGAAGATATGGTTGGCCACAAGCTTGGCGAGTTCGCACCCACAAGAACCTTTAAAGGTCACGCAGGTGCAAAGACAACCGGCGTAAGATAATTAAACTTAAATATTTCATATAATCCGGGAAGGAGGATTTACGCATGGAAAAGAGAGAAGCAAGAGCTAAAGTCAGCTATGCTCGTATTTCTTCAAGAAAAGTTAAAGCAGTTATAGATTTAATCAGAAACAAAAATGTCGGAGAAGCTATGGCTATCTTAAAGCTTACCCCCAAGGCAGCAGCCGAAATCGTGGAAAAGCTACTTAAGTCTGCCATTGCAAACGCAGAAAACAATCACGGTATGGACGTAGATAAGCTCTATGTTGCAGAGGTTTTTGCAAATCAGGGACCGACACTTAAGCGTGTACAGCCCAGAGCACAGGGTAGGGCTTTCAGAATCAGAAAGAGAACAAGCCACATCACTGTAGTTCTTAAAGAAAGAGATTAATGTAAAGGAGGAAAGAACCTTGGGTCAGAAAGTACATCCGCATGGATTAAGAGTAGGCGTTATCAAGGACTGGGATTCCAAGTGGTACGCAGACAAGAAGAATTTTAGCGATAATCTCGTAGAAGATTACAATATAAGAAAATACCTTAAGAAGTCACTTTTCTCAGCGGGTATCTCAAAGATTGAAATCGAAAGAAATGACGATAAGGTAAGAGTTCACATTCACACAGCAAAACCCGGCATATTAATCGGTAAGCAGGGTGCTGAAAAGGACAAAATCAAAGCAAATGTAGAAAAGCTCATCGGCAAGAATGTAATAATCGACATAATTGAGGTAAGAACCCCCGATGTTGATGCACAGCTTGCAGCAGAAAACATAGCTTCTCAGCTCGAAAGAAGAATTTCCTTCAGACGCGCAATGAAGCAGGTTATGCAAAGAGCAATGAAGATGGGTGCTAAGGGTATCAAAACCACATGCTCAGGCCGTCTTGGCGGTGCAGAAATTGCAAGAGCAGAGCACTATCACGAAGGTACTATTCCGCTTCAGACATTAAGAGCTGATATCGACTATGGTTTTGCAGAAGCAGATACCACATACGGTAAAATCGGCGTTAAGGTTTGGATATACAAAGGCGAAGTTTTAAATGCCGGCAACAAGCTCCAGGGAGCAGTTATCGAGCAGCCCAAAAACAATGCTCCTAAAGGAAGAGGACCCAGAAGTAAAGGAGGCAGATAATCATGTTGTTACCTAAAAGAGTTAAATACAGAAGAGTTATGAGAGGCCGTTTAAAAGGCCAGGCTATGCGTGGTAACAAGGTTAGCTACGGTGATTTTGGTCTTCAGGCATTAGAGCCCTGCTGGATCACATCTAACCAGATAGAAGCTGCCAGAGTAGCTATGACTCGTTATACAAAAAGAGGCGGTCAGGTTTGGATAAAGATATTCCCTGATAAGCCCATTACAGAAAAGCCTGCTGAAACTCGAATGGGTTCCGGTAAAGGTTCACCGGAATACTGGGTAGCAGTAGTTAAACCGGGCAGAGTAATGTTCGAAGTAGGCGGTGTATCGGAAGAAGTGGCAAGAGAAGCATTAAGACTTGCAGCTCACAAGCTCCCGATCAAGACCAAGGTCGTTGTCCGCGAAAAAGAGGAAATGGAGGGCGATTCTAATGAAAATTAATGAAATCAGAGATCTCACAAATGATGAATTAAATCAGAAATTAGAGGATTTGAAAGCAGAACTCTTTAACTTAAGATTCCAGCATGCTACAAATCAGCTCGACAATCCCAGAGTAATTACTGAAGTTAAGAGAACAATTGCGAGAGTAAAGACAATCCTTCGTGAAAGAGAATTAAATCAGATTGCCTGATTAGAGAGGAGGAACTATAAGAATGGAACGTAATTACAGAAAGACACGTATCGGAACAGTAATCAGCGATAAGATGGATAAGACAATCGTTGTTGCTATCAAAGAAAACGTAAAGCACAAATTATACAGCAAAATCGTTAAAAGAACTTATAAACTCAAGGCTCATGACGAGGAAAATGTTGCTCATATCGGCGACAAGGTAAAAGTCATGGAGACAAGACCTCTCTCTAAGGACAAGAGATGGAGATTGGTTGAAATTGTTGAAAAAGCTCAGTAATTTTACGGGAAGGAGAGAACCTAAGTGATTCAACAGCAAACTTTATTAAAGGTTGCCGACAACACAGGTGCTAAAGAACTTATGTGCATCAGAGTACTCGGCGGCTCAAGAAGAAAATATGCTAATATCGGTGATGTTGTTGTTGCTTCCGTTAAAAAAGCAACACCCGGCGGTGTTGTTAAGAAGGGCGATGTTGTTAAGGCAGTTATCGTTCGTTCAGTTAACGGTTTAAGAAGAAACGACGGAACCTATATAAAATTTGACGAAAACGCAGCAGTAATAATCAGAGATGATAAAAACCCGAGAGGTACTCGTATCTTTGGACCTATCGCAAGAGAGCTCAGAGATAAAGATTACATGAAGATTTTATCATTAGCACCTGAAGTTCTGTAAGGAGGTGGCAAGTATGAAAAATAGAATTCATATCAAAAAAGGTGATAACGTAGTTGTTATTTCCGGTAAGGACAAGGGCAAAAAAGGCAAGGTATTATCAGTTGGTGCAACCAAGAGAGTAGTTCTTGTAGAAGGCGTTAACATGGTAACCAAGCACACAAAAGCAAGAAAAGCCGGTGAAACAGGCGGTATCGTTCACCAGGAAGCTCCTATATATGCTTGCAAGGTAATGCACATATGCGAAAAGTGTGGAAAGCCTACCAGAATCGGTTACAAGATTATGGCAGACGGCACAAAGTCCAGAGTGTGCAAAAACTGCCAGGAAGTATTAGATAACTAATAGATAGAGAGGAGGATTTTCGCACATGACAGTAATGAGAGCGAAATACGAAGAAGAAGTTAAAAAAGCTCTTATGGAAAAGTATGGCTACAAAAGCCCCATGCAGATTCCTAAGCTTGATAAAATAGTAATCAACATCGGTGTCGGCGAAGCAAAAGACAACGCAAAAGCACTCGAAGCTGCAGTTGCAGACTTAGCATTAATTACAGGTCAGCAGCCCGTAGTTACAAAGGCTAAAAAATCCGTTGCTAACTTCAAAATCAGAGAAGGTATGAACCTTGGATGCAAGGTTACCTTAAGATCCGACAAGATGTATGAATTCTTAGACAGATTATTCAACATTGCACTCCCCAGAGTAAGAGATTTCAGAGGTATCAACCCCAATGCCTTCGACGGCAGAGGAAACTATGCTTTAGGTATTAAAGAGCAGCTTATATTCCCCGAAATCGACTACGATAAGATCGACAAAATCAGAGGTATGGATATCATCTTCGTTACAACAGCTAATACCGACGAAGAAGCAAGAGAGCTCCTTGCACTTATGGGTGCTCCGTTCACAAAGGCATGAGAGGGGGTATATCACAATGGCTAAGAAATCTATGAAAGTAAAACAGCAGAAAGTTCAGAAATATAAGACCCGTGAATATACCAGATGCAACATCTGCGGAAGACCGCATTCAGTTCTCAGAAAATTCGGCATTTGCCGTATCTGCTTCAGAGAGCTTGCTTACAAAGGTCAGATTCCCGGTGTTAAAAAGGCAAGTTGGTAATATTTAATTAGAGAAAAAGGAGGTAGCACTATGCAAATTACAGATCCTATCGCTGATATGCTTACCCGTATCAGAAACGCAAACTCTTCAAAGCACGAATCTGTAAATGTGCCTGCTTCTAAGCTTAAGATAGAAATCGCAAGAATCTTAAACGAAGAAGGCTACATCAACGGATATGAAGTTATAGACGACGGTTTGCAGGGTGTAATAAAGATTACACTTAAGTATGCTGCAAACAAGCAGAAGGTTATTACCGGTTTAAAGAGAGTATCTAAACCCGGTTTAAGAGTATATGCCAGCAAAGATGAGCTCCCCAGAGTATTAAGGGGCTTAGGTATCGCCATCATTTCCACTTCCAAAGGTATTATGACCGACAAGGAAGCAAGAAAGTTAAATGTCGGCGGCGAAGTTCTGGCATTTATCTGGTAAGAATTTTGGGAGGTGAAATACATTGTCACGTATTGGTAAAATGCCTATAACAATACCCCAGGGTGTTGAAATCAAAATAGGTGCAAACAACGAAGTTTCCGTAAAGGGCCCTAAGGGTACTTTAGAGAAGAACCTTCACAAAGATATGATAATCAAGGTTGAAAACGGCCAGGCTATCGTAGAAAGACCGGATGACAAGAAAGAAAACAGATCACTTCACGGTCTTACAAGAACACTTTTAAATAATATGGTTGTCGGTGTAACAGAAGGTTACGCAAAGACTCTCCAGATAAACGGTGTTGGTTACAGATGCCAGAAGCAAGGTAAGAAGCTTATTCTTACATTAGGTTACTCCCATCCGGTTGAATTCGAAGATGGCGAAGGTTATACTTTCGAGTCTCCCGATCCCAATACAATCATTGTTAAGGGTATCGACAAACAGATTGTAGGTCAGATTGCAGCTGTTGTAAGAGAAAAGAGACTTCCTGAACCTTATAAGGGCAAGGGTATTAAGTACGCTGATGAAGTAATCAGAAGAAAAGAAGGTAAAACAGGCGCTAAGAAGTAAGCCGAGAAAGGAGTAAAGAAAAATGATTAGTAAGAAAAGCAGTAATGCACAGAGAATTAAAAGACACTTAAGAGTCAGAAAAAATATTTCCGGTACTCCTAACCGCCCCAGACTTAATGTGTATAGAAGTCTTAAAGGTATCTATGCTCAGATTATAGACGATACAACCGGCAAGACATTGGTTTCTGCATCCACCCTGGACAAAGAAATCAAAGAAAAGCTCGGTTACGGCGGTAACAAGGCTGCAGCTAAAGAAGTTGGATTACTCGTTGCCAAAAAGGCAATAGATGCCGGCATCAAGCAGGTAGTATTCGACAGAGGCGGCTATGTTTATCACGGAAGAGTTTCGGAACTCGCAGAGGGCGCCAGAGAAGGCGGCTTAGAATTCTAATAAGGAGGTAAAAGCTTTTATGGTAAAATTTAATGCAGACGAATTAGATTTAAAAGAAAAGATAGTTAACATCAATCGTGTTGCTAAGGTTGTAAAGGGCGGTAGAACCTTCAGATTTAGTGTTCTTGTTGTAGTCGGCGACGAAAACGGTCATGTAGGCGCAGGCACAGGAAAGGCTGCCGAAATTCCGGACGCAGTAAGAAAGGCTATTGATGCTGCTAAAAAGAACATGATTGAAGTTCCCATGGTAGGTACAACAATAGCTCACGAAGTTATCGGCGAATTCGGAGCAGGCAGAGTTCTTATGAAACCCGCTAAAGAAGGTACAGGTATCATCGCAGGCGGCGGCGTAAGAGCAGTATTAGAGTATGCAGGTATCCGCAATATAAGAGCGAAGTCACTTCGTTCCAACACTCCTAACAATCTTGTAAACGCAACTATCGAAGGATTAAAGAACCTTAAGGTAGCCGAAGAAGTTGCAGCTTTAAGAGGAAAGACTGTAGAAGAGCTTTTAGGCTAATAGGAAAAGCGTTTTTAAATAATTTAGGAGGAAATAACGATGGCTAAAATAAAAGTAACTTTAACCAAGAGCACAATCGGTTCCAAAAAAGACCAGATTGCAACAGTTAAGGCTCTCGGATTAAAGAAAATCAGAGACGAAAAAATTCACGAAGCTACACCTGCGATCAAAGGAATGGTAGCAAAGGTTTGCCATTTAGTAAGTGTAGAAGAAATATAAATCCAAAGGAGGTGCCTTAGATGAAATTATTTGAACTTACTCCAGCTATTGGATCTACAAAAGATTCCAAGAGAAAAGGAAGAGGTCACGGTTCAGGTAACGGCAAGACAGCAGGCCGCGGTCACAAGGGTCAGAATGCAAGATCCGGCGGCGGTGTGAGAATCGGTTTTGAAGGCGGTCAGATGCCTATTTACAGAAGACTTCCTAAACGCGGTTTTACAAACATTTTTGCAAAACAGTATGCAGAAGTTAAGGTTTCGGACTTAAATAAATTTGAAGATGGTGCAGTTGTAGATGCAGCCAGCTTAATCGAAATGGGAATTATCTCCAAAGCATTTGATGGAGTTAAGGTTCTCGGAAACGGCGAACTCACCAAAAAGATTACAGTAAAGGCAGCAAAGTTTACAGCTTCTGCGGCATCTAAAATAGAAGCAGCAGGTGGAAAGGCTGAGGTGATGTAAAAGTGTTTAAGACTCTTAGAAATGCCTGGGCTATCCCGGACTTGAGACACAAAATGCTTTACACCTTGCTTATGATTTTTGTATTCAGACTCGGTTCGTTTATTCCCGTTCCGGGTTTAAGAGAGGGAGCATTATCCGGCCTCTTGGGAGATGGTAACAACCTCTTCTCAATGCTCGATGCTTTCTCCGGAGGAGCGTTTTCAAACGCTACAATATTTGCAATGGGTATTACCCCTTACATTAACTCTTCAATTATATTGCAGCTTTTAACAGTTGCAATCCCTGCTCTTGAAAGACTTTCAAAAGAGGGCGAAGAGGGCAGAAAGGCCATTGCAAAATGGACCCGTTTCGGCACAGTAATACTTGCACTTATCCAGTCCACAGGACTTTTCTTTGCACTCAAAGGTTCTCTTACCTATTCCAGTGCAGTTTGGGGATACATTGTAATTGTTACTACTCTTACCGCAGGAACCGCATTTCTTATGTGGCTCGGCGAGCAGATTACCGAAAAAGGTGTAGGAAACGGAATATCTATGATAATCTTTGCAGGTATAGTATCTGGTATACCTTCTATGATATCTCAGATAGCAAAGACATTCAAGGCAGGTTCTTTGGGTATTGTAGGTGTTATTGCAATCGCATTGGTATCACTTCTTATGGTTACCTTTGTTGTATTTATGGATAATGCCGAAAGAAGAATTCCTGTTCAGTATGCAAAGAGAATGGTTGGCAGAAAGATGTACGGCGGTCAGAACACACACATTCCGATCAAAGTCGTAATGGCGGGCGTAATTCCGATTATCTTCGCTATGAGCATCATGAGCTTCCCCTCAACAATTATGGGCTTTATGGGTTACACACCCGGACAGAGCACATTCTGGGGCAAGTTCTGGAGCTTATTTACTCAGACATCCTGGGTATATATGATCCTTTACTTCCTGCTTATCGTATTCTTCACATATTTCTATACAGCAATACAGTTTAATCCTGTTGAAATTGCAAACAACATGAAGAGAAACGGTGGATTTGTTCCCGGTATCAGACCCGGCAGACCCACAAGCGACTATATTTCAAAGATCCTTACAAGAATCACCTTAGCAGGTGCACTCTTCCTTGGCGTAGTAGCAGTACTTCCTATGGTACTTTCTGTAGCTATTAACTACAACTTCTATGCTATCGGCGGATCTTCACTGCTCATCGTAGTAGGTGTTGCATTAGAAACAACTAAGCAGATAGAATCTCAGATGCTGATGCGTCACTATAAGGGATTCCTCGAATAATAACGAGGTGACAGGTATGAAACTCATCATTCTGGGTGCTCCCGGTGCCGGAAAAGGTACCCAGGCAGAAATTTTAAGCGACAGATTAAATGTGCCGGCAATATCTACCGGCGCAATAATCCGAGAAGAGATTAAAAACAAAACACCTTTCGGAGTAGAAGCCAAGACCTATATAGATGACGGTCAGCTTTTGCCCGACGATATGGTTAACAAAATGATTTTAAACCGTATCGCAGAGGATGATTGCAAAGACGGCTATATTTTAGACGGGTTTCCGAGAACCGTAAGCCAGGCAGAGTTTCTGGACGCAAACGGTGTAGATATAGACAGAGCACTATCTCTCGAGGTGGAAGATGAAGTCATTATAGAAAGGCTTTCGGGCAGACGCGAATGTATCTCTTGCAGAGCACCGTATCACATCAAAAACAACCCTCCCAAAAAGGAAGGCATTTGCGACAGATGCGGCTCACCCCTAAAGGCAAGAGATGACGACAACCCCGAGACCATTGCCGAAAGACTAAAGGTATATCACGAAAAGACAGCTCCTGTCATGGATTACTACAAGTCAAACGGCAAACTCTTAAAGGTTGAGTCTAAGTCCTCAATAGATGCCACAGCGGATGCAATTTTGCAATCGCTCGGTGTCTAAAAACGGAGGCGGCTAAATGATATACATCAAATCGTCAGCTGAAATTGCAAAAATGAGAGAGTCCGGCAAGATCCTCTATGATGCCCTGTGCAAAGTAGAACAAAGTATAAAAGCCGGAGTTACTACGAAAGAGTTAGACCAAATTGCAAAAGAATATATCTTAAGTCAAGGAGCAAAACCGTCTTTTTTGGGATACAACGGATATCCGGCAAGTATCTGTGCCTCGGTAAACGAGGTGGTGATACACGGTATCCCATCCCAGAGAAAGCTTAATGACGGCGATATCATAAGCATTGATATAGGCGTTGTAAAGGACGGATATCACGCAGATGCCGCAAGGACATTTGCAGTAGGTGATATAAGCCCCGAGGCTAAGCGTCTTATAGACGCTACAAAGCAAAGCTTCTTTGAGGGATTAAAATATGCCCGTCACGGAGAGAGGCTTGGAAGTATGCAGGCTGCAATTCAAAACCATATAGAACAAAACGGTTTTGGAATAGTAAGAAACTATTGCGGTCACGGAATAGGCAAATCTCTGCATGAGGATCCGGAAATTCCCAATCACGGGACTTTCGGCCGAGGCATAAGACTTGCCAAGGGTATGACGATAGCAGTGGAGCCTATGGTTACCTACGGAGACTATCGTACCACAACCTTAAAAGACGGCTGGACTGTGGTTTCCTTGGACGGTGAATATACCGCCCACTATGAGAACACAATTCTTATTACCGACGGCGAGCCGATACTTCTTACAGATTTTTCATGAGGTGAAATATGAATATCAGCCTTTGTGAAATAGTCGTATCCCTTATGGGACACGACAAAGGGAAACTGTTTTTGGTATTAGCCAAAGAAGATGGTTTTCTGTATCTTGGTGACGGAAAGAGCCGCAAGGCTCAAAAACCAAAAAAGAAAAGCATAAAGCATGTTGACCCGACGGGCAGGATTGACCAAGTTCTTTTGGAAAAGCTGCAAGCGGGCGGCACGCTTACCAATAAGGAAATCAGAGCTGCACTTAAAAACAGCGGCTTTGAGGAAAATTATTGATAAGGGAGGTTTTGTACTTGGCAAAAGAGGATGTTTTAGAATTGGAAGGAACAGTCATTGAGGCGTTGCCCAATGCCATGTTCCAGGTTGAATTTGACAACGGACACAGAATCTTGGCTCATATATCCGGCAAGCTTCGTATGAACTTTATAAGAATTCTTCCCGGAGACAAGGTAACAGTTGAGATGAGTCCCTATGATTTAACCAGAGGACGCATTACTTGGAGAGCCAAATAAGGCTTAATTACAAGGTTTTAGATTAAGTCGGATAAAAAGTCCGCAAAGCTCATAAGGAGGTAGCCAAAATGAAGGTAAGACCATCAGTAAAACCTATGTGCGAAAAGTGCAAAATAATCAAAAGAAAAGGCAAGATTATGGTTATTTGCGAAAATCCCAAGCACAAACAAAGACAGGGCTGATTAATATGCCCATCGCTGCTTAAAGAAGCAGCATCAGAACTCATTTAGGCTTATAGCCGGAAGGTGCGGCTGCACAAATGTAAGATTTGTGAACCCTTCGGTTATGAATATATTTACCATTGTTATTATTAAACAGGAGGTGCAAAAAAGCTAATGGCAAGAATAGCAGGTGTTGACTTACCTAACGAAAAGAGAGTTGAATACGGCCTTACCTATGTATACGGTATCGGCGTAAAGAGCTCAAACAAAATTTTAGCAGAAGCAGGTATAAATCCTGATACCAGAGTTAAAGATTTAACAGAAGATGAACTTTCTAAAATAAGAGAAATCATCGACAGAGATTACACTGTTGAAGGTGACCTTCGTCGTCAGATTGCTCTTGATATCAAACGCCTTATAGAAATCGGTTGTTACAGAGGTCTTCGTCACAGAAGAGGCCTCCCCGTAAGAGGACAGAACACCAAGAACAATGCAAGAACAAGAAAAGGTCCCAAGAGAACAATCGCAGGCAAGAAGAAATAAAAGAAGGAGGGAAATTTAAATGGCTGCTCAGGTCAAGAAAACTCGTAAGAGAAGAGAAAAGAAAAACATTGAACGCGGAGCTGTTCATATTCGCTCCACTTTTAATAACACAATAGTAACCATTACAGATGTTCAGGGTAATGCTCTTTCATGGGCAAGCTCCGGCGGTCTGGGATTTAGAGGAAGCAAGAAGAGCACTCCTTTTGCATCCCAGATGGCTGCAGAAACTGCTGCAAAGGCTGCTATGGAACACGGCTTAAAGTCCGTTGAAGTTTATGTAAAAGGTCCCGGTGCCGGAAGAGAAGCTGCAATAAGAGCACTCCAGACAGCAGGACTTGAAGTAACAATGATCAAAGATGTAACTCCGATTCCCCACAACGGTTGCAGACCGCCCAAGAGAAGAAGAGTCTGATTATCAGGAGGTGTAATACATGGCACGATATACCGGCGCAGTTTGCCGTCTTTGCAGAAGAGAAGGACAGAAGTTGTTCTTAAAAGGTGCAAGATGCTACAGTGAAAAATGCGCAATCAATAAAAGAGAATATGCTCCCGGCCAGCACGGTCAGAGCAGAAAGAAGCTCTCTAACTACGGACAGCAGCTTAGAGAAAAGCAGAAAGCAAAGAGATACTACGGTGTTCTTGAAAGCCAGTTCGCACATTACTTCGAGCTTGCTAACAAGAAGAGCGGTGTAACAGGTGAAAACCTCTTACAGGTACTCGAAAGCCGTTTGGACAATGTTGTTTACAGACTTGGATTTGCTCTTTCCAGAGCAGAAGCAAGACAGCTCGTTGTACATGGTCATTTCCAGATTAACGGCAAGAAGGTAAACATTCCTTCTTATCTTGTTAAGCCCGGCGAAGTTGTAGCTATTAAGGAAGGCAGCAGATCTCTTCCTAAGATCAAGGCTATTTTAGAACAGACAGAAGGCAAAGCTGTTCCCAAGTGGCTTGACCTTGATACAAACACCATGCAGGCGAAGGTTGTAGCTTTGGCTCAGAGAGACGACATCGACATCGACATCGAAGAACATCTCATCGTCGAGTTGTATTCTAAATAATAAGGCTACCCCCAGATATAAAATAATTATGGTTTTTGAATGGAGGGTTACAGTATGATCGAAATGGTCAAACCCGGTCTTGAAAGAGTAGACGACAAGACCGATGCCACATATGCAAAATTTGAAGTACAGCCCCTCGAGAGAGGTTACGGTACAACACTCGGTAATGCATTAAGAAGAGTACTTTTATCTTCGCTTCCGGGTGCTGCACCTACAAGCGTCAAGATTGACGGAGTTCTCCACGAGTTCTCTACAATCCCCGGCGTAAAAGAAGATGTTACGGAAATCATCCTTAATGTAAAGAGAATTATTGCCAAGGTTTATTCCGATGCGCCCAAGACTGTCTATATTGAGGCAACCGGTGCAGGCGAAGTTTTGGCAAAGGATATCGTTACAGACCACGAAATCGAAATCTTAAACGGTGACCTTCATATAGCTACTCTTGGCGACAAGGCAAGACTTTATATGGAAATCGTTTTTGAAAACGGCAGGGGCTATGTAACAAGTGAGAAGAACAAGGAGAAGATGCAGTCTGTAATCGGCGTAATTCCCGTAGACTCCGTATACTCTCCCGTAGACAAGGTAAACTACACAGTTTCCAACTTCCGTGTAGGACAGATTACCGACTACGATAAGCTCACTTTAGAAATCTTTACAGACGGAACTATTAAGCCCGAGGATGCATTATCCTTAAGCTCCAAGATTATCACAGAACATATGAATCTCTTTACAGACCTTTCTGATGATATTGCAAATGCTGATATCATGGTAGAAAAGCCCGAAGAAAAGAAAGACAAGGTTCTGGAAACCACAATCGAAGAGCTTGATTTATCCGTTCGTTCTTTCAACTGCTTAAAAAGAGCAGGTATCAATACTGTTGCAGATTTGGTTTCCAAATCGGAAGCTGAAATGATGAGAGTAAGAAACTTGGGTAGAAAGTCCCTTGAAGAAGTAGTCGGCAAGATTACCTCTCTTGGACTTGAATTCTCCAAGGAATATGACGAATAAACACATATACCAGTACAAAGGAGGTTTATCTTAATGCCCGGTACAAGAAAACTTGGTCGTGCTTCTGACCACAGAGATGCAATGCTCAGAAACCTGGTTACTTCCCTTTTAGAAAACGGCAAAATCGAAACAACCGTTGAAAAGGCGAAAGAAACAAGAAGCATGGCAGAAAAGATGATCACATTAGGCAAGACCAATACATTGCATTCCAGAAGACAGGCTCTTGGTTATATTACCAAAGAGGATGTTGTTACAAAGGTATTTGCGGAGCTCGCTCCCAAATATGCAGACAGAAACGGCGGCTATACCAGAATTTTGAAATTAGGTCCCAGACGCGGTGATGCTGCAGAGATGGCAATTATTGAGTTAGTATAATTGTTTAATGAAATTAAATTAATAAAACCCTCGCTCCTTGATAGAGCGAGGGTTTTTCGTTCGTCTTTTGGCTGTCATATGAGAGCAATAACAACACCCGATAGTACAACAAGTACACAAAACGACTTATACAAAATGTTTTTCTCTTTAAAGCACACAAATCCCAAAACTGTGGTTACAATTACGGAAGATTGCTTGATTACGGTCATCACCGTAACCTCGCTTGAGGGATTGGCATTTGCTATAAAAAGGATTTTGTCGCCTATTATAAGAGACAGGCTCATAAGTGGTATCCAGTAGTTTGTTTTCAGACATTTGGGGGATATCTTTTCTTTTTTTGCAACAAGGATTATGCCGTACATAATGCTTAAAAACAGCATAAACCAGAACTGTAATTGAGTGGAAGTCATATCCCGCATAAGCACCTTGTCCATAATGCCGGATACAGAATTTAAAAAGCAGTTTGCAAGAGCACAAAAAAGCACCGTCACCGTTATGCCTTTGGCAGAACTGTCCTTTTTTAAGTTTACAAGCACAAGCCCCAATGTTACAAGAACAATACCCCAGATTTTGTTTGGCGTAAGGCTCTCGCCGAGCACAATAACACCAAGCATGGTAGAGAAAGCCATCCTTGACAAATCCATAATTCCGTACAGGCTTACCGGCATTTTCTTTAGTGCAAAAAGTGCCATGCTCCACGCTACGCAGATGATGAGCGCCTTTATAAATGTATAAAGAATAAATATTGGTGCTATGTCAAATGCCGATGATGAAAAAGGGAGCACAAAAATCAGCCCCGTTAATGTATAGAAAAAGAGAATTTCGTTGGAGCTCGATTTTTTCAGAGCAGCCTTTTTCATACATTCGCGGGAGCCTTTGAGAAATGCGTATATAAATATAAAAATTATCCACAGATTATTCATTTGGTAACCTCAAAAGTTGATTTTTTACAAATTGCTGTCGGCAAAAGGAACATCTTTTACTTCAAAAGTCCTGCCGTTTAGGTAGCTAAGAGCGTTTTCGTCCTCGAAACAAAACTTGAGCTTGTAGGAATACAAAGCCTGGGTTTTCATACCCACCTTGTCGTTAAATTCATTTGTGCCGTACTTGCCGTCGCCTGCCAGGGGATTTCCTATATGTGCAAAGTGCGCTCTTATCTGGTGAGTTCTGCCCGTAAGCAGTTCCACCTCCACAAGTGATGTGAGACGGTTTTCCTTTAGCACCTTGTATTTGGTGATGATGGTCTTGGAGTTTTTTACAGGCTCATTATGTATATACACTCTGTTCTGGTCGGTGTTCTTTACAAGAAATGCCTTTAGTGTTGCCTCTTTGGTTTTTAACTTGCCTTGAACGAGGCAAAGATAGAACTTGTTAATCTCTCTTGTCTTTATCTTTTCGTTCAATATCTTAAGTGCAAGGGCGTTTTTTGCTCCGATTACAATGCCGCCTGTGTTTCTGTCTATGCGGTTGCACAGCGATGGCACAAAGGAGTTTTCTTCCTCGGGATTGTACTCGCCCTTCTTGTACAGGTATGCTTTCATATGGTTAAGAAGGGTATTTATCTTTTCGTCTTCGTCATCGTGGACAATCATCCCTATCTTTTTGTCCATAAGGATTATGTTTTCGTCTTCGTATACGATGTCGAGATTTGGCTTTTCTACCCTGAGAAAAGACACCCTTTCGTCCGGCACCTCAAAAAATTCGTCGTTTATATACAAATCTATCTTGTCGCCGTTAGTGAGGATGTAGTCAATCTCGCTTTTCTTTCCGTTTACCTTGATGCGTTTTTTTCGTATGCCCTTGTATATAAGGCTCTTGGGCATAGTTTTAAAGTATTTGGAGAGAAATTTGTCCAATCTCTGACAGGCGTCGTTTTCGTTTACAATTACTGTTTTCATCCGGATACCTCTGAAAATTCTTGGATTTCTTGATACATACAAAACATATCTTCGTTGCCGAATTCTCCTATATATGCGGCAATGATGTTTGGCTCGTCGCCGCTTTTACCGCCTGCACCGTAGCCAACCGAGATGATATTCATATCAGGCTTTGGTCCGCACTCTGACGATATTTTAATTAGGAACTGTGCGTCGGATGGCTCCATTTTTTTTGTCGTGATGTCGCAGGGGAGGGTTTCTATGCCGCTTTTTTCCAAAAGGGCAAGCACCTCGCCGTCTGTACCCGAAGGCAAGCCAAGCGGGGAGGTTACTATATAGTCTATATTAAGCTCTTCTATGGCACTGATGCAAGCGGCTTCTATGTCCTTGTTGTCACCGCGCAGACAGGCTATTTTGCACTCTATGCCCATTCTTTTGGTATCTTCGACCGCAATATCCGGTTTTGCACCTGCATCTATCAGCGACGACAAAAGCATCGAGGCATCAAAAACCGAAAAACAGTCTATATATAGAATTCTCATTAAAGCATCAATTCCTCTACTCTTTGAATACACTCGCATATTTCGTCGTGAGTTACGGTAGACAAGAACTTTTCCTCATAGGTGAGGGCGGTTTCGTAGTAATATTTTGCGGGCTTGAGCTCGCCTTTTTTCTCCATAATTGTAGCATAGTTGTAGTACGGCTCGAGGAAGGCGGGCTTTTTGGGAATTAATTCTTCATAAACCTTTTGTGCCTCGTCGAGCATGCCAAGACCGATGTATGCCTGACCGAGATTGTCGTAGCTTACCTTGTCGTCGGAGTTGTATTCTATGCCCTCTTTGGCAAAGCTTACACTTCTTTCGAACTCTTTGTTCATAAGATAAAAGCTGCCCAGAGTTCCGTACAGTCCCGATGTTCTGTAGCCATCGGCATAAAGCTCCTCAAGTCCTACTATTGCAGAGCTTAAGTCCCCTCTTTTCCAGGTGATGATGGCACGGTTGAATTCGCATTGTTTCAGCTGCAAGTCGTTTAGAGAATGCTTTCCGATAACGGTTGCCTTGTTCATAGCGTTTTCGGCGTCGTCGATTTCGCCGGCTCTTAATATAAGGTATGCGTAGTAGAGCTGTTGAGCAGGGGATAGCTTGCCGGTTTTGTATGCCGCTTTCATAAGCTTGACGCCTTTTTCCCTGTCTTTTGAAAACTGGTTCATACCTATTGCCAAAAGGACATTGCCGCGGAAAACATACACAAGAGCAGCCAAAGACAAAATAAAGGCTGCTATCGTGACAAAGATGTTTCCCAGCTTTGAAGCAAGCGATGTGCAGATTATGGGAAAGAGTATCACAAGAATGATTTTGATGGTGGTTGCAGTTTTGTTCATTTTATTTTCCTCCAGATTTCACGGTCAGTTAGACCAGAACTTTTTGTCCAGACTTCTGTACTGAATAGCCTCGGCAAGATGCTCGGTTTCTATGTTTTCACTTCCTGCAAGGTCGGCAATCGTTCTGGCAACCTTGAGTATTCGGTTGTGTGCACGGGCACTTAAGTTGAGGCTTTCGAATGCCGCCTTTAGTATGGCATTGGCATCCTCGGACAGAGAGCAGTACTTTTCTACAAGTGCGTTTGTAAGCTGTGCATTGCAGAATACACCTGCATCTTTGTATCTTTCAAGCTGGATTTTTCGTGCTTTGTCCACTCGTTTTCTTATGTCAGATGAGCTTTCGCCCTGCTTCTTGCAGGACAGCTCGTCGTATTTTACCGACGGCACTTCTATATGAAGGTCAAATCTGTCGAGCATAGGTCCCGAAACCTTGCCCAGATATGACTGTATCTGACCCGATGTGCAGGTGCATTCGTGGTTGGGGTCGCCAAAGTATCCGCATTTGCACGGGTTCATACTGGCAATTAGCATCACCGAGCTTGGAAAAACGCACGAGCCCGAAACTCTGGAAACCGTAAGCGAGCCGTCTTCTATCGGCTGACGCATAGCCTCCATTGCATCTTTGCGAAATTCGGGAAATTCGTCGAGAAAGAGCACCCCTCTGTGTGCAAGACTTATTTCGCCCGGGCGGGGATTGCTACCGCCGCCTGTCAGTGCCGCACTCGACATTGTGTGGTGCGGACTTCGAAACGGTCTTTTTGTAATCAGGGCAGTGCCCGATTTTAGCTGACCTGCCACAGAATAAATTTTGGTAACCTCAAGGGCTTCGTCAAACGACATATCCGGCAGGATAGAGGGCAGACGCTTTGCAAGCATTGTTTTGCCCGAACCGGGCGAGCCTATCATAAGGCAGTTGTGTCCGCCTGCGGCGGCAATTTCGAGAGCTCTTTTTGATGCCTCCTGACCCTTTACCTCGGCAAAGTCTGCATCAAAGGTGTCGGCGTTGTCAAAAAGGCCTGCCGTATCAAAGTATGCTTTGTCTATCGGCTTTTCGCCTCGGAAATGGTCCACAACTTCTTTGAGATTTTTTGCCCCGTATACCTCCAACCCTTCGACAACAGCCGCCTCGGCTGCGTTTTCATAGGGGACAATGAGCTTGTCAAAGCCCATTTGTTTTGCGTTTGCGGCAATGGGCAGAACACCGTTTATACCCCTCAAGCCTCCGTCAAGTGCAAGCTCACCGAGAATAATGCAGCCCTCGAGCGAGGTTTGAGGTATTTGTCCCGATGCTGCCAGTATGGAAACACATATGGGCAAATCCAGAGATATCCCCGACTTTTTGGTGTTTGCAGGAGCCAGATTTATAATGATTTTCTTTTGCGGGAGAGTAAAAAGACTGTTTTTGATGGCAGATTTTATTCTTTCCTTGGATTCCTTTACAGCAGTGTCGGCAAGCCCTACTATGTCTATCCCCGGAAGAGCTGAAACGAGGTCTGCCTCGACATCTATCACATAGCCGTCAATACCTGTAAGACCGCACGATTTGGCTTTTGCAAGTGCCATAAAAACCCTCCTTTGTAAGAAATTATAAGCATATATAGATTCAGTATATCACAAAACAGGCACATTTTCCATATATTTTTAAAATTAAATTGTAAATTTAGTGTTTCAGTTTTATAACAGATTTTTATATATAATTGACTTTTTTTGCTCGAAGTGACATAATGGATGATGAAAAGATGTATTTTGGCGATATGGTATGAAAAAGTTGATATTCCGCTTTGATTTGCGGCAGAGAGCTTTGTCTGTTCGGTAGCGTGGAACGGAGCAAAAAGCACAGTTGTCATAAGCACCTACGGCTATGAATTTTACAAGGAGTCCTCCTTTAGCGTGCCGCTCTATGAGGATGTTGTAAAAAATGCCCATCTTCTTGACACAAATATACCTTCTGCCAAGGATAGCAGGTATGTATATTCTATCGACGACAGCTTTACCCAGTATGTTATGCAGCTGCAGAGGGTAACCGGATACGAAAGCTATGTATACGCATACAATGACGATTTTACAGTAACATATGCATACACAGACCCGAAAAACGAGTATATGCTGTATATAACCTGCGGAGAGGTTTCGCCGCATGGGTTTGTTGCGGCATTTGATTTTGAAAGCGATTATACCGAAGATTACATTATATATAAATATCAGGCAGACTTTATGAGTGAGTCTGTATATTCGATGATTCTCACATCGAGGTACGGCTTTTCGCTCTACAGCACAGATATGGATTTTACTGCCATAAAGAAATATTATTCCGACGGAGAAAGAGTGGTAGGGATATATACTTCTTTGTTTGGCAGCGAAGTGTGGATAATAATTCCCAGATAGAAATATATTATTAATGAAGGGAGCTTTTTGTATGAAGAGATTTTTTAAAGGAGCTTTGATAGGGCTGTTATCCTTGTGCATACTTCTTATGGCAGGCTGCGGAGAGGTTAAGCAGGCACAAAAGGCTGTAGAAGATATGCTGGGAGCCTTGCAAAAGGGAGATTATATAGGTGCACTTCCGCATATTTCCCGTATGGAAGGCGACAATGACTTCCTTGCAACAGGGGGCAAATTTACCGAAAAGGACTTTGCCGCATACGATATGCACAAGGCACTTTTTGAAACCCTGGAATATAAGGTAAAAGGTGTAAAGAGCGACAACCCCGCAACTGCAGTAGTTGAGGTGGAGCTTACCGTTCTTAACCTCGAGCCTGTGGCAGAGAAGCTGTTTAAGGCAACCAATGAGTATAACTTTATGGCGGAAAACAACGAAACAGATTTTACCGACGAGGAGCTCAGCAAAATCTTAACTCAACAGATGACTGACATAAGCAAGGAATATATAAACAGCGGCAAAACAACCACCAAGACATACAATGTGAGTGTAAATGTATGCTACGAAAAGGACCGTATGTGGAGAGTATATCCCGACGAAAAGCTGATAGATGCGTTGACGGGCGGCGTGTATACAAAGTACGACAGTCTTTTGCGTGAGTATTTAGGTAAAGACGATAAATAAGAAATTTTTCAGTCAAAAGTGGATGTAAAATAAGCGCAGACCGCTTATAGGCTTGACTTCTGACATCATACAGTTTAAAAACATTGGGAAAACACTAAATTTATGTAGAAAGCTGCAAATTTTGCAGCTTTCTCAAATTTTTAGCCTATAAGCTCTAAACGAACTTCACCTCTCGACGTGCCCTCGCACGCCTTCGGGTCCCCCTCGCAAGCACGCTTGCTTCGGTTCAGTTCGTTTATTCTGCATCTTATTTTCCTATCCCCAAAAACATCAATCGAGGCTGTAAAAAATTCGTTTGATTTTTTTACAGCCCTTTTTGTTTGGCAAAAACAGTTAAAACCTCCACAACACCTGCTTTCTGCAGAATGTCGGGCTGCAAAGAGAGCAGCATTTTTTGGTACACGGTTCAAGAAAATTGAATATTATGGACAAAAAAGTTCAAAATAATGCAGAAAATGTAGAATGCCGCAAAAAAAGGAAAAATTTGAGAGTATAAAA